>JANQHD010000006.1 GCA_028282805.1 Phycisphaeraceae bacterium | reverse complement strand
CGAGGTGGTGCGGGGGCAAAAAAATAGGGCGCCCGCGAGGGCGCCCGTGTTCGCTCCATTGGCCTGTGATTGAATCGAAGGGCGGACCGCTTCAAGTCGGAGCGAGCGATCCTGCGGCCGACCCGACCGGTTCGGGCCGTTGCCGCGCTGCCTTCGTCGATCAGCGGCGCTTGGCCTTCTTCTTCGTGGCCTTCTTCTTGGTGGCGCGCTTCTTGGTCGCCTTCTTCTTAGCCTTCTTCTTGGTGGCTTTCTTCTTCGCCTTCTTCTTGGTGGCCTTCTTCTTGGTGGCCTTCTTCTTCTTCTTCTTGGCTACCTTCTTCTTGGCCTTCTTCTTGGCCTTCTTCTTGGTCGCCTTCTTCTTGGTCTTCCGCTTGGCTACTTTCTTCTTCGCCTTCTTCTTGGTGGCTTTCTTCTTCGCCTTCTTCTTGCGGACTACCTTCTTCTTCGCGGCTTTCTTCTTGGTAGCCTTCTTCTTGCGGACTACCTTCTTTTTGGTCGCACGCTTCTTGGTGGCGCGCTTCTTTGCCTTCTTCTTAGCCATGGCTTGTGGTCTCCTTTTCACAAGGCCGGTTCGGAGCGTTGCAATCAATGTAACCGTGACGAAAAATGGATGTCAACCATAAATTGACAACGGTTGGCATACATATCGGGTTGCACACGAGGCAATCTTTATAGAAAAACGTCGGCGCGCCGCGTTTCGGCGCGCTCACAACAGCGCGCTGCACCCGTTGCAATACGCTCGTGAACGCGCCGAAAACCCTTTTTACGCGCTCTCAACGCCGCTTTGGCATCCTGCGCGCCCAGCGCCTACAATCCGCACCACCACACACCCCGATACCTTGAGAAAATCATCATGAGCCAAGATTTGCACACACCGATGGTGGTCATCGTTCGCGACGGCTGGGGCGTCAATCCCAACCCCGAGCACGACGAGTTCAACGCCGTGAAGCTCGCCCACACCCCGCGCTGCGACGCGCTGCTCGAGCAATACCCCACCACCCTCATCCACACGTCCGGCGAAGAGGTCGGCTTGCCCGACGGCACCATGGGCAACAGCGAGGTCGGACACCAGAACATCGGCGCCGGCCGCGTCGTCTACCAGGACTCCGTCCGCATCACCAAGGCCATCCGCGACGGCGAGTTCTTTAATAATGAAGCACTCAAATCGGCCGTGGAACATGCCAAATCGACAGGCGCGACCGTGCACATCATGGGCCTCGCCTCCGACGTCGGCGTCCACGCCTTGCTTGGGCACCTCGCCGGTTGCGTCGAGCTCTGCAAGAAGCTCGGCCAGGGCAAGGTCGCCATCCACTGCTTCACCGACGGCCGCGACTCCGGCCCGTTCACCGGCAAGGGCTACATCGAACAGATCGAAACCAGCTGCGCCGAGCTCGGCGTGGGCAAGGTCGCGTCGGTCATCGGCCGGTACTTCGCGATGGACCGCGACAACCGCTGGGAACGCGTGCGGCAGGCCTACGACTTGCTCACCGGTCGCGGCGACGCCCCGCCGCACTTCGCCACCGCCGGCGAGGCGATGCAGGTCTATTACGACAACCCGACCAACGACTCGCAGCAGGGCGACGAGTTCGTCACGCCCCGCACCGTCGGCGACGACCCCGCCGCGACCCGCATCAAATCCGGCGACACCGTCATCTTCTACAACTTCCGTGGCGACCGGCCCCGTGAGATCACCCGCGCGTTCATGCAGCCCGATTTCTTCGGCAACGTCGCCCCCTCGCCCGAGTCCGGCAGCAAGGGCTTCGACCGCGGCGAGCAGCTCGACCTGAAGTACGTGTGCATGACCGCTTACGAGCAGTCGTTCAAGCAGTTCCCCAACCTGTCGGTCGCTTACGAGAAGCCGCCGAAGATGGTCGACATCGCCGGCGAGTACATCTCGAAGCTCGGCCTCAAGCAGTTCCGCTGCGCCGAGACCGAGAAGTTCCCGCACGTCACGTTCTTCTTCAACGACTACCGCGACGAGCCGTTCCCCGGCGAGGACCGCCAGATGGCCCAGAGCCCAAAGGTGGCGACCTACGACCTGCAGCCGGAGATGAGTGCCTACGAGATCCGCGACATCGTGCTCGACACGCTCGACCGGGACTACGCGCTGATCTTCGTGAACTTCGCCAACGGCGACATGGTCGGCCACACCGGCAAGCTCGACGCGGCGATCAAGGCCGTGGAAACCGTCGACGCGTGCGTGGGCGACATCGTCGACAAGACCCTGGCCAAGGGCGGCCGGCTGATCGTGACCGCCGACCACGGCAACAGCGAGCAGATGTTCGATCCGACCACCAACGCCCCACACACCGCCCACACGACCTACGAAGTCGAGTGCATCGTGGTCGACCCGCGGTACGCCGGCGACGGCAAGGTCACCTTGAAAGAGGGCGGCAAACTCGCCGACGTGATGCCCACCGCCCTGGCGCTGATGGGCCTGAACCAGCCGGCCGACATGACCGGCGACAACTTGCTGCCGTGAGCAAAACCCGGGCAGTTGTTAAACTGTCCCGCGAGTCATCGAGGAGCCGCGATCGCCATGAACGATGTCGTGCAGAAGTTTGAGCCCGGCCAGCGGGTCAAGGTCACCCAGCAAATCCCCCAGC
This sequence comes from Phycisphaeraceae bacterium, assembly GCA_028282805.1. Taxonomy (GTDB): domain Bacteria; phylum Planctomycetota; class Phycisphaerae; order Phycisphaerales; family Zrk34; genus JANQHD01. The sequence continues at coordinate 171,129 of JANQHD010000006.1, read as the reverse complement.
GCGACGGTGACTGCTGGGTCAACGAGACCGTCGGCACCGTCGAACGCTACGAGCAGAAGAAGACCGGCTCGTGGTATGCCCACGCCAAGGACGACAAGCTCTGGCTCGACCGCCTCACCCTTACCCTCGACGACGGCGAGATCGTCGTCTTCAACCTCGACGGCTACACGAAGGTCGAAGCCGCCGCTGAAGCGGAATGACCAAACCCCAACCAACGCCCAAGCCCCGATCACCGCGACCGGGGCTTGTTTTTTTGGTCATTGGGTTTTGAGCATTGATTGGGATTTGGTCTTTGGGATTTGGTTATTCCAAAGGCATCTGATTCAACGGCACCACTGACACCACCCCCGCCTTCGCCCGGTCGATGACCAGGTGCTTGTGCTTGGCGAACACGCCCCATTTCGCGGCCTGCTTCAGGTACTCGGCCTTGCTCTTGCCGTCCGCCCCGTCGGCGTGCTGGTCGACGTCGTGCAACACGACCACCTGGTCGGTCGCCTCGTGACACCGCCCGACGTACACGTTCGGCCCGTCGGTGTCGACGACCACCGTGATGCCGTGCAACTCGCCGAGGTTGTCGTGGAACGTGCCCATGGGGATTTCTCGTTGGTCTGTTGTTTGTGAATCAGTTGATTCGTGAATTAGTGAATCAGTTAATTGGTGAATCCGTTTCACGTGCGTTGATGCGGAGGCGCTTCGTTCTCCCCTCCGCCGGGAGGGGCTGGGGGCGGGGGAAGGCGGCACGCCGGGTTTCCCCCTCACCCGACCTCGCTTTGCTCGGCCACCCTCTCCCGGCGGGAGAGGGGAGATCGCGAGTCGATTCACGCCTTCGCCAGGTCGTCGAAACACGCGGTGATGTCGCCGGCGATCTCTTCGGGGCCGCGGCCCTCGATGCGGTGGCGGGGAACATAATGCGTGGGCTCGCCGTCGCGGAACAGCACCACCGACGGGCTGCTCGGCGGCAGTTGGGGGGTGCGGCTGCGGGCCGTTTCGGTGGCCTCGACATCCTGCCCGGCGAACACGCTGGCGACGTGGTCGGGCTTGTTCTCGCTGAGCAGCGACAGGGCTACGGCCGGCCTCGCCGCGCCCGCGGCGCAGCCGCACACGCTGTTGATCACCAGCATCGCCGTGCCGGGTTTGGCGAAAAAGGCGTCAACGTCTTCGGGTGACCGCAGTTCGGCCACGCCGAGGTTGACCAGTTCTTCGCGCATCGGACCGACCATCAGTTCCGGATAGGGCATCGCGGGTACTCCAAGGGTGTTTTTGGCTTATCGAGCGGTTGCGACGGGGGATGTTAGTGCGGGCGGCCTGGCTTTTCCAGCAGGGCCCGGTCAGTTGCGTGCGCGCAACCCGTCGCGGTGCCGCGGGCACACCGGGCTTGTTGCTCCAGGGCCCCACACGCTTTACCGCACGCGCCGTCGGGGTGCGCGCCGCCCGCCCGCCTCGCCCAAGGGTGAACGCACTACGGGGCACGAACACATGATCACACCGATCCACGACAACGCGACGCTCGACGACGAGATGCTCAACCTGATGATCAGCCAGCACCGATCGCAGGTCCGCCCGGCGCTCGAACGGCTGTGGGCTTACTACCGCAACGAACTCGACTTCGACGCCACCAATGAGCACCGGCAGTACAACGCGGCCCAACAGGTCGGCCTGCCCGATCGGCTCACGCGATCGGCCGAGGGCAACCGCCGCGAGGTCGTCATCGAAAACGACATCGCCTGGCGTGTGCACACGCTCGTCGATTTCATGGCCGGCAAGCCCGTGCGTGTGCAATCATTGGCCGACGACAAGGCGCTTGCGGCGCTGATCGATCGCGTGCTGGCGGTCGTGCTCGAGGCCAACGGCGGCGTCTCTTTCCTGCAAGACGCGGCGTTGATGGGCAGCGTGTACGGCTTCGTGGACCTGATGCTCCGCGCCGATCGGCTGCCCGCGATCACCGGCGAAACAAATCATTCAGCCTTGGGGGACGCGCGCCACGGGCGGGCCCCGTCTAAACTCCCTTCTCCGCGGCGGGCCTTGAGCTACGCCTCGCGCATCGTGCTGGAGACGGTTGAGGCCCCCCGCGCGATCCCCGTGCTGAATGAAAACGATTACCGCGCGCTCGACGGCTACATGTTGCACTACACGCAGCCGCTGAACGAGATCGACCACGGTTCGTTCATGTCACGCCTCGTCGACCGCCGCGGGCGGGCGGTCGGCCGGCAGAAGACCGCCGATGTCACCGAACACTGGACGGCGGATCGGGTCCGCGTTTATCGCGACGGCGCATTGGTCGACGAGCGGCCGAATGTGTTGGGGCGTATCCCCGTGGTGCACATCCAGAACCTGCCGCAGCCGTTCTTCTACGAGGGGCTCAGCGAGGTCGAGCCGATGATCCCGCTGCAGGACGAGCTGAACACGCGCATGAGCGACCGCGCCAACCGCGTGACGTTCCAGTCGTTCAAGATGTACCTCGGCAAGGGCATCGAGAACTTTTTGGACAAGCCGGTCGGCCCGGGGCAGATGTGGACGACGCAGAACCTCGACGCCTCGATCGAGGCGTTCGGCGGCGACGGGCCCAACCCCTCGGAAGACGCGCACATCAACGAGATACGCGACGCGATGGACAAGGTCAGCACGGTCACACCCATCGCGGCGGGCCTGCTGCGCAACAAGGCCGGCAACCTGACCAGCGAGAACGCGCTGCGGATCGCGATGATGGGCCTGCTGGCCCGCACGGAGAAGAAACGGGTGACCTACGGGCGCGGGCTGGCGCAGCTCTGCGAGCTGGTGTTGCACGCGATGGACGTCGCGGGCGTGCTGAAAACGTCGCCGGAGGACCGGCGTGTGGCGCTGCACTGGCCCTCACCGATCCCGGAAAACACCACACAGCGATTGAAAGAAGCGCAGCTCAAAGTCGAGCTGGGCGTGCCACGCGAGCAGGTGCTCGCCGAGTTGGGCTACGACCAACATTGCCAGACGGAGCAGACGGTATGAGCGACGAAACGACAGCGATCGACGAAGCAACGGTGACGGAAGACGCGATGCGGGCGGACGGGGGATCGATGACCAATGACGAATTGGGAATCACGAATGACGAAGTTTCGCAGGCCGGCGAGAAGTTGGTGCCGGTGAGCGAGTCGATCCGTTACCGCAAACGGGCGCAAGCGGCGGAACAGCGGTTGGTGGAATTGCAGGAGCAATTGGAGCAAGCCCGCGCGGACCTGGAAGAGTCACGCCAGACGCTGGACGCGGTCGAACAACGCCAGCGGATCGACCACCTGCTCATCGAGGCCGACGCGATCGACCTGGAGGCGGCCCGGCTGCTGACGGAGATCGCGGTCGCGTCGGACGAAGAGCCGGACCTTGCCGAGGCGGTGGAGCAGCTGAAGGCGCGCAAGCCTTACCTGTTCCGTCGCGACGGCCGAGGCGCGGGGGGCATGAGCGCCCGGCCGCGCGGGGGCCCCGGGGGCCTGGACGACGCGGCTCGGATCGCGTCGCAATCGGGCGATCGCCGCGACCTGTTGCGCTACCTGCGCCTGCGTCGCAGCGGATCGTGATGAACTGAACGAACAGAGCAAACGGAGGACAGACACATGCCTTTTACGGGTAAGGCCACTTACAGTGCGGGTGCGACGCTGCCGGAGATCGCGGAAGACGTCAGCGATGTCATCGGGATCGTCAGCCCGTTCGAGACGCCGTTGTTGGATCACCTCGGTGACCCGCAGCGTAGCGTGACTTCGACCGTTCACGAATGGCTCGAAGACGAACTGATCGGCAACACCGCCACGGTCGACGGCTCTTTTTCCACGTCGGCGACATCGGTGGACGTTATGGACGGCGTCATTTTCCGCGTCGGCGATCAGGTCAAGGCGGATGGCGCCAGCGAGGTGATGCTGGTGACGGCCATCTCAGGTGATACGCTGACCGTGGTGCGTGGCTATGGCGGGACGACCGCCGAGGCGATGGTCGACCAGCAGGTCGTTCGCATCATCGGCAACGCGGCGTTGGAGGGCGACGATGCGCCGAGCGCACGCTTCACCAACCGCACGCGCCGGCAGAACTACACCCAGATCTTCACGGCCGGCGTCGAGGTCAGCGGCACGCAATTGGCCACGAACCAGATCGGCCTGGCCGACGAGTTGGACTACCAGAAGCAGGAACGCCTGCGTGAGCTGATCCGCGACCTGGAAAACAGCGTGATCAACGGTGTGTCGGCCGTGTCGAACCCGGAGGGTTCGGCCACGATCCGCCGATCGATGAACGGCATCATCCCGCAACTGAGCACGAACCAGGTCGACGCGGTCGGCGCGGCGCTCGACGAGGACACGCTCAACGCCGCGCTGCGCGACATCTGGTCGGCCAGCAGCGGCAACGTCGACACGATCGTGGTCAACGGCCTGCAGAAGCGGCGGATCAACGGTTTCGTCACGGCCACGCGCAGCTTCGACAGCGGCGAGACGCGCTTCCGTGACCTCGTCAGCGTGTACGAATCGGACTTCGGTGTGTGCCGGGTCGTGCTCAGCCGGTGGGTGCCCAACGATGTGGTGCTGTTGCTGGACAGCTCGCGGGTGGACGTGTTGCCGCTCGCGGGCCGCAGCTTCCACTACAAGCCGCTGGCGGCCAACGGCGACAAGGATGTTGGGCAGGTGATCGGCGAGTACACGCTCGAGCTGCGCAACGAGAACGCGCACGGCGTGATCCGCAACCTGTCGGTCAGCTGATTGGAACTAGCAGAACCCGGTCGCGGCGGGAGACCGCCCGGCCGGGCTTACTTTCGGGAGAGCGATCATGGCGAACTTTGCGAACGATGCGGACCTGCTGGCGGTGGAGCCGGGCGTGTTCGTGGAACTGCCGCTGGCAGAACAATTGCGGTTGCGGGTCGGCGACGCGGCCGTGAACGGGGGCACGGTCACCAGCGCCACGGGCGGGTTTGACGCGTTGGAAGTTGGGCAGGTCGTTACGCTGCGATCGGGTGCGGCCCACGCATCGAGTTACGCGATCGAGCAGATCATCGATGGTCACACGCTCGATTTGGCGCACGCCGCGACAAAGTTTGACGGGCTCAGCGATCTGGCGCTTTCGGTGTACACGTTTAGACCGCAGATGGACCAGGTACACGCGCAGCTCATGTTGGCCTTGGGCATCGACACCGACGACACCGCTGAGGCTTTGGGCGAATCGGCGATCGTGTCGGTCGGGCAGGTCAAGCGGCTGGAGGTGCTGGGCACGCTGGAACGGGCCTACCGCGCGGGGATCGCGGCGGGCGGCGAGAACGATGCGCTCGAATCGAAAGCGAGACGCTATGCGTTGCGTTGGGCGAGGTCGTTGGAGGCGGCGCGCGTGCTGATCGACACGGACGGTGACGGCCGGGCGGACGTGTGGCGTGCGCCGACGGTCGGGCGGCTGGTGCGGAACTGAGGGGGGCGGGGCGATGAGCAGCTATCGCGGGATTGACCTGTTTGGCTCAGGGCCGCACCGCTTTGTGGTGCGGGGCATCGAGCAGCGCGCGGTTTCGCACGTGGCGCCCGGCGTCGACGGCGAACGGATCACGCCGATGGGCCGATCCAACCGCCGGATCGATCAGAGCGGCACGCTCGTCGGTGACGACATCGCCTCGCTCGAAGCCCAACGCGGTGCGATCGAATCGGCGATGGACGGTCAGCCCGGCGACCTAGTGGACGATGTGGGCCGGACGCACGAGCGGGTGGTGATGCTGGTGTTCGATACCGAGCAGGTGCGGCGGATCGGCCCGAGGCTGGCGATGGACTACCAAGTGCGCTACGCGCAGGTGCAACCGTGATGCAAGCGACGCAGAGCGTGTTCGAGATGGTGCTGGCGCGTTGGGCGGAGCACGGCCCACGAGGCTTGGCGCACTTGATGTGGCGGGCGCCGGAGCAAGGCGACCGGCTGGTGCAGGTTTACTTGGACGGGGTGTTGTACGACGTGTCGCACACGATCGAGCAGCGCGAGATGTGGTTGCACGTCGAGCCCGGCCGGCCGCGACGCATCGAGTTGATGGCGGTGCCCGTGGACAGGCCGTGGTCCGACCACCGCGAGAACTTGGGCGGGTGGTCGCCGGGTTTTGTGAGCACCGCCGAGTTGGTGTTGTTGCGTGACGAGTCGCTGGATGTCGACAGCCGGGTGTCGGTGCGCGTTGACGGGCAGTCGGGGCTCGGCGAGCGGTTATGGCGCGGCGACGAAGCTCGCGCGGGGTTCGGGGCACAGTTCGGCGATGGGCGTTTTGGGCACGACGACGTGTCGGCGCCGGGGTTTTCGCAGGGCGAGTTTGGGTACGGGTCGTTCGGCAACGACGCGACCGCCTGGCATTGGAGGCGTGAGGGGCTGTCGGCGGGCGAGCACACCGTCGACGCAACGGTGTTGGACCGGGCGGGGCGCACGATCGGCACGCTCGAAACACCGAGAGTCGTGGCGATTGATGCGGTGCCGATGGCTGCAAAGAACTTGAGAGTTGAGCCGGGCTTCACGTTGCGGTGGGACGGCTGAGAGGAACCGTTTGTGATAGGCCCGCACCGCTGAAGCGGTGCTCGCCGTGAGGAGGAACACGATGGCGGAGTTATACCCGGACGACAACGCCCTGCTGGCGCTCGACGCGGATGAGCACACGGGGGTGGAATACATACCCACCGGGCGGAACCCATATTTTTTGGAGTTTCGCAAGCTGGTGCAACGGATGCTGCTGGCGGCGGGGCGTGCGAACGACTTGCGTGTTTACGCGGACGGCGACTTGTCGGTGGGCGTGCGCGGCGGGCGGTGCTTGATCGGCAACACACCGATCGCGTTTGAGGGGGCGGCCGGCGCGACGTTAACGAACAACGCCACCACGCACTTTTGGCTGGACGGCCAGGGCGCGTTGCAGAGCGGTGAGTCGGGGTTGCCGGCGGATCGGAGTTCGTTTGTGCCGCTGGCGGAGGTGACCACCGACGCCGGTGCGATCACACAAGTGACGGACCTGCGCGGTGAGGCGTTTTTAGCCGTGCCGGACCTGGCGATGCTCGGCCTGTCGTCGACGGTTGCCGAGATCGACCAGGCGTTGGCGGGGATCGGCGCCACGGTCGACGCCGCGGCGCTCAACGCGCTGACCGGCGGACCGACAAGCGACGCCGACACGGAGCACCGGCACGTTCGGATGTTCAGCGACGAGGACGCGGAGACCGAGTTTCGCCTGGTCAACGACAACGGCGGCGCGAGCGCCAACGTGGCGTTGAAGTTCGACCTGCCGTCGCTGTTGCCGGGGACGACGGCGCTTCTACTTGACACGGCCACGGGCTATTTGCAGCAGCGTTACCTGTCGGACACGTTCACGCTGGTGGGCGCGGTGCACGCGGCGTTCGAGCACGAGGGCGACTTAACGGGTTCGTTGAACGGTAAGTTGTTGGGCGTGGTGCCGACCGACGGGGTGATCAGCGACGTGATCGTTTCGGTGGGACAGAACATCGTTTCATCGAGCGGTGGCGATGGGATCAGTGCTACGGTGAGCGTCAACGGGACCGCGGTCACTACGACGGACCCGGCGATCACATCGGCTGACGGCGCGGGCTTCCGTTCGACGGCGCAGGGCGATGGCGCGTCGGCGATTGTCAAATCGGATGGCACCGAGCAGGTCAGCCGGGGCGATTTGCTGACGGTCGATGTCAGCCGGACGGCCGGCGGCAGCGTGAGCGTGGAAGCGTCGGACGTGGTGGTGCTGGTGGTGATCCGCGCCGGTCGGCCGGAGTGAGTGAGGGCAACATGGCGGTGATGCGTCACATCGATTTCGAGGTGCCGGACTTCGGCGAGTTTGCCGAGGGACCGCGCGAGCAACTGAGCTATCGTTCGCTGGTGATGTCGCTTTCGCCGATGGCCTATTGGCGTTTGGGGGAGGCTTCGGGCCCGGTGGCTGCCGACGAGATGGGCGTTGCGCACGGTCAGTACGTGTCGGGTGTGACGCTCGGTCAGGCGGGGGTGTTGGCCTGGGACGACGATCGTTCGGCCCAGTTTGATGGCTCGGACGATGCGATCGAGTTGGGCGTGATCGATACCACACACCCGCTGCAATTGGCGGAGACCGACTTTACGATCGGCGTGTGGATCAAGCCCGGCGGCGGGGGCTCGGCGACGTACCAGAGGATCATCGACAAGTCGAACGCGAGCAGCGGGGTCGGCGGTTGGTACCTGGCGCGGATTGCCATGGCGTTTTCTAAGGGCAACCTCGCGATCGGGGTGAACGATAACCAGTTTCGCACCAGCGGTGCGCCGACGCTCGAGGCCGACCGGTGGTATTTCGTGGCGATCCGGGTCACGGCGAGCGCTTACACGTTCTTCGTTGACGGTGTGCAGCAGGCCGCGTCGTTTACCCGAGGCGCGGCCAAGCACGCGCAAAGCGTTCAAACGACCGCCCGCATCGCCATGTGGAGCGTGCAGGATATACGGTCGTGGGATGGGGGGCTGGACGAACTGGCGGTGTGGGATTATGCGCTGACCGATGAACAGATCGCACAGCTGTACCGGACGGGGGTGGGCGAGTGAGTGTCACGCTGAGTCAGAGCGGTGAGGCGGCGTATACCGATCGCGGGCAGACGGGGTTGCGGTGCACCGTGCTCGCGGGGTTGGATGGGTGCTACTTGTCGGTCGGCCTCGGCGGCGAACTGACCCAGTGGCATACACGGTTTGTGTTGCGGCCGAACGATGTAACGGGCGGTGAACTGCTCGTGCTTCAAGGCGTTGATGCAGGGGGGAAGGCGGCCTTTGAGGTGCGGTTCGATGCGGATGTGAACACGATAACCATCGTGCGGGGCGGGGCCGTTGTGTTGACGGCTGATTTATTAGCGGGGTTGGCGTGGCACACGATCGAATTGGGGGTTGACGCCACGAGCGACACGATGACGCTCTGGGTCAACGGCTTCGAAACTGATTCGGTTGCGGTTGCGTCGGGCGGCGTGCCCACGCAGCAAATGCGTTTTGGCGTGGTGTACAAGCAACACGGTGTGGTCGGCGAGTTCGACCTTGACGAGTGGGTGATTGCCGATGATTACATCGGGCCGGTATCGGTTCAGCCGAGCGGGGATTACGCGGATGACCCGCGCCGCTGGGCTGTGATTTACAACACGGCGTTGGCGGATTCGGTGGTATGGGCGGAGCATTATCGCGTTGCGCGTGGGGTGCCATGCGCCAACATGATTGGCCTGTCGTTGCCGGCCGATGAAGTGGTTGACGAAACACAGTTCGAATCGTTACGCGATTCGGTGGACGACTACCTTGAACGCAATGCGATGTCGTCACGGGTTTCGGGCTTGTTGATCGGTCACGGTGTGCCGGCACGGTACACGCGCGGCGATGGGTACGAGGAGTCGATCGCCGGGCAGCTACAGAAAATCAACGGGGTCACGGCGCCGATCGCCAACCCGTTCGCGGTGTTGTCAGAGCCTGCGCGGCCACGGCCTACCGACCACCCGGGGTATCGGATCACGGCGAGGATCGACGGGCCGATACTTGCCGACAGCGTGGCGGTGGTCGATCGAGCGTTGGCGATCGAAACGCAGGGCTTGGGCGATGGGTCGAACGCCACGCTGTGGCTCGACGCGGTGACGACGGGTTCGGTTTACGAATCGATGATGAACGACATGTTGGCGTGGGCCGAATCGCTCGAACGGCAATCGCTGCGGTTACCCTTGGTTGCCACGCAGCCAACGGACCCACCGACGGACGCCGGCTTTGGGTCGGTCAATCGCGACGGCTTTGTGTGGGGGTGGCGTGAGTCATTACCGCCGCAGGGCTATTTTGCAGAGCCTGCGGGTTTACGCGTGTTTGCCGCACAGCTCGACGATTTTGCCATCACGGCACCCACCTTAAGGGACAGCCAGGACACGAGTTGGGCGATTACTTCGCTGCAAGCGGGTTACACGGCAACCATGGGTTCGAGTCGGCCGGTGAGTTTGACGGCCATGCCGCGGGTTCGCTCATTTTTCGAGGGGCTCGAGGCCGGCTGGACGCTGGGCGAAGCGTGGGCGGTGGCGACGCCGTTGATACGCAGCGGGGTCGAGTTGATCGGCGACCCGCTGCTGAGTGTGCGTTTCCCGTGGAGCGGGTGGAACGTGTATGGGCCGTTTGATTCGTTGGGGTTGTCAGGGTTTGACACGCCGGCGCGGATGTTGCGTGAAGACGAGTTGACGCACGCGATCGCGGGCGAAGATCAACCCGACGCGGGTAAACGGGCGGTGTTTGTTGTGCGTCGTGTCGACGCAGCGGGGCGCGAAGAGACCGGAGCGACCCCCGCGTTGGTTGGTATGGATTTGCCCGCTTGGCCGGCGGCGCCGGGTTGGTCGCCGCGTATGGATGATGGCCGTTTGAAGCTCGCGGTGGTGTGGGCCGATCGGTTCAGCGCTGCGCGAGTGGATCGCGTGGAGCTGTTTGAGCAGGTCGAGGTGCAGGCCGAGCAATTGGCGGGTGTTTTCAGCGTTGCGGAAGGCGTTTATTGGCTTGAGGTCGATCGTGATTTGCCCGTCGAACCGACGCGGTGGCGTTTCGTGGTTTGGGGCAACGAGGGTTATTACCACGTTACGCCTTGGTCGCGTTACGTGCGGTCGATCGGCGAAGGGGTCAAACCGTTGGTGGTGCTATGAAAGTGGGGCGAGATGTTGTTGCATGCGACGACCATGTTGGATGGTAACGAGCGGACGATCACGCAAGGGCAACCGATGGCGATCGTCAACGGCGAAGTGCGACCGGACGTGCGCGTGAGTTCGGTTCAAAGCACGGGGCGAACTGGGGAACGCTTGGCCGAATTATCTATCAGTCGCACGGCTTCGGGGTGGGCGGCGGGGCAGCGGCAACGCATCGATGCGCTGGCTTGGCAACAGGTGGTTGTATTGCAACCCGTGGCTTTGGGTGTGGGTGAAAACCGCGTGTGTGTGCTGTTTAGTGGGCGTTTTGAGCATGCTACTTACCGGGTGGAAGGCCGATCGGATCGCGTCGGTTTATCGGCGGTTTGCGATTGGTCGCGTCAGCTTGACACGCCTTTGGAGCCGGTGTCGGCCATTCTGACGTTGGGCGATGCCTTGAAGGCGTTGGCGCGTGCGGTTGGGGGATTCGATGCGGCGCTGCTCGAACTGGATGCGATGTCGCACCCGGTCAGGTTTGGGCGGGGGGAAGCGCCGACGGCCGGGGACCTGTTGCGTATGTTGGTCGATCGGTTTGGGTTGATCGTGCGAACGCACCATGTTTGGGACGGCCGGGGTGTGCGAACGCGTGTGTCGATCCGTTCATCACGGCACGGACGGATCGTTTGGGTGCAAGTGCCGGCTGTGGGCAATGTGATCGGCGAGCGGCAGGTCAATGAGTCGGCACGCGCAATCAAGTTGAGTGGGCAGGCATCGGCGCAGGTGGTCGAGTCAACGTTTGAGTTGGTGCCCGGTTGGGATCTGTCGGGCGAAGGCGAGGCCGACAACGAATACAGCAAATCGATTAGCACAGATTTCGATTGCGTCGCATCCGTGTATCGGCTGTGGGTGTTGAATGAGGACGGCGCGTTTGGCGCGCCCGTGTTCGATTTGTCGTCGCTGTTTGACGAAGGGCGACCGATCGTGCCACAACCGTTGCGATTCGACCCGGCGCTGGCGCTCGACGCCACGGGGCAGAGCGTGGGTGTGGTGGTCGAGTACACGGTGAACGATGGGATCAGTTGGCACCGCTACCCGGGCGTAGTGATCAATCGCCGCGAGCGTGCGGCCGTGTACTTCGATGACGATACGCTGCCGGCGGACCTGTTTGATGCGGCAAAGGCGGGCACGGCCCGGGTGCGTGTCACGGCGAGCCTGACCAGCCCTTTACCGACGGAGTGCGTGCGGTGGGCGGGCAACCCATTCGTGGGGGAGCCGGTAGTTTCGCACCACGACTTCGGGGATCGTTTTCAGTTTCGACGTGTCGACCAGTCGAGCAAATACGCGGAAGAGATCGCCAGCGGCCAGCGGGCGAGCGATGCGTGCGACGACAGGCTCGAACTCGAACAGTGGGTGGCGCGGTTGTCGCAAATCGCGGGAGCGAACGGATCAGCCATGCAAGTCGACCTGTCGGGTTTGGTAATCGGGCTGCGGGTGGGCGATCGGCTGGCGGTCGACGTAGGCGAGCCGCGGATGGCGTTGCGTAAGATCGAGCTCGACTGGGAACAGGACCGGACACGCGTGTGGATCGAACGGGTCGGGGGGCGGTTGTGATCGAAGCTTTGCTTGAGTTCGGGGTGGCGGGCTTGATGGGCGTGTTATGGATGTGGGAGCGGGCGCACAGCCGGGGGCGTGAACGGCAGTTGAGCCAGGCCCACGACCAGATCCACCGCCGCGACGAGAAGCTGAGCGTGCTCGTGCGGACCGTCCGCCGGAACACCGCGGCGATGATGCAGTTCCAACAGACACAGGAACACTTGGCCAAGATACTGGAGGCGTTGACCCATGAGTTCATTCACGGCAAGAGCGATCGTTAGCCTGGCGTTGGTGGTGTTGGCGGGCTGTGCGTCGCCGCCTTCGGTCACGCCATTGATGCGTGTCGTGGCGTCGACGTTGGACACCGAAGCGCAGCGTGTGGACGCTGACATCGAGCAGGTCATGCGGTGGCACACGGCGCAGAAGCAGGCGTTACGCGCGGGCTTCGAAGCCGATCTCGCTTCGCAGGCCACGCTCGAACCGCGGTGGGTTAGCGAGCACGTTTTGGTTTACGTCACGGCCAGGGAACTTTTGCTGAACAACCGGCTTGAGCAAGTCGCCGCGGCCGAGCAGCGCCGGACCAACCTCGAACTGGCGGCCGAAGCGCAGCGGCGTGCGATCGGTTTGATCGAACAGCAAGACGCGCTGTTGCAGCGCGTGCCCGACCTGCGTCGGTGGGTGATCGAGCAACAACGGGAGGACGGGCGATGAGCGGGACCGGTTTGCACGAGATCGTTGCGGAGCGTTTGGAGTTGAACTGGGATCGCTTCCGCCAGGCCCACCCGAAACTGGCCGCCGCGGTGGAGCGGGCGGAGTTGGTCGAGGTGTCGGTCGACGCGCTGCGGGAAGACCCGGCGTATCAACGGGCGATGGCGCAGGCAGGCTTCGACGAGGCGACGCTGGCGGGTGCGTTGGAGGTTTTGGGGGTGATCGATGGGGTGGTCGGGCGCGTGCTCGGCCTGTAACCGGGGAGGATTGCTATGAAACGGTATCTGTCTCGCAAGTTTATCGCCACGGCCGCGGCCCAGGTGGCGGCGTTGCTGGTGTTGGTTTGGCCTCAGCACGAGGCCACGATTCTCGCTTCGGTTGAAGCGGTTGCGGCGTTGGCCGTGGCGCTGGGCTCGGCGCTGGGGTACGTGGCGGCGGAGAGCTCGATCGACCGCAAGCGGGCCGGGCAAACGCCCTCGGAAACCGCACGCCTTGATGATCGGTGATGCGCCGCGTACGCTGCGTCCATGAAACGCGTCGGTTTCATCATCGCAGCCGTGTTCGCCTTTGCTTTCGCCGTGGCCGGTTGTGAGCGGGTGACGCTCAAGGGCGAGCAGGTCACTGAACCCGTGCCAAGCAATGGCGATTGGCCGTTCAAGCCGGCGCTGATGCGCGTGCACCCGTTCACCTCGCTGCGGTTCGACGATTCGGTCGGGTCGCACGTGCTCTCGGCGCACGTCGAGTTTCGCGATCGCGTCAACGACGTAACCAAAGCGGTCGGTTCGTTCCGCTTCGAGCTGTACCGGGTCCCTGAGCGGGATGGGGCGTCGGTCATCCAACGACAGTTGCTGTACCAGTGGTCGGCGTCTGTACAGACCACCGACCAGAACGTCGCCCACTACGACCGCGCAACACGCACATACGAGTTCAAGCTCAGCCTCAACGGATCGCCCGAGCCTGGTTCACGCTTGCTGCTGCTCGTGCAGTTCACCGACTCAGACGGCCAACGCTTCTGGGCGGAGGGTGAGTTGCTCGTGCCGAAACAAAGCGAACAGCCGGTCAACTGATCGCGCGGCGCACCGTGTCGATCAATTCGTCGGCGCGAGCCCGATCGCCCGCTTCGGCGATGATCCGCATGATGGGTTCCGTGTTCGACGGCCGCACGTGCACCCAGCCGTCTGCAAGGTCGACGCGCACGCCGTCTTGCCGGTCGATCTTCTCGCCCGTGAAGCGTTCGACCACCGCTTTGGCCGCGGCCTCGGCCATGCCGGGCTTGATCGGCAACTTGTCTTTGACGATCTGGTACGCGGGGATCGTCGCCACCAGTTCGCTGACGGGCTTGCCGGTCGTGGCGATCAGCTCGAGCACCAACGCCGCGCCGGCCAGCGAGTCGCGCACGTAGCCGATCGCCGGCCAGATGATCCCGCCGTTGCCCTCGCCGCCGACCACGCAGCTGGTTTCGCGCATCTTCTTGGCCACGTTCGCCTCGCCCACCGGCGTGCGGTACACCGCGTGGCCTGCCCGCTGCGCCAGGTCGTCGATCATCCGGCTCGTTGACAGGTTCGCCGCCGCCGGGCCCGGCTGACGCTCGAACAGGTGCATCGCGCACAGCGCCAGCGTGTATTCTTCGCCGATGTACACGCCGTTTTCATCGACCAGCGCCAACCGATCGGCGTCGGGGTCTTGCGCCATGCCGATGTCCGCGCCGTGCTGCTTGACCGCGTCACACAGCCCGACGAGGTTCTCCGCGGTGGGCTCGGGCGTGTGAGGGAACAGGCCGGTCGTCTCGCCGTACAGGTGCACCAGCTCGACACCCAACGCCTCCATCAGCATCGCCGTGGCCGGCCCGCCGGCGCCGTGCACCGAGTCGAGCACCACCTTGATCTTCTTGCGACGGATCGCCTCTGCGTCGACGTGCTCGAGCACACGCTCAACGTGCACGGCGTGCGTGGTGTCGTCGTGATGACACGGCTGGAGCGATTCGACGTCGACGTAATCGTAGCGCTTCTGCTCGAAACGCTCGATGATCTTCTTCGATTGTTCGGGCGGCGGGGCGACGCCGTCGCGGGTCAGCGGCTTGAGGCCGTTCCATGCGATCGGGTTGTGGCTGGCGGTGGCGACCATGCCGCCGTCGGCGCCGAGCGCTTCGATCATGATCGCGGCCGAGGGCGTGGTCACGATGCCCAGCGTCGTCACCCGGCAACCGACCGACGTCAGCCCGGCGACCGCGGCTTGCTCGACCATGGCCCCCGAGGGCCGGCTGTCTCGGCCGAACACCACGTGTGGCGCGGCTTGGCCCGTCTCCTCACGCAGCCACGACCCATATGCCGCCGCGAAACCCGCCGCCACGTCCGGCGTCAGCGATCGACCGATCAGGCCCCGTAGCCCGCTTACCGAAACCATCAGCACCGCATCGCTCATCCGTCGTCCTCGTAGATCAAGTAATCGTGTTAACCGATGTCGTCGGATCGCACAGCCTAACGCTTTGGGTGGTGGTGGCAAGCCCCGATAACCCCTGTAAATAGCGGATATTTTGCATCAATCCGTGTTTTGCAACCGCCGATACTAACTCCAGTAGTGCAGTGTCCGGGGTCGGGCGCTGTCCGTGTAACGACCAGGCAGTGAATCCATGCAGCGTATCGCGGTTACTTCGATCCGTGTCGGAGCGCGCTTCGACCAAGCCGTCTTCCTGCCCAACGGGCAGAAGGTGATCCCCGCCGGCGCCGCCGTCACCGACCGGCACCTGCGGCTTCTGCTCGGCCAGAGCGAGCCCACCGTGGTCCTCGCCGACGATTACGACGGGCAACACGCCGACCAGGTCGACCTCTACGAATCCCTGTCGCACAACCTCACCACCTACGCGAAGCGCTCCTCGGTCAGCCCCAACGCCGACCTGGCACGGCTGCGCAAGCAACACATCGACGCCTGCGATCGCATGGTCGAAGATCTGTTGCACGAAGCGATCGGCATCGACAAACGCGTCTACCCCAAGCCGATGGAGATATGGGATAACTTTCACAGCCACGGCGATCCTTGGCCGCTCCGCCACGAATTGATCGACTGGCGCAACGGCGCCGTCACCGAGTTGCAGGCGATCTACGATCGGATCGAGCTCGGCCGACGCGTCTCGGTTGAAGAGTTCTCGCCCATCCTCTCGGAGATGATGCGGCGGCTGCTGAACCACCGCGAGCGTTTCACGCAGTTGGCACTGACCGTGCCACGGCGCGACGACTACCTGCCCGATCACGCGCTGACCGCATCGGTGTTGGCCATGGCCACCGCCGCACAGCTCACCTGGGGCCCGTGCGACATCGAGCGGCTCGGCCTGCTGGGCCTGGTGTACGACCTGGGCATGCTCCTCGTGCCCGACCACGTGCGTATCGGCGGCGAGCAGCTGACCGACATCGACCGCGGCCGCGTTCAATGCCACACCGCCTACACCCTGCCGCTACTCGACCTGGTCGATGGCTTGCCCGACATCCTGCGCCTCGCCGCCTACCAGCACCACGAGCGCGAGAACGGCACCGGTTACCCGCAGGGCCTGCGCGACAGCGACATCTGCGATTACGCGCGCCTGATCGCCGTGGCCGACGTCTACGCCGCGCTGACCGCGCCGCGCAACTACCGCAAGAACCGCCTGCCTTACGTGGCCATGGAACAACTCATCCGCTCGGCCTCGACCGGCCAGTTCTACAGGCCCGCCGCCCGCGCGCTCGTCCAAGCCTCCGGCCTTTTCCCCGTCGGTTCGTTCGTCCGCCTGTCCACCGGCAAGGTCGCCCAGATCATCGCCGCCAACCCCAACCACCTCGATCGGCCGACCGTGCAGATGGTCACCGCCGAGGGCAAGCTCGTCGGCGATCCGATCAACCTCGCTCGCGTACCGAAGGATACCATCCTCATCGAGCGCCCCGTGCCCGCGCCCCAACCCGTGCAGCCCGTCGCCTGAGCTTGCCCAAGCTCCTGCTATAATCGTCGGCCTTTCCCACGAGGCCCGCGATGTACCAGCTGACCATCGAACGCACCTTTAACGCCACGCACGCCCTGCGGCTGCACGACGGCGCCACCGAACCCGCGCACGGCCACGACTGGCTCGTCAAGCTCACCGTTGCCGCCAACCGGCTCGACGACATCGACGTGGTGGTCGATTTCCACGTGCTCGAACAGCAACTCGCCGACGCGCTGGCGCCGATGCAGCACGCCCACCTCAACGACCTGCCCGCGTTCGCTTCGGTCAACCCGTCCGCCGAGCGCGTCGCGCAGCACATCGCCGACACGGTGCGAGCAGCGCTGCCCGACCACGTCCAACTGGCCAGCGTCGCCGTCACCGAAGCCCCCGGTTGCGTGGCGGTCTACCGCCCCGATCGGCCGAACAGGTAAAGCAGTATCGTGTCGAACCGCGCCGCCCACGCGGCCTCGTTGTGCTTGGCGTTGTGCACCTCGAGGTAGTAGTAGTCCTTGCCGGGTAGCAGGCCGAGGCTCTTGAACTGTTTTTCAAGGCGGCGCGTGCTGTCGATGGCCTTGTCAAACACCGCGCCCTCGTTCGTGCCCATGTCAAACCACACCCGCTTGCCCTTCAGCCAACTCCCGTCGGTTTCGATCACGCCGAATATCTTTCCGTTGTGGCGTACCAGCGCCGGCGAAACCACCGCGAGCTTGCTGAACGCGTCGGGGTAACGCCGCGCGATGTGCAACGACGTCAGCCCGCCCATCGACGACCCGCCGAGCGCGGTGTGCGCCGCGCCCGGTTTCGTGCGATACGTCTTGTCGATGAACGGCTTGACCTCTTCAGCGACAAACTTCGCGTACGCGTCGCCGGTCTCGCCAAGCCCGTACTCCTCCAGCCGCGCATCGGTGTTATCGATGCCGACAATGATGATCGGTTCGATCCGCCCGGCGCTGATCAACCGGTCGGCGGTCTCGTCGGCCCGCCACTCAACGCCGAACGACGCCGTCGCCGCGTCGAACAGGTTCTTCCCGTCGTGCATGTAAAACACGGCGTACCGCTTGTCGGCGTTCTCCTCATACCCCGGCGGCAAGTAAACCCGCAGCGCCCGTTTGCGCGGCAGGTGCGCCGACGCAAACGCCTCGTGAACCTTCACATTGCCCGTCACCGTCGATTCACGCTTCGGCTGCGGCGCATCGGGGTCGGTCGACGCCCACGCCGCCACCTTCACGTTAACCGTTCCGCCCTCGCTCGGCGTCAATTCGCGGTTGGCGACCTCGCCGCCGCTGGCGTCTTTTTCCACCATGGCCCAAGCTCCCAGCGTCACCTTGTACTCGACCGGTCGGCCGGCCTCGAGCGCGACCGTCGCCGCGTATGTGCCGTCCTGCTGGCGTTCGAGCGCCAAGCCATCGGCGCGCCACCCGCCCAGCGCCCCGACCGACCCGGCCAGGTAAACCGTCGCATCCGCCGGCGTGCCATCGGGCACGGTCACCACGAATCGCACGTCCACCGTTTCAGCCCACGCCGCGCCCGCACACGCCAACACCGCCGCGATGCTCATCGCACCTCGCATGACCAGTCCTCCTGTGTTGTCGCATCCGTTAAACGATCTCGAGCGGCTCGCGGTCGCGTTTCGCAACGACCACCTCAACCTTGCCGCCCAACGCCTTGCGTATCTTACCCCGGTAGGTCGGCAGGTATCCACGCTCGGTGTTCGTATGATCGCAAAGCACCACGCTTACCCCCTCGGCGTTCGCCTCGAGCACGTCGTGGTGGCGCATCTCACCGGTCAGATACACGTCCGCCGGCCGGCCGCCGAGCACCGACCCGCCCGCACCGGCGCACACCAGCACGTGGTCGACCTTCTTGCCCTTGCGGTGCGCCTCGGCCGGGGCTACGCGCAACCGCTTCAAGCCCAGGTGTTTCTTGATCCGCCCGGTCAGCGTATTCAGCGTCACCGGCGTATTCAGCGACACGTCGCGCCCCTGGCCGACCCGCTCTAACGCCTTAGCCGCGAGCGGGTACAGGTCCCACGCCGGTTCTTCGTACGGGTGGTTCTCGCGAACCGTGCGCTCGATCTCTTGCAGCGCATACGGCCAACCGCTGCACACCATCTCCAGTCGCACCTCGTCGACGGTTTCCAGCCGACCCCGCCGGCCCACCGCGGGGTTGGTCGAATCGTCGCCTTTGAACGTGCCGACGCCCGACAGGTTGAACGAGCACTGCTCGTATGCCCCGATCATGCCCGCGCAGCACGTCGCCGCCAACGCCTCGCGCAGCGCGTCGACGTGCTCGGCAGGCACGAACACCACCAGCTTGAGCTGCTGGCCCTCCGGCAGTTCCATGTGCGGTTTGATCGCGAACGCCGACCTCGCGCCCAAGCCGTCGGCCAGCCAGTCGTTGACGCCACCCGGCGCCGCGTCGAGCGCGGTGTGCGGCGAATAAACCGCGATGCGCTTCTCGATCGCCTGCGCCACAATACGCTGCTTCCAGTGCCCCGCGGTAATCCGCTTAAGCGCATCGAAGATCGGCGGGTGGTAGCTGACGACCAACTCCGCCTTCTTGTCGATCGCCTCGGCGACCACCGCCTCGGTCAGGTCGATCGTCAGCAGCACGCGATTAATCCGTCGGGGCTTGGTCGGCTCGACCAGCAGGCCGACGTTGTCCCATTCCTCGGCGTAACGCGCGGGGGCGATGGCTTCCAGTACATCAACGGCTTGCTTGAGGGTGGCGCTCATGGCGGTGATTGTAACACGCCCGCCTACGCCAGTTCATCGGCGATGCGTTTGATCTCACCGGCCTTGCACAGCGCCACGAAGGCCTCGACCACCGCCGGGTCGAACTGCGTGCCCGCGCCATGGCGGATCGCGTCGATCGCGCGGTCCGGCGGCCAAGGGTCCTTGTACACGCGCGGGCTCACCAGCGCGTCGAACACATCCACCACGTGCACGATCCGTGCCGGCAGCTCGATCGTGTCGCCCGTCAGGCCGTCGGGGTAGCCCGAGCCGTCCCAGTTCTCGTGGTGGTGGCGCGCGATCTGGCGCGACATGGCGAAAAAAGCGTCGTCGGCGATAATTGCCTCGCCGATGACGGTGTGCCGTTGCATCTGCTCGCGTTCCGTGTCGGTGAGCTTGCCGGGCTTCTTGAGCACCGCGTCGGGCACGTGGATCTTGCCCACGTCGTGCAAGATCGCCGAGTAACCGATCTCTTCCGCCTCGGTCGCGGGCAGGCCCATCCGCTCGGCCACCGCCTGCGCGTAGCGCTGCAGCCGCCTGACGTGCGCCCCGGTGTCCTCGTCGCGCGCTTCCGACGCCACGGCCAGCATGTAGATCGACGCCATGTTCGCCTCGCGCAGCTCCGCGGTGCGCTCGCGGACCTTCTGCTCCAGCACCTCCGAGTGGCGCTTCAGGTCCAGCGCCTGGGCGATGACCATGTCGTTGAGCCGGTTGACCTCGTCGGACATCTCCTTGAGGCGGGTCACGTCGATCATGGTGACGATGCGCAGGTCGAGGCCCGCCCCGTCGTCGCGCAGCGGCCGGGCCGCGGTGGCGATCGGCAGGTGCGAGCCGTCCGCCCGCTCGATGATGAACTCGCCCTCGACCTCGTCGTCGAAGTGCTCGAGCATGCGCCCGAGCTGCTGGCGGACCTGCTCGTCGGAGTACATCTCGGCGATGTGCCTGCCGATCATCTGCTCACGCGGCCGGCCGTACATCTTCGCCAGCCGGCGGTTGATGAACACCATCTTGCCGGACCGGTCGACCACCGACGCGCCGCACTGCAGCGCGTCGAGCGCTTCGGTGATCCGTTCCAGGGCGTCGGGTTGGGGGCGTTGGGCCTGCGGCATGACCCAACTATAGCCCACGGCCGGCGGGCTTCGTAGCATTCTTTATCGGCAGTTCCGTTTGAAATCGAGTTCGACCCGAACCGCGGGCCGCCGGCGTGCGTTTGGTTGTTGCAGCGTGGCTTAATCGCACCCACGAGCCAACCGATAGAAATGGCGGATGAGCACCAAACGGTTGATCATATCGGACGTTCACCTCGGCATGCCCGGCTACGCCGAGCCCCAACAGCTGCGCACGCTTTGGCGCGGGTTCGACGAGTTGGTCGTCAACGGCGACCTCGTCGAGATGCACCACCCCGTCTACCGCGCTAAGGCCGGCTGGCAGTTGGTCGAGCTGCGGTCGCTGGCCGAGCACGACGGTATCGAGCTGACGCTCATCTCCGGCAACCATGACCCGTACCTCGCCGAGCGCCGGCACCTGGTCATGGCGGGCGGGCAGGTGTTCGCCACGCACGGCGACGTGCTGCACCCGTCGATCGCGCCGTGGTGCCCGACCTCGAACCAGGTGCAAGAAGAGTACTTCACCACCGAGGCCGCGCTCGCGCCCGCGTCGCGCATGAACCTCGAAACCCGGCTCGAAATCACCGCGCACGCGGCACACATCAGCTGGCAGAAGCACATCCGCGGCGAGGGCCTCGGCCGCACGACGACGCTCTTGTCGCTGCTCGCCCGCCCGTACCACATCGCCCGCCTGCTGCACTACTGGGCGATCGTGCCGAAGCTCGCCGCGCGGTTCGCCGCCGAGCATTCGCCCGACGCGCAGTTTGTGTTGACCGGCCACACCCACCGCCAAGGCGTCTGGCGCATCGGCGAGCGCGTCGTGATCAACACGGGCTGCTTCACCTACCCCGGCAAACCGCTGGGCGTGGTGGTCGACGACGAAACGCTCGCCGTTCACCGCATCCGCAAACGCGGCAACGGCTACCACCTCGACGATCAACCGATCAAGGCGTTCAAGCTCGCCCCTTTTGATTCAAACGAAACGCCCGTCGCCGGTGCGCGTGAGCCGTTGCTGAAAATCACAGCGTGACGATGCGGTCGGCGCGGGGGCGCGTGGTTTCGATCAGCCGCGCGTTGGGCCGATCGTTCCCGTCGATCTTGCGTTGCGCTTGTTCGGCGGTGCACCCACCGCGCTCATGGCGGGCCTTGGTGCGGGCCATCGAGGTTTCCGGGTCGAGGTCGATGTACCACGCCTCGTCGAGCAACCCTTTGATATCTGCCCAGGGTGGTTCGTCGAGCAACAGGTATTGGCCTTCGACGATGACCAGGCCGCACATCGGTTGAATCGAAAACGCGTCGGGCACAGGTTCGTGAATCTCCCGGCAGTAAGCCGGCACGCCGATCGGTTCGCCGTCGGCCTGTTGCTCGCGCGCCGCGCGGATCAGCTCGACGAAACCCTTCGCGTCGTAGCTCGGCGGCGAGCCCTTGCGCGGCCGCATGCCGCGCGCGTCGAGTTCCGCGTTGGGCAGGTGGAAGCCGTCCATCGCGAGCACGACGGCAAAACCCGTTTCGCCCACCGCGCCGTTGATCTTCTCGGCGAGTTGCTCGGCCAGCGTGCTCTTGCCCGCTCCCGGCGTGCCGACGATGCCCAACACGAACCGTCGCCGATCCGCGCGGCGCATCTGCGTCAGCACCTCGAGCGTGAGCTGTTCGACAGCGTCGGGCATGAACGCATGTTACAGGCGTTCGGCGACGAGTGAAGCGAGCTCCGAGCGTTCGCTCTTGGCCAGGGAGACGTGACCGACGATGCCCTGGTCTTTGAGGGCCTCGACCATGTACGACAGGCCGTTCGACGAGGTGTCGAGGTAGGGGTTGTCGATCTGTTTCACGTCGCCGGTGAGCACGAGCTTGGTGTTTTCGCCGACGCGTGAGGCGATGGTTTTGACCTCGTGGGGGGTGAGGTTCTGGGCCTCGTCGACGATGAGGAACTGGTTGGGGATCGACCGGCCGCGGATGTAGGTCAGCGGCTCCATGACAAGCGTGCCGTCCTTCATGAGCTGTTGGATGCGCTGCTCGGGGGTCTTGGAATCGGGGTGCTGGCTGCCGCCGCCGCGGGTGGTCAGCAGGTAGGCGAGGTTGTCGAAGATCGGCTGCATCCAGGCGGCGAGCTTTTCCTGCACGTCGCCGGGCAGGTAACCGAGGTCGCGCCCCAACGGCATGATGGGGCGGGCGACGAGCATGCGGTCGTAGCGGTTTTCGCTGAGCGTCTTGTGCATGCCCGCGGCCAGCGCGAGCAGGGTCTTGCCCGAGCCCGCGGTGCCGAGCAGGGTGACGAGCTTGATCTCGTCGTCGAGCAGCAGGTCGAGGGCCATGGTCTGTTGCACGTTGCGCGGCAGCACGCCGAACACGGGCTTACGCGGGTTGGTGACCGGCACGAGGTGGTCGGTGTCGGCCAACCGGCGGGCGAGGCCGGTGTGTGAGTCTTCGGTGGCGTCGCGCATGAGCACGAACTGGTTGGCGTGCAGCTCGGTGGTGGTTTGTTGGCCGGTCGATTCGTCGGTGCGGGTCAGGTGCGGTGTGAGCTTGTCGAGGGGCAGCTGTTTCTCGTCCCACATCGCGTCGATGATGCCCGACGGCACGGTCAGCTCGGCGTAGCCGGTGTACAAGCGGTTGGCGTCGACCTTTTGCGCCTCGAAGTCCTGGGTCTCGATGCCGAGGGTGTCGGACTTGATGCGGGCGTTGATGTCCTTGGAGATGAAGATGGTGCGTTGGCCCTGGGTGTGGCGGTGGTAGGCGCAGGCGATGATGCGGTTGTCGGGCGCATCGCCGTGCAGGGCGGGGGGCAGGTCGTACTGGCCGAGGTCGACCTGGACGAGGCCGCCGTGGCCGTTCCACTCGACGCCCTCGCTCAGTTCGCCCTGGCTGCGCAGCCGGTCGAGGTGGCGGATGGTCTCGCGGGCGTTGCGGCCGACGTCGTCGTTGTTCTTCTTGAAGGCGTCGAGCTCTTCGATGACGGTGAACGGGATCACCACGCGGTTGTCGTCGAACATGAACAGCGCGTTGGGGTTGTGCAGGAGGATGTTCGTGTCGAGCACGAAGTTCTTGACCGCTTCGTGCGGGGTGGGTTGTGCACTTCCGTTTGCCTGTGGCACCAGCGGTTCCTCCGTGGCGATCATCTTTCCGACGAGCTACGGGCATCATACCGCAGCCCGGGGTGGGTTGCTCGCCCCGGTCGCGTTAATCTTCCAGCGCTTCGGGCGCGACGAAGTCGGCGGTGTCCAGCGTGTCCTGCCGGTCGACGATGTCCTTGCCCAGGTGTTGCTCGGGCACGCCTTGCAGCATCATCATCGCCGGCTCGACGACGAACTGCCCGCCGACGATGTACATGTTTTCGCTGGTCAGCCGGCAGTAGCGCACCACCGCCGGCTGGGTGCCGATCAGCTCGCTTTGATACTCGAACCGCACGCGCCAGACCGTGCCGGGGTCGATAAACTGATTGGAAATAAACCCGATGCCGCCCCGGCTGATGTCGCGCAGCTGCACGCGGATGCAGGGCGATTCGACGTGGCCCTTCTCGATCGGTTCGAGCGTGGCATCGCCCCGCACCTCGAATCGCTCGAAGCAGCGCTGCTGGTCCTTGGCCTGCGTCTGCTGCCAGTACTCGGGCTGGCTGATGAGGCCGATCAGGTCGTTGGGTGGGGTGGTCGACATGCCTCGTACCTCCACGTGGTTTCCCTGACCCCACTAGTGACATCGGCAGGCGGTTTTGTGTGCTTAAGGTCGGCAAAAACATTGCGGGCGTCACTCGCCGGGTCCGATAGAACGCCACGATAACGCGTATGATGAGGGCGATGAACAAGCTGATGGAGATCGTGTCCAACATCTGGGACATGGCCGTGGCGGCCGGGCCTTGGTTGCTCATTGGTTTTGTGGCTGCGGCGCTGGTCAAGGCCCTGGTGCCCACGCATATCGTCGCCCGCTGGCTGGGCGGCGGCGGCGGCGGGGCGGTGCTGCGGGCGAGCGTGGTGGGCATCCCCTTGCCGCTGTGTTCGTGCGGCGTGCTGCCCACGGCCCTGGGCCTGCGCCGGCAGGGCGCCAGCAAGCCCGCCACCGTGTCGTTCCTCGTGTCTACCCCCGAGATCGGGCTCGACTCGTTCATGCTCAGCTACGCGCTGCTCGGGCCGGTCATGGCCGTGTCGCGACCGATCGCGGCGCTGGGCAGCGCGTTGGTCGCGGGCTTCGCGGCGATCTTTGCCCAGCGGAGAGAAGCGATCGATGATGTGGTTGATAGCGCTAAGCCGCAAGCGGCATGTTGCGGCGGTGAGAACGATGAGCCGAAACGCTCACCGATCGCCCGCGTGATCGACGGCCTACGTTACGTGTTCACCAAGCTGCTCGACGACATCAGCAAGTGGCTGATCGTCGCCATCGTCGTAGCGGGGCTGATGACGACCTTCATCGGCCCCGACACGCTGGCCAAGCTCGGCAGCGGCCTGCCCGCGATGTTGGTCATGCTCGTCGTCGGTGTGCCGTTGTACCTCTGCGCCACGGCCTCGACACCGATCGCCGCGGCGCTGCTCATGACCGGCGTCTCGCCCGGCACCGTGCTCGTGCTGCTGCTGGCCGGGCCGGCGACCAACATCGGCTCCATCGGCGTGCTCCGCAAAGAGCTCGGCGTGCGCGTGCTCGTCGCTTACCTGCTCGCCATCGCCGTATGCTCGGTCGGTGCGGGGCTGGCGCTCGACGCGGCGATCGCGCGCTATACGCTGAACGTCACGCCCACCGTCCGCCACGAGCACGGCTTCTTCCCGTACTGGTTCGCCCTCGCCGCGACCGCGCTGCTGATTGTGCTGGCGATCCGGCCGTTGCGCCGGCTGCCCGGGCGGCTGCTCGTCGGCGGCAACAAAGCCGCTGCGACCGGGTCGACTTGCTGCACTACGCCCGCCGAACCCGCCGACGTGCAAACACCCGGTTGCTGCGGCGCAGACAAAGCCGAACCCGATCGCGCCGCGTCCTTCCGCGTCTAGCAATCAACCCCGCCCGGCGTACAATGCCCGCATGATCACCCTGGCGCTGTTCATCGAAACGCTCTTCGACGACCCGATGTACTTCGGGTTCGTCTTCGCGACGGTTGTGTTCAGCATCACCCTCCACGAACTGGCCCACGGTTGGGCGGCGCTGTGGCAGGGCGACCCCACCCCCCGCCTCACCGGCCACATGACCCCCAACCCCATCGTGCACATGGGCGTGTTCTCCCTCGTCCTCTTCGTCTTCGTCGGCATCGCGTTCGGCGCCATGCCCGTCGACCCCAAACGCTTCCGAAGCAAGTACGGCCACGCCATGGTCGCCGCCGCGGGCCCGCTGATGAACCTCCTGCTCGCGCTGATCGGGCTGACGGTCCTCGGGGTCATGGTGCGGGTCTACGGTGTCTGGGGCGTCGACGACATGCCACAGACCGTCGCCAACACCCAGCAGTTCTTCTGGGTCTTCGGCGTGTTCAACGTGGCGCTGCTGTTCTTGAACCTGCTGCCCGTCCCGCCGCTCGACGGCTCGGCGATCCTCGCGAACTTCGTCCCCCCTTACGACCGCCTGATCAAATCGGTCACCAACCCCGGCGCCTTCCTGATCGTGCTCATCGGCGCGTTCTACGGCCTCAGTTACCTGGGTTACGGGCTGATCGAGACCTCCATGAAAGTGTCGGGCATGTACTTGGGCTTGATCCTCGATATCGGAAGCCCGGCCAGCGCTTAATCCGATCTTCTTGGGCAAACCCCGCTCCTTCTCACGTCTATGCTGTGATGATCTGATTACGGAGCCTTCCCATGAAATACGCCCTCACCCTTACCGCCATCACCCTCGCCGCGCTCGCCTGGTGGGCGACGCCGAACGCCGCGCCACCGTTAGCGTGCGACGATGCGCCGCCGACCGCCCAGCTCTGCGCCGCCGGTGAGGTCGCGTTCGATTCGATCGACGACCGCAAGCTCGTCCGCAGCCTGCAAACCAAGGCCACGAAGCTCATCGACGACGGGCGCACCACGCCCATGGCGGACCTGATCAAGCAGTTGAAAAACGACAGCTGCGCCCTCGACCTGCCGCCGGCCAACACCCAAACGCTCAGCCCCGCCGAGGTCTACGCCCGCAACAAGCCCGGCGTGCTCGTCGTCGCCAGCGTCTACAAGTGCGACAAGTGCGACAAGTGGCACACCGGCCCGGCCAGCGGGTTCGCCATCACCGCCGACGGCGTGTTCGTCACCAACCACCACGTCGTCGACAACAAAGCCCGTCACACCCTCGTCGCCATGACCGCCGCCGGCGACGTCTACCCGGTTGAAGAAGTTCTCGCCGCGAGCAAGGCCGACGACGTGGCGATCGGTCGGCTCGACCTGCCGGAGGGCGCGGAGCTGACCGCGCTGCCGCTGCGCGCCGACGCACCGACCGGCACGCCCGTGACCGTCATCTCCCACCCCGCCCGCCAGTTCTACACGCTCACGCAGGGCTACGTCTCACGCTACTTCAAGGGCGCCGCCCGTGTCGGCCGAAAGACCAACGTCATCAACCAGCTCGCCATCGACGCCGACTACGCCAAGGGTTCCAGCGGCGGGCCGATCTTCGACGACCGCGGCAACGTCATCGGCATGGTCAAGTCCACACGCAGCATCTACTACAGCAAAGACGACGACGGCCACCAACAAAACCTGCAGATGGTCCTCAAGCAATGCCCGCCCGCCGCGGCGATCCTCGACCTGATCGACTGACCACCGGCCCCACCACAGGCGCACGAAAAAGCCCGCGTTCACCGAACGCGGGCTCTGTGCTTGCCGGGTACGGGTCGATCAATCCCACTGATACTTTTCAGACCCGCGATAGTCCTGCACGTGGCCGCCGTAGGGGAAGCCGGGCGCCTCGGTACGGGCCGACTTAAACAGCCGCTCGAACTCCGCGACCAGCTCCGGGTGCTCCGCGGCCACGTCGTTCGATTCCGAAACGTCCTCCGCGAGGTTGTACAGCTGTGTCTCGGTCATCACGCCGTAGCGCACGGCTTTCCAGTCGCCCTTGCGGATGCCTTGGCGGAAGCCGCCGGTCGGCATCGTGCGCCACCAGCCGTCGAGCTGGATCTCCCAGTACATATACGGGTGCGCCGGCTGTTCGCCGCCGAGCAGCGTGGGCATGAACGACAGGCTGTCCAACCCCTCGGCCGGCTCGACGCCCGCGGCCTCGGCGAACGTCGCCATCAGGTCCCACTGCGCCGCGATGTGGTCGCTGGTCTGGCCCGGTTTCACTTTGCCTTTCCAATAAGCGATCGTCGGCACGCGGATGCCGCCCTCGTACAGGTCGCGCTTGTGGCCCCGCAGCACGCCCGAGCTCTTGAAGAACCGGTGGTCGTGCCCGCCCTCGCGGTGCGAGCCGTTGTCGCTGGTGAACACGATCAGCGTGTTCTCCTCCACGCCCATCTTCCGCAGGTGCGCAAGCAGCCGGCCGATCTGCCGGTCCAGCAGCGTGATCCGCCCGGCGTGTTGGCGCTCGACCTCGGGCCAACCGCGGTCGGCGTAGATCGCGTCGTCGTTAATGTCGTTCATCGGCGTGTGCGGGATCTTGTACGACATGAACAAAAAAAACGGCTTGCTCCGGTCGACCTTGTCCAGCCACGCCATCGCCAGGTCCGTGCGGAACTCGTCCATGCACGAGTATTGGGTCTTGTCGTAATGGACGGGGTTCTGACCGTTGACGTAGTAATCGGTCGGCTTGAACTTCTCACCACCAAAGCGCGAGCGCCACTGCGCGTGCACGGCGTAGTCGAAGCCGCGCGCGTGCGCCCAGGTGCTCCGATCGTTGGGGTCTTCCAGGTGCCACTTGCCGATGATCGCCGTCTGGTACCCGGCCCGCTTGAGCATCTCGGGGATCGTTTCTTCGTCGCGCTTCAGGGCGACGCGTTCCCAGCGGTGGTTGCCGCGGTGGGCGCTGTTGCCGCGCACGGTGGCGTGGCCCGGGTGCTTGCCGGTCATCAGCGAGGCCCGTGACGGGCCGCACACCGCGTTGCCCGCGTAGAACTGCGTGAACCGCACGCCCTGCGCCGCCATCTCGTCGAGCACCGGCGTGTCGAACATCTCCTGCCCGTAGCAGCCCAGCTCGCCGTAACCGAGGTCGTCGGCGTACAGCAGCACGATGTTCGGCTTGCCGGCGTTCGCATTTGAAACTAGGGCGGTCGACACCACCACGCACAATAAACTCAACAACGTTAGACGCATCAGGGGTAGCCTCCGCCTGTTAATGCCGTTGCCCGGCTGAATGTGGACGTCGCTCAACACGAAAGAAGCCCACGTTCAGCGAACGTGGGCTTCGATTAGTTCGTGGCCTCAGTGTCGCTTGGCGGGGTGAGTTGGTTAAGCATGTCGAGATAAGTCTGCGGTGGCTTGAAAAACAGCTGTTGGTCCTTGATTTCGTAAGGGAGTTGAACGAAGTGGCCTTTGTGGTGCCAGTAGATGTTGTTTGTTACTGAGCCGGGGCCTTCTAGCTCTAGATTCATGGCGAGCATGATTAACGTCTCGGTTTGCGGGACGATACTCAGATCGTTGATGGGAATGGTGAGCACCAAGTCGCGCGTCGGGATTGCAACCAGCGCCCCGTGTTTCCCATGCAAGCCCGGGTGTTTGTTCAATCGTAATGCCCATGAACCGCCATAGATTGAATCGCCCGTCAAGAAGTGGATCACGGCACCGTTCTTGAGTTTCACCTTTTCCGCCTTGACTGGGGCAAGGCGATCAAGATTGGCGAGCGCGGTTTGACATACTTGGTCCGCGGTGACGTCCCAGCCCGCGATGTCATCGGCGGATAAGGCGTGGGCCGATTCTGGCAGGTCAATCACGACCACCCCGATGATGCCGGGGATACGACCGTTCACGTGCAGTAAGTCATCCCATTCGGTGGTGTCCGCCTGCTCCCATAGCCTGACGCACAGGTGGTCCTTGGCCGACTCGTAGCTCTTGGTCAACCGATCGGACATCGCTTGCTGTTGGTCCATCGAGCGGTAGATGTTGTCGAAGTGCTCCGATACGATCTTTGTCCAATCGCTCTCCGGGCTCGACACGCAAGCCTGCCCCACGTTGCTGAGGCCGAAACGCCGGTTTTCTTCGTCATCGTTCGTCGTGATGGGGATGACCCATCCGTCGTCGATAAGGACCTCGATGTCATTCCTGGCAAAGTAATCGTCGACCACTTGCTTGAAACGTTCCAATTGGTCGGTAGACGCGAAAAAGTCAGCCCACGCGGGTAGTTGATCTTGCGTGCTTGGGGCCACGGGGGTGGATTCCTGCTGACAGCCGAAGCATGCCACCGTCAGCAGGAGCAGCAATAATTGGCAGGTGTGTTTGGTCATGTCTTTTGTCTTGTCATACAAGGTAATGGCAAGAGTATCTATTCGCCATCGCGGACTCACGCGCCGGCGACGAAGAACTTCTTGCCGCGCTGTTCGATGGTGTGGCCCTCGTCTTCGAGGCGGGCGCGCTGGGCGTCGACGCCGCCGGGGTATTTGGGGTTCAGCTCGCCGCGGGTCTTGACGGTGCGCCACCACGGCACGACGCGTTTGCGCCCGGCCTGCTCGGCCTCGTCGGCCGCGTGCGAGATGATCCACGCGAAGATGCCCGTCGTCATCGGGCAGCAGACCTCCGTGCCGTGCGCCTCGGCCAGCTTATCGCAGATCTGCTTGATGGTTTTGACCTTGCCCTTGCGGACTGCGCGCATCTCGGCCTCGACCTCCGCGGGGTTGGGCACCACGAAGTGCTTGCCGGTCTTGTCGCAGTGGAACGTGTGCGGCAGGTCCTCCTTCGCCTTGGCGTCTGCGAGTTTTTCCTGCCAAGTGCGCTTGGTGCGTGCCACGATTGACCTCCCACATTGGGCATTCATTGTACCACGCGCACGAAAAAGCCCACGCTCGGTTGAGCGTGGGCTTGGGGGAGTCGGATAAAGCGTCGGGCTTACTTGCCGTTGGCGAGGGCGGCCTGGGCGGCGGCAAGGCGCGCGACCGGGACGCGGAACGGCGAGCAGGACACGTAGTCCAGGCCCACGCGGTGGCAGAACTCGATCGACGACGGGTCGCCGCCGTGCTCGCCGCAGATGCCGAGCTTCAGCTTCTTCTTGACGCTGCGGCCCTTGCTCGCGGCCATCTCGACCAGCTGGCCGACGCCCGTCTGGTCCAGCGACTGGAACGGGTCGACCGGCAGCACCTCTTGCGCGAGGTAGTCGGGCAGGAAGGTGTTGACGTCGTCGCGGCTGTAGCCGAACGTCATCTGCGTCAGGTCGTTGGTGCCGAAGCTGAAGAAGTCGGCGTCCTGGGCGACCTCGTCGGCGGTCAGGGCCGCACGCGGGATCTCGATCATGGTGCCGACGGGGATGTCGAGCCGGCCGGTGTACTTCTTGGCCTTCTTGACCGCGGCGATGGTGTCCACGGCCAGCTGGCGCAGCACGGCGAGCTCGGCCTTGGTGCCCACCAGCGGGATCATGACCTCGGGCTTGGCGTCGACCTGCTTCTTCTTGCAGTTGATCGCCGCCTCGGTGATGGCCGTGACCTGCATCTCGAGGATTTCGGGGTACGTGATCGACAGGCGGCAGCCGCGGTGGCCGAGCATCGGGTTCATCTCGTGCAGCATGGAGACGCGCTGCTTGACGATGGAGGGCTTGACCTTCAGCGCCTTGGCGACCTCGGCCTGGCCCTTGGCGTCGTGCGGGAGGAACTCGTGCAGCGGCGGGTCGAGCAGGCGGACGGTCACGGGCAGGCCCTTCATGGCCTTGAAGATGCCTTCGAAGTCCTTGCGCTGGTAGGGCAGGAGCTTCTTGAGGGCCTTGCGGCGCGCCTGCTCGTCGGTGGCGAGGATCATCTCACGCATGGCGAGGATGCGCGGGCCTTCGAAGAACATGTGCTCGGTGCGGCACAGGCCGATGCCCTGGGCGCCGAAGTCGCGGGCCCGCTTGGCGTCGGCGGGGGTGTCGGCGTTGGTGCGGACGGCGAGCTTGCGGAACTTGTCGGCCCAGGCCATGAGCTTGGCGAAGTTACCGGAGAGCTTGGGCGTCCGGGTCGCGACCGCGCCGGCCATGACCTCGCCGCTCGTGCCGTCGATGGAGATCGTGTCGTTACGGCCGAACTTCTTGCCGTTGACGGTGATGAAGCCACTCTTCTCGTTGATGTGCACGGCGCCGGCGCCGGCGACGCAGCACTTGCCCCAGCCGCGGGCGACGACCGCCGCGTGGCTGGTCATGCCGCCGGTCGAGGTGAGGATGCCGGCGGCCATGTGCATGCCTTCGACGTCCTCGGGGCTGGTTTCCTTGCGGACCAGCAGGACCTTCTCGCCCTGGTGGGCACGCTCGACGGCCTCGTCGGCGGTGAAGGCCGGCTTACCGACCGCGGCGCCCGGCGAGGCGGGCAGGCCCTTGCAAAGCACGTCGCGCGTCGCCTTGGGGTCGAACGACGGCAGCAGCAGCTGGTTCAGGTCGTTGGGCTTGACGCGCTGCACGGCGGTCTTGACGTTGATCAGCTTCTCGTTGACCAGGTCCACCGCGATCTTCAGGCCCGCGGTCGCGGTCCGCTTACCGTTGCGGGTCTGGAGCATGTAGAACGTGCCCTGCTCGATGGTGAACTCGATGTCCTGCATGTCGCGGTAGTGGTTCTCGAGCTTCTTCTTGACGGCGAGCAGCTGCTTGTAGACGTTCTTGCCGAGCTGGGGGAACTTCTTGGTCTTCCACTTGCCCATCTTCGAGACGTGCTCGGGGGTGCGGATGCCGGCGACGACGTCTTCGCCCTGGGCGTTGATGAGGAACTCACCGAAGAACTCGTTCTTGCCGGTCGACGGGTCGCGGGTGAAGCCGACGCCCGTGCCGCAGTCGTCGCCCATGTTGCCGAAGACCATGGTCTGCACGTTGACGGCGGTGCCGAGCAGGCCGGTGATCTCCTCGACCGCGCGGTACTTGATGGCGCGGGGGGCCATCCAACTCTTGAACACCGCCTCGACGGCGAGGGTGAGCTGCTTGAACGGGTCCTGGGGGAAGTTCTGCTTGGTGTGCTTCTTGTAGACGGCCTTGTAGGCGTCGCAGAGTTCCTTGAGGCCTTCGGCGGGCACGTCGGTGTCGAGCTTGACCTTGTACTTCTTCTTGATCTTGTCGAACGCGGCTTCGAAGTGGTGGTGGTCGACTTCCATGACGACGTCGCCGTACATGTTGATCAAGCGGCGGTAGGAGTCCCACGCGAAGCGCTCGTTGCCGGTCGCTTCGGCGACGCCGAGCACGGCCTTGTCGTTGAGGCCGAGGTTGAGGATGGTGTTCATCATGCCCGGCATGGACAGCTTGGCGCCGGAGCGGACGCTGAACAGCAGCGGGTTGTCGACCGAGCCGAACTTCTTGCCGGTTTCCTTCTCGACGATGGCGACGGCCTTGTGGACCTCGTCGAGCAGGGCCTTGGGCAGCTTGCGTCCGGACTTGTAGTACTCGTCGCAGACCTCGGTGGTGATCGTAAAGCCGGGGGGTACGGGAAGGCCGATGCTGGTCATCTCGGCGAGGTTCGCGCCCTTGCCGCCGAGCAGTTCCTTCATGTCCTTCTTGCCTTCGGTCTTGGTCTTGCCGAAGTAGTACACGCGCTTGGTCGTCTTCTTGGCCATCGGATGCAGTTCCCTTTAGTCGGGTGTGTGGGTTTTTTAACCGCGAGCCGCCGCCCTTGCCTCGTGGGGGCGATACCGCTGTCGCGCTTACTGACTGACTCGCCTCTGTTTAGCCGCTGGTGATGCCACCGCCAGCGGCCCGGATGGAGTTGGCGAGTATAGTATTTGGCCATGAACCGTCAACGTGTCCAAGCCCTGCCCCGCGACCCGGCGCTGGCCCTGCTGCAAAAAGCTTCGCCCCAGCGGCCGGTGGCTTTGCTCCATTCGGGCCGGCCGCACCCGCGCTGGGCTCGAAGATCGCTCTTTGCTCAGCCGATCGCTTGGTTTACGTACCGTTTCGGTGCCGGCAGCGAGCTGGTCGGCCTCGATCGGCCCCTGACCGGCAGGCTGTTCGACGACCTGAAAAACCTGCTGCACGACCCCGACCTGCCCGGCCGGTGGTTCGGCTACCTCGGCTACGAGATCGCCCACCTCATCGAGCCGGCCAAGCTGGGCCCGCCCCGCAGCCACCGAGACTGGCCCGTCGTTGAACTCGGGTACTGCCCGGCGTGGGAGGAGATCGGGGTGAATGCGGGATGCGGGATGCGGAATGCGGAATCGCCCGAACAGGTGGCGTTCGACGCAGACTTTACGCGCGGCGATTACGAGGCGGCCGTGCGGCAAGTGATCGATTACATCGCGGCGGGGGACGTGTTCCAGGTCAACCTTGCCCAACGGCTGTCGGCCGAGTTCGCCGGCCACCCGCGCGAGCTGTTCCAGCGCCTCGCGGCCGTCAGCCCGGCGTGGTATGGAGCGTACGTCGAATGCGGATTGCGGAGTGCGGAATGCGGAATCGTGCCGGAGCGCGCGCTGCTTTCGACATCGCCCGAACTTTTTTTGGAGGTGCGCGGCCGTGATGTGATCACTCGGCCGATCAAGGGCACGCGTCCCAACTCCGAACTCCGCAATCCGCAATCCGCATTCGACGAGCTTCAAAGAAGCGAGAAAGACCTCGCCGAACTCAACATGATCGTCGACCTGATGCGCAACGACCTGGGCAAGGTCTGCGACTACGGCTCGGTCAAGGTTCAACACCCGCGCGAGATCGAGACCCACCCCACCGTGCACCACGGCGTGGCGACCATCACCGGTCGGCTGCACGAGTCGATGGACGTCGTCGACCTGCTCAAAGCTGCGCTGCCCGGCGGATCGATCACCGGTGCGCCCAAGGTGCGGGCCATGCAGATCATCGGCGAACTCGAACCCCACGCCCGCGGCCCGTACTGCGGGTGCATCGGTTACCTCTCGAAAGACGAGGCTCGCCTCAACGTCGCCATCCGCACCATGCTGCTCACGGCGAGCCCCGCTTCAGCGGGGCGGGGGTCGCGCTACCACGTCGACTTCGGCGTCGGCGGTGGCATCGTCGCCGACTCACAGCCCGCCGACGAGTACAACGAAACCCTCGCCAAGGCCCAGGCCATGCTGCGGGCGCTGGGTTGCGTTGACGCCGACGGCGACTCCGCCGACCATGCCGCCCCATGAAAGCTTACGTCAACGGCCAGTTCGTGCCCCTCGACCGAGCCACGCTCAGCGTCCACGACGCCGGCGTCCAGCACGCCGTCGGCCTGTTCGAAACCATGCAGGCGTTCAACGGCAAGGTCTTCCGCCTCGACGCCCACATCGCCCGCCTCATCGACAGCGCCGCCGAGACCGGCCTGTCGGCTTCGCTCAAGGCCGAACCGCTGAGCGAGTTGGTCAACGCCACGCTCGCGGAAAACGACCTGACCGAAGCCCGCCTGCGCCTGACCGTCACGGGCGGCGACCTGTCGCTGCTGGGCGCGGCGCGCGGCGACGGTACACCTGCGCCGCACGAACCCAGCGTGTTCTGCGTCGCCACCGAGCCCACGCGGTACCCCGCCGAACTTTTCGAGCGCGGCGTAACCGTCACCATCGCCAACGCCAAGGCCAACCCCTTCGACCCCGGCGCGGGCCACAAAACGCTCAACTATTGGGCCCGCCTGCGCACGCTGGCCGAGGCGTCGCAACTCGGCGCCGGCGAAACGCTCTGGCTTTCCGTGACCAACCACCTGTGCGGCGGCGCGGTGTCCAACGCGTTCGTCGTCAAAGCGGACACGCTGCTCACCCCGATCGCGCGCGGCGAAGAGGGCACGGGCACGCTGCCGTCGGCCGTGCTGCCCGGCATCACGCGCGCCGCGGTCATCGAAATCGCCGAGCAGCTCGACATCCCCGTCCAACGGTGCATGATCGGCGTCGATGACCTGCTCGACGCTGACGAGGTCTTTCTCACCAACTCGAGTTGGCAACTGCTGCCCGTCGCGGCCGTCGAACGCAAAACCATCGGCGCCGGTCGGGTCGGCCCCATCACCTCGCGGCTGCGCGAAAAACTGCTCGACTTGATCGCAACTGAAACCTCGTAAAACCGCGTGAGCACGATCGTCTTCCATCACGGCGCACTCGGCGACAGCGTGTTGACCTGGCCGTTGCTGCGCGCCCTACCTGCGTGCACGTTCGTTGCCCCGTCGGGCAAAGCGCGCCTCGCGGCGAAATACCTCGGCGTTACGCCGATCGACATCGACACCCCCGACCTCAGCCGGCTTCACGCCCCCGACGCCCCCACCCCAAGCCGCTTGCGGCTTAGCGCTTCCGACCAAATCATCAGCTTCGTCGCCAGCGCCCGCGACGCGTGGGCAACCAACATCCGCCGCCTTGCGCCCCAAGCGCGTTGCGCCTTCGTCGAACCCCGCCCGAACCACGACCTCGACCACCACCTCGCCGAGTACCACCGACGGCAACTGATCGAGCAAGGTTTCGACCTCACGCCCGCCGGCGCCGAGCCCCGCATCAACCCCGACGGCCCCGTCGTCATCCACCCCGGCTCGGGCGGCGTCGACAAGTGCTGGCCCGCCGAGCGATTCGAGCGGTTGATCGAGCATTTCAATGCGATCGGTCGGCCCGTGGTCGTGCTGCTGGGCGAAGCCGAGGCCGAGCGTTGGTCGGGTGAAACGCTCGAACGCTGGCAACGTCTACACCACTTGGTCTGGCCGCGCGACCTCGTGGCGCTCGGCCAAGCGATCGCCGGCGCATCGGTGTTCATCGGCAACGACTCGGGCCCCACGCACCTCGCGGCCCAGCTCGGCGTGCCCACGGTCGCCCTGTTCGGCCCGACCGCGCCGCGCGTCTGGTCGCCGATCGGCCCGGCCGTCCGCGTGCTCGCGCCTCCGGCGCCGGCTGAAATGACCTGGTTGGACGTGCAATCCGTCGCCGATGCCGCGTCCCATTGACAAGGTGACACGCACATCACGCGCGCAAAGGGGTCAGTGGCATGAACGACGAATACGGCAACCGTTACGACGACCCATACAACCAAGAGCCGCCCCCACCCCCCTACGACAGTTCCGTCTACGGCTACGGCGAGCCGTCCGCCGACGCCAAAAGCATGGCCATGCTCTGCCACCTGCTGGCGGTGTTCCTCAGTTTCGTCGGCCCGCTGGTCATCTGGCTGATCAAGAAAGACACCGAACCCTTCGTCGACGACCAGGGAAAAGAAGCGCTCAACTTCCAGCTCGCCGTGCTCGTCGTGTTGTTGGCGGCCGGCCTGCTGACCGGGATCACTTGCGGCGTCGCCGTGATCGTGACCGTTCCCGTGATGATCCTGGTCGGCATCCTCGATCTGGTGTTCTGCATCATCGCGGCGGTGCAAGCGAGCAGGGGCGTCGTCCATCGCTACCCGATGAACATCCGCTTCATCAAATAAAAAAGCGAGACCCGGGCAGAAAGCCACGAGCCTCGCCTGATCAGGGGGCAAATGTATCTGGCCGTCACTCGGCCGAGGCGACCAGGTCCGTCTCCTCGCGGTCCTCGTCGCGTGTGGGCGCGACCGGCATGGGCACGGGCTTTTCTTCCGGCGCGGGCTGCGCCTGCGGCTTGGCCTTCGTGTCCACCGGCTTGGTCAGCACCATCATCGGCTTGGGCGCGCGGGCCATGCCCGCCGCGTCCTGGCGGGCCTTGGGGTTCACCACGATCCGCACCCGGTTGGATTGGGCGTAGGTGTTGGCGTAAACCTCGTGGCTGTGCGAACGGATCGCGTTAAGTTCTTCGGTGCTGGTCATGGTCAGCGACAGGTAGAGGCGCTGAGCCTTGACCAGCGAGTGGTTTTCGTCGAGCCCGCCGTCGCCGTCGAGCTTGCGCATGGGGTCGATCCAGGTGCTGATCTGCCCCGCGCCGGCGGAGGTGTTGGCGCCTGGGCTGCCGCCGCCGATGATCACCTTGACCATGTGCGGGTGCACCGGCTGGGCCGCGAGCGTGCGCGAGACCGTCACGTTCGGGTGCAACTGGGCCGGGGTGATGATGCGCGTCCCGCCTTGGCTCTGAAAGCTGTTGACGTTGTGCGATCGTTGATAGGGAGTGTCCTGCGCCATCGCCACGCCGCCGATCAGCAGCGCGGTCGTCACGGCGCACCACCACGTGCGCTTGTTCATGCGTCTGGTCCTTTCTCTTTGCCCCTCCGGGCAACCGGCATAACCCATACAAAACGAATGCCACAGGCCGCGCGTTGACGCAAGTGCTTTTCTGGCTGCGTGTTGTGGTTTTTCACGGCGTTGTCTGATAACCGCGCGATGTTGCGTTTAAACCTCACCAGGCGGTTTTAATGTGGTCGCTGCGCAACGCCGGGCAGTTCGTGTATGCTCTGCCGCCATGACCAGCAAGGACCCCATCGCACAACGGATTGCCGACGTGGCGCTGCTGAAAGGCGAGTTTATGCTCCGCAGCGGCCGGACCAGCAACTACTACCTCGATAAGTACCTGTTCAGCACCCAGCCCGACATTCTGGGGGAACTGGGCAAACTTTTTGCCGAGCGCATCCCCGCCGACGCGACCAAGCTCGCCGGCGCAGAACTCGGCGGCATCCCGCTGGTCTCTGCCGCGTCGATGGCGTCGGGCGTGCCCTGCATCTTCATCCGCAACCAGAAGAAAGACTACGGCACCGCCAAGCGGCTCGAGGGCAGGCTCGAACCCGGCGACCGGGTCGTGCTGGTCGAAGACGTGTGCACGACCGGCGGGCAGGTCCTCGAAGCCGCCAAGGTCATCGAAGCCGAGGGCGCCACGGTGCTGAAGATCATCGGCACCATCGACAGGCAAGAGGGCGCACGCGAGAACATCGAAGGCGCGGGGTATGTGTTTGAGGCGCTGTTTACCAAGCAAGATTTAGGGGTCGAGGAATAACCAATCACCAATGACCAATACCCAATCAAATCCCAATGGCCGAATGCCCAAACCGCCGCGCCTGTTTTGAACATTGGGGCTTGGTGATTGATTCGTCATTCGAGCTTCGTCATTCGTCCTTCCCCCATCATGTCTGAACTCGACCCCATCATCGAAGACGCCAAGGAGCTGGAGCACGAAGCGCCGCCGGCGAAGCGCTGGTTGCGCTGGGTCGGTTTCGCGTTGGCGCTCGTGTTGCTCGGCGCGTCGATCTACTTTGCGATCGAAGAGGGGCGCGACGGCGGGGGCTTCGGCAGGCTGCTCGAGGCCGACCCGCTCGACATCGCCGTGCTGCTGACGCTGGTGCTGCTGACCACGACCGTGGTCAACGGGCTGATGTTCTGGGTGATCAACAAGCCCTTCGTCGACCCGGCCCGGCCGGTCAGCCCGCTGGCGATGATGGGCCTGCTCGCGGCCAGCGCCTTATTGAACTACACACCCGTCAAGGCCGGCCTCGTCGGGCGCATCGCCTACCTCAAGCACCGCCACGGCGTCGCCTACGGCGCCTCGGTGCTCACGCACATGATGATTAGCGGCGCGATCCTCGGGTCGATCGGCGTCGTGGGCTTGGCCACGCTCTGGCGACGCGAGCTCGATGCGCTGTGGTGGGTGTCGGTGGTGGCGATGATCTTCGCCGTGGCACTGGTCGGGGCGCTGGTGTTGCACTACGTGCCGCCGAAGAAGGTCGCCGACTGGGTCGGGCGCTCGTCGCTCAACGGCGTCGGTCACGCGTTCAACGTGCTGCTGGTCGGCACGCTGCTGGCGACGGTGAACCTCATGGGCGTGGCCGTGCGCTGGTGGCTGGTGGGGCGCATCCTGCAGGTCGACATGACCATCGTCGACGCGACGTACCTGTCGCTGATCAGCACGCTGTCGGCGGCGATGCCCGCCAACGGCCTGGGCCTGCGCGAGTGGCTGAACAAGATCGGCGGCGAAGCCGGGTTGCTGGGCAAGGGCCTCGAAGCCAGTGCCATGACCGTCTCGCTCGTCGACCGCGCCGCCGAGGTGCTGGTCATCCTCACCACCGGGCTGGCCTCGCTCGCCTGGCTCAGCCGCGTCAAACCACGGTCGGCCGAGCGGGGGTGATCACGCACGCCTGGTGTGGGTTTAAGTTTTCACCCGGTCGAGCAGGAACAGCGCCACCGGCAGGTAGATCACCGCGGGCACCCACGCGATCAGCGCCGGCGGGATGTTGCCGACCAGCTGCGTCATGGCGAACGAACCGAACCACACCGGCAGGCACACGCTCATCGCCTGCAGCGACGGCATCATCAGCCCGCCGGGCGCACGCATCAGGAAAAACGGCAGCGCCATCGTGAGGATCAGCACGTTGACCACGGCGATCGAGAACCGCTTGTGCAGGATCAGCGTCAGCTCACGCGGGTCGAGGATGGTCTTGCGTTCGATCAGGTCGAGCAACTCGCTCGAACGCATCATCTCGCGGAACTGGCTCTTGCGGTGGGCGAGCAGGGTGTCGGGGTCGAGGCCGCTGGGCATGAAGCTCACGGCGGTGGGCTTGATGTGGCGCTGGGCGGCGGTGTCGGCCGAGGCGACGCGCGGGTAACTCAGGCCGCCGGTCAACTGCCAGCCGTGGTTGGCCTCGTCCCACGCGGCGGCGTCGGCGGTGATCTTCTCGCTGGCCCGGCCGCGCTGGTCGCGCTTGAGGATGGTCAGCTCTTCGAGCTCCTTGGTGTTCACGTCGAAGCGCGCGGCGCTGTAGAGCGGGCCGGGCCTGCCGTCGGGCTGTTTGTCGGGGATGAACTCGATGGTCAACGGCTTGCTGCCGCCGTACTTGATGTACTTGTGCTGGGCGGCGACGCGCTCGCGCAGCGGCGGGATGACCATCTCCTGGAAGAGCAGCACCGAGCTGGACACGACGAACCCCACCGCGAGGATCGGCAGCGCCAGTCGGTACAGGCTCACCCCGCCGGCCAGCAGCGCGACCATCTCGCGGTTGCGCACCATGGCGCTGAGCGTGAAGCCCGCGGCCGCGGCGGGCAGGATGCCCGAGAGGTACACGAAGTCGCGGAACACCTTTGGCCAGTAGTAGCCGAAGGTGGCGGTGACGATCGACCAGGCCCGGCTCAGCGCGCCCGTGTCGCCCT
The DNA here is from genome assembly GCA_028282805.1 of Phycisphaeraceae bacterium. Classification (GTDB taxonomy): domain Bacteria; phylum Planctomycetota; class Phycisphaerae; order Phycisphaerales; family Zrk34; genus JANQHD01. The sequence continues at coordinate 130,510 of JANQHD010000006.1, read as the reverse complement.
GGCCGGCCTTCAGGAACTCGTCGAGGTTGATCACGAAGTCCACCGACATGACCAACAGCTCCAACACCGCGAAGAGGATCACGTAGTTCATCAGGAACTGTCGGATGATGTAGCGGTCGATCGTCTTCATGATTTCCGGTTTTCGATCCCCGATTTCCGATTGGCCCTCAACTCGGCCATCGGCAATCGCAGATCGACAATCCCCTCAGTTCTTGCTCAACCTCGCGTAGATGAACCCGATCAGCCCGAGCAGGCCGACGATGCCGGCCCAGGTCGCGACCACGCCGACGGCGTAGTGGAAGTCGTGGCTGGTGATCACGTTCTCGCCGCCGTTGATCGCGACGATCGCGATGATCGCGGGCACGAAACACCAGAAGAAGATCACCAGCGCCACCTGCTGGCGGAGGTGCATGCTCATCACCGCGCCCAGCAGCATAACCATCATGGTGCACACGGCCATCGCGGCCCGCTCGTTGATCGCCGCGTAGATCTCGCGCCGCAGCGATTCGATCACGTGGTTCAGCCGGTCGACCTCCTTGCGGATCGATTCGTCGTCCTCGGCCAGGCCCCGGGCGATCAGGTCCTCCATCCGCGCCTCACGCAGGTCCGCGGCCACCTTCTCCGGCAAGCGCAGCAGCTTCAGGTGCGAGCTGGCCAGGTCGGTCGGCGTGGGCAGCTCGGGCGCGTTGACGGTGACGCCGGTCAGCTCCAGTGTCAGGCGGGGCTCGTCGGAACGGGTGCGTTGTTCGGCCTCGATGATGGCCGACTCGGCGCGCATCCAGCGCAGCAGCTTGCCGTCTTGCTCGCGCGTGACGCGCACGGTGACCTTGCGGTCGCCGTCGGCGTTGAGCACGGCCTGGTCTTTGGCCAGCGCCACGCGCGGCGCGGTGATCGTGCAGCGCTCGCCCAGGGGCCCGTAGAGCACGAGCGGGTGGGCGGGCCGGTCGTCGGCGATGATCTCGCGGACGCGTCGCAGCGCCCGCAGCTCCGACAGCGACTTGAGCAGGTCGTCGCTCTTCTCTATGACCTTGAGGTTCTCTTCGGGGTGGTTGGCGACCTGTTCGAGGCGGTTGCGCGACATGAACTGGGGCTTCTGCTCGAAGGGCAGCACGATCTCGTGCGGGCCGAGCTTCTGCTGTTCGACGTTGATGGTCAGGTTCGTCTTCGGGTCGTTGATCGTCGCGTCGGTCAGCTCGACGACGACGTAGGTCTGTTGGGTGTAGGCCTGCCGGTAGAGCAGCAGGCGGGCCTCGTTGCCGGTGTACTCGGCCTCGATCTTGCCGGTGCGGGGCTCGGACTTGGCGACGGCGGGCTTGTCGAGCTTGATCCACTGAAACAGCTGTGGCTTGGTGGGGTCGGCGTTTTCGTGCTTGGGGATGTCTTTGATGGTCGCGCCGTCGGCGTAGACGATGTAATCGGTGCCGGGCGGGCGGAAGACGGCGCCGCTGTTGAGCTGGTCGACGATGATCTTCGCCACGCCGCGCTGGCCGAGTTTTTCGGCCTTCTGCCAGAAGTAGGGGATCATGTAGTTGGCGAGGAAGAACATGCCGAGGGTGAGGGCGAGGCCCATGACCGCGGCGGGCAGCAGCAGGGAGCGGTAGCTGATGCCGCTGACGGCGCAGGCGGTGATCTCGTTGTCGCCGGCCATGCGGAAGTAGACCATGGTGGCGCTGAAGGCGGCGGCGACGGGCAGGGCGTAGGTGAGCATGCCGGGCATGAGGTAGATGAACAGCTTGACCACCGCGCCGGGCGCGAGGGCGCCCTCGCTGACGGGCTTGATCGCCATGGCCACGGCCATGACCACGACCAGGGCGACGGTGACCATCGCCAGCAGCCGGGCCAGCTCCTTGAACATGTAGCGGTACAGCGTCAGGGGCATCGCGACATGTTACGTGCCCTCGCCGCGATGCGACAGCCGAACCGGTGGGGTCGGTTGTGACGGCTGGGCAAGCGGGACCGGGTTTAACGGCTGGGTGGCGTGCGTTTACGGGGCAAGGTCGTCATCGCACAAACGGGGCGCAGCGGCGAAATCTCGGCGGATAAACCGAAGACGGACCTTGCTGCGCACGGGTGGTGGGGCATGTTATGGCCAATCGGTTCGTGTGACCGGCTGTTGCCCGGAGGCGGAGAGAGTCCCATGAAGATTCAACGGTTGTGGATGTTGGCCTTGCTCGGCGTCTTTGCGCTGGCCACCGCGGCGCAAGCCGGCTCGGTGTACTTCCACCACAATGCTTCGCTGTACTCGTCGTCGAACGCGGGCGAGTTTTTGATGTACAACCTGCAAGGCTTGACCGTCGCGCCGCACGGCCCGGGCGTGCAGGTGACCGATGGCCAGTACGTCGGTGACTTCCAGACCTTCTGCGTGCAGCGGCACGAATACATCTCGCTCCACAAGGAGTACCAGTTCGACGTGTCGACCAGCGCCGAAGGCCCGACGGGCAGCGACCCGATCTCGGCGGAGACCGCGTACCTGTTCACCAACTTCTGGCACGGCACGCTCAGCAACTACGACTTGACGCTCGGCGCCGGCCGGGTGGCCAGCGCGGTCGCGCTGCAGGACGCGCTGTGGGTGCTGGAGGGCGAGAAGGCCTCGACCACGAACGTACAGGCGAACACCTGGATCGCCGAGGCGCAGAACGCCGTGCTTAACAACCTGTGGTCCGGCGTCGGCAACGTGCGGGTGCTGAACGTCTACCGCTACGGCCAGAACAACCGGATCAAGTACGGCCAGGACCAACTGGTGGTGCTGCCCGACCCGCCGCCCCCGCCGCCGATGGTCCCGCTGCCGCCCGCGGCACCCGCTGGGCTGGCGATGCTGCTCGGCCTGGGCGTGGTCCGCCGCATCCGCCGGCGCAACGCGCACGTGATCTGAGCTCGCTTAGAACTTAGACTCTCACATCTGATTCGGACAACCGCCGATCGCCTAGGTCGGCGGTTGTCGTGCGCAATCAGCAACGTACCGGTTGAACGAGTTGTGCCCTGTTACGCGTCCTGTTTGCATGAAGGAACAACACCCCGAAAACAGGTGGCTTGTCATGCGTGTAACCGCTTTAACTTTTTTGATCGCGTGCGTGTGGAGTGTGCCAGCCCGGGCTTGGGCGCCGGCCGAGGGGCCGCTGATGACACGCTGGGCGAAGGACGTGGACCCCGACAACACCCTGGGCGAGTACCCCCGGCCGCAGATGCGTCGGCCGCACTGGGTGAACCTCAACGGCCTGTGGCAATACGCGATCCGGCCGGCCGACCAGGGCCGACCCGCGCAGTGGGACGGCAAGATCCTCGTGCCGTTCTGCGTCGAGTCGGCGCTGAGCGGTGTGGGCAAACGCGTGGGCGACGATCAACGGCTGTGGTACCGCCGCGAGTTTTCGATGAGCGACGCGGCGGGGGTGCCCGGGCGGTGGCTGCTGCATTTCGGGGCGGTCGACTGGCACGCGGTCGTGTGGGTCAACGGCAAGAAGGTCGGCGAACACAAGGGCGGGTACGACCCGTTTACGTTCGACATCACCGAGGCGGTCAAGCCGGGGCAACGCCAGGAGCTGGTCGTCGGCGTGTGGGACCCGACCGACGCCGGCCGGCAGCCGCGCGGCAAGCAGCAGCGTGAGCCCAAGGGCATCTGGTACACGCCGGTGACCGGCATCTGGCAGACGGTGTGGCTGGAGCCGGTGCCCAGGCAATACATCAAGGGTTTGAAGATCACGCCCGACCTCGACGCGCAAAGTGTGACGGTCAAGGTCGACGCCGAGGCCGACGCCAAGCACGCCGTCAGCGTCGAGCTGCTCGATCGTGGTCAGACCTTCGCCACCGGGGTCGGCACGGTGGGCAAGCCGATCACCGTCAAGCTGCCGGAGGTCAGGCCGTGGTCGCCCGACGACCCGCACCTGTACGGTTTGATCGTGCACCTCAAGGGGGCCGATGGCGTCGAGTCGTACTTCGGCATGCGCAAGATCGAGGTCAAGGCAGACGGGCAAGGCCATCAGCGCCTGTACCTGAACAACAAGCCGCTGTTCCACTACGGCCCGCTCGACCAGGGCTGGTGGCCCGACGGCCTGTACACCGCGCCGACCGACGCGGCGCTCAAGTACGACATCGAGATCACCAAGAAGCTCGGCTTCAACATGGCGCGCAAGCACGTGAAGATCGAGCCGGCGCGCTGGTACTACTGGTGCGACCGGCTGGGGCTGATGGTCTGGCAGGACATGCCCTCGACCACCGGCGGCCCGCCGTGGGTGCGCGACGAGACGAAGCCCGGCCCGCAGTGGGATCGTGACGCCGAGTCGGCCGAACAGTTCAAGCGCGAGCTCGCGGCGATGGTCAACGCGTTCTACAACCACCCCTCGATCGTGATGTGGGTGCCGTTCAACGAACGCTGGGGCCAGTTCAAGACCAACCAGATCGTCGCATACAACCGCCAGCTCGACCCGACGCGCCCGATCAACGAGGCGTCGGGCGGCAACTGGGTGTTCGCCGGCGACGTGCTCGACGTGCACGCGTACCCCAGCCCGCGATTGCCCAAGGCGCGCAAGGGCATGGCGCTGGTGTGCGGCGAGTTCGGCGGGCTCGGCATGCCCATCAAGGGCCACCTCTGGCAAGCCGACCGTAACTGGGGCTACCGCACCTACCACGACAAACAGAAACTGCACCGCCATTACGAAACGCTGATGCACCAGCTGCACCCGCTGATCGGCAAGGGCCTGGCCGGCGCGGTGTACACGCAGACCACCGACGTGGAGATCGAGGTCAACGGCCTGCTGACCTACGACCGCGCCGTGCTCAAGTTCGACGCCGACAAACTCGTCGAGCTTCACAAGCGGCTCTACCAGCCGCCGCCGCGTGCCGTGTGGCTGTTGCCCGCTTCCGACGGGCCCGACGACCGGGCGCAGACCTGGCGTTACACCTTCGCCGCGCCGGGCGCGAAGTGGTTTACCGAGCGGTACGACGACGCGGAATGGGAGCAGGGCAAGGCCGGCTTCGGCCGCGCCGACACCCCCAACACACGCGTGCGCACCAAGTGGGAGTCGGCCGACATCTGGGTCCGCCGGTCGTTCGAATTGAAGGAGGCGCCCACCGGCCCCGTGTTCTTCAACATCCATCACGACGAGGACGCGACCGTTTATATCAACGGCGCCAAGGCCCTCGAGCTGACGCGCTGGACCGACAGCTACGGCCTGGTGCCCGGCGACGTCGACCCCCGCAAGCTGCTGCGCCCCGGCGAGAACGTCATCGCGGTACACTGTCGCCAGACCGGCGGCGGGCAGTACATCGACGTCGGCCTCGTCGAGATGAAACCACCAGGCAAATGATCCCTATTCGAGAAAGACCATGCACAAACTGATCTGCGCCCCGCTGTTCGCTTGCTTCGTTGTCGCCTGCGCCGCGCCGTCGGCCGTCGCCGAGAAGCCCAACATCGTGATCATCTACGCCGACGACATCGGCTACGGCGACCTGTCGTGCTACGGCGCGACCGCGGTGCGCACACCCAACTGCGACCGGCTGGCCAATGAGGGCATCAAGTTCACCGGCGGGTATTGCACGGCCGCGACGTGCACGCCGTCGCGCTACTCACTGCTGACCGGCGAGTACAACTGGCGGAAGAGGGGCACGGGCATCGCCTCGGGCAACGCGAAGATGATCATCAAACCCGGCCGCACCACGCTCGCGTCGGTGCTGCGCGACGCCGGGTACAAGACCGCCGTCGTCGGCAAGTGGCACCTGGGCCTCGGCGCCGGCAACGTCGATTGGAACAAGCCCATCAGCCCCGGCCCGCGCGACATCGGCTTCGACTACTCGTACATCATGGCCGCCACCGGCGACCGCGTGCCGTGCGTGTACGTCGAGCAGGGCAAGGTCGTGGGCCTCGACCCCGACGACCCGCTGTACACCAGCTACCGCAAGCCGTTCCCCGGTCAGCCCACCGGCAAGAGCCACCGCGACACCTTGAAGATGGACTGGTCGCACGGCCACAACGCCACCATCATCAACGGCATCAGCCGCATCGGCCACCAGAAGGGCGGCGTCGCCGCGTCGTGGGTCGACGAAGACATGGCCGACGAGTTCGCCGGCCAAGCCGTTAAGTTCATCGAGCGCAACAAAGACCGGCCGTTTTTCCTCTTCTTCGCCACACACGACGTGCACGTGCCGCGCGTGCCGCACCCGCGCTTCGTCGGCAAAACAAAGATGGGCCCACGCGGCGACGCGATCGTGCAGTTCGACTGGCAGGTCGGCCAAATCCTGAAAACCCTCGACCGCCTCGGTCTGACCGACAACACCCTCGTGCTGGTGTCCAGCGACAACGGCCCCGTGCTCGACGACGGTTACAAGGACCAGGCCGTCACCCACCTCGGCCAGCACAAGCCCGCCGGCCCGTGGCGCGCCGGCAAGTACTCCGTGTTCGAGGGTGGCACGCGCATGCCGTTCATCGTTCGCTGGCCCGCGCGTATCAAGCCCGGCGAATCCGAAGCCATCATCAGCCAGGTCGACTTCACCGCCACGTTCGCGGCGCTGACCGGGCAGGCGCTGGCCGACGGTGATGCGCCCGACAGCCTCAACGTGCTGCCCGCCCTGCTCGGCGAATCGGACAAGGGACGCGACCACGTCGTGCAGAACGCCGGCGGCCTGACCGCCATCCGCATGGGCGACTGGAAGTACATCCCGCCCGGCAACGTCCGCGACAACCTCGGCCCCTGGGCCCGCGCCAAGATCGAAGCCCCCGGCCACCTGTACAACCTGAAGGCCGACCCCAACGAACGCAACAACCTCGCCGCCAAGCACCCCGAGAAGCTCGCCGAACTCCGCGCCAAGCTCGAAGAGGTCAAAGCCGCGTCGAAGACCCGGCCGTAAGGCTCACGCAACGCTATTCTTTCGATGCCCCCTCGCCGTCCGCACCTGTTGTGTGGGCGGTTTTATTCTGATCGATGCCGTCCTCTCCCCAATCAATGCTGTGGCCAAGGCCGTAATAGCATCCCAACAGCACCATGAACTGAATAACGAAAACAACCCCTTGGTACACCAAGATCGTTTGCCAAAAGTACCAGCCCGCTGTTGCATACTCCGAGAACGCAAAATACGGAAACTCCGTTTTGATACCAAACATCACAAAGAAATACACGATCGATGCGCCTGCGGTGAGTGCCACCAATCGTCGTAGCGTCGAACCTTGCCAATAAAACACCACGAGGATCGGCAATGCCAAAAAATACAAATGGAAAAACAGGCTATATGTGGTTTCTGGTACAGGTGCCTTGTAAGGATAATAGGCCATGAGGCCCCGAACTAAGGCAATCGTTCCTGCGGTGCAGATCCCCAGCACATACCACCGATACCGTTGAGGGGGGAGCGGCAGCGTGATCCTGGTCACGAGCTTGCCGTTCTTATCGCGTGTGTGTTTGATCCCGAAACCTAACATCCAGCACCAACCTCCGCGGCCACCCTGAGTCTACCCGTCCGGATACCTCAACGGGAACCACGATTCCGGATTCCGCCTTCCGCATTCCGGATTTCCCACCCCTGTTGACTCCCCATCGCCCCTGCACGACCATGCCCGCATGCCTGAATCAGCCCCCATGCCCGTGGCGGTGATCGGTGTCGGCCGGATGGGTCGTCACCACGCCCGCAACTACCACGAAATCCCCGAGGCCAACCTCGTGGCCGTCGTCGACGCCGACGAGGACCGCGCCGGCGATTTGGCCGACCAGTTCTCCTGCCGCGACTACCGCACGGCCGAGGACCTTTTGGCGGCGATGGACGCCGGCGAGGTCGAGCCGGTGCGGGCCGTGACCGTGGCCGTGCCGACGATCTACCACGAGCCGGTCGCGCGCCTGTTGCTTAGCCGGGGCATCGCGTGCCTGGTCGAAAAGCCGCTGGCGCAATCCAGCGAAGTCGGCCGGCAACTCGTCGCCCACGCGGTGGACAACGGCGTCGTGCTCCAGGTCGGCCACACCGAGCGTTTCAACCCCGCCGTGCGCGCGATCGCCGACTGGGACATCCGCCCCCGCTTCATCGAGTGCGACCGCGTCAGCCCCATGACCTTCCGCTCGGTCGACGTGGGCGTGGTGTTCGACATGATGATCCACGACCTGGACATCGTGCTGTCGATGGCGCGCAGCCCGGTCAAGACCGTCGACGCGTGCGGCGTGAGCGTGCTGGGCGAGGCCGAGGACATCGCCGACGCCCGCATCGTGTTCGAGGACGGCTGCGTCGCGAAGATCACCGCGTCGCGCCTGGCGATGAAGACCGAGCGCAAGCTGCGCGTGTTCTCCGAGGCCGGCTACGTCACCCTCGACTACGCCACCAAATCCGGCACCGCCATCCACCGCACCGGCAACATCGAAGCCCTGCTCGAGGTGCGCGACACGCTCTCCGACGGCGCGGACCTGTCGGACCTGGACTACACGAACCTGGTCAACATCGAGCAGCTGACGATCAACGACGAGGAGCCGCTGCGTGCGGAGCTGACCAACTTCCTCGCCGCGGTGCGTGGCGAGGAACACCCCGAGGTCGCCGGCGAAGCGGGCCTGGCCGCGGTGGAGCTCGCCGAGCGCGTCGTCGCGTCGATCCAGCGGCACGAGTGGCAAGACCTCGACCTCAACCGCCTGATCGAGTAGCCAAACCGATTAAACCCAACCGCAACCAAGCCCGCGGATGGCCATCCGTGGGTTTTGTTTGTGAAACCCGCTCACGCCGCTGCTTGACGCTGTTACAATCGTCGCACGCAATCCGATTTTGGGAGCAATGTCATGAACAATGGTCGCAGGTTCACCGTGCGTGCCGCTGTGGTTGGGGCGGTGCTTTTGAGCGTCGGTTTGGTTGCCGTGGCGCAGACCACGTCGTCGAAGGTGGTCACCGACCCGCTGAGTAAGCAGGCGATCGAGTACAAGCTGAGGCCCGCCGGGGAGATCGACCTCGACGCGCTGATCGGCGACACGCAGCAATCGGTCTCCGACCCGAACAAGCTGTCGCTGGTCTGGTGGATGCCGATAGAGTTCTGGCAGGCCTCGTTCGCCCAGGACAACACGATCACCGCCGAGTACGCCGCGGAGCTGTCGGGCATATTGCGCCCGTACCTGATCGTGGCGGTGGTGGACAGCAAGATCAGCCCGTTCGGCAACCCGCGTTACACGCCCGAGCCGATGATCCGGCGGAGCCTGAGCATCAAGACGTCGGCCGGCAAGGTGCTCAAGCCGATGAAAGACGTCGACGTCGACCCCGATGTGCGTTCGTTGCTGAACACGATGAAGCCGGTGTTCGCACAATTGCTCGGCGGGCTGGGTCAGAACATGCACTTCTACGTGTTCGAGAACGAGGCCGCCGGTGGGCGGCTCCACGTCACGCCCAGCCAGTCGGGGAGCTTCAAGCTGAACATGGTCGGCGCGCGGTACGAGTTCAAGACCCCGTTGCACTCGGTGCTCGTGCCCAAGCACTGCCCGCACTGCAAGCGCGAGCTGAGCGGCGCGTACAAGTTCTGCCCGTACGACGCGAACAAGCTGTCGTTCGACAAGCCCAAGGCCCAGCCGGCCGGCGGGTAACGCCACGCGACAAACCCGCACCAGCCAAAGCCCACGGCCGCCCGTGGGTTTTCGATGTGTGGCGGCCGGGTTTTCCTTTGCCGGGCGGGTTGGCGGGTTTACCATTCGGTGATGAACATCGCGCGAATGATTTCCGTGGTCGTGTTTTTCTGCGTCGGCGCAGCATTCGGGCAAACCGAGTACCACCCGGAAAAAGTCTCGTCGGGAACCATGCAAGTCGTCGACGAACTCGCGGCCACGTCGAGCTTCTGGGCCTACGCGAGGAGCTACCCCGAAGATTACCTCAAGCCCGGCGATGCGTTCTTCCGGCTGCGCGACACGGCGACCGCCCAAGAGCTGATCGCGCTGTGCGAGCACCCCCAGCCCACGATCCGCTGCTTCGCTTTCAAGGCCTTGCTCTACCACAAGCGGGTCGACCTGATGCCGATCATCAAGAACCACCTGGACGACAACGGCGAGGTTGAGTTGAGTGTGTGCGTCGCAACGCGGTTCAACGTCGGCGACTTCTTCATCGAAGCCGCCACGTGGGACGACCCGAAAAAACGGCTGCACCGGCTGACCGCGGCGCAGTCGGCCGAGCTCGATCGGCTGTTGATCCACACGCCGAACAAGTTGCGGGCCAGGGCGACGGCGCTGTGGCGTGTGGGGCCGGACGAGGCGTTTTACCCGCGCATCCGTGAACTGGTGGTCAAGGATCACGACCGGGAAGCCCTGTTTGCGTTGGCGCGTTTCCGCAAGGCCGAGGACGTGCCGTTGATCCTCGGCTTTCGCCGTGACGGCAGCTATTGGTCGACCTACCGCGCGATCCGGTACTTTCCACATTCCGATTTCATGCCGCTGCTCAAGCGTCGGCTCGAGGTCACTTTCGACGAGGGGCTTTGCACGACGCAGACCCGCGAGCTGTACGCCGCGATCGCGAGCTACGAGAGCGAAAAAGCGGCCGAGCTGCTCGATTCGGTTTACAAGCACGCCAAGTCGCGGCGGGGCCAGCACATCGATTACGTCTTCAACGCGTTGGAAAGTGCCGAAGCGCCCGTCTTCCTGGAGATGCGTTGGGAGCTGTGGGAACAGCACCTGCGCATCACGCCGGAGCTCTATGCGGGCTTGTCCAAGGCCGACCCGCAGCGGGCCTACGCCATGACGATCAAGAGCCTGGAGAACGCGTCGACCGTGAGTAGCCGCGGCTTTTCGATCAACTCGAGGGATTGCACCGCGGCCAGGACCCTGATGGAAGACTGGCTCAGCGAACTGGTCGAACGCGAACCCGACCGAGCCAAACGCCTGGTCGCGGCTCAGTTGAAGCGGGCCAACGTGCACGTGCTGCCGATGTTTCTCAACGCGGTGCACCGGTTGAAGGACCGGTCGTTTGTCGAGCCCATGTTGCGTCGGCTCGAGACGGAACCCAACCCCATCAACCGCGACGGTCTGGCCAAGGCCCTCAAATCGTACCGCGACCCGGAGGTTGACGGCCTGCTCGTGAAAGCCATCCAGGTCTACCAAGACAGGCGCAACGCCGACGGGCCAACCCACCCATAGCCACGCGTGCCACGGGAGCGGCTCGCTTCCGGTCAGCGCGCCCGCTCACCCAACCCTATCACAACCCCCCGCACACCGTTCGCCCCAAGCCGTCATTGTCGCTCATAAGCCCCCATCGCATTCCTTACAATTGTAAGGAATACCATGGCACGGATCGCGTGTGCGGCAGCGAGGCCGGGCGGGTGGGCAGTTTTTTAGTTTGATCAGCTTGGCTCGCTAATCGAAAACGGAGCACGACTTGCGATCGCTTGACACGTTGTTTGCGGATGAGGTGTATGTGGCACAGACGTGAAGCGGCGTCAACGGCAACGCCGGCGGATCAACACACACACCGCCAGCCCAAGCAGTGCCCCGGCCGCCGGCTCGGGCACGGCCGGCGTCGAGACGGGCGGTGTGTTGTCGAAACCGAAATGGCTGCCGAGCAGGTTGAGGTCGGCGAGGGTGATCTGGTAGTCGGCGTTGAGGTCGCCGTCGGCCCAGCCGCCCGATTGGCCGAAGTTCGCGCCCAGCAAGTTCAGGTCGACCAGCGAGACCGTCTGGTCGAGATTGATATCGCCGTACTCGGTGCCCGCCAGGTCGCGCACCCAGATGTCGGAATCGTCGGCGTTGACCGCGCCGTCTTCGTTCAGGTCGTAGGCCTCGTTGTAGAGGCCGACGAACCGGGTGACGCTGATCTTGTCGATGTCACCGCTGTCGTAGGCGAAGTTCTCGTTGAAGTCGCCGACCAGCCCGAGCAAAAAGTCGTAGGTCTCTTCGCTGAAGTTGTCGACGCTGTTGTACAGTCGGAAGCGCAGCTCGTATGCGCCCGCGCCGAGGTCCAGGTCCAGCGCGTAGCTCTCGTTGTACCCGTCCCACGCGCCGTCGAGCGCGGCGATGTCGACCTCGGGCCCGCCGTTGATCGCGTAGGTCGCACGGGCGAGGGTGTTGACCGTGTAGTCGCCCTCGTTGGGCTTGGGGCTCGGCAGGGCGTTGACGTGGCCGCTGCCGCTCAGGGTGAACACGCCGGCCTGGCCTTCGATGTTCGCCGACCAGTTGTTGTCGAGCGTGGGGAACGTGTCGAGGATATCGGGCACGGTGTCGCCGTCGGTGTCGCGCCAGCCGATGGCGTTGATCGTGCCCTCCGAGAGCGTCCAGTTGCCGAAGTTGCGCATGATCGCCGGGTGCGAGTCGGGGTTGTTCGACCCGTCGGGCAGCAGCGCCGAGTTGGTGTTGTAGGTCCACAGGTAGCCCGACCGCTCGTCGGTGGAGGGGTTGGCGCCGGGGTATTCGTCTCTCGCGCCAAAGATGTGGCCGGCCTCGTGGGCGTAGGTGTACTTGCCGTCGTCGAGGTAGGCGTTGGTGTAGGGCCCGCCGATGTAGGCCGAGGCCCGGCCGCTGAACGGGCGGATGAACGTGGTGTACGACCAGTTGGCGTCGAACTCGTCGCGCGCCGTGTTGTTCAACAACCGAGAACCCGACCACGCGCTGGTGACCGTGATCGGCTCGCCGGCCGCCGGCTCGAACGCCAGCTCACCCGCGCCCGGTTCGAAGACCGGCGGGTCGGCCGGCGGCTCGAAGACGATCGGCCCACCGTCGTTGAGCACGTGGTTCAACCCCGCGACGTACGCCGCCTCCCGGTCGTGCACGTCGTCGACCATCACCGGGTCGCCCCCGTTGGTGAAGTTCACCTGGATCGACAGGCGGGCGCCGGGGTGCAGCCGCTGGGCGGACTGGTTGACCCAATACGCCGCGGCGTCGAGGACCCGGGTCTTGCGCGTGCTCAGTTGGCTGGCCGTGTACCCCTCGTCCGCGTCTTCGAGGAAGATGATGTTCCACACGTAAGACCCGAGCGCATACTCGGAGGTGTTCGCGTTGCCCGCGCCGTCCGGCCGAAGCGCTTGCGCATCTTGCACCAGGCAGAACAGACCAACCACAACAATCATCAAGCTCAAACGCATCGCGAAATGTAACCTCCAAGTGGTGCGATCGCGGGGGGCGGATCAGGCGGGGCGGTAGCTGTTGCAACACAGACGTCGGTCAACGCCCGCGTTGTGCACGAATCACCATGAATATGCCACGTCGACCCGGCGCACGCCACTGCTAATCACCCCTACACCTGTATAAAAAACCCGTCGGGCGTTGGACGCCCGGCGGGATAAAGGAGGCGGTCGCACGGACCGCGATCACGCCCCGCTTCCGCCGAGGGCGGGTGAAGGTAGCGGGAACGTGAGACACACGCCCACAAGACGCGTGCCATTCGGATCATAGGCGGCTTTTCACACCCGCAGTCGCCCCCGGCCCGACAAGCGCGGCGTGATTTAACCAATATTTGGGCACCGCTGCGCCCCGTTTAGCGACGGCCCGCAGGGCCGGGTTTTTAACACACCAAGGCCGATTTCAACAAAAATGCGCGCCCGGCGCGCACTGTTCGTGCAATGTGCCCATTTCTTCATCGGTTTTCGTCCGCCTCACGGTCGCAATGCCCCTTAAAACGCCCCCTGCCCGCTTTCGCGGCGGGACCCCGCCCCTTTGGCACGCCCCTTGTGATAGCCGGTTGGCGGTCGGTCCCCGTGCGGCCGGCCCGAGGAGACGCAAGCCATGAACTGCCCAGATAGAAGGAGGCATCACGTGACAGGTTTACGTTCGCAGCGACGCAACGACTTTGGCTGGCTCTGCATCGCCATGCTGCTGCTTGGCATGTTGGCCGTGCCGCAGCTGGCGATGGCCGACGCCGCGCCCGCCGCATCGGTCGAAGGCTCGATCAAGATCGAGCACTTCTACCCCGCCGAGGACTTTGCCGCCCTCGAAGCGGGCAGCGACGACACCGTCGCCGGGTCCATCGCCTACACCTACCCCGACGGCCGCACCGAGACCAAGCGCGTCGACTGGAAAAAGGCGGAGGACGGCACCGCCGCGGTCCACGCCGAGACCTCCGACGAGCTCTGGACCACCAACAACCTGTGGATCATGATCGCCGGCATGCTGGTGTTCATCATGCACCTCGGCTTCGCCACGCTCGAGTCCGGCCTGACCCGCGCTAAAAACACGGTGAACATCCTCTTCAAGAACACGTTCATCGTGTGCATCGGCGTGCTCACCTATGCGCTGTGCGGTTTCAACATCATGTACCCCGGCGACTTCAACGGTTTCTTCAGCCTCGACGCCGTGCAGGGCTTCATCTCCGTCGACCTGGACAACACCGAGGCCGTCGCGAGCAACCTGACCTCCAGCTACAACGTGGGCTACACCTGGTACACCGACTTCTTCTTCCAGGCGATGTTCGCCGCCACCGCCGCGACGATCGTCTCCGGCGCCGTGGCCGAGCGCATCAAGCTCAGCTCGTTCCTCGTGTTCATCACCCTGCTTGTGGCGGTCAGCTACCCGATCACCGGTTCGTGGCAGTGGGGCGGCGGCTTCCTGGCCGAGATGGGCTTCCACGACTTCGCCGGCTCGACACTGGTGCACTCGGTCGGTGGCTGGGCCGCGTTGGCCATGGTCATCCTGCTCGGCCCGCGTCTCGGTAAGTACAACGCCGACGGCTCGTCCAACGCGATCCCCGGTCACAACCTCGTGATGGCCGCGATCGGCGTGTTCCTGCTGTGGTTCGGCTGGTTCGGCTTCAACGGCGGTTCGGTGCTCAGCGCCGAAGCCAAGAGCGTCTCGCTCGTGCTGGTCACCACCAGCATCGCCGCCGCCGCCGGCGGTATCGCTGCGGGCGTGGCTTCCTGGCTCTTCAGCTCCAAGCCCGACGTGACCATGGCGCTCAACGGCATCCTCGCCGGCCTGGTGGGCATCACCGCCGGCGCCGACCAGATGAACGTCTGGCAGGCCGTGCTCATCGGCCTGATCGCCGGCGTGATCGTGTACTTCAGCGTGCTCATGTTCGACAAGATCAAGATCGACGACCCGGTCGGCGCCATCAGCGTCCACCTCGTCTGCGGTATCTGGGGCACGCTGGCCGTCGGCGTCTTCGGCGCCAAGGCGGGCGTCGAACAGATCGGCTACCAGCTGGCCGGCATCGGTGCGATCGGCGCGTTCACCCTCGCGTTCACCTTCGTGGTCGGTGGCCTGATCAAGGCCGTCATGGGCCTGCGGGTGGCCGACGGCGAGCAGGTCGAGGGCCTGGACCTCGGCGAGCACGACATGGCGTGCTATCCCGACTTCCAGCCGACGCTGGTCAAGAGCTACCACCTGCGTGAGATGTAAAACGACCTCCAAGTATTGAGATGTGTCGATCGCCCGCCGCCTCAGGGATGAGGTGGCGGGCTTATTTTTGTGAAATCCGGAATCCGGAGTTGTTTAGCGACGGCCCGCAGGGCCGGGTTCATGACGCATCGCCCGTTCATGCGGCAGCGTGTTGCGCCGCTGCGCGATCGCGGCGCGTGAGGGGGCGGTTTTTCGGGGTCATGGCTTGGTTAACGCCGCATCTTCGTGTTTGGCACGCGGGTTGTAATAGGCATTGCGTCGCCCGGTCAGCCCTCCAGCCGGGCGGCAAGAGAGAACGTCCACTTCTCCTTTCCCTGTTGATCCCGCTACAGGTTGCCTCCCCTGTGGCGGGGTTTTTTTATGGGCGGGTTTTGCAGGAATGCCCCGGGTGCGACCGGGTGTGTCACTTGGCACGCCGTCGGTGCGTTAAAATGGCGTCGGTCGCGGCAAAACCAGCACAAAACCGGGTGGCCCGTGCGTGTCACTCTCAGCGACCAGGATCGAGTCAGCGTTTGCCAAGCGTCTGGGAAGAACTATATCGGACGCATCGGCAGGGTTTTTTTACACTCGCCCTGTCGATCACTGGTCGCGTGGATCGTGCCGAAGACGCGGTGCAAGAGGCGTTCGCCAAACTGTTTGCGCGTTCGGCGACCGCGGCGGGGGACCCGGCGGCGTACGCGTTTTCGGTCGTGCGCAACGCGGCGATCGATCAAATCCGCAAGGCCGGTCGAGATCGGGCCGCCCGGCAGACGATCTATGAACAGGACGGCGCGTCGATGCTGCTCTCGGCGAGCCGGCCCGAACAGGACGCCCACGCCTCCGAGCGCCGCGACGCGGTGGCCGCGGCCTTGGGCAAACTCAACGACGAGCAGCGGGAGGTGATTGTCATGAAGATCTACGGCGGGCTGACGTTCGACCAGATCGGTCAGGCGATCGGCGCCCCGCTGTCGACGGTCGCCAGCCGATACCGCCGGGGCCTGGCGCGTTTGGAAACGGGGCTCAAGCCATGGCTTTGAACACCGAAGAACAGGTCGAACAACTGCTGGGCGAGCTGTCGTTGCGCCAGCCGAGCGCCGGGTTGGATCGGCGCGTGCTCGATGCGGCCGAGCCGCCGCACCGGCCGATGTGGACGCGCGCCGTGGGCACGATCGGTGCGATCGCCGCGGCGTTGCTGGTCGCGGTGTTGACCGTGCAATGGCTGGCGCCCACCGTGCCCGATGCGCCGCAGCCGGTGGTGGACGCGGGTAGCGCCGCGGATCGGTTCGTCGAGGCGACGCTGGACACGACCGAGCTTTACGACGACGGTTTGGTGCGGATCGACCGCGCCGGCCAGCCGGTGCACCGCGTGCGGCAGGTGACGACCAAGAAGACGATCATCCGTGACGAGCGGTCGAACGAGACGTTACAGATCATCGAGCCGCGGGAAGAGACGTATTTCTGCGTGCTTAGTCCGTTCTGATCCCGCGAGCTTGGAGACGGGCGATGAAGGTCAGTGGCATAATCGTTGTGATCACGTGCGTGTGTGCGTTGGCGCTGTCGCACGCCGCGGCGCAGCCGGACGAAGCGCCCATCACCCAACCCGATGCGACGCCGGCGCCCACGCAAGCCGAAACACAGGCGGCGGCCGATGTGCAACCGACGAGCCGACCCGGTGTCGAGCCCGCGGAGCGTGTGGTTCGGCCGTATATGGGTTTGACGGTGCGTTTGCTCGACCCGCAGACGGGCCGATCGCTCGAACTGCCCGACGAGGTGGGCTTGAAGGTCGAATACGTCGACCCGAAGGGCCCGGCGTCGGCCGCGGGTTTCGAACGCGGCGATGTGCTGCACAAGCTCGGCGACCAGCTGTTGATCAACCCCCACCAGTTGCGTGTGCTGCTTTGGCGACACAAGCCGGGTGAGACGGTGGACGTGCACCGCTTCCGCCAAGGCGAGCGGAAGACCATCAAGCTCGTGTTGGGCGAACGGCCGGCCGAGCCGCGGATGTTGCGGGTGCCCGTCGACAAGAACCAGAAAATCCAGCCCGGCGACATCAAGCTGAAAGCCCAACGGGTGATGGTGTTCGGCGACAAGGATCACCGGTTGCGTGTCACCGACAGCGAGACCGGCCGACACCTCCGCTGCGTGGATTCGGAGGGCGAGGTTCTATTTGATGGTTACATCGATACCGAAGCCGATCGCGCGGCGTTACCGGGGGTCGTGAAGGAAAAACTCGGTAAAATGCAGAACTTACAGCAACGGCGGGGCGTCGAGATCGAGGTCGCGCCGTTGTTGCCGCCGAGTGAAGCGGAGCAGGCGGAAGAGGCTGCGCCGCCACGGGAGCCGGCGGAAAACGAATCGACCGAACGGTGAACAAACGAGGGTGCCGCTACGTCTTAAAATGTACATAACCTGTTTCAGATGCGCTGGAAGCCGGAGGGACGCTTGGGACGCATGGGGCGAACAATATCGGCGGGATTATGCTTTGGGCTGATCGCCCTGGCGGGGTTGACGTGCGTCGTCAACGCCCGGCTGGTCGAACTCGCCGTGCCCGCGGATGAATCGGGCAACGCACCGACGCTCGCGCCCGCCGCGGTGGACAACGACCCCGACGCCGACTCGCTGCTCAACCGCGCTCACGAATACATCGGCCAGGGCCAGTACCGCGAAGCGCTGTTGCTGTTGCAACACGTGGCGGACAACTACGGCGAATCGATGACCGAGGGCAGGGGGGGCGTGTTCATCCCCGCGCGACGCGCGGTGGAACAGGTCATCGCCAACCTGCCGCCGCAGGGCCTGGACACCTACCGCCTGAACGTCGACGGGTTGGCCAAGGGCTTGGTCGGCGGCGACGTGTACCGCTGCCGCGACCACCGGGCGTTGCAGCAGGTGGTGGACAAGTACTTCATCAGCAGCATCGGCGACGACGCGGCGTACGTGTTGGCGTGTTGGAAGATGGACCAGGGCGAGCCGGCGGCGGCCTGCGAGTTGTTGCGCCGGGTCAGCCGTGACCACCCCGACGCCTCGGTGGACCGCAAGGGGTTGTACGCCCGCCTGGCGGTGGCGGCGGCGCGCAGCCGATCGCGCGCCACGTCGCGCGAGGCGTTGGACCGGCTGGCGCGGTTGCCGGGCGTGAAGCCCGAATTGCTCGCCGACACCAAGGCGATGGTCGACGCGGTTGCGCCGCTCGACGAGGCCGCCCAACCCGGCCGCTGGACCCACGCGTGGGGCTCGCCCGACCGCTCGGGGGTGATGCCCACGCTGCGCCACGGCAACTTCAGGCACGAACGGGACACCCTGGCGATGCTCTGGCGTTACGAGACGCCGATCCGCAGCAAGCAGCGGTACTGGGGCGGCTTGTACTTCAACCCCAACCGCAACGGCCAGTCGCGGCCGGCGATGATCGACCGCTGGCAACAGAACCGCTGGCTGCCCTCGACGAAGGTGCAGTTCGTCGACGGGCGCATCTATTACAAAACCCCCGACACGCTGGTCTGCCGCGATGCGCAGACCGGCGAGCGCCTGTGGCGCTGGCAGCAGGAAGTGGCGAGGACCCACCGTCATTACGGCGGCGGGGGCAGCACGAGCGGCCAGCCGACCACCGTGGAAGAGATGCTCATGTTCGCCGACCAGGTCGGCAAGTCGCTGTCGATCGTGGACGGCGTCGTCTTCCACATCGCCCACCACCAGGATTCGGCCTGGCCCGAGCAGTACGAGCGCCAGAACGCCAACCGCCGCCGGCAGCCGCTGGTGCGCGGCAACGCGCTGGTGGCCCTGGACGCGACGACCGGCAAGCCGCTCTGGCAGCGCGGCCGGTCGGGCCGGATCGATGACTCGTTGAACATGGTGCGTTTCCTCGCGCCGCCCGTGCCCGGCCCCGGCGACACGGTGATGACCGTCGTGGACCGTGAGGGCGAGCTGTCTTTCATCGCGTTCAGCCGGGACACGGGGCAGATCGTGTGGGACCGGTTCATCTGTGCGCAGGGCGCGACCTCGCCGCCGTGGGCGCCGGTGGCGATCAACGTGTCGAACGACGAGGCCTACATCCTGCCGGGCTGCGGCGTGGTCGCGTCGGCCGACGTGTACACCGGGCGGATCAACTGGGTGGCGCGCTACGCGCGTTCGTCGAGCAAGCAAAGGAACCACCACCACAACCAACGCCACCGGCTGAGCGAGCGATACCTCGGCATACGCGGCTGGCGGGAGAACGCGTTGTTTGTTCGCGGCGGCGTGGTGTCGGCCGCGCCGTGGGACGCGGAGGTGTTGCTGCTGCTCGACCGGCAGACGGGCCTGCCCCTGCACGACCCGCGGTCCGGCGAACGGGTCGGCGCCGTCAAGGTCGACCAGCCACGCTACTGCCTGGGCATGATCGGCGACCTGCTGGTCTACGCCCAGGGCGAGGAACTGGTCGCGCGCGACACCCAGACCGCCGAGGTGGCGTGGAAGGCGCCGGCGGAGGGCGCGACCGGCCGCGCCGCGATCACCGACGACGCGATCTACCTGCCGACCGGCGAGCACGTCGTGCAGCTCGACCCGGCGCGCGACGGCAAGATCGTCGCGCACGTCCGCTGCATCACCCCGTACGGCGACCCGCTGGGCAACCTGTATTGCGACGGCGATCGGTTGATGTCGGTGGGCCTGAACCAGACCTACGCGCTGGTCGAAGGCGAACGCTACCTCGCGGACCTCGACGCGCAGATCAACGGCGACGCCAGCGCCTCGGCGTACCTGACCCGGGCGAAGCTCAAGGGCCAGCTCAACCGCTACGAAGCGGCGATCGAAGACTACCGGCTGGCCTACCGCGCCGCCGCGAAAGACGACGTGCGCGACCGGGCGCGGCGGCAGCTGTTCGAGGGCATGCTCGCCATGGCCGAGCGCGACAAGGCCAACACCGCGCGCTGGCTGGACGAGACGCAGAAGCTGCTCGACGAGCTGCCGGTGACCGACACGCTGGCCGAGCGTCAGCGCGTGCTGTTCGCCCGCGCCGAGCACCTCGGCGGCAGCGGCCAGGTCGAGCAGGCCCTGACCGTGTACCTGCGGGTGATCGACGAGGCCCGGCGGGGCAAGTCGGAAACGCTGTTGACCATGAACGACACACACGGCAAGTGGTCGGCGCAGCCGCGCGTCTTTGCGGTTAACGCCGTCGATCGGTTCGTCGAAGGCGACGAGCCGGCGCTGGCCGCCATGATCGATCAGCGGGCGGCCGCCGCGCTGGCCGAGGCGCAGGGCCGCACCGGCGTGGCCGGGCGTTACCAGGCGCTGGGCGCCGTGGCGTTCGACTACCCGCAGACCGCGTCGGCGCTGGCGGCGATCGACGCCATCGGCAAGTACGACGAGCACGTCTCGTTCGAGCGCATGGAGCAGCAGCTGCTGCGTTTGAGCGCGACGCGCCATGCCCGGTCGGCCTCGGCGGCGCAGGCCGCGCTGGCGGACCTGTTCCGGCAGATGGACTGGCCTTACGAGGCGCGCGACGAGTGGCGGCGCTACAGCGAGCGCTTCGCCGAGCTGGCCGTGGGCGACGGGGCCGAGCCGATGACCGGCGGCGGCCTGGCCGAGCAACGGATCGCCGCGCTGGCGATCGACGAGCCCGCGCCGCAGTACAACCGCATGCCCGCCCCGCCGTGGTACAAACGGTGGGAGGTGCGCGGCGGGTACAACAGCCTCGCCCTCGACCTTGCCGGCAACAACGGCGGCTCACAGTTCCTGCGCTCGCACGTGTTCGTGCTCTACCGCAACACCTCGACGCTGCAGTGCTACCGGCCGGACGCGACCTCGCTGACCGAAGACCACGTCTGGAAAATCGCCTTGCCGCGCTCCGTCAGCAACACGGCCAACTTCTACTCCTCCAGCCCCCGGTTCAACGGCGTGGTCGGCGGGCACGTGCTGGTCTTGCGCGACACCCGGCGTCTGCTGGCCTACGGGTTGATCTCCGGCAAGAAGCTGTGGGAGATCGAGACCGAGCCGGCCAACACCACGCACCAGCCCCAGCCGTTCGGCGTGATGCACCAGACCGGCAACACCGACCTGACCCTCGGCGAGGGCGTGCTGCTGCGACGCGTCGTCACCAAAGACCTGTTCGACCGCGTCGCCGCGCACGACGCGGTGACCGGCGAGCTGCTCTGGCAACGCACGTTCGACCACGCCTCCGTCGCTTCCGTCGCCGTCACCGGCGGCTACGCCGTGATCCTCATCGACAACGCCAAACGCGCCCTCGTCTGCGACCGCTTCACCGGGCGGGTCCTCCGCGAGATCGAGCTCGACCGTTACAACCGCGGCCAACGCATCATCTGGCACAACGGCCACGCGATCTATTACCGCAGCGGCAACCTGGTCTGCATCGACCTCGACACCGGCGACACCGCCTGGCAGCACCCCTGCCAGGGCAACTTCCAGGGACTCAATAGCGAGCTGATCTACTTCATGGACAACCGGGGCAACCTCGTGATCCGGCCCATGGGGCCGGGCGACGCGGTCGCGCAGGTCGAGCGCAAGACGTTCGGCGTCAGCTTCAACGAGCTGGCGATCAACCCCGAGGGCACCGAGCTGTTCGCGCTGGGTTACGACAACAAGGGCAAGTACGCGCTGTCGATCGTCGACCTCGAAACCGGCCAGCGCAAGCAGCTGATCCAATTCGGTCAGCAGCAACACCCCGTGTTCTCCGCGTCCACGCTCGCCAAGTCCGGCGAGTTCATCCCGTGGGTGGCGCGGCACCGGCACACCGGCCGGGTCATGATCGAGTTCTACCGCAAGTCCACCGGCGAGAAGTACACCGAGCACCACCTGCCGACCGGTCAGCCCGAGGGCCGGTTGCAGAACCACATGCCCCGCGCGCCGCAGATCGTCGGCAACCTATTGGTCATCTCCACCAACCGCGGGATGACCGCCTACGGCGCCGAAGCGCCGAAGCTGGCCGACCAGGCCGAGAAGTTCGACGGCACCCACACCGTCAGGGCCGGCGACAGCCTGTTCTCCATCGCCCGCAAGTACTACGGCGACGGTAACCAGTGGAAGCGGATCCTCGAAGCGAACAAGGACACGCTCGAGTCGCCCGACCGGCTGAAGGTCGGCCAGAAGCTGATCATCCCGCCCAGCGAGAAGAAGCAAGGCGAAGGCGCCGCCGCGGGCCAACCGCTGCGCACGTCGTTCCGCGTGTCGATCAACGCCGTCAACGGCAAGCGGTCCGCCACGATCACGGCGACCGGCAACGTCGACCCCAAGGCCGTCGTCAAGCAGCTCAAGCAGTTGCAGGTCCAGGGCATCACCGACATCAAGGTCGAGGTCGAGACCGGCGACGAGGCCAAAGACAAGGCGATCATGAGGCAGGTCGACGATATGCAGAAGGCGGCCGACGCGGACGCGGCCAAGGAGGCCGCCGTCAAGGCCGACCGAGCGGCGCAAGCGGCCCGCGAAGCCGCGATCCGCGCGAAGCTCGAATCGGTCCGCCGCGCCGCCGAAGCGGCCGAGGAGCCCGCCGATGAATAACGAAACGCAACTCGACCGCCGCGCGATGATCCGGCTGTCGCTGTCGACCGCCTCGGCCGTGGGCGTGGCGTGGGGGCTCTGGCCCGAGTTGGCGTCGGTGGCGCTGGCCCGGCGCGTGCCCACGCGCCCCGAGCACATCACCGAGGCGGCGGAGAACGCGATCACCAAGGCGCAGGCTTACCTCGTGCGCACGCAGGGCCGCGACGGCTCGTGGCGCGCCGGCGGCCACTACAACGCGTACCCCACCGCGATGACCGCGCTGGCGGGCACGGCGATGATGACCGGCGGCCACACGCCCGTCGAGGGCAAGTACGCGCGCAACGTCCGCAAGGCCGTCGACTACATCCTCAGCTGCGCCGACCCCCGCTCGGGCCTGATCGCGCGCATGGGCGAGGAGCAGCGGCCGATGTTCGGCCACGGCTACGCGACCATGTTCCTCGCCGAGGCCTACGGCATGGAGCAGGACACCACCCGCCAGGCCCGCATCAAACGCGTGCTCGACAAGTCCATCGAGCTGATCGGCAAGAGCCAGAGCCAGTACGGCGGCTGGCTGTACACGCCCGACTCCAGCGGCGACGAGGGCGCGGTGACCATCACGCAGGTCCAGGCGATGCGCGCCTGCCGCAACGCCGGCATCAAGGTGCCCAAGGCGGTGATCGACAAGGCGATCAAGTACATCGAAGACAGCGCCAACTCCGACGGCGGCATCCGCTACACGGCGCGGGGCGGTGGCTCGTCGCGCCCGCCGATCACCGCCGCCGCGGTGGCCGTGCTCTACAACGCCGGCGACTACGACAACCCCGTGGCCGAGCGGTGCCTCAAGTACCTCAAGAACCTGACCAAGGGCGGCAACCAAACCGTCTTCTCCGGCCACCGGTTCTACGGCATGCTCTACATGTCGCAGGCGATGTACCTGTCCAGCGAGGAGAACTGGAAGGAATACTTCCCGCCGGTGCGCGACGAGCTGATCCGCACCCAGTCGGCCGACGGCAGCTGGATGGGCGACGGCGTGGGCACGACCTACGGCACGGCGATCGCGTTGATCTGCCTGCAGCTGCCGTACCGCTACCTGCCCATCTACCAACGGTAACCCAACAGGCGACGACCATAACGCATCTGGAGTGTGACATGACCGAACAGTTACAGCAGACCAACGACCAGCAACTCAGCGCCGCCGACCTGCAGGCCGTCGCCTCGTTGCACGAGGCGCAGCAGACGGTCAAGGCCGAGCTGGGCAAGGTGATCGTGGGCCAGGAGCAGGTCGTCGACCAGCTGCTGATCGCGATCTTCTCGCAGGGCCACTGCATGCTCGAGGGCGTGCCGGGCCTGGCGAAGACGCTGATGGTCTCGACGCTGGCGCGTTGCTTCGACATGGCGTTCAACCGTATCCAGTTCACGCCGGACCTGATGCCGTCGGACGTCACGGGCACGGAGGTGATCCAGGAGGACAAGGCGACCGGCGCGCGTGAGTTCCGTTTCCTGCCGGGCCCGATCTTCGCGAACGTGATCCTCGCCGACGAGATCAACCGCACGCCGCCCAAGACGCAGGCGGCGATGCTCGAGGCGATGCAGGAACGGCAGGTCACCGTGGGGCGGACCATCCACCACCTGCCCAAGCCGTTCTTCGTGCTCGCCACGCAGAACCCGATCGAGCAGGAGGGCACCTACCCGCTGCCCGAGGCGCAGCAGGACCGGTTCATGTTCAAGCTGTTCGTCGACTACCCGAGCTACGACGAGGAGTACAAGATCGCCGAGGTCACCACCGCGCACTTCGACCCGCACGTCGATCCGGTGCTTTCCAGCGAGCAGGTGATCGAGTTGCAGGAGATCGTCCGGCGGGTGCCGATCGCGCCGCGGGTGATCCACTACGCGCTGCGGCTGGTGCGCGCCACGCGCGTGGAGCAGGCCGACGTGCCCGACTTCGTCAACGAGTGGGTCAGCTGGGGCGCCGGGCCGCGCGCGGTGCAGTACCTGCTGCTGGGCGGCAAGGCGATGGCGGCGCTGAACGGCCGGCCGTCCGTGAGCACCGACGACATCCGCGCCGTCGCCCACCCCGTGCTGCGTCACCGCGTGATCACGAACTTCAACGCCGAGTCCGAGGGCGTGACCAGCGACCGGGTCGTCGACAAGCTGCTCGCCGCGGTCAGCGACGACGAGTCGACCGACGGCGTCGGCCCCGACGTCGCCCGCGCGTTCGACAACGACTGACTAACAGAGAAATCCGGAATCCGGAATCCGGAGTCGTCATTCGTCATTCGAAATTTGAAATTAACCCATGCCCCACACCAAGCAGTATCTCGATCCGAAGGCGCTGAACAAGGCAATTCGCCTGAGTTCCAAATGGTGTTGGTTAGTTATAGTTCTATTTGTGTTGTCGGTGTTTTTGATAGGTGGCTGCGAGGATAGGGGCGAAGCCAATCCGTCGCGAAAGCAAGATTACTCAGCGATTGCTACTCAACTGGCAAAGAAACACGATGCTTTTACTGATTGGCATCAAACCGCATCTGCTAAACAATTGCGTGCATATTCTTTTGAGTTGGAGGAGTTGTTCGAGAGAAAAGATGTACCATATTCAGCCATACTCAGGGTAGATGACATCAAATCAGATGGTGACATGCTGCTGTTGCATGCTCATCCCGGTGTCCATTCTTCAGCACCGTTCGTTATACGGCATCGCGTGCGATTCCGAATCAAAGCAAGCCGAGACCAGATCGCCCCAATTCTGGAATCCAGCTCAAAATACTGGCATGAAGTTGCCATCGTCTTCACCGTCCAAAAAGTCTATGCAGCCGATATGCAGGTGCGTTTAGAGGTTGATGCGCATGAATATAGTGATAGTGTTAGCCCGTATTTAGAAGAAGTTGGTCAAAGCTACGTATTTGTGCATGGCAATTGTTTGGAATTAGTTGCTTTGGATTAGATAGGTGCCTCATGCTATTTGGAGCCTATAGTTGTCATCTGCTAAGCAGTATCTCGACCCGAAAACCCTGAACAAGATCACCCGGTTAGACCTGCGGGCTCGGCTGGTGGTCGAGGGGTTCATCGCGGGGTTGCACCAGTCGCCGTACCACGGGTTCGCCGTGGAGTTCGCGCAGCACCGGCCGTACTCACCGGGCGACGAGATCAAGCACATCGACTGGAAGGTCTGGTCCAAGACCGACCGCTACTACATCAAGGAGTACGAGGAGGAGACGAACCTCAAGTGCACCATGCTGCTGGATTGCAGCAAGTCGATGCGCTACGGCGAGCACGACCACCGCACGATGAGCAAGTTCGACTACGGCGCGACGCTGTGCGCGTGCCTGGCGTACATGCTCAACAAGCAGCAGGACGCGGTGGGGCTGGTGACGTTCGACAACGACATCCGCCTGAACCTGCCGGCCAGCAGCCACCCCTCGCACCTGAAATTGCTGGTGCACGAGCTGGAGCAGACCGAATGCGACGACCGCACCGACGTGGCCGACGCGTTCGGGTCGCTGCCCGAGCAGCTGCGGCGGCGGGGCATGGTGGCGCTGGTCAGCGACCTGTTCGTCGACATCGACGCGCTGACCGATGCGCTGCGTCACTTCCGCCACCGCCGGCACGAGGTGGTGGTGTTCCACGTCATGCACGCCGACGAGATCGAGTTCCCGTTCAAGGACAACACGCTGTTCAAGGGGTTGGAGACCGAGCGCGAACTGCTGACCGAGCCGCGTGCGCTGCGCAAGGCGTATTTGGCGGCGAAGGACGCGTTCGTCGACCGCGTGCGGCGCTGCTGCGCCACGTGCGGCATCGACTACGTGCCGATCTCCACCGCCGACCCGCTCGACGCGGCCCTGTCCAGCTACCTGGCCTTCCGCCAGAAGACGCTGTCGGCGGTGCGGCGCGCGTAAGACTATTCGAGATCTGCGATCTGCGGTGTGCGATCGACATCGGACAGATCGGAGATCGGACATCGACGATCGGAGATTCGTTTGTTCAACTGGCTTGGCCTCAACGCGGTAAACCCCTGGCTGCTGCTCGGCACGCTGGGCGTCGCTTCGCCGATCATCATCCACCTGCTGTCCAAGCGCCGGTTCAAGGTCGTCGACTGGGCGGCGATGAACTTCCTGCTCGACGCCGACCGCCGCAACCGCCGGCGCATCCGCCTCGAGCACCTGCTGCTGTTGCTGTTGCGGTGCCTGGCGATCTTATTGCTGGCGCTGCTGGTGTCGCGCCCGTACCGGCAGGCGACGGGCCTGGCCGCGGCGCTGGCGCCGTCGATCGACATGGAGCGCATCGTGCTGCTCGACGACTCGCCGTCGACCCGCCAACAGGTCGGCAGCGAGACCGTGTTCCAGCGCGCCAAGCAGGCGCTGGCCGGCTTCGTCCGCACGGCCGCCGACGAGCGCTCGGGCGACACGATGACGCTGCTGCTGACCAGCGAGCCGACCACGCCGATGCTCGCCGGCGCGTACCTCAGCAAGGAGCGCGACGCGATCCTCCAGCAGATCGACCGGCTCGAACCGTCGGACACCTCGGCGCGGCTCGGCCGGGCGCTGATCGCGCTCGAGCGCGAGCTCGAGGAGCAAGAGTCGTCGGGGGCCGGCAACCTCAACCGCACGATCTACGTCGTGACCGACCTGCGCCAGCGTGACTGGGGCGGCGTGGTCGGCGATCAGTCGAAAGACGCGATCGTCGCGGTGCTCGAACGGCTCGGCGAGAAGTCGCAGGGCGTGGTGGTCATCGACGTCGGCGAAGCGCAACCCGAGAACCTGTCGGTCGAGTCGGTGGTCTCGGTCGAGCGGACGCTGGTCGCGGGCGTGCGCAACCGGTTCGAGGTCGTGGTGCGCAACCACGGCACGACCGAGGCGCGCAACGTCAAGGTCACCTTCACCGCCGACGAGGCGCCGCCGCAGTTCGGTTATATCGACGCGATCCCCGCGGGCGGCGTGGGTTCGGCGCCGTTCCGGTTTACGTTCATCGAGCCCGGCTCGACGCACATCCGCGCGGAGATCGAGCCCGATGCGCTGCCGACGGACAACGCGCGCGACTTCGTCGCCCGCGTACGCGACGGCGTGCGCGTGCTGGTCGTCGACGGCGACCCGTCGAGCGAACGCAACCGCAGCGAGTCGTACTACCTGGCCCGCGCGGTTGCACCGCGGC
This sequence comes from Phycisphaeraceae bacterium, assembly GCA_028282805.1. Classification (GTDB taxonomy): domain Bacteria; phylum Planctomycetota; class Phycisphaerae; order Phycisphaerales; family Zrk34; genus JANQHD01. The sequence continues at coordinate 102,686 of JANQHD010000006.1, read as the reverse complement.
AGGGCGAGCTCAGCGGCAACAGCGTCTCCGTGGTCACCGAGAGCCAGTTCGCCTCGGCCTCGCTCGACCGCTACCAGGTGATCGTGCTGTGCAACGTCTACCAGGTGCCCGGCGAGCAGCAGCAGGCACTGCGGCACTGGGTCGAGGCCGGCGGGGGTTTGGTGTTCTACCTCGGCGACCAGATCGACGACGACCTGTACAACCGCGAGCTCGGTGAAGAGGGTGCGGGCCTGCTGCCGGCGCGGTTGCTGGGCGTGGCGGGCGACGACACCGAACGCACCTGGGTCACGCCGACCAACCTCGCGGCCAACCACCCGCTGGTCAGCGTGTTCGAGGGCGTCAACAACCCGTTTATCAAACGTGTGAAGGTCTTTCAGTGGTGGCGGGTTGAGCCGTTCGAGGGCGACGCCGACACCACCGTCGTCGCGATGCTCACCGACGAACAGGCCTCGCCGATGATCGTGGAGCGCAACCTGGGCGACGGCCGGGTGGTGCTGGTGGCGATCAGCGCCGACGGGGATTGGACGACCTGGCCGGTCGACGAGAGCTACGGCATCACCGCGTTGGAGATGGTGCGCCACCTGGCGCGGCAGACGGCCGACGAGGGCAACGTGCCGGTGGGCGTGCCGCTGCTGCACCCGCTCGAGGTGTCGCGGTTCAAGGTCGAGGCACAGATGATCGCGCCCGGCGCCAGCGACCCGGCCACGTTGCAGGCCGGCGCCGAGCCGATCGGCGGGCCCGACCCGTCGGCCGCCGGCGACGCGGCGGCGCCCGACGACGGGGCCGCCGAGCGCGCGGTGCGCATGGTGTTCCGTTACCCGCGCACGGCCAAGGCGGGCGTGTACCGGTTGGAGCTCGAGCGTTTCGACGGCTCGACCGAACCGGTGTTGTTTGCGGTGAACAGTGACCCGCGCGAGGGCGACCTGGCGGCGATGGATCGCGGCGTGGTCGCCAAGGCGCTCGAGGGCGCTAAGGTGCAGCTGGTGCAGGCGGCCGACGTGCTCGACACCGGCGGCGAGGGCGGCCGGGCCGAGCTGTGGCGCGGCGTGCTGATCGCGGTGCTCGTCGTGCTCGGCCTCGAACAAACTTTGGCGTGGTCGTTTGGCAGGAGGCGGTAGCGGTAAGCGATGACACGGTTGACCCGACGAGCGCGATGGGGTGTGGCGGCGACGGCGCTGGCCGTGTTGTTGTGCGCCCGTTCGGCGATGTCGGAGACCGTCATCATCAGAACGCCGGATGCTTCGCCCGCGCCCGCGGTCAGCGCCGGCGCCACGATCGAAACCTCCGGCGAGGCCGACGCGCTGCTCAACCGCGCCCGCGAGTACATCGGCCACGGCCAATACCGCGAGGCGGTGCTGCTGTTGCAACACGTGATGGACCGCTACGCCCACGCCCTGACCGAGCAGGGCGAGGGGCTGTACCAGCCTGCCATCGACGCGGTCGAGGCGATGATCCGGCAGATGGGCGACGAGGGTTTGCCCGCTTACCGCTTGGCGGTCGACGGCCAGGCCGCCTCGCTGCTCGACGGCGCAGCGACCGGCCACACCGACGAAACGGCGCTGCGACAGGTCACCTACCGCTACTTCATGTCGAGCCACGGCGACGACGCGGCGTACACGCTGGCCTGCCTGTTGATCGACGCCGGCCGGCCTGTCGAGGCGACGCACTTGCTCAACAAGATCATCCACCATCACCCCGATGAGTCGATCGACCGCACGGCGTTGTGGGGTCGGCTCGCCGTGGCCGCGGCGCGCAGCGGTAACACCACTCAAGCGGCGCAAGCGCTGCGTGCGCTGCGACAAGCCGGGGCCGATGGCGAGCGCGTGCGTCGCACCGAACGCGCGGTGGCCGCGGCGATCGGCGAACTGCGCACGCACAAGGTCGATGCCGGGCGCGACTGGCCCAGCGCCTACGGCAACGCGATGTCCGACGGCGTCATGCCGTCGCTGCCGGCGCCAGACCGCAAAGACTGGGCCATGCCATGGCTGTCGGTCTGGCAACACATCGCGCCCGTCCACCGGGCGTTGTACGACCACCCCACGGGCGCTCAGCGTTACACACAACGGCCGCAGAGCCGGCCCAGCCTGGTCGGCCGTTGGCAGGCGCAGCGTTGGCTGCCGACCGCGCAGGTCGTGACCGCCGGCGACCGCTTGTTTTACAAGGTCGGCCACCGCGTGTTCGCCGTCGACCGGGCCACCGGCCGATCGCTGTGGCAGAGCGGTGAGGTGCGCGCCGATGAAAACAAGCAGCCCAACCCTTCCGTGTACCTGTCGGGTCGCACCAGCCGTACCCCCTGGCCCTACACTTACGAAGAGCAGGTGCTGTTCGGCGATCGGTTGCACACACAGCTGGCGGTGGTCGGCGACCTGCTCTTGCACGTCGAGCAGGGCCCGCCCAACAGCCCGGTCGTCGGCTCGGCGCGGTTCCGCCTGAGCTACCGCAGCGCCCAAGCCGGCCACAACAACCACCTCGCCGCGCTCGACGTGCGCGACGGCCAGGTGATCTGGCGTTCGCAGATCAAGTCCGACAAGCTCGAGCCCGCCGCGGTGGCGCAGGCGGTGCAGGCGCAGCTGCCGACCACACGCGTGCTCGCGGCGCCGGTGCGCATCGGCCACCAGCTCGCGGTGCCCGTCGATGACAACGGCGACCTGCTGTTGGTTATGCTCGACGCCGAGACCGGCGAAACCCGCTCGCGCCACTTTCTCTGCTCGGCGCCGGTCGGCTCGGCGCCGCGCTGGGCCCCGGTTGGGCTGGCCGCCGACGGGCCGCGCCTGTTTATCGCGACCGGGCGGGGCGTCGTGTTTGCGTTCAACACCCAGCGGCAAACCGTCGAGTGGGCCAGCCGCTACGAGCGCGCCCCGCGCCGCAACCCGAGCTACCGCACCAACACGCCATGGATGCACGGCGACCAGCGCTGGGCCGACAACGCCGTGTTCCCCGTCGGCGCCACCCTGGTGATCGCCGCGGCCGACAGCGAACGCTTGCACGCCTTCGACCGCATGACCGGCCGGCTCACGCACACCCTGCCGAGCGCCGACGCGGAGTTCTTCGACGACCTGAACTACGTGCTCGGCGTGGCCGGCGGTCGCGTCTACCTCGGCGGGCCCGACACCGTCGCGTGCTACCACGTCGCCGACGGCCGGCTCGCGTGGGCCGCGGGCGTCGACGGCGCCACGGGTCGCGCCGCGCTCACCACCGACGCCGTGCTCGTGCCCAAGGGGCTGTCGGCTGTCCGCATCGACGCGATCACCGGCAAACGCACCACGCTCATCAAGCTCTCCGATCGGCTCGACGACCCGGCGGGCAATCTCTACTCCGACGGCCGCCGGCTATACGCCGCGGGGCTCGGGCGTCTGGTCGCGCTGGCCGAGCCGCGCAGCGAGATCGCGCTGCTCACCGAACAGGTCGCCGGTGGGCAGGCCGACGCGCTGCTGCTTCGCGCTACCGCCCTCGAACAGATCGGCCGCACCACCCAGGCCCGCGCCGACCTGCGCAAAGCCTTGAGCGCGCTCGACGACGAAACGCTCGTGCAACGCGCACGCCTGGCGTTGATCGATGCGCTGCTACAAGAGGCGAGCGCGCAACGGCCCGGCGCCGCGGCGCTGTTGGAAGAAGCGGCCTCGCTGGCGACCGACGCCACGTCGGCGGCCCGCGTGGCGCTCGCCCGGGCCGAGCTCGACGCCATCGCCGGCCGGGTCGCGCAAGCCGCCGAGACCTACCGCCAACTCGTCGATACCACCGAGGTGGTGTACGTGCCGGTCGCCGAATCGAACGCCCACCGCCTGGTGTTGGCCTCGTCGCTGGCCCAGCGCCGCTTGAGCGACCTGCTCCGCCTGCACCGCCAATCGGTTTACCCCGTGCTCGTCGCCGGCGGTGAGGCGGCGCTGGCCGAGGTGCACACCATCGAAACCGACAAAGCCCGGCTCGACGCGTTCTGCCGCGTGGCCCGTATGTACGCGCCGGCGCCCGCGGCGTTGACCGCGGCGCGCGAGGCGCTGGCGCTGGCCGATCGGCCGCACCTCCGCCGCTTCGCGCTGGTCGAGGCGACGCTCGTGCGTTTGACCAGCTGCGGCGACCCGGCCGCCGAGTCGGGCGCGGCGTTGCTGCTGGCCAAGGCCTACGCCGACCGTGGCTGGGCGCAGCAAGCCGACGACACCGCCGCGGCGCTGATCCAGCGCCACGGCGACCTGCCGCTGGGCGCCGACGGGCGGACCGTCGCCCAGGTGGCCCGGTCGTTGCGCAAGCCGCAGGCCCAACCGGTGGCGCACCAGCCCATGCGGCTGACCGACCCGCCGCTCGCCACGCTGTGGTACCGCAAAGAACCCGGCACGCAGCTGGCGCACACGCTGATCGGCGACGTGACCGACGTGCAAACGCTGCGCGACAACGCCCTGCTGCTCGTGCCCGCGGCCGACAAGTCGTTGCAACTGAAGCTGCGCGACCCGCTGGCCGACGACGACCTGTGGCGCGTGCAGTTGCCGGCGGCCGCGAGCTACAACCTGCCGGTGATCAACGGCCGCCGCGTGCTACGCGGCGCCGTCGACCGCCACACGCTCATCTACCGCGCGGCCAACCAGGTGCGCGCGATCGACCTCGCCGAGGGCGGCGACCTGTGGCAGGCCGACCTCGATTACACCGCGGTGCACAACGGGCCGCTGCCGCACGCGGATTTGCTCAGCAGCTACCAGGTCCGCCCATACCCGTTGGCCGGAAGCATCCACACCTTCGACCACGGCGATGGCGTGTACGCCGAGCGCTTCTGGGACGCGGACGCCATGTGCGACGTGCTCGTGGCGGTCGACGCGCACACCGGCGCGGTGCTCTGGCGGCGCTGGTTCAACCGGCACACCGCCACGCACGTGGCGCTCGTCGGCGGCTGGGTCGCGGTGCTGGTCGACGAGGGCAAGGTCGTCTGGCTGTGCGACCGGCTGACCGGCAAACGCTTGCGCACGGTCCGGCTCGACGGCATCCAGCCGAACAGCCCGATCTTGTGGACCGAACGCGGCGTGGTCTACCGCCTGCCGGTCGGCATCGGCATCACCCCGCTCGACGGCCGCGGCGGCCCCGCGCGCATCGGCGCCCAGGCCCTGCGCCGCATGTTCCTGCTCGACGCCGAGCGCCTCGCGGTGGTGTGGGCCGACGACTCGATCTCCATGGTCGACCTGCGCACGCGCAAAGAGCTGTGGAACCAGAAACGCGAGGTCGTCGGCCGCGGCGCGATCTCGGCCGCGCTCAACCACGACGACGGCGAGCTGTACATCGCCGGGCGCAACATGAACAACAACCAGTCGCTGATCATCGTCGACGCGCAAACCGGTCAGCCCGTGCGCTCGCTCGACTTCGGCCGGTACACCACCCACCGCCTCACCGCCGAAACCGCGGCGCGGGTCGGGCCGCTCGTGCCCTACCTCGAACGCCAACGCACCAACAGCCGACACGCGGCGTTGCTGTTCTACAACAAGGCCGACGGCCAGCGCGTAGAAGACGGCATCCGCCTGCTCGTGCCCAAAACCCACGGCTACCTCGAAAACGTCATCGCCCCACCCGAGGTCCGACGGGGCGTGCTGCTGATCCCCATGGCCGAGGGCTTGCTCGCCGTCGGACCGGCCAACCGCACGCACACTACGCCGGCGCTCAAGGGCATGACCCCCGCCGCGAAATCGAGTACGGCTGAGATTAACAACCTCAACCCCAGAACCAATACCCGCGGCGTCGGCCCGGCGAAGGAGTAACGCGTGAGCGATTTCTGGCTGAGAATCCTGGGGCTCGACCCGTCGACCATCCCCGACGATGCGACGACGGCGTTCTTCTTCGCCCACCCGCCGCGCTCGTGGATGGTGTTCGTGATGCTCGCCCTGCTGGTCGGCGTCGTGTACGGCACGGTCTGGCTCTACCGGCGGGAAACCACCAGCGGCGCGCCGATGCGCGCCCGCGTCTGGCTGGCCGCCGTGCGCTCGGCGGTGCTGATCCTGCTGCTGATCATCCTGCTCGGCCCGGCCCTGGCCATCAACCAGCACCGCGACATCCTCCCGCACGTGATCGTGCTCGTCGACGACTCGGCCAGCATGACCATCCGCGACCGCTACGCCGACGAAGACGACGCGGCGCGCGTGGCGCGCTTCCTCAACGTCGACCCCGCCGAGGTCGCCGCCGATGCGCCCGTCCGCGCCGAGCTCGTCCGCCGGCTGCTCGCCGACTCCGACGAGAAGTTCCTCAAAGACCTCGCCCGCCGGGGCCACGTGCACGTCATGAAGTTCGCCGGCGACGACCCGGTCGCCTGGGGCCCGGTGATCACGATGGTCAGCGACGAACAAGCGCCCCCGGCGGACGCTGGCGAAGCGCCCGCCGCGCGCGACACGTTCGAACCCCGCGGGCGGGGCACGAACCTGTCCCGCGCGATCGGCGTCGCGGCGCGCCAGAAGGCCGGCGAACCGATCGCGGCCATCGTCGTCATCACCGACGGCCAGCACAACCAGGGCGACAACCCGGTCGCCGCCGCCGCGCAGGCCGCGTCGCGCAACATCCCGGTCTTCACCCTCGGCGTGGGCGACGCCGCCGAGCCACGCAACATCAAGGTCGCGCAGGTGTGGGCGCCCGACAGCGTCTTCCGCGACGACCCGTTCGTGATCGAGGCGCAGGTCGAGGCCAACGGCTTCGGGGGCAACACCGTGCGCGTGCAGCTCGTGGCCACCGAGGCCGCGGCCGACGGCTCGGCCGGCGGCGAGTTCGCGGTCGACAGCGAGCAGGTCACCTTCACCGGCGCGCAAGCCGAGCGGCGGTTGCAGTTCGAGTACACGCCCGAAGAAGCCGGCAGCTTCGTGTTCACGGTGAAGGTCGAGCCGCTGGCCGGCGAGGTGCTCGACAACGACAACGCCCGCTCGATCCCCGTCAAGGTGCTCTCCGACCAGGCCCGCGTGCTGCTGGTGTCGGGCGCGCCGTCGTGGGAGTACCGCATGGTTGCGACGCTGCTGAAGCGCGACAAGACCGTCGACCTCAGCTGCTGGTTGCAGACCATGGACCAGGACATGCGGCAGGAGGGCAACACGGTCATCGACCGCCTGCCGTCGACCCCGCCGGAGCTGTTCGAGTACGACGTGGTGATCTTCCTCGACCCCGACCCCGCGGAGTTCAACGAGGCGTGGATCGAGGCGCTCGAGAAGTTCCTCGCCGACCACGCCGGCGGGGTGATGTGGGTGGCCGGGCCGAAGTTCACGGCGCGGTTCCTCACGTTCAGCCGGACCGCGGTGATGCGCAAGCTGCTGCCGGTTCAGGTCGGCGAGCTGAGCGCGCTGGACGTGGAGACGCTGGTCATGACGCACCCGAAGGACTGGCCGATCGAGATCGCCGCGGAGGGCGCGGACCACGTGCTGATGCGGTTGGACAAGGACCCGCTGGCCAACCAGCAGATGTGGGACGTGATGCCGGGCATCTACTGGTCGTTCCCGGTGAAGCGCGCCAAGCCCGGCGCGCGGGTGCTCGCCGAGCACTCGAACCCGCGCCTGCGCACGCGCGACGGCCAGCGGCCGCTGCTCGTGGCCGGCCAATACGGCCCGGGGCGCACGGTGTACATGGGCTTCAACGGCACGTGGCGCTGGCGCAAGCTGGGCGAGAACTTTTTCGACCGGTACTGGGTGCAGGCCGTGCGCTACCTGGCCGAGGGCCGGCTGCTCGGCGAGAAGAAGCGCGGGCGGATCAGCATCGACCGCGACGTGTACGGCATCGGCTCACGCGTGCAGGTGAGCGCCAAGCTCTACGACGAGAACTTCGACCCGCTCGGCGCCGAGGTGGTGGGCGCGGCGTTGTCGGGGCCCGAGGGCGGCGAGCAGACGTTCGAGCTGCGCGCCGTGCCGGGCCAGGCCGGCGACTTCGAGGGCACGGTCGTCGCGACGCGGGTGGGCCTCAACGAGATCGTGATCCATCTCGCCGGCGGCGGCGAGGGGCCGGTCCGCGTGTCGCGCCAGCTGACCGTTGAGGTGCCGCGCGTGGAGTTTTCCGACCCGCGTTTGAACAAGCCGCTGCTGCGTGAACTGGCGAACAAGACCACCGACCAGGGCGGCAGGTACTTCGAGATCGACGAGGCCGGCGCGCTGACCGAGGCGATCCCCGACCGCAGCGAGCGGATCGTGGTGCTGCGCCCGCCGCTCGAGCTGTGGGACACGTCGCGTCCCTTGATCTTGTTCTTGGGGTTGTTGACGCTCGAGTGGGCGTTGCGCAAGCGTCTGAAGATGATGTAAAACCAAGCCGCGTTCTGAGCGTAGCGAAGACGCGGATTCAACCAAGCAAGGAACGACAGACAGCATGACCACGCTCAACGCCTTGCCGCAAAGCATCACCGACCGCCTGGCGGACCTGCGCCGGCGTGTGCGGACGTGGATCGTCATCGACGGCGTCAGCCGGTTGCTCGCCGCCGCGGTGGGTTGGGTGTTCGTGTCGCTGTTGGTCGATTACCTGTTCCACATGGACTTGCCGCAGCGCGTGATCATGCTGCTGATACTGCTGGCGGCGCTGGGGTACATCGCGTACCGCCGGCTGCTGCGCCCGCTCGGCCAACGGCTCTCGGCCGACGACCTGGCGATGCAGGTCGAACGCCGTTACCCGCAGCTGGGCGACGGGCTGATCAGCGCGTTGCAGCTGTCGCGCATGAACCCCGAGGCGACGGGCGCATCGCCGGAGCTGGTCAACGCGGCGATCGACCGCGGCGCTTCGCTGGCCGAGCCGCTCGACTTCAGCGCCGTGCTCAACCGCAAGCTGCGCACGCGCAACGTGAACATCGCCGCGTCGGCGGTGTTGGCGTTCGTGCTGGCGTGGGTGGGCCTGGGCGGCACGATGCCGCTGTGGGCGCAGCGGAACCTGTTGCTCAGCGCCGCCGCCGAGTGGCCGCAGAACACGCACCTGAAGATCGTGCACGACAAGTTCGCCGACGGCGTGCTCACGCTGGCGCGCGGCGACGACCTGAACCTGCGCGTTGAGGCCGAAGGTGAGACGCCGAAGGTGGTGTACCTCGACCACAAGCCCACGAAGGGCCGGCGGCGCACCGACCAGATGATCAAGGTCGGCGACAGCCTGTTCCGCTACGAGCTGACCAACGTGCTCGAGCCGTTCCGCTTCCGTGTGCGCGGCGGCGACGCGGTCACGCCGTGGCACCAGGTCAAGCTCATCGATCGGCCGACCGTCGAAACGCTCAAGCTCTACGTCACGCCCCCGGACTACACCGGCCGACCGCGCCGGCTGCTGCCGCCCGGCGAGGGCGCCTACCGCGCGCTCGAGGGCAGCACGCTCGAGGTCACGGGCGTCGCCACGAAAGACCTCGATCGCGCCGTGCTCATGCTCGGCAACGACCGGGTCGGCGACTTCGCGATCGCCCCCGACAACCCGCGCGCGTTCCGCTACACGCTCGCGCCCGCCGCGCTGGCGTCGGGCAGCTACGGCGTCAACCTGCTCGACAGCGATGACTACTGGACGCGCCGGCCGATCCGCTTCAACGTCAAGGTCGCGCCCGACGAGGCGCCGTCGGTCCGGGCCAAGCTCGTCGGCATCGGCGACCTGATCACGGCCAACGCCGTCGCGCCCATCACCGTGCGGGTCACCGACGATTTTTCGATCGAGGCCGTTCGATTGACCTACACCGTCGCGCAGCTCGAAGCCGGCGAGTCGACCGAACCGAAGACCATCGCCATCGCGCAGGTGGCCGATCAGCTCGGCTCAAGCGAGATCGACGAGTTTACTTACCGCTTGGAGATCGGGGAGCTCGGCGTGCCGGTCGATGCGCACGTGAGCTTCAAGATCGAGGCGGTCGACAACGACGCGGTCGATGGGCCGAACACCGGCGCGTCGGCCGTGTTCAGCGCCAAGGTCGTCACCGAGCAGGAGCTGCGCAACGAGTTGCTTCGGCGCGAGCAGGAGCAGCGGGTCGAGTTCGAACGGTTGCTCAAGGACCAGCAGACGCTGGAGGTCGACGCGCGGGCCATGCTCGCGGAGGTCGGCGCGGCCGAGAAGCTCACGCCCGACCAGTTCGCCCGGCTCGGCGCGATCGAGAAGAGGCAGCGCCTCGTGGCCGGCCGGTGCGAGGGCATCGCGCGGCAGTTCGAGCAGATCCTCATGGAGATCGTCAACAACCGGCTCGAAGACGCCGGCGGGCCGACCCAGCGGCGTTTGCAGCAGCGCATCATCGGGCCGCTGCTTGACATCGCCAACGTGGACGTGCGCGCCGCTTCCGATGCTTTCGACGCGGCGCGCAAGGCGTCGCTCGAAGCCGAGCGCCGGCCGCAGCTGATGGGCGAGGCCGTCGAGCACCAGCAGGCGATCCTCGCGCAGATGCGGCTGATCCTGCGCAACATGGTCAAGCTCGAGGGCTACCAGGAAGCGGTCAACCTGCTGCGCGAGATCATCAAGAGCCAGAAGGACGTCAACCAGCAGACGATCAAGGAGCTCGAGAAGCAGATCGAGAATATTTTCGACGATTAACACGCCCCCGGGCGTCGGGCCGGGAGAAATCGGCCCGGGATGTGGGAATGATGAAAAACCGGGCGCCCGCCCGTGCGTCTGATTGAGGGTGCCGGGCCCGCGAGGCCCGAAGGAGACCGTGCGATGAGAACGCTTGTGCATGTCACGTTGGCGGCGGTGACGTTGGCCATGATCTCGGTGGCGGTGGCGCAGGAACTGCCCGCACGGGCCGAGCCGACCTCGCCGCTGGGCGTGCGGCAGGACCACATCGAGCGCATGGCCGCCGAGCTCGAGCAGAAGTTCGCCAAGCTCACGGAGGTGCTGCGCGACACCGAGCCGGAGCACGCGTCGCGGCTGGAAGAGGCGCTGCTCAAGAGCCAGCAGGCGCAGATCCGCCTGCGCATGGACCGCATCACCGAGCACCTCGACCAGGGGCGGCTGGAGCTGGCCAAGGCCGAGCAGGACGCGGTGCTCGAAGAGCTCGGCAAGCTCATCGCGATCCTCGGCGACGCCGACGACCTCGACGAGATGGAGAAGGAAGTCCGCCGGTTGGAATCGATCCGCGACCGGATCAACAACATCATCGAAACCGAGACCGAGCTGCGGGACGACTCGAACAATTTATCGAACAAGGACAAGGTGCTCGCGGGCCTCGATGCGCAGATCGCGGCGGTCAAAGCCGTGCTCGAACAACAGAAGGCTGTGCGCGACCAGTCGGCCGAGGCGCGCACGCGGGGCGTGGAGGCGATGGGCAAGGCCGCCGACGCCCAGGCCAAGGTCCGCAAGCAAACCGAGGAGCTCGCCGAGCGGTTGGCCGGCAAACCCGCGGGCGGCGAAGGCCAAGCGAGCGAGGGCCAGCCGGGCGAAGGGCAAAGCGGTGAAGGGCAAAGCAGTGAAGGTCAGCCCGGCGAGAGCCAGCCCGGTCAATCGGGACAATCAAAGCAACCCGGCCAACAGGCGTCGGCGCGTCAGCAGGAGGCGGCCAAGCAGGTCGGCCGGGCCACGGCGAACCAGAGGCGTGCGGAGAAGAACCTCGACCGCGGCAAGGGCCGGGCCGCGAACACCGAACAGGACCAGGCGATCAAGCGCCTCGAGCAGGCGTTGGAGGAGCTGGAAAAAGAGCGCCGCCGGATCGAGCGCCTCGATGACGACGACATGGACGACCTGGCCGACCGGCAGGACCAGGTCTCCGACCGCACCGGCGACCTCGCGAAGGAGATGAAAGAAGGCGGCGAGGGCAGCCAGGGCGGTGAAGGGGGCGAGGGTGGTGAAGGCGGCGAATCCGGCGGGCAACCGACGCCGGGCCAGCAGAACGTCGCCGATGCGCAGAAGAAGATGCAGCAGGCCTCGGGCGCCTTGAAGAAGAAAGACTCGAAGGGCGCCGGCCAGAAACAACAGGAAGCGATCGACGAGTTGGAGAAGGCCAAGAACGAGATCGAGGAGCGCCTCAAGCAGCTGCGCGAGGAGATGCAGGAAGAGATACTCGCCGCGCTGGAAGCGCGCTTCCGCCAGATGCTCGAACGCCAGCAGCCGGTCACACTCACCACCGCCAAGCTCGACGCGGCGCGGCACAAGCGGCCCGCCGACGCCGACGCCGACGGCAAGCGCCCGCTGCGCCGGCCCGAGCTGCTGGAGCTCAAGAACGCGATCGAGGAAGAGAAGGCGCTGGCCGAGATGGCGCAACAGGCGATGGACATCATCGTCGAGGACGGCACGACCGTCGTCTTCCCGCGCATCGTCAGCGGCCTGAAGGAAGACCTCGACACCGTCGCCAAGTTCCTCGAACAGGACCAGACCGGCGCCTACACGCAGACGCTCCAGCAGGAGATCGAAAAAACCCTCGAAGAGCTGATCGAGGCGCTCGAGCGCGCCCAGGAGGTTTTCGAGGGCGGCGGCCAGCCCGGCGAGAGCGCCAACCAGCAGCAGATACCGCCGCTCGTGCCCGGCTCGGCGGAGCTGAAGCTGCTCAAGGCGGCGCAGCTGCGTGTCAACCGCCAGACCACCGCGTTCGATAAGACCCGGCCCCCGCAGCTGGCGCCCGTGCACGTCGGCGAGGTCGAGCGCATCAGCGACCGCCAGGACGAGGTGCGGGACATGGCCACCGAGATGGTCGAGGGCCCACAATGACCGATAGACTTAACATGGGAACACCCACCGTCACGCGATACAGGAAACCAACGATGAAAACCACACTGACACTGCTGGCCGCGCTGGGCTTGGCGAGCGTGGCGTGGGCGCAGGAAGCGGCGCCCGCGACGTCGGCCGAGCGGCCGGACGCGCCCGCGGCCCCGGCCTTCGAGCCGCCGAACGAGGTCAAGGTCGTCGCGGACTTCGCCCGGCACCTCGCCGCCGCTGAGTTCACCGCCGAGCAGCAGAAGCAGATCGGCGCCCTGTTCGTCGCGGCCAGGAACGACAAGGACAAGAACGCCACGCTGCTGGCCGACGTGCTGAAGGTGCAGCACCCCGAGCTCGAGCGGGCGCTGGGGCTGCTGCTCGACGAGAAGACCGACGCGGCGCTGAAGGTGTTCGACGAGCTGGTCAAGAGCGAGGATGCGTACCTTTCTGCCCACGCCAACTTCTATGCGGCGCGCGCTTTGGCCATGGAGGAGCGCTACGAGCAGGCGCTGCCCATGCTGGAGATACTCACCACCGTGCAGCTGGACAAGACGATGTTTTCCGGCGAGGCGATGTTCCTCAAGGGCGTCGCGCAGGCCGAGACGCTCGACCGCCGGGCCGCGATCGACACGCTCAAGGACTTCGCCAAGAGCTACCCGTTCGCCTCGGAGCGCATGGTCATCGGCGCGTTGCACCTGATCGACGAGCTGAGCTACCTCGACGAGGGCACGCTCGGCGACGTGGCCGACCGCATGGACTACTCGCGCCGCCGGCTGGCCCTGGCCGAGAGCGGCGAGCGCACGCAGGATGAGCAGACGCGGATCGTCACCATCATCGACAAGCTCATCGAGGAAGCCGAGGAGCAGGAGAACCAGTGCAAGGGCGGCGGCAGCGGCAGCGGGGCGCCCGGCGGCGGCGGGGGCAGCCCGTCGGGCAACCAGCAGCCCGGCGGCCCGGCCAGCCACTCGTCGGCCGCGCCGGGTCAAGGCCGCATGGGCGCGCTGCACAAGGTCGCCCGGGGCAGCGAGGACGAGGCCTGGGGCGAGGCGCGCAAGCGCGAACGCGAAGAGGTGCTCAACGCCATCAAGGCCAAGTACCCCGAGCGCTACCGCGTGCTGATCGAGGAATACTACAAATCGTTGCAGGAGGACGATCGTTGACGACCGTGCGCTGGATGGTGTTGAGTTTGGCGGCGCTCGTCGCCTTCGCCGCGTCGGCCGCGTCGCCCGGCGACCGGGTCGTGCGGCTCGACGGCCAGGCCGTGGCCGCCGACGTGTCGTCGATCGATGCGCAGGGCGTGGTCAAGGCGGGCGACGGCACGTACGACCTGCAACAGCTCCGCAAGATCACGCGCCCGGTGGAGGCCGACCGCCTGCCCATGCGCGTGTTCCGCATCTACCTGCGCGACGGCGGCGTGATCGTCGCCCGCAAGGTGCAGGTCGCCGACGGGTCGGTGGTGTTCGACTGGTCGCTGGGCAAGGCGCAGCGCTGGCCGATCGGTTCGGTGCGCGCGGTGCTGTTGGTGCCGCTCAGCGCCGACGAGTCCGGCCGGCTCAAGCCCGAGGCGGCGTTCGCCGAGGCGCTGGACAACCCGGGCGAGGCCGCCGATGCGCTGTTCGTCATGCGCGACGACGGCATCCGCGTCGTGCGCGGCGCGCTCGAATCGCTCGGCGCCGAGCAGGCGAGGTTCGTGTGGAACCAGCGCTCCCGCACCATCGCCCGCGACAAGCTCTACGGCCTGACCCTCGCCACGGCCAACGGCGCCCCCGACCTCGCCGGCCAGGTCCGCGTGCACCTGCGCGGCGGGTCGACCGTCTGGGGCGCGGTGCAGGGCTTCGACGGCGCCACCCTCAAGCTCAAACGCGACGACGGCGTCGCGCTCGATATCGCGTGGGACCGCGTGATGCGCCTCGACGTGCGCAGCCGGTACATGATGCACCTTTCCGACATGCAGCCGCTGCGCATCGACTACGGCGACCCGTTCCCGCTGATGGTCTGGCCCATGCAGCGCGACGCGCTGGTCATGAGCCACACCGGCCGACCGATCACCCTCGGCGGGCGCACCTTCGACAAGGGCCTGGGCGTGCGCTCCGACACGCGGGTCAGCTACGCCATCGCCGGCAAGTACGACCGCTTCGCCGCGACCGTCGGCTTCGACGATTACCACGGCAGGCAACTCGGCGAAGGCGAGTTCCGCGTCACCGGCGACGGCAAGCTGCTGTTCCGCAAGAAGCTGACGGCCGAGGACGCGCCGCTCGACATCTCGGTCGACGTGACCGACGTGCGCAAGCTGGAGCTCTACCTCGACCCGCTCGGCGATGCGACCGGCGACTCGGCCGCGTGGGCCGACGCCCGCCTGATCCGCGACGTGAAATGAAGCGAATGAAATCCCCCTCCCGCCGGGAGGGGTTAGGGGAGGGGGCTAGATGCCAGAGCCGATCGACTCATGAAACGCATGAACACTTTGAACCATTACTTGATCGCCGGCGTGTTGCTGGGCGCCTGCGCACCGCTCGGCGCAGCGCCGCCGACCATCACCGACGTCGACCTGTCGCTCGTGAGAAGCGCCGAACAGCAGCGCGTCGAGGTGATCGAACGCGCGTACCCGACGGTGGTCATGATCTACGGCAACAACCCGCAAGCCGGCGGGGGCAGCGGCGTGCTGTTCGACCCGGCCGGGTACGTCATGACCAACTACCACGTCGTCGCCGGTGCGGGCAAGGCCGGCTGGGCGGGCCTGTCCGACCACAAGCTCTACCGCTGGAAGCTGGTCGGCATCGACCCCGGCGGCGACCTGGCGGTCATCAAGCTCACCGGGCGCGACGCGTTCGAGTACAGCCCGTTCGGCGACTCCGACGGCGTGCGCGTCGGCGACTGGGCGATGGCCATGGGCAACCCCTTCGCCCTGGCCGAGGACCAGACGCCCACCGTCACGCTCGGCATCGTCTCCGGCGTCAAACGCTACCAGGGCGGCGCCGGCGGCAACCGCCTGGTGTACGGCAACTGCATCCAGGTCGATTCGTCGATCAACCCCGGCAACTCCGGCGGGCCGCTGTTCAACATGCGCGGCCAGGTCATCGGCATCAACGGCCGCGGCAGCTTCGAAGAACGCGGCCGGGTCAACGTCGGCCTCGGCTACGCCATCAGCGCCAACCAGGTCGCCAACTTCATCCCCGACCTGCTGGCGACCAAGCTCTGCCAGCACGCCACGCTCGACGCGACCTTCCGCGATGCGCCCGACGGCGTGATCTGCAACGCCATCGACTACGACTACAGCCCGCTGGCCCGCCACCGCTTCGAGCTCGGCGACCGGCTGATCGCGTTCAACGGCGAGCGCATCGAAAGCGCCAACCATTACCTCAACCTGCTGACCACGCTGCCCGCCGGCTGGCCGGTCGAGGTCGTGTGGTTGCACGAGGGCAAGCCGCACCGCGCGGTGGTGGAGCTCAACGCGTTGCCGTACCGTCAGAACCAGAACAAGCCGCGCATCGAGATGCCCAGGCCCGAGGGGCCCGACCGGCCCGGCCGGCCGCCCCGACCGCCCAAGGTCGACATCCCCGAGGACACGCCCGGCGTGGTGCGCGACGCCGAGCTGAACGAAGAAGTGGCGTTGCTGCTGCTCCGTCGCTGGCACGAGCGCCACGCCGCGCGACTGGGTGAGTTCATCGAACCCGACGGCGTCACGCTCGAGGGCGGCGCGCGTGTCGGCGACGACGTGGCGTTCGAGTTCACCGTGCGTTTCGACGAGGCCGAGGGCACCGTTTACCTCGTCGACCACCTCGCGCCGCGTTTGGTCAAGCTCGAGGTCAAAGGCGACGCCGAGCTGCCGATGTTCAGCGCCGCCGAGGAGGGGGCCGCCGATGAATAGCCGCTCGCGGCTTAGCGCGATCGTTTGGCTCGCCTGCCTCTGCGCGGCGGGCTTGTTGTTCGCACAAACCACCCAACCCGCCCCGGAAGCCCCGAGCCCCGAGCCCCGGACCCCGGAACCCGACGACGTGCAGCCGAACATCTTCGACCGCGCCGTCGACTTCGCGCAGCGGCGCGTGGTGAAGATCTACGGCGCCGCGATCGGCCGGGAGCACGGCTACGCCACGGGCGTGCTGGTCTCCGGCGAGGGCCACATCGTCACCTCGCAGGGCATCTACCTCGCGTCGTCGCGCATCCGCATCGTGCTGCCCGACGGCTCGCAGCACTTCGCCGAGGTGGTCCGCCGCGACGACCCGACGCAGCTGGCGCTTTTGAAGATCGAGGCCGAGACGCCCGACTACTTCGAACTCGCCGCGGAGCCCAACGCCGAGCCGGGCGACTGGGTGCTGGGCGTGTCCAACGCGTTCAAGGTCGCCGAGGGCACCGAGCAGCTGAGCGTGAACATGGGCATCGTGTCGATGCGGGCGCAGCTGGACACGAAGAAGCGCGCCCAGGACTTCGACATCGAGAGCGAGATACTGCTGGTCGACGCGATCACCGCGAACCCCGGCGCGCCGGGCGGGGCGCTGGTCACCATCGACGGCCAGCTCGCCGGCGTGGTCGGCAAGGTGCTGGAGAGCCAGGCGACCAACACCCGGTTGAACTACGCGATCCCCATCGACATCGTCGCCCGCTTCGTCGCCGACGAGCCGACGGTGGTCGAAGAGAGGGTCGAGGTCGCCAACGGGGGGCCGGGCACGCTGGGCATCCGCATCTTCAAGCTGTCGGGCCGGCGCGCCCCGGCGTACGTCGATTCGGTCAGGGGCGGTTCGCCCGCGGCCGCGGCGGGTTTGCGGAAAGACGACCTGGTGCTGACCATCGACGACGAATGGGTGAAGAACGTGCGCGACTACGAGAAGTTTGCCGAAGCGGTTGTCGCGGGCAAGTCGTACAAGCTCACCGTGAAGCGTGGGGCGGAGGTGTTGCAGTTCACCGTGACCGCCGCGCCGGTGGAGGGGGCAGCCGATGAGTAGCCGCTTGCGGCTTGGCGCCGCGTTGATCGTCGCCGTGAGTTTCGCTTCGCTGGCGCAGGGTTCGCCCGACGCGGGTTTGCTGCTGGCGCCCAAGGCGTTTCGCGCGGCGGCGGCGGAGGTCGAGCCGTGCCTGGTGACGATCGACACGGTGGGCGGCGTGGGCTTCGACCGGACCAACAAGAAGCAGCGTCAGAAGATCGGCGGGTTGGCGCGGCCGGGCGAGGGGCCGACGACGGGCGTGATCGTGCGCGAAGACGGTTTGATCCTCACGAGCACGTTCAACTTTATCCGCAAGCCGCGCATCATCACGGTGACGCTGGCCGACGGCCGGCGGTACGTGGCGGAGCTTTTGGGGCGCGACGACACGCGGAAGGTGTGCGTGCTGAAGATCAAGGGCGAGGCGGTCACGGGCCTGCCCACGCCGGAGGTCGCGCCGGTAGACGACCTGCGCATCGGCCAGTGGGCGATCAGCGTGGGGCTGGGCTACGGCGGCGAGATGCCCACGGTCAGCGCGGGCATCGTCAGCGCGCTGGGCCGGGCCAGCGGCAAGGCGGTGCAGACCGACGCGAACCTGAGCCCGGCGAACTACGGCGGGCCGTTGCTCGACATCGAGGGGCGCGTGATCGGCATCTGCACGCCGCTGAACCCGCGGTCGCCCGGCGCGGTGGGCGCGGGCAGCGAGTGGTACGACTCGGGCATCGGGTTCGCCATCCCGCTCGACGGGCTGG
Organism: Phycisphaeraceae bacterium; assembly: GCA_028282805.1. Lineage (GTDB taxonomy): Bacteria > Planctomycetota > Phycisphaerae > Phycisphaerales > Zrk34 > JANQHD01. Next base: position 84,460 of record JANQHD010000006.1, on the reverse strand, counting down.
ACCCGATCATCGACCGCATGGCCGAGGGCGAAAAGATCCAACGCGGCCTGATGGGCATCCAACCGGCGCCGCGGTCGGCGGCGGGCGGGGGCGTGACGATCATGCGCGTGGCTAATGAGAGCCCGGCGAGCGAGGCGGGTTTGAAGAAGGACGACGTGATCACGGCGATCGACGGCGAGCCGATCGGCGACTTTTCGGCGCTGGCCCGGGCGCTGGGGCGGCGCGTGGCCGGCGACGAGATCGTCGTGTCGTACAAGCGCGACGACCAGGGCGCGGGCGATGTGAAGGTCACGCTGGGGGCGGGGCCGTACCAGTTCGAAGCGCCCAAGGCCGTGGCCGCCGAGCCGGAAGAAGACGAAGAGGCCGAGGACGCGCCGCCCGAAGAATAATAGCCGGCGGCATACCTGCCGCCGATCCGGAACCGGCACCAGGTATGGTGCCGGCTATGCGTTCACGAGTTTTTCCAAGTGGTCGCGCAGCACGGTCGCGTGGTTGTGTGTGGGGTCTTTCGCCGCGTAGAGCAGGGTGAGCGTGCGGCCGGCGGCTTGGTCGATCAGTTCGCGTGCCGCGGCTTGTTGCTCGGCGAGCTCCGCGCGGTATTGCCTGGCGAACTGTTTGAACTTTTTGGGGTCGTGGCCGAACCAGGTGCGCAACGCGCCGCTGGGGGCGAGGTCCTTGCGCCACGTGTCGAACGGCAGCTCGTCTTTCGCCACGCCGCGCGGCCACAGGCGGTCGACGAGCACGCGGTAGCCGTCGTCGTCCGACGCCGGCTCGTACACACGCTTGATTTGGATCGTCGTGGGCATGGCTACCGGTTGGATGCCGGCGGGGTGGATGCGGGTTCACCAGCGCTCGATCATTTCAACGCGATCGGGTTCGGCGGCCGGTTCGGCGGGGCCTTGGCGCAGCGTGATCAGCGGGGCGTGGGGCGGGCAGTTGAAGCGGAGGCGCTCGCTGACGGTTTCGCCCAAGCCCCGGCTGAGCACCATGGTCGTGCGGCCGCGGCGCATCACGCCGCTCGAGAGGCGCAGCGGCCAGTCGCAGTTGTTTTCGAGCGCCAGCTTGCCGGGCAGGCGGACCTGGCCGCCGTGGGTGTGGCCCGAGAGCACCAGGTCAAAACCCAGCTGGGCGGCGGCGGGCAGCCAGACGGGCATGTGGGCCAGCAGCACCCGGAACCCCCGGAAGCCCCGCAACCCCCGGAACCCCGGCGGGTCGGCCGGCTCATCGAGCATGGCCGCGACGAGGTCGCCCCGCCGCACCCGGTCGTAGTGCAGGCCCGTGATCCGCAGCGGCAGGCGATCGCTGGCCCAGGTTTCGTCGCAGAGCCACGTCGCCGGCAGATCGCTCAGCAGGCGGTGCAGGTCGGCCGTGTCGTGGTTGCCGAACGACCCCACGGTGCCGAAACGGGGGTTGGCGGCCTCGATCAGCCGGCCCACCAACTCGGCGGCCAGGGCCTCGTCGCCGGGCAGGTGCATCATGTCACCGGTGATCAGCAGCAGGTCGACATCGGTCTGCCGGGCGGATTCGATGAGCGTCTCGTACCGCCGGCGGCGGTGGCGGATGTGCAGGTCGCTGACGTGCAGGCACCGCAGGCCCGCTAACGGCTCGGGCAACTCGGCGAAGGCCAGATCGACCGGGTGGATCAGCGGGGGGCCTGTGGGGCGGGTCGGCAAGACGGTTTCCTTGATATGCGACTCAAACCCCGGTAGCGTATAGCAGTTACGGGCAGAGCGACAACGCACGGTTGCCGCCACGGAGGTACAGCCCGAGCCCGTAGCCAGGAGAATGCCGCCATGGCGAAAATGTTCTACTCGTTGGAGGAGGCAGCCGAGAAGCTCGGCAAGACCCACCAGGAGATGCAGCAGTTGGCCGACTCCGGTCAGCTCCAGCAGTTCCGTGACCGCGACAAGGTCATGTTCAAGGTCGACCAGGTCGACGCTATGGCCGCGAGCACGGGCACGGCTTCCTCGGCGAGCCCCGACGATTCGGTCATCCCCCTCGCCGGCGATACCGCCTCGGGCGACACCGATGCGATCGACCTGATCGCGCTCGACGACACGACCGACACCGCGCCCTCGCCCAGCCCGCCGGCCGACAACACCGGCAGCGCCACGGGCATCAGCGTCTTCGACGCCGACGAGGTCGACGCCGCCGACCCGATGGCGCAGACCGTGGTGTCCGAGGGCGGCCTCGGCGACGACGACCTGACGCTCGAATCGGTCGGCAGCGGCTCCGGCCTGCTCGACCTGACGCGCGAGAGCGACGACACCTCCCTCGGCGCCGAGCTGCTCGAAGAGATCTACCCCGGCGGCGGCGAGTCGATCGCCGGCGCCTCGGGCGCGGGCTTCTCGGGCATCTTCGACGAGGTCGGCGTCGACTCCGCCCCCTCCAGCGCCGCCGACATCGAGGGCACGCCCGCCGGTGAGCTGTCGCCGATGGCCGCGGCCGCGGCCGCCGAGCCCTACGACGGCGCCTTCAGCGGCATGACTAGCGGCTTCATGATCGGCGCCCTCGTCGCGCTGCTCGTCGCCATGATCATCGTCTTCAACGAGCTGTTCGGCGGCGGCGTGGTCTCGCAGCTGGCCACCACGTTCTCCGGCAACATCATGATGTACGGCGGCGGCCTGCTCGGCGTGGTCGTCCTGCTCGGCGTGGTCGGCATGTTCGTCGGCAAGGCCATGGACAAGTAAGGGAATCGGCGATCGACGATCTCCAATCGGCAATCTGAGGTGCGCGCCGCGGCGTGTGCCTCTTTTTCTTCCCAGATCGCAGATCGCACATCGAACTTCGGAGATCACCCCTGCTCACCCCCTTCGGCAAACGCGAATGGATCACCACGCTCCTCGTGGCCGGCGTCGTCGTCTTCGGCGCGCTGCTGGCGATGTGGTGGTGGGTGGCGGCGCTGACGCTGGTGTTGGTCGCGCCGGTGCTGTGGTTCTTCCGTGACCCCCGCCGCATCGTGCCGAACCTGCGCGGCCTGGTCATCAGCCCCGCCGACGGCAAGGTCAGCTCCGTGCACACCCTCGACCGCTTCGAGCCGTTCGACGGGCCCGCGGTGTGCGTGCGCATCTTCCTCAGCGTGCTCAACGTCCACGTCAACCGCGCGCCGCTGCACGGCCGCGTCGTCGACATCCAACGCCGCCCCGGCGAGTACCTCAACGCCCTCAAGCCCGAGTCCGCCGAGGTCAACGAGGCCGTCATGATCGTGCTCCACCACCCCACGACCGGCGCCCCCGTCGCCGCCGTGCAACAGATCGCCGGCGCCATCGCCCGACGCATCGTCTGCGCCACCCACGTCGGCGACATCCTCCAACGCGGCCAACGCTACGGCATGATCAAGTTCGGCTCGACCACCGAGCTCTACCTGCCCAACCCCGACACCGTCGACGTCCGCGTCCGGCCCGGCGACAAGGTCCATGGCGGTGCGACGATCCTCGCCGCACGCAAGGGCGAAGCCGAGTAAACGCTCACCCTCTTCCGGCCGCACGTCCATTTTTTGTTATCGCGCGCGTTCGGCCGATACCAACGTGGCGTCACGACGAGCGCGGAGGACCGGGTATGGGGTCGTACAGGCTGTGGGTGTTGTGGGTTGTGGCGCTCGGTTTGTTGCTGTTCGCGAGCGTTGGCCCATCGCCAAACCCCGCCGATGCGCAGGCTCAGCTGCGCACCGACGAGGTCCGGGTCTTCGAAGACGCCTTCGCGAGCGCCGACGTCAACGACCCCGCCTTCGTCGCCGAGCCGTAGGCCACACCCGCCGAACGTGCGCACGTTTAGCGAGGGCCCGTAGGGCCCGGCGTCGCCCGGCGATCAATTTTAAATGGGTCCGCTCAACCGCCCGCGACCGACGACAGCTGGCTCGCCACCGCCACGTCGTGCGTGCGCTTCTCGACCTGTTCGGTGTTGCCCATCGGCAGCTGCTCGGCGTCGCTGAGCATGGCCTCGGCGGCCTCGGCGGTGATCTCGTCCTCGGCCCACGCCTTCTCGCACAACAGCGTCAGCCGCTCGCCGTGCATCTGCGCGTAACCGCCGTCGAGCACGAACACCTTGCGGCCGCCCCCGGCCAGGTCCAGCCGAAGCTTGCCGATGCCCAACTGCACCAGCATCGCCGCCCGGCCCGGCGCCACGCCCAGCTGCCCGTCGTGCGCCGGCAAGTCGGCGTAGGTCGCCTCGGCCTCGAGGACCGAGCGTTCGGGCGTCACCAGCGAGCAATGAAAAGCCTTGGCCATCGGGCGGGTCTCCTTGAGGGCGAGTATTTTAGGGTGGTGGGAGTGGGGGTCAAATGGGTGGGAAAACCTCGAAGAACAAAACTCGAAGAACGAATGAATGCTCAAAGGTCCAAATCTCAATGACGGTCGATCACGCCGCGACCGGTTTGAGCATTGGCTCATCGGGTATTGGTCATTGATTCGAGCTTCGTCATTCCGCCGTCGTGGCGACGGCGGCGAGTCGCCCGCCGTCGAGCGTCAGCTCCCGGTTGGAGCGGTCGGCGATCTGCGCGTCGTGCGTGACCATGATGATCGTCTGCCCCCCGGCGTGCAGCTCGCTGAACAAATCGAGGATGTGTTCGCCCGTCTTGCGGTCGAGGTTGCCCGTCGGTTCGTCGGCCAACAGCAGGTCCGGCCCGTTGATCAGCGCCCGCGCGATCGCCACGCGCTGGCGCTCGCCGCCGCTCAGCTGTTTGGGCTTGTGCTTCAGGCGCTCGGTCAACCCGACGCGCTCGAGCAGCTCGGCGGCGCGCTCGCGCAGCGCCGCGGGGCGCGTGCCGATCATGCCGGTGAGCATGGTGTTTTCGAGCACGTTCAGCTCGGGCAGCAGGTGGTAGAACTGGAAGACGAACCCGCAGTGCTGGTTGCGGAACCGGTCGCGCTTGGGCAGCGGCAGCTCGAAGACGCTCTGGCCGTCGAAGTAGACGTTGCCCTCGTCGGGCGTGTCGAGCCCGCCGATCAGGTGCAGCAGGGTGCTCTTGCCCGAGCCCGAAGCGCCGAGCACGGCCAGCCACTCGCCGCGTCCGACGGTCAGGTCGACGCCGCGCAACACGTGCAGGTCTTCGCCGCCCATGTGGTAGTGCTTGTGCAGGGCTTCGACGCGGACGATGGGCTGGGCCTGGGGCTTACTCATAGCGCAGCGTCTCCACGGGGTCGGTGAAGCTCGCCCGCAGCGCCGGGATCAGCGCGCCGCACAGGCTGGCGAACAGCGCCAGGAAGCAGATGATCAACACCTCGTGCGTCTTCATGTTCGTGGGGATGCGGTCGAAGAAGTACACCCGCCGGTCCCAGATGGTGATGCCGAGCGCCTCGTTGAGTTGAGCGGTGAGGTTGTCGACACCGAGGAACACCACCGCCAGCCCCACGGCCGCCGCGACTACACCCAGCACGAACATCGCCGCCGCCTTGGCCTTCGACCGGTGCCCCAAGCGCAGGTCGATGACGATCATCTGCCCCTCGATCACGGCGAACAGGGCCGCCAGCGCCACCGCCACGACCCCGGCGCTGAGCGCATAGGCCAGCACCGGGCTCTGCGGCGGGCTTATACCCGTGAGCTGGACGAGCTGGCGGTTGATCGAGCCGACCAGTTTCGCGTCGCCCGTGACCAGCCAGACCAGAAGGTTCGCCACGACCATCATCAGCAGGCCGGTGGGCAGGCCGATGAGCGTGGTTCGCAGGTAGGTGGTTCTCGCCGACCAGTCGAACATCGCGCGGAGCACGAGGTGGGTGGCGGCGACGGCGGCGTACAACAACCCCAGCGCCAGCGGCGCGCCGACGATCACGACGCACGCGCCGAAGCCGTTGCCCAGCCACGTGTGGATCTCGTTGATGTTGCGCACGATGAGCACCGCGATGACCGCGCCGATGACCGCCCCGATCACGCCGATCACCCCGGCGTACATCAGGAAGATCGAGGCGATGCCCGACTGCGACGCGCCCAGCGCCCGCAGCGTGCCGATGTCGCGCGTCTTCTCCTTCACCGTCATGTAGAAGATCACGAAGATCAGGATCACCGACACCCCGCTGATGCCCATGAACAGAAAGAGCATCAGGTTCTTCTCGTTCTGCACGGTGCGGATCAGGTCGCTGAGCAGCTGCTTCCACGTCACGATGCTCATGTACGGCTCGGGCAGCAGGTCGGAGTAGGGCTGCTGGAACTGGGCGTACTGCCGCGAGACCGCCTCGCGCAGCTGCTCGGGGCTGACGTCGGGCGCGGCCTTGACCATGATCGAAGACGCGCGGGCGGGCGAGGTGTCGACGACCTTGGTCGGGTCCATCTCGTCGACCAGCTCGGCCTGCTGCATCTGCAGCATCTCCTGCAGCACGTCGAACGGCACGTACACGCGCTTCGAGTCGGTGTCGAACAGCCCCGAGTGCAACTCGTTGACCACGACGAAGTCGAGCGACTCGGCGCCGGTCTGGCTGACGTTGCCGGCGCTGGTTAGCGGCAGCACGGTCAACGGCAACCGCTGGCCGATCCAGGGGCGCAGGATGTTGTAGCTGCCGTCTTCGTGGCGCATGTTGGCGGTGTTGACCTCGATGCCCACGGCCATGCCGTACGCGGGCCGGGGGTTGGCCGGTTTCTCGAAACCCTCGGCGACGTTGAGCGACATCGCCAGCGACTCGGGGTCGACGCCCGCGTACGCGTCGAACACCTGGGTCAGGCCGATCACGTTGAAGCGCAGGTCGCGTTGCTCGTCGTCGATCTTGCGCAGCTGTTCGAGGAGCTCGGCCTTGCGTTGTTCGTCGGCGGCCGCGTACCGGTCTTTGAGTTTGAGGAACCGCCGTTCGAGCTCGTCGTAGCGCGCCTTGTTCTCGCGGTAGCGTTCGCGCTGCTCGGCGAGGCGGTCTTCGGTCCAGTAGACGGTTTCGCTGTAGTTGGTGACGCGGTTGATCTCGTCGGGCCGCACGCCCACGACCTCGACGACGAGGGTGCGTTCGCTGGGGGTCTTGAGCAGGCCCCAGGTCTTGACCTGCACCGCGGCGGCCTCGACCTCGGGCAGCTTTTTAAGTTCGTCGATCAGCTGTTCGTAGTGGGGGAAGCCCTCGGCGCCGGTCGAGAGCCGCACGTCGCCCATGAGCTTCGAGCCGGCGTTGGTCATGTGGTCGACGAACCCGCCCATGATGCTGATCACGGTGATGAGCATCGCCACGCACAACGCCACCGCCGCCAGCGCAAACAGCGGGATCAGCTTGCGGCGCAGGTAACGGAATGTGAGCAGCAGTTTGTACATGGAAACTCGAAGAACGAAACTCGAAGCTCGAATCAATATCCGATAAACCAAGTTACCACGATATCGCTTGTCACGTGTAGTCGTTGGTTTTTGAGCATTGGTTCATTGGTCATTGGTTCGAAGTTCGAGTTTCGATCTTCGAGTTTTAGGACGTTGGTTTCATCAGCGGGAACAGGATCACGTCGCGGATGGTGGATTTGTTGGTCAGCAGCATGACCAGGCGGTCGATGCCGATGCCCAGGCCGCCGGCGGGGGGCATGCCGACCCGCAGCGCCTCGACGAAGTCGCGGTCCATCGTGCGGAAGGTGCTCTCCTCGTCGTCCTCGCCGGCCAGCTGCTGCTCGAAGTTCGCCCGCTGCACCGCCGGGTCGTTCAGCTCGGTGTAGGCGTTGGCCAGCTCCATGTTCGCGATGAACAGCTCGAACCGCTCGGCGACCCCCGGATCGTCCGGCTTCCGTTTCGTCAGCGGGCACAGCGATGCGGGGTAATCGATCACGAACGTCGGCTGCACGAGGTGGGGCTCGACGGTCTGCTCCCACACCTCGTTGAGCAGCAGGTCGGGGTCTTTGGCCTCGGCGTTGTCGACGTGCAGCTCGCGGGCCTTGGCCAGCACCCGCTGGCGGTCGGCGGCGGCAAAGCCGTTGTGCTCTTCGAACAGGTCGAGGTACTTGGCCCGGCGGAAGTTCGCGTAGTCGATGGTCAGCTCGCCGTAGGGCAGGGTTAAATCCGTTTCGCCGTTAGCCCCCGGTTCCACCGGGGGATTGCCCGGGGGGTTCCCCCCGGTGGAACCGGGGGCTAATGGGGTTTTGATGATGCGCACCAGGTGCTGGAAGAGCTGTTCGGTGTGGTCCATGACGCGGTAGAGGTCGCCGAACGCCTCGTACAGCTCGAGCATGGTGAACTCGGGGTTGTGGGAGCGGTCGACGCCCTCGTTGCGGAAGTTGCGGTTGATCTCGAAGACCTTGGGCATGCCGCCGACGAGCAGGCGTTTGAGGTACAGCTCGGGCGCGATGCGCAGGTACAGGTCGATGTCGAGGGCGTTGATGTGGGTGACGAACGGCCTGGCCGCGGCGCCGCCGGCGATGGGCTGCATCATCGGGGTTTCGACCTCGACGAACCCGCGGTCGCAGAAGAAGTCGCGCGTGGCCTTGAGGATGCGCGACCGCTGGAGCATCGTGGCGGTGACGTCGGGGTTGGCGTACATGTCGACGTAGCGCTTGCGGTAGCGCAGCTCGGGGTCTTTGAGCCCGGCCCACTTCTCGGGCGGGGGGGCGAGCGACTTGCAGGCGAGCTGGAAGCCGGCGTCGCCCTCGGCCCACACGGTGACCTCGCCGGTCTTGGTCTTGGCGAGCTTGCCCTCGACGACCACGATATCGCCGAGGTCCGCGAGCTTGGCGAGCTTCATCAGTGGCTTGGGCACGGCCTTCTTGCTCACGGCGAATTGCAGATCGCCGCTGGCGTCGCGCAGCGTGGCGAAGACCAGCGAGCCGATGTCCCGGTGCAGCACGATGCGCCCGGCGACCTTGACGGTGGGGCGGGTGTCGTTTTCTGGCGTTTCTTTTGCCGCAGAATCGGCGGATTCGTCGTACAGGTCGAGCGCCTCGGCGAGCGGGATCAGGCCGTCGACGCGCCGGCCGTACGGGTCGATGCCGAACTCGTCGCGGAAGCGTTCGAGCTTGGCCTGGCGGTCGGCTTCGGGGTTGCCGCCGGTGGGGGTCTGGGGTGGTGTGTCAGCCATAGTCGGCCCATCGTACCGCCCAACCGTCGCGCGCGGTAGTGATGGCCGGGCGGGCATCTAACCTGTTGGGGGGATAAGGGGTAACCCCTATTAAGTGGCGTGTGGGGGGCGACGATGAGCTTAGTGTGGGAAGGGTCGGGTGATTGGATGCCCGATGGCTCGGATCTGCGAACTGACCGCCGACTGCCCGTTCTTCACGCGTCGCGTCTGCAAGAGCAACCGGGCGATCGCGCTGATCCGTCGGCGGTTCTGCCTGGCCGGCGGGTGCAATTGCGCTCGCCGACGGGTGCACGACATGTTGGGTGAAAAGTTTGTGCCGTTGGTGCTTTACCCGGTCGACCACGTATGGGCCGACGAAATCCTGACCGCGCACCGCGACGGCGGCGAACCGGTCGCCGGGTGTGACAGCGCGGCGTGACGCTTTGAGGTCAAGCGGGCGCGCCAACCGACCGATCCCCCTACAGAGGGCCTGCCTTGACACGGGGACGAATCATGAAGCCGATGTGCCCCTACACCGCCGGTTGCCCCTTCTTTGTTCAAAACATCCCGGGCAGCGCCAGGGCCGTGGCCATCCTGCGCCGGCGCTATTGCCTGAGCAACCACGCCGAGTGCGCCCGCAAGCAGGTCCGCGATTTGCTCGGCCCGTCGTTCGTGCCGGTCAACCTCTACCCCACCGACAGCTGCTGGGCTGACTCGATCATCGAGGCCGAGCAAGAGAAAGCCTCCGGGCCGGCCGGCTGAGCGCGCGGTTCAACCCCTCGCATCGCCAAACCACGGGCCTCGGTTTACACTGTGGCCGTGAGCAAGCGACTGACTATCTACGTGCTGATCTGCCTCACGATGGCGATCGGTTTTGCGCTGGCCTACGCGTCGGGGGGCGTCGACCGGGTTTGGCTGACCGACGAGAGCGGCCCAATACAGAGTGCGCAGGCGGGGGTGCTGGTCGTGGCCTTTGTGTTGTTGCTCGTGCCGTTGCTGCGCGAGGGCTTGAAGGCGCCGGAGGCGGGCATCGGCGTGGGGTTGGTGTTCGTGGCGCTGTTCCTGGCGTGGCGCGAGATCGAGCTCGACGGCCGGCTGTGGGGCGTGCACGCGTTCAGCTTCAAGTACCTGTGGGGCGGCGACGAACACGAGGGCCAACCCATCCCATGGGCGGTCCGGCTGGGCCTGGGGGTTCCGGCGCTGACGCTGTGCGTATTAACCGTGAGCGTGCTGGTGGCGAAGTTCGACTTCGCGTGGGCGAGCGTGACCAAGCGCTGGCCGCGCAGCTTGTTCTGGCTGTTGGTCGTCGCCTTTGGCCTGCTGGTGCTGAGCCAGGGCTGGGACAAGGCCGGCACCCTGGCGAAGAACCTGGGCGTTACGATTTTCGAACACGAGGCGCGCGACCCGATAGCCGAAGAGATACTGGAGTTGGCCGGCGAGATGCTGGTCATGTTCTTCGCATGGGAGTACGTACAATGGCGCCGAACGCAGCCGTCACGGCAACTGGTGACCGAGAAAGAACGCAGGCGAAACCCGTCATGAGCAATTCCATCAAACGCATCGGCGTGCTCACCGGCGGCGGCGACTGCCCCGGGCTCAACGCCGTCATCCGCGCGGTGACCAAGACCGCGATGTTCAAGTACGGCCTCGAGGTCTACGGCATCGAAGACGCCTACCTCGGCCTCATCCGCAACCGCATCCGCCCGCTGTCCAGCGGCGACGTGTCCAACATCCTCACCACCGGCGGCACGATCCTCGGCACGTCCAACAAGTGCAACCCCGCGGCCTACGACGCCAACGGCGACGGCCAGGTCCAGGACTGCACCGACCGCTGCATCGAGCACGTCAAGCTCAACGAGCTCGACGCGCTGGTCTGCATCGGCGGCGACGGCACCATGAGCGGCGCGGCTTCGTTTGTCGAGAAGGGCATCAACTGCATCGGCGTGCCCAAGACCATCGACAACGACATCGTCGGCACCGACGTGACGTTCGGCTTCGCCACCGCCGTCGACATCGCCACCGATGCGCTCGACCGCATCCACACCACCGCCGCCAGCCACCACCGCGCCATGATCGTCGAACTCATGGGCCGCAACGCCGGGTGGATCGCGCTGCACTCGGGCATCGCCTCCGGCGCCGACGTCATCCTGCTGCCCGAAATCCCCTACGACATCAACGCCGTCTGCGACCACGTCACCCAGCGCTCAAAGAAGGGCAAACGCTTCACCATCATCGCCGTCAGCGAGGGCGCCAAGCCCGCCGGCGGCGAGCAGGTCGTCGCCAAGGTCGACCCCACCAGCCCCGACCCGATCAAGCTCGGCGGCGTGGGCAACGTCATCGCCGATCAGATCCAGCGGATCACCGGCGTGGAGACCCGATGCACCGTGCTCGGCCACGTCCAGCGCGGCGGCTCGCCCATCCCCGCCGACCGCGTGCTCGCCACCCAGTTCGGCCACGCCGCGATCGAGTGCCTCATGCACGACCACGCCAACCGCATGATCGTCATGCAAAACGGCCAGGTCACCGACATCGACATCCTCGACGTGGCCAACAAGCAGCGCACCATCCCCGCCGACCACCCCCTCGTCGCCGCCGCCGAGGCCGTCGGCACCTGCTTCGGCGTCTAAGGCTAAGGTTCATTCGTTGATGACCGATAGCCGGCGCCATACCTGGTACCGGTCCGTGCGAGCCGGGTCGTCCACGACCCCGGCCCCGGCAGCGCGTACGCCGCCGGCCATGGTGTGAGTCACACCCGCTCGAAGGCGAAGAGCGGTTCGCAGTGATATAGTTTTTAGTCTAAAAACTATATCACTCACACCGGGCGCCAAACCAGCGCTGCGCATGCGCTCGGTATCCAGATTCGGTCTGCACTCAAGCCTCACACCTCAAGACTCAAGACTTAAGACTTAAGACTCAAGACTCCGGCAGCCCGACTTATCGGTCGCTCCCCGCCCGTGATTTCCCTCACCACCACCCGCCTCACCCTAAACCGCCCAACCGTTACAGCCGATCCTACCGCAAGAGGAACCCGCCGGTTCCGAACAGGAGCGGTCCGTGATGACAGCCATCATCAAACGCTTGCTCGCTTTCGCCCGGCCGCGCGCCGCCGACCGCGACGCGCCCGACGATCACGAAGCGCAGCGCACCACGCGCATCAGCGCCCGCAGGCGCTTGGCCGTGCGGCAGGCGATCGGTGAGGCGCGCCTGGCGCTGTCGCACCACGACACGACCGCCGCCCAGCACGCCATCGCCCGCGCCCGCACCATCGACCCGGCGAACCGGCAGCTGCCGTTGCTCGCCGCCGCCGCCGCGCTGCGGCAGGGCCACGCCTACCAGGCCCTGCACCTGGTCGAGTCGGCCGACGCGCAGCACGCGCCGACCCGGCTGATGGCCAACCTCGTGCGTCTCTCGGCCGGCCAGCGCTACGCCGCCTGGCTCGACCTTTCCGACTGGGCCGCGTGCGACGGCTGCCCGCCGCAGGCCCGGGTGTTGCTCGCCTGGTTGTACTGCGAAGAAGGCCGCCCCGACGCCGCGCAACGCACGCTGGCCGAAGTCGACACCGAGCACGAACCGTTGGCGCGCCAGCTGGCCATGCTGATCGGCATGCGGCACGACGGCGCTGCGCCCACGCGGCGCGACATGGCCGACCTGCTGCACCGCTTCGGCGACGACCCGGCCACCGAGTGGTTCGGGCGCTCGCTGGGCCTGGGCCGGCGGCGCTCGTCCGGCGAGGTGCCGGTGAACGTGGTCGAACAGCTCGCCGACGAGCTGCTGAGCGAGCCGGGCGTGATCCCCACGCTCGTCGCCGCCCAGCGCCGGCGGCCCGAGCCCGACCGCGTGGCGCTGATCCGCCGGGCCTTGGTGCGCATCGTCGACGACCTGCCCGAACCGATCGTGGCCGTCGAGGCGTTGGCCGAGCTGTCGCGCCTCGCCGCCGACCGCGACGACGCGCTGCGTTGGGTGCAGCGCGGGTTAAACCTGGCGCCTTACTCGGCCAAGCTCGCGCTCATGCTCGACGAACTCGAGCGCGCCGGCGCAAACGACGAACCGAGAATCAGCCCGCGCGTGGCGCTCGAGCGCGTCGCGACGCTGCGGCCGAACTGGGCCGACGTGCAGCACGCGCTGGCCCACCGCTACAACCACGACGGGCTGGACACGCTCGCCGTCGAACACCTGTTCCGCTGGTTGATGCGCGAGCCGGGCCACCCGCTGGCCACGGCGGCGCTGGAGGAGTTGGCCGCATGAACCTCGCCCAACGCGCCCATCACGACCGCCTGCTGAGCCGCGCCCGCCGCCAGGCCGCCACCGGCCGGCGCGCCGAGGCGATGCGCCTCGTGCGCCTCGTGCTCAAACGCCAGCCCGCCCACGTCGACGCCCGCATGCTCGCCGCACGCCTGCTCATCGACGGCAACTTCCCCCAGCTCGCCATCGACGAACTCGACGCGGCCGCTTGGTACATGCAGGCCGACGACCCCGGCGCCCAGCGGCCCAACCGCACCGGCCACCTCGTGCTGCGTGCCGAGGCGCTCTGCTTGTTGGGCGAGCCCGACAAGGCCGCCGACGTGCTGCACCGCGTGTTGCGGCGCCGGCCGACCCACCGCAAGGCCCTGCGCCTGCTGGCCGACCTGCGCGCCGAGCGGGGCGAGGTCGACGCGGCGATCGCGCTGCTGCAATCCGCCGCACGCGGCAAGGGCCACGGCCGCAAAACACTGGCCCGGCTGACCGAGCTGCTCGAGTCGGCCGGGCGTTACGAAGAAGCGTTGTCGGCGCTCGATCGTTTCGAAGCGCTGGCCGGCGAGCGCGAGCCGTCCGACGGCTTGCACCGGGCGCGCCTGCTGCGCTTGGCCGGGCGCGACGCCGACGCGACCGCCGCGTACGAGCGCCTGGCCGATGAACACACGCACGACGAGGCGGTGCACCACGAGGTCGCCGAGCTCGCCGTGACGCTGGGCGACGAGCCGCGCGCCACGCGCCACCTGCGCGCGGTCACGCCGCGGCCCGCGCCGAACGAAACGCTGTTCATGCGGGCCGAGCTGCACGCAAAGGCCGGCCGGTTCGACCGCGCCGGGCGCCTGTACTGGCGCGTGATCCAGCGTGAGCCGGCGCACCCCGCGGCCGAGGCGCACCTGCTGGTCTGCGCCATCCTCGAACACCGCCACCGCCTCGCCGAGCGCGTGCACGAACGCATGACCCGCCGCCTCGGCGACGACGAAACCCGACGCCACGTCGCCCGCGCCTGGCAGCTGGCCACGCCCGGCCGGCTCATCCCGCAAACGTTCTCCAACGCCGAGCGCGAAGCGACCCACCGCATCCTGCCGGGCCTGCTGCGTGAGTCGGCGGGCGTGTTCGAAAGCGCCCTCGCCGACAACCCCGGCTACGCCGACCTGCACTACCACCTGGCCAACTGCCACGTGCACGACGACCGCCGCGACGCCGCCGCCGAGTCGCTGCACCGGGCGCTGCGCATCAACGCCGGCTACCTCGACGCGGCCCGCCTGCGCACCCGCATGCTCATCGACGACGGCAACCTCGACGCCGCCGCCGCGCTGCTGCGCACCACCCGCCAGCGCAAGGCCGACACCTCGCGCCTGTTGGACCTCGAAATCGTGCTCGACGTGTTGCATGGCGACGACGACGGCGCACACGACCGGCTCAACGCCGCTCAGCTGCCCGACCACCTCCGCCGCACCGTTATGCTGCAGGTCGCCACCACGCTCCGCCGCCTCGGCCACCCCACGGCCGACGACTGGCAACCCATCCCCGACGCGAAGCCGATCGCCGCGTGAGTCAGTCAATCGGTCAATCAGTTAATCAGTCAAACGGCGAGGCCCGCTTCAGCGGGCCGGGTTGACCAGTTGACCGATCAACCGATTGACCAGTTCACGTCCGCTTGAATTGCTTCTCGAGTTCCCGGATCGTCAGCCGCACCGTCGTCGGTCGGCCGTGCGGGCAGTTGCTGGCGCGCTCGACCTGGTCCTTACGCTTCAGCAGCTCGCCCAGCTCCTCTGCGCCGAGGTGGTCGCCGGCCTTGATCGCGGCCTTGCAACTCATCATGTCGAGCACCTCGTGCAACGCCGCCTCTTCCGACGGCTTGAAGTCGTCCTCGTCCGCCCGGTCCAGCAGTTCGTTCATGAACGGCTCGATGGCCACGTTCCGCTCGAACAATAGCGACGGGAACGCGTACACCCCGAAAGAACCCGGCCCCATCGCGTCCGCCTCGACGCCGATGCGTTTGAGCAACGGTTGCAGCTTGTCCAACACGCTCAGCTGGTCCGCCCGCACGTCGATCACCGCGGGGGTCAGCAGCCGCTGGCTCTCCAGGTCGCCGCCGGCGTCGATGCGTTCGAGCAGCAGCTGAAACATCATCCGCTCGTGCAGCGCGTGCTGGTCGATGATGACCAGGCCCTGCTCGTCCTGCGTGACGATGAAGCTGTTGTGCACCTGCAACACGTCCTGGCTGCGCGCCGTGATCGGCTCGGTCAGCTTCTCTTCTTCCACGGCCTCGTCGGCTTGCGTGATGCCCAGTTCCTGCTTGACCTGCTGGTACACGAAGCCCTTCTGCTTCGGGTCCATCGTGCGGAAGTAGTCGACGAAGCGGTCAACGTGTTCGGGTTCGACCGTGGCCGCGGGCGTCGCGGCGGCCTGGTCAAACGTGAACGCCGGCGTCGGCGCAGCCACGGTGGCGACCGGCGTCAGGTCTGCGCCGAGCAGGCGCTGACGCAGCACGGCCAATACCTGCCCGTGCACGGCGTTGCCGTTGGCGAAGCGCACCTCCGCCTTGGCCGGGTGCACGTTGACGTCGACCTGCGACGGGTCGAGGCTGATGAACAGCACGACCATGGGCTGGCGGTTGGGCTCGATCAGGCCGCGGTAGGCCTCCTTGATCGCGTGGCCGACGTGCCGGTCGCGCACGGGTCGGCCGTTGACGTACACGTACTGGTACCTGGTGGTCGCGCGGGCCATGTTCGGCAGCGCCGCCAACCCCCACAGGCCGATGCCCGCCTCGTTCGACTCGAACTCGAGCACCGCGTCTTCCAGCTCGCCGCCGAGTATCGCCAAACACCGCCGGTCGGTCGGCTGGTCGGCGGGCAGGTCGAGCAGCACCCGGCCGTTGTGCGTGAGCTTGAAGCCGACGTCGGGGTGGGCCATGGCGATGCGTTGGGTGGTGTCGGTGATGTGGCCGATCTCGGTGCGCTGGCCGCGCATGAACTTGCGGCGGGCGGGGGTGTTGAAAAACAGGTTGCGCACCTCGATCACCGTGCCGGGCGCGCAGCCGACGGGCTCGGGGCCCCGCACGTCGGCGCCGGCCGCTTCGAGCACGGCCCCGGCGTCGGTTCCGGCGGTGCGACTGGCGATGCGCAGCCGGCTGATCGAGGCGATCGACGCCAGCGCCTCGCCGCGAAACCCCAGCGTGGCGATCGCTTCGAGGTCTTCGGCCTCGGCGATCTTGCTCGTTGCGTGCGAGGCGATGGTCAGCGGCAGGTCGTCGGCGGTGATGCCCACGCCGTCGTCGGCCACGCGGACCAGCTCACGCCCGCCGTCCTCGGCGTCGATGGTGATGCGGCGTGCGCCGGCGTCGAGGCAGTTCTCGACCAGCTCCTTGACCACCGAGGCCGGCCGTTCGATCACCTCGCCCGCGGCGATCTGGTTGACGAGCAACGGTGATAGGCGGCGGATGGGCATCCGGTTATTGTAGCGATGAGGCAGAAAGTCATCAGCCAATAGCCAATAGGCATCAGCCATCAGAAGATTGGGTGTCTAGCTGAACTTCTCCTATTCTCCCGGCATGCCACGCCCTTCTGATGGCTATTGGCTTCTCATAAAATAAGCCCCGGTCGGGGAGGCTTTCCGAGCCGGGGCTTGATCCAGGGTCGTGTGTGAACCGAGTGGGGGTGGGCGTTCGGGGGGACGCCCGGACCTCGTAGGAAGGTCAGGATAGAGTGGGTGGGGAACACATCGCTAAGGGCGATTCACACAGCACACTGGACGGGTGTGGGGTTCGGGTTTTTGGTTTCGTTCACGCCGCAAGCATGCAATTCAGAGCCGCGCCGGGCAACGAAAACGCGGCTGGATTGTCCGCGTGGGTTGGGGTTGTGCGGGTTGGGGGAGTTGTTTGAAAGCCACCGAGGCACCGAGCCACCAAGCCAACCAGGAGAACGCGAACCGCGGCTGAGTGAATGACGATCGGCATGTGCTTCATCGTTCTCGATGGCTTGGTGCCTCGGTGGCTATTCCTACCTTCACCCTCATCGCTGCTATGATGGAGCCATGACCGCCATCAGCACCACGAAGACCGCGCTGTTCCCGGGCACGTTCGACCCCGTGACGCTCGGGCACATCGACATCATCCGCCGGGCCACCGACCTGTTTGACCAACTGGTGGTGGCGATCGGTTCGAACCCGGAGAAGCGGGAGCTGTTCAGCCTCGACGAGCGGTTGGCGATGATCCGCGAGGCGCTGGCCGGCGAACGGCTCGAGGTGCGCGTCGAGTCGTACGACGGGCTGACCGTGGACTACGCCCGCGCCATCGGCGCCGCGGTGATCGTGCGCGGCATCCGCAACTACACGGACCTGCAGTTCGAGTTCCAGCTGGCGCTGACCAACCGCGCGGTGGCGGACGTGGAGACGGTGTTCATCATGGCCGGCGAGTTGCACGGGTTCACCAGCTCGACACTGATCAAGCAGATCGCCGCGTCGGGCCGGATCGAGCACCTGAAGACCTTGCTGCCCGACCCGGCCATCCGCCGCCTGCGCGTGATGATCGAGCAGGGCCACGCCGCGCTCAACGAGCACGCGCAGGATCAGCATAAGGAATGAGTAGGTAGCCACCGAGCCATCGAGCCATCGAGCCATCGAGCCATCAAGCCATCGAGATCGGTGGCGCCTCGGCCGAGCGTATCGAACTTGGCAGCGGTTCGTTGCTTCTAGATGGCTCGATGGCTGGACGCCTCGGTGGCTACGAACAACCCCATGGATTACCGCATCATCAGCATCGGCGCCCTCTCGCGGCACCCGCTCTGGCGGGGCGACCAACCCCAGCGCACGGCGCACGCGACGACGACGCTCGTGCGCAGCGGCGGGCGGGTGATCGTGGTCGACCCGTCGCTGCCGGCGCAGGTGCTCGACGCGCGCCTCGGCGAACGCGCGGGGTTGAAGATCGGCGACGTGACCGACGTGTTTCTGACCAACTTCCGCCCGGCGCACCGGCGCGGGCTGGCGGCGTTCGAAAACGCCAAGTGGTGGGTCAGCGAGGCCGAGCGCGAGGCGATCGGCGTGAGCATGATCGGCCAGCTCAACGCTTGCGAAGACGAGGCGCTGAGCACCATGCTTAAGGGGGAGATCGCGCTGCTTCAAAAATGCCGGCCGGCGCCCGACCGGTTGGCCGAGTCGGTCGACCTGTTCCCGCTGTACGGCTACACCCCCGGCAGCGCGGGGTTGCTGCTCACGCTCGACGCGGCCACCGTGCTCATCGCCGGCGACGCGGTGGCGACGCAGGAACACCTCGGGGCCGGGCAGGTGCTCGGCGGGTGTTTCGACGTCGAACAGGCCCAGGCCAGTTTCGCCGAGGCCGTCGAGATCGCCGACTGGATCGTGTGCGGCCACGACAACCTGTTACCGAACGAGACCGGCCGACCGTTTTGATCGAACCATGGCGTTGAGACGCAAACCAACCCGCATCTGCCGCAACTGCAAGCAGTCGGTGGCGTACGCGCGCTACTACCCGGCGCACGTGTTCGAGTGCCCGGCGTGCAGCTGGCGTGAGTTCGTCGATTTCCGTAAGGCGTTGGGCAAGGCGGGCGATGACCCGCCGCCGATCGTGCGCCTGCGGCCGTTGCACATCGACCCGTACGCCATCGTGTAACATGGCGCAAGAGAATCGGGAGACACCATGTTTCACCCACGCCTCAGCTTGTTCGTCGCCCTCGCGCTGTGCGCCGCGTTGCACGCCGACGCGCCGCTCGATTACCCCGCGTCGCCGGTCGAGCCGGTCGATGAGACGTTGCACGGCCGAACCGTCACCGACCCGTACCGCTATCTCGAGGGCGACGAGCAAGGGCGGCTGACCGAGCGCGTCGCGCGTTGGACCGATGCGCAGAACGCCCTGACGCGCCGGGTGCTCGACGGCCTGCCCGGCCGGGCGGCGCTCGAAGCGCGGCTGGCGGAGCTGATGGAGGTCGGCTACACCACCGCGCCGGCGATGCGGGGCAACCGCTACTTCTACCGCAAGCGTTCGGGCAAGCAGGCGCAGGCGGTGGTGATGATGCGCGTGGGCGTCGACGGCGAGCCGCGCGTGCTGATCAACCCGAACACGCTCGACGCGAAGGGGTTGCTGACCGTCGGCTGGATCGCGCCGAGCCACGACGGCCGATTGCTGGCGTTCGGCACGTACCGCGCGGGCGACGAGATCACGACGCTGCACCTGCTCGACGTCGACACCGGCGAGTGGCTGGCCGACGAGATACCCGGCAAGGCGCGCGGCGTGTACTGGCTGCCCGACAACAAGGCGTTCGTCTACCGCCGGTTGGCCGACGTGGCGAACCCGTACTCGGCGCAGATCAAGCTGCACCGCGTGGGCACGCACCACCGCCACGACCCGGTGTTGTTCGAGCAGTACAAACAAGGGCCGTTGGCCACGACGTGGGGGCCGGGCGCTTCGCTGAGCCGCGACGGGCGCTGGCTGGTATTGACGTACTCGACCTCGACGTCGAGCAACGACGTGTGGGTGGTCGACTTCGACCGCTACCGGCGGACGGGCGAGTTCGTGAAAACCGAGGTCGTGGTCGGCGAGAAGGCGTCGTCGTGGGGCCCGGTCGTGGGTGACACGCTGTACCTGCACACCGACCTCGACGCGCCCAACGGCCGGGTCGTGGCCGTCGACCTGCACCGGCCGGGGCGCCAGCGCTGGCGGACGGTCATCGCCGAGCGCGAGGGCATGGTGCTCGGCTCTGTGTCGGTGGCGCGCGGGGTGCTCGTGGCGCAGTTCATGCACCACGCGTCGACGCGGTTGGAGAAGTTCGACCTCGCGGGCGAGCCGTTGGGCGCGATCGAACTGCCCAACCTCGGCAGCGCGTCGGTGACCACGGCGCAAGACCGCACGGAGGCGTTCCTCACGTTTTCGAGCTTCAACACGCCGTACACGGTGTACCGCATCGATTTGAAAACCGGCGAGCGCGTGCTGTGGGACAAGCCCGACGTGCCGGTCGACCCGTCGATCGTGGACGTGAAGCAGGTGTGGTTTAAATCGAAAGACGGCACGCGCGTGCCGATGTTTGTCGTGCACAAAAAAGGGTTGAAGCTCGACGGCGCGAACCCGACGATCCTCGCGGGCTACGGCGGGTTCGGCATCTCGCTGACGCCGCGCTTCAGCTCGACGCGCTTCCCGTGGCTCGAGGGCGGCGGGGTTTACGCGGTCGTCAACCTCCGCGGGGGCGGCGAGTTCGGCAAGGCGTGGCACGAGGCGGGCAAGCTCGACCGCAAGCAGAACGTGTTCGACGACTTCATCGCCGCGGCCGAGTGGCTGGTCGAAAACAAGTACACCTCGCCGGCGCACCTGGGTGTTTCCGGCGGGTCGAACGGCGGCCTGCTCACCGGCGCGGTCGCGGTGCAGCGGCCCGACCTGTTCGCCGCGGTGATCAGCGACGTGCCGTTGCTCGACATGATCCGCTACCAGCGCTTCCTCATGGCGCGCTACTGGGTGCCCGAGTACGGCTCGTCGGAAGACGCGGCGCAGTTCGCGTACCTGTTGAAGTACTCGCCGTACCACAACGTCGAGCCGACCGTGCGTTACCCCGCCATGTTCATCACCGCCGGCGAGAACGACACGCGCGTGCACCCGCTGCACGCGCGCAAGTTCGCGGCGCTGATGCAGTCGGTGGCGCAGGCCCACGACGACGCCAACCCCGTGCTGCTGTGGGTCGACCGCGACTCGGGCCACGGCGGGGGCAAGCCGCTGAACCTGCGCATCCGCGACGTGGCCGACGCGCGGCTGTTTATGATGTGGCGGTTGGGCATGCTCGACGGCGGGTGAGGCCCCGCTGATCTTTTCGTGCTCGGCCCGCCGCGCGCGGTTCGAGCTTATCGTTCCGACCAACGCGTAATAGCGGATCGTTCGTTTTTTGCGCGCCGCGGTGCGGCGCGCACGAACGCGCCATGCCGTGGTTGCGGGGCGTGAGCGTGGTTTTTGATTCGGCACGGTGCGCACGGCGACGCATCGGTGCGCGACGGGGTGCGCGCCGACGGTTCGCATTGCGCACCGCGCCGTCGGTGGGGGCGCGTGAACCTCGATACAAGCCCGAAATCAACGGTGCGAACGCCGCCCGTTGCCCGAACGAAAGCCCGGTGCGCGGCCGGGCACAACCGGGCTCGGGTTTGTTACGATCGGGCGATGATCGACCGGTGGCAACAACTGCTCACGCACGAGGCGGAATTGCTCGCACATGCCGCGGCGATGGAGGCGTTCGACCCCGCCGGCGTCGCCCGGCTGCGGAAGCGGTGGGATGCGCCGCTGGTGAGCTGTGCGATCGAGCTGGTTTGTGCCCGGCGCAAGGCGCAGGCGAAGTTCGATGGCGCCGACCGGCTCGTCGCCGACGTGGCGGGTGTCGAGCAGGCCACGGGCGGGCGTGTTGCGGCGTACAAGGCCGGGCGTTTCGTCGAGGCCGGCGTCGAAGGTTTGCACGACCTGTGCTGCGGCATCGGCGGCGACGCGATGGCGTTGGCCAAACACATGGCGGTCACGCTCGTCGACCGCGACCCGCTGCGTGTGTGGATGGCGCAGCGGAACGTCGAGGCGGTGACGGGGCGCGAGCCGGGGGCGATCGTGGCGGACGTGGCGACGCTGGGGTTGCGCGACGAGGTGTTTCACCTCGACCCGGCGCGCCGGCGGGGCGATCGGCGCACGCACCGATATGAAGATTACCAGCCGGGCCCGGCGTTCATCGACAACCTGCTGACGCGTTGCCCCGACGGCGCGGTCAAGCTCGGCCCGGGCGTCGAGCTCGATGCGCTGCCCGCGGGTGAGGTCGAAATGATCAGCGACGGCGGCACGCTGGTGCAGGCGGTGCTTTGGTGCGGGCGGCTGGTAAGGCACGAGCGCGCCGCCACGCTGTTGCCGGCGGGCGTGACGCTGGCCGGGGCGCCGATGCGCATACCGATCGGCCGGCCGGGTAAATACCTGCACACGGTCGACCCCGCCGTCGAGCGCGCGGGGCTGATCGGCAACCTGTGTGAAAAGCTCGGCGTGGTCGCCACGCACCCGAAGCTGGGGTTGCTGACCGGCGACGGCCCGCTCGACAGCCCGTGGGTGACGGGCTTCGAGCACGTCGCGTCGATGCCCTGGCGGCTGGAAAAGGTCGGGCGTTACTTGGCTGAGCGCGACGCGGGTCTGGTCGAGGTCAAAACCCGTGGCGGGGCGGTCGACCCCGATGTGGTTCAAAAACAGTTGCGCGGCGCCGGCGGCACACCGTACACGCTGTTCGTGCTGCGCTACGACCAGCGCGTCGTGGCGCACGTGGCGCGACGGCTGGCGTGATCGAACCCGGGCGTGCCGGTCGCGGGCGACCGGGCTAACGTTGCAGCCGGGCGATGCGTGGGTGGGCGAGGCGTTATGATGTGTCGGTCATGACGTTGAGCCGAAAGATCGCGATGTCGCAGGTGGCGCTGGTGTTGCTGGCGGCGATGTTGGGCGGGTCGGCGGTGTGGGGGCTATTGGGGCTGAACCGAAACCTGGGCGAGGCGTTGGGGGAGTACGATTTGCTGCGCAGCGTTTATGAATCGGGCACGCCGATCGTCGCGGCGCGGGCGACGCTGTTGACGCCGGTGCCCGACGCGGAAGAGGCGGTGGTGCACCTGCGGCAGGCGCAGAAGAAGTTCGAGGCGTTGGAGCTGAAGGACCCGGCGATGGCGGTGATGATTGCCGAGTCGCTGCGCAAGCTCGCGGTGCTGATCGAGCAGCTCGAGTCGACGATGCCGTTGGAGATCGAGTCGGACCGCACCGAGGCGGTGGCGGCGTTGAACCAGCTGTTGAACACCAACGCGCAGCTGGCGGGGCGGACGACCACGGAGATCGACCGCGTGCAGGGCGAGGCCCGCCGGCGGCTGTGGGTGACGACGCTGACCTCGGCGGTGCTGGCGGTGGTCACGCTGGGGGCGGCGGTGCTGATCGGCGTGGGGCAGTACCGGGGCGTGATGCGGCCGCTGCGCCGGCTCGACGCGGCGGCGCGCCGGTTGGCGAAGGGGCACTTCGACCAGCGCCTGGCCACGGCGGGCCACGACGAGCTGAGCGAGTTGGCGCGGCAGTTCAACCGCATGGCCGACGAGCTGGAAACGCTTTACCGCGAGATGGAGCGGCGCGTCGAGGACGCCAGCCGGGAGCTGGTGCGCTCGGAGCGGTTGGCGAGCGTGGGCTACCTGGCGGCGGGCGTGGCGCACGAGATCAACAACCCGCTGGGGATCATCGCCGGCCACGCGGAGCTGACGCTGCGCAAGTGCGAGGCCGACGACCCGATGGCGTCGGGCCTGCGGGCGATCTGCGACGAGGCGTTTCGCTGCAAGAAGATCACGGAGAAGTTGCTCAGCCTGTCGCGCGGCGGCAGCGGCCAGCGCGAGCCGACGGACATGGCGGTGGTGGTCAACGAGGTCAAGGCGCTCGTGGCTGACCTGCCGCGTTACCGGGACCGGCAGTTCGAGGTGACGGTGGGCGAGGGTCGGTTGGTGGTGCTGGTCGATGCGGCGCAGATGAAGCAGGTGGTGTTGAACCTGGTGACCAACGCGTTCGAGGCGACGGCGGTGGGCGGGCGTGTGGCCGTGCGCGTCGATCGGGGCGATAATCGAGTGCGCGTGAGCGTCAGCGATGACGGGGCGGGCATGGACGGCGAGACGCTCGACCACGTGTTCGAGCCGTTCTACACCCGCCGGCGCGGCGCCGAGCGGGGCACGGGTTTGGGATTATCGATCACGCACGCGATCGTGGCGGACCACGGCGGGCGGATCACGGCCCACAGCGACGGGCCGAACCGAGGCAGCCGATTCGTGTTCGAGCTGCCGCAGCACGCGGGGTAAGCGATGACGGACGAAGCACAACTGCTCGAACAGTACCGGCGGGTGTTGATCGTGGAGGACGAGCCGCGCCTCGCCGAGTTGTACGGCCGGATGATGCCGGAGCTCGGCTACCGCGCGGTGACGGTCGGCACCGGCGAAGCGGCGCTGGAGGCGATGAAAGACGAGCCCTGGCCGATCGTGCTGCTGGACCTGAACCTGCCGGGCATGAGCGGGTTGGACTGCCTGCGCCAGGTGCGTGCCAAGTGGGCGGACACGCAGGCGATCATCCTCACGGGCTTCGGCGACCTTGATGCGGCGAAGGAAGCGATCCACCTGGACGTCGTCGAGTTTCTGACCAAGCCGTGCCATCTCGGCGATTTGGAGATCGCGTTGGACCGGGCGCAGAAGCGCATCCGCAAGCTGGTCATCGAACAGCTCGGCGAACAGGTCGACACCGAACAGGCCGCGCAACAGGCGGATGCGCCCGAGGCCGGTGCGCCGGTGGTGTTCGACGATGATGACGAAGACGACGGCCCGACGTCGCTGGCGGACCTGGAGCGCAAGGCGATTTTGGATGCGCTGGCGCGGCACGACGGCAACCGCCGGACGGCCGCGGAAGAGCTGGGCATCTCGGTGCGGACGCTGTACTACCGGCTGGACGAGTACCGCAAGCAGGGCTTCACGGACTGAACTTCAACGATGGGGTGAGGCGATGGACGAATACCACACTCAGGCCCAAGCGCCCGCACCCGCACCCGCACCCGCACCTGCACCGGCCGCGCCGCCGCCGTTGCCGCCGGGCCGGCGGAGCGTGTGGCCGTTGGTGGTGGGCGTGATCGCGATCCTCTTCGGCGCGCTTAACTTGTTCGGTCACCTGGCGGCGATCATCCACCATTCGCTGCGGTCTTCATCGGAACACGTGTTCACGGGCGACAGACACACCGATGCGATCCGCGCCGTGCAGGACGCGCACGCGCCGATCTTGGCGGCGTTGGGGTTGGTGGGGTTGCCGTTGGCGGTGCTGTTGATCGTGTCGGCGGTGGGCTTTTTGTGCCGCTGGCGCTGGTCGCGCAAGGGGGCGTTGCTGTGGGCGTGCCTGAGCGTACCGTTCGTGTTGGCTTCGACGTACTACAGCGCGCAGATGAACATGGACATGGCGGACGTGATGGCGGAGGTCATGGAGGCCAAGAACCCGCCGGCACCGGAGCACGGCCAGCCGTTCACCGGGCTGTTCGGGCCGATGATGCAGGGCGCGATGGTGGTGGGGGCGCTGTTGCAGGTGGCGTGGGGCTTGGCGCTGCCGGTTTTTCTGCTGGTCTGGCTGAACCTGCGAAAGGTCGTGGTGCAGGTCTCGGCGTGGGGGCGCGCCCCAGTTGGGGTCAGCGGGGCATCTGGTCGGGCTCGGGCATGACGATGTCGCGCGCCAGGCCCACCAGCGCCAGGGCGCGGATGGTCCAGTAGGTCAGGTCGAACTCGTACCAGCGCAGGCCGTGCGCGGCGGAGCGCTGGTGGGCGTGGTGGTTGTTGTGCCAGCCCTCGCCGAAGCTGAGCAGGGCGACCCACCAGAGGTTGGTCGAGGCGTCCTTGGTCTCGAAGTTGCGGTAGCCCCAGGTGTGGGAGGCGGAGTTGACGAACCAGGTGCCGTGGTAGACGAGGATGGTCCGCAGGCACACGCCCCACACGATCCACGACAGGCCGAGCATGGGCCCCTCGACGGCGTAGCCGATGCCGAACAGCAGGGCGGCCAGCACGAACTGCGGCACGATGAACAGCTTGTTGAGCCAGCGTTGACCGAAGTCGCGTTGCAGGTCTTTGGCGGCGTCGGCGGCGCGGATGCCGTCGGTGTGCTTGTGCATGCACCAGAACACGTGCGCCCAGGCGAAGCCGTCTTGCACGGGCGAGTGCGGGTCGCCCTCTTCGTCGGAGTGCTTGTGGTGGATGCGGTGGGTGCCGACCCAGTTGACCGGCCCGCCCTGCCACGCGAGGCAGGCGCAGGTGGTCAGGAAGTACTCGAACCACTTGGGGGTCTTGAAGCTGCGGTGGGTCAGCAGCCGGTGGTAGCAGAGCGTGATGCCCCATCCGCCGGTCACCCAACAGAGGAACAGCGCGATGAGCACGCCGCTCCACGAGAACATCGCGGGGAAGACGGCGAAGACCGCGCCGACGTGCAGCGCGACGATGCCGATGACCACAGGCCAGTCGAGTTGCGAAAGATGAATACCGCGCCTTTGCACGGGCCGGTCGGCCTTGCTTGAGGTCATGGGGGGTCCTTGATTGCTAAGCCGGCGAGCGGCAACAAGCCGGCGTGGGGGCTGCGTCTGCGTTTTCACCTGGAGCGACAGGCGACAGGTGGTGCGTATGATAGGCACAAAGCGGCCTAGAGTGCCAGCGCCTCGGCCATGGCGGCGCCCATGTCGGCCGGGGACTCGGCCACGGCGGCGCCCGCGGCGGTCAGGGCGTTGATCTTATCGACCGCCTTGCCCGAACCGGATGAGATAATCGCACCCGCGTGTCCCATTCGCTTGCCGGGGGGGGCGGTCTGGCCGGCGATAAACGCCGCGACGGGCTTTTGAATGCTCGATTTGATGTGCTCGGCGGCCCGCTCCTCGTCGTCGCCGCCGATCTCGCCGATCATCAGCACGCCCGCGGTTTCGTCGTCGGCCTCGAACAGGTCGAGCAGCTCGATGAAGTTCAGGCCCTTGACCGGGTCGCCGCCGATACCGACACAAGTCGTCTGCCCGATACCGCGCTGCGAGGTCTGCCAGACCGCCTCGTAGGTCAGCGTGCCGCTGCGGGAGATGATGCCGATGGCCTTGCCGGTGGTCGCTTCGGGTGCGGGCGTGTGGATATAGCCGGGCATGATGCCGACCTTGCACTGACCGGGCGTGATCACGCCGGGGCAGTTGGGGCCGACGAGCTTGATGTTGGGGTGGTCGGTGTCCAGCGCCTTGCGGACCTTGATCATGTCCAGCGTCGGCACGCCCTCGGTCACGGCCACGATCACCTCGATGCCGGCGGCGGCCGCTTCGAGGATCGCGTCGCCCGCGAACGGCGGCGGCACGAAGATCATGCTGGCGGTGGCGTCGGTGGCTTGCACGGCGTCGAAGCAGGTGTTGAAGATGGGCAGGCCGTGGTCGTCTTTCTGCCCGCCCTTGCCGGGGGTCACGCCGCCGACCATCTGTGTGCCGTACTCGAGGCAACCCTTGGTGTGGAACGCGCCCGCCGAGCCGGTGATGCCCTGGCAGATGACCTTGGTTTCGCGATCGATGAGGATGCTCATGGGCGGAAGGATAGCAACGGCCCGGCCGGCGCACAAAAAAGCCTCGGTTTTTAAGGGGTTTGTTTTTTTCAGCCCACGCCCGCCGCGATCTCGCCCAGGCCGTCGGGGTCGCAGACGCGCACCGCCTGGCCCTCGGTCGAGTCGATCAGGCCCGCCTCGGTCAACCGGCGCAGCGTGCGGCTGAGCGTCTCGCTGGTCAGGTTCAGGTGGCTGGCCAGGTGCTTTTTCAGGGCGGGCAGTTCGATGACCTCGCCCTGGTCGGCGTGCATCGCCAGCAGGTGACGCGCCACCCGGCCGGCCGCGTCGCGCAGCACGATATCTTCCATCAGCCCCACCAGCCGGCGGACCGAGCGCGACATGCCAAACAGCAGCTGCCGGCACAGCGCGTGGTCCTCGTCGACCGCCCGGCGGAACTTCTGCGCAGGCAGCAACAGGCAATCGCTCGGCTCGACCGCCTCGGCAAACGCCGGGCACGCGAATCCGCCCAGCACCGCGACTTCCAAAAACGTCTCGCCCGGCCCCGGCAGGTGCAGCACGTGCTCCTTGCCGTGGGGCGCCAGCTTGTACACCCGCACCTGCCCCGAGGTCACGATGAACACCCCCGGCGGGTCGTCGCCCTGGCGGAAGATCATCTCGCCCGCTTCGTACCGCTTGCCCGCGGCCATCGCCGACAGCAAACCGACAGAACGGTCGTCCAGCCCGCTGAAAAACGGGCAGTCGCGGATCAAACTCGCTACGCGCTCAGACAACGGCGGCTCACTTTTTTCAAAGCCAATTGATCCAGGTCAATGCGGCTGGCCCGCCCGCCCATCATACTGCCCGACCCCTTGCGTCGTGAAAGGACACCCATGTTTTGCAACCAGTGCGAACAGACCGCCCACTGCACCGCCTGCGTCACCAGCCCCGGCGTGTGCGGCAAAGACGAAGACGTCCAATCCCTACAGGAAATCTTGCTCTACGGCCTGAAGGGCATGGCCGCTTACGCCCACCACGCCCGCCGGCTCGGCAAATCCGACGAAACGGTCTCCGCGTTCATCGAAGAGGCGCTGTTCGCGACCATGACCAACGTCAACTTCGACCAGGCCAGCTTGTTCGAGTTGTGCATGACGTGCGGGCAGATGAACCTGCGCGTCATGCAACTGCTCGACGAGGGCCACGTCGAGATGTTCGGCAAGCCCCAGCCCGCCGAGGTGTTCGAGGGCACCAAGGCCGGGCCCGGCATCCTCGTGACCGGCCACGACCTGCTCGACCTGCACCACCTGCTGCAACAGGTCGAAGGCACCGACATCAACATCTACACCCACGGCGAGATGCTGCCGGCGCACATGTACCCCAAGCTCGCGCAGCACCCGAACCTCGCGGGCCACTACGGCGGGGCGTGGCAGAAGCAGAAGGCCGAGTTCGACCGCTTCGCCGGGCCGATCGTGGGCACGACCAACTGCGTGCTGATCCCGAAGGACGGTTACGCCGACCGCCTGTTCACCACGCGCGCCACCGCCGTGCCCGACGGCCAGCGCATCTGCGATGATGACTTCAGCGCCGTCATCGCCAAGGCCCGCCAATGCGCGCCGCTCGCCGACGACCCGCAGGGTAAGTCGACCGTCGGCTTCCACCGCTCCGTGCTGCTCGACAACGCGGGCACGATCGTCGACGCGGTCAAGGCCGGCCAGATCAGCCACTTCTTCCTCATCGGCGGCTGCGACGGCGCCGAGCCCGGCCGCAACTACTACAGCGACTTCGCGCAGGCTGCCCCCGACGACTCGTTCATCCTCACGCTCGGCTGCGGCAAGTACCGCATCCGCGAATACGACTACGGCCAACACCTCGGCCTGCCGCGCCTGCTCGACATGGGCCAGTGCAACGACGCCTACGGCGCGATCATGGTCGCCTCGGCGCTGGCCGAAGCGTTTGACTGCACGGTCAACGACCTGCCGCTGACCCTGGTCATCAGCTGGTTCGAGCAGAAGGCGGTCGCCGTGCTGTTGACGCTGCTGAGCCTGGGCGTCAAGGGCATCCGCATCGGGCCCCAGCCCCCGGCGTTCGTCTCGCCCAACGTGTTCGCGATCCTGCAAGAACAGTTCGACCTGAAACTCATCGGCGACGACGGCAAGGCCGACTGCCAAGCGGTGCTGGCCGCCGGCGCTGCGTGACCCTTCCCCTTGGGTCGTCGGCCCCCCGGCCCGGGTTGACCCGAGCCGGGCCGGCGGGGCTGCGCGTTTGACCGGGGCGCACATAAAATCTGAAAAATCCGCCACACCTGCACGAAGCGCGGCCGGCTTGCCGAGTATGGGTAAGTAGAAGGGCGGTTCGTCATAACAGAACAACACGACGACCAACGGTGCATCCGGGCCTGCCACGACGGCCACCGCGAGGCGTTCGCCACCCTCGTCCACCGCTACCGCCTGCGGGTCTACCGGGCGGCGCTGGCGATCGTGCACAACCCCGACGATGCGCTGGACGTGACGCAGGAGTCGTTCCTGCGGGCGTTCCGCGCGATCCGCAGCGTCGACGCCGATCGACCGTTCTACCCGTGGCTGCACACGATCGCGCGCAACGCGGCGCTTTCGTTCGTCAAACGCCGCCGGCCGGCCAAGGCCGCCGACGAACAGCAGCTGCCCCCGTGGACCATCACGCCCGAGCAGCTGGTCGAAACCGACGAACAGGTCGAACAGCTCCGCCGGGCCATCAACAGCCTCGGCGAGGACGACCGCCGGCTGCTGCACATGCGGCACTTCGAGCAGATGGACTACGCACAGATCGCCGAGGCGTTGGGCGTGCCGCGGGGCACCGTGGCCAGCCGGCTGTACGCGGCCCGGGATCGTCTGCGCCGGCGCTTCGAGGAGCAAACGCCATGAGCAAAGAGCAACTGCAACAACTGATGATGGCGCAGCTCGACGGCGAACTGGACGCCGAAGGCCGGCGGCGGCTCGAACAGCTGCTCGCCGCCGACCCCGACACCCGCCGGGAGTTCGAATCCATGCAACACCTTGCGGAGGTGCAACAGAAAATGACCCTCATCGAACCCACGGAACAGGCGTGGCGCGCCTTCGAGCGCGGGCTGGTCGGCCGGTTGGTCTACCGCCCGCTGCACATCGGCGGCATGATCGCGGTTGTCGTCGGCCTGCTGCTGCTCGGCGGCTGGGGCTGCTTCGAACTGCTGGGCGCGCTGTGGGAAGACGGCTCGGCGCCCGTGGTGGTCCGCATCGCGATCGCCGCGGTCGTCACCGGTTCGCTGGCGGTGTTCCTCAGCGTTTTAATCCGTCGCTTCGTCACATTGCCGAGCGACAAGTATCACCGGGAGGTGGAACTGTGAACCAGGTCACGCTTTCAACATCGCACCAGGTCGGCGGCCGGCGCATCGTCCGCACCCTCGGGCTGGTCAAGGGCAACACCATCCGCGCCCGCCACCTGGGGCGCGACATCGCCGCGTTCTTCCGGCACCTGGTCGGCGGCGAGGTGGCCGACTACACCAAGATGGTCGCCGAGTCGCGCGAGCAGGCGATCGACCGCATGACCGACCGCGCCCGCGAACTGGGCGCCGACGCCGTGGTGGGCGTTCGCTTCACCACCGCGAGCATGATGCAGGGCGCCGCCGAGATCCTCGCCTACGGCACCGCCGTGGTCACCGAGCCGGCTTGAGCCTTACGAGCCCCGGAGCTTGCACTTGCCGGTGCCGGCGCAGACCGGGCATTCGTCGGCCTCACCGGCCACGTGCGCCAGGCAGTGCTTGATGCGCTCGTCCATGATCTCGGCCATCAGCTCGTGCAGACCCAGCGGCGCGGTGACCAGGTACTTGATGTGTGGGTGCTTGTACGACGCGGCGGTGACCAGGTCCGGGATGTCCTGGTCCCAGTGCCGGCCGGGCAACAAAAAGTACGGGTGCACCACCACCAGCTTCGCGCCGCGCTCGACGCACTTGTCGAACGCCTGGGCGATGGTCGGCTCGGCCAGCTCCATGTGCGCCGGCTCGACGATGGGGTAGTCGCTGAGCTTCTCGAACATGGCGACGACTTCGAGCAGCATGTCGTTCGATTCGTTGCGGCGCGAGCCGTGGTCGACGACGATCAGACCGATCTGGTCGGCGTCGTAACCTTCGAGCTTCGGGGCGGCGATGGGCATGGCGTTAGTTTACCAAGCCCCGGGGTGAGCGGAGCGAACCCCGGGGATCCGGCGCGGTCAGCTTGTTCAATCACCCCCGGGGTTCGCTGCGCTCACCCCGGGGCTTTGCCGATGCAGAACAGGCGTGCGCCGGTGCGGATCAGCAGCGCATCGCCCGCGATGACGATGGTCGAGCGGGTGCGGTTCTGGTCGCCCAGCGCGTTTTGTCCGAGCAGCTCGAACTGTTTGCCGGCCTTGACGACGAAGGCGTTGGATTCCATGTCGATGAAGTAGATCTTGCCGTCGGCGGCGACGGGCGAGCCGCGCATCCGCGGGCCGCGGGGCAGCGGTTGCTTGTAGTGAAGCTCGCCGGTGGCCGGGTCGAAGCAGGCCAGCTGCCGCGCATCGCCGTCGAGCACGTACAGCAGGCCGTCGTAGACCAGCGGGCAGCACACGTCGGTGGTGACCTGGTCGGAGGTCCACGCAACATGATCTGCGCCCACCGTGCCCGATTCGGGGGCGCGGACGGCGTAGAACTTCTTGAACTTTTGCGGCGTCGAAAAATAAATCAGCCCGTTGTGCTCCGTGGGCGTGGGCACCATGCGGTAGTGGCGCTGGTTGTTTGGGTTGTACGTCCCCCAGCGCCACTTCTCCTTGCCCGTGACGGGGTCGTGGCCGGTCAGGTGGTCGGCGCCGATGAGCACGACCTCGTAGCCATCTTTGGCCTTGCGGGGGATGGGCGTGGCGTAAGAGTCGCGCGACTCTTCGCGCGCGGCGATGTTGCGGGTGACGCGGAAGACGTCGGTGCCGTTGAGCAGGTCGATGCCGAGCAGGTACGAGTCGCCCTTGCCCTCGTCGAGCACGGACAGGTACAGCGTCTGGTCGAGCAGCAGGGGGCTGGCGTTGTAGCCCCAGCGGATGCCGAACGCGCCGTGCTTCTTGGGGATGTTGCGCTTCCACACCAGCCGGCCGTCGTGCTCGAAGCAGCCCATGTCGCCGCTGGAGAACATGAACACGACGACCTCGTCGTTGACCACCGGCGAGCAGCCCGACTCGTCGCCCAGCCGGCGGACGGGCACGGCGGTGCCGAGTTCGTGCTTCCACAGCGGCTTGCCCGTCTTCAACTCGTACGCGAGGCAGACGTTCTTGCCCGACGCCTTGTCGACGGAGTTGACAAACACGATTTCTTTCCACACCACCGGCGTGCCGCCGCCGAGGCCCGGCATGGGCGCCGACCAGCGGACGTTGTGCGTCTGCGACCAGGTGACCGGCAGGTTGTAGCCGACCGTCGAGCCGTCGAAGTTCGGCCCGCGCCACTGCGACCAATCGGGCAGCTGGGCCCGGGCGGTCGTCGAAAAACAAAGCGCGGCCACGATACAGAGGGTGCGGGTGAGCATGCGTGTATCATACCTCCTACCGCAAGACGGCTGCGTCCGCTGCATCTTTCAAGCCCGCTTTGCGACCCGGCCCCACGCGGCCTAAACTCGTGAATCCACCGCCCTTGTATGACCACCGAACCCCGCCATGACGACACAAAGCCCCTCCGCCACCATGACCGACCCACTCGCCCCCGCCGACCGCTTCGAAGACCGACACCTCGGCTCGCCCGCCGACGAGCGTCGGGCCATGCTGCAAACGCTCGGCGTCGACTCGCTCGATGCGCTGACCGACCAGGTCGTGCCCGAAGCGATCCGCCTGACCCAGCCGCTCGACCTGCCCGCGGCGCTCAGCGAACACGAGGCGCTGGCCGACCTGCGCACGCTCGCGTC
This sequence comes from Phycisphaeraceae bacterium, assembly GCA_028282805.1. Classification (GTDB taxonomy): domain Bacteria; phylum Planctomycetota; class Phycisphaerae; order Phycisphaerales; family Zrk34; genus JANQHD01. The sequence goes on along the minus strand of JANQHD010000006.1, from coordinate 51,341 downwards.
GAAGAACAAGGCCTGCCGCTCGTTCATCGGCGCCGGGTACTACGGCACGGTGCTGCCGCCGGCGATCCTGCGGAACATCTTGGAAAACCCCGGCTGGTACACGCAGTACACGCCGTACCAGGCCGAGATCTCGCAGGGCCGGCTCGAAGCGCTGGTGAACTTTCAGACCATGGTCGCCGACCTGACCGCGCTGCCCATGGCCAACGCGTCGCTGCTCGACGAGGCGACCGCCGCCGCCGAGGCGATGGCGATGTGCTACGCGGCCGGCCGGGGCAAGCGAACCACGTTCCTCGTGGCCGACGACTGCCACCCGCAGACGATCAACGTCTGCAAGACGCGCGCGTGGTCGATGGGCATTGAGCTGCGAGTCGTCGACTCGCAGCAAATGGCAAATGGCAAAGCTCAAATTGCAAATGACGTGTGCGGCGTGCTCGTGCAGTACCCCAACACGTACGGGGCGATCAACGACTACGGCGCGCTGACCGAGGTGGCGCACGAAGCCGGCGCACTGGTGGTGTGCGCGACCGACTTGCTTGCGCTGACGTTGATCACGCCGCCCGGTGAGTGGGGCTGCGATATCGCCGTCGGCTCGGCGCAGCGTTTTGGTTTCCCCATGGGCTACGGCGGGCCGCACGCGGCGTTCATCGCCTGCACCGAAAAACACGTCCGCAAGATGCCCGGCCGCATCGTCGGCTTGTCGGTCGACGCCCAGGGCAACCCCGCCTACCGCCTGGCCATCCAGACCCGCGAGCAACACATCAAACGCGACAAGGCCACGAGCAACATCTGTACCGCGCAGGTGCTGCCCGCCATCGTCGCCAGCATGTACGCCGTCTACCACGGACCCGATGGCCTGAGGCGCATCGCGCGGCGCGTGCATAAACTCGCTTGGCTGCTCTACGACAATCTGCAAGATGGCGCCTATGGCCCACACGAATGCCTGAACTCTTGGGATGGTCCGATCTTTGATACCGTGACAGTTAAAATACAAGACGCTGCGGCGTTCGTTGCCGAAGCGGCCGAAAAAGGGATCAATCTGCGAATGGTGGATCACGGGAGGATTTCGATCTCCCTCGATGAGACGTCCACGTTCGATGACGTGAAGTCGGTCCTCGATTGCTTCGGTGTGCCAGTTAACAACACGAACCCTCAGCCTTCATTGCATGGTTTTGAGCGTGAGTCGAAGTATCTGACTCATCCGGTGTTCAACCGCTACCACACCGAGCACGAGCTGCTGCGCTATATCAAACGGCTCGAGGCGCGCGACCTGTCGCTGACCACGAGCATGATCCCGCTCGGCTCGTGCACCATGAAACTCAACGCCGCCGCCGAGATGCTGCCCATCACGTGGAGCGCGTTCGCCGACCTGCACCCGCAGGCCCCGGCCGACCAGGCCGCCGGTTACGCCGAGATGTGCGAGCAACTCAGCGCCTGGCTCGCCGAGATCACCGGGTTCGACGCGGTGTCGCTGCAACCCAACGCCGGCTCGCAGGGCGAGTACGCCGGGCTGCTGGCGATCCGCGGCTACCACGAGTCACGCAACGAAGGCCACCGCGACATCTGTCTCATCCCCACCAGCGCCCACGGCACCAACCCCGCCAGCGCCGTCATCGCCGGCATGAAGATCGTCGCCGTCGCCTGCGACAAGCACGGCAACATCTCCGTCGACGACCTCAAGGCCAAGGCGCAGGAAAACGCCGACCACCTCTCGACGTTGATGATCACCTACCCCTCGACGCACGGCGTGTTCGAGTCGGCCGTCAAAGAGATATGCCAGGTCGTCCACGACCACGGCGGGCAGGTCTACATGGACGGCGCCAACCTCAACGCGCAGCTCGGGCTGACCAGCCCCGGCGCGATCGGCGCCGATGTGTGCCACCTGAACCTGCACAAAACGTTCTGCATCCCCCACGGCGGCGGCGGCCCCGGCATGGGACCGATCGCCGTCGCGGCCCACTTGGAACCGTTCCTTCCAGGCGACCCGGTTGGCCGCGACGGAAAAATCGAAAATCGAAAATCGAAAATCGAAAATACCATCGGCCCGGTCAGTGCCGCGGCGCTTGGGTCGGCGTCGATCCTGCCGATCCCGTGGATGTTCATCCGCATGATGGGCGGCGAAGGTTTACGCCGCGCCGGGCAGGTGGCGATATTGAACGCCAACTACATGGTGAATCGGCTCGCCGAGCACTTCGACATCTTGTACACCGGCGAGTCGGGGCGCGTGGCGCACGAGTTCATCCTCGACTGCCGGCCGTTCAAGGACGCGGCGGGCGTGACCGTCGACGACATCGCCAAACGGCTGATGGACTACGGCTTCCACGCGCCGACGATGAGCTGGCCCGTGGCCGGCACGCTGATGATCGAGCCGACCGAGAGCGAGAGCCGGGCGGAGTTGGACCGGTTGTGCGATGCGCTGATCGGCATCCGCAAGGAGGTCGCGGCGATCGCGGCGGGCGACATGGACCGCGACGACAACCCGCTGAAGGGCGCGCCGCACCCGGCGCACGTGGTGACCGCCGACCAGTGGCCGCACACCTACAGCCGGCAGGCCGCCGCGTACCCCGCGCCGTGGACCACGACCCACAAGTTCTGGCCGGCGGTGGGGCGGATCGACAACCCCTACGGCGACCGGCACCTGGTGTGCACCTGCCCGTCGGTCGAATCGGTGTCGACTTAACCTGCGCCGCACGAAATGCCGACCGGGTGGTGTGCGTCTTACCACCAGCCGACCCCGGCGTGGAGGTGTGACCGTGAAACGCACATACGTTTGGCTAACCGTGGTGGCGGCGCTTTCGCTGGTTTGCGCAGCGGGGGCCGAAGAGCCGGACTTATTGCAGGGCGATTCGCGCGACAACGCCAAGTGGGCCGTCGACGGCGCGTCGGCGAGCATCACGCGCGAATCGGACAGCACGCCCGAGCTGGAGATGAACTTCGCGCCGTTCCGCAAGGGGCCGGTCAGTTTTACGTTCACCACGGACGCGTCGTACGTGCGGGTCAAACCGGGGTACACGTCGATCAAGCTCGCGCTGACCGGCAAGCGGCACACGCTCGTGCTCAGCGCCGCCGAGGGCGAGCCGCAACTGGTTTACAACGGCAAGGCCGACAAGGCGCTGCAGGCCGAGTGGGCCTCGGCGGTCGCGAAGATGCGAAAAGACGAACTCACGCTGCGCTTCGGCCGCTGCGAGTCGGTTAAGCTGCGCTGGCAGCGCGGCGTCGCGGAGCACGCGGCCGACGCCGAGCACGTCGATTCGCTTGACCCCGATGCGCCCGCCGGCCCGCTGAGCGCCGACGCGGCGCTGGCGCGGTTGCGCCGTGCTACGGTGCAACTTGAACTTCAGCGCGACGCCGATTGGCACCGGTCGCTCGCTACGGCGGTGCTGGTCGGCGAGAAGGGCCTGGCGGTGACCCACGCCCACTTGTTGCGGGGGGTGACCGGCGGCCGCGTGCAGATACCCGGCGCACGGGCGCCCGTGGGGGTTGAGCTGGTGATGGTCGACACAGACGCGGACCTGGCGTTGGTGCGGCTGGACCTGTCGCACGCGCCGACCGCGGCGCTGGTCGAGCCGTTGGCCTTGGCGGGGGCCGAGCTGGCCGAGAAGGCGGTGCTGTGGGTGGGCGCCGTCAGCGGCGGGCGCTACGACATCGCCAAGGCCGAGGTGGACAAGGTCGTGGGTTACACGGAGCTCGACGCGCGCTTGCGGGCGGTGCTCGAGCACCGCGCGGGTTCGCGGTGGCTGCTGCTCGAAGAGCCGCTGGGCCCGCGGCACGCGGGCATGCCCGTGCTCAACGAGCACGGCGAGCTGGTGGGTTTTGGCACGTTCGCGCTGGCGGCCCGTTCGCGCGACGGCCGGGTGGTGAGCACGGCGAAGCTGGCCGAGTTGATCGGGCGCCAGCCGCTCGAGCCGATCACGTTCGCCGGGGCGCAGCGCAAGCTGGCGGAAGGCGAGTTGCCGCTGACGACGTACCCGCGGCTGCGGGTCGAAGCGGCGCAGACCGCTCAGCAGCTGCGCCGCCAGGGCACACAGCTGCACCAGACGCACGAATGTGCCGCGTGCAAGGGCGACCCGGTGATCACGCGCCGGGTGAAGGTCGGCTACCGCAAGAGTGGTAACGTGCGCGAGCCGGTGTTTGAAGATCGTGAGTTCGCGTGCCGGGTGTGCGACGGCACGGGTTTGAACGACGGCGAGTCGCTGTGGCGTTCGGTGGCGAACTTCACGACGGTGTTGGCGCAGACCAGCAAGGGCGACCCGGCGATGGGGGAGGTGTCGCGTTACGTGCGTGAGAACCTGCGGGCCATGGCGGAGAAGCACACGGTGGCGCTGACGGGGTTGTTGGCCGAGCATTCGAAGCCGGCGCTGGTTGGCGGGCCGGAGATGATCGGCAAGCCGGTGGTGCTGATCGGCACGTTGCGGCGTGGGGTGGAGGTGCCGGGCGGGGCGGGTGCGGTGATCGGCATCGGGCTGGACCGCGACCGCGTGTCGGGCGGGTACTTTCTGCTCGACGGGGTGCGGCTGGAGGGCAGCGCCCGGGCGAAGGTGGCGCTGGCGGGCGGGGTGATCGCGGGGTTCGTGCAGGAGGGCGACGGCATGGCGGCGATGCCGATCGTGACGGGGGGCTTTGTCGTACCGTTGGCCAACCCGCAGGATGAGGACGACGTGCGTAAGCCGCAACCGCCTTCGAAGCGCGGGTCGACGACCCGAAGGGGCAGCTGAGCACGGGGGATTTGTGGCCGGCGAACCGCAGGGATTACCATGGGCGCTTGCCCTGTGGGGATTAGCGCGTGGTTACACCCATGAACAACTCAGCGGCCGGTCGGCCGGCCCTGCCGAAGCGCGTGACGATGCCGCCGCCGCCGGCGAAGCGGCTGCGCGTGTTCGGCATGCTTTTGCTGGTGTTGGCGTTGTGCCTGCCGCCGATCGTGGTGGAGATGGCCCGGCCGGACGTGACGCAGGGCGAGGAGTTGGATGTGCTGCTGCCGGCACGGCAGACGTGGGCGCAGTCGGGCGGCGCGGTCGACGGGACGTGGTGGCAGCCGCGGGTCAACGGCAAGCCGCAGTACACGCGTTCGCCGTTGTCGGTGTGGACGACGATGCTGAGTTGGACGGGGATGGACCCGCAGTCGGCGACGACCGATGCGCTGGTGTTGCGTGCGCGGCTGGTGTCGATGGCGTTGGGTTTGTTGGTGTTGGCGGGCACGTACTGGGCGGGTTACAGCCTGGGGGGCGTGCGCGTGGGGCGGATGGGCGCGATGGTGGTGGGCACGGGTTTGCTGTTCGTGCGTTATGCGCGTTTTGACTCGGCGGACCTGCACTTGATGGCGTGGGTGACGCTGAGCGTGGCGGCGGCGTTGTGGGCGATGCGGCCGATGCAACCGAAGAGCCGGCTGGGCCGGCGGGTGGCGGGCTGGCTGATCGCGGGCGTGACGCTGGGCGCGGCGTTGCTGGCCAAGGGGCCGGTGGCGTTGGTGTTTGTGGCGGTGCCGTTGGTGGGGGCGATCGTGGTGACGCGCACGCGGCGGCTGGGCAACTCGTTCGGCTTGCTGTTTGCGCTGCTGCTGGGGTTGTTGGTGGCGGCGCCGTGGTACTTGCAGACGGCGGAGATGTACGAGGATGCGCTGACGCTTTGGCTGCGGGCGTGGCGTGGGAGCGTGTCTTCGGCGGAGCCGGCGTACTACTACCTGTTGCTGTTGATGATGGTTTTTCCGTGGTCGGTGTGTTTGGTCGCGGCGTTGTTTCAGCCGTTCATGCGCGCCAGCGGCACGCACCGCCGGCGGTTGCTGATCGCGTGGATGTGGTTCGTGGCGTTGTTCGTGCTGCTTTCGGTGCCGGTGGCGAAGGAATATCGGTACGCGTTGCCGTTGCTGCCGGCGATGGGGCTGCTGGTGGCGCAGCTTTGGGCGTACCACGTGACGTTGGCGGGCGAGGGGATACCCGACCCGGGCATCAACTTTCTGCGTGTGCCGCATTGGGTGCTGGTGGTCGGTGGGTCGGCGGGGTACCCGGCGTTTGTGCTGTTGCAGGAGGACATGATCGCGCGCGGCTGGATGGACCGGGTGGAGTTGCCGGGGTTGTCGCTGCCGGTGATGGCGAGCGTGGGCGGCGTGCTGCTGGTGGTGGCGGTGCTGGGGGCGGTTTACCACTGGCGCTGGAAGCCGGGCCAGGCGTTCGTGGCGACGTTCGTTTGGATGCTGGTCGCGCTGACGGTGGGGTACTTCAGCTACAGCCGATCTCACCACAGCGTGCAGCCGGCGCGGCTGGCGGCCGAGCAGGTGCGCGAGGTGGCGGGGGGCTTGTCGCTGTGGCAGATGGCGGCGCCGGAAGACGCCGACCTGAACGATGCGATGCTGTTTTACATCGGCGAGCCGGTCATGGCGGTGACCGAACAGACGGCGCTTCGGCCGATTGCGCAGCCGGGCGTGTTGATCGTGCGCAGCGACGCCGCGATCGTGCCGGCGCTGGTTGAAAATCAGTACCAGCTCATCGGCCGGCTCGACCACGGCCCGGGCTACGAGCTGTACCGCACACCCCAGAAGACGCCGGTCATGGCGGGGTGGTAAGCGATGTCACGCACGAACCGTTTGCTCGACGCCAACGCCAACCGCGCCCGCGAGGCGCTGCGTGTGATGGAAGACGCGGCCCGCTTTCTGCTCGACGATGCGCGGTTGTCGGCTTCGCTGAAACAGCTGCGGCACGACTTGGCCGAGGCGCTGCGCGCGTTGCCGGACGTGGCGTTTTGGCGCGACACGCCGGGCGACGTGGGCACGGCGATCGGCACGGAGGCCGAGGCGCAGCGCGCGTCGAGCCGGGCGGTTGTGGTCGCGGCGGGCAAGCGGCTGAGCGAGGCGCTGCGTTGCTGCGAAGAGTTCGGCAAGCTGCACGACGCGGTGTTCGCGGCGCGCATCGAGCGATGCCGGTACCGGGGCTACGAGTTGGAGGCGCAGCTGCTGGCACGGATGACGGCGGCCGACCCGTCGGGTTGGCGGCTGTGTTTGCTGGTGACCGAGTCGTTGTGCACGCACCACGATTGGTTGGCGGTGGTCGAACAGGCGGTCGAGGCCGGGGTCGACTGCGTGCAGCTGCGCGAGAAGGGGTTGGGTGATCGCGAGCTGTTGGAGCGGGCGGGGCGGTTGGTGGGTTGTGCTAAGCCGCGGGCGGCGGTGGTGATCAACGATCGGCCCGACGTGGCGCTGTTGGCGGGGGCGGATGGCGTGCACCTCGGGCAGGGCGACCTGTCGGTGGCGCACGTGCGGCGGGTCGCGGGGCGCGAGCTGGTGGTTGGCGTGAGCACGCACGACCTCGACGAAGCGGGCGCGGCGGTCGAGGCGGGGGCGGATTATTGCGGTGTGGGCGCGGTGTTCGACACCTCGACCAAGCGGCGCCGGCCTAGCGGGTTGGCGTACGTGACGCAGTTCGTCGAGCGCTACCCGCAGACGCCACACCTGGCGATCGGCGGCATCACGCCCGACAACGTCGACCGGGTCGTCGCGGCGGGGGCCCGCGGCGTGGCGGTCAGCGCGTGCGTTTGCGGCGCCGAACAGCCCGGTGTGGTCGTGAACAAGCTGCTTCAAGCGATAAACACGTAAAATAATCGCCCGCTCGTGCGTCACTACCTTTGACGCTGTACGTGTTGGTTTGCCGCCCGCACACAGGGAGCAGAAATGACGGCTGTGTTGATCGCGGTATCGATCGCGGCGCTGTTGTTGGCGTTTGCCAACGGCGCCAACGACAACGCCAAGGGCGTGGCGACGCTGATCGGCTCGCGCCTGGTATCGCTGCGCTGCGCGGTCGTGTACGCGGCGATCACCACGATGCTGGGTTCGGTCGCGGCGATCTGGTTGGGGGCTGAACTCGTGGCGAAGTTCAAGGGCAAGGGCATCGTCGACGACGCGATCTGGCAGCAGCCGGTGTTCGCCGCGTGCGTGGGGCTGGCGGCGGCGGCGACGGTGTTGGTCGCCACACGCCTGTCGATGCCCATTTCGACGACGCACTCGATGGTGGGCGCGATCGTGGGCATCGGCGTCGCCGCGTCGGGCCTGCGGTGGGCGGCGGTGTGGGACAAGTTTTTCAAGCCGCTGCTGGTCGCGCCGCTGGCGGCGATGGCGTTGGCGCTGGCGGTGTACGTCGTGCTGCGCGCGGTGCGCCGGCGGCTGCGCGTGACGCACGAGACGTGCGTGTGCATCGGGCGACGGTACGAGCCGGTCACGGTGTCGGGCGACGGCGTGCTCGCGATGCAAACCACGGGCGTGGAGCTGACCGCCGACGAAGCGGCGAACTGCCGGCAGCGTTACCGGGGGCGCGTGGCGGGTGTCGAAGCGCAGGGCGTGTTGAACGCGGCGCACCTGCTGACGGCCGGCGCGTTGAGCTTCGCGCGTGGCTTGAACGACACGCCCAAGGTCGCGGCGCTGCTGGTCGCCGTCGAGTTCGTGGGGCGTGTTTCGTCGCTGTTGGCGGTGGGCGTGGCGATCGCGGTGGGGGGGCTGGTCATGGTACGCCGGGTGGCGCAGACGATGAGCTTCCGCATCACCGAGATGAACGACGGCCAGGCGTTCAGCGCCAACGCCGTGGCCGCGGCGCTGGTGACGACCGCATCGCTGCACGGTTTGCCGGTGAGCACGACGCACGTGAGTTGCGGGGCGTTGTTCGGTATCGGCGCCGCCAACCGCCGGGCCCACTGGGCGGTGGTCGGGCGGGTCGCGTTGGCGTGGGTGACGACGTTGCCGGTCGCGGCGTTGTTGGGGTATTTGGCGTGGGTGATGCTGGTGTCGGCGGGTTGAAACACGAGGGGCCGGTGGGGGTTTGAGCCGGTATGCACGGGCGAATTGTTTGCGGTAGGATGCCGCCCTTGCTCGTGTGGTACGCGCAAGGATTTCGGGGAGCGAACTCAACCGTGAAACACGACGCCTCACAAACCGTGCCGGTCGCCCGCGTGCTGTTGCTGGGTTTGTTGTGGGCCGGCGGCTGCCAGTCGCCGTTCGTGGCCGACGACGGCGAGCAGCTGCGCCGCGACGTGATCGCGCGGGCGCGGGCGGCGATCGACCACGAGGCGGAGCCGGGCGCCGTGGGCAACGACATCGACCTGCGACAGCTCGGCATCGACCCGCAGCGCATCGGTGAGCTCGACCGCGTGTCGGGGCCCGGCCGCCACCGCGACAGCGCCGTCAACCCCGGCGAGGGCCTCGACGGCACCGAGCCGCAGCACGTGCGGATGACTTTGCAGCAGGCGATCATGACGGCCCTGCGCCACAACCTCAGCACCGAGGTGGCGCGGATCGCGCCGCAGATACGCGACACGCAGATCACCGAGGCCCGGGGCCAGTTCGACCCGGTCGCGTTCTCGGAAGCCAACGTCGGCCAGACCGACCGCCCGCAAGCCGCCAGCGCGCTGGGTGGCGTGCCGGTCGAAGCCGACGCGATCGTGCGGGACACGGCATCGGTGCAAGCGGGCGTGCGCAGCCGGCTGTACACCGGCGGGGAGCTGGCGATTTCCAGCCGGGTCGATTGGATCGATGACAAGTCGCCGGGCACGGCGTTTTTGCCCGACCCGGCGTCGACGGCGAGCGTGGGCCTGGAGCTGACCCAGCCGTTGCTGCGCGACTTCGGCGAAGAGGTCAACACCGCGCAGATCGTGTTGGCCAACAACGCCAAGCGGCGCGACGTGCTCGGCCTCGAGCAGCGGTTGCTGCAACTGGTCGCCGAGACCGAGGCGGCTTACTGGGAACTGGTGTTCGCCCGCCACCGGTTGGCGATCCAGCAGGACTTGCTCGACGAAACGCGCAAGACGCGCGACGAGCTCGACAAGCGGCGGGACGTGGACGTCAACCCCGTGCAGCTGGCCCAGGCCGAGCGCGAGGTGCGGGCCAACGAGATCGCGCTGGTGCAGGCGCGCGTGGGCTTGCGCGACGCGTCGGACCAGCTCAAGCGATTGCTGGACTCGCCCGACCTGCCGCTGATGACCGAGACGCTGGTCGAGCCCAGCGATTTCCCCGAAGAACTGCCCAACGGTTGGAAGCTGTACGACGCCGTGGCGGTGTCGATCCAGCGTCGGCCGGAGCTGGGGCAGGTGTTGATCGACCTGGAAGACGTGGGTGTTCAACGCAAGGTCGCCGACAACCAGCGGTTGCCCCGGCTGGACCTGACCGGCCAGGTGCGGACGTTCGGCCTGGACCAGACGGTCGGCGAGAGCTACGGCGATATCGACGACGACGTGATCGATTACCTCGTGGGCCTGCGGTTTGAGCGGCCGCTCAACAACCGGGCCGCGGACGCGGTCTACCAGCGGACGCGCCTCACGGCCCTGGCCCAGCGGGTGAACTACCGCGACACGGCGCGGGGCGTGATCCTTTCGGTCAAGCAGTCGATGCGGGCGATGACCAGCGCTTACGAGGTGGTGGGCATCGCGCGTGCGGCACGCCGGGCGGCGGCGGAGAACCTGCGTGCCCTGCGCGAACGCGAACAGATGGGCGAGTCACTCACGCCCGAGTTCCTGCTGGATTTGAAGCTGCGCACCCAGCAACGGTTGGCCGACGCGGAGCTGCAGGAGATGCGGGCGCTGGTGAATTACAACATTGCGCGGGTGCGGTTCTACCAGGCGATCGGCACGCTGTTGGACGAGCGCGGCATCGCGTTCGAAGACGCGGCTAGGCCGGGGCGATCTGGTTTGATGCAACAAGAGCGCGCCGCGGCGATCGACGGGCCTGCCGACGCCGGCGAAAGGGTTGAGCCATGAAACTTGTCAACGGGATCAAGGCGTGGGTGTGTGCGATCGCGCTGGGCTTGGTGTGTGTGACGCACGCCGTTGCTCAGCCGGTGGCGACACTCGCGGACCGCGCGACGATCGACCGGTTGCCCGGCCTGGCGCTGCCCAAGCGGCAGGTCGCGCTGCACACGCCGATGGAAGGCAAGCTGCTGAAGGTGCACGTCGAAGAGGGCCAACGGGTCGCGGAGGGCCAGAAGCTCGTCGAGATGGACCGGCAGTTGCAGGCGGCGGTGGTGGAGGCGGTGAAGCTGCGTGCGACGAGTCGGAGCGCCCTCGAGCGCGCCCGGTTGGAGTTGGCCGAGGCGGAGATCATGCACGAACAGGTCGCCAAGGCGTTTGCGCAGGATGCGGCGCGGCAGTGGGAGGTGCGCCGCGCCAAGCTCCGCCGGGACTTGGCGCAGGTGGCGGTAGAGGCGGCGGCCGAAGCGATCGCCGTGGCCGAGGCGGAGTTGAAGCTCGAGCAGGCGCGGTTAGAACGGCTGACCATGACCGCGCCGTGGGAGGGGCTGGTCACGCGGGTGGCGGCCGACCCGGGGGCGACGGTGGGGCCGAGCGACCCGATCGTTGTGCTGATCGACCTGCGCACGCTGAAAGCCGAGATCCACCTGTCGGTGGATCTATACGAAAAAATGGTGGTCGGCAAAACCTATAAGCTCAGTGCCGGAAAGCCGATAGATCGCCAGATCGAAGGTCGGCTGACCTACGCCTCAAAGGTGATCGACCCGGCGAGCCGGACGTTTCGGTGCGTGTTTGAGATCGACAACCCGGACAAGGCGATGCCTGCCGGGTTCCCGGTGCAGCTGGTTTCGGGGGGCGGGGCGGCGGAGTAAGGCCCGGCGTCGACAACCGGCCTTGAGGCGGTGAAAACGGCGTGTTGCGGCGCGATCCCTGAGCGAAAACCCTCGTTCAAACCCAACACCCCCGGCGGGGCGTCGGGGGTGGCGCGGCCGCGCTTTTTCGGGGTGATCGGCACGGTTTTTACGGGGCCCGGGCGGCGCTAAGGTCATAGCTCGCTTGGCTTTTCGTTTCTGGACACATATGTGGGCGGCAGGTATAAAGTACGCCGGTTAGCACCGACAAGACCCCGTTCTTGTTCCCGCCGACTCAGGGGTTTGAGCATCAACACCCCGCAGCGCATTCCAACAACCACAGGTGGAAGAACTCGATGACTGATTCAGGACAAGCCGCGCCGAACGACGTGATCCAACCCGAAGGCGCGCCAGGCGACCGCCCGATCGAACTGCAGCTCGACGACAGCGCGACCGCCAAGCTCTACAGCTCGACCAGCCGCGTGTGGGGCTCGGCCGAAGAGATCTACCTCGACTTCGCCAGCGGCATCCAGGCGGCGGGCGAAAACAAAGCCTTATTGAAAATCGATCAGCGCGTCGTGCTCAGCCCGTGGGGCGCCAAGCGCCTGGCGCTGGCGTTGAACCAGGTCGTGGCCAACTACGAGAAGATGTACGGCCCGCTCGAGATCGATCAGCGCAAACGCCTGCTTTCCGGCGCCGCAAGCAGCGCCGAATAAACCGACGCGTAAGGACACGCGCGGCCGCCATCGTGGCGTGGAGAGGGATGGATCAATCCGTGAAGGCTCAGACCGTTTGACGGATCGTGATGCGGTTCAGGCCCAAGACGGGCGAAGTGGTACTGACGCAACTCGTCAGAGAGGTGTTGTGATGACCAAACGAGGCAAGAAACCGGACCCATCACCCCAAACCGCCCCCGTGCACCAGCTCGAAACGCTGGAACAACGGAAGATGCTGACCACGCTGGTCGGCGGCGACACCTTCCGCTACATCGATGTCGACAACCAGGTCGTCGACATCACGGTCACCGGCGACGCCATCATCGAGCTGATCGGCACGCGCGACATCACGCCGGGCGACGCCAACGAGCACGCGCTGATCGCCATCGGCGACCTCGGCGGCGAGTTCGTCATCAGCCCGACCCGCGGGATCAACACCGCCGTGCATCTCCCGTTTGACTCCAGCCGCTTCCGCTTCGGCGCCGACGGCACACGGCTGATCGGCCCCACCACCGTCTTCAACCCGATCACCGGCGGGGTGAACGTCGGCACAAACGCCCTGCCCTCGGCCAACGTGACGCTCCAGTCGCTGGCCACCGACCCGGCCGGCGCGACGTTCTCCATCAACGTCCGCACCGTCACCGTCAACAACGCGCAGACGCGCCTCGTCGAGTTGCTCTCGGTCAACACCGCCACCGGCGCAACGACCGTCATCGCCGAGTTGCAAGGCCAGCTGCCGGTCGACGGCACCGGCCTGTCCACCGTCAACGCGATCCGCGGCGCGGCGATCGACCCGACCAGCACCAACGACCTCTACTTCGTCGCCGGCATCAACGTCAACAACCAGGACATCGACACCCTCTACTCGGTCGACGTGACGACCGGCACCGTCACCGGCCCGATCGGCACGTTCGGCCAGGGCGCCAACAGCACCCTCCGCGTCGATGCGCTGCACTTCGACCAGGTCGACGCGACCGACCCGTTGCAGGACCCCACCGGTCGGCGCCTGCTGGCGTTGGTCACCCGGTTCAACGGCTTGGCTCCGGATACGCAAGCGATCGAAGAGATCAACCCGCTGGACTCCCTGACCACGGCGACCATCGCCACCTTGACCAACACCAACCTGGGCGACATCCTCAACCTGACCGGCTTGGCGATCTTCGGTGCCGACGACCCGCTACAAACCCAGAACGATTTCCTGGCCGTCCAGAGCGGCGCGGGCGACATCTTCCGGATCGACGCGAGCGCCGGCGTCGTGTTGACCAACCTCGGGCCCGGCCGCGACCTGTCGGACAACAACCCCGCCTTCCGTGGCAACGACCTGCAGAGCCTGTCGTTCCACCCGAACTTGGTCGACCCGTTCACCGGTCAGAACGGCGCCTACATCGCCACGGACGCGTCGACCGACGAACTGGTCTACGTCAACGCGCTGGGCCACGGCAACAACCAGCTGTTCGGCATCTACGTCTCGCACGCCAGCCCCGGCTCGTCGATCACGATCTCGACGCGGCAGTTCGTCCTGCCGCTCAATGCGACCAATAGCTGGCTGACGCCTTTCACCGGCGTCTCGGCGCTGAGCCCGCAGAACGCGAACACGGCCTTGGTGACCACGACCCCCGGGTACGACTTGCAGGTCACCACCCTCAACACCCCGCTGCCCAACAGCATCATCAACTTCGACGCGGGCATCGGCGGCGTGTACATCGGCCACAAGGACTTCGTGCTCCGCACGCCCACCTCGCCGACCACCGAACCGCTCCTGCCGATCACGGACCTGGACCTGCTGACGCAGATCGGCGTGCTGCCCCTGGGCATCGAGCAGACGCCCGACGACGGCGTGGGCGAGCACGACCCCTCTGACCCGATTCAGCCGAACTCCAACCCCACGAAGATCCGTTCGGGCGTGGTGGTTTCGGCGTCCCTGACCGATTACCTCGACGGCACGCAGGACCTTGGGCCGACCAGCATCACCGACACGGTCGTGCCGCAGGGCACGTTCGCGTTCGACGAGGCCGGCTCGGACAGCATCAACCTCAACGCGTTGGCCTCGCGGACCAACGGCGAGACGTACAGCTTCAACGTGGTCGACGTGGTCAACGCCGCCGACGAGACCCAGCGGCTGGTCCAGTTCCTTGGCTTGACGACGATCGGCCCCAACCGCGGCGACGCGAACGTGATCGCGGACCTCAACGACGCGCTGATCGCGGCGGTCGACGCGGCGCTGCCCGCCGGGCGCGACTTCGTCGTGCAGGTCAACGACGTCCGCGCCGCGGCGTTCGACCCGGACAACCCGGCGATGCTCTACTTCGTCGCCGAGATGGACGAGTCCGGCGTGTTGGTCGACCGGCTGTTCGCCATGGACGTGACCGCGCCCGACGTCGCCGCCAGCCTGACGCTGGTCGCCGGCACGTTCGGCCAGGTCAACAACGCGTCCGACGCCGACCCGCACCACATCGACTACGCGGTCGACAGGGTGCGCGTGCAGTCGCTCGTGTTCGACCAGAACACCTCGGCCACCACGCGGCTGCTGGTGCTGTTGGATTCGTTGGACGATAACGGCAGCGTGGCGGGCCAGGCCATCATCGACGTCAACCCCGCCGACACCGATTTCCGGGCCAACGGCGATGCGCTGGCGCTGACCGGCGCCGATTTCGTCGTCGATCCGAACGGCAATTCCATCTTGACGATGACCGGGATCGCCCCGCTCGAGGACAACGCGTCTGTCGCCGACACCCAGATTCTGGCGATCAGTTCGAACGGCAACAGCAGCCAGTACTACCACGTCAACCTTGAAAAAACGATTCCGGAGGCGACCTCGATCGGCCTGTCGGTCGACACCAACGACCACCAGGGACCGGTGCGCGGCCTGGACCTGCAGGGCTTGGCGTTCAACCCCGCGTTAACCAACCCGTTCGACGGTACGCTGGGCGCGTTCATCGCGACCGATGCGACCACCGACGAGTTGGTCTTTGTCAACCCGGTCAAGGGCCTGGCCACGTCGGTCGGCGATCGACTGATCCAGGGCAACGTCGATCTGGGGGCGGGGCTGGCGATCCGGCGCGACCTGACCCGGCCGGACTCGTTCCTGGTGCTCGATGTCGACCAGGTCAACGATCGCGGGGGCATCGTCACGACCATCCTGAACACGAACCCGCTGGACACGGCCCCGGCCGATCAGATCGCGTTCATCGACCCGGCGACCGGTCAGGTGTTCATGCACGCGGAGGTGTTCTTCGATGACACCGGGGGCGCCAGCGGTTTCAACCTCCCGTTGCGCGACGCGCTTGGTTTCGCCTACGGTGACCTCGATTTCGACGGCAACGAACAGCTTTACGCCGTCTACGGCATCGACCACGACGCCGACCCCACGACGCCGGACCAGTTGGTGCTCGGCACGATCGGCACCGAGCCCGACCTCGTGCCGATCGACCTGACGGCGTCCGGTCTGGGCGGCAGCTTGCCCGGTTCTTTTTCGCCGGAGACGATGGCGCTGTCGACGGACAAATCTTCGATCCTGTTCGTGGAGAACACCGGCCTCGGCGACCTGGACCTCTACTCCTCCAGCAACTCGGGCGGCGCGGGATTCCGAGGCACGATCTACCAGAGCGACGCCCCGGGCAGCTTTGTCAAGATGGCGACCGTGGACGAGATCGTTTTCGACCCGAACCGTCTCGACCCGGCTGACGACCCGCTCGTGCTCTTGGTCGCCCCGTCGGCGATCACGGGCAATCGTGTGCTGTACACGCTGAACACGACTGGTGCCGACCTCGACTTCGACCTGAACTTCAACGACCTCGAGGCCGTCAGCGACAACGGGCAGGGCGGCGAGATCGAGTTGACCGAGGGCGGCGTGGCGATCACCGACGAGATCGTCGCGATGGCGTTCTCGGCCGACGGCACGCTGTTCGCCGTGCGCGACAACGCCGGCACGCACCAGCTGATCACGATCGACACCGCGACCGGCGAGGTCGCGACGCTGGGCGATATCGAGGTGGGCGGCTCGGCGGCGACCGTAGACGGCTTGACCTTCGACCGCTTCGGCCGGTTGTTCGCCTACAACCGCGCGGCCGGCACGGACAACCTGATCATCATCGACCCGGCCGACCCGACCAACTCCGTCGCCTACAACACGGCGGGTTCGGCGTCGACCACCTTGTTCGGCTTGGAGACCGACGCCAACGGTCGATTCATCAGCTTCGACCTGAACCTTGGGGGCGACTCGGTCTTCGTCAGCTCCAACACGGTCGAGTTCACGCCGGTGGACCCGCTGGGCACGGGTGGCGTGCTGGACCCGCTGCTCCAGACGGCGGGCGTCAGCTCGATCGCCTTTGCGCCGTTCGCCAGCCCGAACATCGCCGGGCCGCCGGCGCAGCAGGCGATGTACCTGATCGGCAATGACGGGCGCATCTACGAGGTCGACGCGACCGACGGCTCGGTCGTGGCCGACGCGGACCTGTTCACCGACCGCGAGGACTTCCCCGGCAACCTCGACCAGACGCCGTTCACGCTGCGCTCGATGTCGTTCGACCGGTTCGGCCAGACGTTGGTGGTGCACGACCAGACCAACGGCCGGGTGATGGACATCGACCTGTTCGACGCACAAGGCCTCAACGCCAGCAATGCCCTGGTGACCGGCATCACCACGACCCTCGGCGCCGGCGCCGTGGCGGTGGGCGAGGTGCTGAAGACCGAGAAGGGCTCGGTGCGCCCGACGGTCGGCGGCCTGGCGTACAACTTCACGCGCGACCAGTTCATGGTCGTCGACAACGCCACGGGCGACGACCTGTTGCTCAGCCAGCAGGGCGTCCTGGCCGAGGCCGGCGCGGACGAGTCCGCGGTGATCATGACGCTGCGCGGCATCGCAACCGACACCGACCAGTCGCAGCACTTCGGCGACTTCCTCATCGGCGGCAAGGTCACGGGCCACGTGGACCTCTACGGCTCGGCCAACACGTTCTACGCCGGCTCGATCCTCACCGGCGCGACCGCGGGCACCACGTTCGGCGCCGTGACGATCCCGGGCAACTTCAACGTCGAAGGCGACCTGCACAACCTGATCTCCGCCTCGTCGCTGGGCACGAACCAGACCACGGTCAACACCGCCAACGGCAACCCGACCTTGCCGAACTACATGACCCACTTCGACATGACGATCGGCGGCCAGCTGGGGCAGGTGTGGGCGCTGAACTCGTTCGTGGGCACGGCGACGATCAACAACCTGGACTCGGCGCTGTTCTTCACCGACCCGACCGCCCCGACCACGGAGCACGAGGGCCGGCAGACGGTGACCGGCGCGAACCCGACGCAGCGCTCGATCTCGGCGGCGTTCAGCGCCTTGAAGCTCTACGACGGCGGGTCGACCTACTTCAACGACACCTTCGACACGGCCCAGCGGCTGGGCACGCTGCGCAGCTTCGACCCGGACGGCGTGGCGTTCGCTTCCGTGACCGGCAACGTGGAGGCAAGCAACACCCCCAACGACCTGGTCGACTACTACGCGGTGTCGCTGATGGCGGGCCAGACCGTCGACGTGCTGATCAACAACCCGAATGTCGGCGTGGGCGTGTTCGATCCCGACGGCCGGCTGATCGCGACGAACTACGGCATCACGGGCTTCTTCGACTCCACCACGCCGCTCCGCTTCACCGCCGACCGGCCGGGCGAGTACCGCTTCGCGGTGGCGGCGATCAACAACACGAACTTCAACACGACCCAGGACGCCGACGAAGCCAACATCCCGCGTGGCGACCAGGCATACACGCTGACGATCCAGGGCGTGGAAGAGCTGGGCCTGGGTGCGATCCGCACGACCAACAACCTGCTCGGCGCCGGCGCGCAGGCGTTCACCGTGTTCGACGGCGACTTGGGCGTCTTGAACGCCGGCGGGTTGTTGTTGATGAACACCGGCACCAGCGGCGGGATCATCCAGACGCAGAACGGCGACCTCCGCGCGTTGATCGGCAGCGAGATCTCGACGATCTTCCAGAACGCGGTTGTCGGCACGCCGATCCTGGTCGTGCCCAACGGCGGCGTCGGCTTGTTGCAGTCGACCGCCGGCCGGGTCACGTTCAACAGCGTCGATCCGCTTACGGGCGCCGCGGCGATCGATGACTACATCCAGGTCATCGACGCGGCCGCGACGCTCAGCGGGTCGATGTACACCAACAAGGGCATCGGCGTGATCCGCGCGGGCACCATCACCGGCGCCGACAACGGTCAATCGCCGACCTTCATCCGACTCAACACCGACGGCGTGGGCGCCGACGGCATCATCGACCTGATCGACGTCAACGGCAACCTCGGCGGAGCCGCCGAGGGCGGCCCGGCCATCACCACGGGGCCCGGCGGCAACGTGCGCTACATGATCGTCGACGGGGCGATCTTCCAGGACAACCAGTTCGCGTCCGGTTCGTTCGCCCCGCAGACGCTGGACCCCGGTCAGGCGTTCGAGCACGTCGACGACAGCGGCGGCCGCGTGGTCCTGCGGCCCGGCACGGCCGGCATCGGCTTGGCCGGCGCGCTGACGATCAACCAGTACGGCATCCGCGGTTCGGGCGGCAGCGTGTTGGTCAGCGTGACCAGCAGCGACTTTGGCTTCACGGCCTCGTCGCTGAACACGCCCAACAACGGCACCGTCGAGATCGGCACGATCAACGTCGACGGCCTCGGCCGCGCGGTCACCGACCAGAACGGCCAGCTCATCCTCGGCCAGGGCACGGACATCAGCGTCGTGCTCAACGGCCCGGTGGTGGTCGACGTGATGACGATCAACGGCAACGGCCTGACCCAGATCAACAACGCCACCGGCGGCGAGATGGTCTCGATCAACGCCACCAGCATCGGCAACCTGTTCGGCAAGGGCGACATCGGCCTGCCCATGACCCACTCGGGGGCCGTGGTCAACCGGCGCGACAACGTGCTGACCGCCTACCCGTTCGACAACCAGAAGTTCGGCGTCAACGTCACGGGCAGCGTGATCCAGGCCCGCAGCTGGAAGTCGCTGGGCAACCTCTCGATCGGCGGCACGCTCGGTTCGCTGCTGGCGAACGCCGACGAGGTCAACCGGACCGACAGCCCCCAGGGCTTGCTCGCCCCCGTCTTCGTGCAGGGCGACATCCAGCGCGTCAACATCGGCGAGGTGCTCGCGCCGTCCGGCAGCGGCTCGTTCAGCCACGGCGGCCTGTACGCCAACGGCGCGATCCAGCTGGTCCTCAACCAGGGCTCGGGCTCCGATATCCTCGGCGACATCGTCTCCACCCAGCAGATCGATCGCATCCAGCTGACCCACGGCTCGATCATCAACAGCACGGTCAACGTACTGCAGCTGCTGAGCATGTCGGCGAAGACCGACCGCACCGAGGCGACGGCGGGCTTCATCGACACCATCGTGCTCAACGGCTCGGGCGGGATCATCGGCAGCGAGTTCGAAGCCAGCACCTTCACCGGGAACGTCACGGTCAACGGCTTCGGCATCTTCCACTCGGTGTTCGCCACGAGCGGCAACGGCCAGCTCAACCACGTCACCGCCGGCGGCTTCGGCTTGGTCGGCGTGTCCCTGCTGGCCGACTCGACCATCGGCGACGTGGTCGCCACGGGCAACGGCAAGCTGCTGGCGGTCGCGGACTTCAGCGGGTCGGTGAGCCCGAGCACGCGGTTCGCGCACGACCCGCGCTTCGACCAGCCGTTGACCGTGCTCAACGACCTGGCGCTGGCGCTGGCGTCGAACCGGCGCTACGAAATGGTCGCGGGCCAGATCAACGGCACCACCGCGCAGGCGACGGTCGAGATGGACAACCTGCGCGCCCACAAGATCGTCGATTCGACGTTCGACTTCGCCAACGAGATCAGCACCATCACCACCGGCAAGAGCGTAGACGACGACCCGGCGACCATCGACAACGTGCAGGTCACCACCGGTAAGCTCGGCCGCTTCAACCCCGGCGCCGATGTGCGGACGCTGACCATGACCATCGCCGGCCCGCTCAACAGCCTCACGCTCCGCGGCAACCTGCTGGGCGACTCGCTGGTCCAGGCCGTCGGCCCCAACGGCAACATCAACACGATCAACATCCTCGGCGACCTGGTCGGTTCGCTCTTCGCCGACGGCATCATCCGCAACGTCACCGTCGGCGGCGACATGACCGGCGACATCGAGGCGCGCGGCGTGGGTCTGACCCGCGGCCTGGTCGTCTCCCGCATCACCATCAAGGGCAGCTTCTTCGGCAGCGCCGACCTCACCGGCGACGTCGGCCAGATCATCGTCACCGGGCAGTTCGGCCGGGTCGGCGACGAGCTGGTGGTCGACGGCAACCTCAACACGCTGCGCGTGGGCAACAGCTCCGGCGGCGTGCTGACCGTGCTGGCGGCCGACGTGTACGTCTCCGGCGACCTGCGCACGCTCGACGTGATCGGCCAGGTCCACGGCCTGCTGTTCGTCGGCGGCAACCTGTCGAACATGAAGGTGACGAACGTCGCGTTCACGATCCCCACGACGCACGACGTGTTCGCGGTCGACCCGAGTTCGACGGGCGTGCTGCGGACGTTCTCCTACGACGCGGCGGGCATGGGCACGCTGTTCGCCAGCCCGTTCGTCGGCAGCCAGCCGTTGTTCCCGGCCGACCCGCGGCCGCTGAGCACGGTCGGCGCGCTGACGCCGGACCCGGCCGACCTGAGCGTGGCCGCGGTCGACCCGACCACGCGCGACACCTACCGCATCGACACGATCGGTGGCGTTGACACGCTGGTGATGATCGACGCGATCACGGGCGCGTTGTCCGTCGTGGGTGAGTTGCGGAACACCTTCGCCTTCGCCAACGACCGCTACTCGCAGGACGTGTTCGCGCTGACGATCGACGAACTCGGCCGGCTGATCGCGCTGGTCGGCGACCGCGACGGCGCCGGTGCCGACCCGTCCGAGGCGGCGCTGGTCGAGATCGACCGCGTGGCCGTGGGCGGCGTGGTCGAGGTGCACAAGATCGGCGATCCGTCGGCGAAGGGCGTGTTGCTCGACGGCGGTGGGGTGCTCGACCCGTTCGTGGGCTTCGGTGTGTACAACAACCTGGCCAGCCCGTCCGACCCGCTCAACGGCCGGCTCTACGCGATCCGTCGCACGGGCGGCGTGACCGATGAGCTGGTCCTCATCGACCCGATCACCGGCGCGGTGACGGCGGCCACGTCCGACCTGCGCGGCATGGCGATCCACCCGGTCACCGGTGAGGTGTACGCGGTGGACACCATCGACGGCACCGACAAGCTAATCGTCATCGACCCAGCCACGGGTGGGTTCACCGTCGTGGGCGAGATGCAGAACAAGGTTGGCGGCGCGTCGGATACCTATAGTCAGAACCTCCTGGCCATGGCTTTCGACGGGCTCGGTCAGCTAATCGCGCTGGTCAGCGACCGCGACGGCAGTGGCGCCGACGCGGCCGAGGTGGCGCTGGTCGAGATCGATATCGAGGCCGTGGGCGGCGTGGTCGCAGTGCACGCGGTCGGCGACACGACGATGAAGGGCGTGGCGCTCGACGGCGGCGGCGTGGTCGACGCGTTCACCGGCTTGGCCGTGTTCAACGACCCTAACGACCCGAACAACCTCGCGGGCCTCAACGGCACGATCGTCGCCAACCGCCGGACCGGCGGCGCGACCGACGACCTCGTCGCCATCAACCCCACGACCGGCGCGGTCACCGCGATCGGCAGCGCCGAGGTGCTCGGCGGCGGCGCGGGCGTGACGAACATCATCGGCGTCGGCTTCGACCCCGAGGGCAACCTGATCGCGCAGACCAACGACGGCGTCACCTCGCAGCTGTTGCGGTTGAACGCCGCCGACCTCGACCTGGCCAACGGCTTCGCCGCGGCGGACACGACGCAGTTCCACGCGCTCGGCGACAACCTGATCCACGACGCGGTGACCATCGGCGGCGAGTTGGGCAGGGCAACCTTCACCGGCGGCGACCTCGGCGACGGGCGCACCACGATCCTGTTCACCGTCGGCGGCAACGTGAAGTCGGCGACGCTGACCGGCGGCGACCTGGCGGCGGGCTTCACGCTGCAGTCGCTGCTCGGCGACATCACGAAGTTCGACCTCCGCGGCGGTGACCTCAACGGCGTGCTGCAAGCGCTGGCCGGCGACGTGGTCAGCGTCACCATCACCGGCAGCGACCTGAACGGCACGATCTCCGGCGTGTCCGGCAAGTCGATCCGCATCCCGGGCATGGTCAACTCCGGCGCGGTGATCAACTTTACCCACGGGCTCGGCTCGCTGACCGTGGGCGACAGCGTCGCGGCCAGCGCCGACATCGATTTGGGTTACCTCAACACGCTGTCGGTGACCAACGATTTCGCCGGCGACCTGAACGTCGGCTACAACAGCCGGGGCACCCGCGCCACGATCGGCGGCGACTGGATGGTCGCGACCGACAGCCTGATCGACGCCAAGCTGACGCTGAGCGTCGGCGGCGACCTGATGAGCCAGGCCCTCGGCGACACGCTGCACGTGGGCCGGGACATCGTGCGGTCCACCGTCGGCGGCACGACCACCGTCAACCTCGTCGGCGAGGGCAACGGCGGCACGATGAGCTTCGCCGGCCCGATCGTCGGTTCGGTCATCACCTTCGCGCAGGGCGCGAAGAGCTTCAGCGCCACCAGCATCGACAACTCGCTGATCCAGTTCGGCGTCTCCGACGGCGACGACGACGTCTTCGCCCCGACGCCGACCGGCAACGACGCCAACGAAGCGACGCGCATCGCGCACGTGTCGCGCTTCACCGCCGCGTCGATGACCAACTCGGTCTACGCCTCGGGCGGCAACACCGACACGTTTACCAGCGGCACGATGGACAACAGCTCGGCGATGTTCGGCTACGTCCACGGCCCCAGCGCGATCAACGCGGTGGTCAACGACGCGACGCCGCTGGCCGACGCCACCGAGGTCAACGCCGCACGCAGCGCGGCCGACGCGGCGGTCTACCTCGGCTCGTCCCGCTCGGTGTCGATCACCGGCGGCGGGCTGACCAACGGCAGCTTCATCAGCGCCGGCACCGACGCCGGGGCGGCCGGCGACTTCGTCGCGCCCGCGGTGGCCACATCCATGACCGGCGGCATGAGCACGATCAGCCGGCTCAGCGGTGCGATCGACGGCACGTCGGGCGTGTTCAGCGACACCACGATCAAGTCCAACAGCGCCACGGGCGCGGGCGTCGTCGACGACGCGGTGACCTACACCCTGGCCAACATCACCACCGACCTCGGCAGCCCGCTGCCGGCGCTGGTGGGCTCGGCGGTCAGCGGCACGCCGTTCGTCTACGCCGCCGAGGGCGCGACGATCACGCTCACCGGCAAGCCGGGCGAGTCGGTCGACATCTACGACGCGGTGCCGGGCGACGGCGTGATCGACGCGATCGTGTTCAACGGCACGACCAAGTCCTCGCGCGTCACCGTGACCGGCGGCGGCGCGGTGAACATCGGCCGCCTGCTCAGCACCGACGACTCGACCGTCAGCTCGTTCGTGTTCGACGGCGACATCGTCGGCGATGGCACCGATGCGCCCGACATCTGGGTCGACGGCCCGGTCAAGACGTTCACCTTCGACGACCTCGGCGGCAACCTGTCCGGCCAGATCGGCGGCGAGGTCTCGTCGCTGACCCTCGACGACCAGGGCCCCGGCCGCCTGGTGATCGGCGGCCCGGTCAAGCGGGCGACGATCAACACCGGCTCGGCCACGCCGTTGCTCAGCAACCTCGGCACCTACGCCAACACGGTCTACAACACGCTGACCGTTGACGGGGCCGGCATCTTCTGGGCCCACGCGGGCGGCGGCGTGCTCGACAACATCGACCCGACGCTCGACGGCCCCGGCGGCGTGCTCGGCACGGTCAACGTGGTTGACGGTTACACCGGCAACGCGGCCGACCTGCTCGGCATGGACTTCAACGGCGCCGACCTGTTCGCCGCGGCCCGGTTGTATGACCCGTCGCCGACGCGGAAGGTCGGCGGCGACATCGGCGTGGGCGTGCAGCTCAGCGGCTTGGCCGTCAACTCCGCCGGCGAGGTGTACGCGATCGATGCCAGCACCGGCGTCGACCAGCTGGTGAGGTTCGACAACACGACCGGCACGTTTACCGTGATCGGCGCTTTGCGTAACACGTTCCCGGTCGCGAGCTTCAGCTCGCACGTCGACTCGATCGCGTTCGACCAGTTCGATCGCCTGATCGCGATCATCTCGGACGTGGACGGCAACGCGGCGATCGGCAACGCCGGCGATCGGGCGATCGCGGAGATCGAAACGGTGCCCGACGGCGGCGGCGACCTGCTGGTCCACCGCCTTTCCAGCGATGCGCTGCAGGGCGTGCTGCTCGACGACGGCGGCGTGGTGACCGACGCGTTCACCGGCCTGGCCGTGCAGCCGGGCACGGGCACGATCTACGGCCTGCGTCGTGTGGGCGGCACCACCGACCAGCTGGTGACCATCAACTCGGCGACCGGCGCGGTCACCGTGATCGGCAACGTGCAGATCAACGGCGGCGGCGCGGGCTCGACCAGCATCAAGGGCATCGGCTTCGACGCCGACGGCAACCTGCTGGCGATGCACAGCGACGGCGCGACGTTCCAGATGCTGTTCCTCGACCAAGCCGACTTGGCCGACGCTTCGCTGTTCCAAGAGGTGACCGACCAAGCGTTGGCCAACGCGACGTACAACGCGCTCGACGCGTTCGCCGTGGGCTCGACGGGCACGAACTTCCGCACGTTCGCTTACGACACGGCCGGCAACGGCATGTTCTTCACGAACCCGGTCGACACCGCCGACGCCACCGGCCGCGTGGCCGTGCTCGGCACGGTCGACACGGTCACCGGCGCGTTCAGCCGGCTGCTGACGCTGTCGGACGACACCGGCCAGCCGGCAATCGTGGCGGCGAGCGACAACCTGCCGTTCACGGCGGACACGGCCGCCAACGACATCCTGTTCATCATGCCCGCGGCCGGCGGCGGCTCGCAGCTCGTGAACTACGACGTGGCCACGGGCACCTTCGCGGCGGGCGTGCCGGTGGTCGATTCCGCCGGCGACCCGATCACCGTCGATGCGCTCGAGTACGACGGCGTGGCGATGGAGCTGATCGCCTTCGACAACGCCGGTCGCAACGTGGTCCAGATCGACCCGGGCACGGGCGTGATCACGGTGCTCACGACCCAGTCGGTGCTGTCGAGCAACGTGACCGGGTTGACGTTCGACGACGGCGGGACCGGCGAGTTCTTCACCTTCGAGACCGCGGCCAACCCGGCGGCGAACCGCTTCGCACAGCTCGTCGACACCGACGAGGCCAACTCCGGCGGCATCATCGCCACCCACGTCGACTCGCTGACCATCAACGGCGTCTACCAGGGCCGGTTCGTCACCACGGGCAACACGTTCAAACGCGTGACGCTCAACGACGACTTCTTCGGCGTCCTGGCCAGCGCCGGCGACCTGAGTTCGCTGACGCAGCGCACCGGCGACTTCGGCGGCGTGCTCGAGATCCAGGGCAACGGCCGGTCCGTCACGCTGACCAACAACGTGCTCGATGGCGCGATGCTGCACTTCGGCGGCGAGCTGTCGACTTACAGCCAGCGCACCGGCGACTTCGCCGGGCACATGAGGCTCGGCTCGAACCGCACGACAACGGTCGGCGGCGACGTGCTCGCCACGGGTGAGCTCCACCTCGGCATGGCCGGCAGCGCCACGTTCGGCGGCGCGTTCGGCGGCACGCTCGACATGAACGGGGCGTCCAACCTGAGGTTCACCGGCACGCTCGGCGCCACGGCGCGGGCGACGGTGCACGGCGACGCCAAGCGCGTCGACCTCGCCAGCCACACCGACGCGGGCAGCGTGCTGCGGATCACCGGCACCGCGGGCAACGTCGGCATCAAGGGCACCCACGCCGGCGCCCTCATCGTCGGCAACGCCCTGACCAACGCCACGTTCAACCACGTGCTCGGCGGCCAGGTCATCGTGACCTCCGGCGGCCGAAACCTGCGGGTATCCGGCACGTCGAACGACGCGCTGTTCGCCTACGGCATCGACGCGGGCGCCGACGGCCTGTTCAACACCGCCGACGACCTGATCTACGGCGGCTACCTCGGCTCGGCGACGTTCGGCCTGTTCACCGACTCGGTGCTGACCGTGGGTGTGCTGCCGGCGCTGGGCGAGGGCCCGGGCCTGCCGGCGGACCACAACGTCTTCCTGCGGCGCCAGGTCGGCGACCGGATCATCAACACCGTCGAAGCCGGCGGCGTCGCCTCCAGCAAGATCGGCAGGCTCAACATCACCGAGGTCGACACCTCGGCGCCGACGCGGCAGTCCGTGGTCGTCACCACCCAGGGCGTCGGCCGCACGAACATCCGCACCAACCCGTTCCGCCTCGAGATGCAGGAGCACCCCGACCCGTTCTTGGCCCCCACCGTCGAGATCCAAGAGGGCGTCGAGGTCCCGGTCTTCGACCCGGTGCGCAACGAGAACCAGTTCGACCTCGACCAGAACGGCGGCCTGAACGTCACCTTCGAGTCGCCCAACCGCCTCCGCTTGGTGCTGACCGAGCCGGTCAACAGCGACTCGGTCCGGCTGTCCCAGGCGATCGACCCGGCGAACGGCATCCCGACCGACAACGGCACCGTCGCGGTCATGCAGTTCGTGGATACCGACAACAACTTCCTCGACGACAGCTACACGCTGGTCGACAACGTGACCCTCGAGTACGGCGAGGTGTTGACGACGGACGGCCGGACGCTCGGCTTCATCGACATCGTCAGGCCCGCCCCGTTCAACCAGCTGCCGGTCGAGGAGCTCGACGATGCGGTGGTGATGTTCGACGTCGTGCTGGTCGGCGACGCGACCGATCCGATCGTCGATCGCTCGGGCCACCGCTCGGCGCTGACCACCATCGGCGACCCCGCGGGCACGGCCCTGCTGAACGGCGTGAACGCCCGCTTCGCGTTCACGATCCCCGCGGCGACCTGATCGCCGAAGCACCCGACACCCCAAGCCCCCGACGCGTTCGGGGGCTTTTTTTGTGGCACGCGGTCGGTGAGGTGATCAGCCCGGCAGCGACTGGTCGAGCTGGTGGTCGTGGCGGATCATGGCCAGGCGGGCGCGCAGGGCCATGCGGGTGGCGCGTGCCTGGGCGAGCCTGAAGAAGTTGACGAGGTAGCCGGGCAGCTCGCCGCGGCGTTTGGCGTAGCGGCGCCGCAGCGCCCGCGCGGTGCGCGGCAGGTAGCGCACGAGCAGCTCGTCGTCGAGCGACGCGAAGCACTGCGCCGAGCCGGGGTCGCCCTGGCGCCCGCTGCGGCCGATGAACTGGCGGTCGACACGCTTGGCGGTGTGCAGCTCGGTGAGGATGACGTGCAGGCCGCCGAGCTTGGCGACGCCGGGCCCGAGCTTGATGTCGGTGCCGCGGCCGGCCATGTTGGTCGCCACGGTGATCGCGCCGCGCCGGCCGGCGCCGGAGATGATGTCGGCTTCCTGCTCGTGGCGCACCGCGTTGAGCACCTCGTGGTCGAGGTCGAGTTGCGTGAGCGTCTCGCTGAGCTGTTCGGACAGGTCGACCGAGCGCGTGCCGATGAGCACGGGCCGGCCTTCGGCGTGCAGCTGTTCGATCTGTTGCACGATGGCCTGGAGCTTGTCGATCGAACGGGCGAACAGGCGGTTGGGCCAGCGCTTGCGTTGGACGGGCCGGTGGGTGGGGATGATCCGCACGGGTTCGCCGTAGGTGCGTTCGAGTTCGGGCTTGGCTTCCGCGGCGGTGCCGGTCATGCCGCACAGGTGCGTGTACTGCCGGTAGAAGCGTTGGAAGCTGATCGACGCGAGCGTCTGCTGGTCGGCGGTGATCTCGATGTTCTCTTTCGCCTCGACCGCCTGGTGCAGGCCGTGCTGCCACTGGCGGTCGGACATGAACCGCCCGGTGTACTCGTCGACGATGACGACCTTCTCTTCCATGAGCTGGTAGTGCTGGCCGTGGTGGTAACAGTGCTCGGCGGTGAGCGCCTGCTCGACGAGTTCCTGCCGCATGCGCGTCGCGTGCCAGATCGGGTGGGCGTCGGCGAGGTCGGAGTCGTCGACGAGGTGGCCGACGGCGCGCCGGCCGGTGGGCGTGAGCTTCACCTTGCGGTCGGACGGGTCGATGGTGAAGTGCGTGCGCGGCTCGAGTTCGACGGCGATGTTGCGGGCGCGGCGGTACAGATCGGCCTGCGGGTTTTCGCTCAGCTGCTGCGCGATGATCAGCGGGGTGACGGCCTCGTCGATGAGGATCGCGTCGATCTCGTCGACGATCGCGGCGAACAGGCCCGGCACGAGGGTCGGGCTGCGCTGCGCCTGAACCTGGCCGGCGCGCCAGACGGGGCTGTGCAGCCAGCGCGTCGACACCGGGTCGGCCAGCCGGCCGAGCTTGAGCTGGTCGCGCAGCCAGTCGGCCATGATCTCGCGGGCCGTGGCGTACACGATGGGCTGCTGGTAGACGACGGCGCGTTGGTCTTCGGGCATCTCGCCGGTCAGCGCCCCGACGCGCAGGCCGCACTTCTCGAAGAGCACCCGCCGGCCCTCGGCGTCGCGCTCGGCGAGGTAGTCGTTGACGGTGACCACGTGCACGGGTCGGCCGGACCAGGCGAGCAGGGTGGCGGCGACGGAGGCGGTGAGGGTTTTGCCTTCGCCGGTGACCATTTCGACGATCTGCCCGTGGAACAGGCCCAGGGCGCCCATGAGCTGCTGGGGGTACGGCCGTTCGCCGGTGGTGCGGTAGGCGGTCTCGCGCACGGCGGCGAGGGCTTGGCGGACGTGTTGGCGTGTCTGCCGGCCGCGGCGGAAGGTGCCGCGCAGTTCGAGCAGTTGTTCGGCGAGCGTTTCGCCGTGCATCTGCTCGTATTCTTTCTCGCGGGCGACCACGGCGTCGGCTTCCTTGCGGAGGTAGCCGAGGCTGATGCGCGCGTGCCTGGCCCGGCCGAGCCATTGGTTGGCGATGGCGTCGAGCCCGCGCGGCATGGGCTTGCGCTGGCGGCGCGTGCGGAGCATCGACCACATCATCAGGTCGGACTGCAGCGGGCCGGGTTGTGTCGTGGCCGTGGTCACGTTGGGTGCCTGGTGGCGGCGGCGTTACAGCGCGGCGCCGGGGTTGAAGGTCTGTCGCAGGCGGTGGTAGAACTGCGCGATGAGGGGCTTGGGTTCGCTGAGCGTGAAGCGCACGTGCACGCGCTGGCCGAGCTCGAAGGCGTTGGACGATTCGGGCAGGTCGAGCCAGAGGTAGAACTGCGGGCGCAGCGTGCTCTGTTGGTCGGGGTCGTCGGCGTCCATGGCGATGGCGCCGCCGCCGGCCGTGCCCAGCGCGGGGTGGGGCAGCGTGCGCCGGCCGGAGTCGAAGGCTTTGATCAGCTTGCTCTTGACGGTGTGGTTGGCTTGGCCTCGCGCCCGCAGTTCGACCCGTTCGACCCCTTCGAGCGCGACCAGCGAGTTGGCGGCCTGGTCGACCAGCGCGGTCACGCGCAGCGTCTGCGGGTCGATCACGGTCGCGAGCTGTTGGCCGGGCTTGAGGTACCGGCCGACGAGCGGCTGCATGGGCGGCGCGACGAGTTGGCCGGCCATCGGGCTGCGGATGTTCAGCTCTTCGAGGCGCTGGTCGATCTGCGTCAGCTCTTCGGTGTAGGCGGCGATGCGCGCGTGGGCCGCGTGCTGGTCGGCGGGGCTGTCCTTCAGCGCGTTGAGCAGCGCGACGCGGGTCGCGTCGAGGTCCGCCCGCAGCCCACGCCGGTGCGCCCGCAACACGGGGTTGTCGGCCTCGATGATCAACTGACCGGCTTGCACGAAGTCGCCCGGCTCGGCGTGCACGGCGGTGACGAACCCGTCGGTCTGCACGATCAGCTCGGCCCGTTCCGCGGCCTCGACCACGCCCATCGCGCGCCGGTGCTGCGGCCACGGCACCCACCCGAACGTGAGCAGCAGCGCCGCCGCCACCGCCGCGGTGATCGCGATGGTGCGCTGGCGCTTCTTGTGCAGGTCGCCGCCGACCGCCAGCCAGCGGATGAACTTGAGCACAGGGAAGATCAGCCACGAGCCCACGGTCCAGATCGCCAGCGCCAGCCCGAGCGTGAACAGCTTGCCCGAGATGAACAGGGCGATGGCGAACATCACCAGCACGCGGTAGATCAGCGCCGCGATGCCGTACACCAGCAGCACCCACCGCTCCGACCGGTCGGCCGTGACGGGCTGGGCGCTGGGCAGACGGTAGAGGTATTTCTGGAAGAGGTACTTCAGCTGCCGGCTGGCGCGCTCGTAGAGGTTGGGGATCTCGAGCAGGTCGCTGAGCATGAAGTAGCCGTCGAACCGCATCAGCGCGTTGGCGTTGAACAGGATCGTGGCGATCGACGCCAGCAGCACGACGTGGTGCGCCAGCTGTTTGACGAGCACGTTGTCGGCGTGGACCCACAGCAACGCCGCGGCCCCGGCGATGGTCAGCTCGAACATCATGCCCGCGGCGCCGACGAGCAGGCGTTTCCACTTGCTGTCGAAGCCCCACGAGCTGGAGGTGTCCATGTACGGGCTGGGCACGAGTACGAGCAGCATGATGCCCGCCTCGTAGACCGGCCCGCCGAAGCGCAGGCACATCAGCCCGTGGCCGAGCTCGTGGATCGCCTTGAGCGCGATGAACATGAGGATCAGGTAACCCCAGTTCGACGGGCTCGAAAGCAGGTCGGTGCTCTCGCGGATGAACGGGCCGGCGTTGGGGAAGAACACCGCGCCGCAGAACGTCAGCCAGATCACCCACAGCGCCAAGCCCCACTTCGTCAGCAGCGGCCGGAAAAACGGCAGCAGCCACACCAGCAGTGTGTGCGGGTTGAACACGGGGATCTGCACGAACAGCACGCTCATCGCCTGCCCGGCCCAGTGCTTGATGCGCTTGCGCCGGTGGCGCTGCATCAGCGGCTCGGCGTCGGCGGGCAGGTCCATCTTCAACAGGTTGCCCTGGTTGAGCTGCCCGAGCAGCGCGATGACCTCGTGTTGGGTGGGGGCGTGGTCGCCGTGGCGCTGGAGCGTCATCTGCCAGGCCTCTTCGACCGTGCGGTGGCCGTCGAGCAGGCCGACGAAGTGGTACGCCACCGGGTTCAGCCGCGAGAACTGGTTGCCGAGCGGGTCGTGCAGCACGTACCACGGCTGGCCGCGCAGCACGCGCCGGCGCACCTGCACCTGCGCTCGCAGGGAAGGGGTGAGCCGGTTGACCCGGCTCCAGGATGGGCTGAACGTGGGGCGTTCCATGTGGGCTCGTTACGTGTTTTGTTTCGTCGTTACCACCACAGCCACAGGCGGGCCGCGTCGATCAGGCGGTGGGTGAGGATCCAGGCGATGGGCTCGCGGCCGACGTCGAGGCGCGCGTTGCCCTCCATGCCGTCGCGCAGCCATGGCGCCGGCTCGTCGAGGGCGCACCACACCTCGAACACGTTCTCGCCCTCGACCGGCTTGGCCATGGGCACGATCCGCTGGTAACGGATGCGGAAGGTCTTCGACGGCTGGGCCCGCGTGGCCAGGTCGCCGGTCACTTGGTCGTCGTGTTCTTCCAGCGCCGCCATGATGCGGTGCACCTTGGCCTCGTCGACGCGCATCACGGCGGTCAGGTCGCTCAGCGGCGCGACCTCGAACATTGTGTCGCCCTGTTTGACGGTGCTGCCGACCTTGTCGTGCCAGTAGCCGGCGAGCACCGAGCCGTCGGCCGGGCTGCGGATCGCGGTCGCGGCGATCTGTTCGTCGAGCAGGTCGATCCGCGCTTGCAGCTGCCGCATGCGTGCGCTGGCTTGGGCAGCCTCGCCCTGCTTGCCCTGCGTCATCGATTGGTCACGTTGCAGCCGCGCCAGGTCGTGCTCGCTCTGCGCCTGGATGCGCTCGAGCCGCAGCTCCCGGCTGTTGAGCTCTGCGAGCAGCTGGCCCTGGGCGACCTTGTCGCCGGGTTGCACGTGCACCTTGTCGAGCCGGCCGCCGTAGATCGCCTGCACAAACTTGCGGTTGTGGGCTTCGAAGCGGAACGGGGCGCTGACGCGGTAGTCCCACTTGCCGATCAGCGTGTAGACCAGCAGGCAGAAGCACGCGATGCCGAGCAGCTTCCACCCCACGTGCCGCGCGCCCACGAAGTACGAGGCGCCCTTGCGGACCGTGCGCCAGGCGTGGCCGACCAGCCAGCGGTCGGACTCGAACCGGTCTTGCAGCTGCGGCGCGATCACGTCGGCGGTCATCTGCAAACGCTGGACGGTGGTCTCGTCGAACGCCTCGTCGCGCCGCTCGGCGGTGATCACGCCCACCAGTTCGTCGCGCTGACGCAGCGGCAGCGAGATCACGTTCTGCTCGGGCTTGCCGGCCAAAAGGTTGCGGTGGCTGTACACCACGGCCTCGGCGAGCATCGGCTCGGCGTCGTCGGGCAGCGGGTAGACGATCGGCTGCTGCTGGTCGAGGCACTCGGCCATCGCCATCTCGAGCTCGGCGGCGCGTTCGCTGTGGCGTTTGACGTGGTCGGTGTCGTTGACGGCGGTGAGCTTGACCGACCGGCCGCGCACCCAACCGATCGACACGTGGTCGGCGCCGACCTGGTGCGCCAGCTCGTTGACCAGGTTCATGCACGCGCCCTTGAAGCCCTTGCCCTCCTGCATGACCGCCAGCAGGGCGACGGCCTGTTGGACGTGCTGGTTGCGCTCGGCGAGCGACGCGGCTTCGAGCCGGTGGTAGTAGCCCTCGTAAAGCCCGGCGGCGATCTCGCGCAGCGGGGCGGTGGCCGCGATCACCTGCGGGTCGCGCACGTCGGCGACGACGGTGGAAACGACCATCGGCTGGCCCGCGCGGCGCATGACCGTGACGAACACGTGGGCCCCCGGCGCGTCGGCCGGCTGGCCCGCCGTGGCGAGCACCAGCACCTGGCTCATGCCGTTGTCGAACCCGCCCTCGGCCGCGTCCGACAGCGCCTTGGTCAGGTCCGGGTGCAGCCCCTCGGTGGTGACCTTCTTCGGCCAAAGCGCCACGTGTTGCACGCCCTGTTCGCCGCGCGCCCACAGCACGCCGTACTGCGCCGCGACCACCCGGCATTGCAGGTCCAGCATGTGCGCGTGGAAGCCGGCGGCGTCGGCGGCCGCGTTGACCTGGCCGACAACCTGCTCCCAGCCGCGAGGCTGACGCCCGGCTGTTTTCAGTTCTACCGCCACGGAAAACTCCTGTTACTCACGGGTGACCGAGCCGCCGTAAGCGTTGGCATCGACTCGGTTTGTGGCGCTCGGCCGACAGTCACGCAGTATACTCGCCGCCGTCGAATCCATTCAACAAGGGCCCCCGAAACGCCCCGCACGAAGCGGTGTGGGCGGTTTTTGGGCCGCGCTAAGCCGCGAGCGGCCTTACCCCGCGGCGGCGGTCGCGCCGTTGGGCGAGCCGTTGCCGTTGCGGGTCTTGCCGACCAGCTCGTCGTTGGTCTTGAAGTGCTCCATCGCCTTGAGCAGCTGCTGCACCTGGTCGATGGGCTTCATGTCCATCAGCCGGCGGCGCAGCGCGGTGGCGGTCTTCAAGGTCTGTTCGTCGAGCAACAGGTGCTCCTTGCGCGTGCCCGACGCGGCCAGGTCGATCGCGGGGTAGATGCGCTGGTTGGCGATGTCGCGGTCGAGGATCAGCTCCATGTTGCCGGTGCCCTTGAACTCCTCGAAGATCACCTGGTCGCCGCGGCTGCCGGTGTCGACCAGGCAGGTGGCGAGCATGGTCAGCGACCCGCCGCCCTCGATCTTGCGCGCCCCGCCGAACAGCTGCTTGGGGATCATCAACGCCTTGATGTCCAGCCCGCCCGAGAGCGTCCGGCCGCCTTGCTGCTGGTTGGGCGCGGTGTTGAACGCCCGGCCGATGCGCGTCAGCGAGTCGATCAGCAGCACGATGTCTTTGCCCTGCTCGGCGATGCGCTTGGCCCGCTCGATCGCGCAGATCGACAGGCCCACGTGCCGCTCGGCGGGGTGGTCGTTGCTCGAAGCGAAGACCTCGCACGGCACGTTCCGGCGGAAGTCGGTCACCTCCTCCGGCCGCTCGTCGATCAGCAGCGCCCACACGACCAGGTCGCCGTGGTTCTTCTGCAGGGACGTGGCCATCTGTTGCAGCAGCGTGGTCTTGCCGGCCTTCGGCGGGCTGACGATCATGCCGCGCGTGCCGCGCCCGATCGGGCAGAACAGGTCGATCAACCGGCACGCGTCCGGGCAGCCGGGGTACTCCAGCGTCAGCCTCGGCTGCGGGTCGATCGAGGTCTGGTCCTCCAGCGTCTTCGGCGGCTTCCACTGCTCGGTGGGCGTCTCGTCGATGTGCACGATGCGCTCCACGCGCGGCGCCGCGGCGATCTCTTTCTGGGCCTTGCTCTTCTTTTTCTTCCGCTTGCCGTTCGGCTCGGGCCCGCGGGCGTCGCCGATCTGCACGTCGAGCATCAGCCCCGTGCGCAGCTGATATTTCGCCACCAGGCGGGCGGGGACCAGCGGGTCGCCGGGCGAGGTGATCAGGGTCTTGTCGAACCGTCGCAACCGTCCATCCGGACGGTCCGGCGGCATCTCGAGAATGCCGGAACGTTTAGGCATGGCCTTTACCAGGTTTTTTCGGGGTCCACCGGGCTTTGGACAGGGTTACAAAGCAGTTCCGGTGAAACGTCTAAGCCAAAGTATGTCACGATCGCGGTGTTATGTCAAGGCCCGCCACCCGTTTTGGGCCCAAGAATCGCGATTCACACGGGTTTCACCCCCTCGTGGAGGATCAGGATACGGTAGTTGCCGATCCGGCGGAAGCCCAACGATTCGTAGACTCGGATGGCCGGGTGGTTGTCGACATCCGTAAACAAGATCGCCCGTCGTGCCCCGGCCGATCGCGTGTCGCGCAGCGAGGCCGCCACGGCACACCGGCCATACCCCCGGCTGCGCAGCTCGGGTGGCGTGTACACCCCGCCAACCTGCACCACCTCGGCGATCCGCGCGTTGAACCCGCTCATCGCCACGACCCGGCCGTCGCATTCCGCCACCCAACGCTCGGGCTCGGCCAGGCCGTATTCGTAGAACTCGACCAGGCGTCGTTCCAGTGCCTCGCCTGGTTTGTGCCCGGCGTCATCGATCTGGTAGGCCGCATCATGTCGATAAACGGCTCGCGGTCGCGCGCCTCCAGCCGATCACCCGGCCGTCGGCCAGCGCTTCGGGCAGGCGGAGTTCGTCCAGGTCGAGCGCGTACAGGTTTTCGTGCGCATTGAGTTGCACCGCGTCGCCGGTTTCGGGCAGGTCATACAGCGCGACACACGCCGCCGCCTGCTCGGTCGGGCCGACCGCGCCCCGGACCGGCCGACCGCTCGCCTCGACCGCGGCCCGGCACACGGCTTCCAAGTGCCCGGGCGCTTGCAGGTTCATCACGCCGTTCCAGAAGTGTGATGCCAGCGCCACGATCTCGCCGTCGCCGTTGAATGCGCCCGCGTACACGCCGTGGTAAAGCTCGTCGCGGTACGCCAGACCGGCCCGCCGCGAGTTCGCCAGCAGGAACATCGACGAGTCCAGCCGAGGTTGAAGAAACGCCTCGACCAGCGCCTCGTCGCCCGGCTCCAGCACGCGGACCGTCACGTCACCCATCGTTCGCCCCCAGGTACTCGACAGGCAGTTCGCGCTCACGTACTTCGCCGTCGATCGGTTCGACACGGTACGCCCCGGCGGTCGGCCGCGAGGTCACGACGCGCGACAACTCACCGTCGATGTAGTGCGCCGCGGCGCCGTCGTCGAGCGCGATGCCCAACGGAAAACCCTCGGCGATCAGCCGGTGGTACGTCGGCCGCCGGTCGGCTTCGCCGTCGTAGTGCGGGCAGCAGCTGCCGGCGAGCATGGCCAGGCCGTCGCGCAGCGCCGCCAGCGGGCCGAACGAATCGGTCACCGAGCACGCGAACCAGCAGATCGCCCCGGCGCTGACGCCCGCGAGCACGACGCCGCGCTGCCACACCTCGCGCATGACGGTATCGACGCCGTGCACGCGCCACACCGCGAGCATGTTGGCGGTGTTGCCGCCGCCGACGTAGATCACGTCCGCCTTGAGCAGGTGGTCGCGCGGGTCGGTCGCGTCGCGGCCGAACAACGGCAGGTGGCTGGCCGCGCAGCGGTCGGTGTTGAACGCGCGGTAGAACCGCTCGGTGTACTGCGCCGCATCGCCGCTCGCCGTCGGCACGAAACACACACGCGGCCGAGCCTTGCCGGTCAGGCCCAGCACGTAGTCGTCGAGCAGCGGGTTGTTCGGTTCCATCGAAAAACCACCGCCGCCCATCGTCACGATGTGTGTCGTTGTATTCATCGCTCATGCCTCCAAACACTTGGCCATCTGCCCGACGGGGCGCGGCACGACGTCGATCTCGACGGTCTGCAGGTACCGGTACCCGCGGCGTTCGTACCATCGTCGCAGGTCGTCCAACTCGGCGAGCATGTGCAGCTCGATGCGCTTGACGCCTTGCTCGGCCGCGTAGCGCTCGGCGAACGCGGTCAGCATCGCCCCGTAACCCCGGCGCTGCAACTCGGGCGGCACGGCCAGGCGCGTCAGCTCGCACGAGCCGTCGTCGCTTAGCCGCACGCCGACGCAGCCGAACAACTCGCCGTCGCGCTCGAGCACGAAAAAGCGTCGGCCCTTGTCGATGTCGTGGCATATCCAGTCGACGGTGTACAGCGACGGGTGCACCGGGCAGTTGTCGGTGGTGATGCCCAACGCCACGGCCGGCGGAACAAAGGCCCGGCGGATCATCTCCGCCATGGCCTCGTGGTCCCGCGGCTCGGCCGGGCGTATGGAGGGGGCTTCGTCCATCATTCGCTCGTTTTCAAACGCAGGCCCATGCTCACGCGCGGCTCGACGGCGAAGCCGAGCGACTCGTAAAACGCCACCGCCGCCTCGTTGTCGGCCGTGACCTGCAGGTTCACCTTCGCGCAGCCCATGGCTTTCAGCGCACGGACCGCGTGGGCGACCAGCGACCGGCCGATGCCCTGCCGGCGATGCTCCGGCGCGACGGCCAGCTTGTACAGCCAGCCGCGCACGCCGTCGTAACCGGCCAGCGCGGTGCCGACGACCTCACCGTCGGCCAGGGCCACGAAGAACAAGCCGCGCTGCTGCGCCAGCTTGCGCGTGATCATCAGGTCCGGTGCGTTGTGCGGCGTCGGGTCGGGGAACACTTCGTTCCACAGCTTCACCACGCCCGCCCGGTCCAGGTCGCAGTAAGGCCAGACCTCAATCTGTGTGATTACTTGCGTCACGACACCACCTCCTCGGTTTCGATTTCCTGCAGTTGCTCGTCGATACGCTCCAGCACGGCCCACTCGTCGCGCAGCACCGCGTAACGCAGCATGTCGTGGTATTTGCCGTGCCGCCAGTACGCCTTGCGGTCGCGGCCCTCGTACTGGTACCCGGCCTTCTCGTAGGCGCGGATGCCGCGCGGGTTGTTGGCGAACACGCCGAGGTACACGCGGTTCAGGTTCAGCTCCTCGAACGCGAACTTCAGCACCAGCTTCGCGGTTTCGCTGCCGTAGCCCTGGTCGTGCGAATCGACGTCGCCGATCATGATCCCGAACTCCGCCTTGCGGTTGTCGCGGTCGATGTTGTGCAGGCCGGCGGTGCCGATCATCTGGTCGGTCTCGCGCACGACGATGCCGAAGCGCACGTGCGCCTCGTCCTTGCCGTACTGCTCCAGCCACTCGCGCTCGCGCAGCTCGTTGATGGGCAACCGCCGCCCGAGCGTCGACCAGACGCGCGGGTCGTTGACCCAACGTTCGAGTTGCGGCGCATCGTCGACCTCGAGCGGCCGAAAGTAGATGCGATCCCCTTGGTAATAGACCACCGTCATGGCTGGCCTCCTTTCCCGAAAGCCCTTGTTTCCCTGCAAAAAACCACAAACAAAAAGCCCCGCGATCTTCTGGACCGCGGGGCTTGAAAACGCTTAAAAAACGCGTGATTGCCGCTACGGTCCGCCTGTTTCCTGCTTGGTGTTGACGTGGTTGATGCGACCGAAACCGCCGCGCGAACACACCACGCCCGCCTGCGTCGAGGCGTATCGCATGGTCGGGTTGTTTAGCGCGTTGCGGTTCATGGTGACAATCTCACTGGTATCCAAGACGATAAACATATCGCCCGGTTTCAGCCAGTCAATTAAAAAATCTCAAAAATTGCCGTTCGGGCGTGGTCTTGCCGTTAGCCGGCGGTTTTACCGGCGGGTTCCGGAAAACCC
Source organism: Phycisphaeraceae bacterium (assembly GCA_028282805.1). Taxonomy (GTDB): domain Bacteria; phylum Planctomycetota; class Phycisphaerae; order Phycisphaerales; family Zrk34; genus JANQHD01. Next base: position 12,836 of record JANQHD010000006.1, on the reverse strand, counting down.
CCGGAACCCCGGGAAAGAACCCCCGGGTGGAACCCGGGGCTAACGGGGGGGCGTGCAATCAGGCCAACTCGTGACCGCAATGATCGCAATAGTTCGCGTTCCCGTCGTTGAGTTCGGCGCAGGTGGGGCAGGGTTTGGTCTTGGTCAGCTCGACGCCGCACTGGTCGCAGAACTTCGAGCCGAGTTGGTTCAGCGCGTTGCACTGGTGGCAGTGCAGCAGGGCGCCGCTGCGGCCGAGGTCGACGAGCGGTTGGCCGGCGAGGCCTTCGCGCAGGCCCTCGGCGAGGGCGCGGGTGGCGGTGCGGACGCCGTCCTGGGTGCCCTCGGCCATGTAGTTCACGCCGTCTTTGGCCACGGGCAGCACCTCGTTGGCGTGGTAGCGGGCCATCGCGCCGGCGTAGCCCATCATCGACATGCTCGCGCCGATGAACATCAGCAGCATGCCCACGAACGGGCTGAAGTGGAAGCCGAGGTTGTCGTTGAGGAACACGTCGTACAGCCCCCAGCCGAGCAGGCCGAGGCCGGTGAGGAAGACGATCGGCCCGATCACGCGCAGCTTGTTCCGCAGCGGTTTGTGCTTGGCCGCCGGGTCGAGGTGTTTGCGTTCGAGTGGGTCGTTCATGTGGTGCCCTCGTGGCCGATGCGCGAGCGTCGGGGTTCGGCCGTGGTGTTAGACGCTCGCGGCGTGCCGGTTTGCGTCGCGTGATCGGCTTATGGTTCGGTTAAGTACCTCAGTGAAACGAGGAACGCGTCGGTATCGGCGAGGGTCAGCTCGTAGCCGTCTTCGCTGCGGCCGGGGTTGAAGAAGGCGTGTTCTTTGCCGGGGTAGATATTCAGTTCGCTGCGCACGCCGAGCTCGCGCATGTCGTCGCGGAACTTCTCGGCGACGGGCACGGGCACGAGCTTGTCCTTGTCGCCGAGCATGACGAGCGTGGGCGGCATGTCCTTGTGCAGGTTGTGCGCCGGGGAGATGTCGCGCCATCGCTTGCCCAGGCGTTTGTGCCCCCAGCCGTTCGGGCCGTTGTTGTACACGGGGTTGAACAGCACCAGCGCGTTGGGTCGGAAGCTGACGGTTTGGTCTTCGTCTTCGTCGAGGTAGCCGGCGGTGACGGTCGCGGTGGCGGCGGCGACGTGGCCCCCGGCCGAGCCGCCCGCCGCGGCGATGCGGCCCGGGTCGACGCCAAGTTCGCCGGCGTGGGCGCGGACCCAGCGCATGGCGCTGATGCCGTCTTTGACGCACTCGTAGGGCGTGGTTTTGTGCTTGTTTTTCAGGCGGTATTCGGCGCTGATCGCGACCATGCCGCGCTCGGCGAGGTGGCGCGCCTGCGGGTAGAAGGCGCTGGGCGTGCCGGTGTTCCACGCGCCGCCGTGGAAGAAGACGATCGCGGGCTTCGGCTGGTCGGCGGTGTGGCCGGCGGGCTTGAAGATGTGCAGGCGGAGCGTCACGTCGCCGACGGTTTTATAAACCACCCGATCGGGTGGGGCGGGTGTTGCGGGCTCGGCGTACGCGGCACAAGCGCACGCCACGAGGCAGGCCGCCGCCATCGCCTCTTGGCAAAAGCCACATAGCTTTTTGTGAATCCGATTGCGCAATTCCTTTACCCCTTCAAGCCCTTCGAGGGCTATGATGAGATAGACGCCTGCGATGCGCCGGGTAACTCATTTCCGCCTTGAACCGGCCACAAACGCGCCCCGCGGGCGGTTTAGGCGTTTCGGCGCACTGGAGGCAAATCATGTCCCGGCACACACGCAAGGCGTTCACGCTGGTCGAGCTGCTCGTGGTGATCGCGATCATCGCGCTGTTGTTGAGCATTTTGTTGCCGGCGATCAACGGCGCGCGAGAGCTGGCGAAGACCGCGGTCTGTGGCACGCAGACGCGCAACCACATGCAGGCGTGGCGCGGGGCGATGACCGAACGCGACGACAAGCTGTGGGAGTACAGGTCGGGCGAGCTGCACTTCCTGCGGATCGAGGATTACATCGAAGAGGACATGAGCAAGCTGTTGTGCCCCTCGGCCAGCAAGCCCCGGCCCGACACCCCCGGCACGCACCCGCACGGCGACGCGACGCACGCGTACCGCTGGAAGATGACGCCCCCGCACGAAGACGTGATCACCAGCTACGGGTTCAACGCGTACCTCTACCACAGCGCTATCGAGGACCCGAACAACAACGGCAAGGGCGGCTTCGGCGGCAGCGGCCACGGCAACACCCCCGACGAATCACAGCTGGACCTGTGGTTCGGCGGGAACGTGTCCAGCGTGGAGTTCCCCGCCGAGACGCCGGTGTTCGTCGACTCGATGTGGCCCGACACCTGGCCCCTGCCCACCGACAAGGCGCCCGACACCGGCGCGGGCACCGACAGCGGCACGAAAGACACCGGCCTGATGCGCCGGGTCTGCTTCGACCGCCACCGCGGCTTCGTGATCAGCATGTCGTACGTCGACGGCCACTCCGACACGGTCAAGGTCTGGGACCTGTGGCAGCAGCGGTGGAACGCCAAGTGGAACGGGGGCGTCCGGCACATCGCGTGGGCCGACGGCAGCCCGGAAGACACCCTCGGCGGCGGCGATGACGGCGGCGGCGGTGGGCCCAAAGAGGTCTTCTGAGCAAATCCAACCCGGCCCGGCGTGTGAATGGGTAGAATGCCTCATCTACTCAGGGAGCACGCCATGCCATACCGCATCGCCACACTGTTGATCGCGACCGCCATCGCTGCGCCGATCTGGGCCCAGACCACGCAACCCGCCGAGACCGAAACGGCCGCCGCCGAGGCGCCGCGCACCGCCGAGGCGATCCTCGCCGACTTCGAGGCGGTCGAGATGCCGCGGTACGATTCGACCCGGCGGACCGAGGAGGGCTACACCGCCTCCTTCCTCGAACAGCGCCGCGAGGCGATGAACCAGCGCGCCCGCCTGGCCAAGGAGCTTTACGAGGTCGCCCCGCGTCATGAGCAGGCCGTGCCGCTGCTGCTCAACCGCTGGGGCACGCTGGCGTACCACGGCAAGGCCGACGCGGTGTTGTCCGAGACCGAGCGTTTCCTCAAGGATCACCCCGATCACGCGCGGCGGGCCGACGTCGAGTTCGCCCGTGTGAACGCGTTGATGCGCACGGCGAACGGGCGGGAGCGGTTCGCGGCCGCGGCCGAGGCGTTCGTCGAAGCGTACCCGGACGACAAACGCGCCGCCTCGCTGTTGTCGTCGCTGGCGCGCCTGGAAGACGACACCGAGAAGAAGGTCGCCATCCTCAACCGCATCATCGACGACTACCCCGACTCACGCGACGCGGCGCGCTGCAAGGGCGAGCTCAGGCAGCTCGCGCAGATCGGCAAGCCCTTCGAACTCGCGTTCGACGACGCGATCACCGGCAAGCACGTCGACATGAAGGACCTGAAGGGCAAGGTCGTCGTGATCGACTTCTGGGCGACGTGGTGCGGGCCCTGCGTGGCGGAGATGCCGCACATGAAGGAGCTCTACACCAAGCACAAGGCGCAGGGCGTGGAGTTCATCGGCGTCAGCCTCGACCGGCCCGAAGCGCAGGGCGGCCTGAAGAAGCTCAAGGACTTCGTGGCTGAGAACGAGATCCCCTGGCTTCAGTACTACCAGGGCAACGGCTGGCAGAGCGAGTTCTCCAAGGGCTGGAGCATCTCCGGCATCCCGACGCTGTTCATCGTCGACGCCGACGGCAACCTCTACTCCACGTCCGCCCGCGGCAAGCTCGACACGCTCATCCCCGAGCTGCTCGCCAAACGCGACGCGAAGAAGGCCGGCTGAGCGCCCGCCGGCAGCCGCATCTTTACCGTTTAGCGACGGCCCGCAGGGCCGGGCGTTTGCCGTAGCTGCCCCAGCGCCACAGCGCCTCAAGCGGGCCCATGCGGTAGCGTTTGAGCCAGAGCGTCGAGGCCGTCAGCTGCAACAGCCACACGCCCGCGACCACGCCCACCTGCGCCGCCCAGCTCACGTTGCCGAACCATCCGAGGTTGTGCAGCGTGCCGTAGAACAGCATGGTGCAGATGACGGTCTGGCCGATGTAGTTCGTCAACGCCGTGCGGCCCACCGCGGCCAGCGGCGACAGCCACCGACCCACGCCGCCGCGGCAGGCGAGCATGATCACGCCCACGTACCCCAGCGCCACGAACACGCTGGCCCAGTAGTTGTACTGCGAGCCGAGGTACAGGTACTCGGCGGTACCGCGCATGTCGGCGGGGTAAGCCGCCAAGCCCCACGCGACCAACGGCAGTCCCACCGCGAACCCCGCCGCGACCAGGCCGAGGTACACGCCGCGCGACGCTTTGCCGTTGAGCACGCCGAGCTTCATCAGCCCCATGCCCATCAGCATCATGCCGCCCGGCCGCCACAGGCCCCACATCGCGTAACCATACGTTTGCATGAACAGCGACATCGGCGCGCGGTGTTCCATCTGGTCCAGCCAGCCGCCGCGGTACATCGCCAGCTCGGCGTCGACCATCTCGCGCGTGGGCGAGAGCATCGTGTGGATCTCCCGCTGGGCCTCGGCCGGCCAGTGGTCGATCGTCAGGCCGAACAGCAGGTTCAACCCCGAACCGACCGCCAGGAACAGCACGCCCAGCGTGATCAGCAGCACCGGCCCGCGCTTGCGCAGCAGGAACAACCACAGCCCGCACAGCGCGTAGGTCACGAGGATGTCGCCGTACCACAGCGCGTACGCGTGGCATAGGCCGATCAACAGCAAGCCCGCCATGCGCCTGTAATGCAGGCCCGCCGAGCGCAGGCCCGCCGCGTCACGCCGTTCGTACATCAGCACCACGCCCGCGCCGAACAGCATCGAGAACAGCGACATGAACTTCGTGTCGACCAGCAGCTGGCCCAGCCACCACACGGCGTGGTCGAGCCCTTCGATCGGGCCCGCCGCCCGCGGGTTGAAGTACGCCGCCTCGATCATGGTGAACGTGCGGATGTTCATCACGAGGATGCCCAGCAGCGCAAAGCCGCGCAGCACGTCGATCGACGCGATGCGATCCGCCGCCGTCGTGGGCCCGGTCGAGTTGCCGTTGATCGTTTGCATCGAGCACCAAAACCTTACCGGGTGCGGCCCGGCTGCCTGTCAGTGCGTTCCACCGGCGAAAAGGTTAGTCGGTCCGCCCGCGTCGGGTCGGTAGTCGTGGCCCGGCCGCGGCCGTTTCAGTCGCGCAGCGCCACGACCCGCTCGATGAGCTGGCCCTTGCAAATCGTGGTGACCCGGCCGTCGTCGTCGCGGTGCTGCACGCGGAAGCCGTCGGTGTACACCACGCCCGACTCGGCCAGGTCGTAGCCGATCACGTGCGTGGCGAGCCGTTCGGTCGAGCCGTTCGACCCGGCTTGGCCCGAGGCCGATGGACTCGCCGCAGGGGTCGCGGCCGATGCCGGCGGACTGGAACACGAGCGTCGACCCGTCGGCGTCGCGCTGCCACGCGGGGTTCTCGTCACGCGTGTCGCCCTCGGTGACCTGTTTGCGCCGGCCGCCGTCGGGCTCGGCGACGACGATGCGCGACGTGCCGTCTTCCATCTCCGCCGAGCAGGCGATGCGCCCGTCGCGCGTGTGGCGGTCGAGGTCGCGCAGGAACAGCTGCTGGCGGTGGACCAGCCGGCGTTCGTGGTCGTCTTCGGGGGTGTACTCGAACATGCCGCTCATGGCGTCGGTGTGCAGCACGTAGATCATCGCGTGCTCACCGCCCGCGGCGGTGACGCCGCCGAACATCACACGCCGCTGCGACGCGACCGCCTGCGGCTGCATCACGCCCGCCCAGCCGGTCGGCTCCTGCATCGTGTTCCAGATGGGGTTGCCGCTCTGCCAGCCGCGCCGCTCGGCGTCCGTGGCCTGTCGCTGGTGGACCTGCTCGGCAAACGCGCTGTCGATCGCGCGCGGCGCCGCGTCGCCGGGCCGCTTGATGAACAGCTGCCCGCGCGCGATGTACGCCACCGAGGGCCCACCTTGCGATGCGGTTGCCGGAATCGCCATGCCTTACAGGATAACGGATCGCACGCTACAGCGCGTCGATGATCATCGCGGCGACCTCGTCGCACGCATAGCCGCTGCGGTCGAGGCGTTTGCCCGCGAAGTGGTGCGTGCTGGCCTGCACGGCCTTACCGACAAGGTCGCCGGCCTTGACCGCGGCGGCGTCGCCCTTGATCCGGCCGGTCTCGCGGAGCAGCAGGCCCATCGAGTCGATCGCGGCGATCGGGTTGGCCAGGTTCTGCCCGGCGATGTCGGGGGCGCTGCCGTGCACGGGCTCGAACATCGACGGCGCGGCGCCGTCGGGGTTGAGGTTGCCCGACGAGGCGATGCCCATGCCCCCGGCGATCGCCGCGCCCAGGTCGGTGATGATGTCGCCGAACATGTTGGGCACGACGATGGTGTCGTACACCTCCGGCTTGGCGACCATGAACATGCAGCACGCGTCGACGTGGTTGTAGGCGGTTTCCACGTCGCTGTACTCTTCGCCGACCTCGACGAACGCGCGGTGCCAGGTGTCGCCGGCGAAGTTGAGCACGTTCGTCTTGTGCACCAGCGTCAGGTGCTTGCGCGGCCGGCTGCGCGCCAGCTCGAACGCGTAGCGGATGCAGCGCTCGACGCCGAACCGCGTGGCGACCATGGTCTGGTTGGCGACCTCGTTCGGCGTGCCCTTGCGCATGATGCCGCCGAGCCCGCAGTACAGGTCTTCGGTGTTCTCGCGGACGCAGACGAAGTCGATGTCGTCGGGCCCCTTGCCGGCCAGCGGCGTGTCGATGCCGGGGTAGAGCTTGACCGGCCGGAGGTTGATGTACTGGTCGAGGTCGAAGCGGAGCTTGAGCAGGATGCCCTTCTCGATGACGCCGCCGGCGAGGCGGGGGTCGTTGGGCGCGCCGCCGACCGCGCCGAGCACGATCGCGTCGTACCGTTTGAGCGTGGCGATGTCGTCGTCGTCGAGCACGTGGCCGGTCTCGATGAAGTGGTCGGCCGAGAAGGGGAAGTCGGTGGTTTCGTAGGTGAGGTCGGTCGCCTTCGCCGCCGCTTCGAGCACGCGCAGGGCCGCTTGAGTGACTTCCGGTCCGATCCCGTCGCCGCCGATCACCGCCAGTTTCAACGCCATGGTCGCATCTCCTCGCAAGGTCGAGCCGCACAGGTTAGCAAATGTCGCGGCGGCGGGCATATCGCCTCGGCCGAGCGGGCTTCATAGAAAAAAGCCCACCCATTGCCATGGGTGGGCTTTGGCTGTGGGTGGGCATTGCGGGTCGGTGGTTGCTTGTCGCTCAATCGCGCCCGGTCTTCTCGGTGCTCTCGGCCTTGTCGGCGTCGGTGTCACGGTCGCCGCCGCGTCCCCAGCGATCGCGCGGGGCGTCGCGGGGCGCATCGCGGTCGCCGCCCCGGTTCCAGCGGTCGCGTCGCTCGTCGCGGTCGCCTTCGCCGCGTGGGCCGCGGTCACCGCGCTCACCGCCTTGCGGGCGACGCCAGCCGTCGATCTCGGGGTCGTGCTCGGCCGACAGGTACTTGGCCAGGCGTTCGTCGATGACCTCGTCCTTCTTCGCCTCGTCGCTGGCGATCTTCTCCTCGAGCTTCTCAGCGTCGCGCTTCATCTGTTCCAGGCGTTTCTGGTCGAGGGTCTGCTGAACCTCGAAGCGCTCCTCGAGCAGGTCGCGCAGCTTGATGGTCAGCTGCTCGGCCTTGGACTCGTCGCCGGCCTGCTGGGCGGCGCGGATCTGCTGGCGCAGCGTGCGGAGCTCACCGTCGAGCTTGCGTCCCTTGACGATCGCCCGGTAGTGGATCGGGTCGTTCTTCTTCATCTCGATCAGGTGCTTGAGCTGGCGATACACCATGCTCGCCATGCGGTCGGCCATCTGCGGGTTGTTCTTGGCCCATTCCTGCGTGCGCTCGTAGCGCTCGGGGTTCATGTCCTTGAACACCGCCATCGCCTCTTCGCGCTGCTCGTCGGTGAGCTCTTCCATCTGGCCGCCCCAGCCGCCGCGCCGATCGCCGCCCCAACCGCCGCGCCGATCACCACCGGGCCCGCGGTCGCTGCGTGGGGCGTCGCTGCGCCGGTCGCCGCCGGGGGGGCCGCCACCCGGGCCGCCGCGGTCCTGCGCCTGGGCCACGTCGGCCAGCGCCAGCGCCGCGACGATGCAGCCGCACACCATCCACATCCACTTGCTAGTTGCGTTCATCTTCGGTGTTCCTTTCCGGCGAGCGCCGGTTGCCTGCGTGCCCCCTGTGGGCAGCGATCAGAGTTGTGGCTGAACTAACCGTTCGTTTCGCCCATCATCTGGTCGAGCAGCGCGTCCAGTTCAACCAACTCGTCGAGGTTGTAGCTGTCGAGGGGCTGGTAGGTGGCGTTGCTGACGAGCATGGCGATCTCGTCGAGCTCCGCGCTGAGTTGCGCTTCGATCTGTGCTTCGGTCAGCGAGTCGTCCACGGCGACGGTGTCGGGCGCCGGGTCGTCGGTGACGGCCGGCGTGTTCGGCTTCAGCCAGATCGCCGCGAGCACCAACACCAAAACCACCGCCGCGGCGACCCGCCAGGCCTTCGAATGCACCCAGCCGATGCGCGCGATCACCGGCTCCGGCTCGGCGCGGCCCGGCAGCCGCTCGACCGACGCGGCGTACACACGCTCGGCCAAACCCCGCGGCGTCGGCACGGCCAGCTCGTCGCGCAGCTTGCCTTCGACCTCTTGCAGCCCGGCCAGCTCGTCGCGCATCGGCGCCAGCGTCGCGTCGAACACGCGGTCGGCCAAACCCGCGGGCGTGTCGACCCGCAGCTCGTCGGCCAGCGCACGCTCCAGCGCCTTCAGCTCGTCGTCGATCGGGATGTTCAGGTCTTTGCGGTTCATCGCTGCGGTTCCTCAAGCGGCCTCCTCGGCCAGCTTGGCTTTGAGTTTCTTCAGCGCCCGGTGCCCGCGGGCGAGCACGGTGCCCAGCGGTTGTTCGAGCGCCTCGGCGATCTGCTGGTAGCTCAGCTCGCCGACGTATCGCATGTTCAGCAACTGCTGGTCCGCTTCGGGCAGCTCGGCGACGGCCTGGGCCAACCGGCTGTTCCGCTCGGCGGCGAGCAGGGGGGCGTCGGGCTCGTGGGCCTCGTCGCCGGTGTAGCCGATCGATTCCGGCGGGGTGGCGGCGAAGTCCACGGTGTTGGCCTGTCGCTTGCGCCGGCGCATCTCGTCCCGCAGGCAGTTGGTGGCGATGCGGAACAGCCACGCCTCGAAGCGCCCCGTCTCGTTGTAGTCACCCAGCTTCGCGACCACCTTGACGAAGGCGGTCTGGGTGATCTCCTCGCTGAGCTCGGCGTCGCCGCACTGGCGGTAGATCACGCCGTACACCCGGCCCGTGTACGCCTCGACCAGCCGACGCCAAGCCGACTCGTCTCCCGCCCCGGCGGCGGCCAAGGTTTCGTCCAGCGAATGTTCCATCCACACACCTGTCTAACGGGCCGCGATCGGGTCCGATTGCATTCTACCGCCGGGCCGACCGGGTTTCGGGCCTGAAAATGCCCGCTTCAGGGGGTTAACGCCAGGGCGGGGGCATATGTTGCCCAAAAACTCGGTGATTTGGCAGAATCCTCGGCCCACCGTCGTTTTTCCCTTGCTTTGCGGACCCGCGGGTCGATATACTTTGCCCCCGATGAGCAACGACAGCTCCAGCTCCCGCCTGTCCCTAACCATGGCCACCGCCGTGGCCATTATTGCTGTCGTTGTGCCGGTCGCTGTTAGCTGAGCGGTTGACCCGCACCCTCCACAACCAAAGTTACGCTGACTCGGCTGCACAGTCCGATTTGTTTCATAAACTCACCGCCCGGCCCCACCGGCCCGGCACGCGATAGAATTAGAGGCTCCCATCATGGCCACCCCCGAACTGAACACACAGATCGACCACGAAACCGCCCCCACCACCGACCGCTTCGTCGGCATGACCGGCGCCCAGATCTTCCACGAGCTGATGCGCGAGCACGGCGTGGAAGTGATCTTCGGCTACCCCGGCGGGGCGATCCTGCCCGTGTTCGACGCCATCCACGAATCCGAACACTTCAAGTTCATCCTCACCCGCCACGAGCAGGGCGCCGGCCACATGGCCGAGGGCTACGCCCGCGTGACCGGCAAGCCCGGCGTGTGCCTGGTGACCTCCGGGCCCGGCGCGACCAACACCGTCACGCCCATGCAGGACGCGCTGATGGACGGCACGCCCATGGTCGTCTTCGCCGGCCAGGTCGCCACCGGCGCGATCGGCACCGACGCGTTCCAGGAAGCCGACATGACCGGCATCACCCGCCCCTGCACCAAGTGGAACACGCTGGTCAAGCGCGTCGAAGACATCCCCCGCGCGATCAACACCGCGTTCCACGTGGCCACCACCGGCCGGCCGGGCCCGGTGTTCGTCGACCTGCCGAAGGACATCACCGCGTCGGTGCTCCGCAAGCCGGTCAGCACCGACCCGTACCTGCCGGGCTACCACATCCGCGAGTTCGGCACGTCCAGCGAGATCGACCGCGCCGCCGAGCTGATCAACGGCGCCGAAAGGCCGCTGTTCTACGTCGGCCAAGGCGCGATCCTCGCCGGCGCAACCGAGGTGCTCGGCGCGTGCGCCCGCAAGGCGCACATCCCCGTGACCACCACGCTGCAGGGCCTGGGCGCCTTCGACGAGCGCGACGAGCTTTCGCTGCACATGCTCGGCATGCACGGCTCGGCGTACGGCAACTGGGCGATGCGCGACGCCGACGTGGTCATCGCCGTGGGCGCACGGTTCGACGACCGGGTGACCGGCGACCTGAGCAAGTTCGCCCCTTCCGCGCGTGAGGCCGAACGCCTCGGCCGCGGCGGCATCATCCACTTCGACATCGCCCCCGAGAACATCAACAAGGCCGTGTCCGTGACCATCGGCGTCGAGGGCGACGCGAAGCAGAACCTCGAGCTGCTGCTGCCGTTGCTCGAAGCGCGTCAGCGCAAGGCGTGGGTCGACCGGTGCGTCAAGTGGAAGACGGACCACCCGTTCGCCTACGACGCCGACGAGCGCGAGGGCCACATCAAGCCGCAGCAGGTCGTCGAAGAGCTCTACAAGCAGACGGGGGGCGAGGCGATCGTCACCACGGGCGTCGGTCAGCACCAGATGTGGGCGGCGCAGTTCTTCGAGTTCTCGCGCCCGCGCCAGTGGCTGACCAGCGGCGGGCTGGGCACGATGGGCTTCGGCGTGCCGTCGTCGATCGGCGCGCAGCTCGGCGAGATGGTGCAGGCCGAGCGCGAGGGCCGCGAGCCCCTGCCGGTGTACAGCTTCGACGGCGACGGGTCGTTCTGCATGACCGCGATGGAGCTGGCCACCGCGGCGCAGTACGGCATCCCCGCGAAGACGATCATCCTCAACAACGACTTCCAGGGCATGGTCAAGCAGTGGCAGGACCTGTTCTACGAAGAGCGCTACAGCCACACCGAGATGCACAACCCCGACTTCTGCAAGCTCGTCGAGGCGATGCACTGCAAGGCCTTTCGCTGCACGAAGCGCGAAGATCTCAAGCAAGTCATGTCGCAGTTCCTCGCCCACGAAGGCCCGGCCGTGCTCGAGTGCCTGGTCGAGAAACACGAGCACGTCTACCCGATGATGCCGGCGGGCAAGACGGTGGACGACATGGTGCTCGGGGATTTTGATTGATTGAGAAGCCCGATGAAGCCGATTGTCTTTTCTGTTCGTGAGATCAATCAAATGGCTGGCGGCAGCAGTTATATCGTGGGCCATATGGCCGAAGTAGAGTTGACAAGCGATCTGGGAATTGAGATCAGCGTGGAGAGCACGCAGCCTGTCGGCGTAGACGCGGATTTTGTCAAGTTCGCGATCGGGCATACTCGGGGTGGGTTTGCAATTATTTTAGAACCGCTGAGCCTTGGGGCCAAAGTTCGGCTGAGTCAGCTGCTGTTACATGAAGTGGATTACAAGCGGAGCAAGCAGGAAGTCTATTCTGCGCGTGGCTTGGCCGAGGCGCTTCTGCAGCACGTCGGTCGCGAGCATGCAGTTGAGAAGTTCCTGATGGATATCGAGGATGCCGAGGCTACCGGCGTGTATGCGGGCACACTAGAGGACTTGGCTGCTGGGTTGAGCGCGACGATCTGAGGTGTCAATATCAAGTGAACTGGATGGTGAGCGATAGCACCGGGCGGGAGCCCGGAGCATGGATCAACGGGCTTGGGCAACGCGTAAGAATGCTTTGGTGCCGCATGCTCCGGGCTCCCGCTCGGTGCTATGGACCTGTAAGATTCAATGGGGTTGTGACTGTTCACTGGCGCAAAACAAAACCCCTTGTCGTTTGACAAGGGGCTTGTTCTTTTCTCGACCCCGACGTCTTTTCTCGCTCCCGGCGTTCCGGGCGGGGCTTGCTTGATCCCTCAAGCTTGTGAAATGTTATCGGTATGATTTACGGCTTACAATCCACACAAAGGGTAGGTTTGGCGGGTTTTTATAAGAATCACCCCATCGTGTATCTCGCGACAGAGCATGCCCTGAGCCCGGGCATTTAGGCCCTCCGCCGCCGGGTCATCAGGCCGGCTCCAACGGCCAGCAGGGCGAGCGAGCCGGGTTCGGGGATCGGGGTGGCGGAGACGACAATGTTGTCGATTTTCGCCAGGTCGTGGTCGCCGTTGTCCAGCCAGAAGGCGAGGTAGATCTCGTTGCCGCCAGCCCCGGGCAGGGCGATGTTGGTCTCGGACTGGAAACTGTTGTTACGGTCGCGGAAGACCTCGGTCCAGTTGTCGAGGTACCAGGTGTTGGCGGCCCCGGTCGCGTCGCTGCCGGACATGTCGCCGTTGCCCAGCGCGGGGTCGTTGAACCAGTCGAAGATGCCGCCGGGCGCACCCAGGTCGTCACCGATGTAGT
>JANQHD010000003.1 GCA_028282805.1 Phycisphaeraceae bacterium | reverse complement strand
CGCTCGCCTGGCGGGTCGATTATTCCTGCACGCCGATCTTGGTCATCATCACGTGCCGGTATTCTTCGCCGGGACGCAGGACGGGGCTCTGCCAGGCCGGTTGATGGATGGCGTCGGGGAACGTCTGGGTCTCCAGGCAAAAACCGTTGTACTGCCGGTAGGTCGTACCGCCTTTGCCGATGTTGGTCCCGTCGAGGAAGTTGCCGGTGTAGAACTGGACGCCCGGCTGGTTGGCGTAGAGCCGGATCGCGCGGCCGCTGGCCGGGTCTTGCACCGTGGCGACGTGTTTCATCTCGCTCGCTTTGCCGTTGACCGCGAAGTTGTGGTCAAACCCGATCGGGTCACCCCCGGCCGCCCGAAGGTCTTTGCCGATCTTCTTGGGGGTGCGGAAATCGAAGGGCGTTCCGGCCACCGGCGCGACCTTGCCCGTGGGTATCAGCGCATCGTTCACCGGCGTGTAGCCGTCGGCGTTGATCTGAACGACGTGGTCACGGATCGTGCCGGATGCGTGGCCCGCGAGGTTCCAGTAGCTGTGCTGCGCGATGTCGCAGGGCGTCGCCGCGTCCGTCGTGGCGCGGATGTCCGTGATCAACTCGTTGTCGTGCGTCAACGTGTAAACGACCGTGACCGACAGGTTGCCGGGGTAGTTCTCTTCCCCGTTGACCGAGACGCGGGTGAGCTTGAGCGCGGGCCCCTTGTCGGTGTCGATCGGCGTCGCGTCCCACACGTGCTTGTCGAAGCCTTTGATCCCGCCGTGCAGGTGGTTCGGGCCGTTGTTGCAGGCCAATTGGTAGGTCTTGCCCTCGAGGGTGAATCGGCCGTCGGCGATGCGGTTGGCGTCGCGCCCGACGATGGCGCCGAAGTACGGGTGGCCCTTGATGTAGCCGTCGAGCGAGTCGTAGCCGAGCACGATGTCGGCCATCTTCCCGTCGCGGTCGGGGGCGTGCAGTTCCGTGATGATCGCGCCGTAGTTCGTGACGCGCATGGTCAGGCCGTTGCGGTTTGTCAGGGTGTACCGATGGACGGCTTTGCTATCGATCGTGCCCCAGTGTTCGGGTTCGGCCTGGCGGTTGGTGAGCTTCTTGAAGACCGCGATCTCGGCCGGGTCGTAGGGGGTGTGGTCGGGGCGGAACAGGTCGTGGAACCAGACCTCGGGCTCGGGGTACGGCTCGCCGGGCCGCACGACCTCGCCGGCCTCACGCTTGGCGCGCAGGCTGGCCCGCTTGCCGTCGGGTCCTCGTCGGCTCGACCAGGGCCAGATCGTGCCGCTCTTACCCGACACGAACCCCCAGTTGACCGCGCCCACGTTCTCCTCCTTCAGCACGGGCAGGCAGTCGGCCACCGTGCTGCCCTTGGTGCGTGCCAGCCACTCGGTGACGAGGATGGGCCGACCGTCCTTCTTGTATTCGTGGATCAGCGCCCGCAACCGCTCGGGCGGGCTGTAGGAGTGGATGGAGTGGAAATCGCTGTTGATGCGGTTGATGGCGATGTTGCGCTCGCCCACGCTGCCGGCGGAGTTCGAACAGATCGGCTGCGACGGGTTCACCTCGCGGGCCCAAACCCACGACATGTAAACCAGCCGGTTCGACTTGTCGCCGATGCTCGTGCGGGAGCGCTGGTTGGCCATGTCCTCCCCGTTGCCCCGGCCGGGCTCGTTGTACAACTCCCAGCACAAAACGCGCGGGTCGTCCTTGAAACGCGTCATTGTCTTTTGCACGTACCCCTTGAGCTGCGCCTCCTCCGCCTCGGTTGTCTTGTGCTCCGCGAAACGCAGGGCCACGTCCCGCGCCGGGCAGTTGCGCCAGCCCGAGTTGTGCCAGCCTTTCACCGGCAGCGGTTGTGGGCCCAGCTTTGGTTCGGGGTAGTGGCAGTCATCGAAAAAGACGAAGAACGGGCGGATGCCGTGCTTCTGGCAGATGGCCAGGAACTCGTCCATGCGCTGATAGAGCCCCCGCTCGTCGTCCGCCCACACCAGGTCGTGCAGGTAGACGCGCAGCGTGTTCATCCCGACCGACGAAGCCAACGCCAGTTCCTTGTCGATCGTCTTCGGGTCCCACGTCGACGCCTGCCACATCTCGATCTGGTTGATCGCCGTGGCGGGGTAGTAGTTGCACCCGACCAGCCAGGGCTGGCTCGCGTACCAGGTGTTGGCCTTCTGCTTCGACCACCGGCCGGGGACCGGCTGGTCGTAGCTGATCTCGGAGGCGTAACTGATGCCGGCCAAGCACATGACAAACAGAGCCGCCAATGATCGTAACATGCTGATTCCCTCAGTAGATGATCGTGTGAGTCGGTTGCGTGGGTGATGATCGGTTGCCGCTCGCCTGCAGCGGGTGAACGCGAGGCGGATGATCGTTTTCACAGAGCGAACCAACCGCGGCGATCCTGGGCCTATTAGAAGACGTTGGAATCTCCGCCGGAATCGCCGATGCCTTGAGCGATGTTGGATTGGGCGGACCACCATCCGGTGATCGCGGAGCTGTCTGGTGAGAAGCTGGACGAGTCGGCTTGGCGTGCCCGGTACACCATCAGGTTCTTGACCTTCTCGAACGTTACCGAGCCGTCCAACAAACCGGTATTGCCCCCGACCGCGTCGGTGCTCTCCATATCCAGGTCATCGGTCGAGAAGACCAGGCCGCTTGGTCCGTGGGAATAGGATGAGTGCTGCGGGAGCGGCGCGCGTGTCGCGCGTTCGTTCATGTCCGCGGCGATCGCCGTGGTGGGCTCGTCGTTCATTTTTTCCGCGGTCTTCCACGCGGACGTGAAGCTCTCTCCGGTCTTTCGCGTGCCGGAGATCGGTTTGAAATAAAAGTTGGTGTTGTTCACAACATCCCAGGTTTTGTTCCCGGACTTGTTCTTCCATGCCCGCCGGCCCGCCATGATGTAATACCCCAGGCGGGCTTTGGATATCTTGTCGAAATCATCAAACGCCACGCTGTCGGGCAGGGGGTTCTCGTTTTGGTCGGTGATCTTGAAGTTGCTCACATCGCTGCGCCCCTTGCGATTGGGGCAGTTGAACTGATCGAACTCGACATCCGAGTTTGCCATCTCTTCGTAAAAGAAGCTGTTGATCCAAGTAATATGATCGTTGTCGTTGTTTGGGACTAAGTAAGGTTTGTTTCTCAGCCCGGGCTTGCGTAAGATCGCCGCCGTTGCCGCGAAAAAACGCCCATCGTGCTCGTCGGCAAGCACGAACTGGGTCTGGCAGAGCGATCGAATGTTCGAGCCGCACACGACCCGCGACGCCAACTCCTTGGCCCTGCTTATGGCCGGCAGCAGGATCGCCAGCAACAACGCGATGATCGCGATCACGACCAGTAGTTCGACCAGCGTGAAAGCCTTGGTGTGCCGGCCGCGGTAATCTTCGAGTAGCATCTGTGTACTCCGAGGCATTGTGTTGAACCAATCTTGCGGTGCGTGTCGCTTCGTGTCACTTGCCGGCGTGTCGTGCGGGGTTATTGTTCGCTCTCGATTAACACGCGTACCTGATCGATAGCGACCACGAACCACTCGAGCTTGATCGTGCGTCGATCTTCGCTGATCTCGATCATGTCGTATTCATCTACTCCCAAGGTGGTTTCCAAGCCTCGAGAGCCCGGTACGATCTCATTGTTGTTGGGCTTCAGGTAAGTCGTCTGGGGATTGCCGTAACGGAGATCTGACCTGTACAAGTCTTCCGAATCAACGATGACGGCCACGATCGGCCGTGGGAACGTGATTTGGCCACGCATGGTCACCGCATCGATCCGGTCGGTCTTGCTGCGTCTGCAGCGGACCAGGTATGAATCTACCAGCAGGTCGCGTGGCACTTGGCGAAGCGTGCTGCGCATGACGCTTCCTTTATAGCTGCCGGGTGAGGCGGGCAGGCCGATGAACTCGCCGCCGCCATCGGCGTTCACCCGTTCGCGGAACACGATCATGTGATCGTCGTAAACATGGCGCCCGCCGGTCAGGTCCTTGGGCACGATACGGTGCCAGCGAACCGCCCCTTCGACCAGGAGCTGATTGCGTGATTCCGCAAAAGAACGGGTGAAAGGGTGCGTTGGATCAAGCGGCATAGGGCTTTTAGGGAGTATGCCCTCGGGGTTCACGCCCGCTTGTTGATTGGCTTTGATCGTCAGCGAGTTCGAGTGATTAACCGGTGGGTCGGGCGTGTCCGACATCACCACCGCGCCGTCGAACACGGCGACCTGGGTCGCCCCGTGGCTGTTGACGCCGACACCAAACTCGGTGCCAACGTCGATCACATGTACGGTGGGGGTTGAAACGACGAAGCGGTCTGTGGTCTTCGAGGCTTTTGCCGCCAGCCTCCCTTCGAACAGCGTCATCGAATTACGTTCGGTCAACTGAAAATCGATCGGCGATTCAAGAACGACCGATGTGCCGTCTTCGAATCGCAGTTCGGCGAAGCCCTCAGTCAACCCGTAACGACCGGGCAGGAGCTGGTCGCCTCTCGCGTAGGTAGAACCCCGGTTGTGCCAAACGGCGTTGTCCTGATCAGCGATGGTGGCAAGGTGCTTGGGTTGCGTGAGCCACCAGGTCAAGAGCGCGGCGACGCCCACGACCGCGGCGGCGGCGAACCGGCGGACTCGCCTGCCCGTGTCAACCTCGACCGTCCTGCGGTAGACACGCATGCCGCCAAAGCGGGCGACTTCATTGGAATCCGTACTCGTGCTGTCGGTGCGAGGGGCGCCCGACCGCGCCTTCATTTTTTTCGCCGTTGGCAGGTCCGGCAACTCGGGTAATGACGCCAGGATGTCCTCGGTTTCGTGTAGGACGAGCCCTTCGATCGACCCATTGGATTCCATGTACTTGTCAATGCTCGTGACCTGGTCGACCGCGATAAAGTGCTGGTGTGTGTAGGTGTGGATAAGCATGTAGTCGGCGAAGAAGCGCAGGTTGTCTTCTGAATCGTTGAGCCAATCGCGAAGAACCCCAGCCTCTGTATCCGTCAGGCTGTGATCAATGTATTTGTCGATCAGTTCTTGGGCGTCTCTCTGATTCATGACTTATCCAATGCGATGCTATCGCTCGCGTGAGTGATGCAATCACGCAGCGCGGCGCGGATCCTGTGTAGCGTGACCCTGATGACGCCGGAGTTGGTGCCGAGTTGATCCGCAATGGCCGCCGGACTCAGGGCCCGAACGTACCGTAGTTCGAGCAGGTGCCGGGCACGGCTGGACAACTTAGAGACACAAACCTCCAGCTTTGGGACTAATGCGGAAGGCGGATCGTATTGCTCGGTGTAGTACGCGCAGTACCTGTCGATCAGCTGGTTGTCGAACAAGATCACCTGCTTGTTCTTGTTGCTGCGGTAGTACTCTAACACCAGGTTTCTCGCGATACCCAACACCCAGGGCTTGAACGGGCGATTCGGATCGTACGTCCCAAACCTCTCGGCAGCGGTCACCGCGACCTGTTGAACGATATCCTCGGCGTCATCGAAGTGGATCACCATCGAACGGACGTACGACAGGACCAACGGGTACGTCTCGGTCCACATCTTCGTCAACTGTGAGAAATGCTTCTCGGTGAGGTTGTCGTTCTCTAGGTCTGACATACGCCCTCTGCGTTTACGGATCGTACAACACCTATTGATCATCGCACGGGTTTCGTTAACACCGTGCAATCAGAAACCGCGAAATTCTGCTTTTCTCACAAAACCCAGGTGGATCGTCATGCAGACCGCCGACACGCGACTTTGGCGCACGCCACTTATCTTATTGCGCAAAAAATGTTAACGAAGGTCTGCGTTGATCAATTAAGTCTTGGTAAGCCCGAACGCTATCGAGTCATTGGGACGCGATGCGGTCTCTGGAGTGGACAAAGGACACCTGCTGGAAACGACCATTGATCGAGGCGAGTTCTCGGACATCTCGACCAGATGAATGGTCCGACCAGTAGCCCATCTTCTTTTAACGGAGGGTTAATCAAGTGATGATGCGTATTAAACTCGTTCTTTCATCAGTGAAGACGCTGGTTGCTGTTGCCATGACGGCCGTGCTATTCGCGTCTTCTGCTGACGCGGCAACGGTCTACTTCGTGGATAACACGGGGCAGATCCGGTCGTTCACCGGCATCTCAGATGGGGCCACGCCGATCGACGGCAACTCGTTCGACGTGGGTGTCAATGAAGGCCTGGTCGCGGCCTACGGCGCCTACCAAGGCTTCATGTCGATCGATAACGGCACGGTCTATGGCGTGAACGGCTCGGGTGGCGTCGACAGCTGGTCGAGCATCGCCTCGTGGCTGGCCGGAGATGCGGCGACCTCCGAGTCGACGAGTGTTTACGGCGCGGGCAGCGGCGTGACCGGCGGCCTTCACGGCTTCAGCATCGACCCTGTTAACGGCGGCGTCTACGGTATCGTGGAAGGTGCGCCGAGCGACGGGCGTCTGCGGCAGTGGCCGACCGTTCAAGACTTCATCGACAACACGAACTTCACAGAGAATACCGGTTTCGGGTATGGCGCCAACATCCTTAACTTCTACTATCCCGACGAAGATGCTCCGGGGCAATCTGCAACGAACGCGGATGCTCTTCCAGGATCAAACTACTTCCAGTCCGCGGGTAATGGACAATTTGAAGGCTGGCTCAACTTGTCGACGCCGGGCTACGGTTACTTTGCGGGCGCGGCGAACCCCGGCGGGAACGGCGCCGGCTCTAACCGCTCTTACGATAACCCGGGTTTCAGTAACACCCTCGTGGGCGCCTTCGCGGTGATCCCGAATACGCCCGCTCTTCCGGAATGGGACGTGGACGCCAGTGGGAATTGGAGCGTCGCAACCAATTGGACGAGCGACCCAAGCGTTCCCGGCGTAACCAGTTCCGGCGGCAGCGCCGAACTCGGCTCGGCGATCTCTGCCGACGCGACCATCACCATCGATGCCGCCGTCGATCTGGACTTCCTCTACTTCAACACGACAGCCGCCAAGTACACGCTGGTCGACGGCGGAGGCAGCCTGACGCTCAGCGGCAACGCACTGGTCGACGTGAACGATTTCGGCTCTCACGAAATCGCTGCCTCGATCAACGGTTCTGCTGGCCTGACAAAGAACGGGAACGGTGAGTTGATCCTGTCCGGTAACAACAGTTACACCGGCACGACCACCGTCAACCGCGGCACCCTGTCGATCGCCAGCGCCACGGCGGTTCCCCTTGCTTCGACCGTGAACATCGCGGCCGATGGCAAGGTCGCCTTCGACGGCGACGGCGCGGGCGGCGGCGTTTCGGGCACCATCGCCAACACCTTCGCGGGTGATGGCGCCATCGTGTTGAGCGCCCAACGCACCACCGAGAACCTGACCCTCACCGGCAACAACAGCGGCTTCAACGGCTTGATCGATGTCAACTCGGCGGACCCCGAAACCACCGGCGCACTGATCGCCGGGGCGGACAACGCGTTCGGCTCGGCCACCGCGACCGTCGACGTCCGGGGCAGTTTCTCCTCCACTGAGATCGCCGGCGGCGTCACGCTG
>JANQHD010000053.1 GCA_028282805.1 Phycisphaeraceae bacterium | reverse complement strand
TCGTCCGATGGGAACACAAACTCTTGATGTACCGCGCCTTCGTGCACGTGGCGTGCCTGATGATCGCGCTAAGAAGGTTTTGAAATGGCTTCTAGTTCTTTAAGCACTTGTTGACGTCCTGTCGCCCAATCACTGGTTCCCATAACAGCGTTTTGTAATCTATCATTTACTGCCCTAAGCCCCCGATTCGAATGCAGGTCTGATCCTCTATGATGCCTAGGCTTCGTCGTCTTTGGTGCGCCTTTCCCGCCTCTTAAGGCAACACCATTGCTCGCTGAGTTAATATCGATCTGATACTTGTGTAAGATCGTTCTTGCCGGGGCCGCTCTCTGTAGCCCACCAGCCACAAGGTGGTGGGCATCCAAATCAGAGTTTGGTTCTATCCCGAGGTTTTTCCTTAGCGTAGCCGAGTTGGCTGACTTTGCTTCCACTTTACCAAAGGACGCTTTGGTTGCTTTGTTGAATGTAACTTCGATGGCCTGCCAGTGAGCTTCCGCTGGGCAGCGAGCTTGATTAAAGCATCGGATGCGCCTTGCAATGCGTCGCCCTGGCGGTCTGGGTCTCCCGATGTCAGGTCGTCCCAGAATATACTCGCGTTGTCGTAGACCACTAAACCGACATCCATCGCAATGTCGACCACCAATCCGTGGGCGTTGTCACCTCGTGCATTGGCCTCGTCGATCTGACGAACCAGAACCGAGTTTTTCATGCCGTAATCGTAATCCGTGACCCCAAGCGCTACCGTCATTGGTAGGACAACCTATTGACCGGTTGCGATGAGTGAGTTCTTAATATCTCGTGGAATTTCTTTCGGATTCCGCAGCTTATCATTGCCCCGTCGGTCATAACCTAAAACCGAATAATCCCACAGGGCCGGCCAGAATACGCCCGAAGCATCATGGAACGTTGCGTTGAGTGCGATGATCTCTTCGTCTGTAGGGATATCGATTTTGTATGTCTTGGGTTGCAGTTGATTGTTAA
Organism: Phycisphaeraceae bacterium; assembly: GCA_028282805.1. Taxonomy (GTDB): domain Bacteria; phylum Planctomycetota; class Phycisphaerae; order Phycisphaerales; family Zrk34; genus JANQHD01. The sequence goes on along the minus strand of JANQHD010000053.1, from coordinate 46,657 downwards.
CGACGTGGCTTAGATTAGTCCCAATCGGTCCTGACGCTAACGCATCCGCTAAACCACAAACAGGATCGACACACGGCCCGAACCCCGCGTCGTACCGGTAGAGGTCCACAAGCGTGACGTCCGTGTTGGCAGACCCGTCATTGCCCGCGATCTGGAGGGCGAGTTCGACAGGATTGGTAGGCCCGCCGGCGTCGAGCGAGCTGCCATTGATCAACCCGCCGTAGTTGCCCGTGCCCTGCGTGACGCTCAGGCCCGTGGGGTCGATGCCGCTGACCGGGTCGGCGTGCGTGTATTGGTACTTGTTCAAGCTCAACGGGTCGCCCGCGTCGCCGGCGTAAGGGTCCAGCCGGTTGAACACGCCCGCGCTCGGGTCGTACCAGCGCGCACGCAGGTACTGCAAGCCCGTCGACGTGTTCGTCCATTCGCCGCTGTATTGCAGGTTTGTCAACGACTCGCTCGACGAGGGAAAAGTAGAATGTCCCCTTTTATGCCCCCTCCTGCTGCCCCTACGTTATAATCCTTCAAGTAATATAGCTTTGGCGTCATTCGTAGTAACGATTATTGTTGTCTCAGTTACAGAATCGATTGATTCATTATCATCGGTGTTTGGCAAAGCAAAGCTCACAAACCAACAGGCTCCCTCGATCCCTGGTGCAAACTCGCAATATCTGGCAGATTCAAACTTGTCCACGATTATTTTGCTGTTATTAATAAAATTAGATGCAATGTGTATGGCTTCTTCTTGAGTCATCAAATGTACTCCATTTTGGCGGCAATTTCCTTTGCAATATCAATGAGTATTATTTGAGGCAAGCACAAAGAAAAACGTAGTGAATGTCCGTTGTCTTAAACAATATACTGGGTTGGCGTTCGGGTTACCATATACTGCTGGCATGGACTGTCGCGGTATACCGTTACTCTAAGGGGTTTCCTCCTTTCATAAATATATACCACCACGCATGATCACGCTCGGCTTGATTAAATATATTATCCCATGCACGATTGGCTCTTAATGCATCATACACACTTTGCTCTCGGCCAATTTTCCCTAAGTTCTTGTATCCTTCAAACCCCAAATTACGGTGATCAATAAAATGTTGTAGTTCGTGAAGAACTTCATACCACGTTGGATCTGCCCTTAAGAACAATTCTCCAGTACCATCCGCTTTAGCTCGAAATAATCCATTAGCTCCCTTAAGATCCAATAGCTCGTCAGCGTACTCGCCACCGACGTGAAGTGTGACTCCCCGTCTTTCAAGGTATCCACCCAGTTTCTCAATTGCTTTATGACCGTATAACTGGCCGTCAAGTCGCGTACCCGCCAATAATGAATCAACCGCTGCCTTAGGGGCCGAAGCATTCAACTTGGTAAACTTTGCTATGTTCGGCAATTGATTCAGTTTCGTAATTTGCGCCAGCTTAGACGCCCCTTTGCCAATTCGTGACAGCTTAACGCCCGCCTTGAATATGTCCCCTATCCACCCGGCGGGGGTGACATCGATCGCCGCATAGATGCCCGCGGCAAGCAGATTACCTCGATTGAAGTTGTCCGCGGCATCAAACCCCGGCGCAAAGCCCATGGTCGCCTCACTCAATGCAACGATCCTCTGGTAGGACTCCAGCTCATAGCCACTTTGTATGCCGTGTGCGACAGACACCCTGGCTCCCGGTGCACGGGCGATGAGTTCTGACATACCGTGTCGACGCTGAATCGCCAACGTCGGCGAGGGTGGTCTTGCCCCTGATTCCTGGTTCACATCGGATGCGACTTTTTGGAAGATGTTAGCCACCCCAAGAAGGAGCAGGTTCGATGAAGAAGAAGCGTTACACCGAGGCCCAGATCGCTTTTTGTCTGCGTCAGGTGGAATCGGGGGTGCCGGTGGAGAAGTTGTTCACCCAATAGAGCCGCACCAAGCAACGAAGCGGCCCGGATGGACGTGCCCAGCGGGCGTTTGAAAAGGTAAGTGTTTTGCCGCGATCCCAGCAGCTCCACATCCTAAAGGTTGTCGAAGCGTTCGTAGAGTCCGCCGGAGCGACAAAGAAATAAGAACTACTGCTTTTGATCAATGTAGCTCAACAGGCCATCGCGTCTAAAGTCCCATCGAACGGGTTGAAGACCTGACCCCTCAACCTCATAGGCATCATCGGTAATGGTCTTGTCCGCGTTGCGCCTGGCAAACGTGTCATTGATCTCAGAGATTGTCGGCTCTAGGTCATTGTGATTGGTGGCACATTCAATCAATCGAAGGTAAGAAAGCCAGTATTTCTCTTGCCCCTTGGACTTGAAGTCACTCATGGCATAAGGTTGGCACTCTACAAGACATCCAACCGCCCGCGAATACTCTCGCCAGAAAGGCGTGCTGAGATCCAACACATCATCACGAGAAGCAACCTTGGCATAAGTTTCGCCGATTTCTATTTCACCCAAAGCCCACGCCAAGTGCGCAAAAACCAAATGCGGGTAATTACCCGCGATAACGGAGTTAGGGACCTCGCCAGCATCAACCTTGGCAACAACCTCACCTAGCAATCGATGATGGCGCAATAGAGTATCAGACACACGAGGGTCTTCTGACCACGCCGCGCGAACGTCATCGATACCATCGCAATCAAGAACCAAAGCCGCAAGATAATCCATCAGTGCGTCGGAGACACAACTTTCCTCCCGAAGGATATTACCTTCCTTCTTCCAATGGTCGGCTATATCGAGACCGGATAAAGCATACTCCAGTCGCTCACTTGCTGTAACCATGATCTTATTTTCCTTTCTAATCGATTAGTGTAGCAGCCCCAGGTGTCTGGCGGAAGTTAATATCACGCTTAAAGATGTCAGGATTGAGCTGGAAAAGGCGACCACTTCTTTGGAAGCCTCCGAATAGATCGACATTCCCCATTTTGAACTGATGAATCAAATCTTGTCGCCCCGCGCGCTTTAAGCGGGTCAAAAAGAAATCCCTACTACCCTGACGTATACCAAGGGAATCTCTCGACAAAGAGCCTAAGCCTGGTGAGGCTTTTGCCTCCGCAAGCGCAAAACGTCCAGCATTCGAACCTCTTCCACTAAAGGCTAGATCAATACCTTGATTTCCTCTGATCTTGATCGCCCCATCCAAACCATAGCCTTGGGCTTCAACTCGACGGATTGTGAACTTGACACCTCGTCGCTCTGCTCGCGTTAACAGGTTCCCATTCGTATCAGTTAACGCATCACGAATCGCTGCACGACGAGCTGGGCTGATCGTTGATGTACTTGGGGCGATAGTTGAATCATTGCTCTTCCCAGATCCCCTCCCCATACGATACATCTGGATCGCCAGGAGCGTAAACTGCGCCGCGTGGGGGTTCAACTCCATCTTTTCGATCAGGGCGTCCAACGCCGGGTTCACGATGTAGCGGTCCACCGCGTAGCCCGCGCCCTGCGCGGCACCGTAACGGACCAGCGCCCAACCCGCGGCTTTCTTCGTCGCCTGAGATGTATAAACACCAGCACCACCCAGCGCCAGGCTGCCCAAGAACGTCGCTTTCTCCGCGTAGTACGCCGTCACGTAGAGGCGATCGTTCAGCGTCGCGTAATCGCCCGCCGCGGTGAGCGTCTCGCCCACCGCCTCTCGCTCAGCAAGGAGTTGCTCGGGGTTGGCGTCAAGGCCGAACCCGAGGTGGCCCAGCTCGTTCACCGCTCGCTCGGCTTGCGTGATGGCGCTGGGCGGCCCCGAGAAATACGCGGTCGACGCATCGCCGAACCAGTCGCCGAAGCCCGTGTGACGACGGGATTGAGCGGCTTGCCGCTGGACCAGCGCCAGGTTGCGGTAGTAGCTGTCCGTCGCTTGACCGATCAGACGGACCTGTTCGTGGAATAAGTCCTCGTTGCCTTCTTGAAGGTACTGGGTGGCCAAGCCGACCTGCTGATAGATCGCCCTCTGTTGCGTCTTCAGCGTTCCGACGTTCAGCAACACATCTTCCGAACTGCTCGCGTGGACGGGAGACGGCGTCAGGTTGAAATGGCTCGGGGTGGTGTACGCGTAAGCGGGCCCGACCGAACTGCTGCTATTACCCGCCGGATCGAGCGCTTCCGCAACGGACTGGGACGTTGATCGGAAGTCGGTGGGGTAGGCGTTGAGCTCCGCCAGCGAGATGACCGGCGCCGGAAGTGCCGGGAGCAACCCCAGCGGCCCGCCGGCGTCGAGCGAGCTGCCGTTGATCAATCCGCCGTAGTTCGCCGTGCCTTGCGTGACGCTGAGACCCGTGGGGTCGATGCCGCTGATCGGGTCGGCGTGCGTGTATTGGTACTTGTTCAAGCTCAACGGGTCGCCCGCGTCGCCGGCGTAAGGGTCGAGGCGGTTGAACACGCCCGCGCTCGGGTCGTACCAGCGCGCACGCAAGTACTGCAAGCCCGTCGACGTGTTCGTCCATTCGCCGCTGTATTGCAGGTTCGTCAGGGCGTCGCTCGATTGCGTTGCGCCGAAGCCCGTCGCGATCACGTCGCCGTAGGCGTCGTAGGTGTAGGCTTGAGGCGTGAGGCCTGAGCCTTGAGCAATCCCACCGCCCCCGGAACCGCTCAGCAGCCCGCGCGTCGAGCCGTGCGCATCGTAAGCCAGCACCAGCAGCGCCCCGGCCAGCACGTCGGGCGACTGTTGCGCGATCACGTCCAGGCCCAGCGTGTACGTGCGGGCGACCTCGGCGGGCGTGCCGAGTTGGTGGTCGGCGTCCGCCGGGTCCTCGACGCCCTCCTCCAGAACCTGCGGCAAGCCCGTGAAGTTCAACGGGTCCGTGTGGTACACGGTCGTGGTCACCGAACTGCCGTCGTCGACCGCCGCGCTGATGCGGAAGCCCGCGTCGTTGTACTGGTACGTCGTCGTCACGTCCGAACTGACGGCCTGCGTTTCGTCGTACTTGACGATCCGCACGGTCGACATGCGCCCGTCCAAGTCGTAGCCGAACGTGTGTTGCTCGGTCACGTCGGCGAGCGCGTCGAGCCCAGCGTGCACCGTCTTGCCCGTCTGGGCCGTGGGGTCGTCGCCCCCGGAAGCGCCACCGGTCGCACCGCCGCCGTACTCGTAAACGGTGTGGCGGTCTTGTGTGGGGTCGGTCGCGTCGGTGGTCTCGCTGAGCAGACGGTCGTTCGCGTCCAGGTCGTAAGTCGTCGTTTCATCAATCGTGCCGTCGGAACCGGCGTCGCGCGTCTTGTCGTAGCGGTTCGACGAGGGGTCGTAGCGGAACCGGTCGGTATAGTCGTGGGTACCCGGCCCGTCATCGCCGGCGTCGAACGACTCTTCGACCAAACGGTTCAGGTCGTCGTATTGCCAGGTGAACCGCTGCTGCGCGTCGAGCTGGCCGTCGCCGGTGGTGTCGAACCGCTCGGTAGCGGTCGCGCGCAAATCGGTGTTGGCCTTGTAGGTGTAAACGAACTGGGCGATCGTGCTGGTGGGCGCGGCGGTCTTGAAGTGGGTCACGCCGGTCAGCCGACCGAACGGGTCGTAGGCGTAGGTGGTGCTCACGCCGTTGGGCTTGGTTTCAAGGGCGATGCGGCCCGCGGCGTCGTAGTGGTAAGTCGTGGTCTCGCCGGCGACGGGCGCGCCGTTGCGGTGGGTCTGGGTGACGGTCGCGAGCCGGTTCAGCTCGTCGTAGGTGTAGGTGGTTTGGGTGTTGGGGGTGCCGGTTTCGCTGCCGGTCCAGGCGCGGGTGAGCCGGCCGAGGTCGTCGTACGCGTAGAACAGGTCGCCCTGCGGCGAGTCGATGTGGGTGATGCGTCCCTCGGCGTCGTAGGTGTTGAGCGTCTGGAACAGCACGCGGTCGCTGGAGTCGCGGTAGGTTGAGCCGATGATGTTCAGGTCGCTCAAGCCGGTCTCGCCGTTGTAGTCGAAGTCGGCCTGCACAACGCCGCCGCGGCCCTGGTCGCCGAAGTACAGGCCCACGTAGGTCATGTCGACCAGGTTGACGAGGTTGTCGAGGTTGATATCGCCGGCCCACCAGTGTTCGAACACTTCGAGCACCTCGTAGACGCGATCGAACGCGTCGTGTTTGTAGATCGCGATCCAATCGGCGGGCACGGCGTTCGACTGCAACGCACCGATCATGGCCGCCGCGTCGCCGACGGCCAGCGGGTCGATGCCCTCATCGGCGAGGGTTTGCGCCTCGTACTTGCGTTCCTGCACCAGCCGACCGTTGGCGCCGGGGCGGTTGTCGTAGACGTACTCGGTCAGGTTGCCCTCGAAGTCGATGGTGAACGCGAGCTGGCCGAGCCCCGAGCTCCACCGCTGGCTCTCCTCGGCGTCGGGCTCGTCGCCGTAAAGGATGTCGGCGTGGCGTGTGTCGTCGAATATCGTGCGTTCGACCTCACCCATGGGCAGCGTGCGCTGCAGCTGCCGGCCGAAGCGGTCGAACACGAAGCCGGTCGTGTTCGACTTGGGGTCGGTGATCGAGCGGCGGTTGCCAAAGCTGTCGTAGGCGTAGGTGTAGCGCGGGGTGACGGGGTTCGATGAGCCGTCGGCCGGGTCGTCGACCTGCGGCAGGTCGACACCGGTGAACAGGCCGCCCTCGTTGTACAGGTACGTGGTGCGTCGGCCGAGGCCGTCGATGTCGGCTTCGACGCGCCCCAGCGCGTCGTATTCGGTTTGGGTGGTGATGGTGTCGCCGGTGCCCGGGTCGATGCGCCGGGCGGTCACCGGTCGGCCGAGGTGGTCGTAGTCGTACTCGGTGACGAGGCGGTCGCTGGCGTCGGTCACCGTTTGGTCGAGGTCGCCGAGTTCGGGCTGAGTGGTGAAGTTCGGCGCGCTGTCGAGCACCGCGGTGCCGCTGTCGACACGCTGCTGCTGGCCGAGTGCGTCGTAGGCAAACTCGGTGAGCGAGCGTATGGTGCGCCCGAGGTCGTCGACGAAACTCGGGCCGAGCACGGCGACTTGGCGGCCGTTGTCGTCGTAGTAAAAGTCGGTGCGCCCGCCGACGACGTCGATCGTGTGGTGCACGCGGCCGAGCGCATCGTAGTGCGTTTCGGTGCGCGAGCGCACGTCGGGGTTGGTCGGGTCGGTGTCGGCGACGGGGGTGAAGGCCGTGTCGTACACGTCGGGGTTGGTCGCGTCGGCGTCGAGCGCGACCCAGGCCGCGGCGCCCTGCAGGCGCACGGTTTGCACGACCCGGCCGAGCTCGTCGTACACGTGTTGCGTGGCGCGCAGGTCATCGGTCGCGGTGATCGCGGTGTCGAGCAGGGGCTGGCCGTTGTCGTCGGCCACGACAAACGGATCGCTGGTGGCGATCATGCGCCCCGCGTCGTCGTAGTGCGTGCGGGTGACGAGCCACGCGGGCTCGTCGTCGTCGGTGAGGGTGGGCGTGGCCGTTTGTACGAGGTTGCCCAGCGCATCGTAGGCGAAGCGTTGCGTGCTGCCGAAGGCGTCTTCGGTGTGCGACAGGCGGCCGCGCTGGTCGTAGGTGTGGTGGGTGTGCGACTCGAGCTTGATGCGCGGGTCGGCGGCCGGGTCGAAGCTGCGCCAGGCGTCGGGGTCGGTCGGCGTGTGCGGCACGACGTCGTCGACGGCGGTGCCGGTCAGCGTGTACTGCGCCGTACCGAGCTCGCGGCCGAGCGCATCGTAGGCCATGACGGTCACCACCGCCTGGCGGTCGGCCGGGTCGTCGGGGTTCTGCCACACAAACCAGCTGTGGGTGACGTTGCCGACCTCGTCGTAGGCGGTGTGCGTGGTCACGCGCCCGAGCGGGCCGGCGGCGCCGTCGGGGTCGGGCGACGTTTCTCGCACCACGCGGCCGAGCTCGTCGTACACGTAATCCGTCGTGTAGCGCTCGTCGGTGTGGTCGGCATCGTCATTGGCGTTGGTCGACGTGACGGCGCGCAGGTTGCCCTGGCCGTCGTAATCGTAAACCGTCACCAGTTCGGGCAAGGCTTCCACGTTGTGCCCGCCGGGCGGGGGCGACTGTTCACGCACGACCCGGCCGAGCAGGTCGTAGGTGTAACGCATCGTCTGGCCGAGCGCATCGGTGGCGGCGACCTGCCGGTTGAGCCCGTCGTACTCGAACGTGCTTTGCTCGCCGAGCTGATCGGTGACCGCGACCACGTTGCCCACGAGGTCGTAGGTGGTGGTGGCGGTGTGGCCGAGCTGGCCGGGCGGGTCGGTGACCGCGGCGTGGGTCAAGCCGCCCGCCGCCGCGACGCCGAGCGCATCGGTGGTGTGCGTCGGGCGGTTGAGCGCATCGTAGAACTGCCAGGTCGTCCGGCCGAGCGCATCGGTGACAGCGATCGGGTTGCCCGCCGCGTCGTACTCGGTGAACACCGAGTGCGACGGGTCGCCCGCCCAACCGCCGAGCGCATCGGTCACGGCGGTCGGCCGACCGAGCGCATCGTAGCGGTACCACGCCGTGTGCGCCGGCGCGCCCGCGGCGGCGCCGTTGGCGTCGGTCACGTAGCTCACGTTGCCCGCCGCGTCGTAGCCGTAACGCGTCGCCTGGCCGGTCATCGGCCCGGCGCCGTCCGGGTCGGGCGTGGCCATCGCGACCACCTGCCCCAGCGCGTTGTAAACGCTGGTCGACGTCAGCCCGACCGCGTCGGTCACCGAGGCGACGTTGCCGAGCTGGTCGAACGCGGTGGTCGTGGTGCGCGTCAGCTGCCCGAGCTCGCCCTGCGCGCTGGCGTGGTCGTGCTGCGGGTCTTGCGCAAGGTACGCCGCGACACCGAGCGCATCGGTCGCGTGCGTCGGTCGGTTCAGCGCATCGTAGAACAGCCAGGTCGTGTTGCCCTCGGCGTCGACGGTCGAGGTCAGGTTGCCGTTGAAGTCGTAAGCGAACCCCGTGACCGGCCGATCCCCCCCGGCCCCCGCGGGCGGCAGGGTCTGGCTGGTCTGGCGGTCGAGTTCGTCGTACCCGAAGTCGGTCCGGTTGCCCTCGGCGTCGATCAACGCCACCAGGTTGCCGTGCGCATCGTAGTGGTACCGGGTCTCGATCAACTCGTACGAATCGTTACCGTTGAACAAGCCGATCGCATCGTCGCTGTCCAGGGCACGGTTGTAAATGCGAAAATCGTCCAGCCGCCCGGCGTAATGGTTGTAGGTGTAATCCGCGCCGGCGCTGTCGTGGTATCGCGTTTGCGAAGACGCCCGGCCGAGTGACGACCACGGCCTGTTGGACACCGAGTGCTCACGGAACGCGCCGCCCGCCGCACTACCCACCAACGACCCATCCAGGTAAAGCTTGAACTCTTGACCGGCGTCCGACCCCCCGCTGCCATCGAGCGTGACCAGCACGTGATGCCACCGGCCGGTCTCGACCTGATCGGTGGAGATAAAGCTGTTCACGCCCAGGGCGCTATCCCAGAACCCCGCATACAACACCCCACCATCGAGGTAGAGGTTCATCCCAACGGGGTAATAGCCCTCGTCGTACAGCAACTGCCGCCCCGCGTCCTTGTCGTCCGCCTCAAACCACAAGGACACCGAACGCTGCTCGTGGGCCGCGGTGGTCGTGTCATCCGAATCGCTGTAGGTGATAAAAGCGATGCTGCCATCGAGGTAGACCGATTTGCCCAACGGCCCCCCGTCCACCAACTGCGCGGTGCCTTGCAGCTTGCCCTGGTCGTTGCCCGGGTCGGCATAGGCGTCACCGGGCGCCTCATCAGGCACCTTCTTTTCAGGCGACTGTTGCTCGAACCGCAGCCAGACCACGAACCCGTCGTCTAAAACGTACCCGTCCGGGTCGGGCAGCGTCTGCCTGGTCAACCGGTTGAGCTTGTCGTACTCGTTGACCGTCACGAACCCACGCGGGTCGGTCACCGTGTGCACGTTGCCAAACGCGTCGTAGCCCGTGTGCATCACCGCCGCGGCCAGCCCGCCCGCGCCGTCCGGGTCGGCCAGCACCTCCTGCACCACCCGACCGAGCAGGTCGTAGGCGAAGCGCGTCGTGTTCCCGTTGGCATCGGTCACGCTCGCCGCACCGCCCCCGCCGTGGTAACCGATCCGCGCCACGCCCCCGTCCGCCGCGACCGTCGCGGTCGGGCGGTTCAGCGCATCGTAAACCATCTGCGTCGTACGCCCCGCCGTGTCGATCACCGCCACCGGGTTGCCGAACGCGTCGCGCAGCGTCAGCGTGCTCAGCGCAAACACCCCATCGGTCAGCTCCTCCTTGATCGGCCGCTGCATCGGGTCGTACGAAACCACCGTCGTCAACGCGTTGACCACGTCGTGCGTTTCAACCAGGTTGCCCACCGCGTCGTACGTGTACCGCATCACCCCCGCCGCCAACGGCCCGATCCCGTCGGGGTCCGCCGTCGTCGCCCGCCGCAGCCGACCCAGCACGTCGTACGCGTACACGGTCTCGTTCAGGTTCGCATCGGTCTGCGAAACCATCAGGCCCCGCTCGTCGTAAGCGCTGGTCACCACGATGTCGCCGCCGGTCGCGTCGGCGCGCGTCGTGGTCGTCAGCACCTGCCCGCCCGCGTTGTACGTAAACGCGGTCGTGTAGTCGTCCGCCTCGGGCGTGGCGTAACCCTTCGGCCGCACCACGCGCTCGACCACCCCGCGCCCTTCCATCAATTCGCCTGCGCCGAAGTACGCGTACCCCGTCGTGTGGCCTTCCGCGTCGGTCACCGTGCCGAGCGTGCCGTCGGCGTTGTACACGTACGCGGTCACCCGGTCGTCCGCCGCCGTGCCCGGGTCGCCGAACGCCGTGACCGTCTCGACCTGGTTGAACAGCGCACCGCCGGTGTACGTGTACTCGGTCACGTACCCCAGCGGGTCGGTCTGCGTCAGCACGTTGCCCGTCGCCGTGTCGTAGGTCAGCCGCGTGATCTGCCCCAGCTTGCCCGTGACCGCAACCCGCAACCCGTCCTGCCACTCGCTCTCGACCGTGGTCCGGTCGGCGTATAGCGTCTGCACCACGTTGCCGTCGGCGTCGTGCGTGTAGTGCGTCGTGTGACCGCGCTCATCGGTGTACGCCGTGCGGTTGCGGAACAGGTTGTAGTTCAGGCTCTGCGTGTGGCCGTCGGCCAGCTTCACCTCGAACCCGCGCCGGTTCGCGTAGTACGTGAACTCGGTCGCGTCCCCGTTGGGATTGACCACCGTGCGCAACAGGCCCGCCCGCACGTCGTCGGTGTAATACGTGTACCCGACCGCCGCCTCGGCATCGGCATCGCCCGCCCCGCCCAGGTCGAACGCATCGTCCGGCTCGTCGGGCGCCTCGGCCAGCCGCAGCAACCCGTCCAACGCCGCCCCGTCGGCCGGCGTGTAGTACTCGTAGCCCCACGCCCGCCCCGTCCAATCCGACACGCCCGCCAGCCGCCCGTCCGCGTTGTACGCGTACGTCAGCTCCCGCGTCGCGTCCTGCGCATCGTGCACGCGCAATATCCGGTCCACCTCGACCGGGTCGTACACCACTTCGACGCCGTTGCCGTAGCGGTCCACCCGCCGCACCATCCGACCCTCGGCATCGAACACCACCCGACCGCCGGCGGTGTCCACCCACTCGTGACCACCGGCCACCGCCTTCAACTCGCCGAACATGCCCAACGGGTTGATGAACTTGCCGGTCAGCGCCGATTCCTGCGACAACTGCCACAACTCCTCGTCGTTCAACACGCGATCGTACAGACGCGCCTGGTCCACCTGGTACGACAAGTTCGTCGCCTGCTTGCCGAACTCCAGCAGCTTGCTGGTCTGGTCGGCGAGCCAGGCCCCGGTGCCCACGGCGACGGGCGCGTCCGTGTCGTCCACGTAAACCCGGTGCCCGACGTTCTCCTCGACCACCACCACCACGAAGTGCCACTGACCGTCGGCCAGGTTCAGCCCCTCGCTCGTCGCGGCGTCCCCGCCGATCGTGTGCTGGATGTTGCCCCCCACCAGCTCGAGCTCCCGGTCGCGCTCGGCCGCGGCGGTGTGCGTGTACGATATCGGGATGTCCGGCTCGTCGGTCTTGAACCAAAGCGAATAGGTGTAGTTGGTCTTCGGGTCGAGGTTGCTCGCCTTGAAGTCCGCGTAAACCCGCCCCGGGGCGAAACCGACGGCGCTGTTGTTCGGGATCACCGTCAGCTCGCTGTCGGTGATCCACGCCGGGTTGAACCTGATGTGCGTGGTGTGCCCGGCCGTGCCCCGGTCCGGCGCCTCGACGTTCGGCTGACCCGGCGGGTCGTCGAGCACGTTGAAATCCCAATACGCGTAGTGGTCCGCCGGTATTGGGTACGACTCGAACTTCAACAGGTCCCCCCGGTCGGTCAGCCACACCGCCGAGCCGTCGGGGTCGTTGTCGTCGCCCGGGTAGCTGGCGCTGACGCCCTTGACGTAGAGCCGGTCGCTGAAGCTGAACGACCAGCCCGAGCCCATGCCGCGATCGAAGCCGTGCCCGTCCTGCCCGGTCAACCCCGACTTGTAATGCCGCCCGAACGCCAACGGCACCCCGAGGTTCGGCAACGCGAAGTCGGTCTCGTCGTGATACACCGTGCCGGTCGCGGGGTTGATCGGGTCGCCGACCTTGGTGTGCGTCAGGGCATCCCAGAAGTTTGACACCTGGTCGTAGATGCCGGAGATGTGCCCCCCGTGCGCCTCTTCCACGTCGGTGCCGTAGCCGCCGCGGATGCGATACCCGGTTGCGCCTTTCACGCGGTGCTCGACCAGGTACCCGACCCCGTTCCACAGCGGCGACGCCGGGTCGTCGTTCCCGATCGGCGTGATCATCTTCGGCGTGGTGACGGTGTAACCGTCGTCGTTGTCCTGCACCTGGATCGTGATCGGGTGCGAGCCGTTGGATTGAATCGGCAATGGAATAACGCCAAAGTCATAAGGGTCGTATACCACATTGCTGACGCCGTTCGCGTCGGCCGTGACGACCGTCAAGGTCGCAGCTTCTCCTTCAGGGCGCCCGACGAACAGGTAGAGTTCGTACGCGCCCGCAACCAGGCCATTCAATTGAAGTTCGTATGAAGAGGGGATGATGGCGCCATCGGCCAACACGTCAGAAACCGTAGCCAATGACCCCAGCGAGTAGGTATCACCATCGACAGATGTAAATGACACCTGAAAACCGTCGGCATCAAACCCGGCGCTGAGTGATTTGCTTTCATAGCCGAGCGGATCGGACATGCTCCACTCCTGCCAACCCGCCACCACGTTCTGTGGGTCCGGCCCAATATCAAGACGAACCTGTTCGCTGGAACCGACAGGCGTCAGCATCAGTCCGCTCAGACGGGACACACCCTCAACGATACTCCTGATGTCACCTTCGACGGCGTCGTCGAGGTGGGCCGGCAGGTTGATCAGGCTCTCGATCTGGTCGAGTTCACTGCCGGTGATCACAACGACGCCTTGACCGGTCTCTTGGCTGGCGTTGGCGAGTTGCAGCGAACGGATCGTGGAGATGCTGGGGATGTTGGCCATCTGTTCCCAGATCATGCCCTCGAGCGCCGAGGCGCTGTAACCCGTAATGACAAGGCGATCCCTGCGCAACTGATCTAGGCCGGCGACGTCGTCAACGGTGCCGAAGATGGATACCGCCTCGGTGTCCCCGTTAGGGATGTCCAGGCTGAGCGCTTGGGGCACGAACGGGTACTGCAGGTCCATGTCAAACCCATCGCTCGGGCGAATCACATCGATCTTGCTCGTGACGACGCCGGACGCCACGAGGTTGTGCCTGGGGATGGCCCCGGTCATGTTCGCAACGGCCAGCGTGCTCCGGCTGGTCTGGTCAAAGTAGGACCAGATCGCGGTCTTCAAGAACTGGCCGACAAGCCCCCTCTGGTCCGGCAACGCCGACGGATCCAACCCCGCGTGCTGGAGCATCGCCTCATTCAAGGCGCGGTGTTCGCGGTTGATGATGCTTGAAGTGTATTGGTTGGCCTCAAGGCCGATCACCACGTATTCATCCACATCGATGGTGTGCTTGTACTGTCGCTCGAACACATCGTCGCCGTCCGGTTCGAACACGTCGATATACACGATGACTTCTTCGTCCACATCAACCGAGGTCCAAGCTGTTTCTTGCTGGATCGAATCGATGAACAAAGAATGAACCGCTTCCGACCCGGTGATGTCGTGTTCGATGGCAATGGTGGATAATGCGATCGCGGGAACCGGCAGGATGTCCGAGGCAAAATACGTCCGCAGAGACGGCCCCTCATGGGTCAGGGTTCCCTGGTAACCCCTCAAAGCAATCCGCACGCGGTGGGTTAGCGAGTCCGGTATGGATGAGCCGTGATCGACCAGCAGCGCCTCGTCAGGCAACCAGTAATCCACCATCGTGTCTTTGCGCGGTTCCCCCGGGTTCGGCGCCGGCAGGCTTTCTACGGCCACCGGTATGATCTGCCCCTGATAAGCCAGGTCCGCGACGCCGATGCCCGGCATGTGCTCAGATAAGTACGAACGCACCTGACCCTCGTAGTACTCGGAGGCCGGGTTGTTTCGTACCTCACTCAAATACCCGTCCGCATCAAACGCCACGCCCTCGGTGAGCATGTTGATCGCCCCGTCGCGGTGTGCGCGGTACTTCCACGCGGCGTCGAGCGGCGTCCATGACCCAGACAGGTCAACCTCAACCCACGCGTGATCGAACGTGATTTGTTGGTTCGTCTCGTCCGATACCGGGTTCAGGCCCGCGTGGTAAAGGACAGACAGCGCCGCGTACGGGGTGACGGTGCCGAGGTATTCCATGGCCGTCGCTTCGGTCATCGTGACCGGGCCGGAGACGAAGCGGGTGGTCAGGCCGGCCTCGTTGAGCAGGGCCGCGAGCAGCGCGGCGGTGTCCCACGCGTTGCCGGCGCGGGTCTGCCACACCGCCTCGGCGCCCTTCATCGCGCCGGCGTAGGGCTGGAACTCGATGTGGTTGCGCACCCACTGGTACATGCGCGTCGGCGAGTAGAACAGGCGCGCCGCGAGGTCGGCGATGCCCGCCGCCTCGCCGGGCAGGTTCGACGGCAGGTCGAGGTGGACCGACGAACCGGCCAACGACGCCAGCGCGACGCCGAAGTCGTTCGACTCGGCGATGGGGTTGGCGCCGAGCACCAGCGTCTGCAGCGCGGGCGCATCGGCGACGGCCTGCGGCACGGTGGCGACGGCGTTGTGGCGCACGTCGAGCGTGTGCAGGCCGGTCGGGCTCGCCAGCGTGGCCAACGCCGCGTCGTCGAGGCTGTAGCGGTGCACGGTCAGCTCGCCGAGGCTCGCCAGGCCCGACAGCGGCGACAGGTCGCCGAGCGCGCCGGGCGCGTCGGCGTAGGTGTGCGGCGTCAGCGACAGCGTGGTCAGATTCAGCGCGTGTTCGAGGCCGACGAGGGAATCGATCGCGTTGCCGACGACCGTCAAACCCACCAGGTCGTTGCTCAGCTGGTCGTAAGTCGGCAGCAGGCCGTCGGCCAAGCCCAGCGCGCCGCCGACCGAGTCGGCCAGGTCGCCGTCGGCAAACGGGTCGACCTGCACGGTGACCGTGGCGGTGTCGAGCGCCGCGTCGGCGGCGTCGACGACCTCGACTTGCAGCGCGTAGGTCGAGTCGTTCACGAAATCGATCGACACCGCGGGGTTGACGGTGATCAGGCCCGACGCGTCGATGGCGAACACGTCAACATCGTCGCTGTCGCTGTTGCCGGACGCGATGCGGTAGCCGGCCACGTCGCCGTTGTCTTGCACGAGCAGCACCTGCCCCACCACGGCGTCCGCCGGCGCGTGGTCGGCCACGGCCATGAGCTGGTCGTCGATCTGCGATGCGCTGAGCATCACCCGGCGCTCGAGCGGTTCGTAAACGGGTATGAACGCCTCACGCCGGCGCACCGCGCCGAGGCGGTCGGCCAGCGCCCGCCGCCAGCGCGCGGCGCACCGGCCGACGAGGCACGCGGCCGAGCGGTGCGATGCGGTGATCGCCCGCATGCGGGTGATGATCAGGCTGTACAGGCGTTGCAGGTGCTTGTGTGCGCGTGAATCGATGTGCATGGCATACCCCCCGCCGAGCTGCGGCGGCCGTGACGGAAACGAACCAACAAAACGCAACGGATGCCGGCGCGCGGCGGAAGGCGGAGTTGACCCGGTGCGACCCGAAATACCACCCGATGAACCTCCGGACGTTCAAGTCATCCGTTCGAGCAAGAGCACGACGTGAAGCAAACGCGGATACACACGTCGCCTTTGCTGTGCTTGATAGCCAACCCGGCGGACCGACGCTACGGCGATACGCGTAAACTTTTGCTGGAAGTGCCAGTGCGTTGACACTTGTAGACGCAAAAAGTTGTGGCCAGCGCCATACCACGCGGGCTTGGCGATCACCCACCCACCCGGTATCACGCAAGACGCGCCATCGAACCCGCGCCACACGCAGCGCCGGGCTCGGCAAAAACACATGGTTGGCGGGGGTTTAATTGTGGCACAAACGCCAAAAAACGTCATTTGTCGCTTAAAATCAGCGATTTAATACATACAAACGTTCGTTTGACTTCAAAACGTTTGTTTTATATACTCGTTTGTGACGCTCGTTTGGACGATACAAACTGACCGTAGGAGGTACTGAGCGTGAATCAATCCACTACGACTGCCACGGGCGGTTTGCAGGGCTTCGGCGCGTCGCACGCGACGCCGGGCAGCGCGGGCGATGTGACCAAGCAGAAGCTGTTGGACACGGCCGAGTTGTTGTTTGCCGAGCAGGGCTTCGCCGACACGTCGGTGCGGGACATCACCGCGGCGGCGGGGTGCAACCTGGCGAGCATCAACTACCACTTCGGGGGCAAGGAGAACCTGTACCTCGAAGTGTTCAAGCGGGCGCTGGCGGACCTGCGCGACTACCGCATCACGCGGGTGCGGGACGCGATGGCGAAAGACGACGCGACGCTCGAGTCGGTGCTGCGGGCTTTCGCGAACGCGTTTTTGGAGCCGCTGGTCGACGACAGCCGGGGGCGTTTGTTGATGCTGCTGTACCAGCGCGAGATGGCCCGGCCGATGCTGCCGGCGAACATGTTCTTCGAGAACCTGATCGACCCGATCACCCAGGTGGTGCTCGAGGGCTTCGAGCAGACGTGCCCGGGCTTGAGCAAGCAACGCATGCAGCTGTGCCTCAACTCGCTGGTCGGGCAGCTGCTGTTCGTCGTCGAGTGCGCCAGGACGTACGAGATGGCCGGCCGGCTCGACGCGCCGGTGCTGGACCGGGCGCTGATGGTCGAGCACATCGTCAAGGTGACCGAGGTCGCGGCCAAGCACTTCGTCAAGGAAGAGGGGACGGCATGAACCGGTATCAGATAAGCTTGACGCTGCTGGCCGCCACCGCCCTGCTGGCGGGTTGCACCGTGGGCCCCGAGCCGGCGCGGCCGGGGAGCGTGGCCGACGGGGCCGAAGCGTTCGTGGGGCCGCGGTCGGCGGCGGCCGAGACGCAGGACGTGACGCATTGGTGGCGGACGTTCGACGACGAGGTGACCGACGACCTTGTGGCGCAGGCGCTCGAGCACAACGCGGACCTTCGCGCCGCGGCGGCGCGGGTGGCCGAGGCGCGGGCGCTGTTGGGCGTGGCGCGCGGCCAGCGTTTGCCGCAGGTGAGCTTCAACAGCCGGGCGCAACGCGACCGCAACAACTTCACGCTGCCGATGACCGGGCGGGTGCAGACGCTGAGCACGACGTACGACGTGGTCGGCGGGGTGACGTGGCAGGCGGACCTGTTCGGCAAGCTCAAGCGGCAGGAGCAGGGCGCGACGTTCGAGCTGCTGGCGACCGAGGCCGACCGGCAGGCGCTTCAGCACACGATCGTGGCCGAGACGGTGCGTGCGCGGGTGCAGGTGGCGACGCTGACGCGGCTGCTGGAGGTGGCGAAGGCGAACACGGTCAGCTTCGAGAAGACGATGGGCGTGATCGAGCGTCGCTACGAGCGCGGCGTGGCGTCGGCGGTGGAGCTGCGGCTGGCGCGTGAGAACCTGTCGGCGAGCCGGGCGCGTGAGCCGGACGTGGAATACCAATTGCGTGCGGCGCAGCTGGCGCTGGACGTGCTGGTCGGTAAGCGGCCGGGCACGGGCGAAGACGCGGGCGACACGCTGACGCAGCTGCCGCCGGTCGCCCAGCCGCCGACGGGCCTGCCGGTCGCGTTGCTGGACCGCAGGCCGGACCTGATGGGCGCGCAGTTCCGCAACTACGCGGAGACGGCGGGCGTGGGCGTGGCGATGGCGGACCTGTACCCGGACGTGTCGATCAGCGCGTCGGGCGGCTGGCGTGCGGACCGGACGCGCGACCTGTTCGACGGGGACACGCTGGTGTGGTCGCTGGTCGGCGAGCTGGCGTGGAAGGTGTGGGCGGGCGGCTCGCTGCGTTCGCAGGTGGACGCGGCGCAGGCGCGCGTCGAGCGCACCGCCGCGGAGTACGCGCAGGCGGTGCTGGTGGCGATGCAGGAGGTCGAAGACGCGCTGGTGCGTGAGGAGACGGCGCGCCGGGCGCACGGGCTGCGGACGACGCAGGTCGACGAGGCGCGGAAGGCCGAGCAGCTGGCGCGCGAACGCTACGAGCGCGGCGTGGAATCGATACTGACGGTGCTGGAGACCGAGCAGCGCCGGCGCAACGCGGAGAACGCGCTGGTGATCGAGCAACAGACCCTGTGGAACGCGCGGATCAACCTGTTCCTTGCGTTGGGCGGGGACTGGGGATTGACGGACGAAACCCTTGCGGCAAACGAGAACGACCCGATCGCGATCGGGTCGGAGGAATAACGATGGCGGATAAAGCGAAAAAGAAGAAGATGAATCGTGGCGTGATGGCGGCGGTGTGTTTGGCCGTGCTGGTCGGCGCGGGCGCGAGCTCGCGGCTGCTGATCGCGTTTCAGAACAAGCCCGAGAAGGAAGACCACGCGATCGAGGGGGCGTTGGTCGAGGTGCTCGAAGCGCCGACCACGTCGCTGGCGGTGCGTGTGGAGAGCCAGGGGCAGGTCGAGCCCCGCGTGCAGATCGACCTGGTGCCGCAGGTGTCGGGGAAGGTGGTGTCGATCAGCCGGGCGTTGATCGCCGGCGGCTTCTTCAAGGCCGGCGAGGTGCTGGTGACGATCGAGCCGACGGACTACGAGCTGGCGCTGGAACGGGCGCAGGCGGCGATCGAGAGCGCACGTGGCATGATCGAGCTGCGCAAGGCGGAGGTCGAGTCGGCGAAGACGGACCTTCAGCTGGAGCAGGCCGAGGCCGAGGTGAGCCTGGCGGAGTGGGACCGGTTGCACCCGGGGGTGGCGGCGCCGCCGCTGGTGGCGCGTCAGCCGCAGATCACGGCGGCCGAGGCGCGCGTCGCGTCGGCCGAGGCGCAGCTGGTCAGCGCCAACGCGGAGCTGTCGGCGGCGGTCGCGTCGCACAACGACGCCAAGCTGGACCTGTTGCGGACGAAGATCGTCGCGCCGTTCAACGGGCGCGTGATGAGCGAGAGCGTCGGCGTCGGCCAGTACGTGACGACGGGCCAGGCGTTGGCGACGGTGTACGGCACGGGCGTGGCGCAGATCGTGGTGCCGCTGGAAGACGAGCAGCTGCGTTGGTTCGACCTGCCGGAGGGCGTGGACGCGATGACGGACGGCGCCGAGCCGGGCAGGGGGGGCATCCCCACGACGGTGACGACGGCGTTCGGCGGCAAGCTGAGCACGTGGCAGGGCCAGGCGGTGCGCACGACGGGCCAGGTCGACCCGCGCAGCCGGATGGTGCACGTGGTGATTGAGGTGGATCGGCCGTACGAGCAGACGGACGCGGCGCTGGTGCCGGGGATGTTCGTGGACGTGTCGATCGAGGGCCGGCTGGTGCGTGACCTGATCAAGGTGCCCCGCCCGGCGTTGCGGAACAACGACAAGGTGTGGGTCGCCGACGGCGACAAGCTGCGCGTGCGTGACGTGGGCGTGGCGCGTGCGGACCGCGACTTCGCATACATCAGTTCGGGCATCGAGCCGGGCGAGCGTGTGATCGTCAGCGCGATCGAGTTCGTGGTCGATGAGATGGCGATCCGCGTGCGTGGCGACGAGCCCGCCGCACCCACCGCCGACGCCAAGACGCAGGAGGCAGACCGGTCATGAGCGCCGACAAACTCCCCCGACGCATGCGGCGCGGCCCGCTGGCGTGGTTCGCATCCAACCACGTCGCGGCCAACCTGGTGATGATCTTCGTGATCCTCGCCGGCGCGTTCTCGCTGGCGCGCATCAAGCTCGAGTTCTTCCCCGAGCTGGACATCAACTGGGTCACCGTCTCCGTGCCCTACCCCGGCGCGACGCCCGAGGAGGTCGAGACCGGCATCCTCCAGACCGTCGAGGAATCGGTGCGCGAGGTCGACTACGTCCGGCAGGTCAAGTCGATCGGCAACGAGGGCATGGGCACCGTGCTCGTCGAGTTCGAGCGCTACGCCGACATGGACAAGGCGCTGGACGACGTCAAGCAGGTCGTCGACCGCATCACGACGATCCCCGAGGAGGCCGAGGAGCCGATCGTCTCCAAGACGAACAACCGCTCGCAGGTGCTGCTCGTGGCGATCCACGGCAACACCACGCGCAAGAACCTCAAGGAGCTGGCCGAGCGCGTGCGCGACGACCTGACCACCGGCCGGGCGCAAAAGCTCGCCACGACGCACTACGAGTCGCGGTTGGGCGACATGCCGTTCTGGAAGCGGTGGCAGTACACCGGCGAGAAGGCGCTGTCGGCCATCCGCCCGCCGAAGGGCATCTCCACGGTGAGCATCGACGGGCTGCCCGAGTACGAGATCGCGATCGAGGTCTCCGAGGACACGCTCCGCCGGCACAACCTGAGCTTCGGCCAGGTCGCCGACGCGGTGCGCCGCAGCTCGCTGGACCTCTCCGCCGGCACGCTGCGCGCCGAGGGCGGCCACATGCTCGTCCGCACCCGCGGCCAGTACTACACCGCCGAGGACTTCGAGCAGGTCGTCGTCATGACCCAGCCCGACGGCACCAACCTCAAGCTCGCCGACATCGCCGACGTGATCGACGGCTTCGCCGAGACCGACGAGTCGTACAAGTTCGACGGCAACCCCGCGGTGGCGGTCAACGTCTTCCGCGTCGGCGAGCAGGACGAGCTCGAGGTCGCCCGCACCGTCAAGCGCTACGTCGCGGCGATGAACGACCAGTTGCCCGGCGACATCCGGATGACCGTCACCCTCGACAACTCCGAGTTCCTCAAGGGACGCATCAGCCTGCTGCTGCGCAACGGCACGATCGGCCTGATCCTCGTGTTCCTCGTGCTCGCCTGCTTCCTCGACCTGCGGCTGGCGTTCTGGACCATGCTCGGCATCCCCATGTCGTTCCTCGGCGCGTTCGTGCTGCTGCCGGTGTTCGACATGTCGTTGAACATGATCTCGCTGTTCGCGTTCATCGTGGTGCTCGGCATCGTCGTCGACGACGCGATCGTGGTCGGCGAAAACATCTTCAACTACCGGCAGAAGGGCAACATGTCCGGTCTGGCCGCGGCGATCAAGGGCGTCCGCGAGATGGTCGGCCCGGTCACCATGGCCATCATCACCACCATCGTCGCCTTCCTGCCGCTGATGAAGGGCGAGGGCGTCTGGTTCCAGATCCTCCGCGCCATGCCCGTCGTGGTCATCAGCGTGCTGCTCATCTCGCTGATCGAGGCGTTCGTGATCCTGCCCAGCCACCTGTCCGGCGGCAAGCTCGTCGAGCACCGCGGGCTGATCGGCCGCTTCCAGGCCAGGCTCCGCACGCTGCTGAACACCTTCATCGAGCGCTACTACCGGCCCACGCTCGCCGCCGCCATCCGCCACCGCTACCTGACGCTGAGCATCGGGTTCGCGGCCCTGATCATCACCGGGGGCATCGTGCAGGGCCGGCACCTGCGCACCGAGTTCTTCCCCGCCGTGGAAGCCGACAACATGCTCGTGGCGCTGACCATGCCGCCCGGCACACCCGCCGAGCAGACAGTCAAGATCGTCGACCGCTTCGAGGCCGCCGCCGAGCAGGTCCGCCAGGAGTTCGAGGCCGACCGGCCCGAGGGCGCGCCGCCGTTGTTCAAGCACATCACCGCCGTGGTCGGCGCCCAGCCGATGACGCGCGAGATGACCAACCGCGGCGGCGGCACCCCCGAAGACCGCTCCGGCGGGCACCTGGCCGAGGTGAACGTCGAACTGCTCGAGGGCGAGGTGCGCGGCATCTCCGCCGAGACCATGGTCAACCGCTGGCGCGAGATCGTCGGCGACGTGCCCGGCGCCACCAGCCTCGACTACACCGCCAACTTCATGGACTCCGACGCGATCAGCGTCGAGCTCGCACACCGCGACCAGGCCACCCTGCTCGCCGCCGTCGAGGAGCTGACCGCGACCCTCCGAGAGTTCAGGGGCGTCACCGACATCACCGACAACTACGTCGTCGGCAAACGCCAGCTGGAGATCGTCGGCCTCACCCCCCTCGGCGAGGCGCTGGGCGTCCGCAAGGTCGACGTCGCCCGCCAGCTCCGCCAGGCCTTCTACGGCGAAGAGGCCCAGCGCATCCAGCGCGGCCGCGACGAGATCAAGGTCCTCGTCCGCTACACCGAAGACGAACGCCGATCGCTGTCCACCATCGACGACATGCGCATCCGCCTCGCCGACGGCGCCGAGGTGCCGCTGCTCGACGTGGTGCAAGTCAAGTACGGCCGCGACTTCGCCGTCATCTACCGCACCGACCAGGAACGCACCGTCCTCGTCCTCGCCGACACCGACAAGGCCGTCGCCGATTCCGACAAGATCAACGCCGACCTCAAGACCAAGCACCTGCCCGCCCTCGTCGCCAAGTACGACGGGCTCGGCTGGAACATGGAAGGCGAACAGAAAGAACGCAACGACGCGATGGGCTCGCTCAAGAGCAACTTCATCCTCGCGCTGATCGCGATCTTCTTCCTCCTCGCCATCCAGTTCCGATCCTACATCCAGCCGCTGATCATCATGATGGCCATCCCCTTCGGCCTCGTCGGCGCGGTGTTCGGCCACATGATCGTCGGCGTCCTCAAGGCCGTCATCTCCGGCAACCTCTGGGTCCTCATGGGCGACCACGGCGTGTTCGGCGGGTTCTACGAGGCGATGTCCGGCGGCCTGCCGCTCAGCTTCATGTCCATGTTCGGCATCGTCGCGCTGACCGGCGTGGTCGTGAACGACTCGCTGATCATGATCGACCTGATCAACCGCAAACGCGCCCAAGGCGCACCGCTCAACGAGACCCTCATGGAGTCCGGCACCCGGCGCTTCCGGCCGATCCTGCTGACGACGCTGACCACGTTCTTCGGCTTGTTGCCGATGATCCTCGAACGCTCGATCCAGGCGCAGTTCCTGATCCCCATGGCCGTCAGCCTCGGCTTCGGCGTCCTCTTCGCCACGGGCATCATCCTGCTGATCGTGCCGGCGACGTACATGGTCCTCGAAGACCTCCGCCGGCTCGTGCTCGGCCCCGACAAGGCCGACGACTGGTACGCGAACCCCGAGAACGTCCCCGGCGCCCCCGTGCCCATCCCCGAAGACGGCGGCCCCGAAGAGATCGTGCCCGAACGCAAACCACAAACCGCCGACACATAACTCCCACGAAACACAAAGCCGCGAATGGTATTCGCGGTCCCCGAGCCGCGGATCACATCCGCGGCTTTATGTACCATGGGCGCACGCCACGCACACTGGGGCGCCACATCGTTAAATCGGGTTACGGCCTTTGGCTGCCGGGCGACCGGCGCGGGCACTGGTCGTCGGCGTGGGACGATCAAATCGGTTACACCGAACCGCACACGCTGCACGCCGGTGACCCGATCCGCCAACGGATGGCCGAGGAACGCATGCAACACCCGCCCGTACGTTTCACGCCCGACATGATCGACGCCATCGTCACAACCGTCGGGCGTTGCGCCGAAACGTCTGATTGGCGCGTCGCGGCCATGACCATCGAGTCAACGCATATGCATTTGTTGATGACGTACACCCCACGCGACATCGACCGCACGTGCAAATGGCTCGCCCAACAAACCACGCGTTTTGTGCACGAACGCACGCCACACGTCGGCCCCGTCTGGGCGCGCGGCAAGTGGTGCACCTACGTGTTCGACGACGGCCAATGGGCCAACACCCGTCAATACATCGAACGCCACAACACCCGCCACGGCCTGCCCCCACGCCCGTACGGTTTCATCACATAAAGCCGCGAATGGTATTCGCGGCCCCCCTTTCGGTATGCGACCATCAGAACACGCCGCCGCTCGCTTCCGAACAACGCGTAATAGCGGATCGTTCGTTTTCTGCGCACCGCGGTGCGGTGCGCACAGCTGCGCGGGCGGCGTTGGTGCGCCGGGAACGGGGGTGTTTCTGCCGCGGCGCGCGCACGGCGACACTTCGGTGCGCGGCGGCGTGCGCACACACGGGCCGTGTTGCGCACCGTCGCGTCGGGCGCGGGGGCCGATCGTGGTTTGCGGGGCGTGATGAGGGGTGCGCTGCGATACGCGAAGCACGGGCGCAGCGCCGGTGCGCGAGGGTCGTTTAGCGACGGCCCGCAGGGCCGGGCTCGCTCACGGCGCGAGGCGTTGGCGGCGCCACGTGTCGCCGTCGCGCTCGAAGTGGATGCGGTCGTGCATGCGGTTGGGTCGGCCCTGCCAGAACTCGATTTCGGTCGGCGTCACGCGGTAGCCGCCCCAGTTGGGCGGGCAGGGGATGTCGTGGCCGTCGAACTCCTTGGTCATGCGGTCGAACTCGCTGCGCAGCTCGCCGAGCGTGGTGAGCAGGGATTGGCTGGACACCCACGCGCCGAGCCGGCTGCCGCGGGGGCGGGTGGCGAAGTAGTCTTCGTTGGCGGCGCGGTCGATCCGGGCGGCGGCGCCGACGATGCGGACCTGGCGTTCGAGCTGCGGCCAATGAAAGCAGAGCGCGACGTTTGGGTTTTGGGTGATCTCGTCGGCCTTGCGCGATTCGTAGTTGGTGAAGAAGACGAAGCCGTGGGTGTCGTAGCCCTTGAGCAGCACGATGCGGTTGGAGGGGGTGCCGTCGGGCGCGACGGTGGCGAGGGACATGACGTTGGGCTCGTACCAATCGCCGGGGTTGGTCTGCACGGCGACGTCGAACCACTGCTCGAACAGCGCAAAGGGGTCGGCGCCGGCCATCTGCTCGGTCAGGCCGGTGCGGGTGTAGTTCCGCCGCATGGCGGCGATGTCGCGCTCGGAGGGTTTCTTGGTCAAGGCGTGTGCTGCTCGGCGATCACGCGGCGGGGTTGGAGATCAGGCCACGGGCGAAGCCGACGAGCTCGGCCATGGACTGCACGGTCACGATCCGGTCGGA
Organism: Phycisphaeraceae bacterium; assembly: GCA_028282805.1. Lineage (GTDB taxonomy): Bacteria > Planctomycetota > Phycisphaerae > Phycisphaerales > Zrk34 > JANQHD01. The sequence continues at coordinate 21,467 of JANQHD010000053.1, read as the reverse complement.
GAGGGTGGTGACCGAACGGTCGGCGAACCGCCCGCCGACGGCGACCATCATATCGCGATCGGGCAGGCGGGCCACGAGCTGGTGCAGGTCGTCGTGCTGCCGGCGTGCGGGGCTCTCGGAGGAGATGCTGACCCAGATGAGCCGGGCGTGGTAATGGGTGGCGGCCTGGACGAGCGTGGCGGTCGGCGAATTGGGGCCGATGTTCACGGCGCGCCAGCCGGCGTCGGTCAGGGCGAGGCTGGCCATGAGGGTGGGCATGATGTAGGGGTCGCCCGACAGCGCGCCGCCGACGGCGGGGGTGGCGTCGAGGCCCGGGGCGGCCAACAGCGAACGCAGGCGGTTGAGGATGTGGACCATGATGTCGGTGGCGCGGTGCTCGATGAAGATGCCGTCTTCGCGGTGCTGCCAGAGCTCGCCGAGGCGTTCCATGGCCAGGCGGACGGCGCCGTCGAAGATCGACACCACGGTTTGACCATCGAGGAAGGCGTTGAGCAGCATGGCCTCGGCGGTGGGCGCGTCGCCGGCGTTGAGCGCGACGAACAACCGCTCGGCGGAGTCGGTGGGGTCGGCGGCGTCGACGTGCGGGGCCTGGGGCAGGCCCAGGCGATCCGGTCGCACCACGTGCAACTCGGCGGCGCGGATGAAGCGGATGGCTTCGGTCAGCGCGATCCGCCGGTGGCCGCCGGCCGTGCGCGACGCGGTGAGCTTGCCGCTGTCGACCCAGCGCTTGAGCGACGATTCGCTCGCGCCGATCGCTTCAGCAAGTTCTTTCGGGGATAGCGTGGTGATCAATAGACAAGCCTTTCACCGTTTTGAACGATTATAGCTCACGCCGCGCCGTGATGCGAACCCTTTCCCGAGACACAAGTTAATCCCATATAAAACAATGGTTTAAATCAAGACATCAATTTTTCGACGAAAGAAATTGACTCGGCGTAACGACACCAATATTGTCATTTCGAACGTTATGGCTGTTTTTGAAAGGCCCGCCATGATCGTCGAAAACGCCAATGCGCGCCACCAAACACCCACCCAACCGCACCGCGCCGGGCGGGGTGACCAGCCCGGGGGTTTCATCGACCAGCCGCGTATCGAGCACGCGGTGCGCGAGATCCTGCTGGCGATCGGCGAAGACCCGCAGCGCCACGGCCTGCTCGACACGCCCCGCCGCGTGGCCCGCGCTTACGCCGAGTTGTTCTCCGGCCTGCACGAAGAGCCCGGCACGCACCTGGCCCGCGTGTTTCACGAGCAGGCCGACGAGGTGGTGCTGCTGAAAGACATCGACTTCTTTTCGCTTTGCGAGCACCACCTGTTGCCGTTCCAAGGCAAGGCCCACGTCGCGTACCTGCCGGCCGATGGCAAGGTCGTGGGCTTGAGCAAGCTCGCGCGCACCGTCGAAGTGTTCGCGCGTCGGCCGCAGGTCCAGGAACGGCTGACCAACCAGATCGCCGACGCGCTGGTCGCGCACCTCAAGCCGCGCGGCGTGGCCGTGGTCATCGAAAGTGAACACCTGTGTTTGAAAATGCGCGGCGTGGCCAAGCCCCACGGCATGATGGTCACCTCCGCCTTACGCGGCCATTTCAAGCAAGACAACGCCGCCCGGACAGAAGTTCTCGCGTTAATGAAAACGTAAGGGCAGTTTAACAGCGCTTAACGCGTCAGTGCTCACATGGGAGCTTTGGGATGATCGTCATGACACGAGCAAAGAAGAAAGAAAAATCGGCATTTTCTGACGCAAACACGAACGCGTCACAACCCATCAAGCTGCCTAGAGTAAGTGCGAACAAGCGTATTGGGTTGGAACGCCGTTTTCCGAGAACACAACCGATGCAGATGACCGACGCACAATGGGATGTATTGCGGCAGCTGCCGGAGATGGGTCGCACCTACTCCGTCGGGCGCCGCCCCACCGACAACCGCGAGGTGCTCGAGGCGGTGTTGTGGGTGATGCGGAACCGCGCACGCTGGCAGGACCTGCCCAGCCCCACGCCTTCGCCGCGCACCTGCCAGCGGCGCCTGCGCCGTTGGCAGGAAGACGGCGCGTGGTCGCGCATCTGGTCGTGCTACCTCGGCACGCTCAACGAAGTGGAGCTGCGGCGCTGGGCCGAGCTGTTCGCCGACGTGTACCTGTCGGGTGAGACCAACACCGCCGGCGAGCTCATCGCCGAGTCGCGCATCGGACGCCCGCCCTTCTGGTGGTCGATGGCCCAAGCTTATTGGCACGAGCGCGGCCAAAGCCAGGACACGAGCCGGGACCAGCTGATCCACGTCTTCGTCAACGACGCGAAAGACGACGACCAGACGCCCGGCGACCGCGATGACCACGAAGCGGCATAACTACGTCAAGCACGCCACGCTCGCCGTCGATCGCCCGCTCGAAGAGGTGTTCGCTTTTTTCTCTGATGCGTTCAACCTCCAGCGGATCACCCCGCCGTGGGTGGGCTTCCGCATCCTCACGCCCCCGCCCATCGAGATGCGCGTCGGCACGCTCATCGACTACCAGATCAAGCTGCACGGCCTGCCCGTGCGCTGGCGCACGCGCATCTGCGAGTGGCAACCGCCCCACCGCTTCGTCGACGAGCAGCTGCGCGGTCCGTACAAACGCTGGCGACACGAACACACCTTCGAACAGATCGACGGCGTGACCCTATGCCGCGACACCGTCGAGTACGCCGTGCCCGGCGGGCCGCTCGCCCCGCTGATCCACCGCCTGCTGGTCAAGCGCGACGTCGACCGCATCTTCGGCTTCCGCATGCGGGCGCTGCTCGACCACTTCGAGACGCTCGACACACCACAACAAACCGCGTAACCCACCCGGCCCTGCGGGCCGTCGCTAAACATGAAATGGCGAGGCCCGCTTCAGCGGGCCGGGGCTGTGCCGCCGCGCATGGCGACATAAGCTCGTGCTCATGCAGAGCGACGGCAGCGCCTATGAGAACGGCCGCATCGGCGGCAACGCTGCTGGTCGCGGCGGGCAGCGTCATGCTGATCAAGAGCGGGCTGAAGCACGACAACAAACCGCCGCAGTAACCCGCGGCGACTAACCGCCCAGCAGTTCGGCAATGCGGGCGATGTCTTCGTCGGTGTTGTAGAAGTGCGGGCTGAAGCGCAACAGGGGTTTCATGTCGCGGTCGTGACGCCACGAAGCGCTGACGTTGTGAGCCATGAGCATTTCGTACGTTTCTTTCAGGTCGCGCATCGGGTGGGTGAAGGTGACGATGCCGCAAGCATTCGATTCGTCGAGCTCGACGTACGGCTCGAACCCGAGCGGTTGCAGCGCATCGAGCAAACCCCGGCGGAGGTGTAACACACGCTTGTCGATCGCGTCGACGCCGATCTCGTCGAGCAGTTGCAGCGAAGCGTTCATGCCGACGACGCCCGGGCCGTTGAGCGTGCCGGACTCGTAGCGCCGCGCGCCGGGGTAGAAGTCGATGTCGCGTTGGGCGATGAAGTGCGGGCTGACGACGTTCCACGAGCCGAGCACGGCGGGGCGCAGGGTGTCGTGGTGTTGCTTGGCGACGTAGAAGACGCCCGCGCCGGTCGGGCCGAGCAACCACTTGTGCGAGTCGGCGGCGAGGAAGTCGATGTGCTCGACGGACATCGGTTTCATGCCGAGCGTTTGGATGGCGTCGACGCAGAACAGGATGCCGCGCGTGTGCAACTCGCGGCCGATGGTGTCGAGGTCGAGCTGGTAACCGCTGACGAAGCTGCACGACGCGAGCGCGACGAGCCTGGTGCGGTCGGTGAGCGCCGCTTCGACCAGTTCCCACGTGACGACGCCCATGTCGTTGGGCGTGATGGGCACGGGCTCGACGCCGCGTTTGGCCAGTTCCATCCAGGCGTACACGTTGGCGGGGTAGTCATCGGTGCAGTAGACGACCTGGTCGCCGCCTTGGAAGTCGAGGCCGAGGGCGACGAGGTTGAGGCCGAGCGAGGTCGGGCCGACGAGCGCGACCTCGTGCTCGGTGGCGCCGAGGAGCTTGGCGGCGGTGCGGCGGGTGTCTTTGACCCGCTGCCAGAACTCGGGCGGCTCCTGGTAGTCGGTGCTGCCGGCGTCGGCGAACTTCTGGATGGCGACGGCCGCGGGCCCGCTGAGCGGCGCGACGCCGGCGTGGGCCATGAAGATGCGCTCGGCGGTCACGGGAAACAGCTCGTGGCGCAGGGCGTCGTCGGCAATGATCTGGTCGAGGTCCATGGGGGCAGTGTACCGGAGGGATAAACCACAGAGGCACAGAGACACAGAGGCAATCCAAAAAATATCTCTGTGTCTCTGCGGGTCTGTGGTTAATATCTGCATCATGAAGACACGATCCACCACCATTCTGAGTGTGCGTCGCGACGGCGTGGTCTCGCTGGGCGGCGACGGGCAGGTGACGATGAACGACACGGTCGCCAAGGCCGACGCGGTGAAGATCCGCCGACTCGAACCCGCGGCGGGCCACGCGGTGCTGGTCGGCTTCGCCGGCAGCGCCGCCGACGCGTTCGCGCTGATGGAGAAGTTCGAGACCAAGCTCAAGGACTCGCCCGGCAACGTCAAGCGCGCCGCGATCGAGCTGGCGAAGCTGTGGCGCACCGACCGGATGCTGCGCCGGTTGGAGTCGTTGCTCGCCGTGGCGGACAAAGAGGCGTCGCTGCTGGTCAGCGGCCAGGGCGACGTGATCGAACCGTCGGACGGCATCATCGGCATCGGCTCCGGCGGCGCGTACGCGACCGCGGCGGCGCGGGCGCTGCTGAAGCACACCGACATGCCCGCCGAGCTGATCGTGCGCGAGGCGCTGGGCGTGGCGGGCGAGATCTGCGTGTACACGAACACGAACATCACGGTCCAAACGCTGTAGGAAGCCCGGCCCCGCGGGCCGTCGCTAAACGTTGTGGTATGATCGGGCCATGCGACAGTACCTCGACCTGATGCAGCACATCCTCGACCACGGCGTCGAGAAGGCCGACCGCACCGGCACGGGCACGCGGAGCGTGTTCGGCTACCAGATGCGGTTCGACCTGGGCGCGGGGTTCCCGTGCATCACCACCAAGAAGCTGCACCTGCGGTCGATCGTCCACGAACTGCTGTGGTTCTTGCAGGGCGCGACGAACATCAAGTACCTGCACGACCACAAGGTGACGATCTGGGACGAGTGGGCCGACGACCGCGGCGAACTGGGGCCGGTGTACGGCAAGCAGTGGCGGAGCTGGCCGAACTACGACGGCGGCGAGGTCGACCAGATCGCACAGGTGGTGGAGATGATCCGCCAGACGCCGGACTCGCGCCGGCTGATCGTCAGCGCGTGGAACGTGGGGCAGATCGACCAGATGGCGCTGCCGCCGTGCCACACGCTGTTCCAGTTTTACGTGGCGGAGGGGCGGTTGAGCTGTCAACTTTATCAGCGGAGCGCGGACGTGTTTCTGGGCGTGCCGTTCAACATCGCCAGCTACGCGCTGCTGACGATGATGGTGGCGCAGGTGTGCGACCTCGAGCCGGGCGACTTCGTGCACACGTTCGGCGATGCGCACCTGTACCTCAACCACTTCGACCAGGCGCGCGAGCAGCTGACGCGCGAGCCGCGCCAGCTGCCGACGATGAAGCTCAACCCCGACGTGAAAAACCTGCTCGACTTCCGCTACGACGACTTCGAGCTGGTCGGCTACGAACCGCACCCGCACATCAAGGCCCCGGTGGCGGTGTGAACATGTGCGATGTGCGATCGGCGATGTCCAATCTATGCCTGTTAACGGAGCGCCGTGACGATGAGTGAAGACCGATCGCAGATCGCAGATCGCAGATCGCAGATCGTTTCATTGATCGTCGCCATGTCGCGCAACGGGGTGATCGGGCGGGACGGCGACCTGCCGTGGCATCTGCCGGACGACATGAAGTGGTTCAAGGCGACGACGCAGGGCCACGCGGTGATCATGGGGCGCGGCAACTGGGAAGCGATGCAAGGCCGACCGCTGCCGGGGCGGCGCAACATCGTCATCACCCGGCAGGCCGACTACGAAGCGCAAGGCGCCGACGTGGTGGCGACGCTCGACGAGGCGCTGGCGCTGGTGGCGGGCGACGACGAGCCGTTCATCATCGGCGGCGGGCAGGTGTACCGGCTGGCCCTCGACGCGGGCGTGGTGGACCGCATGTACCTGACGTTGATCGACGCCGAGGTCGCCGGCGACACGACCTTCCCGGCGTACGACGCGTCGGCCTGGCGACAGGCCAGCCGCACCGATCACCCCGCCGACGAAAACCACGCCCACGCGTTTACCATTTTCACGCTGGAACGCGTTTAGCGCCATATTCCCCGGTATTTCACCGGGTTACGGCGATTAAAAATCGCCCGCCCGCCAAATTGTGCTTCTCATCTGGTCGATGCAACAGGTATAGTTGGACCAGAGAGAGACTGGGGCTCGGGCTGTCATTTCTTTGCGCCCGGGCGACATGAGAGAGAGAGTCATGATGGTACGATCGGGTTCGAATCGTGCGCTTGCGCTGTGGTGTGCATGCGCGGTCGGCTTGACGGCAGGGCTGTCGCGGGCGCAAGCCGAGCAGCCGGCCGCGGGCTCGCAGGAGCCCACGGTTGCCGTGACGCGGGCGCTGGAGACGCTGACCGAAGTGGCCGGGTTCACGTGGGCCGACGCGGTCGAGCAGGCGGTGCAACTGGCGACGCAGCCGGGGCGCGGCGGCGAGTTGTTGGACGAGGCGCGGGCGCTGGTCGACCATGTGCGCAAGGCGCTGCGGTCATCGTGCCAAACCCCTTGTGACGAAGACGAATCGCTCGCCGAGGCGCTGGCGGCGGTCGACGGTTTGTTGTACGGCGGTTACCGCCACCCGGCCGACCGCGCCGAGCCGACGTTCATCGAAAACGTCACCCTGGCCGACCCGGACGACGCGTGGACGCTGGACACGCCGCAGGTGATGACGTGGGACCTGGACTACGGGCTGGGCGGGCGTGAGGCGGTGGGCCTGCCGCGCCTCTCGTCGCGCGACGCGGCGTTGCTGGTCAACGGCCTGGCGGGGCCGGCGGCGATCCTGGTGCCCGAGCCGGCGTCGGCGGCGCTGCTGGCGTTGCCGGTGATGGTGCTGCGTCGGCGTCGCGGGCGGGCGTCGGATCGTTAGACAAACAGGCCTTGCTTGACAGGCGAATCGCGTTATTCCAAAACCGCCGGGCCTTTTGCGCAACGGCGGTTTTTTCTTGTCATCGGCGCTGCGGCGCGGTTAACGTATAGGTAACAAAACTGGAAAAAACGGTGTGTACCGTTTCATACCGAGAGGGCCTTCGCCGGGCATCGAGAGAGAGCGAGGCCCTCTAGTTTTGGGAACCAGAGAGGCTGGGACCATGAGAAGAGGGGACCCGCGCACCCCGGCGGCGGGTTCTTTTTCTGTGCGCCGTGTTGTGGTGTGAGGTTCAGCCCAGGCCCGTCGCCAACTCCGCGACGAACGCGCCGACGCGCTCGGCGATCTGCGCCGGCGGCTGGCCCTTCACGGCGTCGACCTGCTTGACCAGCGCCGACCCGACGATCGCCGCCTCGGCGTGGGCGACCACCGCCGCCACGTGTTCTGGCTTGCTGATGCCGAAGCCCACCGCGATCGGCAGGTCGGTCACCTCGCGCAGCGCCGCCACGCGCTGGGCCAACCCCTCGGGCGCCGCCTCGCTGGCGCCGGTGATGCCCGTGCGTGCCACGGCGTACACGAAACCCGTGCACGCCCGGGCGATCTGCGCCGCGCGGTCCGGCGGGCTCGTCGGCGCCACCAAGAGCGAACTGGTCAACCCCCCCGCGGACACCTTCTCGCTCACGCCCGCCGCCTCCTCCAGCGGCAGGTCGGGGAAGATGAAGCCGTCGATCCCCGCATCCTTCGCCTCGGCGATGAACCGCTCGACGCCGAGGCGGTACACGATCGAGTAGCTGACCATCGCCACCAACCCCATCGCCACCTCGCCGCGCACCCGGCGCACCACGTCGAACACCTTGCCGGGGGTGCATCCGGCGTTCAATGCCTCGGTCATCGAGCCCTGGATCACCGGGCCGTCGGCCACGGGGTCGCTGAAGGGAAAGCCGACCTCGCAAACGCTGGCCCCCGCCCGGTCGACCGCGGGCAGGATCGCCGCCGTCGCTTCGAGCGACGGGAAGCCGGCGGTGACGAAGGGCATGATCGCCTTGCGCCCGCCGGCTTTGAGGTCGGTGAAGGTCTGCGCGATGCGGTTCATGAGGCGACAGCCTATCGGTCGCCGCCGCCAGCCGCAACGTGTGGCCATCCGTCTCACCAGCTACCCGCGTTATCGATCGGGGGCCGGCTCGAACAGGTCGCAGCCGCTGATCGCGCTGACCCGCAGGTGCATGCGGTGGTTCTCCTCCACGCCGCAGTCGTCGACGTACTGCTCCGGCGCTTCGTGACGCAGGCGCATCTGCACCAGCTGCGGTTCGCTGGGGTGTTCTTCGCCGAAATGCACGCACAAGCCGCACTGGCCTTCGTCTAAACGGATCATGGCGTTACCTCCGCGGTTGTCTGACAGACTTCTTTTACCCACAAGAATTATCGCAAACGGTGGCACCGCCCGGCTACCAAAAAGCCAAAAGTGAGTGATTCTCAAAATAGCCGCGGCGCAGCACAGGTGTGAACCACCGGGGCTCGCGGGGCTCGCCCCGGTGCTTGTTGGTATATAGCCCCCGGCATGCCGGGGGCTAAATTGATTCAATCTTCGGCGCGGGCTTCGAGTTGGGCGGCGTCGTCGGCGCCGAGGCGGCGGAAGATCTCGCGCGTCGCGGTCGAGCGGTTGAGCGTGTAGAAGTGGATGCCGCGCACGCCGTGGTCGAGCAGCTTGTAGCACTGCTGGCCGGCCCAGTCGATGCCGACGCGGCGGATCTCGTCGTCGTTCTCGCCGCAGCGCAGGATGCGCCGCAGCAGCTTGCTGGGGTAACGCGCGCCCGCCGCCAGGTCGGGCAGCCGCTTGAACATCGCGTGCGACGTGATGGGCATGATGCCCGCGATGATCGGCACGTCGATGCCGATCACCTCGCAACGCTCGACGAAGTCGTAGAAGTCGCCGTTGTTGAAAAACAGCTGCGTGACGATGTAGTCGGCGCCGGCGTCGACCTTGGCCTTGAGGTAGTCGAGCTCGGTCACGCGGTTGGGCGTGGCGGGGTGGCCCTCGGGGAAGCCGGCGACGCCGATGCCGAACCCGCGCCGGTCGGGGTGGTGGCCGGCGTCGTTGAACTTTTTGATGTAACGCACCAGGTCGGTCGCGTGCTTGAAGTCGTCGGCGGAGCGGTCGTAGTCCGGCCGGTCCTTCGGCGGGTCGCCGCCGAGCGCAAGGATGTTAGCCACGCCCTCCCCGGCGTAACGCTCGAGGATGGCGCGGACCTCCGTCTCGCTGTGGCACACGCACGTGAGGTGCGGGATCGGCGCCAGCGAGGTCTCGCGCTTGATGCGCAGCACCAGGCCGTGGGTCTGCTCGCGGGTCGAACCCCCGGCCCCGTAGGTCACGGACACGAACGCCGGCCGCAGCGGCTCGAGCTCCTGCACCGTCGCGAACAGCGCGTCCCAGCCCGTGTCGCTGTGCGGCGGGAAGAACTCGAAGCTGAACGTGACGCGGTGCGCTTGGAAGATGTCCGCGATGTGCATGCGACAAACACCCTTTCATCCGTTAGGCGGACGATAACCGTGCGGGTTTTACCGGGCAACTGCGGCGGCCGGGCGCCCCGACGATAACGCACATCACCCGGCGGTGCGAACGCGCGACGCCGATCGGCGATCCGGCCGGGCTCATCGTGCTTCAGGGCCGGCGTCGCCGCGACGCGAGCACCACACCCCCCAAACCCAGCAGCGCCAACGCCGACGGCTCGGGCACGATCAGCTCGGTGATCTGCACGCCCCACTGGTCGGTGTCGTGGACAAACTCCTGGAACGTCCAGAACCGCCGCGGGTCTGACGGGTCGACGACCGTCGACGAATAATCGCCCCACCGGTTGCGGTTCTGTGAGTCGAGCCGCTCGAAATCGCTCACGCCCGCCTTCAGCAGCATCAGGTCGCCGAACTCGACCGGGCCCAGCGGGTCGAGCTGCTTGCCCACGACCGCGTAGCTGCTGGCGAACTGGTTCTCGCCCGAGCCGGTCATGCCGATGACGATGTCGCCGAACGCGTTGACGGCGATCGACGGGTAGATCAGGTCAAGCCCCGACTCGGAGATGAACCCCTGGTGGAACAGGAAGTTTGTCGCGGCGTCGACCTGAAACCACTGGACGCCGGCGTTGCCGGTCACGGGGTCTGCGCCGCTGCGCACGCCCCAGAAGGAACCGCCGACGCGCACCACGCTGGTCTGGATGCGGTCGGTGCCGCTGTTGAGGTTGGGCTTGGCGCCGGGCTGGTCGGCGTTTGGCGCGTCGGCGAAGTCGTCGATATTGATCAGGCCGAACGACGAGATGCTTGGCGTTGCGGAGGCGGGATCGATGACCCTCGACACGCCGAGCAGGTTCAGGTTCACCGAGCTGATCCGCGCACTGAACATGAGCAGCTCGCCGCCGACGTTGTCGAGGTCGACCGTTGGCTGGGTCGAGCTGCCCGTGTTCTGCTTCTGGTCTTCGAGCAGCGTAAACGAAGGCGTCGCCGAGTTGATCAGGTCCGACTTACCCACGATCACGGAGCTCACCTGCGACCCGCTCGCGCCCGAACCCGGCACGGTGAACATGTTCGCCATCACCACCACGCCGTCGGCGTTGTAGCCGAGCTGCGGGAAGTCGGCCCAGCGGTCGTCGTCGGAATCGGAATCGACCTTGAACGCGCGCCAGCCGTCGAGCGGGTTGGCGGAGACCGACACCGCCATGTGGATGTTGTTTGCCGCGCCGACGTTGTCGACGGCGGTGGCGTACCAGCGCTGCGCGAACGGGTCGTATATCACGCGCGGGTCGAACGTGAACGGGCCGTCGAACCCCGGGCCGAACGCGTCGAAGAAGTCGTTGAGCGAGCGCTTGTCGAGCGTGCCGCCGTGAGCCTTATCGTACACGGCGTACTGGCCGTTGATCATCTCGACGATGTGGCTCGGGCCAACGGCGCCCATGCTGTCGGGCGGGTTGAACGTCGAGTCGTTGCCGCGCGTCGTGCCCGTAAAGTTCAGGCCGATCGCCGCGGTCTGCGCGTGCGCCTGCGACGCGAGGGCGACGACGCCGACCACGCAGGCGAACCATTGAAACTGCACCCACTTCATCTCGTGCTCCCAGTGCCTCTTTCTCTTCCCACTGGCTGCACGAATTACAAGCCGACGACACAACAACCGCCGGCACACACTCTCTCAAGCCATGCGATGACACAGCTTGAACCTCTCTGCTCTACCCGATTTGCGCGCGGGCCGAGGACCGGTCCGCGATACCCAAAAGTACCCGACGGGCGGGCAAAGGCAAGCGAAAATATCGCCGAAAAACACGCGATCTGCCCGGTTTTAAGGGGTTATCGGCCGCAAGGGACCCCGGACAAATCGCCGATGATGACTTACGATAACCCACCTTCCAAGAGAGGCGGCCACCCATGCAGGCAACACTCGTGCTCACGATCATCGGCGACGACCGGCCGGGCCTGGTCGAATCGGTCTCGGACGTCGTCGCCCAACACGGCGGCAACTGGGTCGAGAGCCGCATGACCAAGCTCGCCGGCAAGTTCGCGGGCGTGTTGCGCGTCAACGTGCCGATCGATTCGCACACCGCACTGACCGATGCGCTCGAAACGCTCGGCGACGAGGGGCTGCACATCGTCGTCGAGACCACCGACATCACCGACACCCCCGCCGCCCACGCCCTGTCGCTCGAGCTGATCGGCCACGACCGGCCCGGCATCGTGCGCGAGGTCAGCCACGCGCTCGCGTCGCGCGGCATCAACGTCGTCGAGCTGACCACCGAGGTCGCCAGCGCCCCGATGAGCGGCGAGGAGCTGTTCAAGGCCACCGCCACCCTCGACGCACCCGCCGACGCCGACCTCGACGAGCTGCACGCCACCCTCGACCGCATCGCCCACGAGCTCGACGTCGACATCACCCTCCACGAAACCGACTGACGCGCGCACACCCCCAAGCCCGGCTCTGAGCGCAGCGAAGACCGGGATCGCGGTATAGTGGTAAACGGAGGTCGCCGCATGAAGATCACATCGCTCGAACTGTTGCACGTCAAGCCGCGCTGGGTGTTCCTTAAGGTGCACACCGACACCGACATCGTCGGCCTCGGCGAGCCGTCGCTCGAAGGCCGCGCCCTGACCGTCGCCCAGGCCGTCAAGGAACTCGAGCCGATGCTGCTCGGCGAAGACCCGCGGCGCATCGAGCACCTCTGGCAGCGCATGTACCGCCAGACCTTCTACCGCGGCGGGCCCGTGCTCACCAGCGCCCTCTCCGGCGTTGAACAGGCCCTGTGGGACATACTCGGCAAGTCGCTCGGCGCCCCCGTCCACCAGCTGCTCGGCGGCCGGGTGCGCGACCGGGTCCGCATGTACGGTTGGACCAAGGGCGGGAAGACCGGCAACTACATCGAAGACTTCATGCACGCCGTCGGCGAGCGCGCGTTCACCGCGTACAAGTTCTCGCCGGTCGAGGCCTGCCGCTACCTCGAAACACCCGCGCAGATGCAGCAGGCCGTCGACATGATGGCTGGCGCGCGCAAGCTCGCCGGGCCCGACATCGACATCGCCGTCGACATGCACGGCCGGACCACGCCCGCCCTGTCCAAACGCCTGGCGAAAAAGTTCGAGCCCTACGACCCGCTGTTCATCGAGGAGCCCGTGCTGCCCGGCGACACCGCGGCGCTGAAAGAATTGTCGCGCGCCACGACCATCCCCATCGCCACCGGCGAACGGCTGTACACGCGCTGGGATTTTCAGGACGTGATCCACGCGCAGGCCGTGGCCGTGGTGCAACCCGACCTCTCGCACGCCGGGGGCGTCTTCGAGGCGCGGAAGATCGCCGCCATGGCCGAGTCGCGCCACATCGCCTTCGCCCCGCACTGCCCGCTGGGCCCGGTCGCGCTGGCCGCGTGTTTGCAGGTCGACGCCTGCACCCCCAACCTGCTCGCCCAAGAACACGTCACGCTCGGCGTCGGTTACCTCAAGCAACCTTTTGAGGTGAAGGCCGGTTACATCGACGTGCCCACCGCGCCGGGCCTGGGCATCGAGCTCGACGACGAGGCCCTGCAAGACAAGCTGTTCGCCGGCGACTGGCAGACGCCCACCTTCGAGCTCGAAGACGGCTCGATCGCCGAGTGGTGATCACGCGCCGCGTCGCCGCAGCAACGCCAGGCCGCCCAACGCCAACAGCGCCACGCCCGCCGGCTCGGGCACCGCGGGGGCTGTGGGGGTTCCGGGGGCGCTGGGCGCGCTGACCGTCTGGCCGAAGTTGACGCCGAGGAAGTCGAGGTCGACCAAACCCACCTGTCCGTCGTAGTTGAAGTCGCCGTTCTGCCACGTGCCGGGCTTGCCGAAGCCCACCCCCAGCGCATCGAGGTCGGTCAGCGACACGCTGCCGCTTCCGTCGGCGTCGCCGCGGTACGTGGCCATCAGGCGCACGCTGTCGACCGTTGTGCCGCCGCCGGGGCCGTCCTCGTACAACACCGCGATCGCGGTCTGCGGGTCGGTCAGGCCCGTGCCGGTGATCTGCGTTTGGTCGTACGTCGTGCCGTTGAAGGTGACCGCGTTGGGCGTGACGAGGAACTCGTCGCCCAGCGCCGGCTCGGTGAGTTGCTCGATGTTCAACGCGCCGCCGAGCGCGACGGCGCCGGTCATGTTCAGCACGTCGAACTCGCCCGATGCGGTGCCGTCGAGCTCGATCTCCACGGCGTTGCCTGCGTTCATCGTCACGCCGCCGTGCACGGTCAGCGTGCCCGTCGAGTTGCCGGGCTTGATCGTGCCGCTGGCGTCGAGCGAACCGTTGAACGCGTCGAGCGTGCCGCCGCCCTGCATGGCCGCGCCGTTGGCGACGGTCATCGTCGCGCCGTTGCGCATCGTGACCAGGCCGTCGAGCACGAACGCCTCCTGCACCGTGGTGTTCAGGTCGATAAAGCCCGCCGCGCCGCTGTCGGCCCGCAGCGTCAGGTCCGTGCCCAGCACCAGCTCGTCGCCCGCCGCGTTCGCCTGAATGAACATGTCGTTGTCACCCGTAACGTTGAACACCAGCTCGCCCGTGCCCCCGAGCGTGTACGGCGCGCCGCCGCCGTCGATCAGCAGGAACGCGCTGCCGGCCCCTGTGTCGTTCATCTGCAACTGGCCCGTCACCGTGATGTTGCCCTTGATGCGCAGGCTCGCCCCGGTGTTCACACGCAGCCGCCCGCCCGATTTGATCTCCGCCCCGAGCCCGTCGAGCGTCGACGTGCCGCCGACCGCGTCGACCGAGCCCGCGCCCTCGACCGTGCCACCGAGCACCGTCGCCGCGTTCAGCTCGATCGCGCTGCCCGCGGCGGGGGCCAGCTTGCCCGCGGTGTTGTCGAGCGTGATGCCGGTGATGCGCAGCCGCCCGCCGTTCCGCGCGGTGACCACGTTCTTGTTCACCTTGTTGTTCACGTTCAGGTCGACCTGCCCACCGTCGGCCTCGACCACACCGAGGTTGTCGAACGCGGCCTGGAACTGGCTGGTCAGCGTCGAGCTCGCGGTCGTGGTCACCGTCTGGCTGGCGCCGATCGTCAGCACGTCGGTCGGCGTGACCGCCTCGAACACGTTGTCGCTGTCGACGCCGGCGTTGAACACCACCCGGCCGGCGCCGTTCAGCGTGACGTCGCCGTCGATCCCGAGGAACGCGGTGCCGGCGCCCTCGTCGTTGAGCAGCAGGTCGCCGTTGTTGGTGATCGTGCCCTTCATGTGCAGCCGGCTGTTCGTGTTCGCGCGCACGGTCGCACCGGAAGCGATGTTCAGCCCGACCCCGTCGAGCACGGACGTGCCGCTGATCGCGTCGAACGTGCCGGCCCCGTTGAGCGTGCCGCCGGCGATCGTGCCGCCGACCAGCTCGACGACGCTGTTGGCGTCGGCGGTCACGGTGCCGGCGCTGTTGTCGACGCTCACGCCGTTGATGATCAGCGTCCCGCCGTTGGTCGCGCGCACGGTGTTCTGGTTGACCTTGTCGTTGTCGCTCAGCGTCAGCACGCCCTGGTCGGCCTCGACCAAGCCGAGGTTGTCGAAGGCGGCGCGGAACCGGCTCTCGAAGGTCGTCTCGTTGGTGGTCGTGACGGTCATGCTCGCCCCGATCGTGATCACGTCGGTCGCGGTCAGCGCGTCGAGGTTGTTGTCGTCGTTGCCGCTGAACAGCACCTGCCCGCTGCCGTTGAGCGTGACGTCGCCGTCGATCCGCAGGTGCGCGGTGGAGAAGCCGTCGTCGTCGATCCGCAGCGTGCCGTTGTTGGTGATCGTGCTCTTCAACGTCAACACCGCCCCGCTCTCCATGTCGACCACGGTGTTGTCGATCGTGAAGCCCGTCCCGCCCCCGCCCACGAACGTCGCCCCGAACCCCCGCACCTGGTGCACGCCGTCGCCGTCGAGGATGCCCTGGTTGATCGTCGTGTTGTTGTACTCCACCGTGCTCCCGGCGTCGGCGACGATCGTGCCCGACCCGTTGTTGATCGTCGTCGCCAGCTTCAGCGTCCCGCCGTTGATCGCGCGCAGCGTGGCCTGGTTGATCTTGCTCGACAAGCTCAACTCGAGCATCCCCGCGTCCGCCTGGACGACGCCCTTGTTGGTCGTCGTCGCCTGCAGCTTGCTGTCGAACGTCGACACGCCCGACGTGGTGATCGTGTGGCCCGCCTCGTTGGTCAGCGCGCCCACGCCGTTGATCAGGTTGTCGTCGTTCCCGCTGAACACCACCGAGCCCGACCCGCCGAAGCTCACCAGCCCGGTCACCGTCACCACCGCGAAGCCCGGGGCCGTGTCGTTGAGCAGGATCATGCCGTCGTTGGTCACCATCGCCGTGCCGCTGATCGCGGCGCCGTTGAGCGTCAGGCTGCCGCCCGTCGGGATGTCGATCGAGTCGCCGGCGCTGATGTTCAGGCCGCTGATCGACGGGAACGTGTCGAGCGTGACCGGCGAAGCGTTCGCCAGGCCGTTGTCGATGAACACGTTCCACTGGTCCATCACCGAGTTGTTCGGGAAGATGCCCGCGGGGCTGACCTGGTCGATGGACCAGAACCCCGTGTCCGTCCAGTTGCCCGCCCCGCCGGCGCCGGCCTGGATCCAATAGATGTCGTTCAACGCCGCCCGCGCCTCGCGCCCGCCCCAAGCCCCGGCCAAGAGCACCACGCACACAACCATCGCGCCATAGCGACAACACGCACGAACCCGTATCGCAATCATCTTTGCGGCCTCCGACCCGATTGTTCGATAACCCAAACACACCCGATTGGCACACCCAAATATACCGCGACACCGGTCACGAACACATAAAAAACCGCCCGGCGCGGAACCGGGCGGCTGTAAACGCTGAATCACTGCCGAAATCAACGCCGGCGCACCAACGCCAAACCGCCCAGCGCGAGCAAAGCCGCGCTCGCCGGTTCCGGCACCGCCGGGCTTCCGGGGGCGGGGGCGGGCGACGTGATCGATTGGCCGAACGTGGCGCCGATCGCGTCGAGGTCGGTCAACGAGGTCACCCCGTCGTAATTGAAGTCGCCGGTGATCCACGTGCCACCGGCGCCGAAGTTCGAGCCCAGCGCGTCGAGGTCGGCGAGCGTCACCGTGCCGTCGCCGTTGGCGTCGCCCTTGAGCGTCGCGAACAGGCGCACCACGTCGACCAGCGCGTCGGCGTCGCCGGTGTCCTCGTACAACACGGCCAGCGCGTGCGTCGCGTCGATCTCGGCGCCGGTGACCTGCGCGTTGTCGAACGTGCCCGCGATGCCGCCCGCGCCGCCGGCGCTGAACACCTCGAACGAATCGCCGACCGCCACGCTCACCTGCGTCAGGTCCAACGCGCCGTCGAGGAACGCGTCGCCCGACACCTCGACCGGCGAGTCGGGCGTCAGCGGCGTGTTGTCCAGCGACACGGCCAGCGTGCCGTCGGCGGCCTGCGTGTACGTGCCCGCCGCGCCGACCGAGCCGGTGCCCACCAGCGCCGCGCCGCCGAGCACGTTGAAGTCGCCGCGGTTGGCGTCGAGCGTCATCAGCGCGACCGAGCCGTTGGCGCCGACGTTGACCGTGCTGTCGCCGGGCCCGAGCGTGAGCGTGTCGACGTCGAGCGCGCCGCCGTCCTTCACCTCGAGCACGCCCACCGAGCCCGCGTCGGCCGCGACCGTCGCGCTGGCGCCGGCCAGCGTGCCGTCGATCACCGTCAGGTGCGCATCGTCGCCGGGGCCCTGCCCGACCACCACGCCGGTCGTCGCGTTCAGCGCCGCGTTGGTGTACGTAAAGCCGTTGAGGTCGAACGTCACGCGGTCGGTTTTGATGACCGCGCTGTCGGTCGCGACGTTCGTGCCGAACACCACCTCGTAACCCAGCACGCTGCCGAGGTTCCACAACGCCGAGTCCGACGCGAGCGGCACGAGGTTGTCGTTCCAGTTCGTCGGCACGTTGAAGTCGCCGCCGAGGATGTTGTCCCACTGGAAGTCCAACGGCGTGAGCTGCACGAACCCGTCGTCGTACTCGATCCGCAGGTCGCCCCCGGTGAACAGGCTGTTGATGTGCACCACCTGCGACATCGCCGAATCCCACGCGTACACGTTCAGCCCGTTGAGCACCAGCGCCGAGTTGTTCAAGATGCGCAAGCCGTCGGGCCCGCCCAACCCATAAAGGTAGAGCGCCTCGGCCTCGCCGCCCCCGCCGCGGTTGCCGTTGTCGATCACGTCGACCAGGTCCACGCTCGTGCGTTGCGTCGTTGTGCCGATGACCAGCTGCCCGATGCCGAAGTTCCCGCCGCCTGCGCCCGGCAGGCCCAAATCTTCACCCGCCACGTCGAACAGCTGGCCGCCCGTCCCGTCGAGCCGCACGACCGCCGCGTCGAGGTCGACGCTCGACTCGGCCGTCTGCTCGTGGCTGAAGTCGCCCGCCACGTGCAGCTCGCCGCCCGTCGACACGTTCGCCGAGGCGTTCGGCCCCATCTTCAAATCGCCGCTGAACGCGAGCACGCTGCCGAGGTCGGTGATCACGATGGTCGTGTTGTCCGCCGCCTGCACGTCGCCCGAGTGGATCGTGCCGCCCGACTCGACCTGGTAGCGCACGTTGTGCGTCGACACCAGCTCGCCCAGGTCGATCGTGCCGCCGGCCTGCGCCTTGAACTCGAGCACGTTGTCGTCGTTGGTGCTGGCGGAAGTCACCGACGACAGGTCGACCCGGCCGTTGTTCGACGCGACCACCGTGATCGTGTCGGAGAACGACGTGTTCTCGTTGGCGACGAAGCTGGTCAGCGAAGACAGGTCGAGCTCGCTGCCCGAGCCGTCGACGCTGATGATCGTCTGGCTGCTGCTGTACGTCGAGTTGAACGTCGGCGCCGAGACGGTGTTGAACACGCCGCCGCCGGTGACGGTGAACGTCGCGTTGTCGATGTCGCCCAGCTGCCCCGTGGTGATCGTGTTGTCGCCCGTCACCGTCATCGAGCTGCCGGTGAAGTCGGTCAGCATCGGCGCGTTGAACACGCCCAGCGACCCGACCGTGACCGAGCTGTTCGTCACCGCGTCGAGCACCGGCAGGTTGAGCGTCGCCCCGTTGTCGATGTCGAAGATCGTCAGGTTCGCCGACGACAGCGCCGGCAGGTCGTAGCTGGCGATGTCGATGTCGAACCCGCCGCGCGACACGCTGCTCAGCGCATCGAGGTCGATGTCGCCGCCGGTCTGCACCTGCACCCGCACGCGGTCGTTGCTGGCCAGCGAATCGAGCGACGACAGGTCGATGAACCCGCTGTTGGCCGCGCGGATCGTCAGCACGTCCTCGAACGACGTGTTCTCGTCGGCCTGGATGCTGGTCAGGCTCGACAGGTCGAGCGTGCTGCCCACCCCGTCGGCTTCGAGGATCGTCTGCGCATTGCTGAACGTGCCGGTGTAGGTCGTCGCGGTCACGCCCGAGAAGCTCGCCCCCGCCGCGACCAGCAGGCGTGAGCCGTCGATGTTGCTCAGCACGCCGGCGTTGAACGTCGCGTCGGGCGTCAGCGTGACCGTCGACCCGGCGAAGTTCGTCAGCGCCGGCACGTTGAGCGCGCTGTTCTGGCCGAGGTTCAGCGTCGTGTTCTGGATCGACGTCACCGCGTTGGCGTTGAGCACCGCGCTGTCGGCCAGGGTCACGCTGCCGCCCGTGTGGCTGGTCAACGCCGGCAGGTTCAGCGTCGACGACGCGGCCACGTCGTACCGCGAGTTCGTCGTCGTGCCCAGCGCCGGCAGCGTGTAGCTGGCGATGTCGATGTCGAAGTTCACCCGGTCCGTCGAGGCCAGCGAGCCCAGGTCGAGCGTGCCGCCGGTCTGCACGCGGAACGTCAGCAGGTCGTTCGCCGTGGCCGACACCAAGTTCGACAGGTCGATCGACCCGCTGTTCTTCGCCACGACGACCAGCGGGTCTTCGAACGAGGTGTTCTCCGTGACCGCGATGCTCGTCAGCGACGACAGGTCGAGGCTGCTGCCCACCCCGTCGGAGTCCATGATGGCCTGCGAACCGGAGAACGCGCCCAAGTAGCTCGGCGCGGTGACGTTCGTGAACGACTTGCCGCCCTCGATGAAGAAGCGGGCGCTGTCGATGTTGCTGACCGAGCCGACGGTGAACGTAAAGTCGGGGCTGAGCGTGAGCGTGCTGCCCTGCAGGTCGGTCACGCCCGGCGCGTTGTACGTCGCGCCCGACGTGGCGGTGAACGTCGTGTTGCGCAGCGTGGCCAGCGACGTCGCGTTGAGCGTCGCGGCGTTGTCGAGCGTGACGCTGCCGCCGTCGTGCGTGGTCATCGCGTTGACGTTCAGCGTGTTGCTCGGCCCGACGTCGAAGCGCGTGCTGTTCGCCGTGACCAGCGCGGGCAGCGTGTAGCTCGCGACGCCCACGTCGAACCGCACCCGGCCGGTCGTCTGCAGGTCCGTCAGGTCGATGTCGCCGCCGGTCTCGACGTGGAACGTGAGCAGGTCGTTGCTCGTCGCCGTCACCACGTTCGACAGGTCGACCACGCCGTTGTCCGACGCGTGCACGACCTGCGGGTCTTCGAACGACGAGTTCTCGTTGACGACCATGCCCGTCAGCGTGGTCAGCGACAGCACGCTGCCCGGGCCGTCGGCCTCGAGGATCGTGCGCGACCCGGCGCTGGTCGAAACGTTGTACGTCAACGCCGAGACGGCCGCGAAGCCCTTGCCCGACTCGACGAAGATGCGCGCGTTGTCGATGTTGCTGATCGACCCGGTGGTGAACGTGAAGTTCGGCGCAAGCGTCAGCGTCGAACCGGTGATGTCGGTCAGCAGCGGCGCGTTGAACACCGCGTTCTGCTCGGCGTCGAACGAGCTGTTCGTAAACGACACCAGCGACGTCGCGTTCATCGTCGCCGCGGTGCCGAGCATGACATTGCCGCTGTTGAAGCTGGCCAGGGCGTTGGCGCTCTGCGTCGAGCCGTCGCCCACGTCGAAGTTCGCCCGCGAGGTCGACTGCAGCGAGGTCAGGTCGATCGCGCCGCCGGTCCGCACGCGGAAGATCATCCGGTCGTTCGCGGTGGCGGTGTCGACGTTCGACAGGTCGATCGTGCCGCTGTCGGAAGCGAGGATGACCGCCGGGTCTTCGAACGACGTGTTCTCCGTGGTCATCAGGCTCGTCGCGGCCGACAGGTCGATCGTGCTGCCCGTGCCCGTGGCCTGGAAGATCGTCTCGCCGCCGTTGACGACCGCGTTGAAGTTGATCGACGGCGCCGCGACGGTCACGTCGCCGCCGTTCAGCGCGGTCAGTTTCGTGCGGCCCGTCAGCGTCGAGGTCAGCGCGCCCGCGGCGAATGCGCCGTTGTCGCCCGTGAGGCTGCCGGAGATGTCGGCCGCGCCCAGCACGGTCAGCGACAACGACGGCGAACCCATGGTCATCACACCGCCGCTGCCCAGCGTCAGCGCGTCGACCTGGTTGCCGACGCCCGCGACGTCGAACGCCACGCTGTTGCTCGCGGGGATCACCACGACGAACGTGTCCGACACGTTGTTGATCGGCACCTGGTTGATGTCCCAGTTGGCCGGGTCGTTGTAACTGATCCCGTCGCCCCCGTTGATCGACGGGTCCCACGTGGCCGTGAGCTGCGCGGCACGCGCGGTCGACAAACACAGCGCCTGGCCCACGAGGGCCGCGCACAACAAAGCGATACGACGAGACATAATCAACCCCTCCCTACGGGCTCGAGATGCGAAACAATCCGACGACTGAGTTGCTTAATTTATCGCAATCGATCGCGGGGGGTCAATCTATTTCCTATCTTCACACGCGCCGTCGCCCCAGCGCCAGCCCCGCCAGCGCGAGCAGCGCGACGCTCGCCGGCTCGGGCACCGCGGGCGTTCCGGGGGCGGGCGTGCTGGGTATCGCTTGGTTGAAGGCGGCGCCCAACGCGTTGAGGTCC
>JANQHD010000016.1 GCA_028282805.1 Phycisphaeraceae bacterium | reverse complement strand
TAGGGCAGTTCCCCCCGTACGGGGAAACGCGGGATGGTGGTGGTCAACTGGTCAACTGGTCAACTGGTCAACTGGTCAACTGGTCAATCAGATGATATTTGGCGCGCATGGCCAGTTGACCGATTGACTGATTGACTGATTGACCGATTGACCGATTGACCGATTGACCGATTGACCGATTGACCGATTGACTACTCGATCGCCCATCCAACGCAAACCGGGCCCCGGGCGTTAGCCCAGGGCCCGGTAAAACGAGCAGGCAACAAGGTTCCGGCGGGGTCGCCGGGTCTTTTCTGCTTAGTCGTAGAGCGGCGAGAGGAACTGGATCGACGTTTCGATCGTGAAGTTGCTCTGGGTCAGGTGCCGTTCCGCGAAGAAGAAATCGAAGTCGTAGGTCTGACCGGGCTCGAGGCCGATCGCCTCGGCCACGTCGTCGATGTTCACGTCCGCGTGAAGCTCGGAGTGCACGCCGCCGAGGTCGACCACCAGCTGGTTGTTGATGAACACGAACACGTCGTCGTCACCCGAGAAGCGGAAGACCATCGGGTCGCGACCGTCGGGGTCGGTGTACGTGAACTTCGTGTGCACCTCGTAGGTGAAGTGGTAGTTGTGCTTGTGGCCTTCGTTGCCGTACAGCTCGCCGTCGAGCGGGAAGAAGGACTGGCCGTTGTGCTTGGAGGCCTCGTAGCGGTAGACGCCGTCGCCGTCGTCGTCGGCCAGCACGATGGTGTGCTTGGTGGCGAGGTTGACGCCGTCGACGTTGCGGTACCACTGGTTGAACGACGCTTCGCTGTCGATCATGGCGCGCGAAAGGTCGCCGTTGTTCCACTCGGTGTCGATCACGGGCTTGCCGTCCTGACCGAGCGTCGACTTCACGAACCCGGTCCGCAGGCCGAAGCTCTTGTCGGGGTACTGCATGTCGGGGTGGGATTCCTGGAAGTCACGCAGCGTGCCGGTGAGTTCCAGCTCGTCGCCCAGGGCGGGCGTGCCGACCACGGCCGCGGCCGCGATCGCTCCAATTAATGTTCTTTTCCAACGCATGACCAGGCTCCTTTTCAACTCTAACCTTGTGTGGCCGTTCGCAGCTATCGGTACTAAAAAGTCAAACGAAACGTACGATTCAGCGCCAAGGCGAGCAAAGTTTTGCCTGAGTTATGCGGTGATTACGGAGTCGGGGCGGCGTGTTACCCGCAGGCTTTGCCCAACCGTCACAACCGGCCCCGCACCCCGCACGACCCCCAGATCGGCGGGCGTCCGCGCGTGGGGCTCCGAGGTTCTAAAAACGAAACGGCGCCCGGTTATCGGGCGACGCCGAACAGGCGGTCGGCGGCCCGTGGTGAGCACCTTTGGTACTTCGCGTAGGCGGCAGAAGCGGCTTGACGCGTCGAAGCACCACCGGCCCACGCGCGCAGCGCAGCGTCGAGCACGTAGGCCTCGGGCGCCATCAGGCCGTGCGTGGTCACGATCGGCTCACACCCGGCCGCGACCAACGGCTCGGCAAAATACGCCTCCGACCGGCAGGCAAACACCATGGCGTGCGCGGGCCGGTCGCCGGCGGCGGGCTGCGGCGTGTGGCTCAATCGAAAATCCATCAGGCCGTTGTGGCCGACGAAGCAGACCACGTCCGCCCGCCCGGCGGATTCGATCAGCGCGCCCCCGGCTTGCACGTCGACGCGTCGCCGCCCCGCCGCCGACTCGAAGAAATCCGCCACCGCCCGGCGCATGTGCGCCCCGTCATACGCCTCGGCCACCACGTACACCACCCGACCGCCGACCTCGGCGCGGTACACGCAACGCTCCAGCACCGGCGCGGTTGGTTCGTCGCCGGCAATCGGCACGGCCCGCCAGTGCGGCGAGCGGTTGAAGAACGTTTTGACGCCGTACATCGCGCCCCAGTACAGGTTTTGGCGCGGGTCCTGCCCGTTGCCGAGCGCAGCGGACACCTTGACGATGCCCTGGTGGGTGTTGTCGCACAGCGCGACGATCACGTGCGCCACGGCGAAATCGCGCGGACTGCGCGCCAACGACACCCGCGGCGGTTCACCATCGGTCGTGGTTGGGGCTTCCCGGGTTTCCGGGGGTTCCGGGGGTTCGCATGCGCTAACCGCCATGCACAACACCGCCACAGCCACCGTGATGCGTCTCATGCATGTGCTATCGGCGGGCCGGCGGTGACCACATCAACGGCGTGTTATTCCATGTTCTTGCGGGGCACGGTCGAACCGACCAGCCGCAGGGGCAGCACCGACGAGCCGGCTTCCTGCAACTCGGTCGTCTGCTGGTCGTCGCGCTCGAGCTGCATGTCGATCGTGGCGCGCGACAGCAACAGGCCGAAGTCGCTGGTCCGGCTGGCGAGCGTGAACAGGTAGGGGTTGCCGCTGCCGTCGTCCTGCACGGTCACGCGGCGGACCAGCAGCTGCGCGCCCGAACCGGCGGTCACGTCCTCGAAGAACAGGTCGCCCATGAACGCGTCGCTGTAGGCGTTGTTCACCACCCACCAGAGGCGGATCTGGTTGCCCTCGGGGGTGAGCATCTCGATGCCGACGGTCTTGAGCGGGTGGTTCGCATCGGTCGGGCTGACCAGGGTGAGCGTGCCGTTGGCCGGGTCGTAGGCGTCGTGCAGCGTGGCGGTGCGGATCATGGCCATGGTCTTCTGCATAACCAGCCGGCCGGACATCTGCATGCTGGCCGACTCGGTCGAGGCGCCGTAGGCCATGAGCGAGGCGTTGAGCGCCACGGCGATCGCGAGCGAGAGGACCGCAGCGATCACGATCGCGATGAGCAGCTCGATCAACGTAAAGCCGCGCCGCCGCTTGGCGCGGCGGGCGGGCTTGGTCGTCTTGTTCTGCGGGTTGGGCGAACTCATTGGCCCGTTCCTTCGAAGTAGGTGTCCATGTCGGCGGTGACCTCGATGGGGCCGAGGATGCCGTCGGGCATGGCGCGGTACGGGTCGTAGCGGATGATGATCTTGCCGTAGCCGCCGACGGGCATCTCCGCCTCGCTGTCGCCGGCGGTCGACTCGAAGTAGCCGAGCGTGGTGTTGAAGTTCGCGGGGTTGCCGCCCTCGGCCAACACGCCCTGGCCGACGGTCGGCTCGAAGGTGGTGATGAGCGAGCCGTTGATCTCGGCCTGGCCGCGGATGTCCAGCACGCCGGCGACGATGGTGCCGTCGAGGTGCGTGACCTCGGTGCCGCTGGCCGGCTGGGTGAAGGTGCCGATGTCCAGCGAGTACTGCGGCGCCATGATGGTGCTCTTCTCGAACAGCGCCTTCTGCGCATCGGTCAGCGACCCGGCGGTCGGGTTGAAGACGGTGTCGCCGGTGAACTGGAGCTTGTTGCGCACGTGGCTGTAGCTCGCGGGGTTCTCGGTGGCGACGGTGCCGTCGAAGTCGCAGTTGTGGAAGCGGATGTTGTTGCCGAGCGGCTTGGTGTCGGTGACGGCCGAGCCGTTCACGTCGACCTCGATGCCGTGGTACTTCTGCGAGCCGTCGGCCTCCTGCATGCCGGCGTAGTTGAAGTTGGGGTCGTCGTTGTCGACCTCGGAGTCGACGAACGTGACGCCGATGAACTTGCAGTCGACGAACAGCGCGTTGGTGCCCTTGGGGATCTTCACGTTGGTGAACACCATGTTCTCGTACACCGGCCGGGCGTAGTAATCGTAAGGGTACGGCGAGTTGTACGGCACGGACTCGATCGTGCCGGGGCCGGCGGGCGTGATGACCGTGGGCTGCGACCCGTCGTTGGCCACGGGGTTGTTGATCTGGTCGGTGAAGCTGCCGGTGGCCATCGAGCGGTACTGCGAGACGTCGAAGTTCGACGCGTCGAGCGACACGATCGCGCTGTCGTCGGCGCCGAAGGTAACCGGGTCGGTGTACTCGTCGGACACGATCGGGCCGCGGAAGTAGTCCTGGTACTTGCCGCCGGCCGCGCCCGCTTCCCACGGGGACTTCTCGGACTTGAACACCACGTCGCCGGCGACCTTGGCGTAGTCGTCGTAGTTGTCGATCGTGCTCAGGTCCGCCGAGGCGTCGACCCACGACTCGCCCGGCAGCTTGACGCGCTTGTTGGCCCAGTCGAACTCGGTGCCGATGGGGTACTTCGCCTCGTTCATCAGCTGCCAGAGCTGGCCGTCGATGAGGTTGCCGCCGCTGGAGAACTCCGACTCGCTCAGCGCGCCGTCGTTGTTCGAGTCGTACTTGAGCACGAACATGTCGTAGGTGTCGACGTAGCCGTCGTTGTTGGCGTCGAGCGCCGCGGCGTCGCCGAGGCCGGCGCTCTCGCGCTCGTCGGCGACGAGCACGCGGTTGTCGCCGTCGACGTCGTTGAGGCCGAGGTACGTCTTCAGGTCCGCCAGCCACGTGTCGAGCGTGGGGTCGAGGCCGTGGAAGTTGTCGCGCATCTGGATCGGGTGGCCGTGCAGGTGGTCGACCTGCGTGTACCGGCTGCCGATCGGGCCGACCACCATGACGTTCCGGCCGATCATGATGCGGTTGCGGCTGAGGATCGCGAAACGCACCTTCTTGTCGATGCGGAAGTCGATGTTGATCGTCCGGTTCACCCCGCCGTCCGTGCCGACGGTCGTCACGCGCACGTAGTTGTTGGTCACGGGGTTGGCCGAGGTGACGGCCTCGCCGTCGGCGGTGTACAGGTTCGCGGCGCCGCCCACGTTGTACGGCGTGCGCTGGTAGTACGCCGAGCCGTAGTTCTCGCCGTCGATCGGGTGCTGCTCGACGGTCACGCGGAACGTCGGGTCGTCGGTCGCGCCGCCCAGCCGGATGCGCCCGAGCTCCACCTTCTGCGGCACGCCCTCGCCGTCGTAGCTGATGGTCGGCGAGTCGAGGAACTGGCTCTCGACACCCACGGCCGTGTACAGCTGCATCGCCACCTGCGTCCAAAGGTCGTCGGCGATATCGCCTTCGATCTCGCCCTTGGTCGTGGTCACGCCGTCGGCGATGGACGCCAGGCGGAACCGCGCGAACTGCACGCCCGTCTCCGAAGCGGCCAACGCGCGGTTGCCGTGGTGGTTCGTGTCGGCGCTGAGCAGGTTCGTCTGCGCCGACATCGCCATGGCCGCCGCCAACGAAGCGAAGATCGCCAGGAAGAGCATCGCCAGGACACTCACGGCACCGCGTTGTGATGCGTTGCGTTTCATGTTCATGTCTCGATGCCTCGCACTGCTGTGTACGCCGCCACGCCTGGATCGGCGGCGCTGCTCGTAAAAAACGGTTCGTTACTTCGGTAAGCCCACGCTGATCCAGCTCAGCTCGGAAACCACACGCGGGTCCTCGGTGCCGTCCGGGTCGTCGTACAGCACCTGCACGGTCATCCGCAGCACCTCCGTCGTGCCCGCCGTCACCGCCGACCCGCCGACGTCGTCGGCGTCGACGTTCTCCACGTTGATCGTCTGCGTCCAGTTGTCCATGTTCGGGTACGCCTCGCGCAACGCGTTGATCGGCGGGTTGAACGTGAAGCCCCCGCCGTCGGTGTTGGCGAAGTCGTCCAGGTCGTCGAGGTACGTGACCATCACGTGCGGGTCGCCGTCGGTCTCGTTCGACTCCGGCCCGTAGAACAGCGAGCCCGAGATCGGGTCGTGCGGCGGCAACGCCAGCGTGATCTCACGCAGCTCGTTGGCCAGCGCCAGCCCCAGGCTCGTCTGCTGCGACACGTCGTTCTGGCGGTGGAACGCCTGCTGCGCCGCCACGATCGACAGCACCGCCAGCGCCAGGATCACCGACGCGACGGTCACCTCGATCAGGCTGAAGCCCTGCGCCCGGCGACGGGTTGTGCGATTGCGCGTGTTCATGACTTACCTCACACGGTGCGACGCGCTTCCGTGCGCTACGTTGCGTTACTTGACCAGCGAGCTCATCTTGAAGATCGGCAGGATGATCGCCATCGCGATGAAGCCCACGATCGAACCCATGATCACGATCATGATCGGCTCGATCATGCCGGTGACGGTCTTGATCGCCTCGCGCAGCTGCTTGACGTAGAACGCCGAGATCTCGTCCAGCACCTCGCCCAGCTTGCCCGACTCCTCGCCCGCCGAGACCATCTGCACCACGCTCTTGGGCAGCAGCGACGTGCGGTTCAGCTCGAAGGCGATCTTCTTGCCCTGCTTGACCGCCGCGTGCACGCGACGCCACAGGCCGCGGTAGTAGTGGTTGCCCGCGATGTCGCCGGTGATCGCCAGCGTGTCCAGCATCGGCACGCCCGCGTTGACCAGCTCGCCCATCGTGTGCAGCGACCGGCTGATGTACAGCGCCCGGAACATCTTCTTGAAGATCGGCGCCACCAGCTTGCCCTTGTCGAAGAACAGCCGGCCCGCGTCGGTCTTGGAGGCGAAGAACGCCCCGCCCACCAACGCGCCCAGCACCAGCACCACCAGCCACCACCAGGCGACCATGAAGCTGCTGAGGCCCATGAGGAACGTCGTCGGCCAGGGCAGCACGTCTTCCTTGCCCTTGAACACGCCCGCGAAACGCGGCAGCACGAACGTCAACAGGAAGATCGTCACGCCCACCGCCATCGTGGCGATGGTGCCCGGGTAGATCATCGCGCCGCGCACCATGGCGCGGGTCTCGATCTGCTGCGCGAGGTACGCGGCGATGCGGTCGAGCATCTTCGCGAACGAGCCCGACATCTCCGACGCACGCACCATGTTGATGTACAGCGAGTTGAAGTGCTTGGGGTACTTGGCCAGCGCCTCGCTGAAAGGCTTGCCGCCCTCCACGTCCTGCTTGATCGACGTGAGCATCTCCTTGAACTTCGGGTTCTCCACCTGGTCGGCGATGCCCTCGATCGCGGCGCGGATGCTGATGCCCGCACGGATCATCACCGCCAGCTGCGTGGTGAAGTTCAGGATGTCTTTCTGGTTCGGGCCCGACGTGTGGTTCAGCGCCTTGAGCTTCTCGCTGAGCGATTGCTGCGCCCCTTCCACGATGGTCAGGCTGATCACCTGCCCCTTGCCGCGCAGCTGCGCGGCCGCGGCCTCGCTGGTCGGCGCGTTCAACACGCCGGTCGTCGTGCGGCCGTCGGCTCCCTGTAACTGATACTTGAAATGTGCCATAACTCGCGGTCCTCAATGCGCCTCAAGCGGCGAGGGTCTTGTGCAGTTTCTCCGGGTTCACCGCCTTGGCGATCGCGTCCTCGCGGTTGATCATGCCGTTGAAGAACAGCGCGGCGATCGCGTTGTCCAGCATCTGCATGCCCATCACGCGGTTCGTCTCGATCACGTTGGGGATCTCGAACGTCCGGCTCTCGCGGATCAGGTTCCGCACCGCCGGCGTGCTGACCAGGATCTCCAGCGCCGGCACCATGCCCGGCTGGTCGACCCGCTTGAACAGCTGCTGCGAGACCACCGCCTGCAGCGTGTTGGCCAGCTGGGAGCGGATCTGGTTCTGCTGGTTGGCCGGGTACATGTCGACGATACGCTCGATGGTCGACGCGGCGGAGTTCGTGTGCAGCGTGCTGAGCACGAGGTGGCCGGTCTCGGCCGCGGTGATCGCGGCGCTGGTCGTCTCCAGGTCGCGCATCTCGCCCACGAGGATGATGTCCGGGTCCTGACGCAAGGCGTGCTTGAGGCCGGAGGCGAACGTGGGCACGTCCTGGCCCAGCTCGCGCTGCTCGATCACGCACAGGTCGGACTTGAAGGCGTATTCGATCGGGTCCTCCAGCGTCAGCACGTGCTTGTGGTAGCGCTGGTTCATCTCCTGGATCATCGCGGCGAGCGTGGTCGACTTGCCCGAGCCGGTGGCGCCGGTCACGAGCACCAGGCCGCGCGGCAGGTAGGTCAGCTTGCCGATCACCTCGGGCAGGTTCAGGCTGCTCAGCGGCGGGATCTCGTCCTTGATCGCACGCATGGTGATGCCCGGGCCGTGGTTCTGCTGGTGGGCGTTGACGCGGAAGCGCCCGAGGCCCTCGACGGCGTACGAGAAGTCCGAGTCCTGGATCTTGTCGAAGCGCGCCATCTGCCGGTCGCCGGCCATGTGCTTGATGATCGCCATCGTGTCTTCCGCCTGGAGCACCGGGTAGTCGGCCAGCGGTTCCATCTTGGTGTGCACGCGGACCATGGGCGGGTGGCCGGCGACGAGGTGCACGTCGGAGGCGTCGGCTTCCATGGCCTGCTTCAGGATGGTGTCGATATCGAAAACGCTCATCGGCTTAATCCTCGTTAGTGCTTGCTGTGCGTGACGCGCAGCACTTCTTCCACGGTGGTCCGGCCCTCGGCGGCCTTCTGGAAGCCGTCGACACGCAGGTTGATCATGCCTTGCTGGAGGCAGAGGTCGGTGAACTCGGTGACGTTGGGGTTGCGCGCGATCGCGTCGCGCAGCACGTCGTCGAGCGTGAGCAGCTCGTAGAGGCCCACGCGCCCGGAGTAGCCGGTCTCGTGGCACTTGCCGCAGCCGCAACCACGCCACACCACGTCGGTCTGGATGTCGTGCTCGCCGAGGTGCTTGGCGGTGTCGGCGTCGATCTTGTGTTCTTCCTTGCAGTTGTCGCAGATCTTCCGCACGAGCCGCTGGGCGAGCACGGCGTTGACCGCGGCGCCGATGAGGAACGGCTCGACGCCGATGTTGATCAGGCGCGTGATCGACGACGGCGCGTCGTTCGTGTGCAGCGTGGAGAGCACGAGGTGGCCGGTGAGGGCGGCCTGCACGGCGATGCGCGAGGTCTCCATGTCGCGGATCTCGCCGACCATGATGGTGTCGGGGTCCTGGCGCAACAGGGAGCGCAGCGCCGCGGAGAAGCTCATGCCGATCTTGTCGTGCACCTGCACCTGGTTGATGCCGTCGAGGTGGTACTCGATGGGGTCTTCCACGGTGGAGATGTTG
Source organism: Phycisphaeraceae bacterium (assembly GCA_028282805.1). Lineage (GTDB taxonomy): Bacteria > Planctomycetota > Phycisphaerae > Phycisphaerales > Zrk34 > JANQHD01. The sequence continues at coordinate 75,313 of JANQHD010000016.1, read as the reverse complement.
AGCTTGGTGCGGTCCATCTGGCTGAGCGACGCGTAGAGCGTGGTCGACTTACCCGAGCCGGTGGGCCCGGTGACCAGGATGATGCCGTGCGGCTGCTCGATGTTGTGCTTCCACAGGTCGAGGGTGTGCGGCGGCATGCCGAGGTCCTCGAGGCTGACCTTGATCGAGCGGTCGTCGAGGATACGCATGACGGCCTTCTCGCCCTGGCCGGTGGGCAGCGTCGACAGACGCAGGTCGAGCTTGCGGCCGTTGACCATCGCGCGGATGCGGCCGTCCTGCGGCAGGCGGCGCTCGGAGATGTCGAGGTTCGCCATGATCTTCAGGCGGGAGACGATCGCCGCGTGCATGCCGTGCGGCGGGTTCATGGCCTCGAAGAGCACGCCGTCGATGCGGTAGCGGATGCGCAACCGCTTCTCCTGCGGCTCGACGTGGATGTCCGAGGCGCCGTTCTTCACCGCGTCGTAGATCAGGTAGTTCACGAAGCGGATGACCGGCGACTGGCCCGCCTGCTCCTCGAGGTCGACGTCGTCGTCGGTGGTCTCGACCAGCTCGACGTCGTCCTCGGCGATGTCCTTGATGATGTCGTCGACGATCATGTCGGTGACTTCGTCGTCGGTGAACGCTTCGATCACCGCGGCGATGTCGGCGCCGGGCACGAGCACGACCTTGATCGGTCGGCCGAGCCGGGTGCGGACCTCGTCGAGCACGAACAGGTGCTGCGGGTCGGTCACGCCGACGACGACGCGCGTGCCCGACTCGCGGATGGGCAGCACGTTGTTGTTGCGGCAGAAGTCGACGCCGAGGCGTTGGAGGAACCGGCCGTCGACCGATTCGGCGTCCACCCGTTCGAACGGCAGGCCCGCCTCGTTGGCCACGGCGCGGATCACCGCGGCCTCCTCGACGCCCATGTCGATCAGCACCTCGCTGAACTTCTGGCCCACGGCCTTGGCGTGCACCTTGCGGGCCTGGGTCAGCTGCGTCGGTTCGAGCACGCCCTTGGCCAGCAGCACGTCGCCGATGTCGCCGTCGACCTCCGCCTCGTCGAAGGGCACCATCTCGGTGGACGCCTCTTCGCCGCCGATCGATCCGTCGGCCTCGGGCAGCAGCTCGTCGTCGTCGGCCACGCCCGTCGGGAACGCGGCGGCCGAGGCTTCATCATCAGTCTCCTGCTCGGCCAGGTGCGCCGGCGGGTCGACGATGGGCTCGCTGCTGCCGGCAGGCTGGCTGGGCGCGACCGCAGGCGCCCCGTCGGTCGCTTCCGGCGGGTCGCTCGATTCCGTCGTGACCACGGCGTCCGCCTGTTCGGCCGACGCGTCGTCGTGGAGCCAGCGTTCGAGTTCTTCAATACCCATGTTCGTCTTAGTCCGTCGGTACTTCGGGCGACTTCATCTGCAAGCGGTACGCGTTGCCGTCGACCTGGAGGATGACGCTCATCTTCTCGATCGACTTGACCTCGAAGCTGCCGAGCTTCTGGCCGGCCTGCACGACCTTGCCGCTGATCACGGCCATGGGCACCTTGCCCTCGACCACGGTCTGCAACTCGTACTTCTTCAGCTCGGCGCGGATCTTCTGCGCACGGATCTGCTGGCGCAGGTCGGCCGGGTTGGAGACCGTCTCGATCATCTCGTCGGGCGCAGCGGCCGCGCCGGGCATGGCGAACGGGTTCTCCGCCAGCTGGTCGATCTGCACCTGCTTCTGCGACGGGTCGTGCGTGAAGATCGCGACGACGGTGTCGGTGTCGTAGAGCAGCCCGTCGACGCCGGCGGTTTTGCCGGGGCCGGCGGTGAACTGCGCCAGCGCCTGCTCGATCTTGATCTCGTCGGCGCTGGTCCCCTTGCTCAGGTCCATGGCGCCGGTCTTGCGCATGACGAACAGCACCGCGCAGGCGATCAGCAGGAAGCCGACCAGCAGCAGGATGCCCTCGTTGACGCGTCGGCGGTTGGGCATGGCGGCCGGGCCCGCGGCGGCGTCGATCGCGGCGTCGAGGCCGACCGACAACGGCCAAGCCCCCGACTCCTCACCCGGCTGCCCGCTGGGCACGGGCAGGTCCGACGGCGCGCCGCCGTTGGACTGGCTCTGATCCCATTCGTTGAACTCACTCATTGCGTTTCCCCACCTCAGGCCTTGGGTTCGTTGGTCGGACTCTCGGGTTCGAAGTAGATGGTCATGGTGAACGTCGCCTGCATGTGGCCCTCGACGTCCTTGGACTTCTTCAGCTTCATCTCGGGCAGCTGCGTGATGCGGCTGAGCCGCTCGAGGTCGAGCAGGAACTCGTAGAAGCCGTCGAAGTCGCCGAGCATCTCCATCTTGATCGGCTGGGCCGTGTAGAGCGCGGAGACGACCGGCTTCTCGGTCCTGAAGTTCTTCGGGCGCAGGCCGCGCTGCGTGGCCAGCTGCCAGACCTCGCGGAGGATGACGTCGATCTCGTGCTCGGCGGGCAGCTTGGCCTCGAACATCGCGATGACCTCGTGCAGGCGCTCGTTCTCCTTGCCCACGGTGTTGATGTGGCGCTTGAGTTCGAGCTTGTCGAGCTTGGCCTGCTTGACGGTGTTCTCGTTGCGGACCTGGTCGATCTCGTTGTTGATCGGGCGGAACACGAACCACCACGCCGCCACGGGCAGCCCGAGCAGCACGACCACGAACAACAGTTCTCGTAATCCGAATCTCATGGCTTTAGTCCTTATCCGGGCTGCTGGGTTCGAGGATGGAAGCGTCGGCGAAGTGGCCGGCGTTGCGGTCGACGATGAGCGGGTCGATCATCCGCACGTCCGCGTCGGGGTTGATCCGCATGTCGATGCGGAACTTCCGCATGGCCAGGTCGTTCGACCGGCTCTCCTCGGAGTAGACGAGGTTGATGTCATCGAGCATCTGGCAACGCGCCAGCGCCGCCATGTACTGCGCCACCTGGATGTCCGTGGGCGCCACGCCGATGAGCGTGAGCGTCACGTCGTAACGCGGCACCTCCAGCGGCGGCTCGTTCTTCTTCTTCGGGTCCGCCTTGCCCTTGGCGGTCGCGGCGTTCAGCGCCGAGCCGGCGTTCTTGCCGGTCAGCGAGCTGGCGGTCGCGATCTTCTTGCTCTTGAGGTCGAGCTCCTGGAACGTGACGCCCTCGGGCCGGCGGTTGGTCAGCTCCGCCAGGAGGTTGCTGCGCGGCACACGCTCGATCAGCGTGGCGGTGACGCGGGCCTTGCGTTGCAGTTGCTTCTTCTGACGTTGCAGCTCGTCGTGCTCCTGGATGCGCTTGGCCGCATCGGAGAAGGCCGCGTTGATCTCCTGCTGTTTCTTGATCACCGAGGAGCGCTGGCCGGACGTGACCAGGTACGCGCCGACCACCGCGATCAGCACCACGCCGAACAGCGACAGGCAGATCACGTTGGTCCGCATCTCGACGCGGCGTGCGACGTAATCCTCGGGAAGAAAGCTGACTTTTTCATCGCCCATGACGATCCAGCTCCTTAAAGGTTGGTGGGCAGACGACACAGGCCCAGCGCCACCGCGAAGGAGGGCTGGGGCTGGTCGAGGTCCACGTCAACCGGGGGTTTGTGAGTCTCTTCTCGGCAGGCACGGGCCAGCGGGTCGCCCAGCTGGGCCGTCAGACGAAGCGAACGCGCGATCTGCTGGCACATGCCGGTCTGGCGCGACTCGCCGCCGATGAACACGATCATGTCGATCTTCCGCTGCGGGTAGACCGAGTTGTGGTAACCGATGCAGAGCTGCAACTCGTCGATCAGGCAGTCGAGCATCTCGTCGCCGGCGTCCGCCGCGGGCTCGGCGGCCCGCTGCTCGGTCGCCACCGCGACCTGCGCCTCTTCCAGCTCGGCGTCCGCCGCGCCGTCGATCGACACCGACCCGGCGATCGGCTGATCGCGCTGGCTGCGGTCGAACTCGGGCGGCGTGATCGGCTCCCGCGCCGCCGGCTCGGTCATCGCCCGGCGGCGGCGGCGCGCCTCGGCCAGCTCGATGCCCGACGCGTCGGCGTACTGCTGGTCGAAGTGGTCGCCGCCGACCTGGATCATCTTCGCAAACGCCAGGCGGTTGCCGTGCGCGATCAACGCCTTGGTCGTCTTCGCGCCGATGTCCAGGAAGAAGGTCGTCTTCACCTTGTCGTCGGCCCGGCGGAACAGGTGGCTGAACGCCTCGAGGATCGCCACCGGCTCGCAGTGGATGCCCACCGTTTGCAGGCCGGCCTTCTGCAGGATGTCGACGTGGTGCATCACCACGCCGCGCCGCACGGCCATCGCGATCACCTCGTGACGCGCCGCGCCGTCGGCCAGCACCTCACCCACGTCCACGCGCCGCGTGACCATGAGCGTGGGGTCGACCGGCAGCTTGCCGCGCAGCTGCTCCTCCATCTCGGCGTTGAGGAACGCGTCGTCGCCCTTGTTCAGCCGCAGGTGCTGGACGTGCGTGAACGCCGCGGGCATCGAGGCCGAGACCCGCTTGCCGCGGAAGCCGCCCCGCTTGATCAGCTCGCCGAGCGCATCGGCGAGGAACGCGCTGCGCGCGTCGACGTCGTCGCGGACCTCCGTGGGGATCGCCGCCTGCGCCGCGGCCACCACGCGCGAGTCCGATTCGTTGATCACCTGCAACAGGCGCACGCAATCGGTCCCGAAGTCCACACCGATCGGGCTGAGGTCTGTTTTAGCCAGCCGGATTCCCATCGTTCGATCGCCTCCTAAGCCGGGCTTCTTCCGATCCGCCACACCGGGTGTCCCACCCGCGGCGAACAAGGCAAAACCACGCGACCTGACGCGAGTGCCAACACATCTGCGACCCCGTCACACAACGGGTTTGCCCAATTCCTGCTTTCGAACCATGCCAAGCTACGATTCAGCACCCCTCGGAAGAAACCGAAAGACGCAGCTTTTTTCATGTGCTCATCCCACGCGATCCGCACAGCCGTCACACCCCGCACAACCCCAACGCTCACACGCCGGCACGCCCGACTCGGCGCACCAAGACCGCGTGTTCGCTCAGGTGTGATATCGGTGAAACCGAGCCCCCGATTAACCGCCCGCTGCGTACATCGCGCAACAATCAGGCCCCCCTTGCCCCGCCGACCACGCCCCCGCCCACACGCCCCGCGCAGCGGACATTAGCGGACGGTCGCCCCGCCTCGACCGCCTTGGCGTTTGGTTTTGACCCGTGGCGCGACGAGGTTTATGATCGTGCCTCGATCGCTACAGGAGAGGTGCCGGAGCGGTTGAACGGGCCGGTCTCGAAAACCGGTGTGGACCTCGTGTTCACCGTGGGTTCGAATCCCACCCTCTCCGCTTGTAGAAAATCTGAGTGAGTTCCGGGACTTGCGGCCCGCCGACGAATGAGCGTCGGCGGGTGCAGAGACTAGAAGCCTAGATTTTTCAACGTGTTGCCACGGTCCGCGTGGCGTGAACAACAGTTGGCGGGTAACCAGTTGTGGGTTCGAACCGACTTTTTTGAAGAAGTCGAGTTGTTCAACCGGTGTTCCTTCCGAAGCCAGTTTTTTGGCTCGTTTGCTTGCTTTTAAGAAGCGAGCCATCGGTTCTAACCGATTCAGATCACTTCGCTCTAGCTCGGCGATTTCTTCGTCGAGTGACTGTCGCTGTGCGACCAGTTCGGATTTGATTTCGCGATAGCGAGATTTTGAGATCACGCCGTCAAGCCAGCCTTCCTCCGCCCTAGAGAGCTTATCCTGTAGCCTCTGTCGTTCCTCATCCAATTCAACCCGTTTCCTCTCAGCCGCCTCAGCAAGGCGGCTTTGCTCGTCTGTGAGCATCTCCAACATTCCCTCCACCCAATCATCGGGGAGGGAGAGTCGAAATAGAGCCTCATTGATTTGTTGCGAGATTGCTTCCTCTCGAACTGCAGGGCGATACTCGTGCTTGCAGGGTTCTTTGCGTTTGGAGCAATGCAGGTAGACATGCCCCTTGCTCGTTTCAGATGTCACCATGCCCCCACAAACCGAGCAACGGATGAGTCCTCGGTAGAGGAAAGGCTTGAGCCCCTTGCTCTTGGGTCTTGACCGCTTGGACATGACACTCTGACAGCGATCAAACAGTCGTTTGGATATCAGTGGCTCATGAGTACCCTCCATCAGTTCACCCTTGAACCGGAATGAACCGTAGTAGATGGGATTTTGGAGCATCCGCTGGGCGGTTGAGGGTGAAATCACCTTACCGTGGGTTCCCTTGACACCCGCTTTTCTTAGAAGTGAAGCGATCTGCTCAAGTGTGTAGTTGCCTGTACTGAATCGTTCAAAAGCCCGAGTGACATGCGGGGTCACCTTCGGATCAGGCACCAAACATCTCCGTTGGGGATGGTTGGAGTATCCAAGGGGTGCCGGTCCCGGCCACACTCCTTCAGCCGCCTTGCGGCGTTTACCCCGTCTGATGTTCTCGGAGAGGTTATCCACGTAATACTTCGACTGGGAGAACATCATGGCAAGCATGAGCTTGCCGGATGCTGAGTTCTCATACGTAAACGTCGGGAACTTCAAGTCATGCAGTACCCCGATGTCCAGCAGATCCATGATGTGCCCACCGTCCCGTGAGTTTCGGGCAAGTCGATCGGGATGCCATGAAAGTATGCCATGGGCTTCACCCACTTCAATCCGGCGTAGCATTTCATTGAAGACGGGCCGGCCGGGTCGTTTGGCCGATTGCTTTTCGAGCAAGACATCGATCACAACAAGGTTGTTGCGTTGTGCAAACTCTTGTAACTCCGACCGTTGATCTGCAATGGAGCGTACCTGGCGGGACTTGTCGTCCGTCGATTTACGCAGGTACATGATGTATTTGATGGATTGGTGTGACATATGGCTTCCTCCGTGAAGCGTCAGAAATGGCTTCATTGCGCCATATTATATCACACCTACTAGCTCAATCGAAGTATCACAAGTACTAGTTGTGATCTGAACTGTTGACGAACAAATTATCAACATCATCTCTTGTTTGAATTCGTGTTACATCCCATGCACGCTGCCGGTGAAACTCACGCAATCGCTTTAGATTCAGTCCGTGATGCATCAGGATTTTGAGACGCGCATATCGTTCAACATCGTTCGATCTTTCATGGCCAAATTTAATCCGCGTAAACACACTCTCGTATGTGCTGTATAACACCATGGCATAGATAAATGGAATGAATGCGATCGACAAGAGAGGGGCGAGTGCAATAATACGCAGCGTCTCGACTGATTTTAGGTTTTGATAATCATTGAAAGCTCCTGCGCATGCGTACACCAACACGCCAAACCCCACAATAGCAAGCAGGCCTTTTATCAAACGGGACACAGGAACATAGTCTGGCTTTGTGCCCACATGCACATCGAGATAAGCATCAAGAATAACCAAGAATGCCAGCACAGGCACAAGTATTAACTCCACGTAGATTGGAAAGGTATCAGTGTATCACGAAATTCTCTCGTTTTTTGAGGCTAATCCCACCTGGCAGTGGGATGCTGACGAGCTCATCTAAAGGACAATCTGTCCTTGATGGGTATCCCCGACCCCTTCCCGGGCCGGGGAAGGGTACGGTTCGTCATTCAGCCTTGAATGACAACACGTTATGAATATTTTGAATTAGATTTTGGCCCCGACTCCGTCCGGTTGTCTGCTTCCACACCTCGCCCCGCTCACGCGGGTCTCGGTGCCATGGCCAACCGTCCGGCTCTCGGCGGTTGACACCGCCTCGAAATGAAAATCGAAATTCAACGGGCACGATGAGAAAAAGTTATTCGCGAATGCGAATCCGTTCGGGCTTTAGACTGAACTAGAAACATCATACCACAGTGAGGCAACGGCCATTGGGCGTTGCTCTGTGGATAGCAATGGTGCGATATAATGTGTTGGGTCCGAGCACGTTGGTGTTCGGATTTCCAATCAAGCTTCTATTACCTTAACGGCTCAGCAAAACATACTGTTTGCAGTTAATCACGACCAACACTGTTGGTCGTGTACGGGTTGTCAACTTTCCCGCCGGAGTAGAAGTTTGCTTGGGACATATGGGAGATGAGCACCTTGCATACATTGGGATGCGGATGCAGAACGGCTACGAGAAACCGTTCGGCATTCAGCAATCCGACCGACAACGCCACGTCTACGTGGTCGGTAAAACCGGTACGGGTAAAACCACGCTCCTACACAACCTCATCATTCAAGACATCTTGACCGGTCGTGGTGTTGGCGTACTCGATCCTCACGGTGACCTGGCCCAGGGCCTCTTAGACTACATCCCGCCCCACCGCAGGGATGACGTGGTGTATTTCAATCCCACCGACTATGACCATCCCGTCTCCTTCAATCTGCTTCGGAATGTGCCCCCAGAGCATCGGCACCTAGCGGCATCAGGCATCGTCAGTGCCTTCAAGAGCATCTGGCGTGATTCGTGGGGGCCTCGCTTGGAATACATTCTCTACGCTGCGGCGGCCGCACTGCTGGACTGTGAGAATACGAGCATCCTAGGTATTCACCGGATGCTCTTTGACGTTGCATACAGACAGTGGGTCGTCCGGCAGATTGAAGACCCCGCCGTCCGGTCGTTCTGGGTCAACGAGTTTGAACAGTACGACAAGCGGTATCTGCGGGAGGTCATCCGCCACGCGGTCTTCGGCAACGCCGGCACCCTGATCTCATTCCGGGTCGGCGGGTCGGATGCGGCTACTCTGGCCCAGGAGTTTGACTGCGACCTGAGCCCCCGGGCCTTTACTGAACTGGGGAACCACCGGATTTGCGTGAAGCCCCTGATTGATGGAGAATCCTATCAACCGTTCACCGGGCGAACGGTTCAATTCGACCTCAAACGCTTTGGGGGACAAAGCACCATCATGGAACGTTCCGGGCAGCGATACGGGCGACCGCGTAAGGAAGTCGAAGATCGACTTCGCCGGTGGCTGGATTCTTAGGGGGACTTGGTTTGTCGGACCATGTACGCATACTAAGCCAACTGAGTGTCTTTCTGACGCTCACTCTTCTGATCGGGTTCATCCCGATTGCCTTGTCCAACTCTCTCAGCCAAATCGGTGAATGGATCCGCGGTGGTGCGAACGCACTGGTAGATTTCATTGATAAGTACTGGTGGGTTTTTCTTGTTGTCTTCCTCGGCCACTTAGGACTCTATCTATTTTCACGCGAAAGCCTGTGGTGGCTCTGGGACAATCAGATCCACTACTGGATGATCCTTTTCAGTGTATTCCTCGTCATCGTTGGCATGGTCAATGAGCAGATATGGCGATATATCGTGATTGGCTTTGTCACCTTCTTGGTCTACGCAACATTCAATAATTATTTGAACAAGACAGAGGAAGACATTAAGTCCAAACAGAGCCACACTTCTTTATCACCGATGAGAGACCGGGTTACATCGCCCCCCACCTACTCGAAGCCCAACGAAGATGAAATTACCTCAAGGCTATACGAGATAACAGAGTCCTTATCATCTGAAGACATCGATCGCGTCGAGAGCCCAATCAGCTTTCAGAAGATTGATCCCCAATACATCTATATCTCCAACGATCGCTTCACCGAATCATACCATCCTCCTCGTGGCAGACGGGTGAGGTTCGAGACAACAGGCGACTTCACCGCATGCGTCAACGGCAAGGACTACTACTTTGATACCCAACTCTCCAAAGTATAATGACTGATCATAAGGCATTATCAAGCTTGTTTGATTGTGGTACTGAATCACAACTCGCGATAAAAAGTTCGAATGGTGTCCTGAGGTCTCCGTTACGAATTTGAAGCGATCGCAAACTGCTGAATCACTGTGCCTTGCGGGCGTTTCTTGATTCTTGACCACCCCATTGCCCTCAAGCGTAGCCGTGAACACTGCGGTAAACGCCCACTGAATCCTCGGTCCTCCATCGTCAGCGCCGATCGAAGACGCATCATGCATGTGGACAGAGGCCAACACTCTCCGCCGCCAGGGCGTAAGCGTCGGCGACGCCCGGCAGTCAACTCGGATATGACGGATCGGGAAGTATCCGCCTCTAGTTTTTCTGCGCCGCCAGGATCAGGTTGATGTCTCCGGGCCCCGTGCTGCCGGGGATGAACCTTGTGAAGCCCGCGCGCTTGAGTGCGCGTTCCAGTTCGTCGCGGTGGATGAAGTGGTCGACCTTCGCCATGGCGTGGTACATGAAGTCCAGCGTGGCCTTGGTGCCGGGGGCGGCCCCGCCGTCGGGGTTCATGTGGTGCGAGACGAACCAGCCGCCGGGCGCCACGCTTGCGGCGATCCGTTGGATGGTCTCGTCGAGCGTGTCTCTGAATATCTGCAACACGTGCGACACCAGCACCAGGTCGTAGTCGTTGCGCGGCAGCGTGTCCGTTTTCAAATCGATCGGCAGCACGGTCAGCCGGTCTGCGTTCTCGGCGTCGCGGCAGTAAGCCTTGACGACGTCGACCACGTTCGGCAGGTCAACGAGTTGGGCCGACAGCATCGGGTTGCGATCGAGCAGCGCCGTGGCGTAGCGGCCGTGGTTGCCGCCGACGTCGCACATCCGCCTCATCACGGTAAAGCCCGGCAGCGCCGCGATGAACTCGACGGCGTCCTGAAGGCTGCCCCGCATGGCGTGTTGCGCGACGCCTTCGAGCGCCTTGTCCGAGGCGAACTTCCGCCTGATCTGGCAGCGGGCTTGGCCGGGTTGTTTGAGCAGGTCCGGCAGGTTGCTCGTCACGTAGTCGTAGCTCGCCTGGTGCAGTTCGATCGCCTGGCCTTGGTAGAACGGGGAGGTGCTGACGAGAAACTCCGACGCCAGCGGCGTGTTGGTGTACGTGCCGCAGTGGCGATCGATCAAACCCCTGCAAACCAGCAGGTCCAAAAGGGTCTGGGTGGCAACCCGGTCGGTGCCGAGCGCGACCGCCAGCTCGTCCACGGTGTGGGGCGTTTCCAGCAAGTCATACACTCTCAAGCGAATCGACTCGACGATTACGCCGGTCACGAGCCCTCCCAGGAGCGCGGTTTCCAGTGGCTCGTAACTGTGTGTGGGTTTGGCAATCTTCATCAGACACCTTCTTTGGTGGTTAGGGTGGTGAGCGGGTCGGCGGTGTGAGGCAATCCGATTTCCATTCAGAACGCCTCGACTTCAGCGAACAACACGTGGGCGATCAAGCCGGCGAGGACGGGCAGCACCGCCGTGGATACGAGCCTGACCAGGGTGAACTTCCAACCCAGGATGCCGACTTCGATCGGCAGCCGCATGGCCATCCAGCACGACCACGACGTCATGAAGGCCACCATGGTCCCGATCCCGGCGCCGGAGCGCAGCAACGCGGCGGCGATCGGCAGGGTGACCAGCGTGCCGCCGGGCGCCAGGCAACCGGCCACCGTGCCGATGATAATCCCCCTGAACCCCGAGGCCGTGCCGATCCACTTCGAGCACCACGCCGGTGAGATGAGCACCTGGAGCATGCCCGCCACGACGAGCGCGCAGGCCACCACGGGGAGGATCTGCAAGACCATCTTGTAAGTCTGTTTGAAACCCTGGACGTGCACGCCCTGCCGGTGTGCGTACAGGACGAGGCCCACGGCCACGACCCCCATGACAAGGGTGGGGATCAGCATCGGGTTCATTCTCGGGTTACCTCGCTTGCATCGATGATCGTTCGTTGTGACGCCAGCCGAACCCTCCCGCAACGATTCCCGCGGGAGCTTGCGGCAGTTGCGTTCATGGGTGTTGTTCATGTTCGGGCTCAACGGGTGCGGATGGCTCGGGGGACAAACCCCCGGTCAAGCTCACCTCAAGTGAGTCGGTCGGGGCCAACACGCCGGTCGACTTCTGCAACAGCAGCCTGGCGATCGCGTGGTCGTGGATGGCCTGGTAATAAAAACCCTTCGCACGGGTCAGCGACGAACGGGCATCGGTGACATCGATCTCCGTGTTCACGCCGTTGCGGTACCCGACCTCCGCCAGGCGAAGCCCTTCCGTGGCGAGTTGGAGGTTCATCTGTTGAGACTCGACGAACTGTTCCGCATCGCGCAGGCTCAGGATCGCCTGGCGGACCTGCAACACGGCCTGCTCTTGGACGTCGAGCAACTCGAACTGCCGTTTGCGCAGCAGCGCCTTACTTTCGACCAGCTGGCCTTCCCGTTGGAGGCCGTCGAACAACGGCAGTTCAACGGATATCCCGGCCGAGGCGTGTGAATCCCATTCATCATGCATCGACGCGTGCGGCTCGGGGCGAGACAAGCCGCCGGTCGCGAACGCGTTGACCTGTGGCCAGTAACGGCTGGCCGCCACGCGTATCGCCTCTTCGCTCATGTGCACGTTGGCCTGGGCCTGCCCCAAATCCGGGCGGTTGTAAAACGCCAACTCGACCGACCGCTGGAACTCGGGCCGGACGGGGTGGTACACGAGCTGGCCCGACAGTTCGATGGCGCTTTCCTGGTGAACGCCCATGTCTTTCAGCAGCCGCGTGGTGGCCAGGTTCAGCGCGTTGCGCTGCTGGATCATCTGCGCCTGGTACAAGGACACGTCCACGCGGGCGCGGAGCACGTGGTATTCGGTGGCCGCCCCGCTTTCCCGCTTGCGCGACACCTCGGTCAGGTAGGCCTCGGCGGACGTCACGGCGTCCCGGGTCACCTCGAGCAGTTGCTGCGCGAGCAAGACGCGGTAGTAGCCGGACGTGACATCGTACAGGGTTGTTTCGGTCTGCCGACGCACCCGCTCGTCGCTGTAGCAAGCGAACAGCTGGGCCGACCTGAGCTCGGCCACGGTGGCGCCGCCCCGGAAGATGGGTTGCGTCACCTTGATGCCCGCGGCGTATTCGTCCAACGCGCCCATGGCGTGCTTGTCGTACGCGTCGTCGTCGTGGCGCGTGTACGAACCGAGCAAAGACACGGTCGGCAACAGGCCGCTGTGCGATGACAAGACGCGCCCACGCGCGACGTCGCGCTCCTGCACGACCGCCTGCAGCGACTTGTTGTGCACCAACGACAGCTTCAGCGCATCCTCGAGCGACAGCCGGCCGTCCAGGCGGGGCTCCTGCTGGTCGGGTTCCTCCCGGGCCCGTTCCCACTGGTGGTAAGCCTGCACGCGCGCGGAGCTGATGGCCCTCCGCACCTCCTGTTTCGAGACGCAGCCCATCGGGCCAAGACAAACCACCAGGGCGCAGGCGACCATTTTCTGTCGGCGTTTCATGAGGTCGGCTCCTCCTTGCGCACCCTGAAAAAGGTGCTGTACAGCACGGGCACGACGACGAGCGTGAGCACCGTGGCGAAGGTCAGCCCCCCCATGATCGTTACCGCCATCGGGGCGAAGAAGGCGTCCCACAACAACGGCGTCATGCCGAGCACCGTGGTAAAAGCCGCCATGCACACCGGCCGCACACGCCCGGCCGCCGAGTCGATCACGGCGCGGTAAGGCTGTTTGCCGCCGGCCAGCTCCAGGTTGATCTGGTCGAGCAGCACGATCACGTTCTTGATCAGCATCCCCGCGAGGCTCAGGAAACCCAGCATGGCCATGAACCCGAACGGCTTGTCGGCCAGGAGCATCCCACAGGTCACCCCGATCACCGCCAGCGGCAGCGTGAGGAAGACGATCAGCGGGTGGCGCAGCGTGTTGAACAGCAGGACCGTGATCAGGAACATCGCGGTGAACGCGATCGGGACGTTCGACATGAGTTTCGTGTTGGCTTCGACCTGCTCTTCGTGTTCGCCGCCCCACGCCAGGGTGTAGCCGTCGGGCAGGTCGATGTCTTCGATCGGTTGGCGCAGTTGCCGCAGCAGGCCGTCGGTCGTGCCGTGGACCTGCTTGCACGACACACGCAGGACCCGCATGCGATCGAGGCGGTGGATCACCGGGGTCTCCCATCGAACGGTTTGACCGTCGGTGACCTGCTCGATGGGGACCCAGTCGCGCCGCGCCCCGCTCCAGACGTTGACGTTGGCGACGTTCTGTATCCCTTGCCGTTGCGCTTCGGGCATGCGGAGCATGATGGGCAACAGGTCGTCCTCGTGGCGGTACACGCCGACCGCGGTCCCGGAGAAGTTCATCGCCAGCGACCGCGACAGCTCCGGCCGGGTGACGCCGACCTCGCGCGCTCGCGCGTCGGCCAGGTGAACCGCCTGGACCTTGACCGGCTGGCCCCAGTCGGTGCGGATGCTGCGGGTGTTGTCGTGGGCCCACATGACCGCCTTGACCTTCTCCGCGAGTGCGCGCAGGACATCGGCGTCCGGGCCGCTGAGCCGGGCGACCACCGCGCCGCCGCCGGGGCCGAGCTTGAAGGCGTCGACGCTCGTGATCGCTTTCGGGTGGCGCTCGTTCAAGTAATTGGTCAGGTGCGAGCGGAGCGTCGGGATTTTCCGGTAATCATCCAGGCTGACCAACAGCTGGCCGTAGGCGCCGTTGGGCATTTCGGGTTCGTAGGTCAGCAGGAACCGCAGCGGGCCGCGGCCGACAAAGCTCGCCACGTCCTCCACGCCATCGAGGCTGCGCACGTAATCACTGATGGCCGCCACCTCGTCGGCGGTGCGTTCGATGTGCGTGCCTTCGGGCATCCACACGTCCAACGTGATCTGCGGGCGGTTCATGTCGGGCATGAAGTCCTGCTTGACGAACCCGAAGCCCCACATCGCGACCATCAGCAAGGCCACGATCGCCGCCAGCGACAGCCAACGACGGTCGATGCACACCCCGACGAACCGCCGGTAGGCGCGATAGAACAGGTTGTCGTGCGGGCCGGTCTTGTGACCGGTGTCGGCCGGGAGGATCGCGACGCACAGGTAAGGCGTGACCGTGATGGCGAACACCCAACTCAGCCCCAGCGAGATGCAGATGACCTGGAACAGGCTCTTGAGCCATTCGCCGGTCATGTCCTTGGACAGCGTGATGGCCGCGAACGCCAGGATCGCGATGCCGGTCGCGCCGAGCAACGGCCACTGCGTCTCGCGCACGGTCTGCTCCGCCGCCCGGGTCCGGTCCACGCCCTGATGGGACTTGATGACGATGCCCTCGGCCACCACGATGGCGTTGTCCACGAGCATGCCCAACGCGATGATCAACGCCCCCAGCGAGATGCGCTGGAGCGTGATGTCCATCGCGTGCATGCACAGGAACGTCGACAGGATGGTCAGCAACAGCACCACGCCGATGACGAACCCCTCGCGCAGCCCCATGAACAGGACCAACAGCAGCACGACGATGGCCACCGCCGCGACGAGGTTGACGACGAAGCCGTCGGTGGCCCGCTTGACCGTCTCGGACTGGTGCGCGATCGCGTGGACCTCGATCCCGACGGGCAGGCGGGGTTGCAGCTGCGCCAGCCGTTCGGTGATGGCGTCGCCCATGGCGATCACGTCGCCGCCGGAGACGGTGGAGATGCCGATCCCGACGGCCGGCAGCCCGTTCCATTGCAGCAGTTCGCCGGGCGGGTCGAGGTACCCCCGCTCGACCCGGGCGATATCTTTCAGGCGGATCATCCGCCCCCCCGGGCCGCCCGCCACGAGTTGCTCGGCCAACCCCGTCACGTCGGTGTAGTCGCCGGTCACACGCAAGCGGACATCTTCCGATCCCACGGCGACCTTGCCGGTCTCGGTGATCGTGTTCTGCTGACGGATGGTGCGGACGATCGCCGACGGGTCGATGTCGAGTTGCGCGAGCTTGGCGCGATCGATCTCGATGTACACAACCTCGGTCTGCAAGCCCCAGAAATCGATCCGGCCGACGTCCCGGCAAAGCAGCAGCTCGCGGCGCAGGTCTTTCGCCACCTCGCGCAGATCGTGCGCCGAATAGCCGTCGCCGGTCAGCGCGAACAGAACGCCGTACACGTCGCCGAAGTCGTCGTTGACCACGGGCGCGTGGCAACCGGGCGGCAGCGCCTGCCCGGCCAGGCCGACCTTGCGCCGCAACTCATCCCAGACCTGCGGCAGCGTCTGCTTGTCGTAGACCTCCTGGATCTCCGCGAAGACGATCGACAGCCCCGCACGCGAGATCGACCGCACCTCCTTCAATTGCTTGAGCTGCTGGACGGCCGTCTCGATCGGTTCGGTCACCTCCAGCTCGACCTGCTCGGCGGTCGCGCCGGGGTAGTGCGTGAAGATCACCGCTTCCTTGATCGTGAACTCGGGGTCTTCCAGGCGCCCGAGCTTTCCGTAGGCGAACACCCCCCCCAGCGCCACCAGGATCACAAGCACGAGCATGATGGCCTTGTGTCGAATGGCATAACCGGCGAGGTTCATCCGTCAAGCCCCTCCTTGCCGGCGACCATGGGACGCACCCGAAGGCCTTCCCGCAGCGTGTGTAAGCCCGCGATCGCGACGTGCTCCCCGGGGCGCAGGCCGGAGCGGACCTCGACGCAACCGTCGCGCATGTTTACGGTTTCGACGCGCCTTTTAGATGGATCTGCGCCCGCTGGGTCGATCACCCACACATACGATCCGCCGTCCCGGCCAAGCCAAAGCGCTTCGGCCGGCACCTGCGTGGCGTGCCCGGTCGGCGACGCCGCATCCGATGAACCGGCGATCCGCACCTTCACCGTGGCGGTCATGCCGGGCAACACGTTCAGGTCCGGCGGCGGCGCCAAGGCGACGACCAAGTCGTAGGTCTGCGTGACGCGGTCCGACCGGGCGCTGTGCTCACGGACCGTGGCGTCGAACCAACGCTCGCCGTCCGCATCAAATCGTACTCTCGGCGACCGAAGCGCTCCTGCCCCGCCGCGCGCAAACAGTCGCTCCGGCACCGGGACGACCACTTCGACAAGCGAGATGTCCTGAAACGCAACGATCGCCCGCTTTGCCTGAACGTGCTCGTGGTTCTCCGCGTATCGCTCAACAACAACCCCATCAAACGGGGCGCGCAGCACGGTGTCTTCCAAGGCTTTTTCGCAAGTGCGCAACTCCGCCACCGCGATGTCGTGCGCGGTCTGCGCGTCTTCGTATTCGGATTCGGTCACGACGCCCTGCCGACGGAGATTGCGGTGTCGGGCCAATTCCCGCTTCGCGTTCGCGCACCGAGCCGCGGCGGCGTCCAGGGCGTACCGGTAATCGCGCTCATCCAACCCGGCGATCACCTCGCCTTGCCGGATGCGGCGCCCTTCCTCGGCGTTCAGTCGATCCAACAAGCCGGGGACCGAAAAGGCCAACTCAACCCGCCTGTTTGCCCTGACGTTTCCCGGGAAGACCCGTTCGTAACCGGCGGGCGCGGCTTGCACCACGGCGGTGGGTATCGGGCGCGCCACAACGGCTTGCGACGGCGGTGCTTCGGCGGCTTGCGTGTCTTTACCGAACAGCACGAGGGCGCAGGCCGCCAGCACAAGGGCCGCGCCGCCGCTCAACCCGATCACGAGGCGTGATCTGTTTTTCGCCGCAGGTCTCATTGATTCGGTCTCCAGTGCACGAAAAATAGTTAAGCTACTGAATCATAAGGGCAAAAAAATCAGTGCCTACCAAGGCGCTCGTCCATCACCGCGTCGATGGATTCCAGCAACACGGACAGGATCGCAACCTGTTGCAGCGGGTACGCCTCCAGGCGTTTGACGAGGCCCGCCATGTCCTCGCCATGGCACCGCTCGTGGGCACGGAACGCCAGCCAGCCCAAGTCCGTCAGGGACAGGTGAAGCTCCTTGTTGCTGTGCGGGGCCTGGGCCTTGCTTAAAAATCCTTTATTTTCAAGCCTTTTTATCATTTGAGAGGCTGCGCTCTTGGTGACGCCGAAGTGGTTCGCCACATCGGTCACGCTCATCCGCTTGCGCTCGCCGATCGCCTGGATCGTGTGAGCTTCTCTGGTGGTGATCTCCAGGTCGTCATCGACGGGTATGGGCAGCTTCTCGATGCGCGAATACTTGTTCGCAAACCGCAGGAGCTGCTGGATCGTGGCCTTGATGAAGTCTTCGTTCGTTTCCACGCCAAAATAGTATAGCACCTTAATCATATTGTCAAACAGAAGTTTGCCCCCTTCAGCACCATCAATGGCTGCGCGTCGCAATCATATCTTGCTTTTAATTAAATATTTATACGAAATTGCATGAGGGTGGCGCAGATCAGCGCGAACTTAAACATGCCGCCATTGCATGGTGTGGCTATACACACGGCACTTGGTAGGCATCGTCAACCCAAGGGAGGTAGTACCCGGGTGTGTACGATCCGGGACAGGCATCACGGCGTGATCGGGTGATCGAGAAACCGCCGGTTTGCGGGGTAAGGGGCGACGTGGAAAAGTTCACCGGCCTGAAGTCTCGCCTGAAGGCGGCGCCAGAAATCGACCGCGAGCAGGTCGGCGTGGTGGTCGATGAACACCTCTTTCAGGCGAGGCGGCATACCGAGGAAACGGACAAACTCCTCCGGGAAGATGTCGTTGGGGCTGACCCCGTACCAAGGCTCGGCGGCCAGGTCGTCCTCGTCGTAGCCCGTTTGCGGGAACTGCCGGAAGTTGCAGTCCGTCAGCAAGCACACCTCGTCGTAGTCGTAGAACACGACCCGGCCGCGCCGCGTGAGACCGAAGTTCTTCATCAACAGGTCGCCCGGGAACAGGTTGGTCGCCGCCAGATCCTTGATCGCCTGACCGTAGTCGATGACCGCCCGCCGCGCGGCGGGTTCGGCGTTTTCCCGCACGTAGACGTCCAGCGGAGTGACACGCCGCTCGGCGTAACAGTGCTTGATCACCACCCGGTCGCCGTCCACCGAGACGGTCTGGCTTGCCACGTCGAGCAACTCGGTGAGGAGGGAGTCGGTGAACCGACGGCGGTCGAGCACGAGGTATTGGTACTGCTGGGCGTCGACCAGCCGCCCGGCCCGATCGTGATTGAAGACCATCTGGTACCGGTCGACGACGTTCTGCCGCGAGCATTCCTTCGGGTAGTCGAACTGGTCCTTGATGACCTTGAACACGACGGGATACGAGGGCATCGTGAACACGATCATGACCATCCCGCGTTGCCCCTCGGCGCGGTGGTACTTGTCATCCGACCGTGCCAGTTGGCGCAGCGCATGGCGGTAGAGTTCCGTCTTACCGTGCTTGTTGTACCCAAGAGAGATGTAGGTCTCGGCGATGTTCTTCTTCGGCAGGATCGACCGGATGAACGCCACCATGTCGTGTGGGCGATCGACTTGCACATGGAAGTAGGAGCGCGTGAAGCTGAACAGCATGCTGATGTCGTCGTGGCGCCACAGCAGCGCATCGAGGTAGATACCCGCCTCGTCGTGCCGGAAGCAGAGCACCAGCGGTAACGCGGAGTTGACGCCGACCAGGCGACCGATGAGGTAAGCGTGCTCTCCACGGTAGAACGCAGCCGTCATGCATTCTGCGCGGAACGATCCCGTCTTCCCACGCTGCGGGAGCAGCCCGCCGAGGCGAGCGGCGGCGGCGTGGGAACCGTGCTCGATGGCGCTTTCATGGAGATTCAGTTCCGGGTGTTTCAGCAGGATGTTGCGGATCAGTGTGGCCAGGTCACCGGCCTCGTAGACGCGAAAGACCGGGTGGGGTGAGGGCGTGGGTGGGCTGGCGTAATCGGTGTGCACGAACTCGATGTCGTTATCGACACCGATCGTGGTGTGGACCTGCCGCGTGACCGAGTTGAAGTAGGTCTCGGCGATCTCCCAGTCATCCCGGTCATGGATCAGCCCGGAATAAACCGCCTTGATGCTGCCCCACATCAGACGGGTGTGGATCCGCTCACCCAGGATCGACCGGACCTGGGCCAGCAGTTGCACCACGGACTCGGTGTAGATGTCGAGCCGCTCACGGCTGTCGGCCTGCATGCCGTGCCAATCCCGTTGCACAAACCGACCCGGGGCCCGACCTGTGATCTCGCGGAACCTCGCCTGAAAGCGGTCAAAGGAGTCGCAGATGGAACGGGCGATTTCGTTGGCCAGTTGGCTGGTGGATGCCTGGGTGATCACGAACCTAGTGCATGACGGTGACGTCGTTGAAAGGCGTGCGAGGCCCGAGACCCATCCCGGGCCACCGAAGCCAATATGACACCTCGCCCCTTCCCGGTCAATGCAAAATCGGGCGCTGCTGCCCCGCTAGCGCACGGGTATTCCCACGAGCCATCCGACACATCCGGCCACTGCAAGTGACACCCAAGGCCAAGAAACCTGAGGCCGGTGTCATTTTGTTCTTGATCCGTAAAAATTGGATGTCATTATATATTTATCGGGTTTTGAGCTGGTGGCGGACTTCCCAGCCGAGCCCGATGGGCCGCTGTGCTTGCTCGCAAATCGCGTTCGCTGTTCCACAGAAGTACAACGGCCGCAGGCCCATCGCAGCACCCCATGCCCTTGGGTCGCACGATTCCTGTACGCGCGGTCCGCACGACGTCGCATCCTTTGCAGAAAGGAAACTGGCAATGAGTCCGAACGGTAACGGACAGGGCCGCACATCGACCGCCGTCTCATCCTCCCGAGGGCTGAAGATTCCCGATGAAATCCAAGCCGACTTTGCCGACGTGTTCACGCCGGCTGTGTTTTCGGCGTTGCACGAGCTGTCGGTGTTCAACGCGCCGCAAGCGGAGTTGATGGCGGTGCGAAACGAGCGACGCCTGCAACGCTTCCGCGAAAAACAGCGGATCACCTTCCTCGACCCCGACGCCCTGATCTCCCGCACGGGGATCAAGGTTCAGGATGCGCGCGACGGCAAGTTCGAAGGGGCCGACATCCCCGCGGACCTGCGGCGTCAGTGGATCCAGGGTACGGGCCCGGCGGCCAAGCCCGGCGCCCCGCTCGAGCGGAGCATCCGCAACGTCGCCTATGCGCTGCTCTCGGGAGCCGACGGGTGGATGTTCGACGGCGAGGACGCGTTGGGACAGGTCAAGTGCATGTCCCTGGACAACCAACGGAATCTGAAGTTGGCGATCCATGGCGATGACGTGTTCCTGAACGCCGCGCAGCAGGTGGCCGGCGAGATGAACACCTGGGCCGAGAACTTCCACGGCCGGAAGATCATCGGCGACTGGCGGGAGCAACTGGGCTTCACCACCAAGATCTTCCGCGCCCGAGGGCTTCACCTGGCGGATCGTCACGTGCGGGGCGCAGCCGGTGAGCCGTTCTCCGCGTCGATCGTCGACGTGGTGCTTTACCTGGTGAACAACCACGAACGGCTGACGATGGATGGCTCGTCGCTGGTGCTGTACCTGCCGAAGATCCAGACCGCCGAGGAGGCCTCGTTCTGGCGCGAGGTGCTCGACGCGCTGGAAAGTCACCTCGGCTTGCGTCAAGGCACGGTGAAGGTGTACGTGCTGATCGAACAACTGGAGGCGACCTTTCAGTTGATGGAGATCCGCGCGGCGCTGGGCACGCACTTCGTCGGCTACAACACCGGGCGGTGGGACTACATCAACAGCGTCGCCGACGCGATGGCGTGGGACGAGTCGTTCCTCAACCCGAACATCGACGCGATCACGATGACGTACGGCTACATGCGGTGCTACGAGGACCGCGTGCGCCGGGCCGTGAACACACCCGACAGCGAGGGGCGTTGCGCCCTTTGGCAGGGCGGGATGGAACCGAACATCCCCGTCGGGTCGGAAGCCGGCGTGGCGGCCAGCATGAAGAAAGCGGTCGCGGGCGCCGAGCGTGAACAACAGGAAGGCGCCAGCGGCAAGTGGGTGGCGCACTGGAAGATGGTGCACATCGTCCGGCCGGTGTGGGAGCAAGTTGGGCAAGACAACCAACTCGGCCGCGAGTTCCCCCCGCTGACGTACACGGACGAAGACGCGGCGGGCCTGATCGAACTCGAGGACGCCCCGCGCACGATCCGCGGGGCGCGCGACCTGCTGAGCGTTGGGTTGCAGTACGGCAACGCTTTCGGCCAAGGCTACCAGGCCGCGGCGCTGAAGCCGGCCGACTTCTTCGGCAACGACGACATTTTGTACTTGATGGAGGACGCCGCAACCGGCGAGATCCGCCTGAGCATCCTGTGGGAGTGGGTGCACAAGGGGGCGCGCCTGACCGAGGCGGACGCGGAGACGGGCGCCCGCGCGGGCAAGGTCTTCACGGGCGAGATGTTCCGCCGGCTGTTGGCCGAGGAGTACGAGAAGCTGCTCGAGGCGAACCCGAAGGACGTGCACGCCGACTCGAAAAGGACGACACTGCCGATCGCGCGCGAGATCGTCGAGCGGTACGTGCTCAACGAGACCAAGGCGCCGTGGTACATCGACCTGCTCAACCTGAACCTGAACAATCACGACCTGCGGACCGCACAGGAGCGGGTCGCGCTGTACTTCGATCGGTTCCAGCGCCTGGGCGTGCGCGTGATCGAGAACGTGGACACGGCGCACACGCTCTCCGGCGAGGCGGGCGTGTTTGAGGATGAGGTCGCCGAGACACGCCGGTGGATGAATCAGCCCCGCTTCGAGGAAACGGTGCGGCTGTACGGCCCGCGCCAGGTGGTGGAGCAGCGCGGCACGATCCGGCAGGAACACCCCGTCGCGCGGGACGCCGCCGAGGCGATGTACGGGCGCCTGCGCGAGCTGTTCCGCGCCCGCCGATCGATCACCACGTTCGGGCCTTACTCGCCCGGTCAGGCGGTGGTGATGAAACGCGTGGGGATCGAGGGGCTCTACCTGGGCGGCTGGGCGACGTCGGCCAAGGGATCGGCCAAGGAGGACCCCGGGGCCGATTTGGCCAGCTACCCGCTGAGCCAGGTGCCCGACGAGGCAGCGCCGATCGTCCGCGCGCTGCTGACGGCCGACCGCAACCAGCGGTACAACCGTTCGCGGATGACCGAGGGTCAGCGCGCCGCATCCCCGAAGTACGACTACCGGCCGTTCATCATCGCCGACGCCGACACGGGCCACGGCGGCGACGCGCACGTGCGCAACCTGATCCGCCGCTTCGTCGAGGTGGGGGTGCCGGGCTACCACATCGAGGACCAGAAGCCGGGCTGCAAGAAGTGCGGGCACCAGGGCGGCAAGGTGCTGGTCCCGGTGGACGAACAGATCAAGCGGCTCAACACGGCGCGTTTCCAGTTGGACGTGATGGGGGTGCCGGGCCTCATCGTGGGGCGGACGGACGCCGAGGCCGCGACGCTGCTGGACGGCCGGGGTGACGAGCGCGACCAGCCGTTCGTGCTGGGCGTGACCAACGTCAACGTGCCCAGTTGGCGGTCGGTTTACCTGGCGATCCTCAAGAAGTTCAACGAGCTGGGCGTGAGCGATGTGTGCGGGCACCGGCTCTACGCGATCAGCAATCGCGATTACGACACGGCCGACTCGTGGCTGGAACGCAACGGCGTGTTTGCCACGATCAAACGGCTGCTGGAGACGCACAAGCAGAACGGCTCGCTGCCGATCGACACGGCCCTCGGCGAAGTGTCCAGCCAGTTTGTCGACCTGTGGGAGTCGCAGGCGGGCTTGAAGACGTTCGGCCAAGCGGTCGCCGATGCGATGGACTTCCACATCGACGAAGGCCAGCAGTTTGACATCACGTTGGACGAATGGAACCGCTGGTCGGCCACCGTCGGCCACCGCGAGGCGCGCAGCCGCAGCCGGGCGATGGGCCTGAACGTGGTGTGGGACTGCGAGCTGACGCGGACGCCCGAGGGCTTCTACCCGATCAAGGGCGGGATCGAGTACGCCATCGCCAAGTCGTTGGCCGTCGCGCCGTTCTGCGACCTGATCTGGATGGAAACCAAGACCGCCAACCTGCCGTACGCCAAGCGGTTCGCCGAGGCGATCCACGCGGTGTACCCCGAGAAGATGCTGGCCTACAACCTTTCGCCGTCGTTCAACTGGGACACGACGGGCATGACCGATGACGAGATGCGCGCCTTCCCCGAGGAGCTCGGCAGGCTCGGGTACGTGTTCAACTTCATCACCTACGGCGGGCACCAGGTCGACGGGATGGCGGCCGAGGAGTTCGCCACGGCGCTGAAGCACGACGGCATGCTGTCGCTGGCCCGGCTGCAACGCCGGCTGCGCCTGATCGAATCGCCTTACAAGACGCCCCAGAGCCTGGTCGGCGGGCCGCGGTTGGACGGCGCCTTGATGGCCTCGTCCGGGCGCACCGCGACGACCGCGGCGATGGGCAAGGGGTCCACACAGGTCCAGCACCTGGTGCAGACCGAGGTGCCCGTGCGGCTGCTGGACGAGTGGCTGTCGGTGTGGGCGGCCAAGCACGACGTGGCCGGCCCCCTGCACGCGGAACTCCGGCCGCACACCGCCGGGTCGGAACTGCTCGCCCTCAACGTGCTCGACGCCGTGGGGGTCAAGAAGGCCGGCGTCATCTTCGCCCCGATCCAGGACCGGCGGGAGCAGAACATCCTCTCCGTCCGGTACCAAGAGACGTACGACGAGTCGCTGCGCCGCATGCGGCTGCAGACGCTGATGCACCTGTTCCTCATCCACCGCTACAAGATCGCGTCGGTGCACTACGTCAGCCCGACGGAAGACAACGAGAGGCAAGCGGCGGGCATGGAATCGCACGGCATCTTCAAAGAGGTGAACGCCGAGGTCGGGCACATCATCGTGGCCGCGGTCAACGCCGATCGCGTCGCGGCGCTGCTCGAACCCGATCGCGTTGAATTGGAGAAGCTCATCGACGAACCGCACCGCGACCACGCCCTGGCCTAGGGCGTCGCCCCGGCGGATCAGCCCAGCACGCGAGACAACGCGGCCAGCAACAGGTCGACGTTGCGGTGTGTGGCGGCGTGGCCCATCAACCCGATGCGCCAAGCCGAGCCCTTGAATGCGCCGAGGCCGCCGCCGATCTCAAGGCCGTATTCCTCGAGCAACCGCCGCCGCGCGGCCGCGTCGTCGACGCCCTTCGGCACCCCCACCGCGTTCAGCATCGGCAGCGAATGCGCCGGGTCGCTGACGTAGTCGATGCCCATCGGCGCGAGGCCGGCTTTCAGCCGTTCGTGCATCTCGACGTGCCTCGCCCAGCGCGCCTCCAGCCCTTCCTCAAGCACGATGCCCAACGCCTCGTGCAGCGCGTAAAGCATGTTGATCGGCGCGGTGTGGTGGTAGGCCCGATCGGCGCCCCAGTAATGGCGCACCATCGTCAGGTCGAGGTACCAGCTCTGAACGCGTGATCGGCGAGCGTCGATCGCCTCGACCGCGCGATCGCCAAGCGTGATCGGAGACAGGCCCGGCGGGCAGCTCAGGCATTTCTGTGTGCCGCTGTACGCCGCGTCGATCTGCCACTGGTCCACCCGCACCGGCGCACCGCCCAGCGATGTGACACAATCCACCATCAGCAACGCACCACAATCGCGTGCCGCCGCCCCGAGACGGTCGATCGGCTGGTGCGCCCCGGTGGAGGTCTCGGCGTGCACGATGCCGACCAGCTTCGGCCCGACGCGCCGCATCGCGTCGATCACCTCGTCCTGATCGAACACCGACCCCCAGGGCTTTTCGATCGTCTCCACCTGCGCCCCGCAGCGCTCGGCCACATCGCGCATCCGACCGCCGAACACCCCGTTGATGCAGATCAGCGCGCGGTCTGCGGGCTCCAACAGGTTGGCCGCCAGTGTCTCCATCCCCGCCGAACCGGTGCCGCTGACCGCAAGCGTCATGGCGTTGGTCGTGCAGAACACCGCGCGCAGGCGCTGGGCGACCTGGTCCATCAGCGAGAGGAAAAACGGGTCGAGGTGGCCGATCGTCGGTCGGCCCATCGCTTCGAGCACGCGCGCCGGCACATCGCTGGGGCCGGGCCCCATCAACACGCGTTCGGGGATGTGGTTGTACGTTTCGCTTCGCATGCTGAAGCACCGAACACGATTACGCCGCAACTACACCGGCGCCCCCTTCATGGATTCGTCTAGGGTTGTCCAATTTTATACCAAGAGCGAGATCGCTTCAATCGTTTCATTGGACTTGGGGACGGTGGGCGAGGCAACCCTCCCCGCCGGGCCAACACTTCCGTCGGTTTAACGCTGAAGATCACCACCGATGTGGGTCATGGCTTGGCGCGAGAGAAAACACTCGAAGACATCATGAAGTACTGGGAGCAGCCAAGCATTCACAAGTATCTTCGGCTGACATGATCTGGGTGTATCACTCTACCGTGCTGCTGAACAGGCAGCCGATGAGGGTGCCGATCGCCAGCCAAGCCCATGGGGATTGCAGGAGATCGCACAGCTTTGCCGTGACAAGTTGAACGTTTAGTCCATAAGCGTGTCTTGACATTGGTTTGCCTTCCGGTTGATCGGTTAATGGATCGGACACCCGCGATCAGGTCGTGGGTTTTAATACGCGGGATAAACGCGACCGAGGGCTGGGCGGGCAAGGGGGGACAAATCAACAACCTTGCCACCCTAGCCCCACGATCACGATGAGCAGGATCAAATGGTGATGAGGAAGACGGCTAGGCGGCGATGACCATGCGCTGCCGGGGCCTGGGGCGGATGCGCGTGCGGTCGCGCTTGGGGGTGGGCTCGATTTGAGCCGCGGAATCAACCCCATTCATCCGTTCACAGCCGACCATGAATAAGCCGTCGCTAAATTGGCTGACGCGAACAACGCGGCAGTTGAGCCTGCTGGCAGTCCCTTTGGGCGTGACCGTCACCGAGTCGCCGGGATTGGGTACGCTTGAACGAGCTGTCAGGTACGCCAAGCCGATCTCAGAGATATCGCTTAGCGAGCCCGGTTTGCGACGACTCTTGCCATCAATTTCCCACGTAACGGGGATATAATCGCACTGCCAACGGGCAGCCTTCCGCAAATTGGGATAAGCCGAATGCTTGGACATGGAAAAATCCTTTCTGTACTACCAAACGATGTGATAAGAAAACGGGTCTTTGGACAGAACGTCCGGCCGGGCGGCCATGGCGAACGGAGGATCGTTCGCGGGGGGAGGGCGTGACCTCACGCCCTTGATCTTGATTTTATTCCGTCAAGCGGCGAGCGAGAACAGGGATTCGATGAAGTGGGCCGCGTTGACCACGTCCGGGTCGAACTGGCGGTTCTTCTCCTGGCGCAGTTCCCGTAACGCTTCCACGAGCGACTTCGGCGACTGGTAGGTCCGGCAGGTCATCATGGTGACCAGGGCGTCGGTGGCGCAGAGGACGCGCGAACCGATGTGCGCCGTGTGCTCCGCGTGGTCGGCGTCGGACTCCATCGCGTCGTAGCGCGTGTGGTGCTCACGGATAAAGCAGGACACCTGGCTGTCGAAGCCGAGTTCTTCGGCGATCTCGGCGCCGTACTCGGCGTGCTTGCTGACGATCGCGCGTTCCATCAGGGTCAGGCGGCCACGCTTGGCCAACACCGCTTCGGGGATCATGCACTTGCCGATGTCGTGGAGGAGGCCGGCGGTGTGGATCTGCCGCTGAAGGTCCTCGGGGAGCTTGAGTATCCTGGCGATCTCGCGGGCCATCGTGGCGACCTGTTCGGCGTGGTCGGTGGTGTGATCGCGTTGCGTGGGGCCGAGCAACGGCGACGCGAGCTCGATGAAGCGTTCGAACCGGCCCCGCGGCTCGAGCGATCGATCCCCACCAACCTCCCGTGCGAGCTTGCACATGTCCGCCATCAGGGAGGTGCACACCTGGTTGCGCCCGCGCTCCTTGGCTAGGTACATCGCGTCGTCCGCGCGGTCGATCACGCCCCGGTTGAGCTCGTCGGCGTGGCACTCGTGGATGCCCGTGCTGACGGTGATGTTGATCGCCTGGTCTTTCCAATGGATCCCCCGGTGTTCGATCAGCCGGCGCAGCCGCTCGGCCCAGATCATGCTGTCCACCAGTGAGGCGGAGGGTCGGATGATCACGAACTCTTCGCCGCCCCACCGGATGGCGATGTCGGAGCCGTCGATCTGGGTCAGGATGAAGTCGGCGGTCTGGCAGAGCGTGTCGTCGCCGGCGTGGTGGCCGTGGGTGTCGTTGATCTGCTTGAAGTGGTCGATGTCCAGCATGACCACCGACATGGTCTTGCGGCGATCGCTGTCCCACCGCCCCTCGTCGATGCACCGTTCGAAATACCGGCGGTTGTACAGCCCGGTCAGCTGGTCGGTCTCCGCCAGTTTCGCGAGGTACCTTTCCCGGCGGTCCTGTTCGCGCCGCTCGTTGGTCAGGCGCCGGTTTTCCTGGATCGCGTGCTCGATGCTGCGCCACAACGCATCGCCGACCATCGCCTCGTCCTTGGGCACGAAATCGACCACGCCGCTGCGGAAGCTGTCGATCACGACGCTCTGGTCCGTGTTGGCAGAAACGATCACGACGGGCGTGGCCGTCAGGTGCTCGGCGGCCGACTGAACAAGCTCGTCGGCGCGGAAATCCGGGAGGTTGAAGTCGAGGACCACGCAATCGTAGCTGTCCTCGCGGACGCACTTGAGCAGGTCAGCCCCGGTCGAAACCACGCGGACTTCGGCGTTCGCCTTCTGGTCCACGATGTTCAGCAACAGCAGGTGCTGATGGCTTTCGTTGTCCTCGGCGACCAGGATTCGAACGGGATGGGTTGGTACATCTTGAGGCATGTTGGCGGCCCCCAGGTAATCCGCCCGACCAACGTCCCCATCGGGCAGACCTTTGGGGGGGATGAACGGTGTCAAGCAATCTCGAGAGATTCATCCCGATCCGGGGCAGAATACTCGCTACAGACCGAACTTGTCGCACAGAACGACCGTGTGTGAGGGGGGGGATCGGCACCGGCTTTCAAGTTTTCTTGTTTCAATCGGTCCAGCGGTCGATTAACCTGTTATCGGGGTCAGCTCAAGACAGGTCATGGAGGACCACCGTGCCGGGCCGCTCAAACCGTTCGCTCCAGCCGGATACGCCCTTCACCGCCTGTCGTTAAACAGGGGCCGGGTTATGCCGCGCCACCGATCATTCGAACGCTACTTGGGCCTGATCCCGCTCCTCGCCGGAGGGCTCAGCGCGGCCCTCGGTGCCGTGGTGATGATCGGCTGGCTGACGCATCAGCAGGCGCTCGTTCAGGTCCACCGTTCCTTTGTCCCCATGCAGTTCAACACCGCGCTCGGTTTCCTGTGCTTCGGGGTGGGGTTGTTGCTGGCTTGCGGTCACCGGCGCCACGCGACGCGGATCTGCGGCGCCGTCACCTCGGCCATCGGCTGGCTCACGCTGGTCCAATATGTCGGCGGGGTTGACCTGGGGATCGACCAGCTGTTCATGGAACACTACATCACCGTCCAGACGTCGCACCCCGGCCGGATGGCGCCGAACACCGCCTTGTGTTTCGCCTTGACCGGCGCGGCGTTGATCGTCGCCGCGGCGCCGGCGCCCAAGCGGTCGTTGATCGTGGGCTTGCTGGGGTTGGGGGCCACGGCCCTGGGCGCCACCGCGTTCTTCGGCTACGTCGTCGGCCTGGAAACCGCGTACGGCTGGGGCAGGCTGACGCGGATGGCGGTGCACACCTCGGCGGGGTTCCTCGGCCTGGGCATCGGCCTGCAAGCCCTCGCCTGGCGGGTGGGGCAAGCGGATCATCAGCGCCAACTCAAACGCTGGCTGCCCGTCCACGTCGGGGTGACCTGCGTCATCATCACCTTGGTCCTCTGGCAGGCGATGCTCAGCCAGGAGCAGCGGCATATCGAACAGACGACCGCGCGCGAAGCCGAGTTGTTGGCTCATGACATCCAGGAAGCGGTCGAATCCCACGTCGCGTCTCTGGAATGGGTGGCACAAAACCGGGCGCACCACGACGGCCCCTTCGCAGAGCGATGGGTGCAAGAAGCGGCAACGCACCTGCGAGACCGGCTGGGCTTCGGGGCGATCGCTTGGGTCGGGCCCGATTACCGCACGCGGTGGACCGTCGGGCGGGCGGGGGGTGAGCGGGCCTGGAACCCGAACCTGGCGTCCGAGCCGCGCCGCAGGGAGGCACTGGAGCAAGCCCTGAATCAACGCATCACGTCCGTCACCCGACCCATCGATTTGGGGGCGGGTCACAGGGGTCTGATGATCGATGTCCCCGTGTTGGTGAACGACGAGCCGGTCGGCTTCATCGTGGGCGCGGTTCGGTTTGACACGCTGCTCGGTCCGATCCTCGAAAAAGAAGCGGCGTATTCGGTCACGCTGGCCGAGGGCGACGAGGTGTTCCACGTTCACGAACCCACGGACGGTTCATCCGCCACCGACTGGCTCGAGGAGACCGACGTGGCGATCCGCAACGCGACCTGGCGGCTGCGCGTGGCGCCCAGTGAGGACAAGGTGGCGGCGATCAGCCATTTCCTGCCCTCGACCATCCTGATCGGCGGGATGGTGGGATCGATCCTGCTGATGATGGTGGTCAGGTTTGGTCAAGTCGCCCGACGCGCCAGCCAGTCTCTGCTCGAAAACGAAGCGCGTTTGCGCCTGATGGAGGAGCTGGCCACGGATGGGGTGTGGGACCGGGACCTGAGTACCGGCGAAGAATACCTCAGCCCGCAATGGAAAGCGATGTTCGGTTACGAAGACCACGAACTGGCCAACCACGCCGACACGTGGCAGTCGATGATCTTCCCCGAAGACCTCGAGCTGGCGCTGCGGGCGTACAAGGAACACACCGAAGAGGGCAAGCCCTTTGACATCCCTGTTCGATATCGACACAAGGACGGAACGACGGTCTGGGTGCTCTGTCGTGGGCAGGCGCTGAAAGACGAAAACGGCGCGTTCTACCGGATGGTCGGCACGCACACCAACATCACACCGCTCAAGCGGGCCGAGGAGGCCCTGTCCGGGGTCAACACGCGGCTCGAACAGGAAGCCACAGAACGGACCGCCGACCTGCATCAATCCAGGCTGGACCTGGCGCAATCGATCTTAAACCTGAAACGATCCAACGAGGAGTTGGAGCAGTTTGCCTACGCCGCCTCCCACGACCTGAAGACGCCGCTGATCACGTTCCTCGGCTACCTCAAACAACTCGGCAAGCAGGTCGAAGCGGACAACAAGGAAGGGGTCACGGATTCGATCGCCCGCATGCAGCGCGCCGCGGACCACATGCGTGAGTTGATCGACGACCTGCTCGAGCTCAGCCGGATCGGCCGGGTTGTGAGCGAACCCGAGCCCGTGGACGTCGGCGAGTTGGCCCGTGAGTTTGCCGACGACTCGGCCGTCTTGCTCGCGGAATCGAGAATCGATATCCGCGTGGAAGATTCGATGCCCGTCATCGTGGCGGACAAGGTCCGCATCCGGCAGGTGTTGCAGAACCTGCTGTCCAACGCCATCAAGTACGGCCGCGGCGACAATGGCGGTTCAATCCATGTCGGCTCACAACGCGTGGATGGCGAGGCCCGCTTCTTCGTCCGTGACGAGGGGCCGGGCATCCCCGCGGAATACCACGACAAGATCTTCGGCCTGTTCCAGAAACTGGAAGGTTCGAGCAAAGGCACGGGCGTCGGCTTGACGATCGTCCGCCGCGCCATCGAGTGGCACGGCGGCCGTGTCTGGGTCGAATCCGAATCGGGCCGGGGCACCACCTTCTGGCTTTCCCTGCCGAAAGACCGATTGGCATCCCACGCGGCGTAACACACGCCGAGAGAAAGGACACAGAGACATGCCCCCCACCAAACCCCTGCACTTCCTGCTGGTTGAAGACGACGACGACCACGCCAACCTCGTCCAGATGGCGCTGGCGGAAAACCGCGTGGCCAACACCGTCGACCACGTCACGGACGGCGCCGATGCCCTGTCTTACCTCCGACAGGAATCCCCCTACGAAAGCCGGGACAGGCCGGACGTGATCCTGCTCGACTTGAAGCTGCCCAAGGTCGACGGCCACGAAGTGCTCGCGCAGATCAAAGAGGACGAGCAACTGCGAACGATCCCCGTGGTCGTGCTGACCAGTTCCGAAGCCGAGACGGATCGCGCCAAGGCCTACTTCAGCCACGCCAACAGCTACCTCACCAAGCCGTTGGATTTCGACCGGTTCCACCAGATGATCCAGGACCTGAAATATTACTGGTCGGTCTGGAACCAGCCGCCCGCTTGAGGGCGGTGCTCAATCGTCTTCCGCGTATTCGAGCTGCACACCGGTCACCGCTTCGACCCGGCTGAAGAACGCGTCCAGGACGCGGCTGTCGAACTGCGAAGCCCGGCCCTCTTCCATGATGGCAAAACACTGTGTAATTATGCAGTTGATGCAGCCGCAAGAAGAAGAAGAAGAAGAAGAAGAAGTTGCTAACTAGGTTTTTTTCGTTCGACCACAAATCGCCCAATCGCATAGCCAATCGCGCTTAGCCGCAAGCGACCGTTCTTGCGCCCCGCCATCGTTGGCTCGCTGCGCGGATACGAACCTCTCCAGCCAACCCAGCACCAGGTTGCCAAATTGCCCTCGATCTCCGTCGCAAGACGATAAAAACCGTGCAGCGACAGCACGCCCACGAGACGATGCCACCCGTTGGAATCCGCAGGCCTGCGGTTGGTGGGTTGGTTTACACCACCGGCAGCCCGTGGTCGCGCAGGACCTGCCGGCCACGGTCCATGGTCGCCGGGTCGGCCGGGGGCGTGCCCTCAAGCGGGTTACACTTGCCCAGCGCCGCCCACTTTTCCAGGTGCATCGTGTGATAGGCGAGCAGGTCGACCCGCTCGACGTTGGGCCAGCGCGCGACGACCGCGGCGAGCCGCTCGAAGTGTGCGTCGTCGTCGGTGATGCCCGGGATCACCACGTGGCGGACCCAGACGCGCTTGCCGGCGGCGGCCAGGTGATCGCCGGTGGCCAGGCTGTGATCCATCGGCACACCCGTCAGCCACTGGTGCCGATCGGGGTCGGTGTGCTTGATGTCCAGCAGGACCATGTCCGCCGCGTCCACGACCGGGCGGGTGATCTCCAACGGCCGGCCCCCGGAGGTGTCCAGGGCCGAGTGGATGCCCGCGTCGCGCAGCGCTAGCAACACCTGGCGGGCGAACTCGGGCTGGGCCAGCGGGTCGCCGCCCGAGAGCGTCACGCCGCCGTCCGACACCTGGTGGTAGGTGTGGTAGGCCATGACCTCGCGCAGCAGGTCTTCCACGCTGACCGGCCTGCCGCCCTTGAGGTTCCAGGTGTCGGGGTTGTGGCAGAACCGGCAGGCCAGACGACAGCCCTGCAGGAAGATCACGGTGCGGATCCCGGGGCCATCGACCGTGCCGCAACTCTCGATCGCGTGGAGCCTGCCTGTGATCTGCCGTCGCGCCAGCGGTACGCGGGTGAGGTCGGGCCTGCTCATACGCTCTGATGGAAGGTCCGCTTGATCACGTCGAGCTGTTGCTCCCGGGTCAGTTTCACGAAGTTCACCGCGTAACCCGAGACGCGCACCGTCAGCTGCGGGTACAGCTCGGGGTGTTCCATCGCGTCTTCCAGCAGCTGCCGATCAAAGACGTTGACGTTGATGTGGTGGCCGCCCTGACGGAAGTAGCCGTCGAGCAGGCCGACGAGGTTGTTCACGCGGTCTTCGTCGCTGGCGCCCAGCGCCGAGGGCACGATGGAGAAGGTGTAGCTGATGCCGTCGCGGGCGTGCTCGTAGGGCAGCTGCGCCACCGACGACATCGAGGCGATGGCGCCCTTCGTGTCGCGGCCGTGCATCGGGTTGGCGCCCGGGGCGAAGGGTTCGCCCTGCTTGCGGCCGTCGGGCGTGCTGCCGGTGGCCTTGCCGTAGACGACGTTCGAGGTGATGGTGAGGATCGACATCGTCGGGGTGGAGTCGCGGTAGGTGCGGTGCATGCGCAGCTTGTTCATGAACAGGCGCACGATGTGCCGGGCCATGCCGTCGACAGCGGGGTCGTTGTTGCCGTAGGTCGGGAAGTCGCCCTCGATGGCGTAGTCCACCGCCAGGCCGTCGTCGTTGCGGACCACGCGCACCTTGGCGTTCTTGATCGCCGAGAGGCTGTCGACCACCACGGAGAGGCCGGCGATGCCGGTTGCGGAAGTGCGCTCGACGTTCACGTCGTGCAGGGACATCTGCAGCGCTTCGTAAGCGTACTTGTCGTGCATGCGGTGGATGATGTTGAGGGTGTTGATGTAGAGGTTCGCCAGCCAGTCGAGCACCTGGTCGAAGCGGTCCATGACCTCGTCGTAATTGAGGACTTCGCCGTCGATCGGGTCGAAGCGTGGGGCGACCTGTTTGCCGCTGATCTCGTCGCGGCCGCCGTTGATGGCGTAGAGCAGGGCCTTGGCCAGGTTGGCCCGTGCGCCGAAGAACTGCATCTGCTTGCCGATACGCATCGCCGAGACGCAGCAGGCGATGCCGTAGTCGTCGCCGTAGATCGGCCGCATCTTCGAGTCCGACTCGTACTGGATCGCACACGTGTCGATCGAGAGCTTCGCGCAGTACTCACGGAAGGCGCGCGGCAGCGACTCCGACCACAGCACCGTCATGTTCGGCTCCGGCGCCGGGCCCAGGTTCCGCAGCGTGTGCAGGAAGCGGTAGCTGGTGCGCGACACCAGCGGCCGGCCGTCCAGGCCCATGCCGGCGATCGCCTCGGTCACCCAGACCGGGTCGCCGGAGAACAGCGCATCGTAATCGGGCGTGCGCAGGAAGCGCACCATGCGCAGCTTCATGACGAAGTGGTCGATGAGCTCTTGCGCCTCTTGTTCGGTGATGCGCCCCTCGGCCAGGTCGCGCTCGATGTAGATGTCGAGGAAGGTGCTCACGCGCCCCAGGCTCATCGCCGCGCCGTTCTGCTCCTTGATCGCCGCGAGGTAGGCCAGGTAGGTCCACTGGATCGCTTCCTGGGCGGTGCGGGCCGGCCGACGCAGGTCGAAGCCGTAGGTGTCGCCCAGCTCGATCAGGTCGCGGAGGGCCTGGGTCTGGTCCGAGACGTTCTCGCGGAGGCGCGTGGTCTTGGCGTCGATGTGGCTGAACTCCAGCATCTTCTTCTGCTGGTGCCGTTCTTGGATCAGGTGTTCCACGCCGTAGAGCGCCACGCGGCGGTAGTCGCCGATGATGCGGCCGCGGCCGTAGGCGTCGGGCAGGCCGGCGATGATGTGGCTGGAGCGTGCGGCGCGCATGTCGTCGGTGTAGGCGGCGAAGACGCCTTCGTTGTGCGTCTTGCGGTACTTGGTGTAGATCTCCACGATGCGCGGGTCGATCTCGTAGCCGTAGGCCTCCAAGCCCTTGACCACCATGCGCAGGCCGCCGGCGGGCATGATCGCGCGTTTGAGCGGCTTGTCGGTCTGCAGGCCGGCGATTTTCTCGAGGTCGCGGTCGATGTAGCCCGGGCCGTGAGAGGTGATCGTGCCCACCACGCCGGTGTCGGCATCCAGGATGCCCTTGTCGCGTTCCTGGAGCATCAACTCCGAGACCTGATCCCAGAGCTTCTTGCTGGCGTCCGTCGGGCCGGCCAAGAAGCTGTCGTCACCCTCGTACGGGGTGTAGTTCTTCTGGATGAAGTCGCGGACGGCGATCTCGTCCTGCCAGTCGCCCGGCTCGAAACCCCGCCAGGGGTGGTCGCTGGCGGGGGCGTCCGGTTCGCCCGTCAACGACGGGTGGGGATCAAGCGGGTTGCTGGCGGGATGACTGGCGGCGATCGTCATTTCTTTGCCTCTGGGGGGTGGGGGCACAACGGGGTGGGAGTAAAGCACAGCACCGCTTTATACCAGATATGATAGTCGTTGTTTAGTGCACCCGACGTTTGATTCTTGCTAACCCGCGACCGTTGCCCGTGCGAGCGCCGGCGTGCCCGTCTGCCAAACTGACCACGTGCCGGCGATCACCTATCGCCCCGAACGCAACGGCGATTTCAGCCTGGAATTCCTTAATAATTCGCGTTCTCCCTCGCACCTAAACCCGCCCTGCCGGCGTTCCGATGTCATTTCTATCGGCCCGTGTTGGGCGGCAAGAAGCGAGGGAGTAGTCATGGTTCGTTCATTCCCGTTTGATCGCAAGAGCTTGGTCGGCTGCGCCGTGGTGCTGGCGGCGATGGCGTGGGGCGCGCTGCCCGGTTGCACGCCGTTCCAGATGGGCATGACCGCCTATCAACAGGGCGACTACGAATCGGCGCACGCCCACCTGCAACCGCTGGCCGACAAGGGCGACCGGCGTGCCCAGTACCTGGTCGGCTACATGCACGAGCAAGGCCAGGGCGTCGAACCCGACCACGCGTCGGCGGCCGACTGGTACGCCAAGGCCGCGGAGCAGAACCACCCCGCGGCACAAAACAACCTCGGCCTGCTGTATTACACCGGCCAGGGCGTCGAGCAAGACTACCCGAAAGCGGCCGACCTGTACCGCCGCGCGGCGGACAAGGGTTACGCGCCGGCGCGGGCCAACCTGGGCCTGCTGCACTACTACGGGCACGGCGTGGCGCAAGATGCCGGCCGAGCCGAGCACCTGCTCAAGCGCGCCGCCAAACAGGGCGACGCCGGCGCGCAGCTGGCGCTGGGCAGGTTCTATTATGAGGAAGGCCGACACGCCCAAGCCGAGCCCTGGCTCGAGCGGTCGGCCGAGCGGAACAACGTCGCGGCGCAGAACACGCTGGGCCTGATGTACGACCGCGGCGACGCGGTGCGGCAGGACCCCGGCGAGGCGGCCGAGTGGTACCGCCGGGCCGCCGAGCAAGGCGACGTCGCGGCGCAAAACAACCTGTCGCTGTTGTACATCACCGGTCGGGGTGTGGTGCAGGACGACAAACAGGCCTACGCGTGGGCCAGCCGGGCCGCCGAACAGGGCGCCGCCGAGGCGCAGTTCTCGCTGGGCGCGATGTACTACGACGGCCGGGGCGTGGCGCAGGATGACACCCAAGCGGCCGAGTGGTACCGCCGGGCCGCCGAGCAGGGCTTGGCCATGGCCCAGACCAACCTCGGGCTGATGTACCTTCAGGGTGAGGGCGTACCACAGGACGAAGACGAAGCGCGTAAGTGGCTGCGCAAGGCGGCCGAGCAACAGACGCCGCAGGCCGAGTATTCGCTGGGCTGGCTGTACCACAAGGGCCGGGGCGTCGAAGCGGATCAGCAAAGAGCCGCGCAATGGTTCGGCCGGGCCGCGGATCGCGGTTTCGTGCTGGCCCAGACCAAGCTCGGCCTGATGCACCTCAAAGGCGAGGGCGTGGCGCAAGACGACCAAGTCGCGCTGCGCTACCTCACGCTCGCGGCGGAACAGGGCCACGGCCTGGCGCAAAACAACCTGGCGCTCATGTACGCCAAGGGCCGGGGCGTGCCGCGTGATTACGCGCAAGCGGCCAACTGGTTCAAGCGCGCCGCGGAACAGGGCGACGCGCACGCGCAGCACCGCTTGGGCGTGATGTACGCCCACGGCCGGGGTGTGAACCAAAACGAAACCACCGCGCACCACTGGTACTCGCTCGCCGCCGCCGCGGGCCACGAAGACGCCGCCGCGCTACGCGATGCGCTCGCCCAACGGCTGACGCCGGAGCAGATCGAACAATCGCAGCGGTTCACACAGGCGTGGCTGGACCGGCGCAACGGCCAGACGGCGCACGTCGCCGGCGCGACAAACGAAGTGGTGAACGACTGATTCGCGCAGCGATGCGCCCGCGTGCGATCACTCGAACCGGACGCCGGAACCCGCCTGTTGCTGGCGTGCCCACAGCACCCACTCGGGGCGCGTGTCGTTTTCGACGATCAACTCCAGCAGCTTGCGCACCTCGTCCGTGCGGTCGCCCCGACGGATCAGCGCACGCGCGAGGTTGCCGCGGTAGGCGATGACGCCGGGCTCGAGGCCCACCGCCTGGCGGTACTGGTCGACGGCGCGGTCGAGCTCGCCGGCCTGTTCCAGCACGAGCCCGAGGTTGTTGCGCGGCTCGGCGTGGCGCGGCAGCAGCTTGCCGGCGTACTCGAACTCCCACGCGGCCTTGTACCAGTTCTTCTGGATGTAATAGACCTTGCCGAGGTTGTTGTGGGCCGGGCCGAACTCGACGTCTTCGGTCAACGCGCGCACGAACGCGTCGACCGCCTCGTCGTACTCACCCGCCGCGAGGTGCTCGAGGCCGACGCGGTTCAAGCGCTTGGCCGCCTCGGTGTCGCGCCGCGGCTCGGCGGTGATGGTTCGGTAGTTGCCGATCGGCGCGTCCGCGACGCGGTTGGGGTTGCAACCGCACGCGGCCATCAGCATCAGGGCAAGGCAAAGGTGTTTCATCGCTCGGTGACACATCATCGCGCTCACAGTTTGGCTCGCTTGTTCTTGGGCGGCGAAAAGATCAGGTAGGTCAGCGTGGCGTCGGCGTCCCACCGCGCGTCGGTCGCGTCGCTGCGCGGCGTGCTGAGGTTCAGGTGGCTGACGTTCATGCCGGTGTCGTCGTTCATGTGGTACAGGAACGTGGTCAGCTGCGGCAGGGTCACGCCGCGGAACACGATCTGCGTCGGCTTCAAAAGGTAAGGCGAGTCGCCCACGCGCCGGGCCGACTGCGGGTAGATGCCCTCGATCGCCGAGGCCTCGAGCTGCGCCAACCGCAGGGCCCGCTG
The DNA here is from genome assembly GCA_028282805.1 of Phycisphaeraceae bacterium. Taxonomy (GTDB): domain Bacteria; phylum Planctomycetota; class Phycisphaerae; order Phycisphaerales; family Zrk34; genus JANQHD01. Next base: position 37,145 of record JANQHD010000016.1, on the reverse strand, counting down.
GATCCGGTCGCCCAGCTCCTGCACGCCCATGGTTTCGGTCGAAGCCACGGTGGGTATGTCGCGCAACGACGCGATCTGCCCCACGAGCTGCCGGCAGCGTTCAAGGTCTTCCAACGCGCCCCGCGCTTCGGCGCGCTGCGCGATCATCCATTCCAGGTTCAGGCCCGCCGCGACCGCCAGCGCCACCACCACCAACGCGATCATCCTCGCCGAGCGTTTGAGCTGAATCATCGCGTATCCCCCTTCGCGGCGAGCGAGGCTTCGGCCGGGCGGGCGTGGAACAAGAAGCTTACACCCCGGCCCTTGAGCCGCTCGGTCTTGGGCTGTTCGACGGTGTACGCGCCCGACTGGCGCAGCGCCACGGCCACGCGCTCGGCCTCCACGTGGCTCTGCGCCTCGCCGTCCACGCGCACCAGGTCGGGCCGGATCTGCAGGTCCAACACGCGGTAACGCACGTCGCCCGGCAGGTGCGCCAGCACACCACGAAGGTGCGCTAAGGCCGAGGTCGGGTGCAACTCCGCCGGGTCGACGTCTTCCGTCGCCTTCCCGCCGACGCCGGCGAGCTTGCGGCGTTCGCTGTCCAGGCGGCGGGCCATGAACTCGACGGGCACACGCTTCGCGTCGGGCATCGCCTGCTGAAACACGAGCCGCTGGTCGTGCTTGTGCTGCGCGGCCAGCGCCCGGTACTGCCGGCCGCGCCACTGTGCCACGACCGACAGGCTGACCAGCAACAACACGACCGCCACGGCGAGCAGGCCGACCGGCTTGTGGTAAGCCCGAAACCGCCCCGGCGCCGCCAGCGCATCGCGTCGCAGGTCGACCCACGGCGCCGCCGCGTGATCCAACAGCCTCGCCGCCTGCCGCGCCGCGGCCTGCGTGGCATCGGCATCCCCCGATTCAAGCGATACCTGCGCTATCGCGCTCACATACTCACCGACCGACCGATCGCCCCCGACCGTCGACAACCGTAACGGCCGTTCGTCGGCCGACGCCCACGCCGCGACGTGTTCGCGCACCGCGTGGTCGTCCCGCGTGATCCACCACCACCGCGAAGGTTTGCCGTTGCGAAACTCGATCAAGTCGTATTCGGCATGCGGTTCGTGCGCGTGGCCGATCAGCACGCCGTCGATATCCGCGCACCGCTCGGCCTCGTGCGCCGCAACCAGCACCGCCGCCGGGCAGAGGTGCCCCACGGGCACGCCACGGGCCTCGAAGGCGTTGACGCAAGCGGCCAACGGCGCGTACTCGGCACACACGCCAAGCGCTTCACCCTTATCAAACTCGACGTAATCCGCCACCACGTCTTCGCACGAAATCGGCAGGCACTCTTCAAGCCGGTACCCCATCGCTCGCCGCCGGCCGCTGCGCTCCAGGTCGTCCATCGCGATCACGGCGCTCAAGCACCACGCGCTCGGCAGCGCCAGCACAACCGGTTGACCCGCGTGGCCCAACGCTTCGAGTTGCTCCGCCGCACGATCGACACGCGCTTCCACCGGCGACCCGGCCTCGTGCGGCAAATCAACCAGTTCGACCTCGCCGTCGGCAATCCGACCCACGCGCCACGCGTCGTCGCCGAGCACAACCACAAACGCCTCACTCACGGCTTGCCTCCCCCCAGCAGCGGCGGCCTCTTCGGCATCACCAGCTCGTACTCCTTGCCGCCGTACAACACCTTGACCTTTTCGTTCTCAACCTTGGCCAGCGTCAACACGCCCCCGCCGTCGGTGATGCTCTGGCCCTCGGCGCACCACGCGATGGTGCGGTCGCTCTTTTCTAGCATGGCCATTGCGTGCCCCGGTTCGTTCGCCGTGCCGATCAACCGCACACGCAGGGCGCTCAGCGCGGGCGCCGCCGCGGTCGCTTTCGGCTTGACGGGCGTTGGGTCGAACAACGGTCGCCGCAGGTCCGTCGCGCACAGCCGTTTCAGTTCCGCCAGATCGAGCGCCGGCGCTTGGGCGGGCGCCTGATCATCATCGGCGCCCCCCGAAGCCTCGTTCGTTGCGCCGGCGTTCGGCGTCACGCCCGCAACCGCCGGCGCCACCCACACGGGCACGCCCAAACCCCAGGCCAGCAACGCCGCCGCGCCCAGCGCCACCACGCTCGCCGACCCCACGATCATTCGTTTCCGTTGGCGTACATTCATCGTTTCACCACGTGTACCGGTGCTCCTGTAAGTCGTTCGGTTCACCCTCGACGATCAACAGCGAGTGCCAGGCACGCTGGCCGTCGCGAGCGATCACCCACAAGCCGTGGCAACGCGAGCGGTCGGTCACGTGCCGGTCGATCTTCACACGCAACGCGCGATCGAGCCCGCTGATGCCCTTGAGCAAATCCGCCAGGTCACGCTTCGGGTTTTCGTTCCGCGCCGCGATAAGCTTCGCCACGACCACCGGCCCCAAGGGCTTGGTGCACGCCCGGCGAATCACCTCGTCAGAAGCACGCCGAACATTCACCCGCCCGTCGCCCCACAACGTGACCCCCGCCGCCAGGCCCGAACCCGCACCGTCGCCGATCAACGCATCGGGTGGCACCGCTTCAAACAACTGGCCGTAACCCACCACCGCGGGCAGCGTTGAACCGTCTACCGAACCCGCGACGCTTGACGATCGCTGACGCAAGCTCACCTTCACCTTGCTGTCCGGCGCTCGGCCGGCGCCAACCAAACGCCCAACCGCCTCTTGCGCCGCCGCCCGGCCCTCGCTCGCGACCAGTTGGTTCACGTTGAGCTTCGACTGCTCGTCGGTCACGACCAGTTCGTACGCGTGCCCCGCCAGTTCGAACACCACACGCCCGCTGGCGATCGGCCGGCGCTCGTGCGCAACCGATCTATGCGCTCGCTGTTCGGCTTCGTCCAGCAACGCTTCGGCGCGCCCCGCCAGCGTCGCGTGCAAGCTCGTGATCGCCCACCGCCGTTGCAACGCCTCGACACCGGTCCGGGTTTCCACCGCGCCCAGCGCGCTCCGCCGCGCCACGCCCGCCAGCGACACGCCCGCCAACAGCACCAGCACCAGCGTCATCAGCAGCACGAAACCGCTGCGCCGCGGTCGGCATGTGTGTGCGTTGCGCCTCATCGCACCCCCACCAGCCTTTCCACGGCGGGCTGTTGGTCGCCCACCCAAAGGCGCAACCGCCACGCAACCGCCGAGGCGTGCGCCGCGGGTTCATCTTGCCCACGATCGACCGAGCCGGGCCCGGCACCGCTCGCCGACGCCTGACCCGCGGCGCTGACGTCGATGCCCGCCTTGGTCGTCGCGATCGAGTACGTGCCATCCGCTTCCTCAACGAGGTTGCGGCGGATATCTTCGGGCAGGTTCTCCACGTAGTACGCCAACCCCGCGAGGTACACGTTCGTCCCGTCCTTCAGCCCCGTGTGCGATGCGCCGGGCCGGCGGGCGGCGGGTTGCCGTTCGCCGGGCGCCGCTGTGCTTACTGACGCCTGCGGGCGCCGGGCATCTGTGCCTTCATCGGCAACGGTATCCGCACCACGGCTGTCCAACTCGAAACCCGCCACACCACACAACACCAGCCGCCGGCTCACGTTCCGGCTGTTCAACTCGTCCAGCGCATGCTGCCGGCGCACCAGCCAGTCGCGGGCCCCGATGCGCTCAACCGCGTACACCACGCGGGCCGGCCGATGGGTGCGCTCGCCGCTCCGCGGGTCCAGCGCCGCGTGACCGATCAGCGTCAACTCGTTGTCGCCCGACACCTCGACCTCACTCGCGTTGGCCATGTCTTCTCGCAGCAGCCGCACCCACGCGTCGACCGCGGCGGGTCCGATCGCATGTGCAGCTTGTTGCCCGCGCCCCTCACGCTGCGCCGCCGAGCCGAGCGATGCGATCACCGCCGTCACCCCCAACAGCAACAGCGTCGAAAGCGCCGTCGCCAACAGCAACTCCACAAGCGTAAACCCACGCGCCCGATTCACGGCCGACCCCCTCCCTTCTCGCCGTCCGCGTCCGGGTTTGGCATCACCAGGTCGACCACGACCAGCGCCTCCCCGCCGTCGATCGGCTCGATCGCGCCATCGGGCGATTCGCGAATCTCCACGCGCAGCACACGCGCGCCCAACTCTTCAACGGCGCGGTTCGGCACCCAGCGCGTCTCCCACGCCAACGGCACACCGGCCTCAAACTCGCCCGACTGCGCGACGGGCACGCCCTGCGGCTCGGTCCACCACGACGCGAGCAACTCGTCAGCGGCGCGCAACGCATCGTTTCGCCTCTCGGTCAGCGCCAACTGGTGCGTGTGCCGGGCCTTGGCCATCACCACGCCCACGAGCACCGTGCCGAGTATCGCGATCGCCGCGACGACCTCAATCAGCGTCAGGCCGGCCCGCCGCGAGCGTGGCAAACAGATTGTCGACTTCGTCTTCATCGAATCCCATCGTTACCTGGCCGGTCAACCCGCCAACCACCATCCATTGCGCGGTGCGCGGGTCGTCCGCCACGAGTTTCAAGGCGTAGCTCACGCTGCGCCCGCCAGTCGAAAACGCGACGTCGAACGTGTCGGCGTCCGCCCCGCCCCGCCCGTCCGATCCCGCGGTGACGACCCGATCGATCTTCACGCCCCGCGGCATCGTCAGCGTGTGCGAGGCGGCGTGCCGATCACGCTCGCTTACCACAAACCGGCGCACGCGCTGCTTGTCGAGGTCGAACCGCAGCACGACCGGTTCCCCCAAACGCTCGGCGGTCAGCCGGGCCGCCCGGTCCAAGCCGGCCAGTTGACCGAACGCGTGTTCCCGCGAGCCACGTTGGGCCGACGCCGCCAGCGACCACGTCGTCGCGCCGGCCATGAGCCCCAGCAGCGCCACGACGAGCACGACCTCCATCAGCGTGAACGCGCGCCGCCTCACGCTTAACCGTCCTCCACCACATCGCCGAGCTGCCACGAGTAGATGTCGGCGTCCTGCCCTTCGCCGCCGACCCGCTTGTCGGCGCCCAGCGAGAACACCTCGTACGGCTCGCCCTGCCCCGGGCTGTTGTAACCGTAAGGGCTGCCCCACGGGTCCTTGGTGCTCTTCAACGGCAAACCGCTCAAGCCCTCGTCGTTGTCGGGGTAGCGGTTGTGCTGCGTGTAATGCAACTCGATGGCATTGACGATCGTGCCGATGTCGTTGCGTGCGCGTTCGACCTTGGCCTTGTCCACCACGCCGCCGAAACGCATCGCCACGGCCCCGGCGAGCATGCCGATGATCACCACCACCACCATGATCTCGATGAACGAAAACCCGGGCTTGTCCGTGCGGCGCCGCGCGCAGCGCCGCCCGCGGGTCTGTTTAGAGCACATTGCCGGCCTCCAATATGGGCAGGATCACGGCGAACGCGATGAACCCCACCACGATCGCCAGAAAGATCATCATGATCGGTTCGAGCAACACGGTCAGCCGACTCGAAGCGATGTCGACTTGCGTGTCGTAGTCGGCGGCGAGGTTCTCGAGCATCTCCTCCAGCCGCCCGGACGCCTGGCCCACCGCGAACACCTGGATCACCATCGGCGGGAAGGCGCCCGTCTTCTCCAGGGCGTCGGAGATGTCCCGCCCCGCGACCACCGCCTGCTCGCACACCACCAGCGCCCCTTGCAACACCCCGTTGCGCACGGTGCGCTGCGCGATCCGCACGGCGCGCACAAACGGCAGGTCGCTCTTGAGCAGCGTCGCCATCACCGTCGCCATGCGCGCGATCGCCTGCTTGCGGAGCAGGTCGCCGAGCACCGGCAGCCGCAGCAACAACCGGTGAAGCCCCAGCGTGCCGCGCTCCGTGCGCAGCAAGGCCGTGGCGCCGGAAACCAGCCCGGCCGTGGCCATAAGCAACAGCCACCACCAGCCGAGCAAGAAGTCGCTGATCGCCTTGACCACGACCGTGACGAAAGGCAGCTGCTGGCCGGTGCCTTCGAGCACTTCGAGCACCTGCGGCATCACAAAAGTCATGAGAAAAACACTGATGCCGACGCCCACCGACAAAACGATGCCGGGGTACATCAGCGCCGACGCCACGCGGTTTTTCATCGACGAGGCCTGCCGACGGAACTCGACCAGGCGCGCCAGCGACGCGTCGAGCGTGCCGGCGTTCTCACCGACCTCCACGATGTTGACGCACAGCGGGTCGAACAGCACCGCCTGCTCGCCCATCGCCTCGGCCAGCGAACCGCCCGCCGCGACGCGGTCGCGCAGCAGCATGATCGACTGCTGGAACCGCCCTTCGTGCTGGCGGGTGATGGTGTCGAGCGTTTCGATCAGCGGGATGCCCGCGCCCAGCAGCGTCGCCATCTCCTGCAACAACCCGGTGACCTTGGCGGACTGTCGGCCCGCGAGGTAGCGGTTGAACAGGTTTTGACCCCGGCCGGCCTTCTGTTCGATCAGGTCGCGGATCGACAGGCCGCGGTCGCGCAGCTGGTCGCGCGCCTGGCGCGGGGAGTCCGCGGTGATCGTGCCGCGGTCGGGCGTGACCGTGCCGCCGGCGGCGCTGGTGGCGGTGTAGGCGTAGACCGGCATCAGAAACCACTCCGCATGGAGACGCGCATCACCTCGTCGAGCGTGGTGGTGCCGAGTTCGACCTTGGCCAGGCCGTCGTCGCACAGGCTGTGCATGCCCGCGCGGATCGCGGCGTTGTTGATCGCTGAGGCCGTCTCGCGCTCGTGGATCAGCAGGCGCGTCTCGTCGTCGACGGTGAGCAGTTCAAAACAACCGACGCGCCCGTGGTACCCGGTGCCGCGGCAGGCTTCGCAGCCCGCGCCCTTGCGGAAACGCGAACGCACTTCCGCGCTCGGCGCGTAGTGGAGGGATTGCAGTTCCTGCGGCTTGGGCGTGTAAGGCTGGCCGCACTCGGCGCAGACCCGGCGGACCAGGCGCTGGGCCAACACGCCGACCAGCGAGCTGCTCACGAGGTACGGCTCGATGCCGAGGTCGAGCAGGCGCGTGACGGCGCTGGCCGCGTCGTTGGTGTGCAGCGTGGAGAACACGAGGTGGCCGGTCAGCGCCGCCTGGATGGCGAGCACGGCGGTCTCGTGGTCGCGGATCTCGCCGATCATCACGATGTCCGGGTCCTGCCGCAGCACGCTGCGCAAGCCGCCGGCGAAGGTCATGCCCTTCTTGTCCGAGATCTGGATCTGGCTGATGCCGTCGAGCTGGTACTCGATCGGGTCTTCGAGGGTGATGATGTTGCGCTGGGTCGAGTTGATCTCGCCGAGCGCCGCGTAGAGCGTCGTGCTCTTCCCGGAACCGGTCGGGCCGGTGACGAGGATGAGCCCGTGCTCGACACCGATCAGTTGCTTGAAGCGTGCGAGCGAGTTCTGCTCCATGCCCAGCTCGTTGAGGGTGTACAGCCGGGCGCTCTTGTCGAGCAGGCGGATGACGACGCGCTCGCCGTGGCTGGCCGGCACGGTCGACACGCGCAGGTCGATCACGCGGTCGCCGACCTGCACGGTGGCCCGGCCGTCCTGCGGCAGGCGTTTCTCGGCGATGTTCATCTTGCCCATGACCTTGATCCGGCTGACCACCTCGTCGAGCACGCCGATGGGCAGGTTGAACGTGTCGAACAGCACGCCGTCGATCCGCATCCGCACGACCAATTGGTCTTCGTACGGCTGGATGTGCACGTCGGACGCTTCCTGCTGCACCGCTTCGAACAGCACCAGGTTGACCAGCTTGATCACCGGCGAGCGGTCGGAGACGTTGAGCAGGTCCTCGCGGCCCTCGAGCTGGTTGACCTGGTCGATCACCGCGTCGCGGTCGAGGTTCTCGACGAACTCCTGCGCCGCGCCGGTCTGTTGGCCGTAGGCGTGGTTGATGGCGACGCCCAACTGCTTGGGGTCGGCGGCGAAGACCTCGAGCGCGCCGCCCAGCCAGCGCCGCAGCACGTCCCGCGTCTGGCGGTCGCCGGGCTCGGCCATCGCGATGCGCAGCGGACCCTGTTCGGTCGCCAGACCGAGCACGCTCTTCGCACGCGCAAAGCCGATCGGCACACGCTTGGTGAACAGCGCCGAGGGGTGTTCGCCGGCCAGGTCGATCGTGCGGTGCGCGGGCGGGCGTGTGTTCTGTTCGTCGGCGTTCGTCGCGGGCGCACCGTCGGCTTCGACCGGTTGGGCCGGCTTGAGCGTGTCCTGCGAGATGGCGTCGGTTGACGTGATCATCTTCGTGCTCCCGGGCGTGCGGCGGCGTGGTGTGATCGCTTACTCGATCACGAGCGGTTGGCTGATCGGGTAGTCGCCCGCCAGCCCCGCCAGGGCCGCGGCGTCGCCGGAGAGGATCTTCAGGTCCTTGAACTTGTCGTCGCGCAACACGACGGCGCGGATAAACACAAACAGCGTGACTTGCGACCTGTTCTTCTTGCGGTTGGAGAAGGCCAGGTCCAACACGGGGATGCTGCCGAGGATGGGCACGCGGTCGACGGATTCCATGAAGTTCTCACGGGTCAGCCCGCCGACGACGATGGTGTGGCCGTCGGGGATGGTCGCCTCGCTGGTCAGGCGGTTGGTCTGCCGCGAGGGCGGGAGGCTGTCGGTGCCGTCGTCGCCGAAGCTGCTGAGGGTGATGTCGTACTCGAGCCTGAGGTAGTCGCCCTCGCTGATCTGCGGGGTGACGATAATGTTCGTGCCGGCCGAGGCGAAGCCGCCGAAGCTGGTCGTCGCGACCTGGGCGTTGGCGTTGACGCTCTCGAAGGGTTCTTCGCTGGCGCTCTCCAATTGGCCGGTCGCGTTGTCGTTGATCAGCACGCTGGGGCGAGAGACGACCTTGGCCCGCACGTCGGTTTCGAGGGCGCGGATGATCACCTCGGCGATGTCGGCGTCGAGCAACGCGCCGGTGAACCCCAGGCCGGGCACGAGCGTCAGCTCGCCGGTCGACGGGTCGCGCGTGCTCAGGCCGAACTGGGTGAAGTTGAAGAGCGTGCCGCCGTCGGCACCCTCGCGGCTGTTGAACTCCACGCCCAGCGAGAAGCCGTCGCTGGTGTCGATCGCTACGACCGTGGCCTCGACGAGCACCTGCGGCCGGCGGACGTCGAGGCGTTTAATCAACTTCTCGTAGATCGGGTGCATGGAGGGCTGGGCCACGACGATGATGGTGTTGGTCGGTTCGTCGGCCAGCACCCGCGCGTTGCGGAGTTCGACGACGTCGCCCGACAAGCCCGCGAGGACCTCGTCGCCAAAGGCGCCGGGGGCGCGGCGGTTGTTGACCTCGTCTTCCGTCGGCCCGGTGATGGGCAGCTCGGCGGGTTCGGAAGGCTCCTGCTCGGTCGACACGCCGTCGATGGTGACGTCGGTCAGCCCGGTGTCGCCCTCGATGTTTTGCAGGGTCAGCAGCACGTCGGTCGCCTTGGCGTTCTCGAGCTTGTAGAAACGGATCGGGCTCTGCGAATCTTCGAGCGGTTTATCGAGCGACCGGCGGAGCGATTCGATCTGTTCGTGTGTTTGGGGCGTCGTGGTGGCGATGAGCAGGTTGGACTGGGTGTCGACGGCCGACTTGTATAAGCGCTTGGCGGCGCCCTCGCCGATCAGCTCGTTGACCAGGCGGTCGACCTGCTCGGGCGAAACGACCTTGAACGCGTAGACCTTGGTTTCGAGGCCGAGCGGCACGTCGAGCGAGGCGACCAGCTTGCCGGCTTCGGCGACCTCGCTGTCGGTGCCGATGATGGCGACCTGGTTGGTGCGTTCGATCGCGGCGAGGCGCGCCCCGCCGGCGGCCTTCGCGGCGGGCAGGGTGGGCGCCTGGTTCTTGCTCTTCAGCAGCGTGTTGGCCTGCTCGACCAGCTCGTTGGCGTCGAGGTGGATCACGCTGACGAACTTGATCCGCACCTCGCGTTTCGGGCGGTCGATGAGCGAGATCATCGATTCGATGCGCTTCATGTTGGTCGCGTAATCGGTGATGATCAGCAGGCGATGCTCATCGAGGGGGGTGACGTTGGCGGCGGTGGTGCTGGAAAGGAACGGGGCGACCACAGCGTTGACTTCCGAGGGTTTGCCGTGTTCCAGCTCGAAAACGCGCGTGACGGCGAGCGTCGGGCGGGCGGCGGGCATGGCGTCGGCGCCGGCGTGGGGGCCGACCGAATCGGCGAGCAGCGACGCCTTGGCGGTGTCGATCCGCAGCATGCCCTCGACCTCGGTCTCGGTCATGGCCAGGCCGTTCATCTTCAGCGTGCTGTCGAGCAGCGTCATCAGCGAGTCGGCGGGGATCGACTTGGGCGCCTTGATCGTGACGCGTTTGTTGACGATAGACTGGTCGTAGATGAAGTTGATGCCTCGGCGTTGGCCGACGTAATCGATCAACGCCTTGAGCTCGAGGTTCTCGGGGAAGTTCAGGGCGATCATGCCCGGTTCGGGCTGCGGCGACGCCGTGTCCTGCCCGCGTAGACCGGTGCTACACAGACAGACACTCAACACGATCACGAGGCCAAAGACGCGGTTCATGTCGATCACTTTTCTCCATGCTCGTAGCCCGACATCATAATTCTCGCCGGTTAAGGATCGATTAGTCGTCGATTACGAGAATGTGTGAAAAGTCAACGGTTGGCCATAATCTGTGGTTATCGCCCCTTTGCCACGCGCTCGACCTGGTCGAGGTACTTCTGGATGCTCTCGCGCGGCTTGATCTGCTGGGCCCGCCGCAGCAGCGGCAGCGCGTCGGCGTACTTGCCCTTGCTCACCAGGAGTTGGGCGTGGCGCACGTTGGCGTCGGCCTCGTAAGCTTCGATGCTCGCCGCCCGCTCGTAATAGAACGCGGCCTTCTCTAACTCGCCGCCTCGGCTGCTGTGCTGGCCCAGCAGGATCAGCGCCTCGCCGTCCAGCGGGTCGAGGGCGACGATCTCCTCGAGGATGCGCGCCTCTTGCTCGTCCGCCCCGTCGGCCACCGCGTGACGGGCGCGGAGCTTGAGGATGTCCTTGCGCTGCGCGACGTCGAGCCGTTCGCCATGCACACGGTCGATCTCGTCGAGCAACAGCTCCGATTCGGATTGTGCGCCACGCGCGGTCAGCACCTTCGCGGCACGCAAGCCGCTTGTGGGGTCGCCCTTCGGGTCCAGCTGCATCGCGCGGATGTAAGAAGAAACCGCCAGCTCGTAGAGCTCTTCGTTGATGTAGATATTGCCGAGCATGTTCAGGCTGGCGAAGGTCGACTGGCCGAGACGGTCGACGAGTTCCAGGTTTTCCGCGGCTTTCTGCGGCTTGTTCAAACCGACGTAGGCGTTCGCCTGGAGCAGCCACAGGTCGCCGCGGCTCGGGTCCTTGGCGATCAGGTTGCTGGTCAACGAGATCGCGTCGGCGTAGCGCTGCTGCTTGAAGAAGCTGCGCGCCATGCCCATCTTCCAATCGAGCGTCTCGGGGTCGAGCAGGATCGCCATGCGGTAGGCGGATTCGGCGGAGACCTCGTTGCCGATCGAGGAATACGCGAAGCCCATCAGGCCGTAGGTGGCCGCGTCCCCCCCGCCGAGCTCGACCACGCGCCGGAACGCGGGCAGCGCCTTTTCGTAATCGCCCCGGCGGACGTAGATCATGCCCAGGTTGCGCCACGCCCGGCGGAACTTGGGGTGCTTCTTGACCGCCACCTCGTAGGCGGCCAACGCCTGGCCGTGCTTGTCCTGCTCGAAGTAGATGTTGGCGAGCGTGTAGTCGAGCACCGCGCTCGATGCGTCGTTGCGGCTCTTTTCCAGCAACACCGCCGCTTCGTCCATCTTCTCGGCAGAGATCAGCTCCAGCACCTTCTGCATCTGGTCCCGCTCGACGACGGTCACGCGGGGTTCGATCTCGGTCTCGGCGATGTAGCTCTGGGCGTAGTTCCTTTGAAAGTCCGGGTCTTTCCAGAGCTCCAGGTTCGCCCCGCCGTGGTCCGCGTGGGCGGTGTTGTCGCTCGGCGCGGGCGCGGCGGGCGTGTTGTCGTAGAGCGAAGACTTCTTGGCGGGGGTGCAACCGCACACCAACAGGGACGCCGCGGCCGTCAACAGCAGGACCTTATTCATAGCATCTACCCTTTCGGGAAAGTGATGGGCACGCGCATGCGGAAACGCACGGGCTTGCCGCTCTTCTTGCCGGGCTCGAACCGCCATTTCTTGACCGCGGCGAGCGCGGCACGGTTGAACACCGGGTCGGTGGATTTCTGTACTTTCGGGCTGTCGACCCGCCCGCGCTGGTTGACGACGAAGATCACGTACACCGTCCCGGGGGTGCGCTTGCGCATCTTCTTGTCGATGATGGGCCCGGGCTGGGACACGACGCGCGGCTTCTGGTCGAGGTCGGCCATCGAGAACAGCTCGTCGAGGCTGTTGCCCTTGGCCACCACGCTGTTGAGCTGGAAGGCCGCGGCGCCGGGCGCCCAGCCGTCGCCCACGCCGTCGCCGAGCACCAACTCGAGCTGGCTCAGGTCCAGCGGCGGCGTCTCCTCCGCCAGCTCGGGCGGCGGCGGTTCCTCTTCGGGCTCTTCCTCGGGCTCTTCTTCCGGGGGCGGCGGCGGGGGCGGCGGCGTCACGACGTCGACCGACCGCACCTGCAACTGGTCGTCCGCTTTCTGCCCGATCGTCTGCATCAACGGCAACACCAGGAAGAAGGCCAGCGTCATGGCGAACGCCATCACGAGCACCAGCAAGCGTTGGAGCAAAGCCTTGATCGGGTTGGCCTTGGCGGGGGCGCTCATCGGCGGTCAGGATTCACTCCCGCTTACGGGGTTGGCGTACGACACCTTGGTGGCGCCGGCGAGGACCGATTCGTCGCGGGCCCGCACCAGCGCATCGACGGGTGTGTTGATGTGCGACTGGATGATCACCGGCGCGTCTTCCTCGCGCAGCACGGTTCTGATCCGGGGCCGGATGCCGCTGAGGCCGACGTCCTCGCCGTCGACCTTGACCTGGCCCTTGGCGTTGAGCGAGATCGTGATGACCGTCTTTTCCTCGTCGTTCGCCGGCGCGCTCGATTGCGATGTGCTGGTCGGGATGCCCGACTCGTCCACAAAGGTCGTGGTGACAATGAAGAAGATCAGCAGGATAAACACGCAGTCGATCAACGGCGAGATGTCGATCGTCTCTTCACCTGAGTCGTCGGATGTGCGGCGAAAACGTGCCATGCGTTTGCTTGCCTCTGTTTAACCCGTCAGCCCGGGGCGTCGGTCGCGTTGTACACCAGCGCGCCGGCCAGCTCGGCTTCCTTGACGACCTTCAGGTACGTGCCCGACTTGGCGGTGGCGTCGGCCTGGACGATCACCGGGACGTTGTCTTTCTTGAGCATCCGTTCGACCAGCGGCGCCACGCCGTTGACGCCGATCTCCCGCCCGCCGTAGACCACCTCGCCGTTCTCGGTGACGGCGATGAGGATGCAGGTCTTGGCCAGGGACTGCGCGGACGCGGCGACCGGGCGCTGCACCTCGATGCCGGGCTCCTCGACGAAACGGGCGGTGACGATGAAGAAGATCAGCAGGATGAACACGCAGTCGATCAACGGCGAGATGTCGATCGCGTTATCCGACTCCTCTTCGTAGGTTGATTCTCGAAACCGTGCCATGGGTGTTCCGTCGGTTGGTGGCCGAGCCGGCTTACGCCGCCTTCTTGCGGTTCATCTTGCGGTACAGGTCCTGCGTGCACACCGTCTGCAGGTGCGCGAGGAAGGCCTTGTAGCGTTCGAGCTGCCGGGTCATCTGGTACTGGAAGAACAGCCCGGGGATCGCCACGACCAGCCCCGTCTCGGTCGTGATCAAGGCCTCGGAGATGCCGCCGGCGATCTCGTTCATGGTCTTGTCGCCGCCGGTGCCGGTCGCCATCGCGCCGAAGGTCACGAGCATCCCGGTGACCGTGCCCAGCAGCCCGAACAGGGGCGCGGCGCTGACGCAGATCTTCATCACCTTCAGGTCGCGCTGGAAGGGCACGATCTGGGTCGCGCGCAGCTCCTCGAACATCACGCCGAGCTCGTGCAGCGAGTGGGCGCCGGTCACGAAGTCGAGCATCTGGCCGATCGGCCCCCTGCGCTGCTCGGGGTGGTCGATCCAGCGCCGCCACCGCTTCTCGGAGACCTTGCCGAAGCCCTTCTCGCGCAGCCGCAGCATGACCCGGGTGCCGATCGCGAACAGGAAGACCGCGTTGATCGCGATCGCGATCATGGCCCACCCGCCGGAGAGCCAGATCGAAACGGCTTGCCGCCAAACCGCGCCCAACTGTTCAACCATCGCGTCCATCGGTTTTCGCTCTCGGCAAATCGCCCGCGGGTCAGGCGGCCTTGTCGGTCGGTTGCTGGTACGGGGTCTTCATCACCTGGTTGGTGAAGGCGACCGCGGCTTTCTCCATCTCGTCCACCACGCCCTTCGCCTTGCGGGCGAGGAACGCGTGCATCAACAGCGAGGGGATCGCGACGACCAAGCCGAACTTGGTCGTGATCAGCGCCTCGGAGATGCCGCCGGAGAGGGACTTGACGTCGCTCGACCCGAACAGGGTGATGAGCTTGAAGGTGTTGATGATGCCGGTCACGGTGCCCAGCAGGCCGAGCAGCGGCGCCGACGCGGCGCAGATGGCGATGAACGGCAGCATGCCCTGCAGCTTGAGGCGGGTCGAGAGGACCTTCTCATACATGACCTCTTCGATCAGCTCGCGCGGTTCCTTGAGGTGCTCGACGCCCACGGCGAGCATGGCGCCGATCGGGCCGCGGATGGCCTTGGCCTTCTTGGCGGCGGCGGGCTGGTCGTGCTTGGCCACGGCGTCGAGCAGGTCGCCGAGCCGCTTGGCCGACGGCGGCCGCAGGAACGCGAGGCGGAACCACTTGTAGATCGCCACGAGCAGGGCTGCGCCGGCGAGCGCGAAGATCGGCACCATGACGGGGCCGCCCTTCTTCACGTGCTCGAAGAAGGTTTCCTGGGTGGCCTCGATCACCTGCGCATTGCCGAGCGTCGGGTCGAGGGGGAACGCGCCCTTGCCGGACGCGACGAGCTGCGAAGCCGCCTTGGCGTCGGCGGGGTTGCGGAACGGGACGATCACGGGGTCGAGCGAGTTGGGGCGTTGATCGGCGATACCCACGTGCTTGCCGTCGGGCGACCGGAACAGGGCCGCGGGACCGACGAGCACGAACGTGCCGTCTTCCTGGATGATGCCGGTCGGGTCGACGGCGTTGCCCTTGTAGCTCGTACCGCCGAGGGCGTCGTGCAGGCGTTCGAGCGAAGCGGTGACCAGCGCCGCCTGGACCTCGTAGACCTCCTGCTCGGAGAGGTTGCTGTTTTCCGGGGCGAGGCGCGCCGCGTCGATCGTGTCGCGGTACCGCTGGAGTTCGGCGATGTGCAGGTCTTTCTCGAAGTTGCGGGCAAAGTCGCCCAGCAGGTTCGACAAATACTTCGCTTCCTTCTCACGCGCCCGGATCTCCGTGCGCAGGTTGCTCAGGTCCAGCGTCCGCGTGTCGAGCACGCGCGTCTTCCGCTGGAACTCGGCACGCACGTCGACGAGCTCGTTCTCCTGCTCGCTGAGCTTGACGCTCAACGGGATCTTCTCGGCGGCGATCTGCTCACGCAGGGCGTCCAGCTCCGCGAGGCTGTCCTTCAGTTGCTGCTGCACGTCGCTGGCGGCGTCGCTGAAGGTTTCTTCCTTCTTCTCGGCCTGCGCAGGTTCGGCGGCTCCCGCGGGCGGGGTCGCTTCGGGCGTTTGCTCAGGCTTTTGCGCCTGGGCGGCGGCCGCGAAAGCGAGGGCGAACAGACAGACGCTGGCTTGGTAGATGTTCTTCATGATGATCCGGGTCGCTTATTCCACTTCAACCGAGAGCTGCACGTACTCGGCGATCTCGTCGTTGTTCCAGATGGCGATGGCCTTGGCGATCTTCTCCGCGTGTTCGTTGGCGGGCGTCCACACCCAGCCCGACGCCGTGGCGGTGCCGATGCCGGCGAGGGTCGCGTTGGCGTTGGCGTAGTAGGCGTGGCCGAGGCCGACGTAGAGCGTGGTCACCTCCGACGAGGTCCCGTTGGGCAACTCGCGGATCTCGGTGTTGATCGTGATCTGGCTGTTGAACTTGTTGACCTCGTTGAGGACGCCGACGACGTTCTGGAACCGCTCGGCCAGGGATTGCTTGGTCTCCTGCGGGTTCTCGGGGATCCGCTGGCTGAGGGGCTTGACGCGCAGGCGGACCGGCTCGGGTAGCCGGGGCAGCAGCTCCTTGGTGCGCTTTTCCAAGGCGAGGATCGTGCTGCCCAGCGAGCTGGAGGCCTGTTTCAGCTTGTTGTTGTCCTGTTCGAGCGCGGCACGCTTGCCCTCGGCTTCGGCGATGCTCTGCTCGGCGGTGTTGATCTTGTCGCGCAAAGATTTAACTTCGGTTTCGACGATCTCGATGCGATCGTTGAGGACCTCCTTGCCCAGCGCCCAGTCACGCTTCTCCTTGGAGATGATCCGGCGGGTTTCCACCCACTGCTCCAGCGCGGCGCGGGTGTCGTCGATCCCGGCGGCGTCTTGCTCCTGGCCATGCGTGGCGGCCGACAGCGCCAGCACCGCCAAGGCGACCGCCGCCAAACCACCGTTCAGCCAAGGCCTACGCTTCCGTCCATTCATGGGTCTGTTATCCATGGTGTGCATTTGAACTCGGTCTGGTTAAGCCTTGGTTAATGGATTGTTTTAAAACGTAAATTCAGCGCTGATGCTCAGCGAAAAATCGATGCCCTTGGTAAACGAGGTCTTCAGCACGTCGTCGCCGATGAAGCGGGAGCGGTAGACCTCCTGGATGTCGGGGTCGGTCAGGTTCTTGGCCTGGAACTTGACCTTGACGTGCTCGCCGATCTTCTGCGTGATGCTGAGGTTGAGCGTGTCGAACTCTTTTTCGTAGACGCTGGGCACGAAGTTGCCGTCAGAAACGCCCGCCCCCGCCACGAGCGTGTCGCCGCGCACCGTGTAGAACAGGCCGACCTGCGTGCCGGTCTCTTCCGACTCGTAGGTCAGGTACAGGTTGTACAGGTGCTCGGGCGCGTTGGTCATATCGCGCGTGGTCTGCGGGGCGAGCACGTTCGCCGCGGAGAACATCGCCGCTTCGGTGGCCGGCAGCGTGACCTGCGAGTCGATCAGCGTCGCGTTCGCGCCGACCGACAGCCCCTGCAACTCCGCCCAGAAGTGCCCCAGGTCCTGGCGCACCTCGAACTCCCAGCCCTCGATCTCACCCTCGGGGAAGTTCAACGGCGTCGTGTAGGTGAACGTCGCCACCCGTTGCACGTACTCGATCGGGTCGGTGACGTCCTTCTTGAAGTACGACACCGAGACCAGCCCGCCCTCGTACGGCCGATAGTCCAACCGAAGGTCGTAATTCTTCAACGCGCTCATCTGCAGGTTCGGGTTGCCGATGAACACGTCGCCGCCCAGGAACTCCTGCTGCTGGATCGGCGACAGCTCCTTGAACGTCTGCCGCGCCACGGTCTCGCTGTACGCGCCGCGGAACGTGATCTTCTCGGTCGGGTCGTACACGAAACCGATCGAGGGCAGCACGTCCCGCTGCTCGAACGCCACGTCCGCGTCGCCCGGGTTCAGCGCCGTCACCGTCAACGCGCCCGGCGGGAACCACGTCGCGTCCGCCTCGGGCGTGTTGATGATGCTCAGCTCGGTGTTCTCGAAACGCATCCCGCCGATCAGCTTGAACCGCGAGGTCACCGGCAGGTCCGTCATCCAATAAAAAGCCTTCAAATCTTGCTCGCCCGTGTAATCCACGTCCACGAACGGCGGCCCGTCGGTCACCGGGTGCGTCTCGTCGGGGAAGACATCGCTCCACAGCTCCTCGAACGGCGTGTTCGGCCCGCCCGTGTTGTCGTTGAAGTTGCTGAACGATTCCTGATCGTACTTGCGGGTGACCTCGTCGTGGAAGAAGCCGACCTTCACGTAACCCTCGTCGCCGCTCCACTGCTCGAACGGGAACTTGAGGTTCATGAAGTACTGCTTGCTGTCTTCGCGGATGTCCTTCCACGTGCGTTGCAGGTTGCCGAGCGTAAACACCTCGGCGGGCTTGAACGGGCCGTGACCCCGCGGCGTGATCGACGGCGGCACGAACGGCGGGAAGCCCGGGTCCAACGTCTCCGGCGCCCACGTCGAACCGAACTGGCGTTTGTCCGGCTCGTACAGGTGCGCCTCGCTCCGCGCCAGCGTCCAATCCAGCACGGGCTGGCGGAACTTGATCACGTCTTCCACGCCGAGGTCCAGGTCGGGCAGCTTGTGCTCGCCGTTGAGCTGAAGGCTCTCGGTGGTGCGCTCGGTGTATTTCAGCGTCTCGGTGCGCAGGTACGGCGCCGCGCCGCGGTCGTTGTCGGTCAGCAGCGGGTCGGTGAACGGGTCGCCGTCCGGGTCGTAACCGGGGAAGTAGAACCGCTTGCCGCGCGTGTCCTCGGCGAGCACCGCCTCGTCCTCCGCGATCCGCGTGTACAGGTAGATCAGGTTCAGCGAGTGGTTCTCGCTCTCGACCCCCAACGTCCCCAACCCACCCCAACGCACCTCCTCGACGCCCTTGGTCACGTCGAACAGCGAGGTCACAAACTCCCCCTGCCCCGGCGTGCCCTGCTCGAACTTCGGCGTCATCGGGTCGCCGGGGTTCTCCACCCAGCGCGCGTCGTCGATGCCGTTGTCGTAAAACGAGCTGTCGCGCTCGTAGAAGAAGCTCGCGAAACCACCCACGGTGATCCCGTTGGCGAACTCTTCCTTGCCGCCCGCCGCGAGCGAGAACTTGTAGTCCACCGGCGCCTGGTCCCGGCTGACACCCACCGCACCCGTCCAGTCGTCGCCGATGTTCCGGAACTGGATGTCGCGCTTGCCCCGGTCGTTGCCCCAGAAGTTCACCCCCCCGCCCTTGTACGTGAGGAAGTCGTCGCGGTTGCGCACCTGCGTGTTGTAGCTGACCTGGCTGCTGAACTTGAGGACGTTCTCTTCGGGGATGCCCTTGAGCACGACGTTGACCGCGCCGCCGGACGCGTCGCCCTGCTGGTCGGGCGTGAACGTCTTGGTCACGCGCACGCTCTCGATCACCGCCGAGGGAAACTGGTCCAGCTGCACCGCGCGTTTGTCCTCGTCGGAGGTCGGCAGGCGCACGCCGTTCAACTGCGAGTTGACGTAGCGGTCGGGCAGGCCGCGCACCACGGCGAACTTGCCGTCCTGCACCGTCGCCCCCGCCACCAGCCGCAGAGCCCCGGCCGCGTCGCTGGCGCCGGCCTTGCTCATCATGTCGGCGCCGATCGAGTCCAGCAACGCCGGGCTCTCGATGCGGATCTGCTGCAACGCCTCTTCCGAGGTCCCGTCGAACCGCACGTCCTCGACGACGAACTCTTCCATGTCGGTGAAGTCGCCGAGCATGTCGATGTTCAGGTCCGTCAGCTGGCCCGGCGACACCACGACCTCGGACTTCACCTGCCGCGTGTAACCGTCCTTCGAGAACACCAGCGTGTAGTTGCCGGCGGGCACCTCGCCGAAGCTGTAGTTGCCCTGATCGGTCGTGGTGACCTTCTGACCCGTTTCCACGATCAACACCGTCGCGCCGGACAACGGCACGTCAAAATCCTTGTCGATCACGACCCCTCGGATCGAGCCCATCGGTTGGGCGGATGCCGGGGCGTACACGAACAACAAGGCGGCCAAAGCAATCCAAACGAACGGACGCCGTCTTACCACGGTGCAACCAATCCCTCTCTGATTTGCCGGATCAGCGCCCACAACTCGGCGTCGGGCTCGACGCCGTGCACCGCCATCGACAGGCAATTCGCAGCCAGGTCTTCAGCCCGCGTGCGCGCGTTGGGGTTGATGGTCCCCTGCTCCACCGCCAGGCGGTAGGTGGCAAGCGCCTCCGTCGACTCGCCCATCGCGGCGAAAGCCTCGGCCAGCGGGATCAACGCATCGGCGCGCTCGAAGTTCCTGATCTTCTCGTGGTCGGACTTGAACGACGCCAAGGCCACTTCGGCATCCGACACCGCGCGCGCCTTGTCCCCCGCACCGAACCGCGCCTCGGCCAGCCGGGCCGTCACGGGGATGCGGTCGAGCAACATCCATTCGGCGCCGTCTTTCAGGCCCTGCGCTTCGTCGATCAGCCCCAGCGCCTTGGCGTGGTCTTCGTGAGCGATCGAGCAATGCGCCAGGCTCAACAGCAGGTCGATCTTGATCGAGACCGCCATCTTGTGCCACGAGTCGCGGGCCTTCTGCTCGACCGTGTCCCGGCGTTCGCGCTCGCCGTAATGGCGGTCGTAGAGCGCGATGTACCCGAGTTGTGCGTTGCGGATCTGGTCGAACTGGCCCGAGGCGACCAGCGCATCCAGCTCTTTGACGGCTTGCTCGAACGACCGCTCACCGTCGGCGGCGGCGCGTTCGCTGGCGAGCTTGCCCGTCTCCCCACCCTCTTGAATGCCTTTCTCGATCTCTTCCGCTCTTAGCATCTGCCCCCGCAGGGTATGGACCCTGGCCACCTTGATCTTAATACGATCGCTGCGCCATTGTTCGAGGTTTACCGCGTTGGCGATCTGCTCGGCGCGTTCGAGGTAAACCGCCAAGTCCTCCTTCATGCCGTGCTTGGCCAGGTGGTAGGCGATGTCGGCGTAAGCCGCGCCCCGCCGCCAGTTCTTGATCCGGTCGGCGTACTTCAACGCAAGCTTGGGCTGATCCAGTTCGAGGCAAACCCCAACCACCTTCTCCTGCCACCGCGACCGGTCCTTGATAAACGGGTGGACCGGCATCTCGGAAGCCGCCTGGAACGCGACATCAACCAACTCGGCCCGATAGGGCTCGATCGGCCGGTCGACCAGCGTGTCCGGCGCGCCGGACTTGCCTTCCGCGGCGGGGTTGCCGTTGGTCTCTTTGCAACCGGCGACGGTCAAGAAGAGCAACACGCCGGTCAGGAGGTGGATACTCGAACGTACTTGCATCATCCCACGCTCAT
The DNA here is from genome assembly GCA_028282805.1 of Phycisphaeraceae bacterium. Classification (GTDB taxonomy): domain Bacteria; phylum Planctomycetota; class Phycisphaerae; order Phycisphaerales; family Zrk34; genus JANQHD01. The sequence goes on along the minus strand of JANQHD010000016.1, from coordinate 16,328 downwards.
ACTTCTTTGGGTTAAAATAGACCTGATGGCGGGGCACCGTGCCCCGCCATCAGATCGTGATGTCTCAAACCAGGTTGTTCTACGCCGCGAGCGGCGTGGCGAACTTACTGGACGACCGCGCGGTAAATCTTGCCGGCGGTCAGGCCGTCGAGGTCGGTGTAGTTGACCACGGCGCCGTCACCTTCGATGACCGCCACGGTGACCCACTTCTTGCCTTCGAGGCACTGGACCTCGTAGGTGCAACCGACCTGCGTCTGGAAGCAGGTGGTGGCGGTCAGCTTCAGCGTGACCGTCGGGTCGGCGGGGTTGGCGGGGCTGGCGAGGAAGCCGTACTCATCGGCGGCGGACCAGCCGAGCAGCCAGTTGACCTTCGGGCTGAACGCGCCGCGGTAGTTCTGAGGGCTGAAGAAACCGTCGAGCGGCGCGGGTGAAGCGGAGACCAGCGAGGTCGCGGCGTTGGCTGCGCGGGGGTCGATGGTCGCGACGGGCAGGATGTCCTTCTGGTCGGAGCCGGCCAAGCCGTTGTCCACGGGCGCGCCGCGGGTCAGCGACACGATCGGCATGTTCGCGTCAGGCGTGGCGAGCACGAACGGAGCGACGATGTTGTCGAGGGCGGCGTTGCTGCCACCGGCGACGGTGACGGTGTTGCCGCTGCCGGGGTTCGGGCCGACGGTGTCGGACACGGAGTAGGCGCCGCTCTTGAGGTTACGGAAGAACACGCTGCCGCTGATCTCGCTGAGGAATCCGTCGACCTGTGCAGCGTAGAGCGTGTCGAGTTGAGCGGGGGTCAGGCCGCCGGCGTTGACGGTCGAGTGGGTGCCGGCCGCGGTCTGCCAGCGGGTGGCGAAGTCGAGCGTGCCGTTGAAGCCGTAGCCCGAAGCGCCATCGCCGTCGTCGCCGTCGTTCTTGATCAGCTTGTCGCCGAGGTCCATGAAGATGCTGTTGCGGTACTGGAGCGAAGCGTTGTCGCGCCAGGCGGTGCCGTTGTCGCCGTCGAGCGGGTTGCCGACCACGGTGGCGTTGTACACCACGGCGGTGGTTACGGGCTGGGCGTCCGAATCTTCGGCGCCGTCGGTCTCGAAGCAGTTGTCGCCGACGCCCGAGCCCTGCTTGGCCAGCAGGCTGTAGCCCTGAACGATGAAGATGTTCTGGGCCTTGCCGCGCCAACCCTGGTCGACGTCGAAGCTGTCGTCGCCGATGTTCCAGATCGAGGCGTTCTTGATCTCGACGGTGCCGCCCCAGATCTCGATGCCGTCGTCGACGTTGTTCATGATCTCGACGAAGCAGATGTCGGTGGCGCGACCGATGCCGCCGAGCGACAGGCCGTTGAGCTCGTTGGTCAGGCCGACCACGCGACCGCCGTAGCGGAGCGAGAGGTACGAGATGCTGCCGGAGTCGTCGTCGTCATCGGTGCCGCCGTAGATCACGTTGGGGTCGGAGGTGGGGTCGGCGGGGTTGGAGGCGACCAGGCCTTCCATCGCCGCGATGTTGTTGCCGAAGGTGGCGGTGTTGCTGGTGTCGTAGGAGCGGGAGATGTAGGCCTTGCCCATGATGGTCAGGTTGCCCCACTCGTTGGCCGCCGCGCGCCAGGTGCTAAAGTCGTCGTTGGTGGAGGTCATGATGACCGGGTCGGCCTCCGTGCCGCACACGAAGATCTTCGAGCCCTGCGTGACGGCGAGGCTGCCCGAGCCGTTGGCGGTCGGGGTGGAGGCGACGAGCGTGCCGGCCTCGATGGTCAGCGTCGCGCCGTTGGTGATGTAGACCTGCCCCTGCAGGTTGTAGGTGTTGTCGGCGGTCCAGGTTTGCGAGGTGGTGATGTCACCGCCGGGCACGTTGACCACGGCCGCGTTGGCCGCGCCGGTGGTGATGCCCATCGCCATACCCAGCAATGCGATCTTCTTCATAAGTTTCATGGTAGACAATTCCTGTATTTGTGTTTTGTTAGTTTTAATGCGTATACGGTTAACGTTGAGTTTAGTTTCCGTTTTCGTTCACTTGCGACGACGCGCCAGCGCCAGGCCGCCGAGGCCGAGCAGCACCAGGCTGGCCGGCTCGGGGACGTTGGGCGCCGAAGGGGCGGCGAACACGTTCTGGCCAAAGTTCGAGCCCAGCGCGTTGAGGTCGACGAGCGTGACGGTGCCGTCGCCGTTGGTGTCGCCCGAGGCCCAGCCGCCGGACGCACCGAAGTTCGTGCCGAGCGTGTTGAGGTCGACGAGCGTCACGGTGCCGTCACGGTTGAAGTCACCGGTCAAGGTGCCGTTGCCGCTCTGGCCGTTGCCGGCGTTGGCCCACTCGAGGCGGTTGTTGGCGTACTCGTTGTAGTCGTTGATATCGATCGTGTCGTCGTCGATCAGGTCGAACTTGTCATCGGTCGGGGGCACGGCGGTGCCGAGCTTGCCGATGTACTGGTCGATGTCCACGTCGTCCTCGTCGCCGTCGCTGTCGAAGTCACCGGGCAGGCCGGCGACGGTCAGCAGGGTCGTGCGGCCGTCGGTGTCGGGCGTGCCGGGGTTGCCGGCGGAGGCGGTGACGAACGCGAGCGTGATCGTGTCGCCGTCGGCGGGCACGAAGAAGCCGGCGGAGGGGCCGACCGGGTTGTCGTTGCGGTACGTGTTGAACTCAACGCCGACGCCGACACCGTTGGCCGCGTCGCTGGCGTTGAAGGCCTTGTTGTACCAGACCATCAACAGGGGGTTGCCCTGGGTCAGGCCGGCGAAGTCGATGTTGAAGACGCTCTGGATGCCGCCCAAGCCGTTCGTCGCCGCGTGCAGGACGAGGTTGTCCGCCGCGTCGCCGAGCAGGCTGGCGGGGTTGGTCAGGTCACCGAAGCCGTTGGCGTTGGTGTCCTCGATGATCGTCAGCGTGCTGTTCGCCGGCAGCGGCGTGCCGCCGGAGTCGCTCAGGATGCCGGCAATCACGTTGAGCGTAATGCTCGCCTGCGAGACGGCCGGGAACAGTGCCAGGGCCGCGATAGTAATGATTGCTTTTTTCATCTTATCTTTCCATTTGTGCGTGACGGGTCACGCGGGATTTCACAACGATGCCTTCGCCGAAACTCAGAAGGGCGAAGACTGCTTCCAGCTGACCGTGCTGACGGCGCCGCTGACCTTACGGATGAGCACCGCCGCACCGGCGGGCAGTTCGACGGCGTCTGAGTTGGCGTCGCCAACCACGTTGAGCCACTGACCGTCGGCGTAGTAGTAGGTGGCGCTGGGGCCCTTGTTGATGCCGCTGGCGGCGTTGTCAAAGACCAACAGCTGGTCGCCGTCGACCGCGTCGACCGCGCTCGACGAAGCGAACGCCGCGCTGCCGCCCAGTTGCAGCTGGCTGAGCGTGCGCGCGATCGGTTGACCGGTCGCCGCCGCCACGTCGTTGGCCACGCCAAGCACCGGGATCGCGGCGACCTGGGTGTGGGTCTCCACATCGCCGAATGTGTAGACGTTCAGCGTCGCGGTCGAGCTGGTGTTGCGGACGATGACCTGCGACTGGGGCGCGAGGATCACGTCGTCCGCGTCGCCGCCGCCGAACACGTTGGCGTCACGCCATTGGCCGTCGAAGTAGTAGTAGATCGCCGCGGCGCCCTTGTCGGTGCCGGGGTCGCTCGAGGGCACCAGAACCTCCGTGCCGTTACGGAAGAAAGTGCTCGTCGAAGCGAGGTAGCTGGTACCTTCCAGGCCGTCGAAGAACACGGTCTCCAACGTCTGGTGCGGGTAGACCTTCAGGCTGTCGCCGTTGACGATGCCGGTCAGGATCGAGGTGTCGGTCAGCACCAGTTCGCCGGTGGTGTTGCTGGTGATGGTGCTCCACTTTCCGTCGGCGACGCCGCTGGTCACACGCACGTAGTAGAGGCCGGTGTTGTACTTGCTGTCGACCAGCGTTTCGTTCACCGTGACGCCGGAACCCCCGACGACGGCGTTGACCGTCAGCGAGGCTTCGCACTCGATGGTGAACGGCACGGAAACGAAAGCGTCCGAACCCGTGGGCACTGCGGTGCCGTTGTAACCCGCGACCTCGGCGTTCGCCGCGTGCACGCCCACGGCGAGCAGCGTGACCGCCGTGGCGATGGATGTCTTGATTTTCATAGATTTCCCCTTACACGTTTCTTATACGATGATGGTTGTTCGTGGTGGCTCCGCACGGCTTGACCTCGTGTCATGCGTGGCGGACTTCGATGGAGCCTTTCTCCTCACGGCAGCCCCTGCCCCAAAAGCGATTGAACCGATTGAGGGCTGCTTTATGGGGTTCCCGTTAGCTCATTCCTCCTCCTTTGTTTGTGCTCGATTAGTGTGGCGACCTGATCATGGTCGATCCCTGTAAGCGCGGGACCGACACGGGGAACAGCGTCAACGTCTGGTGGGCTCCGAGCCCATCTTTTGCAGGGTCCGCAGCAACTCGCCGCGAACGCAGAAAAACTAACGCCGGTGGATTTTGTTACGGTTTGCCTGCGATCAAGAGTTGCTTAAAAGTGCTTGCTCACACGCGCATGGGTTTCAACGGGTTCCACCACACCGCGTGCGCGGTGGCGTGACGCCGGCGTGTCGATGCGCTTGCGCTGACAACGGATACACGAAGGCGGCAAGACCGGGAGAACCGCGCGTGCGCCGCAGAAATATTGCCCGGGCTTTGTGTTGATCACCCTCACTCCGCTCGCGCGTGCATCGCGCAGCGTCGTCGAGGCGGTCGCGAACCGAACGGTCGCGCTGGCCGGCTCGCAGGCTTGCGACGCCCGAAAAAGGGGTATCGGCCGATACGCACGTGCCCGTCGCGATGGAAAATGCCAAAAGCTCCACACAAATTGCGCAATTCGGAAAAAATGACTTGTTCAAGCGCTTGAACCAAGTATGGTAAAGTGCATGAACGCCCCGTATTCATTCGGAGGTCAAACATGTCGCCGAAAACTTCAAGCGCTTTAAGAGGTGGCCGCGGATTCACGCTGGTCGAGTTGCTCGTGGTCATCGCGATCATCGCGCTGCTGCTGAGCATCCTCCTGCCAGCGATCAGCAAGGCCAAGGAACTCGCCGCGCGCTCGGTGTGCGGGGCCAACTGCCGGAGCCTGATCCAGAACTCGGTCATCCTCGCCGCCGATCGCGACGGCCGGTACTTCCCCTCGCACCGCGCGCTGACCGAGGAGGACATCCGCCGACGGTACACCGTGCCCGGCAACAAGACCGCCCCCACCGGCGACAACCTCAGCTGGATCAACTACCCGCTGCGCGACAGCCTGGTCGACAGCGACTTCGACCCCGAGAAGTTCAACTGCCCCAACCGCAAGGGCGACGACTCGCACGTCCGCTACCAGAAGCTCGACGTGCGCGTCGGCTACTACATCATGGCCGGCCGCCCCATCAACCGCGACAAGACCAACCGCATGAAGCCGGTGTCGGGGTTCGACAACCGCGGCGGCAGTTGGGAAGTGGCGACGCGCACCAGCCAGGACGGCAACCTGCCCCTCGTCGCCGACGTCAACGAGATGGGCACCCACCAGCAGATCGCCGGGGTCACCGGCTCGGGCTCGACCTACCCGCACGGGCCTTCCGGTTTCGTCGCGGCCGGCCCGGAAGACGAGATGTGGGACACCGACGCGGCGGGCGGCAACCTCGGGCTCAACGACGGCTCGGTCGTCTTTGCCAAGGTGCGCGACATGCTCATCTACAACTCGACCGAGAAGGAGAGCGACATCTACGGCTTCTGGTCCCGGGAGGTCGACACCGGCCAAGGCAGCTACGGCACCGGCGGCAGCGACACCGGCGGAGGCCCCGGGCCCGGCACGGTCTTTTGACCCGATCCCCACGCCCCGCCGCTGGTGATGATGCGGCGCGGGCGTACGTGGTGGTTGAAGAGCGCAGAGAAGTGTGAGAACGCAATGCCACCGACCTTACGCGACATCTCAGCCAGGGCGAACATCTCCGAGTCGACGGCCTCGCTGATCCTCAACGGCCGCAAGGCGCACCTGTTCGCCGTGGAAACCCGCGAGCGCGTGATCCGCATCGCCAAGGAGATGGGCTACCGCCCCCGACGCGCCGCGCAAACACTCGCCACCGGTCGGACCAACCACATCGCCGTCATCCTCAACGACCTGGCCAACCCGTTCTTCGGGCGCTACGCGTCGCTGATCCAGGCCGAGCTGGTCAAGCACGGCCTGACCGCGATCCCGCTGGAAACCCAGGGCCAGGAAGTGCAGACCGGCCAGTGGCTCGACTGGCTGCCGCAACGCGCCGTCGACGCGATGATCGACCTGCAGGGCTTCATGGGCGCCAACCAGCACGTCTACGAAATGCACGGCACGCACGTGCCGGTGATCTTCCGACAGCTCTGGCCGCTCGACGAATCGCTCGGGCTCGACCACGTCTACGTCGATTACGACCCGGCCCACCAGCAGTTGATCGCGCACTTGGTCGCGACCGGCCGCAGGCAGGCCGGCTTCCTCGTCGTGCCGGGCCAGGTGCCCACGAAGGTCGGCCCGCGCTACCGCACGCAGGGTTTGATCAAGCAGTTCAGCGACGGCGGCTTCGACGTGCACCCGCGCTACTGGCGGGGCGTGGCCGAGGCTTCATCGCCCGCCGAGTGGTACGCGCAGGCCGTCGACCTGCTCAAGGCGCAGCCGGACATCGATACGCTGTTCGTGCACAACGTGATCGCCGTGCCGCCCGTGCTGCGCGCGATGGCCGACTGCGGGCGGGCGCTGGGGCGCGACATCGCGCTGGCCTCGAGCGACGACGCGCCGCAGGCCGAGTGGCTGGGGCCGGGCATCACGGTCGTGTGCGAGCCCTACGAAGAGGTCGCCGGCCTGTTGGTGAACATGCTGCTGAGAAAGATGAACCGGGTCGGCGGCAAGCCGCGGTCCACCCGGGTGGACACGCAGCTGATCGTGCGCGGGTCGACCGACCCGTCTTCCGTGGGCAAGAGAGAGAAGCGGCAAGGCAACGGACGCTGGAGAACTTGATCTTCACTCTCTTCGAAGGAGGAATGGCTTATGAGATGGTGTGTTTCAATCCTGTTTTTGGCGGGCTTGATGCTCGCCGGGACTGCGAACGCGGCGATGATCCAGCCGCAGACGGACGTGACCGCGACCCTTGGGCCGAGCTTCCTGCTCGACGACGCGTCGACCGGTGGCAACGACGTGACGATCAACGAACCGAGCGCCGCCAACCCGCAGCGCGACTTCGTGCTGAACGTCGGGCCCGGTGGCACGCAGGTCACGATCACCGGCATCGGCTGGGCCAGCTCGGCCAGCACGATCGCCAACGACGCGACGTCGGTGACCACGACCATCACCTACCTCGGCGCCGGCGGGACGTTCGGCGGGGGCGACGACGTGGTGATCGGCAGCGTGACCGACGCCTACCCGCAGCCCCACCCGGGCGCCGGTGAGGTCGTGTGGGCCTTCGACACCCCGCTGGTCGCCAACATCGACGGGCTGGGCACGAAGTTCCGCATCAACATCACCCCGAGCAACGGCGCGGGCAACGGCTCGCTGCGGTTCAAGAGCGCAACCGGCATCGGCATCAAGCTCTCCGTCGCCGGCACGTCCGTCCCGATCCCCGAACCGGCCAGCTTCGCGATGCTCGGCGTGGGCGGCCTGATGTTGCTGCGCCGGCGCTGAGTGCGCTGCGCTACAAGAGAACCCCCGGCGTCGGCCGGTGAGAGCCGACCGACGCTTTTGGCGCCAAACCGTTTGGCGCGGACAGGGCTTTGAACAAGGACGGGCGATGATCTGCACGAAGTTGTCAGGCGTGTGCGTGTGTGCGGCCGCGGTGCTTGCGGTGGCCTTGGGCTCGAACCGGGGCTACGCCCAGAACCCGAACGTGATCGTGATCGTCTCCGACGACGCGGGCTTTCGTGACTTCGGGTTCATGGACCCGTTCACGGGCAACCCGACGGGCATCCCCACGCCGAACCTCGACGCGCTGGCGGCGCGCGGCGTGAGCTTGACCAACGCGTACACCGGCGCCGTGTGCAGTGTCTCTCGCGCCATGATCACAACCGGTCAGTACAGCGGGCGCTTCGGGTACTACTCGAACATCAACGGTTCGACCGCCCCGATCGGCAGCACGCCGACCGCCACGCAGGGCCTGCACTCCGACCAGGTCACGGTCTGGGAGCGGATGCGGGGCGAGAGCTATCACACCGCCGCGATCGGCAAGTGGCACATCGGCAAGAACGTGTCCAACGGCGCCACGCTCGGCAACCGCCCGCAGCACCAGGGGGTGGAGACGTTTCACGGCCTGCTCGAGGGTTCGCGTGGTTATTTCACCGGCACCGCCAGCGGCGACCAGCGGTTGCGTCTGACCGTGTCTAACGGCGCGGGCGGGGTGTCGTCCGACACCATCACCGAGGGCACGTTCGGCGGGGCGTACGTGACCGACGTGTTCGGCGACCTTTCGGTCGACTACATCGACGCGAACTACCAGGACGCCGACCCGTTCTTCTTGTACACCTCGTTCACCGCGCCGCACACGCCGATGCAGGCGACCGCGTCGGACCTGGCGCACATCGATTCGCTGGGCCTGGGCTTCAGCGGCAACCGCCGGACCTACGCGGCGATGCAGTACGCGTTGGACCGCAACGTCGGCAAGATCGTCGAGAAGCTCGAAGACCCCGACGGCAACGGCGACATGTCGGACTCGATCTTCGACGACACGCTGATCATCTTCCTCAACGACAACGGCGGCGACTGCTGTGACTCGAGCCCGAACTCCAGCAGCAACAACCCGCTGCGCAACGGCAAGGGCTCGCAGTGGGAAGGCGGGTTGCGCGTGCCGATGGTCATCGCCGGCGCGGGCGTGGACCCGTCGGCCGAGGGCACGATGTTCCACGACCCGGTCCACTCGATCGACGTGGTGCCGACCGCGCTGGCCGCGGCCGGCGGTTCGTTCGGGCCGGGCGAGACGATCGACGGCGTGGACCTGCTGCCCTACATCAACGGCACGGCCACGGGCGTCCCGCACGATGCGCTGTACATCCCCCGCCACAACAACCGGCAGTCGGCGGTGCGCGTGGGCGACTGGAAGCTGATGTACCAGGGCGGCGCGTTCCAGCTCTACGACGTGGTCAACGACAAGGATGAGTCGAACAACCGCATCAACGACTTGCCCGCGTTGGCTGCGCAGCTGAAGGAGGTCATGGCCGACTTCAACGTGCAGATGGACAAGCCCCGCCTCGACAACCAGGCCGACGACACCAACCAGTTCGACCACTTCCGCTTCCGCGAGGGCTCGTTCAGCGCGGCGACGTGGGGCTCGGGCAACGCGTTCGTCGACGCCGACGGCGGCGGTGGCAACGCCACCATGAACTACCGCGACAGCTACGCGAACATGCGGATCACCTTCCGCGCCAAGGCGACCGGCGATTACACCGCGACGAACAACCTGAACCACTTCAGCGGGTTGCCGTTCTTGATGAACCGCCTGAACCTGGCCAGCGCCACCGCGGCGCTCGGCGCGGAGCACACCGGCACGATCGACGGCAACGCGGTCATGTTCAGCAAGGGCCTGTCGGGCGCGGCGCCGAAGATTGCGCTGGACGCGACCGACGCCACGGCGGGCCGCTTCACGTTCGACGTGGCGGTCGACGTCGAGCTGTACGACGACCTGGAGATCGGCGGCGACGGCAACCAGAACTTCAAGGTCACCGGGCAGGTCCGCGAGTTCAAGGCCGGCCGGAACGTGACCAAGACCGGCGCGAGCACGCTGTGGATCGGCGGCGGCACGGACATCGGCGGCGACCTGACCGTCGCGGGCGGCACGGCCGAGTTCGGCAGCGAAACGATCAAGGCCAACAACGTGATCGCGCAAGCCGGCACGACCATCAGCGTCGGCGGCGACGGGTTCGCCGAGTCGAACGTGACGGTCATCCCCGGCCCGCAACCGGTGCTGACAAACCTGGCGCTCGAGTACGACGCGGCGCTCGACGGGTCGGGTGACGCGACATGGGGTTCGACAAGCAACGGCAGCGACACCGTCAACCTGAACTTCGACGGCAACGCTTCGACCGTCGCGGTCAGCGATCCGACGTTCCAGGCGCTGACCGCGGCGTACGACACCGGCAGCGTCGGCGGCGCGGCGTCGCCGGGCAGCCAGAACACGTACTTCGAGGGCGGCAGCCCGAACCGAAGCCGAAACGACGGCACGTTTGAAATCGTTTTCAACGTGACGAACACCGCCGAGGGCAACAACCAGGTGTTGCTGGACATCGGCGCGACGCGCGGCGTGTCGCTGGTGCTCGACGGCGACCAGCTGCAGGCGGGCGTGAACGGCGACGCCGACACGTTCGACCTCAACACGACGCTGGCCGTCGGCTGGCACCACGCGGTGGTGTCGCTGGTGACGACCGACGACGGCGCGGCCAACGACAGCTTCTCGCTGTACGTCGACAACGCGCTGGTCGGCACGCTGAGCAACCTGCTCATCGACGACTGGGCCGGCGGCAACGCGTGGGGCGTGGGCGGCGCGGCTTCGACCGTGCTCGACCCGAGCCTGGCGTCGGGTTCGCTGGGCTCGCCGATCGATTTTCACGGCGAGGTTGCGCTGTGGCGTTACTACCACGACCTGGCCTTCGGCGTGACCGAGGTGAACCAGAACTACCAGTCGCTGCTGAGCGGTGACACGGTCATCGTGGAAACCGTCGCCACGACGCTCGACATCGACGGCGACTACACGCAGATGGCCGGCGCGACGCTCGAGCTCGACCTGCAGGACGAGGTGACGTTCGACAAGGTTGCGGTCAGCGGCGCCGCGTCGCTCGACGGCGGGCTGGCGATCGGCCAGCTGGCCGAGCCGGTGCTGGGCGACGCGTTCGTGATCATGACCACCGGTTCGTCGACCGTGAGCGGCGCGTTCGATCAGACGCAGGTCACCGGCGTGGACCTGACCGACGCGGACACGGCGCTGGCGCTGCTGTACGAAGACTCGGACGCCGACACCGTTGTCGACCGCGTGCGGCTGATGGCGACGTACCGCGGCGATGCCAACGGCGACGGCGCCGTGTCGCTGGTCGACCTCAACGCGCTGGGCGCGGGCTTCGGCTTGGCCGGCACGTGGCAGACCGGCGACTTCAACTACGACGGCGCCGTGTCGTTGGCCGACCTCAACGCGCTGGGCACGAACTTCGGCCGGTCGGTGCCGACGAGCCCGGCCGTGCCCGAGCCGGCGAGCCTGTTTCTGTTGGGGCTCGGGGCGTTGGCGCTAAGCCGCAAGCGGCGGCGCGCCGTTTACAGTTAATTAAGGGTATTTGACACAGCTCACACAACGCTGGAGGAATCGTCAGATGAACGCACGACATTGGCTCATGGGTTTGGTCGCATCGACGTGCCTGGTTGCCACGGCGACGGCGCAGACCACGCCGGGGATCGACTACAACTTCGACGCTGCGCAGGATGGCAACGGTGTGGGGGACACCGTGTGGACCCGCGTGGGCCTCGGCGCGACGGGCGAACGTTTCACGTTCGAGTCCGCCGCGACACCGGCGGCGGTCAACGACGCCAGCGTGCCGGGCATCTTCGCGGCGTACGGCGGGGTGTCGGGCGTGGGCGTGTCGAACCAATACGACCAGGGCACGCCCAACCGCAGCCGCAGCGAAAGCACGTTCGAGATCTGGTTCCAGGCCAACAGCCTGACCGGCGGGCAGCAGGTGCTGTTCGAAGCGGGCGGCGCGGGGCGCGGCATCGTGTTCTCGTTGAACAACGCGAACCTCGAGTTCCTCGCCAACGGCGACAACAACGCGCTGCTGTCGACCACGCTGAGCGACACCGGTTGGCACCAGGTCGTCGGCACGCTGCACAACATCTCCAACGACAACACCGCCGACGACTTTATCTCGCTGTACCTCGACGGTGTGAAGATCGGCGACACCTCGGCGACGCCGATCGAGATCGACGACTTTACCGGCGGCAACCCGTCGGGCCTGCTGGGCGACGGCAGCAACTTCGCGACCGGCGGGCAGTTGTCGGCCGACACGACGGTTTCGCGCGAGCTGCCGTTCGACGGGTCGGTGGCGATCATGCGCCACTACAACAGCCTGCTGAGCGATGCGCAGATCGCGGCGAACCACGACTTTATCACCAACTTCAATTTCTGGGGGACGGACGCCGACGAGGATTGGAACGACGCGGCGAACTGGAAGGCGGGCGTGGCGCCCAACAGCCCGACCGCGAAGCTCGCGTTCACCGGCGGCGCGGTGACCGAAAGCCGGACCGTCAACCTCGACGCGGCGATCACCGCCAGCACCGTGTACTTTGACAGCTCGATCGGTTACACGATCGCGGGTGCCAGCACGCTGACGCTGGCCAACGACGCGTCGCTGAACGTCGTCAACGGCACGCACACCATCGCGGCGGCCATCGGCGGGTCGGCGGGCCTGAACAAGGACGGCAACGGCGACCTGGTGCTCACGGGCACGAACACGTACAGCGGCGCGACGACGATCAACGACGGCAACCTGCGCGTGCAGGGCGCCGGCGCGATCCCCGCGGCCAGCGCGGTGACCGTCAACGCCGGCGGCCAGCTGATCTTCAACGGCGACGGCCTCGGCGGCGGGTTCGACGGCACGTTCGCCAACACCATCGGCGGCGCGGGCAACGTGGTGACCTCGAACACGCTGACGAGCGAGGTGGTGACGCTCAGCGGCGCGAACACCTACACCGGCAAGACCACGCTCAACGGCGGCACGCTGCGCGTCACCAACTCCGCGGCGCTGGGCGCCGGCGGCGACGACGACACGTCCAACACCGCCATCAGCTTCGGCGGCGGCACGCTCGAGCTGGCCAACAACGTCAACATCGCCACCGAACGCATCGCCCCGGTCGACCGCGACCCCGACACCGAGGCCCACATCGTCAACGTCAGCGGCAACAACACGCTCGGCGGCCACATCGACGGCCAGGGCTCCAACGGCGGCCAGTACCTGATCGAATCCACGACGGGCTCCCTGACGATGAGCGGTACGCTCTCGGCGCCGGACCTGGCGGGCGAGACCTTCGTGTACATCTTCGACGGCGCGGGCGACGTTACGGTGAACAAGATCACCGACGCCGACGTCGACGCGACGGGCGGCGTGACGACCAGCGCCCACGCGAACGTCGCCGTGGTCAAGCGCGGCTCGGGCACGCTGACGATCTCCACCGAGACCGACGACGTCAACGACTTCTGGTTCGGCAACACGACCATCGAGGCGGGCACGCTGGCCGTGACCGGCGACGCGGGCGACAAGGGCGAGCTGTCGGCCAGCCCCGTGATCCAGGTCAACGCCGGCGCGACGTTCGACGTCTCCGACTTCGGCACGTACTTCATCCAGGAGGGGCAGACCCTCTCCGGCGCGGGCGCGATCACGGCACAGACCGTCGGCTTCCTCGAGGGCAGCTCGCTGAGCCCCGGTGACTCGGTCGGCACGCTGGACCTCGCCGGCGGCCTGAACATGCTCTACTTCGATTCGGACGAATCGGTCGTGAGCAACACCGGCACGCTCAACTTCGAGCTCGGCGACAGCACCGCCACGATCGGCGGCGCCGAGAGCGACCTGGTCGACATCACCGGCAACCTGACGATCAACATGAACGGCGCCACGCCCGCGACCGACACGTGGGACGTGAACGTCACCGCCGCCCAAGGCACGCTGGCGACCGGCAGCTACACGGTCATGCAGTACGGCGGGAGCCTGAACCTGATCAACGCCACCGAGAGCAACTTCGCGGTCAGCGTCGTGGACGCGGGCGGCAACGCGCTGAACACGCGCGCCACGCCGACGGTCGACCTCGACGTGGCCGGGCAGGTGAACGTGGTGATCGACGCGGGCAGCATGGCCCTGACGTGGTCCGGCGGCAGCACGGGCTCGTGGGACGTGGCCGCCGGCGCCGACTTCAACGGCGACAGCGAGCAGTTCTTCGACCTCGACACCGTCACGTTCGACGACACCGCCTCGGTGTTCAACGTCAACGTCGCCAACGCCGTGGCGCCGGGCGGCGTGACCGTCGACAACACGCTCAACGACTACACCCTCGGCGGCGCGGCGATCTCGACCACGGGCGACCTGACCAAGAACGGCAGCGGCAACGCGACGATCACCAACAACGGCAGCACGTTCGGCGGCGACCTGAACGTCAACGCCGGCACGCTCACGTTCGCGCACACGTCGTTCAGCGGGCTCAACGGCGACTGGCACGTCGCCAATGGCGCCACGCTCGTGATCAACGGCCCGATCGGCGGGTCGACCACCCAGTCGGTCACCATCGACGCCGGCGGCACGCTCCAACTCGGCGACGGCACGCTCGACATCAACACGCTGACCGACGGCGGCGGCTACAACATCGCCAACGACGGCGAGATCGTGCTCAACGAGTCGGCCGGCGGCGAGAACATCGTCGGCGTGCTCAGCGGCAGCGGCTCGCTCCGCGTCGAGAGCGGCGCGTTGCAGCTGAACAACAGCGGCAACACCTTCTCGGGCGGCGCGACGGTCAACGGCGGCACGCTGCGCCTGCAGGGCGAGGGCTCGGCCGGTGCCGGCGCGGTCACCGTGAACGGCGCGGCGTTCCAGGTCAACGGCAAGACGGGCGCGGTGGCCAACGCGGTGACGCTCAACGGCGGCGAGTACCGCGTGGGCGGCGGCGCCGGCGCGGCGGTCGACCAGGCCGGCAACGTCACGATCGGCAGCGCCTCGGCGACGATCCGCACCGACGGCGACAGCGGTTCGGTCGGCACGCCCGCGCTGACCGTCTCCGGCAACATCGGCGGGGCCGGCGGCAACGACGTCAACTTCCAGGTCGGTACGAACTCCACGCTCCGCGTCACCGGCGACATCACCCACGACGGCGGCCTGAACAAGGTGAACAACAACGGCACGCTCGAGCTGGCCGGCAACAACACGTACACCGGCAACACCGTGGTCGAGCTCGGCACGCTGGCGCTGACCGGCGGCGCGACGCTGAGCGGCACGCCCTCGATCGACATGGGCGACAACACGTTCGACGTGTCGGCGACGACGGGCGGCTCGTTCACGCTGTCGGGCCAGGCGTTCAAGTCCGGCGGCGCGGTGACCGGCAGCCTCGAGGCGTCGGCCGGCTCGACGGTGAAGGTCGGTGGGGTGGCCGGGGGCACCGCCCCGCTGCCGATCGTCACGGCGAGCCTGACCTTGAACTACGACGCGGCGCTGGACGCCCCCGGCGACGGCACGTGGGACGATGCGCAGACCGGCAACGGCGACGTGAACCTGCTGTTCGGCGCGGCCGCCTCGACCACCGCGGTGGCCGACGGCACGTTCCAGGGCCTCAGCGCGGCGTACGACATCAGCGCGACCGGCTCGGCGCTGGCCCCCGGCGCAAGCAACGCGTTCCTCGACGGGCGCGCCCAGAGCGACGGCACGTTCGAGGTGGTGTTCAACGTGGCCAACACCGCCGCCGGGACCGAGCAGGTGTTGCTCGACATCGGTGCGACGCGTGGCGTCTCGCTGGTGCTCGACAACGGCACGCTCAAGGCCGGCGTCAACGGCGACGCGGCCGTCACCACCGGTTTCACCACGGCGCTGGCCACCGGCTGGCACCACGCGGTGATCGTTCTCGACGACACCGACCCGGCGGACGGCAGCGACGACACATTTACGCTGTACGTGGACAACGTGCAGGTCGGCACGCTGAACACCGTCGACATGGACGACTGGGCCGGCGGCAACAACTGGGGCATCGGCGGCGGCGCCAATACGCTCGACCCAACCGACGGCACGAACCAAAGTCTCGCCGCGCCCGCCAACTACCACGACCAGATCGCGATCGTGCGTTTCTACGAACAGGCGTTCGATGCGGCCGACGTCAACACCAACTACCAGGCTTTGCTGGTCGACGGCAGCTCGTTCGTGGACGTTTCAACGCTGAGCATCAGCGGCGACTACACGCAGGACGCGAGCTCGAGCCTCGAGGTCGACACACGCGGCGACGGCACGCACGACACGTTGGCCGTCGGCGGCACGGCGAGCCTCACCGGCGCATTAGCAATCAACGCGGCCGAAGAGCCGGCGCTGGGCGATGCGTACGTCGTGCTCAGCTCGGCGAACATCGCCGGCAGCTTCGACAACGCCCAGGTGAGCGGCACGGACCTGACCGATGGCAACACGGCGATCGCGGTGCTGTACGAAGACACCGGCGTCGACACCGTGGCCGACCAGGTGCGTTTGTTTGCGACGTACCGCGGCGACGCCAACGGCGACGGCACGGTGTCGCTGGTCGACCTCAACGCGCTGGGCTCGGCCTTCGGCACGGGCACGACGTGGCAGGAAGGCGACTTCAACTACGACGGCACGGTGTCGCTGGTGGACTTGAACTTCATCGGCACCAACTTCGGCAGCAG
>JANQHD010000023.1 GCA_028282805.1 Phycisphaeraceae bacterium | reverse complement strand
GACCGCTTCGGTCTCGCCGCCGCGGTTGGTGATGAACATGGGCCGACCCGTCTGTTTCACCTGGTTGAGGTGGTCGCGGAGGTGATCGCGATGCTGGGTTACGCTGGTGATATCGTCTGTTCTCATGGCTCAAACTCTCGTCTTGTTTACGCCTTGGCGTACGTTAATACGTACGTTTATTATCGCACACCCTCACGCCAGAGTCCAGTTTTTCTTGCGATTTAGTCCGTTTCCGGACAAAAACTGAGCTGAATCAAGGGCTTGCGGGAAAGACGGATCTGAAGCGTCTGGCCCTTTTTGATGATCTCGATGCCGTGTTCCGCCAACCAACGATCCGTTTGCGATCGCTGATCCACTTCTAGCGGAAGAAACTCGATAGGGTGACAGTAACGAACCCAGATAAGATTCGGCTGCATGAATCGCTTGAGAAAGTACGAGAGATGCAGTTGATGTACGATCGTGCGCAGCTCGCGAATGAACGCTTTCAAGATCTGCTTCGTCTTGCAGCGAATCAAACCACGCAGTCCCCTGAGAGACAGCGGCAAAATTTTGAACGACAGAAAGCTAGAACGGATTCAGAACTAAGAGAACTACGAGATTCTATGCTTGGTCGATCGCACCCTATGGATAATAGCGTTAGGGATGCGACCCACGCGGTTATCGATAGCATAGATCGAGGTATGATTGAGGCTGAGAACGTGTTCAGGAACCGAATAAATCACCCGGGGAGGCCTCACAAGACACTCTGTGCGACTGCAACTCACACCGAACAGCTTTTGCGGCAGTTGGAGAATTTGGTGTTCTTTAAGAGCAAGAACCTCGATCGTAGAAAATCCGATGGTTAGTGATTGGCAATCATCATACGATCGCGTCTCCGTTGCAGATACAGGAATGAGCATGAGCGGCAACAAACAACGGCGAGTGGACCTACACGCGGAGATTCTCGCGCGGTCAGTGTCAGTTGATGAACGCTTCAGCGGGCTGAGTCCGAGCGAAGTGCACACGGCAACAATCACTTTCAGAGTCCCGGCCTCTCACCCGCGTAGGCGAACCATCGGCGAATACGAACTCCGCTGCAGCGAGTTCGACCCTCTCGTGACTATCCCTGGTCGGTCAGATGAGGCACCCCGAGTAGTTCTGGCATGCGATGCCGTCGAGCGTCTTCGTTTCGTCTCTAGCAGAATATTCGGTGAAGAAATCGAGCGTCTGGTGGTACGCTCAATCGAAGGGGAAGTGAAGACGGTCTCATACATGGACGGCGTGCTCGCCAAGCCCCCCTTGCAATGTATCGGCTACGAGGGTGTGCTCGTCGTTGTAGGCGGCGGGCTACTGCTCAACGTTGGGGCCTACATTGCCGAGCAAGCAAACCTCGGGCTGGTGCTCTATCCGACCACCGCCCTTGCAATGGCGGATGGTGCCGGCGGTAAGGTGCGTCTCAACAGCTTCGCCTTCGGCCGGGCTTACAAGCACTACTATAAGTCGTATTACGAACCTGATCGTATAGTTATTGACCCACGATTCTTGAATAGCCTGCCCATCTTCCAGAAGCGGTGCGGGCTCGTTGAGATCATCAAGCACGGATTGTTCCAGTCGCCCGCTCTTTATAATTATTTGATGCAAAACTGCCGCGCGGTGCTCGAAAGTAGTGAGCACATGTTAAAAGCCGTGCTTTGGGCCGCTGACCTTAAGCGGGTTTGCCTCGACGTGGACGTCGAAGAAAACGAGAACGGCTCTCGGCGGATCCTGAGAGGAGGTCACAGCTTCTCGGACCGCTTGGAGGAAGCGGAGGAATTCACTGTACCTCACGGGTTCGCGGTAGCAATAGGGATCGTGATGGAGGCGGAGCACGGGGGAGATAGAGTATTAAGCAGGCGCGCGAGAGATATTTTTAAAATGTACGATATTCCTATCTCTCTAAATGAGTTCCGTGCTACGGCGCGGTCGGGTGATTAATTGTGGGCCTGTAATTGTTGTTCAATCTGCTTTAGTCCCTATTGTCGTTTGCCTCGTGGATGCATGGAGCATTTCTTGCGACATTCTGAGATGGCAAAAATGATTCGGGTTAAGGAATAGCGATACCCCGCACAGCGTGACAGTTAGGCATTCGAATCCTTATGAGCTGCTGCAGTGGTAGCAATACTGGTAGCAATTGTTGTTCGATCGAGTACGTGGAGATACGGCATTAAGCAGCAACCCGATTAATTGCAGTACGGCCGCCACAACCTTAAGTGATTGATTTAAAACTCGTTATGCAATCGGATGCAACCCGATGCAGGCGTAAGTGAAAAAGCCACCGACCGGACTCGAACCGGAAACCTGCGGTTTACAAAACCGCTGCTCTGCCAATTGAGCTACGGTGGCGTCGCTGCCTCATTATCGGCTGCCACGGGCGGTTTGGCCAGTCGGCCGGCGTCGCTCAATCCACGAATTGGAAGTGCAGCGTCGCGTCGTAACGGCCCTCGGCGTTCGTCGGGTACGACGCCGGGCCCAGCACGTGCGGCTTACGCCACTTCGTGCCGATCGGCGGGATCGCGTGCATGAACGACACGTCGCCCTGTGGGATCGGCTCCACCGCCTTCCGCTTGCCCTCGCCCCACTTCGGGTCGAACAGGCGGAACGACAACCCGCCCGTCCGGGCAAACACGCGCACCTTCGAGTCGGCCGCGATCAGGTCCAGCCGGTGCATCTCGCCGTAAAAACCCTTGAAGAACGGGTAGTCGAAGTCCTTGCCGGGCATCAGGTCCTTGTGGTCCTTCCGCCACTCGCCGAACGTCGGGCCGAGCGTGCGGTTCTTCCACACACGCTGCGGGCCCAGGCCGCGCCACGCCACCGACTTGCACTTGGTTTCGTCGTAGTCGAACGTCACACCGAAAAAGTCGTGCCAGCCGTTGCGCTCGTAGACGTATTGCAGCAAAAGCGTCCCGTCGGCGTAGACGGTCCAGCCCAGGTAGCCGAAACCGCGCTGGTTGTGCTGCGAGATCACGACGGCGCCGTCCTTCTCGGCGACGGTCGCCCGAGCACCGGGCTTGGCATCGACCCAGCGCACGCCGCGCAAGCCCTTGCCCAGCGGTGCGGCGCCGGGGGTTTCGACCTCGTCGCCGCGCGCCTCAGCGCCCTTGCCCAGCTTGCGCTCGCCGGTCTTGTCGTGCAAGAACGGGTCCGACGCGCGGTACACCAGGTCGGGCCCGTTGGCCAGCGGCAGCGTCTTGCCCTTGCGCTTCACGCTCAGCAGCCGAGCCGTCGCGCGGTCGAAGGTGAACACCGTGCCGGCCGCGGTGACCGTGACCTCGTGCGGGGCCGCGTCGACGTCGACCTTGCCGAACAACACCGGCGAGGGCGCATCGAGGTACGCGTGGCGCATCGGCCAACGCCACGTGTCGTACACCACCCCACCCGGCGACCGGGCGACGAGCTCGATCGCGTCGTACTTCTGCCAGTCGGCCGGCAGTTGCAGGTCGAGCGTGCCCGACTGCCGCGCAGCGACGCCGGGTGCAACGAGCGCCTGCGAAGGATTTCGGCCGGTGGTGTAGTTGATGAGCGTGCGCTCGAACGCGCACTCGTCGAGGTTCGTGGCGTGGTGCCGGTTGTGCACGCGCAGCTCGCCGGTAGTCGGGTCGCCCTCGAACCGCACGGGCGCAAACACGCGCCGCACGGTGTACACGCTGGCTTCCTTCTCGAGCCTCGGGCCGACCAAGCCATCGGGCGCGGCGTTTACGGCCGTGTCGAGTTCGCCGTCGCGGTCGGTGCGCGCGATGCCCTCGTCGGCGTACGCCCAGAACACCAACCCGCCGCCGTAACGCGACGACGTGATCGCTTTCCAAAAATCGTCGAGCCCCGCCCCCCCGCCGCCGTCGTACAGCGCGTGCAGCGCCTCGCACGGCACCACCGTGTGCGGCCCGGCCAACCGCTCGCTCAGCATCTCGTACGACGGGTAGAACCGCGTGTCGACGTTGGCCATGCCCGCGATCGCCGGGCCCTTCAGCTTCGTGTTGCGCCCGTCCATCCACAGCACCTGCCGCTCCTGCGGGTCGTGCTTGTGAAACTCGGGCGACAGCTTGTGGTTGTACCCGCCGTGGTTGCCGTTGGACCACATGATCAGGCTCGGGTGATTCACGTCGCGGCTGACCAGTTCCTTCACCAGCCGCACGCCTTCCGACTCGTGCACCGGGTGGTGCCAGGCGCACAGCTCGGTGATGTACATCAGCCCCAGCTCGTCGCACGCTTCGAGAAAATGCTTGTCGGGCGCGTAGTGCGAGCGCACCGTGTTCATGTTCATGAACTTGATCAGCTTCGCGTCTTCGTAGCTGTCGTCGCGCGACAGCGTGCGGCCCGACTCGGCGCGGAAGCAGTGGCGGTTGACACCCTTGATGAATATGCGCTTGCCGTTGAGATAGAAACCGCCCGACTTGCGGGCCTCGAACGTGCGAAAACCGAACCGCTCGGTGTGCGTGTGCACAACCGCGTCGCCGGCGTAAAGCGTTACTTGCACCTTGTACAGGTTCGGTTGCTCGGGCGACCACAGCTTCGCGTCCGACACGCCGGTTTTCAGGTTCACCCGACCCGCGCCCGGCTTGAGCGTGGCGCTCATCGGTCGCCCAACGGCGTCGCCGGCGAGCATCGTGATGCGCGCCGTCACGCGGTCGGCCTTGTCGACGTTCGCTGTGAACACGCTCATCGCGAACTTGCCGTGCATGTCGGCGTCGATCGCCACGCGGTCGATGTGCTCGCGCGGCGATATTTCGAGGTACACCGGCCGGTATATACCCCCGAACAGCCAGAAATCGGCTCGCCGCTGCGACTTGTTGATGTGATCACTGCTCGAACGCTTGGCCACGTCGACCGCGAGTGTGTTGTCGCCGGGCCTGACCAGGTTGGTAACGTCGTACTTGAACGCCGTGTACCCGCCGCGGTGGGTCGGGCCGGCCCGCTCGCCGTTGACGCGCGCCGCCGCATCGGTCATCACGCCCTCAAACACCAGCCGCACGGTGTTGCCCTCGATGTCGTCGGCGTCGAGCTTGAACGTGGTGCGGTAGAAACCCTTCTCCGCGTGGTTGCCGGGGTCGCGCCCGTAACCGTAACGCCCAAAACCGTGCTGTTCCCACTGGCTGGGCACGGGGATCGTCGACCACTCGCCGGCTCGGCGGAACTCGCTGCACCTGAACCGCCAATCGACCGCGTCGTCGGGCCCTTGGCCCGAAAGGTACACCACACGCGTCGACGTCGTGTCGACCGCCGTGCAACCAAACGCGACGAACAGCACAAACAACAGGCACGCAAAACGGTAAGTATTCATCGGCATGATTCGGCTTCCCTTCGCCCGTGAGGGACGCGTGGCGACCGGTGAATCTGCCACAAATCGTACGGCATGACAAAGCGTGCGTGATATCGGGGCCGTGCGCGACTTGCTTTGCAATGCCGCGCTTCGTTTATTCGCTGCGTAGCGCATCGAGCAGCGGGCCACGCAACGCCAGGCGCGCCGCGAGCACGATGAACAGCAACCCGCTGGCAAACACGCTGGCCAACAGCACCGCCAGCGACCCGGTGGGCAGTTCGGCGCTGTGGCGGATCGCGGGCGCGACGGCCACGAGCGCCGCGACCAGCCCGACCGCGATGCCGATGGCAAGCAACCAAACGTGCTCGATCACCAGCAGCCGTCGCACCGCGGCGGGCGTGTAACCTACGGCCCGCAGCAGCGCCAGCTCGCCGCGCCGTTCGAGGATGTTGCGCCCGACGACGATGCCCAGCCCCACCGTGCCGAGCATCAGGCCCAGGCCGCCCAACGCCTGAAAGATCGATAGGTATGTGTTTTCAACCGCGAGGAACTGCGCGAGCCGACGGCTGACGGGCTGCACCTCGAGCCCCTCGTCTTCGTACTCGCGCGACAGCAGCTCGGCGTCGTGTTGCGGCGCATCGGTGTCGATCAGAAACATCGTGTAACCCGACGCCGAGGGGTACACGTCGAGAAAGGCGCGCTCGTCGATCAGCAGGTGCCCCTGCAAGATGCTCGAACCGATGATGCCCACGATTTTCACGCGGAAGGTTCGGCCGCGTTCGTCGGTGTAGCCGATGACGTCGCCGAGCTTTTTACCCAGGCCCCACACGAGCGTCGGCTGGTCGGCGACGGCCGGCACGGCGTCGTCGTTCGAATCGCCGTCGGCCAGCAGCGCCCACGGGTGCGCCCCCTCGGGCAGTTCGAGGTGATCGACAAACGTAAACGCCTTGCGCTGCGCCAGCGCTTCATGGTCGACCGCGAGCAGGCGCGGCTTGCCGGCGCGCGTCAGGTTCAGGCAGCTCGCGTCGTCGCCCGGCCCCACACGCAGCGGCACAGCCCGGTGGTGCGTGACTTCGTCGTAACGCAAATCGTCATAGATCGGCAGCGTCGACGACGCGTAAAGCGCAAAGCCGCCCGTGCCGCTGGCGCGGTCGTACGCGTTGTGCGACGCGTCGTGCCGGTTGGCGCCGACCGCAACCACGAGGAACGTGCCGCACGCCAACAGCGCCACCACCGCGACACTGCGGCCGACCCGGCGCTGCGTGCTGCGCCAACCGAGCTGCGCCAGCGAGTTGAGCGCCGTTGCCGGCCGCGCGATCGAACGGCGCAACCACACGGCGACCCGCGACACGCCGCACGCCAACAGCGCCGCGCCCGCGCCGAAAAACGCGCCCGCCTGCGCGCCGCCTTCGGTGAACGCCACGGCCATCAACAGGCCCAGCGCAGCCAGCCCGCACACCGACGCGGTGACGATTGACCCGAGCGCTCGCCGTGACGGCGCCGCGTCGACGCCGCTGGCGCCCGCCGCCATCAGTTGCGGCGCGGGTTGCGCGGCTTGCTTGCGCACAACCCACACGATGACCAACAACGCGACGACAAACGAGCCGAGCGCCCCGCCGACCAACGAGGCCGGCGACGCGACGAGTTGCACCCGGCTCAGCCCGACCGCGTCGTGCCACACGGTCGTCAAACCCACCAGCACGACCTTGGTGTACGCCAGCCCGCCGACCACGCCGATCAACGAACCGGCGCCGGCGAGCACCACGCCCTCACCGAGCAACAGCCGGCGCACGCGGCGCGGTGTGAACCCCAGCGCGAGCAAGGTGCCCACCTGGCCGGCGCGCTGTTCGACGTTGAACACGAACAGCATCGCCGTCAGAAGCAGCGCCGCGACGATCAGAAAGAAGCTGAACCCGATGAACAGATAGCCGAAGTACGAGGCCGTGCCGCGCTTGGTCGCCTGCAACGCCTGCGCACGCAACGGTTGGAACGCCAAGCCCAACGCCGCGGGGTCGACCCCGGCGAGTATTTCACTGCCACGCACGTCGGCGCGATCGAAAAAAAACGACGTTTCAGCGCCGAAGCGGTTCGCCCACAGCTCGCGGCCCTTCGCGAGCTTGATGTAAGCCTTCGGCGAGCCGCGGTAGTCGTTCCAGTAAGCTTCGTCTTTGTCACGGATGCGGTCGTGGTCGATGCCGAAGCCCGGCCGCCAGTCACGGCAGTGGCCCGCGTCGTGCAGGCCCGGCAGGTCGGGCATCAAGTGACGTGCATCACGCTGCGGCACGATAGCAACCACTTCAAACTCGGCCGACCGTTCGACGAGCTGGCGCATCGGGCCGAGCACCCAGTAACGCAACGTCACGCGGCCGCCCACCTTCACTTGCAGGTCGTCGGCTAACCAGTCGGTGATGATGATCGCGTCGTCGGGCGCGCCTTCGGGCATCGGGTCGCCATCGGTAGCGGCAACCATCGAATAGGGTGTCGCGCGTTCGCCGTGTTGAAGCGTGTTGACGAAGTACGTCACCACACCCTCGGCCCTATCGCGCACGGCGTCGGCCACCGCGGGGTCGATGAACACACGGCTCGAACGCAGTTCGGTCGTGCCGTTCGGCGCGGGGCGCATCTGCAACTCGGCGTCGGCCAACCGCCAATGCTCCGCGACCGCCGCGTTTGCAGTGTCGATAGTCATTTTGCTTGCCTCGCCGCCACCGGCCAACAGCGTGTTCGCGCGGCTGGGCGCATCGACCAGTTCGCCGAGCGCTTCGATCGGCAGGTACGCGTTGTACGGCGGGCGCTGCGTGGGGCTCATGCCAAACCGGCCGAACCGCGCATCGCCGATGATGCGGCTCACCCTCACGCGCACGGCGACCGTGGCATCGTCGGTCGTCGCCAACGCCGCGTCACGCGGCAGGGCGCTGGGCTTGTCGATACGCAACAACACGGTATCGCCAACATGCGCGCCGAGTTGTTCGGCCAACACGCCGTTGATCACCACGCCGTCGGCCGGCACGCCAACCGCTGCCGGCCGTGGCGCGAGCTGCCAGAATCGCTCATCGACGCCGAGCACCTGCACGCCGTTCGCCCGCGCGCCACGATCGGGGTGCTTCGCGTTGCCCGCGAGCATGAGCACCGGCGCGACCGATTCATCGAGTTGCAATTCATCGGCCAACGCCGCGCGGAACAACCGGCCCGGCGTGTGCAGCGCAACCGAGGTTTGACCTACCCGGCTCAGCGCCAGCGCGGCGACGCGGTGCCGTACGCTGTCGCCGACGACGAGCGCCCCGATGAGTATCGCCGACGCGACCGCCGCGCCGAGCAGCACGCCGGCGTTCGTGCGCCAGTAGTGCCGCAGGCTCGAGCGCATCAACGAAAAACGGTTCATGCCGCACCATCGACGAATGCGCCGCCGCGCAGGTGACACACCCGATCGCAGCGCGCCGCCAGGTCGGCGGCGTGGGTCACCATGACCAGCGCCACGTTCTGCTCGACAACCAGCTCGAGCAACAACTCGACCAATTGCACCGCGTGCGCGTGGTCGAGCGCGCCCGTCGGTTCGTCGGCCAGCAACAGCTTCGGTTCGTTGATCAACGCCCGCACCACCGCCACGCGCTGCCGTTCACCACCCGACAGCTGCGCCGGCCGGTGCGACAAACGCTCAGCCAAGCCTACCTGCTCGAGCAACTGTTGCGCGCGCGCGACGGCCGCATCGGCCGCGGCCCTGCCCCGCACCAGCGCCGGCACCAGCACGTTTTCGAGCACGGTGCACTGCGGCAGCAGGTGGTGCAGTTGAAAAACGAAGCCGACTTGTTCGTTGCGCACGCGCGCGAGCGCCTCGGCGTCGTGCTCGGCAAGCGTGTGGCCGTCGAGCACCACGCGACCCGCGTCGGGCAGATCGAGCCCGCCGACGATGTTCAGCAGCGTGCTCTTGCCGCTGCCCGATGCGCCGAGTATCGCCAGTGACTGGCCGGCGTCGAGTGTGAACGACACACCGCGCAACACCGGCAGCGCCTCGCCGCCGACATCGTCGTACTGGCGCGTCACGTTTTCAACACTTAAAAGGTTCACCGCCTGACCCATCGCTTGGCTTTCATCTCGTAACGCGGCAGCGTGCCCGCCGCGACGACCTTCACCGGCACGCGCAACGCAAGGGCAACCTCGAAACGCGAGGCCAGTCGCTCGACCATCGCCGCCGTATCGTCGCACGAACGGTCGGGTTCGACCAGCAGCGTCAACTCGTCGAGCCCGTCACGCCGCGTGATGTCGACCTGGTACTCGGCCACCCCGTCGCACCCCCGCACGATGCCGTCGACCGCCGAGGGGTACACGTTCACCCCCCGCACGGTGATCATGTCGTCGCTGCGCCCGATGATGCCGCCGACCAGCTGCATGCCGCTGCGGCCGCAGGGCGACACCTCGTCGGCCGACCATCGCACGGTGTCGCCCGTGCGGTAGCGTAAAACCGGGCACGCGCCGCGGTGCAGCGTGGTGAGCACCAACTCGCCCGTGCCGCCCGGACCGAGCGGCTCGAGCGTGCGCGGGTCGACCACCTCGGGGTAAAACGCGGGCTCGACGAGCATCAACCGATTGGCGTCGTCGGGGCACGTGTACGTCGCCGGGCCGACCTCGGTCATGCCGTGGTGGTCGACCACGCGGGCGTTGGGCCACAGCGCTTCGATCTGCGCGCGGGTGGCGGGCACGCTGCCGCCGGGTTCGCCACCGACGATGATCGTTTCGATTTGCTGCCGCGCACGCTCGGCGTGCTGCTCGGCGGCGACCTGCCCCAAACGGATCGCGTACGTCGGCGTGCAGCACAGCACGTTCGCGCCCGACTGGTCGATCAGCACCAAACGCGCCGTCGAACTCAAACCGCCGCCCGGCAAACACAAACACCCCGCTTTTACCGCGGCCTCGAACGCCAGCCAGAACCCAATGAACGGCCCGAACGAAAACGCAAAACACACGCGGTCGCCCGCCTTCACGCCCGCACCGCGCAACACCTCGCCCCACACACCGACCATCGCCGACCAGCTCTCGTCGGTGTCGAGCCAGTGCAGCGGCCGGCCGGTCGTGCCGCTGGTCCGGCTGAAACGCGTGTATCGCTCGACCGGCTCGGTCAGGTTCGTGCCGAACGGCGGGTTGGCCTGCTGATCGGCCACAAGCTCGTCTTTCGTCAACAACGGCATGCGCCTCGCATACGCCTCGAGCGACTCGATCCGTTCATCGACGCCCGCGTCGCGCAGCCGCGGCGCCCAAAACGCGTTGGTCGCCCGCAACCGCCCGACAAGCTCGCGCAGCTTGGCCAGTTGCTGTGTGCGTATCTGTTCACGAGTTGGCTGCGCCGGGTCGCGCACGTCGCACCCCGTTGTTTAGTGTGGCTTGTAGTACGTCACCAGGCACCCGCCCGCCGCGGCCAGCGCGATGCCGAGCATGAACTGCCAGCTCACGCCGCCCCAGTGCTTCTCGATCGTCGTCGACACCAGCGCGTTGACGATCGGCGCCCCGGCAAAAATGATCGACATCACCACCGGCACGTACTTGAACGTCGGTTTGGGCGCCGCCCCGAACGCCATCAACACAAAGAACGCGCCCACCGCCCCCACGATGCCCGCCAGCAGCGAGTACGTCACCCCCCCGCCGGTGAACTTCCAGCTCGCGCCGTTGACCAGCAGCACGACCAGCGGTGCAACGATCGCCGTGACGAAGTACGCGACACCCACGAACAGAAACGCCTTGTAACGCGCGTTCGGGTCAACCGCCTCGCCGGCGGGCGTCATCAGCACCTGCCCCTTGTGCAGAAAGATGCCGTACACGCCCCACGAAGCGACGGTCAGCAGCGCAAACACCAGCCAGGTCATGCCCGCAGGCGCGCCATCGGTTTGGCCCAGTATCATCCGCGTGTTCCTTTAATCATTCGAACGCCTCGGCGGGCGCCGGCTCGATCAGCCGATCGATCGTTTCGGGTATCGCGATCGCCCGCATGGTCTTGTCGGTTTCGTTCAGTTCGGCGCAAATCAACGTCAGCTCGCCGCGAGCCACCTCGACCGGCCCGCCGTCGGCCAGCTTGCTGAACACGTGCACGCAGGTCAGCGTCTTGTCGCCCTTGGCCTTGACCAACACGCGCACCTCGAACTCGTCTTCGAACCGCAGCGGCGCCTTGTAGTCGCACGACGCGCTGACGCGCGGCCAGCCGATCGTCACGCCGTCGACCGTGGCGTGCACCGACAACCCCAGCGACCGAAAGAACGCGTGCTCCGCCGCCTCCATGTACCGAAAGAACTGCGCAAAATGCACGATACCCGCCATGTCGGTCTCTGAAAACTCAACACGTCTCGTCACGCAAAAACGGTCAGCCATGGTCACACCCTCCGTCGGCCAGCACCCGCCGCAGCACCCGCAACACACCCTCCGCCATCCGGTCGGCGGTAAAACGCCGCTGCACGGCGCGCCGGCCCGCCGCGCCCAACGCGCGCGCTTCGTCGGGGTTGTCGAGCAGTTGTTTCATACCAAGCGCCAAGGCGGAAGGGTCATCCGGTGCGACCAACTTACCCCCGCCCCCCGCGGTCAGCAATTCGCCGAGCGCCCCACTGTCGGGCTCGACCACCGGCAGCCCCGCCGCCCACGCCTCCAGCACGTACAACCCGAAGCTCTCGCCGTAGGTGGCCGGCACGCTCATCAGCGTCCAGCTGCGCAACAACTCAACCTTGCGCGCCCGCGACACGTTCGCCTTCCACGTCACGCAGTCGGCCAGCCCCGCCTGCGCCAGCTTCGCCTGTTGTGCCTGCACGAAGCCGTTATCGCTGCGCGTCTGTGCGCCGGCCACGTGTAGCCGCACCGCGCGGTAGCGTTTGTCTCTGCGCAGCTCGACGAACGCGTCGACCAGCGTGTGCAAGCCCTTCGACTCACACAGGCGCGCCAAGTACCCGATGGTCGGCGTCGCCGGCGGCGATTCGGCCGGGGCGATGTCGTCGAGGTCGATGCCGTTGTGCACCACGTCGATCGCGCCGTTGGCCAGGCCCATCCGCTCGGCCATCACCGCCGCGTGATGCTTGCTCACCGCGATCAGCGCGTCGAGTTTGCCGGCCCGCACCCGCAGCTCGCCCCACACCTGGTCGCGGTGGCCCGACGGCAGCGCATCGATGAACGTGTCTTCACCGTGCAGCGTGCACACCACCGCCGCGCCGGTCTCGTGCTTGATCTGTCGCGCCATGCCGATCATCAACGCGTTATTCAGCAGCACCACGTCGGGCTTCTCGCGTGTGCGCAGCCAATCGACGAGCCGGGCCAGCTCCTTGCGCTGCCGGCCGTGCTCGCCGCGCACCATCGACAGCGTCATCTCGCCCAGCCGGTGCGCGTTGGTCATGCCCGCCATTGAGGCCGCGGCGTTTAGCACCGGCGCGGTGTCGAACAGGCGGTCGACCCAGCGCGGCGTTCGACGAAAAAACGGCACGCGCTGCTGAAGGTACGCGTTCACCCCGCCGAAAAACACGCCCGGCGCATCGTGCTCGATCGGCTCGTCGCCCACGGCCGGCAGGTACAACCCCGCCATGTGCGCCTCGACCTCGGCGCGCCGCAACGCCTTGACCAGCGTGTGATCACGCATGCAACTGCCGCAATGAAAGTTGCCCGTGCCCGGCACCAGCATCATCACCTTCACGTCACACCGCCCCCCACCGCCGGTTCGCCGTGCGCCAACGGCCGCGGCAGCTCGGCGAACTCGCCCACGGCCGCGAACAGCTCGTCGAAGTCACGGAACAGGTCGCCGATCAGACAATCCGTCAGGTCGCCGCGTACCTGCGGGTGTTGCTTGATCACCTTGCCAAAACTGAACTGCCGATCGTAGAACGCGTACACCAGCTTGCGCATCGCTTCGATGCCACCGCACAGCGTTCGGCCGTAGTCGTTGAAGCAACCGGCGCTCACGTCGCCCTTGCCGAGCGCCGCATCGATCGCCCCCGCGGCCAGCTCGCCGCTCTTCAACGCCAAAAACACGCCGCTCGAAAACACCGGGTCCAAAAACGCAAACGCGTCACCGACCAGCACCAGCCCGTCCGCCGCGCAGTGCTGGCCACGGTACGAAAACTCCGCGGTCGCGTAGTACCGGCCGAACTGCCGCCCCGGCGCAAGGTGTTCCTTGATCCACATGTTGCGTTCGATCTCGCGCGCGAAGATGCGGGCCGGGTCTTTCACGCCCTCGCGGTACACGTAGTCGCGCTCGGCCACGACGCCCACGCTCACCACGTCGCCCCTCAGCGGTATGTACCAGAACCAACCCTTCTCCGGCAGGTACGCCACGGTCGTCGCGCCCGCGTCCAGCCCCGGGTCGCGCAGCGCCCCCTTGTAGTAAGTCCACATCGACACCTTGTTCAGCACCGGGTCGCGCCGACGCCAGCCCCGCCGATTGAGCGCCAACGCGTCGCGCCCGCTCGCGTCCACCGTCACCGGCGCACGCAGCATGTAACGCCCGTCGCAATCTTCCGCCTCGACACCCACCACGCGCCCACCCTCGGTGATCAGCGACTTGGCCGTGGTCATCAAACGCACCTCGGCCCCCTTATCTTGCGCGTTGTCGAGCAGCATCTGATCGAACTCGCTGCGCCACACCTGCCACGTCGTCGAGCTCGGGTGCTCGTGGTGCTGAAAAAAATAAAACGGCGCCGACACCCGCCCGTCCGTGGTAACGAACTGCACGCTGTGCTTCTCCACGAACGCGTGCTCGGCCATCTTCTCGACCACACCCAGCCGATCGAACGTGTACCAGCAGTACGGCATGAGCGACTCGCCCACGTGGTATCGAGGGAACCGGCTCTTCTCCAGCACCACCACGCGCCGGCCCCGCTCGGCTAACAGCGCCGCGGTCGTCGAGCCGGCCGGCCCGCCCCCGATGACGATCGCATCGCACTCGGTTTCACGCATCGGTTTCGTGATCATCGCTCAGCTCCGGCGGCAACACCTCGATCACCTGCGCGATCAACTCGCCTTCGGTGGTGCTCAGTTCGTTGCGTCGGCCGTACAACACGCACCCCACCTCGACGCCGAGGTTCTCGCTCATCAACCCGTCCGCCGCCACGCGAAAGTACGCGCTCGGCCGCGAGCGGTGCGCCACATCGCACCGGTGCAAAATGCTGCCCAACGGCACGCGCCCTTCCAACACCATCAGCCGCGCCTCGGCCGGCAGCGGCTCGAGGCGTATGCGTATCGCGCCGAACTCCGCCTTGCGCCCGTCGCCCGTCAGCAGCAACACCTCCCGCAAACACACACCGTCCGACTGCTCGCTGCGTATGCGGTGCAGGTGCAACGGCGACCCCCAATGCGCCTCGAGCGTCGGCGTCATGTCGCGGTCGTGCACGAGCAGCCGGCGGTAGGGCTCGGGCACACGCTCGGCGTCGATCACCTCCAGGTACGGCACGTCCATGCCCCGCTCGAAGTAAAACACGTTGAGCGGGTAGATCAGCTCGCCGTCCTGTCGGTGCGTCGTCGCCATCCGTTCACACCTCGTCAACCCGGCCGATGGCCCGGTTCGAAAAAATCAATCAACAACGTGTCGACGCGCAACAGCGCCTCGCGCGTCAGCGTGATCGCGTCGCCGTCGATCGACAGGTCGCCCGCCCGCGCGTGCTTGTCGAACACCTCGGCGAAACGCTCGACCACGTCGACGCCAAACTTATTCACAAAGTACGACCGCTCCACCCGGCCGAGCTTCATCAGCAACACCAGCTCGCGTATCAAACGCTGGTCCTCGCTGGTCACAAACGCCCGGCGCACCGGCACCTCGCCCGCCTCGACGCGCTCGATGTAAGGCTCGAAGTCCTTCTCGTTCTGGTAGTGCACGCCCGACGCGTGGCCGAAGCTGCTGACGCCCAGCGCCAGCATGTCGCACCCGCGCCAAAGCTCGTCGCGGTACACAAACCTCACCCGCCGCGGGTCCGTCACCGCCGTGTACGCGCTGGTCACGGTGTAGCCGGCGCCTTCCAACCGCGCAAACGCCTCGGCCGCCCACCGCCTTTTCGTCGGCCAGTCCGCCACGGGCGCCGTCAACTCGCCGCGCTCACGCATCTGCTGGTAGATCGTCGTGTTGAACGGTATCTCCATCTGATAAACCGTGACCGCGTCGGGCTTCAGCTCGAGCGTGCGTTCGATGTTGTACTGCCAGTTGGCTTCCGTCTCTTCGAGCATGCCCGCGATCAAGTCGATGTTGATGTGCGGGAACCCCACCTCCCGCGCAAAGTTGTACGCCCGCTCAATCGCGCCCGCGTCGTGCGCCCGGTTGTTCGCCTTGAGCACCTCGTCCGTGAAGTTCTCCACGCCCAGCGACAGCCGCGTCACGCCCGCCCCGCGCAAATACGCCAGCTTCTTCTCGTTCAGCGTGCCCGGCTCGCACTCGAACGCCACCTCTTGTGCCGCGTCCCACGGCAGCAACGCCTTCAGCCCGTCGAACAAGTAACCCAACTGCTCGACCGACAGATAACTCGGCGTCCCCCCGCCGAAGTAAACGAACGTCGGCTTACGCCCGCCCACAAACGCCCGCTCAATAACGCGCTCCGCCTCGACAAGCACCGCGTCAAGGTACCGCCGAATCGCGCCCGCGTTCTTGTCGGTGTACACCTTGAAATAACAAAAGTGACAACGCTTCCGACAGAACGGTATGTGCACGTACACACCGAGCGGTTTATCCGGCTGCGGCGGCGCACCCAACGCCTCGACCGCCGTGCTCGCCGCGTCCGCCGACCAATAGTTGAACGGCGGGTAGTTCGACACGAAATAACCACCGGCCGTGGTCGAGCCTTCCGTCTTCGACGTCAACGCCGAGCGTGTTTCGGTTGTCTCACCTTGCTGGTTCATCGTCCTTCTCGAAAGCGTACAACACACCGTCTTCGCAACCGATCAAAAGCAGCCCACGCGCCCACACCGGCGACGACACGATCGACCCGCCGATCTCATACCGCCACACCTCGGCCCCGTCTTCGCCGTCCAGCACGTACACGCGCCCATCTTCACTACCCACCACCACGCGCCCGCCGACCACCAACGGCGACGAATCCACCTGCCCGCGCGTGCGGTATTCCCACTTCATCTCCCCGCTCGCGACATCGAGCGCGTACACGCGCCCGTCGCGCCCGCCGACGTACGCCAGCGCGCCGTCGCTGCCGACCGACGACACGAACGGCTGGCCGCGCTTGAACCGCCACACCCGCCGACCGGTCTTCGCGTCCAAACACACCACCGCGTTGCCGTAGTGGCTGACCAACAGCTTCCCGTCGACCACCGCCACCGTCGAAGCGATCGGCTCGGCGACCTCGAGCTTGTTCTTCAATGACCCGCTCTTCGCGTCGAACAGGTAAACGAACCCATCGCACCCGCCCACCACCAGCCGGTCGCCCGCCAACGCCGGCGCGCCGTTGATGAAGTTCTCCGTCTCCGCGCGCCAAAGCTCCGTGCCCGTCGCCGCGTCGATCGCGTACAGCACGCTGTCGTAACTGCCGACGTACACCACCCGCCGCCCGTCGATCACCGCCGTGTTCGCCGAGCCGACGATGCGGTCGCCCGTGGCAAACGCCCACTTGCGCTCACCCGTCGCCGCATCGATCGCGTGCAGGTGGCGGTCATCGCTGCCGACATACACCACCCCGTCGACCACCATCGGCGGCGCCTCGACCGCGTACGCCTCATCACCCCCGCCTTCGCCCACACCCACCCGGTACTTCCAAACTTGCCCGCCGTCCGCCATCGACACCGCGTACACCCACCCGTCCTTCGAGCCGATGTACGCCACGCCATTTTCATCAACCACCGGCGTCGACACGACCGCGTCGCCCGTCTTGAACACCCACTTCAACTTCAACCGGTCGGGCAGTTGCCCCGCCGCATACCCCGTCATCGCCGCGTCGCCCCGAAACATCGCCCACACCAACGGCGGCGCGATCGGCCGCGGCTCAACCTTCCGACTCTGATCGTCGCGCTTGCAACCCACCGCGCCCAACGCAACCCAACCCACGATCACGCACAGCGTGACCGTCAGCCATCGCGCCTGGCTTTGTTTCTGTCGAACCATGTTCATCCCGTTTGGTGCGGCAAACGTATGCACACGTATTATACCCGCGCCGCACCCGCCCGGCGGTCGTTTTCCGTCAATACCGACTCGTACAACGCCCGACACACGCCCGCGTCCACCGCACGCGGGTTGAACGTGCCCGTCCACTGCTCCGCCGCAGCAACCGCCAACCGGTCCAAATCATTCTCGCTCACCCCGTGTTCCGCGATCGAACGCGGCACGCCCGCCAACGCCAACAGCGACTCGACCGACCCCGCCAAACGCGCCGCCGCGTCGCGCTCATCGCCGCCCACCAGCGCCGCGTACGCCGCGCGGCACTCGGCCAACTCGCCGTTAAACCGCACCACCGCCGGCAACATCGCGCCCACCGCCTCACCGTGCACCACGCCGAACTCCGCCGTCAGCGGGTTCGCGCACGCGTGCGCCGCGCCGAGCATGCTCCGCTCGATCGCCATGCCCGCCAGCGCCGCCGCCAGCTGCATATCACGCCGCGCCGCCAGGTCGTCGCCGTCGGCCAACACCCGCCGCAGCGCCGGTGAGCCCAGCGCAAACGCACGCCGGCTTAGCGCCCACGACGCGTCGTTCTTCTTCAGCGTCACCGCCGTCTCCACCGCGTGCGCGATCGTGTCGATGCCCGTGTCCGCCGCCACACGGCGCGGCTGCGTCAGCGTCAGCTCCGCGTCGAGCACCGCCACCGCCGCCAGCGCCTTCGCGTCCCCGCACGCCATCTTCACGTGCGTCTGCGGGTCGCTGATCAGCGCAAACGACTGGCACTCGCTGCCCGTGCCCGCCGTGGTCGGCACCGCGATCAGCGGCAGCATCGGCTCCGTCGCCTTGCCCACGCCCCAGTAATCGCTCATACGCCCGCCGTTGGTCAGCACGAAGTTGCAACCCTTGGCCGTGTCCATGCTCGACCCGCCGCCGAGGCCGATGAGCAGGTCGGCGTCGAACCCGCGCGCCGCTTCGACCGCTCGATCAACCTCGATCGTCGTCGGGTTTTCGATCGCGCCGTCGAACACCTGTTCATTCACACCCGCCGCATCCAACGACCGCTGCGCCCGCGCGACGTGGCCCGCCGCGACGATGTGCGGGTCGGTGATGACCAGCGCACGCTGCGCACCGAGTTCAATCGCCAGCTCGCCGATGCGGTCGATCGCGCCGTCCCCGATCACCAATCGTGGCTTGTCGGGCAGCGGCAGGTTGTGTGTCGCGTCGTTCATACCGTCACCCTCGACACCGCACGCCGTTGGTACAACAACTCGAACAAATTGCCCTCGTGCGGCTGGTCCCACTGCGCCACGCTCGTCGGCGTCGGCCCAATATTCAACCGCTGAATCAGTGGGCACGCCAGCAGTTGCCCGATCAACGTATCGTCTTCCGTGATCGCGCTGACCACAAGCGACGGGCCGATGTGATCCAACACCGCCGCCTGTTCGACCTCGACCACCGACGCGAACGGAAACAGGTACTCCGTGTTCGCCAGCGGGTGGTCGGGCGATTCGCAATACACCACCGTCGGGTGCAGGTACGTCACCGCGTCACGCTCGACCAGCCGGTCACCGCCGCCGCGCGCTTTATTGCTCAGGTCGACCGCGCCGGGCGTTTGCAGCGCCTCGTCGATCGCGCCGTCCATCCACCCGGCCATCTGTGGGTTGGCGAACCCCGCCAGCTGCGCCCGCTCGTCGTCGAGGGCGCGCGGCGTGACCTGCGCCAAACGCTCAGCCAAAGCCTCGGCGATCACCCGCCCGTGACGCGGCACCACCACCGACGACGCGTTGATACACGATCGCCCCGAGTTGCCCGCGATCGAGTGCACGAGCACGTCCAAATACTTCTGCCAGTGGTCGACCCGGTCTTCGCCGATGATCACTTTCGACCAGCCAGGGCCGTGCACCTCGACGCCCAGGTTGTGTTCGTATTGACGCACGGTGTCGGCGCCACCGAATATGATCGAGCGGTCGCACACTTCCATGACCGCGGCGCTGCCGTCGTGGCCGGTCGGGTAGAACCCGAACGCCTCGGCGGGCGCGCCCGCGGCGATGAACGCCTGAATAATGCGGTACGGCGTCCACGGCTCCTCGGCGCCGGGCTTGAGCATGACCGGCGTCTTCAGCGCCACCGCCGGCATCCACAGCGAGTTCACCCCCGGCGAGTTGCTCGGCAGCACCACGCCCAGGGCGCGGGTGGTCGGGTAAAAACTCACCGGCGCGCCGCCCTGTTCGCCGTAGCCGTGGTCGATCGCCGCCAGGTCCAGCCCACGCGTCAGGCCCGACAGAATGGTTCGCATCTGCGTGAACACCTCGTGCACCTTGGCCATGTTCGCCCGCACCAACGTGTGGGGCAGGCCCGTCGTCGCCGACAGCTGCCGCACGTAGTCGCCGGGCGTTTGCTCGCCGTCGCCCAGCGGCAGCGTGGCGTTCATGAACAGGTCGCCCGCCCGCGCCGCGACATCGATCAGCTCGTCGCACGTGAACCGCGCCAGCGCCGCGCGCGCTTCGTCGAACCGCCGCGCGTCGCGCCGCACCAGGCCCGCGTTGGCCTTGCCGACCGACGCCACCGGTGCGCCCGTGCCGATCGCGCTGACCGTGTCCGCGTCGAGCGAGGTGTACGGTTGGCCGAATCGCAGAATGGGCAGCGTGGGCACGTTCATGTCGCAATCAATACACGCCTTCGATAGTTTTCTTGGTTTCAAAACCGAACGGGCGCACGTCGCCGACGCCGTCCCACGGGTACAGCGCGTGCGGCTGGCGGCGGATCGCCTCGTCGCGCTCCAAGAAGCGCGGCATGAAAAACTCTTTGGTCAGCGTCGTCAGCTCGATCCGCCCCCACTGGCCGTGCGCGACGGTGCGGGTGGTGTCGCCGGGGTCGACCACGCGCAGCACCGCGCGGGGCTGGGGCGCGTAGTAGGTCAACGTGTACCCGTCGTCGGCGGTGACCGGGCGGGCGACGGCGAGGCCCATGAGCGTGTTGCCGTAGGTCGGCACGAGCTGGGCCTTGTTTTCGAGCACCTCTTCGACAAGGAAGCGGATCACCTGCGGGGTCATGTGCGTGCCGCCGATGAACACGCCGGTGACGCCCGCCGCGGCCACGTCGAGCCGTTCGCCCAACCCCTCGAGCAGGCGCGGCGTGCAGAACAAACAGCGTATGTCGCGGTGGCGGATCAGTTCGGCGGCCTGGTCGATCACGTGCTGCATGTACCGCCGGGCGGTGTCGGCGTGGCCCTCGGCCAGCTCGCGCTTGACGAAGCGCGGGTCGAGGTCGAGGAAGTAGCACACCCCACCCCGCCGGTTGGCGACGTGTTCGATGGTCAGCCGCAGCCGCCGCGGGCCCGTCGGCCCGAGCATCAACCAGTTGCCGCCTTGCGGGAAGTAGTCGTCGTCGAGGCGGTCGGCGAAGACCGAGTAGTCGGTCAGGTGGTCTTCCCAGCTGACGCGCTGCTTGGGCATGCCCGTCGTGCCGCCGGTCTCAAAGACCTTGAACGGTTTGCCGGCGTAGGGCTTGGGCACCCACGCCTCGTTGGGCAGGCGGCGCAGGTGCTCGTCGTCGAAGTGCGGGAACTTCATCAGGTCGCCGAACGCGCGCACCTCGTTGAGCGGGTCGAAGCCGGCGGTCTTCGCCCAGTCGAGCCAGAACGGGCAGCCGGTGTCGGGGCCGAAGTGCCATGCGATCGTGTCGCGCACGTGCGCGTCGAGCGCCTCGGCGGCGGCCTGCGTGTCGGTCGGGTTGGTGCGGGTGGTGGGGTTCATGGTTTCAGTTCGTCGGCACGCCTTCGAGCGCACGGGGGAAGAACTTGTGAATCGTTTGCTCGCTCGGGGGCCGGGTCATCAGCGACACCACGACCAGCGTCGCCGCGCACGCGGCGAACATCACGGCCACGGGCATGATGCCCTCGGTCGGGTGATCGGGGTGCGCCTTGTTCTCGGCGAACAGGTCGGTCAGCAGCAGGTACTCGCCGCCGTAGCCCGAGGCGCGGAAGAAGTAGAACCACACGCCCGCCGTCACCACCAGCGCCGCGTAGACCCCGGCCTTGGTCGCGCGGCGCCAGTACACCGCCGCGAGCACGATGGGGAACAGCGCCCCGAACCCGCTGAAGCACCACACGGCCAGCGGGAAGATGCCCTTGCCCTCAGCGAACAGCGAGATGGTGTAGGTCACCGCGACGATCGCGATCACGAAGCCGCGCCCCAGCCAGAGCAGTTGCTTGTCGGTGAAGCGTTTCTCGCCCACCGCGTGAACCACGATGTCCTTGGTGAACATGGTGCCGATGCACATGAACTGGCTGTCGAGCGAGGACATGATCGCCGCGAGGATGCCCGCGGTCAGCAGGCCGGTCAGCCAGGGGTTGTCGAGCAGCTTGCGGACCATCACGCCGAGCACGACGTTCTGTTTTTCGACCGGCACGCCGAGCGGGATGCCCGCGGCCCAGATGCCGATCAGCACGCACGGCACCCACACGATCATGATGAACAGCGGGTGGGCCACGACGGTGAGCCTGAAACTCTTCGCGCTGCGTGCGGTCAGCCAGTTCTGGAACAGGTGCGGGAACATGCCCACGCTCAGCGGGATAAACAGGTAGCTGAAGAAGTGCCAGCGGCCGATCTTGCCCTCGCGCGCCAGGTGCTGGGGGGCGTTGGTCTCGACGGCCTGCGAGGCGGCTTTCAGGCCGCCCAGCGCGTCGGCGATCAGCGCGAAGGCGACGATGCCCGTGGCCATGAACACGAGGGTTTGGAACGTGTTGGCCCATGCCGCGCCGCGTACGCCCGCGAGGAACACGTACGCCAACACCACCAGCGAGATCACCAGGCCGGTCAGCCACGGGGGCACCGCGCCGTTGTTCGAAGCGAACAACTCGGGGAACGCGGCGGGCTTGGCGCCCTTGGCCCCGGTCACGCCCTCGAGCACGGCGCCGGCGCCCATGATGCCGATCAGCAGGTACGGCACGACCAGCGCCACGAGCATGGGGAACAGCACGTAGCCGAGGTTCGACGACTCGAAGCGGTCGCGGAAGAACTGGCACTGGGTCATGTAGCCGTACCGTTTGCCCAGCGCCCACAGCTTGATGCCGACGAGGAAGAAGATGGCCGAGTGGATCAGCCCGGACCACGACGCCATCAGCCCGTAGGTGCCGATGCCCGCCACGTAGGCCTTGCCGGTCGAGCCGACGAGCGCGAAGGCGGTCATGGTTGTGCCGAACACGCTCATCAGCAGCACGAACGGGCCGATGGATCGGCTGGCGACGAAGAAGTCGGCGCTGGTGCCGCGGAAGAACCGGCTGCACAACACGCCGAGGCCGAGCAACAGCAACAGGTAGATGCCAACGACGAGCACGGGGGTCATTCGCCGTCCCCCCGCTTCTCGTCGGTCGCCCAGTCTTCGATGGTCTTGGGCCAGGCGAACTTCACCGCGAGCAACCACACCAACGCCGCGGCGACGGAGAAGCCGGCGTGGTAGAGCAAGCCGACGGGCATGAAGCCGAACACGAGCGTGCGGTCCGACCAGAGCCAGAAGTCCTGGTGAAGGATAAAAAGCAACGCGACGAGGAGCCAGATGGTGTGGGTGGGTTTCATGGTTATCTCAGCGGTGCGAATGACCAATTCCCAAATCCCAATCACCAATCAAATCCCAATGACCAAGCCCCAAACAGGAGTGGCGCATCGGTTGGTCATTCGGATTTGGACATTGATTGGTCATTGGGAATTGGTCATTGGTTATTCCTTTTCGCTCAAAGCGAAAAGGTGCGTCTGCGTCATGATGTAGAGGGTGCCGTTGGCGGCGACGGGGGTGCCGTAGACGGGCGTGCCGATCTCGATCTCGGCGAGCACGTTTTTCTGCTTGCCGGTCGCGAGGACGTGGACGTAGCCGTCTTCGTTGCCGATGTAGACCTTGCCGTCGGCGACGAGGGTGGAGCCCCAGATGTGGCCCTCGGTGTCGTGGGTCCAGTAAAGCTCGCCGGTCTTCGCGTCGAAGCAGTGCACGAGCCCGGCGTACTCCGCGGCGTAGACCAGGCCCTCGTGGACCGAGACCGTGGAGATGGTCCGGCCGATCTTCTTGCTCTGCCAGACGATCTTGCCGGTGGCCGGGTCGATGCAGGTCAGCGCGCCGACGCCCTCGCCGTGTTCGGGGTCCTGGCCGATGGCGATGTAGACGTGGTTGTCGTGGACGACGGGGGTGCCGATGCACTCGCTGGGCCCGGCGTAGGTGGCGTAGCGGATGGGCTTGCCGCGGGCGTCCTTCCAGTACTCGGCGGGGTTGCAGTCGACGCGCCACAGCTCCTTGAGCACCATGTAGCCGTCTTCGTCTTCGACGGGCTTGACGTCGAAGCCGTAGGTAAACCCGTCGCCGGCGCCGAAGATGAACATCTCCCGGTCGCCGGCCTTGACGTAGGCCGGGCTGGACCAGTTGCTGTGCAGCGTGCGGTCGGAGATGCCCGACGCTTCCTCGGCGACGAGCTCGCCGGTCTTGCGGTTGAGCACGACCATAGCGGGGGCGCGGCGGTTGGGGATCTCGGCGTGGGAGTAGTCGACGCCGTTGGACGTGCCGATCGCGACGTGGTCGCCGACCACCAGCGGCGAGTTGCTGGTCACGTTGTGGGGGAACACGCCGAGCTCGCCGGCCAGGTCGTACCGCCAGAGGATGTCGCCGTCGGCCTTGCCCGGTTCGATGGGCGGCTTGCCGGAACCGCCGAAGTACGCGGCCTCGTCTTTGAAAGGCCCGTCGTTGCCGTCGGCCATGCCATCGGCGTCGAGCGCGACGACCTCGCAGCGGTTGGTCACGACGTAAACCACGCCGTCGACCACCGCGGGGCCCGAGCATATGCCCAGGTACTCCCAGTCGCCGACCTTGCCCGCGCCGAGCTTGGGCACCGAGAACTGCCAGACCAGGTCGCCGGTCTTCTCGTCGAGGCAGTAGACGTTGGAGCGGTCGCCTTTGAACTTCGGGTCGCGCGGGCTGGCGTTGTTGGTGCCGAGGTAGATGCGGCCGTCGACGACGGTCGGGTTGCCGTAGGCCTGCGAGCCGAGCTTGACGATCCAGCGCACGTTCTGCGACGTGGCCATGTCGTACACCTCGGTGTCGTAGTCCAGCTCGCCCACGGCGAACGTCGCGGGCAGGCCCTTCTCCGCCGACACCATGTTCCGCGCAGGCGTCCCGCCCCACTGCGGCCAATCAGCGGCCGCCACCGCCGCCACAGAGGTGGCCGTGATGGTGAGCGTGAGTACGTATTGTGTGATTCGACGTTTCATGTTTCGTTCCTCGGCGGCGGAATGTTCAAACCCCAATGACCAATGCCCAATCAATGATCAAACCCGGATGCGCAAGGCGCGCCGCCGGTTTGGGGCTTGGGCATTGGAACTTGATTGGACATTGGTCATTGATCATTGGTCATTCATTCGGGTCTACCCGAATGTCGTCCACGTAAACCTTGAACCGGCTCATCGGGGTGAAGCCGTAGATGCCCGGCGAGCCCTTGGTGTTGGCGTACGGCACGTTCAGGTTCAGCATCCACGCGCCCGGCTCGGCTTCGGCTTTGGGCCAGGCCTTGGCGCGGACCACGCCCGAGCCGTCGGCGTTGACGTCGACGCGCGTCTTCAGCGTGTACCACTGGTTCTTCTTCCACTTGAACGGCACCCGGTTGTCCCCCTGGCCGATCTTGCGGGCGCGGACGTAGTTGTCGTTGTTGGACCAGGCCTCGATCGTCTGGCTGTTGCCGTTGAGCGCGATGATGTAGCGCTGGTTGACCACGCCCACGGTGCCCATCGAGCGCCGGCTGCCGTCGGACATCACGTTCACCGTCACGGTGTAGCCGGCGTCGTCGGGGTGGCCGATGAACACCGTCGAACGCTGGAACAGCACGCGGTCGATCGTTTTGGCCAGCACCTTGTTCGTCGGGTCGGTCGGGTCTTCGCGGACCTGCCACTTGAGCCTCGCCCCGATCCACGGCAGCGGCGGCCAACCGAAGGCGCCGTCCGCGTCGCTGGCGGTCAGCCCGAACGCCTCGAAGTCTTCGCCGTAGGGCGGCGCGGGCAGGATGCGGCCGCGGAACGTGCCGCTGGGGCCCTGCGTGACCTTGAACGCACCGGCCGAATACTTCGCCGACGCGTTGGCGGTGATCGAATTACCATCGCTGGTCGCGTCGAGCTTCGCCTTGACCTTCGCCGTCGGCGGGACCCACGGCTCGGCGCGCGGCGCGATCATGATCGTCATCACCCCCTTGCCCGCGCGGTCGATCGCCTTGCGCACCAGCCGTTGCGTTTCGCCCGGCCGAAGCAGCACGTCGCTCGGCGAAACCTGCAAGGTGTGCTTCTCGCGGATCGGCGCGGTCGCCACGTCGGCGACGACCCCGATCACGTCGCCGCCCGCGCCGACGACCGCGTCCGCACCCTCGGCGACCTTGCCCACGATGCCGCCGACCAGGTCGTCCGCTTCGTCCGACTCAAAGCAGTACAGCTTCTCCGTCGAGTGCACGTAAACCCGCCCACCCCACGCGCTGGGCGAGCCGATGGCCGAGCCGGCGAGCCTGTCCTTGCTCAGCACCTTCGGCCCATCGTCGCTCGGTTCGATCACATAAAACGAACCGTTCCAGAACGGCACGTACAGCTTGCCGTCGGCGTACAACGGCGAGGCGTGCAGCTGGCTCGGCGCAAGCTTCTGCTCCCACAACACCTCGCCGCTGTTCACGTCCACGCACGCCAGCTCACCGGTGTGTGTCGTCTGGTACACGCGGTCGCCGACCAGCGTGGGCGAGCTGGTGAACATCACCAAATCGTTACGCCACAGCACGTGCGCGTCGCCCAGCACGGCGGGGCCGGCGCCCTCGTGCTTCGCCCACGTCGCCCACGCCTTGTCCAGGTCGATGGCGATCATGCCGCCGACCTTGGTGGTGTTGAGGTTTTCTTTGCCGTGGATCGCGATGAGCTTGTTGCCGGCGATGACCATCGACGCGTTGATGCCGCCCACGGCGAACTGGTACCGCCAGATCGGCTCGCCCGTGCGGGCGTTGACGCACACGACGTTGCCGTCGCCGAGGCCGGCGTAGAACACGCGGTAGTCGCCGCGCGTCTCGAAGGTCGGCGTGCACATCGAGCTGTCTTTGAGGTAAGGCGGCCCCACGCCCGGGTCCGACGACCACACGATCGCGCCCGTCTTCTTGTTGAACGCATAAAAACGGTTGCGCGCCGGGCCCTCGCCGCCCCAGTTGCTGCTAATCGCGTTGACGATCACCAGCCCGCCGTCGATCGCCGGCGCGCCCGTCCGGCCGTTGGGGAACGTGAGCCGGCCGAACTCCTCCATCATCGAACGCTCCCACAGCTGCTCGCCGTCGGGCGTGAGGCACACGAGCAGGCCCGGCGTGGTCATCAGGTACACGCGGCCCGACTCGGCATCAACGGTCGGCGCGCCGATCGCGTACCGGCTGTAGATCGGATCAGAAAGAAAATCGTTGAACGCCCGCCGCCAGTGCTCGGCGCCCGTCCGCGCATCGAGGCAGACCAGCACCTCGCGCTTGGTCAGCCCGTCGCCCTCGTAGCCCCACGCGTACAGGCGCGGCGAGGCCAGCTCGCTCAACACCGCCGGCTGCGAGACCACCGCCGTGCCCCGCCCCGACAGGTCCACGACCCAGTCCAACGACCCCAGGCCCGCCGTATCCGGCAGGTTCGTCTCGGCGCTGGCGCCGGCCTGCTGCGGCCCGCGCCAGTTCAGCCAGCCGGTCACCGGCCCCGCCGCCTGCACAGCGGCGCAAAGGCAATATGAAACCACGAACACGGTTGCGATAAGTGATCGCATGGGCCCGCCCTTCCATGTAGGATGGGATGTCAATCAAGCGGCAACGCGTAGATTGTACTCATGCGTACTATTCGTGTCGACCCTCTTCATGCCGAATCAAAGCGACAAATCGGGCCCCGACCGGCCCCAGCCGACCGAAGAAAGACGGCTGCCGGTGCTGCTGCGCTCGGCGTGGTACGCGTTAAATCAGACTTTTCGCCGTCGGATCGCCCATCTGGGCCTCACCCCCGACCAGTTCACCGCCCTGCGGTGGGTCAGCGAATCGGGGCCCGCCGCCCTGACCCAGCGCGAGCTGACCGACCGGATGACCAGCGACCCCAACACGATCGCCTCGCTGCTGAGCCGGATGGAGCGCGACGGCCTGATCGAACGCCGCCCGTGCGATACCGACCGCCGCGCCAACCGCGTGGCGCTGACCGACAAGGGTCGGCGGGCCTTTGAAGCGGCGCACATGATCGCCGTGCAGTTGCAGACGCACGTGCTGGAGACCGCCGTGCCCGCCGAGCAGCGCGACGCGTTCCTCGACCACCTCGCCGGCGTCGGCCGGGTCGCCCGCGAGGCGCTGACCGACTCGCCGCGCCCCTGAACGTTTAGCCGCGACCCGAAGGGGAGCGCTTCTTACCGACTGACGTCGATGCAGACGAGGTTGCCCTTGTTACCC
The DNA here is from genome assembly GCA_028282805.1 of Phycisphaeraceae bacterium. Taxonomy (GTDB): domain Bacteria; phylum Planctomycetota; class Phycisphaerae; order Phycisphaerales; family Zrk34; genus JANQHD01. The sequence goes on along the minus strand of JANQHD010000023.1, from coordinate 387,973 downwards.
TTGGCGTAGATCCGCCCATGACTCAGCACGGGCGCGACCCAGCAGCGGTCCTTGTAGAGCCCTTCCATGACGCCGGTGGGTTTGAAGCCCTCGGGGCTGGCCTTGCCGACGAAGAGCTTGCCCTTCTTTTCGCTGGCGACGATGAGGTGACCGTCGGCCACCATCAGCGCGCCGCAGCCGGCGTCCTTGAACTCCCACATGCGCTTACCGTCGGCGACGCGCGTGCACATCAGCCGGCCGCGGTTGTTGTTGCCGTCGATGCCGTAGATGTACCCGTCGAGGTGGACGGCGGTGTTCATCTGGTTGGCCATGTCCTTCTGCGCCCAGACCTCGCGGATGGCGCCGCTCTTGTATTCGAGCAGCGCCGAGCCGGTGCCGTAGCCGCTGGACACGAACAGCCTGGTGCCGCCCACCGGGATCTGCATCGCGGCGTTGATGTCGTATTTCGTCTTCCAAGGCTTGCGCCAAAGCGGTTTGCCGTTGGTCGGGTCGACCGATACCAGGTGCTCGGCCTTGAACAGCAGCAGCTGCCTGCGGCCGTCGAGCGTCACGAGCATCGGCGCGGCGTACGAGGCCTCGTCGCTGCCCGCCGCCCAGATCTTCGCGCCGGTCTTCTTGTTCAGCGCCACGGTCGATGCGCCCTTCGCGCCGGTGTCGATGTAGATCACCTCGCCGTCGATCAGCGGCGTGCCCGCGAAGCCCCAGCGCGGCCGGCGCCCGCCGAAGTCGTCCTGGTAGTGTTTCGACCACACCAGCTTACCCGCGTCGGCGGTGTAGCAACGCAGGTGGCCCTGGTGCGAGAGGGTGTAGACCAGCCCGTCGTCGACGACCGGCGTGGCCGCGGTGCCGCCCTCGAACATGCGCTTGTCCAGCGGGCACTCGTACCGCTTCTGCCAGATCGGCTCGCCCGTCGCGGCGTTGAGGCACGAGACGACGTCGTACCCGTCGACGTTGCCCATGGTGTACAGCCGGTCGCCGACCACCGCCACGCTCGACGCGCCGACGCCGACGTTGCGCTCCCAGAGCACCGGCGGCTGCTTGCCCGACCAGTCGGTGCGCCAGCCGGACTCCGCGGAGATGCCGTCGAGGTTCGCGCCGCGGTAGCGCGGCCAGTCGACGCCCTCGCCCAGCGCCGCGGCGGCGCCGACCCAGCCCAGTGCCATCGCCACGAGGAACGTGACCCGTGCGGTGTGATATCGGTGCATGCCCATACTCCCTGAGGTTGATGTGTGTGAGAGCCGTATTGTAGTTGTTTGACGCACCTCGGCCGCACATCGGTGCAACATTTTGTCACCCCCCGAGCGGCGGGCGCCCGTTTCGACAAAACACGCGCGGTTGTTGGGGCTGAAATCGGCGTTTAACCGACAATAGTTTGCATGAAGCCGGCCAACCGACAGGGACGCGGTGCGCGCCGCGCGGCATGGGCGATGCTCATCGGCGCCCTGTGTGCTGCGCCGGCGCCGGCGGGGTTCCGCACGTTCTTCGGCGAGGACTTCGTCGGCGGCGACCCGATCGCCCCACGCCCCAACGCCGACGCCGCGGCCGCCGCGTTCTTTTCGCAATTGACCGGCGTGGGCACCGAGAGCTTCGAGGCCTTTGCCGCCGGCACCCCGCCGCCGTTCGTGGTCAACTTCGGCGTCGACACCGCCACCCTCACCGGCTCCAACACCACCGTCGAGGCGGCCTCGCCCACCGGCCAGTTCGCCACCGACGGCAACCGCTTCCTGCTCGTCCGCGACACCGGCGAGATCACCATCAGCTTCTCCAGCCCCCAGGGCGTGTTCGGCTTCTACGCCAACGACGTCGGCGACTTCGGCGGGCAGCTGGTCGTCGCCCTCAACGACCCGGCCGGCACCACGCTGCCCGTGCCGTCGGGCGCGACCGTGCCCGCCGACAGCGGCGCGGTGCTCTTCTTCGGCATCATCGGCGAAACCGTCGCCGACACGTTTACCACCATCCAGTTCGACAACGTCTCCGGCATGGCCGACTTCTTCGGCTACGACGAGATGACCATCGGCCAGATCCAACAGGTCGCGAGCATCGGCCCGGGCCCCGAGTTCGCCGACATGATCAACCGACAGGCCGACGTCGCCCGCATGCTCGGCGATCTGCACCTGAGCAACTTCGGCACGCGCCTCGAAGACCGCCGCGCCGGCCGGACGCACGCGGTCATGCTCGCCGATGCGCACTCGGCGTGGCGCAGCGCGCCCGCGTCGCCGTTGCTGGCGCGCGTCGACGGCCCGGCCGAGCCGATCGCCACCGACGCCGCGCCGGCGATCGATGCGCCGTTCGACGCGCCCGCGCAGCCGACCTGGTCGATCTACGGCGCGGCGCGCATGGTGTTCGGCGAGCAGGATTTCGATATCTCCGACGAACCCTACCACGTGGTCACCGGCACGGTGGGCATCGATGCGCAGGTCGCCGACGGCCTGGTCGTGGGCGCGGCGATGGGCTACGCCGGGGCCGAGGCCGACCTGCCGCTGGGCGGGCGGATCGAAACCGACGCGATGACCGCGGCGCTGTACGGCACGTGGCTGCCGGCGGAAAACGTGTACGTCGACCTCGTCGCGGCGTACAACTACCTCGACTTCGACCAAGAGCGCCGCCTGGTCGCGGGCGGGCCCATCGCCAGCGCCCGCTCCGAGCCGCACGGCCACCAGTTCACCGGCTCGCTGCGGGCCGGGTTCGACGTGCGGGCCGGCGCGTGGTGGTTCGGGCCGTTCGTCAGAGCCGATTACACCCACACGGTGATCGACGGCTACACCGAAACGGGCGCCGGGCCGTTCGACCTGTCGGTCGAGCGCCAGCGCGTCGACTCGCTGCGCACGCGCATCGGCGGACAGGTCTCGCACCGCATCGAGGCGCAGCGTGCGACGGTCGTGCCGCAGGTGCGTGCCGCGTGGGTGCGTGAGCACCTCGACGAGGCGCGCACGATCAACGCGCAGTTCGTGTCGATCCCCGGCGTCGACTTCGGCGTGCCCACCGACGCCGGCGACCGCGACTACGCCGAGCTGGGCGCGGGGGTGGCGGTCGAGTTCGACGGCGGCGCGATGCTCTACGCCGAGTACGAGGTCGAGCTGGGCAACAGCGACCGCGACAGCCACCTGGTATCGGTGGGGGTGCGGTTCACGTTCTGAAATGAGAAGCGCTAAGCCGCGAGCGGCCAGCCCAATCGCGAGCGGGTGAATAAAGAACGCCGCACGTTCGGAGCGTGCGGCGGTTCATTTCGATCCGGCGGTGCCGTGGCGCTAACTGGCTCACCGCCGGAGTCGTGTCGGTTGTGTGTCACGCGCGGCCGGTTCGTTGTTGCACTGACTGCGGTCGAGCGACCCGCTCACGACGTGACAAACATGATTATGCAGGGTTGCGCCGAACAACGCAAGCACATTTGCGCATTTCTTTGCTTCCCTCAATCGGCTTGCGGGCGCAGCGACTTCATCTCGTCGGGCATCCACACGGGCAGGTGCGCGATCGAATCACGCGCCGCCTTCGACGTCGGCACGCCCCACGCCTGGAAGAACGGCCCGAGGTTGCGCCCCGCGGCGTTCGAAAAGCGCACCATCCACTGGTCGCGTTTCTCGTCGTCGTTGCGCGGGCGCTGCGACTTTTCCAACGCCCGGTACTCGGCGAAAACCCGTTTGTACGTGTCCCAACCGAACTGCTCCTGAAGCTGCGCGTACATCGTTAAAGCAAGGAACGGGTTGGACTTCCATTGATCGAACGGCGCGCCGTCCTTGAGGTATTGCGCGAGGCGCTGGCGGCGCCGCTCGGGCTTCATCGCGCCGTGGCCGGGGCCTTCGGTGTCGCACAAGGTCTCGATCACGTACAGCGAGAACAGGTTGCAGGTGACCTCGGTGGTGCCGGCGAAGGTCCAGTCGCGGTGCTGGTGGTTGTGGCCGAGCTCGTGGTACAGGCCCCACGTGCCGGCGCGCAGCTTGTCGACGCTGGCCATCGACGCCGCGGCGTCGAGGTGCGTCATGATCGGGTAGCCCGAGTGCATGTACCCGACGCTGATCTGTTCGTCGGCGACGAACCGGTGCGGGCGGGTACGGTCTTTGGGTTGGGCGATCAGCTCCGCCGAGGCGTCGGAAACCTGGTCCCAGAACTTCATCAGCTCGTCGGGCCGATCGAGGTCGCGCACGTGGTGCGACGGCACCGACACGACGACCTTGCCCGAGGCGAGCTCCGCCCACGGCGCGGGGTGGTGGCGGATCGTCTTGCGCCACGCGCCCAAGTCGGTCTCGCCCAGCACGTAGTACGGCGCGGCCACGGCGTTGGTGATCTGCACCTCGAACGGCTGGGTGACCCTGCCGCGGGGCACCTCGATATAAATCAGCCCGCCGAACGCGCTGGCGGTCGGGGTCGAAGTTTTGGTGATCGCAAACGTCTTGCTGATGCGCGGCACGCGCCGCCACTGGTCGCGGCGTGAGATGTCGTCCTTGTGGCAGCCGATGCGCACCGACAGCTTGCTGTTCAGCGCGTGCTTCGGCACCTTCACGACCACCAGCTCACCGGGCGCGGCGTAGGCGCCGGTGCTGACCCAGCCGTCCTGCTTGCCGGTGATGGTGACGGTGTGTTTGCCGCGTTTGGCGCTGCGCGGCACGGCGCCGGGGAACGCCTCGGCCGAGGGGTGTGCTTTGATGCGCGCGGGCGGGGTCTGGTGGATCTGTTGCATGTCGTAGGCGAGCAGCACGCGCGCCAGCACGTTCTCCGACTTGAGCGGCGCCTTCTTCGTCGGCACGGCGAGGTTGGGGTGCTTGGCTTTGAGCTGGCGGATGCGCGGCAGCAGCAGCTTGTCGTCGGCCGGCAGTACCGACAGGGCGTCGGCGATCGACCCGCCGGCGAGCGTGCGGTCTTCCTTGCTCGCATCTTCGGCGCGGTCGCCCCACTTGATGGCGGCGTCGAGCGCGTGGGTGGCGTTGACCAGGGGGTGGGGTTTGCCGTCGACGGCGTAGGTGTCGCCCCGCCACGGCCGCACGCTGGTGGGCCCGATCGCCAGGCCCGCGGCGCGCAGCACGCGGTTGACGCGGTGGTCGTCGGCCAGCGACTTGCCCTGGTTCAATTGCAGCCAGCCCCAGCCGGTGTCGGCGACGATGAGCCCGCCGCCCCGGCGCACCCAGCTTTCGACCGCTTTGGGTTGCACGCCGTTGAGCCAGTGGTCGGTCACGACCAGCACGCGCGCCCGCGGCATCGATGGCTTGTCGCCCGCCGTCGGCTTGACCACGGCATGGCCCTGGCCCGCGAGGTAATCGCTCAGCGCCCGGTTGCCGGTGACGCACACGTCGGCCTTCTCGCCGCGGCCCGCCCAGCGCACGGCGTTGGCGATGAGTCGGCCGGTGTCGTGCTGTTTGAACGTGTTGCCGCGCAGGTAGCCGTTGTGACCAAACACGACGACGCGCCCGCGCCCCAGCGGCGCGGCGGCGACCAGCGCCGCGCGGCGGTTGTTGATGCTGCCGGTGACCACGGCGAAGGCGTCGGGGCCGATCACGCACACCTGGCCGGGCGAGCCGGGCTTGGCGATCTGCCCGACGCCCTCGGTCAGCTGCGCGAGGTGGTCGTCGATGACATCGGCGAGCGCGGCGGAAGCGGCGCCGAGCACGACGCAGCCCACGAACCAATGAAGCACATGTTGTTTCATAAAAAGGCCTCCGACCAATCAGACGCGGGCCGGGCGGCGGTTCGCTCATCGGGCAACGGTGTGCAATCAAACAGGCCCTCGCCGTTCGACCGACAAGGGCCTGTGCGAACCCGGTGACCCGGACTCGTTGAGGCGTCAAGTTCCACAGCGCACGGCGGCGGCGGCCGTTGGCCGGCGGACGTGGCCCCGTCTCACTGCGCTTGCCACGGGTGCGTACCCGAGCGGGCGAGAAGTGCGTGCCCGCAGCTTTAACTATGCCCCATGAACCGGCGGTCGGCAACGCAAAACGCGTGCGAGGGGGCGGGTAAATCGTGGTGTCGCGAGCAGCTGAGCCGGTTGCGGGCAAGGTCGGGCGGGCTTTGTCGATCGCGGGTGTGATGCGGATATCTCTGTCAATTTAGCCAGGTTGCCCAACGGGGCGTTCATTCGCTAACCTACAGGGCTCGCCGCTAGTTTGATGCAAAAACCACACGGGACGACCACCATGATCCAGCCCACCGACGGCAACGGCTCGAACATCGATGCGCTCGAACGCGAAGACTGGCTCCACTCGCTGGAGGACGTCTACCGCCTCAGCGGCGGCCAGCGCGTCACGGGCCTGCTCAGCGACCTTCAGATCTACGCCCAGCGCTACGGCGTCGACCTGCCCGTCACGAGCAACACGCCCTACGTCAACACCATCGCCGCCGACCGCCAGCCCGAGTACCCCGGCAACCGCCAGCTCGAAAACCGCATCAAGAGCTACATCCGCTGGAACGCGATGAACATGGTCGTCCGCGCCAACGCCGCGGCCGACGACACCGGCGGCGGCGTCGGCGGGCACATCAGCTCCTTCGCCTCCGCCGCCACGCTCTACGAGGTCGGCTTCAACCACTTCTTCCGAGGCCCCGACCACGCCTGCGGCGGCGACCACGTCTACTTCCAGGGCCACGCCTCCCCCGGCCCCTACGCCCGCGCCTTCCTCGAAGGCCGGCTGACCGAGCAGCAACTCATCAACTTCCGCCGCGAGCTCCAGCCCGGCGGCGGCCTGTCCAGCTACCCCCACCCCTGGTTGATGCCCGAGTTCTGGTCGTACCCCACCGTGTCCATGGGCCTCGGGCCGATCACCAGCATCTACCACGCGCGGTTCCTCGAGTACCTCTACGACCGCGGCCTCAAGGACGACAAGCAACAAAAAATATGGGCCTTCCTCGGCGACGGCGAGACCGACGAACCCGAAACCCTCGGCGCGATCTCGCTGGCCTCCCGCGAGAAGCTCGACAACCTCATCTGGGTCATCAACTGCAACCTCCAACGACTCGACGGACCCGTCCGGGGCAACGGCCAGATCATCCAGGAACTCGAAGGCACCTTCCGCGGCGCCGGGTGGAACGTGATCAAGGTGCTATGGGGCAGCGACTGGGACGAGTTGCTGGCCAAGGACACCGAAGGCCTTTTGGCCAAGCGCATGAGCGAGATCGTCGACGGCCAGTACCAGAAGTACGCCGTCGAGGGCGGCGCGTACATCCGCGAACACTTCTGGGGCGCCGACCCGCGCTTGGCGGCGATGGTCAAGCACAAGTCCGACGACGAGCTTTGGCGGATGAACCTCGGCGGGCACGACCCGGTCAAGGTCCACGCCGCGTACACCGCCGCGATGAACGCCGACCGACCGACCGTGATCCTCGCCCGCACCATCAAGGGCTACGGCATGGGCGAGGCCGGCGAGGGCAAGAACATCACCCACCAGCAGAAGAAGCTCAACGAAGAGGAGCGCAAGCACTTCGCCGAGCGCTTCGGCATCCCCGTCGACGACGAGGCCCTGTCGAGCAAGTCGTTCTACACGCCCGACCCCAACTCCGCGGAGATGATCTACCTGCACGAACGCCGCAAGGCGCTGGGCGGTTACATCCCCTCCCGCCAAGTCAAGGCGCCGAAGTTCGAGATGCCCGCCGACAAGCCGTTCGCCGAATACGACGCCGGCTCCAAGGGCCGCAAGATATCGACCACCATGGCGTTCGTCCGCGTGCTCACCCAGCTGATGCGCGACAAGAAGATCGGCAAGCAGGTCGTGCCCATCATCCCCGACGAGGCGCGCACCTTCGGCATGGACGGCATGTTCCGCACCTTCGGCATCTACGCCCACGCCGGACAGCTCTACGAGCCGGTCGACGCAGACCAGGTCGCCTACTACAAGGAGTCGCAGGACGGCCAGATCCTCGAGGAGGGCATCACCGAGGCCGGCGCAATGAGCTCCTTCATCGCCGCGGGCACCGCGTATGCCAACCACGGGATCAACATGATCCCCTTCTACATCTACTACTCCATGTTCGGCTTCCAACGCATCGGCGACCTCGTCTGGGAAGCCGCCGACATGCGGTGCAAGGGCTTCCTCATCGGCGGCACCGCAGGACGCACCACCCTCAACGGCGAAGGGCTGCAACACGAAGACGGCCACTCGCACGTGCTGTTCGGCTGCGTGCCCAACTGCCGCACCTACGACCCCGCCTACGGCTACGAGATCGCCGTCATCATCCGCGACGGCATCCAACGCATGTACGTCGACCGCGAAGACGTCTTCTACTACCTCACCGTCGGCAACGAAAACTACGAACACCCCGCCCGGCCCGACCGCGACATCGACGAGGGCATCATCAAGGGCATCTACCTGCTCAAGCCCTCCGACGCCAAGGGCCCCAAGGCCCAGCTGCTCGGCTCCAGCGCCATCCTCGGCCACGTGCTCAAAGCGCAGGAGATCCTCGAATCCTACGGCGTCTCAGCCGACGCCTGGTCCGTCACCAGCTACACCGAACTCCGCCGCGACGGCCTCGACTGCGAACGGCACAACCTCCTCCACCCCGACGCCGAGCCACAGGTGCCCTACATCACCCAAACGCTCGGCGCCGCCGAGGGGCCGGTCGTCGCCTCGTCCGACTATATGAAGTCCCTGCCCGACGGCATCGGCCAATGGCTGCCTAACGGCATCGTCTCCCTCGGCACCGACGGCTTCGGCCGCAGCGAAACCCGCCAGGCCCTCCGCGACTTCTTCGAGATCGACGAACGCTACGTCACCCTCGCCACCTTGAAGGCCCTCGCCGACCGCGGCGAGATCGACCGCAAGCTCGTCACCAAGGCCATCAAGGACCTGAAGATCGACACCGACAAACCCAACCCGATGCACGCGTAACGACCCGTTTAACCCGGTCGCCGTTTAGCCCGGTCGCCCGCGACCGGCCAACCCGACGAACCAAAGCCCACGGATAGCCATCCGTGGGCTTTTCACACATCAACGTTTAGCCGCGACCCGTAGGGGAGCGCGTCGCTACCCAAAAAGGAAGCTCCAAACAGCAGCAACACCACTACAAATAAGAAGAATCGCACCAGCCATATACGCGGAAACTGAAAACACGACCACCGGCATGGCAACAATGAGGATTGCTAAAGCCCATTTTTTTCGTTGCAGTACAGGACGTATAACCACTCGGCCCATAATGTTGACGCTACCATACGCGAGCAATCCACCAGCAACGAGTATTAAACCGGTCCGGAAGAGTGGCCACCCGAATAAGAACGCGAAAACAACAACGACGACACTGGTGATAATCGACCCAGCAGTAGCGACGTTCTCGCGATAGTTCTGGGCTATTAATCTTTGTTCATCGCTGACCATATAGCGGCTAATTATATCTACAGAACCCCCAACCCCGTGCCGTATTTGCTTGTTCGCTGTCGCCCCCACCGGTTGCTACAATGGGCAACTCCGCCGCGGGCAGCTTGGGTGCCGTGGGTAAACCGTTATCGTGGCGGGATTTGAGCAATTAAGGGTACAGAGCAAATGGCCAGCGAGTTCAAGTTGCCCGAGCTGGGCGAGAACATCAACGAAGCGCAGGTGGTGTCGGTCATGGTCGCCGAGGGCGACGCGGTCGCCACCGACGATCCGGTCATCGAGGTCGAGACCGACAAGGCGGTGATGGAAGTGCCGCTCACCGTCGCCGGCACCGTGGTGAAGATCCACGTCGCCGAGGGCGACACGCTGCACGTGGGCGACGTGATCGCGACGATCGACGGCGCCGGCGACGCGCCCCCGGAAACAAAACAAGAAGAGCCCAAGGCGGAAACGCCGCCCGCGCCGCAGCCCGAACCGGTGGCGCAGGCGCCCGAGCCGAGCCCCGAGCCCGCTAAGCCGCAAGCGGCCCCGACGCAAGTGGAAGTGGCGCCGGCCGACAGCGGTCGGCCCGTGTTCGCCGCGCCGCACGTGCGCAAGTTCGCCCGCGAGGTCGGCATCGACATCTCGCGCGTCGAGGGCACCGGCCCCGGCGGCCGCATCAGCGTTGACGACATCAAGGCCCACGCCCGCACCAGCCCCGCCGGCGACGGCGGTGGCGCGGCGATCGTCGCCCCGCCGCTGCCCGACTTCTCTAGCCAGGGCGCGGTCGAGGCCGAGCCGATGAGCATGATCGCGCGCAAGACCGCCGAGCACATGGCGCTGTGCTGGGCGACGATCCCCCACGTGACCCTGCACGACACGGTCGACGTGACCGACCTCGAGGCGTTCCGCCAGTCGCACAAGAAGCAGGTCGAGCGCGCCGGCGGCAAGCTCACCGTCACGTCGATGCTCGCCAAGCTGGTCACCAGCGCGCTCAAGGAGTTCCCGGTGGCCAACGCGTCGATCGACATGGCCAACCAGCAGATCGTCTACAAGAAGTACTACCACATCGGCATCGCCGCCGACACGCCGCGCGGCCTGGTCGTGCCCGTGATCCGCGACGCCGACAAGCTCACGCTCACCGAGGTGTCCGTGCAGATCGGCGAGATGGCCGCCAAGGCCCGCGCCGGCAAGCTCGCCCTCGAAGACATGCAGGGCGCGACGTTCACCATCACCAACCTCGGCGGCATGGGCATCGGCCACTTCACGCCGATCGTCAACCACCCCGAGGCCGCGATCCTCGGCGTCGGGCGGGCCGTCTCGACACCCGTGCTCGTCGACGGGCAGATGAAGACGCGGCTGATGATGCCGCTTTCGCTGAGCTTCGACCACCGCCTGGTCAACGGCGCCGACGGCGCCCGCTTCATGCAATGGCTCAAGCGCGCCATCGAGCAACCGCTCAGCGTGCTCATCGACGCGTAAGCCAACGCACAACCCCACCAACCCAAAGCCCACGGATGGCCACCCGTGGGCTTTCGCTTTTCAAGTGAGCTATCATCATGCCCATGTCGCAGCTCGCGCCGATCGCGTTGTACGCCTGGCCCGCGGTGTGCCTGTTGCTGTACTGGCGCTTCGACGGGCGGGCGGCGACGGCGGTCGCGGTGCTCGGCGGGTGGGCGGTGCTGCCGGTCGCGGTGTACCCCGAAGCGTTCGTCGTGCCGCACCACAGCGAGTTCCCCGTCATGGGCCTGGCGCACGGCGGGCTGGGGTGGCTGACCAAGGCGTCGGTCATCGGCTCCGGCGCACTGCTCGGGGCGCTGGTGTTCGACCGCCAGGCGTTCGGCCGCTTGCGGCTTAGCGCCATCGATGTGGTGGCGATCGCGTGGTGCGCCGTGCCGTTGGTTTCGGGCCTGTTCAACCACGTGCCGGTCGGCGACGTTTTGCTCAACACGGCGCACACGCTGTCGGCGTGGGGCGCGGTGTACGTGCTGGGGCGGGTTTATTTTTCAGACCCCACCGCGTGGCGCGAGCTGTTGCAAGGCTTGGCGATCGCGTCGCTGGTGCACCTGCCGATCTTTCTGTTCGAGTTCGTGCTCGCGCCGGCGTGGTACGAGTTCGTGTACGGCCCGCACCCCTACGCGACGGCCGGCGCACAGCGCTACTTCAACACGTTCCGCCCGATGGGGTTCATGGAAGACGGCAACCAGATGGGCATGTGGCTGGCCGGCGGCGCGGTCGCGGCGGCGGCGCTGTGGCGGGCCGGCGAGAAGCGCGCAGCCGGGCTGCCCGCGGGCGCGGTCGCGCTGGTCAACGGCGCGATGCTGCTGGCGAGCCAGTCGGTCGGCGCGATCGCGCTGGCGGCGGCCGCGTTGGCGTGGCTGTGGCTGGTGGGCCGGGTGCGCGTGCGCGGGTTGATGGTCGCGGGTTTGCTCGGCGTGCTGGTGCTGTTGGGGTTGCGCATCACGGGCGTGCTGCACGCCGAGCGCTTCGTGACGGGAAGCGCGTTCGGGCAGAAAATCAAGCGGGCGCTGAAGGAAGCCGACCGCGGGTCGTTCGGTTGGCGTTTGAAGCGCGAGGAAGAGCACCTGCCGGTCGCGTTGGACCGGCCCGTGCTCGGCTGGGGCGACCCGCACTGGTGTCAGAAGGAACCGCCGGGCCGGCCGTGGTCGCTGTGGTCGTTGACGTTCGGCGCGTACGGCGGGGTGGGCCTGGTGTTGCTCGGCGCCTTGCTGTGCACGGGCGCGGTGCGATTGTATTGGTCGATCAAGCCGTTGGCCGGGCGTGCGCCGCCGGGGCTCGAGGCGTCGGCACTGGCGGCGGTGCTGCTGATGGCGGCGGGCGATGCGCTGTTGAATAGCGCGCTGGTGCTGCCGTGGGTGTTGGCGGTGGGCGCGCTGGCCGGGGCGTCGGGGTGGTTCGCCGGGCGCGGGCGACCGGGCTAAGCGTTTTGCTGATCGGTCGCGGCGATCACGCGCCGCACGAAGGCGGCGTGGGGCTTGACGGACCAGTCGGCCTTGACCGCGTCGCGGATCACGCGGTCGGCGCCGATGAAGTAGCTGATGCGGCTGGTCATCAACCCGAAGATCGCCGCGGCGTCGTAGGCCTTGATCACGGACTTGCCGGGGTCGCTGAGCAGCGGGTAGGGCAGCGTGTGTTTTTGCGCGAAGCGCGCGTGCTTGTCGGCGGGCTCGGCGTTGATGGCCACGACCGCCACGCCACGCCCGGCGAGTTGCGCGAACGCGTCACGCACCATGCACGCCTGCGCGGTGCAGGTGGGCGTGAAGTCTTTGGGGTAGAAGAACACCACCGCCGGCCCCCCGGCGAGCACGTCGCGCAAGCGGTGCGTGCGCCCGGCGGGGTCGGGCAACTCGAAGTCGGGCGCGGTGGCTCCGATGGGTAGCACGGGGACATGATAGCCGCGGGTGATGAGTGATGGGCGATGAGTAACGAGTAACGAGTGACGAATGACGAGTGACGAGTGACGAGTGACGAATGGCGAATGGCGAATGGCGAATGGCGAATGGCGAATGGGGCGCTGGGCGGCAGACAAGCTTGCGCCGATTATAGTTTTTAGTCTAAAAACTATGTTCAGTACGGCTTGCGTTGGTGGGGTTCGGGTTCCGGGTTCCGGGGTTGGGGGTGGGTTGGAGATCAGCAATCAGAGATCAGACATCACAGATCAATCTCGGCGAGCCCGGCCCTGTGGGCCGGCGCTAAACAGAAACGCGCCGAACACGCACTTGCTGCCTGTTGGCTGTTGGCTGCCGACTCTTCCCGCTGCCATAAGAAAAGCCCCGGGCGCGGAAGCCCGGGGCTTGGGGGATGCTGTGGATCGTGGTGGCTTTACACGTCGCGGAAGCGGCGGCGGAGGCGCTTGGCGCTGCGCACGGTGCTCATGGCGGCGAGCATGGCCATGCCGGCGAACGCGGCGGGCGGCAGCGGGATCGACGGCGGCGGCGGCGGGACCTTCTCGCCCATCGCCACGAAGTCGATGCCCAGCCCGTAGTCGTCCCAGTCCTTGTAGTACCACTTGTGGTAGTAGCTCGACCAGCGGTAGCCCTGGATCGTGCCGTCGGGCCAGGCGAGGCTGTTGCCGTTGGGCGGGCGGTTGTCGGCCCAGAAGGAGAAGCTGGCCATGTTGCCGTCTTCGGAGTAGCCGTTGAACAGCCCGCCGAAGTCCGCGGCCTGCACGTAGAAGTTGCCTTCGATGTTGACGTTGGTGCCGTTGTGCGGGCCCCAGATGCGGCCGTCGATGTTGACGTTCTCGGTGAGTTCGATGGCGTAGCTGAGCGAGCCGGAGATGCCGGCGTCGAACTCGTCGGAGTGCGGGGCGAACGGGTCGATGTTCAGGTCGCCGCCGATGGTCATGGTGCCGACCTTGTCGGTCAGCGGCGGCGGGTTGTTGTTGTCGATCGTGCCGTCGGTGGCGAAGACGTCGAAGGTGACGGCGTCGAAGCGGAGGATGCTCGAGTCGATCACGCTGAAGGTGAACGGCGTGTTCTGTTGGAAGCCGAGGAACACATCGCCGCCGGCTTTCTGTTTGTGGTTGCCGTTGGGGTTGACGGTGTTGTGGGTCGCGCGGTGGATGTAGGAAAAACTACCGCCGCCGTTGAGGTCTCGCTTGACCGTCCCGTCGTAAGTCATGACGCTGGTCGCCTGGGCCGACGCTCCCCACGCCAAGCCCACGGACACAGCAAACAACGCGCTCATCTTTCGGATACCCATCACGATTCCATCTCCGGTACTGATTTTAATAAGAACAACACCCAACACACCTGGCACAACAGCCTCCCGTTGCTGCGCCATATAGCTATAAACTTACCGCGGCTTGCGGTAAAAGTCCCGCGAAAAAAAGCCAGGTAAGCATTAAAAATGGGCAATAATAGGCCGGTTTTTCGTAAAACGCGTCGCTTTTCCCCGCGATACCGGGAACGGGGGTGAAGATAGAAAATCTCACCGCGCGATCCATAATCGGTGGGGGTTTTGACACAAAGCGTCCCGGCGGTGGTGGCGGCGCTCAATTGACCAGGTGAGCGCTGGCGCCGTGGGCCATTTCCGCCGCTTCCATCACGGTCTCGCTGAGCGTCGGGTGGGCGTGGATGGTCATCTGGATGTCGCTGGCCAGCGCGCCGGTTTCGATCGCGAGCGTGCCTTCGCCGATGAGTTCGCCGGCGCCGACGCCCACGATGCCCACGCCGATGACGCGCTGGTTGTGGGGGTCGATGATGATCTTGGTCAGCCCGTCGTTGCGGTCGAGCGTGGTGGCGCGCCCCGACGCGGCCCAAGGGAAGCGGAGCACCTTGTGGTCGACGCCCTGCGCCTTGGCTTCCGTTTCGGTGATGCCCGCCCAAGCCAGTTCGGGGTCGGTGAACACCACCGCGGGGATCGCGATCGGGTCGTAGGCGCTGGCCTTGCCGGTGATCACGTCGACGACGACCTTCGCTTCGTACGTCGCCTTGTGCGCGAGCATCGGGTCGCCGACGACGTCGCCGATGGCGAAGATGTGCGAGGCGGCGGTGCGGCGCTGGTGGTCGACCTCGACGAAGCCGCGCTCGGTCACGTCGACGCCGGCGTGCTCGAGGCCGATGCCCGCGCTGTTGGGCACGCGGCCGACGCTGATCAAGGCCTTGTCGAAGGTGAGCTCGGCGTTGTCGTGGTTGGGGCCGGAGAGCTTGACCGTGACCTTCTTGTCGGCGGTCATCTCGACAACCTTGGTGGCCACGATGATCTGGTCGACGTGGTGCTTGAGGCGTTTTTCAAGGTGTTCGGCGAGGTCTTCGTCGGCCGCGGCGACGATGCGGTTGAGCATCTCCACGACGGTGACCTTGGTGCCGAGCGCCGCGTAGACGGTGGCCATCTCCAGCCCGATGTACCCCCCGCCAACGACGAGCAAGCTCTTGGGCACGTCTTCGAGCTTCAGCGCATCGGTCGAGTCCATGACCAGCGGCGAGTCGTGGGGGAAGATGGGCACCTGCGCAGGGCGCGAGCCGGTGGCGATGAGGCAGTAGTCGAAGTTGACGGCGTTCTCTTCGCCGCGTTCGTCGACGACCTTGATGGTGTGGGGGTCGGCGAAGTGGCCGGTGCCGTGCATGACCTTGACCTTGCGGTTGCGTGCGATGGCGCCGAGGCCGCCGGTGAGTTTGCCGACGACCTTGCCGGTGAACTTGCGGAGTTTTTCGACGTCGATCTGCGGGTCGCCGAAATCCAGGCCCCACGACTTGGCTTCGCGCGCCTCGTTGATGAGCTTGGCCGCGTGCAGCAGCGCCTTCGACGGGATGCAGCCGCGGTTGAGGCACACGCCCCCCAGTTTCGGGTCCTTATCGACGATGGTCACGTCGAAGCCCGCGTCGGCCGCGAGGAACGCCGCGGGGTAGCCGCCGGGCCCGCCGCCGAGAACGACCAACCGCTTGCCCGCACCGATATTGTCCTGCACTGCGCTCATGTTCCGCTTTCTTTTCTGAGGTTTTCGCCGCCACCACGCCGCGGCAGGCCGCCCATTGTAGGCGCTTTTCACACGCCCCGCTCCCCCCAAGCCCCGGCCTGAGCAACGCGAAGGCCGGGGGCCCGGTTGTTGCGTCGGCTTTGCCCTCAATCCTTCGACGGCAAGTAAAACCGCGCCTCACCCTCCGCCGGCAACCGATGGGTCACGCCCCCAATCTCGACCGTCATGTAATACCGCCACTCCCCCGCCGACAACAAACGCGGCGGCACCTCGATAAACCAAGTGGTGCCGCTCTTGCGTGTCATCTGCACGGAGATCGGCCCACGCACGCCCGGGCGCTGGTACGTCAACACCGGCGCACCCGCATCGACGCGCCGACCGACGTCCAACTCAAAGCGCAACGCCACCCCCGTCGACCGGTGCCGAACGCGCGGTTCGAGCTCGCGCGCATCGTAAACCTCGCCGCCCAAATACCCGACCACGTACGGCTCACTCGGCGAACCCAACTGGTAAAACGCCCCGTCCAACCGCACGTCGATGAAGTACTCGAACGACTCGCCGCCGCGCACCCGCGTCGTCGGCAGCGTCGCCCACAGCTCCTTCGCCCGCCACTCCATCTCCTCCGTGCGGTAGTCGACCGAGCCGGGCATGCGATAACGCACCTCGCCCTCGGCGTTTTCCACGTGACGCTTGCGGACCTTGACCACCACGTCGTACGGCCGGCCGACCCGCACCTCGTCGCGCGGCGTGTGCTTTACCGCCGAACAACCCGTCGCCAAACCCAACACCAACCCGATCAGCAGCAGTCGTTTCATGCCGACCATTCTACCAACCACGCCAACCCCTCACCGCCCATAGCCGGCACCTTACAGGTGCCGCCCCGGAACCGGCGACAAGCACGCCGCCGGCTACCCCCCCCACCCCGGCCCCCCAAGCCCCGGCCTGAGCGCAGCGAAGGCCGGGGGAACGAACACCGGCGGCACGAACCCGAGGCAAAGCCGGGCGAAGCAAATACCTTTGCGCAAAGCGTTTTACACTTCAGAATTATTCTAATGTTCTTAAGAACTTAAGAATAAAAGATCGCCGTGCGTGAACTTGGACCGAAGGCCGGAGGAGCGATGTCGGGCGTCCTCTTCTACGCCTCTTTGGGTGCCAAAATTATTCTAAAGTTCTTAAGAATATTAGAATAAGAAGCCGCTGCGCTTAAGCTCTGGGTGGGGGGGGGAAAACGGCGGGCTGGTCGTTCAACGCGTCGCACACGCCCGGCGTGCGGTTACAATAACCCCGCCCACCTCGCAACCCTTCACCGCCGGGAGCTTGCCATGTGGCGTTACGCTTTGCTGACCCTGTGCCTCGCTTCGCTCGCGATCGCCGACGACGTGCCGGTCGACACCCCCACGCCGCCCGAGCGCGACGCCGAGTTGCAAGAACTCGTCGACCCCATCCTCCACTGGCGGCGCCCCACCGTCGCGCCCGACCAGAACGCCTGGACCGACTGGCAGCACGCCGTCAATACTTACGTCCCCTACGACCGCGCCGGCGTCAGCCACGAGTTCCACGACGTCGAGTTCGACCTCGACACGCCTTGGTTCGACCGCGAGCAAAACGTCGCCATGGTCAGCAAATGGCTCGACGCCAACGCCGCCGCGTTCGACGCGATCGACCGCGGCCTCGAACGCCCGCACCTGCAAATGCAAGCCGAGCTCGGCGGCGTCGCCCCCATGCTGCCCGACCGCTCCGAGCTGCGCGCGTTGACCACACTCCGCCTCCAGCGAGCACGCCTGCGCGCAGCGCAAGGCAACACCACCGGCGCGGTCGACGACTTGGTGCGTTGCCTCCGCGTGGGCCTGCTGCTGCGCCGCGGAGAAACGCTCATCGACTTCCTGCTGGGCACCATGATCGAATCCGAATCGCACCAGGTGATTCAGCAACTCAGCGCCAACCTCACCCCCGAGCAACGCAAACAAATCGCTTCGGTGTTCAGCGACGAGGCCGACCCGCACACGGGCCTGCTCAACGCTTATCGCGCCGAGTTCTGGCGGCTGATGGTATGGGAGGCCGACAAGCTTCACCGCCAGATCACCGCGCCGGCCAAGGCCGCAAAACAACCGCTCATCGCCCGGATCGAGCGTGAGACCGGCGCCGAAGCCGCACAAGTCGCCAAAGCCGTCGGTGAAGCAATCGACGCGTTTTTCGATCGTGACACAACGATCAAGCTCGCCTCGGTTTACCACGCCCGTTACGCACAAAACGCCCGGAAACCCTGGACCAAACGCGACCTCACAGCCAATGAAGAGATCGAGGCGCTCGCCTTAAAAATCAACGATCGCTACAAAGCACTGGCCGAGGTCTGCAAAGACCAACAACCCGACGACAGCCCCCAAGTCACCAAAGACCGCGCCAAGCACATCAAGCAGATCACGCAGAACCTGATCGGCGAGCACCTGGTGACCATCTGCATGCCCAACTTCGAAAACACCAACCAGCTCAACCGCCGCCTCATCGCCGCCCGACACGCCACCCTCATCACCCTCGCCACACACACCCACGAAACCCAGCACGGCAAACCGCCAGCCGACCTCGACACGCTCGTCAAAACCAAGCTGCTGCCCGCGCCGCCCGCCGACCCGTTCGGCGACAGCCCGATGAAGTACGACCCGCAACACCGCCTGGTCTGGTCCAACGGCAAAGACGGCGACAACGACCACGGCCAAGGCTACCCCGACGGCGAAGAACCCCGCCATCACGGCGAAGACCTCGTCTGGCGCATCGCACCGCCGCCGGCCAACTGACCCCGCCCCCAAGCCCCGGCCTGAGCGCCACGAAGGCCGGGGGCACGAACACCAGGGAACGAACACCGGCGGCACGAACCCGAGGCAAAGCCGAACAAAGCAAATACCTTTGCGCAAAGCGTTTTACACTTCAAGATCATTCTAATGTTCTTAAGAACTTAAGAATAAAAGACCGCCGCGCTTGAGCATAGACCGAAGGCCGAAGGAGCGATGTCGGGCGTCCTCTTCTATGCTTTTTTGGGTGTCAAATTATTCTATAGTTCTTAAGAATATTAGAATAAAAAGCCGCTGCGCTTAAGCTCTGGGCCGGCGTGGGCGGGGCTGACGGCGGGGTGGGGTTTGCGACGAGCCCATGCAGCGCATGGAAGGCGCAGACATCGTCTGGCGGATCGGGCCGTTGCCGGGCGCCGCAAAAGCGGACTGAACGGGGCCGACCGCGTGAAACCGCTTGTGCGCACCGTGCGCACAACCTTGTTTACAAGCCGGAAACGACGATCGCGGGCGTTGCGATCGGTCCGCTATTGCGGATATTTCGCCGGGCGTGTGCGCAGCGCTGTTCAGCGGTGCGCACCGCGCGGGCGCGGCCGGGTGCAACACGTCGCAAACGAGGTTGGGCGCGGCGCTCGGCCGGGCGACGAACGTTTTGTGCGCGTGCTATATTGTGCGCAAGGTGGTGCAGCGGTGATTGGGATGTTCGCGGACATCGAGCAAGCCGTCGGCCTGGTCGCTTACGCGGGCGCGGCGGTGGCGTGCTGGCTGGCGCTGAGCAAGCGGCGCGAGCGCGGCTGGTGGTGCGCGATGGCGGTGGCGCACACGGCGCTGACGCTCGACGTCGCCCTGCACCTGCGGCACAAGCTGACGGCGTGGCTGGCAGGCCTGTTCGGCCACGGCGCGTGGTACGGCGTGCGCCGGCCGTGGCAGGCCGCGGTGATCGCCGGCGTGTTGTTGATCATCGTGGTGCTGGTCGTGGTGGTGGTGCGCCGGCGTGCGAAGGCTTCGACCCGGTTGGCGGCGGCGCTGACCATCGGCGGTTTGACGTTGGTGTTGCTGGAACTGGCGAGCCTGCACCAGCTCGAAACGCTGCTGTACAAGCCGATCGGGGCGTTGGAGGCGGTGGCGTGGGGGTGGGTGGCGATCGCGCTGGGCGTCATCGCGTGCGCGGCGGTGCGGCTGAGGCGGCGTTGAAGCGCGGGTGGCGTGTTACGACTTTTGCGTGCCGAGTCGGAGGGCGCGGTACTTGAGCGACCAGAACACGGGGATGAACAGCAGGAAGGTGGCGAACGCGGCCAGGGCGAGCATGTACAGGTTGCCCGGCAGGTCGTTGAGCAGCGTCAGGGCGTGGATCGGCTTGTCGGTCTCGATACCGAACGCCCAGTTGACGTTGGCCTCGGGCGGCACGATGGCCCGGCTGAGCACGATCAGCGCCAACGAGAGCGTGACGGCCACGAGCAGCGCGGCGCGTTCGTGGATGCGCCATCGCCAGACGATAATCGCCAGCGCCGGCACGCAGTAGAAGTGGTACGACGTGCCGATCCACGTCCAAGTGTCGGCGCCGTTGAGGTAGACGACCGCGCCCAGCGGGAAGATGCCGAACGATTGCCAGACGGCCACGTCGATCAGCCAGAGCGTGTGCAGCATGAACAGCTGGATCAGGGCGGTGGCGATGAGCAGCCGGCTGCGCAGCACCAGGCCGAGGCCGGCGACGAGCAGGCCGACGTGGCTGATCCAGAGGATCTGCTCGGGCTGTTCCTGGCCGAGCTTGATCAGCGCCTGCAGCGCGAAATGGCCGAGGCACAGCCAGCCGAGGCACGGGCCGAGCCACCCGCCGAGCAGGCGGGGCGCTGGCGGCGTGTTCTGACCGGTTTGTTCGACATGGTTAAGATCCACCGCCGCCACCTCCGCTGTAGTTGCCAAGGGCCGTTTCATTGCACTGGTTGATCTTGTTGTACATCGCCAGGGTGTCGGCGCTGGTGCCTTGGTCGGTCACGCGTGCACGAACGATGCCGTTGGCGGTGTTGTACCAATAAGCGCCGGTCACGCCGCTCTTGAGCACCTTGTAGGCCGGGTGCGTGACGTTGGCGGCGTTGGCGTACTGGAACGTGGGCAGGCTGATGCTGTTCTGCGGGTGGTCGGGCAAGCCGCCGACGAACTTCGACGCGTCGAGCGGGTTGGGGTATTCGCCGGTCAGCGACTGCTCCGGCTCAATGACCTCACGAAGCACACGCAGGTTGCTCATCAACGCCGCGACCTCCGCTTCGGCGCGGTGGTTCTGATAAATCGGCAACACGATCGCGCCCAGGATCGCCAGGATCAGCACCACGATGAGCAGTTCAATCAACGTAAAGCCACCCGCCCGGGAAGCGGAACGCCACAAGAACCCCCCGCTCACCATTGTTTCCGCGCGATCTGCCATTATCGGAACCCTCTACCATCTACGCATGTACGGCTCATCCGTATTCATGTCGGGCATCGCACCGCGCCGCTTTACCGACACACCAACTTCTCACCCCACCCGGACCGCGTATAGCTCATTTAGTTTGGGGTTTTTGCGTTAATCGACCGGTTCGAGCGGGCCCAGCGTGGGCGGCGTGCCGATGGGCCGCGCCGCGAAGTCGCGCCCGCCGTTGGCGTCGATCGGCCGGCCCGCGCCCACGGCCGGCGAACCGACACGCGGCGACAGGTTCCGAAGGTCCGCAAACGGGATCGCACGCCACGGCATCAACCGCAGGCGCGGGTCGGCCAGCACCGCGTGCGCGTCGAGCTCTGCCGCGCCGGCGATCTCGCCGTGGTACAGGTTGTGGCTGAACACCGTGCGCCGGTCCTTGCCGAACGTGAACCGCGCCTTGCCCTGCGTGATGAACAGGTTGTTGGCGAACAGCGTGTCGCTCGGCCAAGCCCCGCCCCAGTTGCCCATGACCACGAGGTTGGTGTCGACCTTCGCGTCGGGCTTGCGCGGCACGAGGATGAGGTTGTTGTAGATCTTCGTGTCTTTCACCGGGCCCGTGATGTGGAACGTGGGCGAGAAGCCGGCACGCTTGCCCGCGGCGCGCAGGCCGTCGTTGATCGAGATGTTGTACCGCACGATCGTGCCGTTGTTGCCGGCGCTATACGGCATGGTCACGTCGCCCTTGTTGCAGACCAGCAGGAAGCCGCCCTCGTTGTCGTGCGAGTAGTTGTACTGGATGACCGTGCCGTTGCAGTTCCAGTCGGAGTCGAAGCCTTGGGCGTCCCACGGGGCCTTGTGGCCGGACACTTCGTTGTGCTGGATCACCGTGTGGTCGCTGGACCACGGCCAGATGCCCGCCGCGGCCTCGCCGTCCGGCAGCAGGCGCGGGCAGTCGCGCATCACGTTGTGTTCCACCAGCGCCCCGTCGCAGCCGATCGGCACGATGCCGTCGCCCGGCACCTGCTCGAGCGTGTTGTGGCGGATCACCACGTTCAGGCTGGGGTGCCAGTTGTCGCGGTGGGTGTAAGCGGAGCGGCCCTTGATGCCGTCGCGCCCGCAGCGCACGATCCGGCAGCGCTCGATGAGCAGCCCGTCGAACCGCGAGCGGACCCGGTCGCCGGCGTTGTGCCACAGGATCGCCCGCCCCCCGCCGGCGCGTTTCACCAACGAGCCGTTGACGTCGTGGATGTGCAACCGGCGGAGCGTGATGTTCTTCGCCGTGCCGAAGTTGTCGAGGTGCACGAGCACGCCGTTGCGGTGGGCCTTGCGCGTCGGGCCGGTGTTGGTGATCTCGAGGTCTTCGACGGTGATGTGCTGGGTGTTGCGCAGGTAGAGCGTGGCGTCGGTTTTGCCCTGCCCGTCGATACGCGGCGGCGGGCCGGGGCCGAACTTGCCAACGGTGATCGGCTGCTCGGCGGTGCCCGCGCCCTTGGGCGCGAGTTGGCCGGCGTAGCGCGTGCCGGCCCGCAACAACAGGCGGTCGCCGGGTTCGAGCGTGACCTTGTTGGCTTTGTCGAGCGTGCGCCACGCGGTCCGTGGCGAGGTGCCGTCGTGCGCATCGTTGCCCGATCGGCCGTCGACGTGGTAATCGACGGCATGGGCGCACACGCCGTTGAGCGCCACGATGACCACCGCGCACAGCACGCGAACGAAAACGGGTTTAACGCGGCACAACACGGTGGTTTTCGGGTGATACATCGCACATAGGACGCGAGTCAAACCTCGAAGCGCTCACCGCCCGGGCCGTGGACGGCCGGGCTCGCTGTGCGGTCACACCGTGGTGTGTTGTCTGCGGATGTAGTCGATGCAGTTGCGTAAGTAATGCTCGTCGTCGACCACACGGTTGGAACCCTGTTCCGCCCACCATCGGCCGCCCTCGGGCAGCGAGCCCGGTCGTCCCGACCCGGGCTCCCACTGGGCGTTGAGCGCTTGCGTGAGCCAACGCTTGAGCAGCCGACGAACCTTTTCACCGTGCACGTCTTTGCGGACGTCGGCCAGCACGTGAACGTGATCGGGCTGCGCCGCCCATTCACGCAATAGCCAGCCGCCTCGCTCGCACAGCGACGGCAGCGCGCGTTCGATCAGCACACGCTGAGCATCGTCCAGCAGCACCGGCGGAAACTTCATTTGTTGAACACAACGCTCGTAACGCGGCGGGTCAAACGCGATAAACGCCTGGCCGCGCTGGTTGTGACGGCGATCGACGGTCGGCCGATCACCGCCGTGCAATCGCGTGCCGTAGGTGCCCCAGGTGATATGCCATGTCGTGAGCCCGGACATGCGGAAGAGGCTACGGGCCGCAACGCGGCTCGTCCAGTACGAAGGCCCGGGCCGTGGACGGCCGGGCTCGCTCATCGGTATGACAGCGAGCCCGGCCGTCTCGGCCCGGGCGTATGGAAAAACACCCGGCGTGAGCCGGGTGTTTTGGGGTTTGAATCGTCCGGGAGGATGCGCACGCGGGTCAGGCGCGGCGTCGGCGGAGACCCATCGCCAGGCCGCCGAGGGCGAGCAGCGCCAGCGACGCGGGCTCGGGCACGAGCTGGATGTCGAGCTCGCTGGAGAAGCTCTTGCCGTAGTTCTCCTGGTCCTGCGGGTCGGCGCCGGGCGCGAAGGCCGAGAGCGTAAGCGTGCCGGGCCGGGGCGTGGTAAAGCCGGTGGTGTCGACGGTGTTGAACGCGGCGTCGTTAAAGAAGCCGGTGACGTCGGCGATGATGATAAAGCCGTTGGTCTCTTCGATGATGTTGCCGGTGGGCAGCACGGTGACGGTTTCGGTGTCGCCGTTGCCGATGCCGATCACGAGGTTGCCGGAGACGATATCGCCGTTGTTGAAGACGATCTCGCCGGTGATGGAACTCCACAGGGGCATGTCGACGGTGGTGAAGAAGTCGGGCGTGCCGCCGTCGCGCGCCACGGTCATCAAGCCGCCGGCGGGCAGCGAGAACATGATCTTGCCGGTGTGGTTGGCGCTAAAGGCGCTGGGCGCATCGGCACCGTCGACGACCATGACGACCGGCGAGTTAACCGTGGTGTCGATCATCGCCGCGTGGGCAGCGGGTGTGCTGAATGTCAGTGCCCCGAAAAGCGCTGCAATAGCGATAGCACAAACACATCTCTTCCGCGAACTCTCCATCTGTCGACTCCTCCCAGTGCGAGTCTTTTCAGTGTTTCCCGGCCAGCTTTACACTAGCTGACCCTCTCACCTTCGACTCTCTCTCTAAATACAAGCCCGGGTGGCTCGACTCTCTCTCTCAAGTTGTCTTGTATCGGGGTTGCCGGGAACGGAACCCCGATGGTTGATCTGAAACCTTTCAATCGATCCGCCTGCGTCGGCGGAAGTGGACGACGCCCATGAGCCCGAGGATCGCGCTGCCGGCGAGGGCGGCGGACGGCAGGGGCACGGTCGGCGGCGGGGGCGGCGACTGCGTGACGTCGACCTTCGCTTCGGCGGCGACGGGGTACTGGCCGTCGGTGACCATGAAACGGAACTGGAACAGCGAGCCGACCAGGCCGGCGGGCCCTTGACCGGGCACGGGCAGGCCGAGGAACGTCGGATCGCTGAAGGTGATGTCGGTGATGTCTGCGTCGAGCAGGTAGGTCTTCTTGTTGGCACCGCTGTTGAGCAGGTCGAGGTTCAGGTCGCCGCTGCCGAGCAGGAGCGAGGCGTTGAACGCTTCGGTGCCCGAGCCGTTCATGATCTCGAAGTTGAGGGCGCCGGATTGGACGATGCCGCTGGCGAGCGTGGCGCTGATCGACAGGTTGTTGATCGAGTAGCCGGCGGGGATGGAGGTCGAGGAGCTGACGAAGCCGAAGTCCGTGCCCGGCACGAGCATGGTGGTGAGCGTGGAGTTGGAGGTGCCGACCGCGGAGATGGTGCCGGTGTAATCGACGACGTCGCCGATGAAGGCCATGGGGATCGTCGGGTTGGCGTTGAGCTCGAGCTGCTGGAGGTGGAAGCGGTAGGTTTCGCCGGCGGCAAAGACCGTCGACGAGAAGCCGAGCGCGGCGATCACCGCCACGATCAAAACGCTCGCTCGGATTTGCGACTTACGAATCATCTGTCACTCCCACTCCGACCTCCGCAGATATTTTACCCAACCGAGCCATCCCCCCAATGGGACACACGGCACAGACACCTGCATGCACTGTCGAAGCTGATACCAATATACCCCGCTGACTCAGGGCCTGCAATAAAAACCTCGCGAAATATGTGGCTAATTCCACAAATGTGCACGGCGCAAGACCACGGCGCCAAACAGAAAAAAGGGACCCGAATATCCCTTGAAAACACCCCGAGTCAGCGCAAAATCGGGGGTATTATCGCCATTAATGCCCATTCGAGCGCCCCATGACATTACGCCGGATGTGCACAACTTGTGGATGAGTGATCTGGGGAATTTTGCCCATTTGGAGACGTGCACCAAGCCCGCTCAGGCGGCCTAGAACCGCCGCTGAGGCCATGAGCAGAAAGCACCTCGACGCGGGCCGATTCTTGCTCGATTGCATAAGAGGCGGCCGACGGGTCCGATACGGCCAACGGCGCTGTTGTCTTTTAACCCCGAAATCTGCGTTTAACTCAGCTTGAGGACCGCCCCTGTTGTCGGTTAAGGCAGGTATCGGCCGGGGCTGAGGATCTGTTCGGGGTCGAGGGCGTGCTTGAGGCGGCCGGCGACGCGCCAGAACGCCTCGGCCGGGGCGTGCAGCTTGGCGAACCCGCCGGGCCCGGTGCGGTAAGGCGGGTAGCCGGCGTCGATCAGGCTTTGCACGAGCTGGTCGTAGCAGGCGGCGGCGCGGGCGGTTTCGTCTTCGTCGCGCCGGTCGAAGAACACGTTGGTGATACCGATCATGGCGCGCTCGTTGATCATCGTGAAGGTGATCGGGCACTCGAAGCCGTGCGCGGCGAAGATGGGCTCGATGGTTTGCATGACTCGCCGCGCATCGTGGCCGGTCATGGGCAGTACGGGCGAGGCCCACATCAGCCCGGCGCCGCACAGGCGGGGGTCGAGCTGCGCTTCGTCGAGGTTTCCGCGCAAGCGCCAGCGCACGCCGGCGAGCGGTTCGTCGGTGGGGGTGCCCTGCATGAGGTCGAGCACCGGGCGCAGGGCGCGCAGCTGACCGGTCAGCCCGCGCGCCAAACCGAAGCGGTTGAGCAGGCCCACGAGCCTTTGCGCCAAGGCGTATCGGCGTTCGTCCATGAACGTGATGCGCACGGGTTTTAGGGCGCGTTTGAGTTCGCGTTTGATCTGTTTGACCAAGCCGCGCGAGCCTTCGATGGAGCCGGCGCCCATCCACAGGCCGACGCCGTGCTCGCGGCGGAGCTGCTTGCGCAGCGCATCGGGCAGCGGCGTGGCGCCGCCCGCGCGGTCCCACGGGTATTGCGTTTTGGAGCTGACCACGCGCAGGTCGTTGGCGATGTGGATCGCAGAGCGCAGCAAGCCGCTGCGGCGTAACGGCGCGAGGCGGTCGATGATGGCTTCGAGCTGCGCCTCGTCGTCGACGCTGAAGAAGAACGCGCTGAACGCCTCGGGTCGCGGCATGAGCCACAGGCCGATCTCGGTGACGATGCCGAAGTTGCTCTGGCAGAAGATGCCGTCGAGGAACGGCCCGACGCCGTAGCGGTAGACCCGCCCCGAGCGTGCGCCGTCGAAGGCCCCGAAGCCGGTGTTCAGCTCGGTGCCGTCGGCGAGGACGACCTTCATGCCGCAGGTGTGCAGGAAGTGGTCGCCGTAGGGGGTGTGACCGAATCCCCTGTCCAGGGTATTACCGACCAAAGAAGCGTCGCGGCCGGCCCCGGTGCAGTCGAGCACGAGCTCGGGGGCGTTTTTGGCCAGATAATCGGCTAATTGGCCCTGCTTGACCCCCGGTCCGATAACGCAATAATGCAGCTCGCGGTTGACCTCGATGATGCGGTCCATCCGTCCCAGATCGACGATCACCTGGCCGTCGGTTGGAGCACAAGCATCCCCATAGCCGAAGTTATACCCACGGCTGATAGGGTAAAGACGGACGCGATACTGGCCCGCAATCCTCACGATCCGCTGAACCTGTTCGCTGGCTTCCGGGCGAACAACCGCTGCGGGGCGGGTACCGGCAGGCCCGGTGCTCAGCGCGTAGCGACTCAAGGACGCGTCGTCGCTCAGCACGTGCGGCTGACCCACGACCGCCTTGAAGGCCTCGATAGCGCTACCCAGTTGATCCGTGTTTTGGTCCATGGTCCTTCAGCTTCGCCCAGCCCACACCGACCCGCGCCACCGCCCCCCAGGCCACCAGCTTTTTATCGGTCAATACCCCCCGGTGGATTAACCACCCCCCGCCCGAGTTGCCCAGGAGTTACCGACCCATGATTGTTTACGGATGGAAGCCCGGGTTTGCGGGGGATCACCGCGCCGTCGCCCCGCGCAACCCGATCGCCCGACTCTGGCGCAATCACACCCCCGCTGCCGACGACGGCATCCGCTTCGCCGTCGCCGAGGCCTACCAGCAGGTCGACGCCGCCTGGTCGCTGGTCTACGCGACCTACCTCCACGAAGGCCTCATCCCCCCCAACAGCGCCGCGCTGCACACCGTGCCCCACGCGCTGCAGGACCGGTCCGTCGTCATCACCGGAAAGGTCGGCCCCACCACCGCCTACACCATGAGCGCGTACATGGACGGCGAGCAAGGCCTGCCCCTCGACTCGGTCTACGCCAAGCAGCTCGACGCCATGCGCCGCAACGGGCGAACCCTCGGTGAGATCGGCCTGTTCGCCCAGCACCGCAACTGCAACAGCCGACCGGTCAGCGCGGTGTTCGAGCTGATCCGCCACGTCACCCACTTCATCCGCCACTGCGGCGCGACCGACGGCATCATCGGCGTCCACCCCCGACACGTCGGCTTCTACACCCGGCTGCTCGGCTTCGAGGTCGCCGGGCCCGAGTTGGCCTACCCCACCGTCCGCCACCACCCCGTGGTGCTGCTGCGCATCGACTGGGCCAAGGCCACCGCCCGCCGCGCGGTCCCGCGCGGGCTGAAGTACCTGATCGATCACGCGATGGACGCCGAGCAGTTCGCCCGGCGTTTCCGCTTCCACAAGGCCGCGATCGCCGGCACCCCCGTCGAGCGGTTCGTCGAGTGCCCCGTCGTGCGGGCCACCGCCGCCCCGGCCGCCTGATCCCCCGACGCGAGGCGTTATCGGTCGTGCGCGATCTACGACACCTGCGCGACAAAACGCAATTGCTCCCTAAAGCACAAAGGGTTGCGGTTCGATATGAATCGTGTCAGATCAACGGTTTTGCTAACCCGAAGGGCGACAATGACCCAGGGCAACCATCCCCCGCGCGAGAAGGACGCCGAGCCGGACGCCCAAGCCGGCCTGACGTTCGAGATCGCCAAGACGTACGAACAGGTCGAGACGGCCTGGTCGCTCGTCTACCGCGCCTACCTGCGCGCCGGGCTCATCCCACCCAACAAGTTCAAGCTCCACACCGTCTCCCAGACCATCCAGAAAAAGACCGCCGTCATCTTCGGCAACATCGGCGGCATGACCGTCTCCACCCTCAGCGCCTACGCCGACTGCGAGACCGGCCTGCCGCTCGACACCGTCTACGAAAACGAGCTCCAGCAGATGCGCACCGAAGGCCGACGCCTCGCGGAGTTCGGCCTCTTCGCCGACCGGCGCGAACACCTCTTCCGCTCCATCGAAGCGCTGCTCGAGATGATCCGCCACGCCACCTACTTCGCGCTGGCCTGCGGCGCGACCGACGGCGTCATCGGCGTCCACCCCCACCACGCCAACTTCTACACCCGGCTGCTCGGCTTCGACCAGGTCGGGCCCGTCAAGGCCTACGCCACCGTCAAGGACAACCCCGTCGTGCTGCTGCGCATCGACTGGGCCACGGCCACGACGCAAGACAAGCTGCCGCGCGGCCTGCGCTACCTCGTCAACAACACCATCGCCCCCGAGTACTTCGACGATCGCTTCGACCTCACCGGCAAACAACTCGCGGGCACCAGCCTCGAACAGTACCTGACCCAGCAAAGCACCGACGCCCACTCCGTCAGCGCCGCCTGACGCCCGCACCCGCCCTGTTCGATATGACGATCCCGAAACTGATCATCAAGGAACTGTGCACGCCCCGGCGACAGGCGACCGACCGCCTGCCCGAGCCGTCGATGGCCATGGTCGACGACGACCAGGTCCGCGACTACGCCGACGCCGGCGCCGAAGTCATGGCGCCCACGCACCTGTTCCACACCGCCCAAGCCTGCACCGTCATCGCGCCCGGCGACCGCGTGCTCGACCTGGCGTGCGGGCCCGCCGTGCAACTGGCGCACCTCGCGTCGCTGCGACCCGATGCGCAGTTCGTCGGCGTCGACCTCTCGCAGCAGATGCTCGAACGCGCCCAAACGCACGCCCAAAAGCTCGGCCTGACCAACGTCACCTTCCAGCGCGGCGACATCACCGACCTCGAAGAGCCCGACCACGGCTTCGACGCGATCGTCTCGGCGATGTCGCTGCACCACCTGCCCACCGCCGACCTGCTCACCCGCGCCATGCGCGAAGCCCACCGGTTGCTCAAGCCCGGCGGCGGGTTGTACCTCGGCGACTTCGGTCGGCTCCGACGCGTCGAAACCATGCGCTACTTTGCGCTGATGTACGAAGACCGCCAGCCCAGGCACTTCACCACCGACTACCTCAACTCGTTGCGCGCCGCTTACACGCCCGGCGAGCTGGAAGACGCGATGGGCCCGTTGCGCACGCGCGCGAAGTTGTTCCGCATGTTCCCCGTCGCGTTCCTCGTGGCGATCAAGTCCGCCGACCGCTTCGCCGGCGACCACCAACCGGTCGTCGCGGAGCTGGCGCGGCGCAAGGCCGAACTCAGCGCCGACGCGGCGCGCGACCTGGCCGCCATGCGCCGCTTCTTCCGCCTCGGCGGGTTACGAACAAAACTGATTTAAGTTCCAAGGTTCCGTTCGCGGGGCTGTGACTTGTGCGACGGGTGGTTGTTGCGCGCAAAACACAAGGGCGAACCCACGGGGTTCGCCCTTGTCGTGATGGTTGAATCGTGTTGTCGAACGCGGGGCGTTCGGTCGAAAGAACCTCAGGCGTTGTGCCTGCGGACCGTGCGCGCGACCACGAAGCCGAGCAGCGGGATGCCGGCGAGCAGCGCGGGCGGCAGCGGCACGGCAACGGCCGTGATCTGGAACGTCGCGGTGTCCGAGAAGGTCGCCGCGGCGCCGGGCAAAGCGCTGGGGCCGGCCGAGGTCAGGATCGAACCGGTCAGGTCCACGTCGGAGCCGAACGCGCCGATCGGGCTCAGCGGCAGCTGGCCGATGCCTTCGCCGCCGTCACCGAGGCCGCCGGCGACCACGTCCTGGCCCGAAGGCGCGAGGATGGTGCCGATGGTGCTGCCCGGCGTGAGGCCGGCGAGTGCCGCGAGCGTGTCGCCGATGAAGTTGATCGTGTAGCCCACGGTCGGCGTCAGCGTGGCGTACTTGTCACCGTCGGTGAACGCGCCCGCGTAGAACGAGCCGGAGGCCGGGATCAGGTTCGGGTTTGTCGAAACGCCGCCCTGGTACACGGCGAACATCTCGCCGGGGGCGAGGAGCGTCGAGGGGGCGGTGCCGGTCAGGAAGCCGACGGCGGCATCGGCGCCGGGCGTGATCGGGATGAACGACGCGTTGATCGGCGTGCCCGCGGGGCCGGGAGGGCCGACGGGGGTCGTCCCGGCGACTTCGAGGGCGTAGACGCCGGACACGTCGGTCAGCGGCGCCGTGCCTCCGAGCCCGTTGGACGAAACGATCTCATCGACGACGAACGCGCCGAGCACCACGTCACCGGGGGTGACGGTGCCGGAGCTGTCGAGGTCGAAGTAGTCGGCGACCGAAAGGTCGTTGAACTCAAAGGTAACGGGGCCGGCGACTCCAGTCTGCGCTTGGACCGAGACCAGCGCCTGATTGATGGTCACCGCATAGGCGGAAGTGCCGATGCACATGACGAAACAGAATGACAAGCCGACCGTGAGTTTTGCGAGTTTCCCAACCATCACTTTTCTCCTTTGAGCGGCGGGGTGGAACGGTTCTCCCCCAACCCGACGCTCGTTCGTTGCTTGCGTTGCTCCTCACTTGCTGACGTGACACGACACAACATTCATCTCTTCTCCGCTCACGGCATAAGCGCGTGTGCGGAATTGTGCGTTCGGCGTTGCACCAAAAAGACGTGGTCACCCAACCCTGTGCAACGGGTATAAGAATACCACCGCCCGATAAATCCCCGATATCAGCAAATTCCTGATATGCGCCTAAGCGGCTATACGGGCTTGGCTTATCGGCAAAAAAATGTCTCGGCGTCGGGGGAAAGCCCGCCGGCTGGATAAAGCGCAAAAAACAAGGGTAAGCCCGTGGGCTTACCCTTGCAGATGGTTTTGGTTGGAACGCTGGTTTAGGCGTTCTTCTTCTTGATGGTGCGACGGACCACGAAGCCGAGCAGCGGGATGCCGGCCAGGACGGCGGGCGGCAGCGGCACGGCGACGGCCGTGATCTGGAACGTCGCGGTGTCCGAGAAGGTCGCCGCGGCGCCGGGCAAAGCGCTGGGGCCGGCCGAGGTCAGGATCGAGCCGGTCAGGTCCACGTCGGAGCCGAACGCGCCGATCGGGCTCAGCGGCAGTTGGGCGATGCCCTGGCCACCGTCGCCCAGGCCGCCATCGATCACGTCCTGGCCCGAGGGCGCGAGGATGGTGCCGATGGTGCTGCCGGGGGTCAAGCCCGCGAGCGCGGCGAGCGTGTCGCCGATGAAGTTGATCGTGTAGCCGACGGTCGGTGCCAGCGTGGCGTACTTGTCACCGTCGGTGAACGCGCCCGCGTAGAACGAGCCGGAGGCGGGGATCACGTTGGGGTCGGTCGAAACGCCGCCCTGGAAGACCGCGAACATCTCACCGGGGGCGAGGAGGGTCGAGGGGGCGGTGCCGGTCAGGCCACCGACGGCGGCATCGGCGCCGGGCGTGATCGGGATGAACGACGCGTTGATCGGCGTGCCCGCGGGGCCGGGAGGGCCGACGGGCGTGGTGCCGGCGACCTCAAGGGCGTAGATGCCGGACACATCGGTCACGGCAGCCGTGCCGCCGAGCCCGTCGGAGCTGACGACCTCGTCGATCACGACCGCACCGAGCACCACGTCACCGGGGGTGACCGTGCCGGAACTGTCGAGGTCGAAGTAGTCGGCAACCGAAAGGTCGTTGAAGTTAAAAGTGATCGGACCGGACACGCCGGTCTGGCCCTGGACGTCGGCCAGCGCCTGATTGATCGTGGTAGCCCCGGCGGAGGCGCCGAAGGCGGCAACAGCTGCGAACGCAGCACCAAAAGCGAACTTACCGAGCTTCCCAACCATCACGTTTCTCCTAAAAGCGGGCGGTAAAATGACCCGTACTCCGTTCGAACTTGTTCCCGAGCAACTCGCGGCCGCTCACCAGCCCGACGCCCAGGCGTTGATGCCTGAACCGGCTGAACGTTTCGTCGTTTCCATATGAACGGTAGCGATTGCACCCAACCCGTTCATCTGTGATCCGCTCCGCAAAGCGAATGCCAATCTAATTGCACACAGGATATGGTTCTCCCCCTATGTGCGATGGGCTAAAGATATCACGCTGGGAATGGGGGTGATATCGGTAAAATACCGAGTTTCGACCCCGAATATAGCGGGTTTCCGGTCATATATCGATTATTGGGACCTATTACGCCAAAACAAAAGCGCCCAGCTTAACAGACGGGCGCCTTTAACAATCTAATAACTCGTCGTAAACAGTAGAGTTATGCGTTTTATTGGCAATACAAACGTCCTGTTTGACCTATTCGGTCAATCGAGTGATTTCACCCGGAAATCAGGCGGGTTCGCAGGCCGTTGATGCTCTGGCGGAGCTTGATGTCGAGGTTCTCGTTGGTCAGGGCTTCTTCTTCGAGGCGTTTGAGGATATCGGTCGCTTCCTGGGTGTTTCCCGCGTCGAGGTAGATGTGGCCGAGGCGGACCCACATCTCGAAGCTGCGCGGTTCGAGCTGCACGGCCTTGCGCATGGCGAGCACCGCTTCGTCGTGCCGGCCGAGCTTGCTTAATGCTTGGGCAAGCGTGTCCTGCAACGAGGGAGAGCTGCTCGCCAACTCCGCGGCGCGTGACGCCAGCGCGTACGCCTCCTCGGCGGAACGGTCGTCTTCGAGCAACAGCATGGCCAGGTTGTTCATCGCCAGCGCGTCCTGGTCGTCCATGGCCAGCACCCGCCGGTACAGCGCGATAGCGCGCGGCTTGTTCCGGCGGAAGTCCTCGAGCATCGCCAGGGCCTTGACGGCTTCGACCGGCGGGTCGTCGCCGGCGACGAGTGTTTCGAGGATCTGTGTGGCGCGGTCCTTGTAGACGTCGATCCCGAAACGCTCGTCGACGCCGCGGTACATCTGCGCGAGGGAGACGTATTCGACCGGTTTGGTCGCGACGATCGGCTCGATCCGCTTCAGCCAGGCCCCGGCGGAGTCGGCGTCGTCGAAACCGAACAACGCCAGCTGCATCCACACCGAACGGATCGGCTGAGACTCGGCGAGCCTCGGGCTGAGCATCTTCTCGGCCTCGGCCTGGCGCTCGAGCGCGATCAGGGCGTGGCAGTGGGCGAGCACGAGCTGGGCGTAGGTGTCGGCGTCGGCCAGGGCCATCTTGATGTAGGGCCGGGTCATGCGCAGCGCGTCCTCCGGCCGATCGAGGATCAGCGAAGCGCGGGCCATCATCAGGTCGGCGGGCAGCGGGTCGTGGGTGATCCGGCGACGCCATTCCCTGGAAACCTCCAGCACCTCGCGCCACCGGCCGGCGGTGGCGAAGAACTCGGCGGCAAGGGCGGCGGGCTCGGAGGCCTCGGGGAACGCCCGGGCGGTCTGCCGGGCGAGCTCGGCGGCGTCTTCCACGCGGCCCTGCCGGCGGACCAGGTGGACCGTCACCATCTGCAACGGCAGGTAGCTGGGGTAACGGGCGCCGATGGAGCGGATCGCCACCTCGACCTCGCCCTGCGAGAGCTGCTCGACGGTGGTCTTCTCCAGCAGCTTCAGCGCCTCGATGGCGGGCGCCTGGTTCTTGGCGTCCGACACCATGCTCACGAGCAACGAGCGGAACAGGTTGTACCGGCCGAGCTTCTCGAGCAGCGGGCGGTTGGCGTGCGCCTCGGTGATCAACGGGCTGGTGGGGCAGGCCTCGGCGGCGCGGTCGAGGCTGGCCAGCGCCGCGTCGAGGCGACCGAAGCGCACCTGTTGGCCGATGAGCAGGCCCCAGTGCGAGTCGGCGGCGGGCGCGGCGTCGACGGCGGCCTGGAACTGGGCCAGCGCCGCGTCGGTCTGGCCGTAGGTCAGCTCGAACGTGCCGCGGATGATCGCCGCCATGTCGGGCGCGGCGTCGGCCTCTTCGAGGCGGGCGAGGGTCGCGCGCGCCTCTTCCATGCGCCCCGACGACGCGTAGTAATCGCTGACCAGCTCGATCGTCGCGGGCGTGGGCTTCTCGAGCAGTCGCCGGTAGATCGCCTCGGCCTTGGCGTCCTGGTCCTTGGACCGGTAGACGCCGGCCAGCAACAGGTCGTTGGTGACGTTGTCGGGCTCGGCGGCCTTGGCGGCCTGAACGATCTGCAGGCTCAGGTCCGTGCGCTCGGCGTTCATGGCCAGCCGCGCGGCGCTGCGCAGCACCGTGGGGGTGACGTTCTCCGCCGAGACGATCTCCTTGATCAGTTGGACGGCCTTGCCCGGGTCGTTCTGGATCAGGTGGAGGTTCGCCAGCGCCAGCTTGGTGGTCAGGTGGGTGGGACGCAGGGTCAGCGCATCGCTGTACGCCTTGATCGCGCCGGAGGTCTTGTCCTGCAGCTGAAGGCAGCGCGCCAGCAACAGGTACGTCTCGAACCGGTTGGGCGACTGCTTGATGACGTGTTCCAACAGCTTCACGGCGTCGGCGATCGACACGGCGTCGCCCTTGTGCATGTGCCAGCGGGCGCGGTAGATGCGCCAGCTGACGCTCTGCTCGCCGGTCAAAGCCTTCAGGCGGTCGATCACCCGGTCGATCAGCGCGCGGTCCTGCCAGGCGCCCGGCTCGTCGAGCACCAGCTTCTGCACCGCCAGCGCCTCGGCGTAATCGTCGGCCAGCGCCGCCCACGTCGCGGCGTCGACCCGCTTGCCCTGAAGCACCTCGTAACGGATGGCGTGGATCCGCCACGCCGGCGAGTCGGGCGCGTTGCTGTTGGTGCGCGCGTTCTCGAGTATCT
Source organism: Phycisphaeraceae bacterium (assembly GCA_028282805.1). Taxonomy (GTDB): domain Bacteria; phylum Planctomycetota; class Phycisphaerae; order Phycisphaerales; family Zrk34; genus JANQHD01. The sequence continues at coordinate 352,784 of JANQHD010000023.1, read as the reverse complement.
GCCGGCCGTCTTCGACCTCGCCCTGTATCGCGGCGAACATCGCCTGCGCCAGCGCGACCTGCGGCGAGTTGGGCGCGACGGCCTGGGCGCGGTCGAGCAAGGGCTGGTCGAGGCCCAGCTCCCGCTCCCGGCTGATGTCCGCCATCCTCACCAGCAGCTCCGCCGGCGGGGAGGGCTTGATGTTCAACACCTCGCCGACCAGCACCTCAAGCTGGTCCTTGTCGCCCTGGTGCGCGAGCACCTTGGCGTACACCATGATCAGCCGCGCCTCGGACGGCGCCTGGCTGCGCGCCATCTCGATCCGCCGGCGCAGGTCGGCGATGGCCGCGGGCTCGGCGCGGTCGAGCAGGTCGGAAGAGGCCTCGGCGTAGGTGATGATCGCGTCGTAGCTGGTCTGCGCGCGCATGCAGGCTTTCTGGGCCCACTGGGCGGCGAAGACGTACTCCCGCCGTTGGCGCAACAGCTTCGAGATCGACACCGCCGGCGCCGGCCAGCCGCGCCGGTACGACGCGGCCTGGAGCCAGCGGTTCAGCGCCAGGTCCGTGTCGCCCACCGCGTAGTGCGCGTTGCCCAGCATCCAGATCAGGTAGGCGTTGTATTCGTTGACGCCCACCGCCTGTTGACAGACCTCCACGGCGCGGGCGGGCTTGAGCTTCCCGTCGATCAGGCCGCTGGCGAAGATGATCGACCACGCCTCGGCGGTGGTGCCCTTCCGCTTGCTCAGCGCCGTGATCGGGCCTTCGGTTTCCGACGCGTCCCGGCCCATGCTCTTGAGCGCGAGCACACGCAGGGCGAGCAGCTGGCTGTCGATCTCCTTGTTGGAGTAGCGGTAGTCCTTGAGCTGCTCGATCATGTCGTGGTAGCGGTTGGCTTCCCAGAGGCTGACCACGTACTGGCGTTTGAGGTTCCGGTCGACGGGCCGGCCCTCGGTCTCGGCCTGCTTGAGCGCGCGGCCGAGGTAGGCGCGGGCGTCGTCGTATCGGTGCAGCTCCTGGAGGATGTAGAACGCCTCGCCGGTGGTGTCCTTGTCGGGCACGATGGTCTCGATCGCGCGGTCGATGTGTTCGGTGGTCTTGGCCTTGTCTTCGAGCAGCGTGTAGGCGTAGGCGGCGATCACCTGGTAACGCGGCTCGCCGGGTTCCTTCGCCAGCAGGCCTTCGACGTAGGCGACGATCTGCTCACGCGGGCGGTCGATCTGGTGGAGGATGTTCAGCGTCAGGCGGTGGCCCCGGAACGACAGGGCGTTGAGCCGGGTGTAACGCTCGGCGTAGCTCATCGCCTCGGCGAACTCGCGCTTGCGCGCGCTGCACACCGCCATCGCCCACAACGCCTCGCTGTCGGCCGGGTCGGTGTCGAGCAGCTTCCGGGCCAGCTCGATCGCCTCGGTGTTGTACCGGCCGCTGGTGGTGTACAGCCGCACCAGGTCGCGCCGCGCCTGCGTGTTGCCGGGGTCGTGGGGCACGGCCTGGCGCAGCTTGTTGATCGCGTCGATGATGTGGTTGTCGCCGCGGTCCTCGACGTGCTCGCGCGCCTTGGCGTACAGCAGCAGCACCTCGACGTCCACGATGTCGCTGTTGCGCGTGTCGGTCAGGTAGGTGCCGAGCCTGTTGACCGCTTTGTTGTGCTCGCCGTTGAGGGCGTACTCGATGCCCTCCTGGCGGCTGAGCTGCAGGTTCTTCTCGGCCTTGTTGCGCTTGGCGACCAGGTACCCGGTGACCAGGCCGACCACCAGGACGACCGTGACCAGCACGATCACCAGTCGCTTACGTGTTTTTGCACGAACCACCATGCGTCTTTATCTCCAGCGGATGATGAGCAAGATCGTTTTCCAGATGATCCACAGGTCCAGGGCAAAGCTGGCGCGTTCGACGTATTCGATGTCGTAGCGGATCCATTCTTGGAAGTCCAAACCCTCTTCACGGGTGCGCATGATCTGCCACAGGCCCGTGACGCCCGGCCGCACGCTGAGGCGCGTCTCGCGCCACGCGGGGCAGAACTGGTTTTCCTTGAACGGGCTGGGCCGGGGGCCCACCACCGACATGTCGCCGAACAGCACGTTGAGGAACTGCGGCAGCTCGTCGAGCTGCAACGCGCGCAGCACCTTGCCCACGCGCGTCATGCGCGGGTCGTCTTCGATGAAGAACTGCGGGCCGTCCGACTGGTTCTCCTCTTCCAGGCGGCGTTTGATCGCGTCGGCGTCCTTGCGCATCGAGCGGAACTTGAGGCAGGGGAACGGCTCGCCGCCCATCGCCTCGCGCTCGTGGGCGAAGAAGAACGGCCGGCCGTCCTCCAGCCAGATCGCCAGCATGATCAGCGGGTACAGCGGCAGCGTCAGCACCAGCACCACGCTCGCGAAGACGATGTCGAACGCGCGCTTGGCCGCGCGGTGCAGGTTCGAGCGCAGCTTCGTCGACAGCGGCGCGGCGAACACCTCCGTCGGCTCGATCTCGCGCCAGCGCACCTCTTCGACGGTCGGCCGGTGCGCCGGGTCGTCCCACAGCACGGCGGGGCCGACGATGTTGACCTGCTCGTCGACCGTGCGGCCGGCGCCGACCCAGACGTTGCCGATGAACCGTGCGCCGGGGGGCACGACCGCGTCGTTGCCCGCCCACACGCCGTTGGCGTGGCGGTCGACGTGGTCGATCGTCGCGTCCGGCCGACGCCACGCCTGCACCAGGTCGCGCACGAACTGCACGACCTGGCCATCGGCGTGCTGGTCGTAGACCCGGCCGCTGATGGTCATCGCCGAGCGGCGGGTGTGGGGGATGTCGCGGCGCAGCCGGCGCCAGCCGTCGCGCGGGCTGGGGGCGCTGCGCCAGACCTCGGCGATGTGCCGGTGCGGGGTCAGCGCCACGCGCGTCAGCCGCGAGTCGCCCACGCCGTAGTCGCGCTCGAACCGCTTAAACCGCCCGTCGTCGTCGCTGATCGCGTGCTCGCGGTAACCGGGCTCGCGGCTGTCGCGGATGCGCACCTGCAACAGGTCGGGCTTGAGCCAGGTCAGCTGGTCCATCAGCTGGCGCAGGCGGAAGATCGTCATCGTGCGCGGGTCGACCAGCAGGAACAGCTCGGCGTCTTCGACGATCTCCGGCCGTTCGCCCTGGCGGACGACCTGTACGCCGCGCGCCGCCCAGAAGCGCACGTGCAACTGGTCGGGGTTCAGGCCCCACATCGTGGGCCACTGCGAGCGGTCGGTGTCGGCTTGAGCGTTTTGGATCATGGTCTACATCGTTGCGCCGCGGCGCGGCGGCTTACTCTTGTTCGTTGCCCTCGATCGTGTCGTCGAAGAAGCCCGACTCCGAGGGCGCGGTGTTGGTCGAGACGGTGGTGCCGGCGACCTCGCGGGCCAGCGGGCCGTAGCGCGTCGACCCGGGTTGCGCCGTGTCGGGGTGCACCTCGCGGGGCATGGAGCGCTTGGACATCGACGACGAGTAGACGCTGCGGGCGAAGTCGGGCTCGTCGGCGCGGTTGAACACCAGGCCCAGCACGTTCGACCCGACCGAGTGGAGGAACTGGATCGCGTGCTCAGCGTCGGTGCGGTTCTCGCCGCGCGACACGACGACCACGACCTTGTCGGCGCCGGCGCAGACCATGGCCGACTCGACGCTGCCGGGCACCGGGCCGGTGTCGACGAGGATCACCTCGTAGCGCTGGCGGGCCTCGGCGAGCACGCGCTGCAGGTCGTTGGGCGCGACGCGCGACATGTCGTCGGCCTTGGCGCCGCCGACCGGCAGGATCGACAGGTTGTCGACCTCGGTGGGGATGATGCAGTCGTCGATCGGCTCGCCGTCGAGCGCATCGAGCAGGCCGACGCGCGCCTGGTCCTGCAGGCTCAGGGCCTGTTCGAGCTGGCGTTCGGTGACAAAGCCGAGGCTGACGACGGACTCGCCGAGGCGTTTGCCGGTGACCTGGCTGATGCGCAGGGCCTCGTCGAGCTGGCCCTCGTTGAGCAGGCCGCGGCGGATGAGCACCTGGCCGATGCGCCGGCGGATGATCGCTTCGAGCCGGCGCGACAGGCCGCCGCCGGCGAGGTCGGAGTCGATCAGCAGCGTGCGCGACCCGGCGCCGGCGAAGCTGAGGCCCAGCGCCAGCGTGAGCGATGTCTTGCCGGTGCCGGAGGCCGGCGAGGTGATGGCGAAGGTCTCGCTCTGGTCGCCGAAGCTGCCGAGCTGGAGCATGGCGCGGATGTGGTGCACGCAGTAGCCGGTGATGGTGGCGCGTTCGGGGTCGTCGAAGTCGTCGGGCAGGTAGGGCAGGATGCCCAGCAGGCGCAGGCCGCGCATGGTCAGCTGCACGTCGATGGAGGTCTGCAAGCGCCGGTCGAACAGGCCGATGACGAGGAACACGCCGAACCCGAGGCTGAAGCCGGCCATGCCGCCCATGGCCGCGTACTTCTGGCGGGACGAGGCGTTGGAGGGCTCGAGCGGGTTGGACGCCTCGCCGATGGTGATCCGGTCGCCGGTGGCGCGTTCGACGTTGAGCTGGTCGATGCGTCGGATGGTTTCGGTCAACAGCACGGTCAGCTGCTCGCGTTCGGCCTTGAGCTTCTGGATCTCCATGTGCTTGCGGCCGACCTCGAGCGTCTTGTCGCGGCTCTTGCTGCGCAGCTCCTTGAGGCTGGCGATGCGCTTCTTGAGCTGCTCGACGCCCATCTGCTCGGCGGCGAAGCTGGCGTTGCTGGTGTCGCCGGTCTCTCGGCTGTCGTTGTAATCGCGCACGCGCTGTTCGATCTGCTGCTCGATGAGCCCGAGCCGGTCGCGGTTTTCCTTGAGCTTCTTGTGACCGGGCCCGAAGCGCAGCGCCAGGTGGTCGATGGCGAGCTTGAGCTTGTTGCGGTCTTCGATCAGGTCGCGCATCTGGCGGTCTTTGGCCGCGATCTGGTTGGCGGTCAGGTCCGTCGAGCGCGTGGGCGTCTCGGCGTCCGGGTCGGTGTCGGTGTCGTCGGGCGAGGCGCCGGATTGGGCGAGGACGAACTCGGCCTCCTTCAGCGCCGTCTCGATCTTCTGCAGTTCCGCGGTGAGGAAGGTGTACTGTTCGGCCAGGTCGTCGGTGCCGTATTCCTTGCCGTTGTCGATGATCTGCCCGGTGAGGGTGTTGATGGAGTTGGTGAGCATGCTCCGGCGTGCTTCGAGCACCTGCAGGCGGTTGTTGTCCTCCTGGGTGTCGCGGTCGCCGTGCAGGCGCTGGTAGGCCAGGGCGATGGCCGACGCGCCGGTGCGGGCGATCTTGGGGTCGTTGTCGGCGAACGAGATGGTGATGGTCTTGGAGGCGTGGTTCTTGTAGACCCACATGGCCTTGCGGAACTCGAGCTGGGCCTGGGGGCCGAGGGCGGGGCGGAAGGCGCGCCAGTTCTCGTTTTCCATCGCGAGCTTGATGACCTTGGGGTCGTAGATGCGGTCGACCTGCTGGCTGATGAACGCGTCGAGCATGGGCATGACGCCGGACTCTTCGGTCGGGTAGAGGATGGCTTGCTTGTAGGGGTCGACGCGGATGTGCACGTCGGAGGTGTACTCGAGGGTGACCGAGCGCCAGCCGAGCACGCCGCAGATCGTCGCGAGCACGACGGCGAGGCCGATGGCGTAGGGGTAGCGCCCGCGCAGCAGCGCGTGCAGCCGCTTGAACGGGTGCGACTGCTGGGTGACCTCCTGGTCGGCGGCGACGGCCTGGTCGACCAACGCCAGGTCGCGCTGGATGGTGTCGTCCTTGGCGGGGATGGGTGGGGGCTGGTTCACCGTTCGACTCCTGATTGGATCACCTCGATCGCGTCGGCGGCGGCGGCGAGGAACAGTTCGTAGGTGGCGATGCGGTCTTCGACGGGGATCGCGGCGCTGAAGAAGACGATCTGCACCTGCCCCGCGCCATAGTAGCGCAGGCGCCGGTTGGCGGCGAACTCCGACAGGTCACGGTTGTCGGTCACGATGCGCCCGTCGGGCAGGATCACGAAGTTGGCGACCAGCAGCGTGTTGTCGTTGCGGGTGAAGGTGTACTCCATGCCGTTGACGGTCTGCCGGCCGCAGCGCCAAGCGCCGGGCTGGGGGGCGCCGACCGTGGTGTAGCCGCTGTTGCCGTAGCAGATCGGCGGGTAGTGGCCGCGCATGTGCTCGGCGTTCTTGGACTGGTAGAACATGAACTGCACCCACTGGCCGAGCTTCTTGTTGAAGTACAGGCGGCTGATCATGACGTTGGGGTTGAGGATGCCCTCGGCGTTGTAGTTCAGCGGGGCCTCTTCCATGTCGCCCCAGTCGCCCAGCTTGTCGGGGAAGTAGCGCATGGCCTGGGCGACCCGTTGGTGGTAGGGCTCGAACGACTCGGCCGTGGGGTATTTGAAGGTCTGGGCGAAGACGCCCGCCGCCAGCGCCACGCAGAGCAGGGCGGGCCAGAATGCCGAAAAGATGCGCTTCATCGATCCGCCCTCCATCAGTCGTAGGCCAGGGTGTACTGGGTGACCGGCACCAGCGCCCAGCGGAGGACGCGGATGATGCCCAACAACAACAAGAACGCCACGAAGATCATGATCCAGCCGCTGATGTCGTGGAAGAACATGGCCGCGGCGAGCTTCTCGTGGCCCTGGTAGTGCAGGCCGAAGTCCGCGAGGAACCGGGTGCCGAACTCCAGGGCGTCGTGCATCCAGCGCAGCGCCCGCACGACCCACAGGTCTTCGTTCTGGCCGAATAGCCAGATGGTGGGGATCAGGCGGACGATGTTGCAGACCAGGGCGGTGATGGGCGAGGCGATGAGGATGGTCGCCCGCACCCAGTTTTTCAGGGGGGTGCCGAAGGCGAAGGCGTAGGAGACGAGGATGAGGGTGAACACGCCGCGCATGCCGTTGCAGGCCTCGGCGACGAGCGCCTCGACGCCGTTGATCGTCAGCAGCGAGCCCTCGCGCTGCACGGGGATGGCGAGCATCTCGAGCAGGTGCTGGGTGGAGACGGCGGCGACGACCTGGAGGTTGGCCGCGAGCGGGTCGCTGATGCGGGCGGGCACGGGCAGGATGAAGACCAGCACCGCGAACGCGGGGAGGAACCGAAACAGCACGTCGCGCCCCAGCACGCTGAGCAGGCAGCCGACGACGATCATGAGCGACCCGCCGTGGTAGAACAGGTCGATCGAAGACGGGTCGTTGTAGCCGTACCACGACAGGTACCAGCCGATCGCCACGATGACGGGCCCGATGAACTGGCCGTCGGGCTGGCACTGGCGCCAGCGTCCGCGTCGGATGTAGACCAGCCAGGCGACGATGAAGGGCACGAGCAGGATGTGGCTGAGCTCGGGGTTTGTGGTGGCCTTGTGGTAGATCTCGGCCCACGCGCCGCGCGTGGCGACGAGGCCGACGAGCGTCATCGCGATCGCCGCGGCGATGTGGCGGTTGGACCAGCCGTTGCGTTGCCAGGTGCGCAGCGCCATGCCCTACCGCCTCCCGTTGCCCGGGGCCTTGGAGCCCGCCAGTTGATCGATCACGTTCGCGCGCCGGCGGACGACCTGCCCGGGCGGCACCACGGAGTTGACCACGACCGCGCCGCCGTCGACGCGCGCCCCGGCCAACACCACCGAGTTGTGCACCCGCGCGTCGGGCGCAACCGTCGCGCCCGGCTCGACGATGCGGAACATCGCCTGCCAGGTCTCGGCGAACGCGTCGTGCACGTCCTGCTCGCCGGCCAGCCGGCGGTAGTGCCGGCGCAACGCGCCGAGGTAGTCGCCGGTCGTACGGATCGGCACGCCGCTGGGCTCATCGAGGTCCAGCACGTTCACGCGGAACGACTCGGCGATGGCCGGCAACGATTGTTCCTTCAAATCCACGAACCCCTTGGGCGAGATCGAGCGCACCGCCTGGCACCGCAGCAGCATCACGCCACCGGGCGTGCCGTCGTTGTGCGAGACGACCACCACGTCGCCGCCGACCTGCGCCAGGCCCAACGCCACCTCGGCCAACGGCCGCAACAACAGCTGCGCGCCGCTGACGACGAGCAGGTAGTCGTCGTCGTCGTACTGCTCGACCGCGTCGCGCAGCAGGCCGCCGGTGCCGCGGAAGTCGGCGGGGTCTTCCTCGATCGCCACGGGCACCGGGTCGCCCGGGCCGTCGACGCTCGGGTGCGGCGCGTTGCGCGAGATCATCACGCGCAACGGCAGCTGCGCGAGCCCGACGTCGTCGGCCAACCCCGCGACCTCGCCGCGCCAGTGGTCGAGCAGGGTGCCCGACTCGTCGACGGGCAGGTCCAGCAGCGACCGGCCGATCGCGCGGTCCAGCTCGCTGGGCCGCACCGACCCGCTCAACAACACCACCGCGCGCAGCTTGTCGCGCATGAAGCGACGCTGCGACTCCCCGTCGCTGCTCGACGCACCGACACCGCTCTGCCGATCGACCGTAGCCATCACCTGTTACCTACCCACTCACTTCTCTAGGCACCAACCACGCTCCCAACCCAATCGAGAAGACGTGTTTTGCAGCCCAACATCATACCGTACCCACGCCGGCGGGCCACGGTTCACCACCAATCCCCAACTTCAGCCATAATCGGCCAAACGGGCCCGCCTCTGAGGCCGCAAACGCCCGATCAGCGCCCGCAACAGCAGCCACAGCCCGAACGGCACGCCCTGCACCAGGTACCGCTTGAAAAGCCGGCGCGGCTCCTGGAACAGCCGATAAGCCCACTCCAGCCCCGTCGCCCGCACCCACCGCGGCGCGCGACGCACATCGCCGGTGAGGTAACTGAAGCTGATGCCCACGCCCACCCACCACGCGCCCGGCAAACGGTCGCGCAGCTGGTTGATCAACAACTCCTGCTTGGGCGAACCCAAAGCGACATAAACAATGTCCGGCCGGGCCCGGTCCAATAACCTTTCGATCTTGCGCATCTCCTCGCCCTCGTGGGCAAAGCCGTACGGCGGGCTGTACACGCCGGCGATCTTCAGACCCGCGCAGCGCTGGTCGAGCACCTTAGCCGCCGCTTCCGCCACGCCGTCCTGCGCCCCCAGCAGGTACACGCTCCGCCCGCGCCGCCCCGCTTGCTCGCTGAGCGTGCTAACCAGCGACGAGCCGGCCACGCGCTCGGGCAACGGCGTGCCCGCGATGCGCGACGCCCAGATCAACGGCATCCCGTCGGCCACGATCAAATCCGCCCCCTCGCACAGCTCGCCGTACGACGGGTCACGCACCAGCCGGCGCAGGTGGTCGAGGTTGGCCGTCACCACCCAGCCGCCGCGCCCCGCTTCGATCTCGTCGAGCACGTGCGCGTTGGTCTGCTCTTCGCTCAGCGCGTGCATCGCCACGCCGTGCACCTCCACCATCGCGATAGCCGCTTGCGGCTTAGCGCGGTTGTCGCTGTGCGCCTGTTTCGCGTCGATGTCGCTCACTTCGCCCACGTCGCCTCCCACACCGGCTCCTGCGCCTCGTTCAGCTGCGCCGTCGCCTTCGCCTTACCCTTCAACAAACATTGCCACTGGTACCGCCTCAAAAACTTGCGGAACGCCGCGTCGCCGTAGCGCGGCAAACGCCTGAACATGCTCCGCACGTAACCGCACCACATCGCCAAACCCCCCACCACCACCGGGGGGCGCGTCATGCGAAACAGCGCGCTGGCCGTCATGTACGCCAGCGACGTGCCCATAAACCACTGGCCGAACCCGTGCCGCATGCGCCCGGTCCACATGCCCTTGTGGCTCGAACCCATCGCCCGCAGGTGAATGAAGCGCAGGTCGTCTTCGTCCCAGCTCGCCGCGATCCAACCGAGCATCCGACAGCGATGGCCGTCGATCCCGTCCCACATCACCTCGCGCACGAACCCGCCGACCTGTTCGAAGCACGCGGTGCGGTAAAACTTGGTCATGCCCACCGAGTTCTCGTCGCCGCACTTCTCGCTGACCAGCTTGCCGTCCTTCTCGAAGTACGCCTTGCCGCTGCACGTGCCCAGCCGGGGCTCGGCTTCCATGCGATCCATCAACACCTCGAAGTAACGCGCCGGCAAATCCAAATCCAAATCAAACTTGCACACGTAATCAAACTCGCTCGGCTCGATCGCCTCGTAACCCGCGTAAAACGCCTCGATCACGCCCGGCCCCACCTTGCGCGCCCCGCGGTCTTCGCGCGTGATCACCTTGATGTAATCGAACCGCGCCGACCACTCCCGCAAAACATCCGGCGTCGCATCGGTCGAACCGTCGTCGACGATCACCCACAACGCCGGCGGCTCGGTCTGCTTGGTCACCGACTCGAGCGTCCGCTCCATGTACGCCGCCTCGTCGCGGCAGGGGCTGATCAGGCAGTACTTCCGTCCCGTTTCGCTCACAACACCACCCCGTGCGCTTCGCACCAGTGCATCAACACGAACAACGCCCACACACGCGACCAGTACAACCCCGGCGCCCCCGCCTGGTAACTCCGCCAAAGCCGACCCACCGCACCGGCGTTCAACCCGACCGATGCGCACAACGATTCGTTCGCAAACGTGTCGTCCATCGCCTGTTTCAAGTTACGCCTGCACCACACGTCCAACGGCAGCACGAACCCGCGCTTCGGCCGATCGAATATCGACGGATCGACCTCGTCGAGCGCCAGGTCGCGCAACAACTGCTTGCGCCCCAACGGCTCAAACCGTGTCGCGTCGTCGAGTTCCGCCAGCGTTTCGACCACCGTGTGATCGAGCAACGGCACGCGCGCTTCCAGCGCCACCGCCATGCTCGCCGCGTCGGTGTCACGCAACAACCGCTCGCCCAGAAACAGCGCCTGTTCCAACAGCGAAATGCCGCCCAGCTCGCCGCACGCCGCCGCCTGCGCCGACAACTCATCGGCCCGCTCGACGGGCAGGCCGTACCGCACCGCACCGTCGAACTCGACTTCGCCCAGGTCGCTCATAAACGCTTGCGTAAAAAGCCCATACGACACCTGATACATCGCCAGCATCTCACCGCGCGTCGCCAGCGCATCGCCGAGTTTGCCCCACCGGGTTTGTGGTTTGACCTCGCCCGGTCGGCCGGTCTTCATGCGCGTCACCGCCGCCGCCGCGCCGCGCAGCAACGGCGTGGGCGTCACCGCCGTGCGCCGCCCCCACTTCGCCGCGCCCGGCAACTCGCGGAAGCTCGTGTACCCGCCGAACAGCTCGTCGCCGCCCGTGCCCGCCAACGCCACCGTCAGCCCCGCCTCGCGCACCGCGCGACTCACGAAGTACGTGTTGATCGCATCAAAGGTCGGCTGATCGATGCTCGCCAACGCATCGTCCAACTGCCCCGAAAAAGCTTGCTCCGTCAACCGTATGTCGTGGTGCTCGGCGCCAATCGCATCCGCCACGCGCTGCGCGTACGGCGACTCATCAAACTCGGCTTCGTCGAAGCTGATGTTGAACGTCGCCACCGCGTCGCGCGACACCCCCGCCGCCAACGCCGCGACCGCGCTCGAGTCGACGCCGCCCGACAGAAACACACCCAACGGCACGTCCGCGATCAACCTTCGTTCAACCGCTTCGCGCAAACGCCACGCCAGTTCATCCGTCTGATCGCTCGCCCCGTTTGCCGTCGGCTGCGCCCAGTAGCGCTCGATCGCGCCCATCACGCCGCGTTCATCGACGCGTGCCATCGCGCCCGCCGGCAGCAATTTCACGCCCTCGACGATCGTGCCCGGTCCGACCACGAAACCGTTCCACAAATAACTGGCTAAACCCGCGCGGTCGAGCTTGCGCCCGATCACCCCCGTCGCCAGCAGCGCCCGAACTTCCGATGCGAACCACAGCACCCCGTCGGCCTGCGCCCAGTACAAAGGCTTGATACCCATCCGATCGCGCGCCACAAACACGTCACGCCGCGCCGCGTCCCACACCGCCAGCGCAAACATGCCGTTGAACCGCTCGACGCACCGCTCGCCCCACTGCGCGTACGCCTTGAGCACCACCTCCGTGTCCGTGCGCGTGTCGAACCGATGGCCGTGCGCTTCGAGTTGCTCGCGCAGCTCGACAAAGTTGTACACCTCGCCGTTGAACACGATCACGTTACCGCTCACCTCGTCCCGCATCGGCTGCGCCCCATCGGGCGACAGGTCGATGATCGCCAGCCGCCGGTGCGCCAGCGCTGCGCCACGCCCCTCGCGCACGTCCGACCACCGCCCTTCCGCGTCGGGCCCGCGGTGTTGCAATGCATCGTGCGCCCGCCCGACCGCTTCGGTCACGCGCCCGTCAATCGCTCCAACCGCACCCGCGATCCCGCACATGCTTACACGTTCTCCGCCTGCGCCACAGGCCGCTCGTGCTGCGCCGCCGCACCACCCGCCGGCTCACGCAAACAACCATACTGGTAAAAGTAGCCCAGCAACCGCTCCGCTTCCGTCGCGCAGCGGTGCATCTGCGCCACACGCTCGCGCCCGTTACGCCCGAGCCGTTCGAGCTCATCGGTCGTTGCACCCAGCGCTTCGCCCATCGCCTCGGCCAGCGCCGCCGCGTCGCCCGCCGGTACTAACCAACCCGTTTCGCCCGGCTCGATGACCTCGGGTATGCCCGATACCTGCGTCGCCACCGCCGGCCGGCCCATCGCCAGCGCCTCGAGCAACACCACCGGCAAACCCTCGGCAAAGCTCGACAACACCAACGCTCGCGACGCGTTCAAACGCTCACGCACTTGCTCACCCGACGCCCAGCCCGCCAAATGCACGTGTCGTTCGAGCCTGTGTTTCGCAATCAACGATTCGAGTTCATTGCGTATCGGGCCGTCGCCCACCACCACCAAACGTATATCGCGCCCCGTCTCAACCAAATGCGCCACCGCCTCGATCAACACCCCTTGTCCCTTTTCGGGCGACAGCCGGCCCACGCTCAACAACTGTGGCGCATCGCCGATCGGCTCGATCACGCCGCTCAAAAACGCGTCGTCAACCCCGCAGCGCACCACGTGCAACCTGTCGTGGTCGGCCGGGTCGGTCCAACACATCAACTGGCTGCGCTGGTACCGGCACACCGCCACCGCGAACGCCGCGTGCCGCAACTTGTGGTCGAGCGCGTTGTTCGCCGCGTCGTCGAGCTCCGCCGTGCCGTGCGCCGTGAAGCTGTAGCTCGGTCCGCCCATCTTCCGTGCCAGCATCGCCACCGTCGCCGGGTTCGTGCCGAAGTGCACGTGCACGTGCCCCACACCCAGCCGCTCGGCCCACCGCACCAAACGCCCCGCTTCGACTAAATATGCCGTCGCTTTGACCAAGCCCTTGATGTTGCGCGGCGCGCTGCGCCACGCCAACAGCTTCGCCCCGGGCAGCCGCAGCGGGTGACGCAGCGCGCCCGCCACGCCCTCGATGATCGTTCTAACCGCGCCCCCGCCGAGCAGGTATCGCACGCCCTTCGCTTCTTCGATATCGGCCGGCTCGACCAATTCGTGATCAGGCGGCCGCACGGCAAACCGGTGCACCGTCACGCCCATCGCCTCGAGCGCCGCGATCTCCCGCCGAATAAACGAATGGCTCGTCGCGGGGTACACGTTGGTTAAATACGCGAGCACGCGCGCGTCACCGCCGGGCGATTTATCGGCTACGCGAAACACACCGCCGCGCCGTCGCTGACGCCTGAAATCAACCACGCCCCGCAACTGCGGCCACTTCGCCAGCACACAATACACCGCGTACACCAACGCGTCGCCACGGTGGCCCGCGATGCTCATCCGCCAGCGGTACACACGCCACCCCAGCGCCGTGTAGCCCAGCAGCGCGCCGAGTAAACCGAGCGCAAACCACGCGTGCCACACGCAAGCAATCGTGATGCCCAGCATCAACAGCGGCACGATCAGCGCCCAGCCGACGATGCTGCGCACCTCGCGCACGCCTGTGCGTTCGGGGTCGTCACCGTGCAGGTGCGCCGCTAACGCGTAACCGAAACCGACGCGCCGCATCCGTCGCCACCACTGACTAAGCCGCGTCATCTGCGCATCGTGCCGGCCCATGTCGTCGGCCAGCCGCACGATCTTCCAACCGTCGCGTCGCAGGCGCAGGCACAACTCGGGTTCTTCGCCGGCCGGCACGCTCTCGTCGAGCCCGCCGGCCCTGTCGAACGCGTCGATGCGCACCATAAAAATGCCGCCGCACGCGCCGACCTCCCCGATTTCCGTGTGCCACTCGATGTCGCAAAGCCGGTTGTACACCGACTGATCACGGCCCGTTTCTCGCAGCCGACCGCACACCACCGCCCAGTCGTCGTGCTCGTCGAGCGCACGCGTCGCGGCGTCGAGCCAGCCCGGTTCGATCTCACAATCACCATCGACGAACTGCACGTAGCGCAGTTCAGCGTGCCGCGCCTTCAACACCGCCAACCCCTCGTTGCGCCCGCGCGCGGCGCTGAACGGCCGGGATGCATCGAGCTCATGCATCACCACGCCAAACTCACGCGCCACAGCGACACTGCCATCGGTCGAGCCCGAATCGACGTACACCACCGGCCGCCCGCAACCAACCAGCGAGCGCAGGCAGCGCACCAAGCGTTCGCCCTCGTTGCGGCCGATGACGACAACGCCCGTGTGTTGTGCGGTGGCTTCGTTCACGCGGTGTGCTTGTGCTTTCTGCCCCACGCGGTGCGCCAGGTGTTGAGCTTGAACAGCGCGCCGAGGTCGCCGAACACCAAGTCGTAAAAGTACAGCCGCGGGTCGCCCGCCGTGCTGCCGCCGAGCCGTAACAAACGACGCAGCATCAACGACGCCCGGCCGACCGCCCACAGCATGTCGCTGACGATCAGGCCCGCCACGCCGTAAAACTTGACGAAGTACCTGCGGCGCGAGTCGTACCAGTAGCCCGGCCGACGCCTGCGCGTCGCGTTGATGCCCGTGGCGCTACCCTCGAGGTGCACGATGCGCGAGTCCGGCACGAACCACAGCTGCCAGCCGGCTCGCCGGGCGCGCTCGCAGAAATCGACCTCTTCGTAATACAGAAAATAACCCTCGTCCATCAGCCCGATCTGCTCGACCACCTCGCGCCGTACCATGAGCGCTGCACCCGACACCCAGTCACACCGGTGCGGTCGTTTTTCGACCGGCATCGCCACAACGTACTTGCTGAGCCGGCGCGACAGCACGCCCAACCGGGCGCCCGCCTCGAACTCGCCCAGCGGCGACGGCCGGCGCCGCGCCGAGCACTGCGGCACACCCTCAGCGTCTTCGAGCAGGCTGCCGGCGATGCCGACCTCCGGGTTCGCCCGCATGAAACTCAGCAGCGCGTCGACCGCGCCGGCGCGAACGACCGTGTCGGGGTTGAGCAGAAACACGAAGTCGCTCGGCCGACCGCCGTCGAGCGCGAGCTTGATGCCCGCGTTGTTGCCGTAGGCGAAGCCCCCGTTGCGCTCGAGCGGCACGACGTGCACCCAGTCTTCCCACAGCTTGGCCTTGACCGCCCGCCGTAGCCTTTCGACCGAGTTGTCGCCCGAGTCGTTGTCGACCACGACGACTCGCGCCGAATCGATCGCCGCCACCTCGTCGCGCAGCGAGCGCAAGCACTGCTCGACCAAGTCGGCCGTGCGGTAGTTGACGATGACGATGGTGAGGCTCATACGGTAGGTTCGACCAGCCACGATACGGGTTTCGGCACATCGCCCCGATTCACCGCACCCAGCACGGTGCGCAGCGCGGCGGCCCAGTTGCGCTCGTCGTCGTAAAACTGACGCTGCACCGCGGCGCAGCTTTCGCGCAGCGACCGCTCGTGCGCGGCGTCGTCGGCCAAACGCACGATCGCCGCGCGGTACGCGTCGGCGTCGTCGGGCGGCACCAGCGACACCGCCGGCACCACGTACGCCGCCGCGGGGCAAACCCCCGACGTGACCACCGGTCGACCGGCCAGCACGCCCTCGACCACCACCTGGTTGAAGCCCTCGACGAAATCCGTCGTGGTCGGCACGACCACCGCGTGCGACTCGCCGAGCAGGCGGCGCAGGGTCGGCCGATCGCAGTGGCCGTGCGTCACAAAACGTTGCTGCAGGCTTTTGGCCTCGACCGCGGCCCGTAGCTCGCCGAGCGCCCCACCGTCGCCGCACACGTCGAACACGATGTCGTCGCGCCCCGCGTCGCGCAGCGATTCGGCGATCGCCAGCAGGTCAAACACGCCCTTGTTGCGCTCGATGCGCCCGGCGTACAGCACGCGGTACGGCCGGCGACCCGGGTCGACCGGCGCGACGCCAGCGAAGTCGTCACGCTTGTAGTAAGGCAGAAAATCGATCACCGGCCGGTGTGCGCCACCGCACAACGCGGCGAGTTGCTGGTTGATGTCGTGCGACGCGCTGAGCACCGCGAACGCCCCGCGCCGAAACAGCGGCTTGGCCAAGCGCAACAACCACCGGTTGATGCGCGACACCTTTTTGTACTTCGGCCAGAGCGTGCAGTGCAGCGTGGGCACGACCTTCACGCCCAGCCACGGCAGCAACCTCAACACAAACCAGTGCGTGCCGGTGGCGACCACGGCCACATCGGCGCGCCACCGCTTGATCGTGGCGATCATGCGCAGCCCGTACCACAGCTGCCCGAGGTGGTACCGCAGCCCGCCGTGGTCGGCGAACGCGATCGGCCGGTGCTCGACGGTGAACCGCTCGTCGTCGACCCGCTCGGTGCGCGGGTGGCTTGACATGACATACCCGATCGCGCCCGCGGCGCGGCAAGCCTCGAAAAACTGGCCCGAGTAAGTCACGTGGGTCTGCGTCGGGTCGTCGTGCCCGGCGCACCAGTGGCGGTACGTACCAACGACGTCGCCCGGCCCGGCGGCGTAAAAGACGCGCAACGACCTTGGTGGTTCCGAGTTGGCTTGCGGTTCGCTCACAGTTGCATGGGGTCACGCGCGAGCTTGGGCGTGGCCCGGCGGACCGGTCGCGCCACCGCGGCGCGTTGGGCCGAGGCGCCCTTCAGCGCCAGGGCGAAGCTCAGCACCGCGCCGCACGCGACGGCGTAGATCGGGTTGAGCATCGCGTTCATCAGGCTGTCGATGCCGAACAGGATCAGCACGCACGACAGGCCCCCCGCTGCGGCGACCGAGGGCACACGCAGCCACGCCCGCGGCCGCACCGCCCGCCACAGCACGAACGCCGGCAGGATCAAGAACGCCGCGTACGACACCAACCCCACCAGCCCGCGCTTCGACAGCACGAGGATCCAGTACCCGTCGTTCACGATCGGCCGGCCCTCGTACACGACGTTGGGGCGGAAGTCCCAGCGGGCCAGGCCCACCAGCGGCCGGCGCATGGCGTTCTCGATGTACTTGTCTTCGCAATACAGCCGGTGGTCGAGCGAGTCGGCGGCGCGCCACCCGGCGAGCTTGTTGGCGATGGGCGTCAGGTCGGTGCGTTCCACAACGTTGCTGATGCGCGTGACCATGTACAGCGGGATCACCACGATCAGCGTCGCGACCGCCAGCCTCGCGACATGAAACCGGATGCCCAGCACGACCATCGCGCCGATGATCAACAGCCCCAGCGCGCCGGCGGACTTGCAGAGGAACGCCATGACCAGCAGCAGCAGGAACCACCAGATCATCTTGAAGCCGATGATCCGCTTGACCGCGCTGCCCATCCAAAGCCACATCGCCAGCACCGTGGTGCAGGTCATCCACATGCCCAGTTCCGTGCCGTGCGCGAGGAACACCATCGGCCGATACCCGCCCATGCGCAGCGTCATGTAGAACACGTGCTGGTGGTAGCCGTAGACCCAACGGTGCAGTTGCGGGCTGAAGCGGAGCTCGATCAGGCACAGCGGCACGTAGATCAACCCACCGATCACGACGCCGAGGGCCAGCTCCTTGATGCCTTGCGGGTCGGTGAAATACACCCGCCCGATCAGGTACGGCAGACCCCAGGTGATCATCTGTTCGACGATCGCGGACATCGCGTCGTACGGGCCCAGGCCGTTGGTCATGGAACTGGCCGCGCCGACGGTGCAGAAGACGAACATGGGGATGTCGACCCACGACGGCTTGAAGCTGAACAGCCTGCGGGAGTCGAACAGCATCACGCCGAGCATCACGCCGAGCGTGGTGGCGGACATCTTCGTGTAGTCCGGCAGGCCGGGCAGGTTGTAGCCCTTGATGGGCAGGAACAGCCACGCCAACAGGTACGCGACGATCACCGCGCGGCGGGGGGGCAACGCCGTGAACAAAAACAACACGACGGGGATCCACCCGATCAGTACAACGTCGCTGAACCAGACCATCGTTTAACCGCTGCTCACCGCCGCCGCGTCGTCGGCCCGGTCGGCCGGTGCGGCGAGTTGGCGTAGCGCCGACTCGAATCGGTCGGTCGCGTGTTCCCACGTGTAACCGGTGGCGGTGGCGTAAGCCGCATCCGACATCGCCCGCCAACCGGCTTCATCTGATTGCAGCACCTTCAACAAGCACTCGGCCAGCGCCGCGTCGTCGCCCACGTCGGCCAGGTAGCCGTTGCGCCCGGGCTCGATGATGTCCATCGGCCCGCCCACGCGCGTCGACACCACCGGGCAACGGCAGGCCATCGCCTCGAGCGGCGGCAGGTGAAAACCCTCGGCCAACGAGCCGCACAGCCACACGTCGCACCGCGCGTACAGCTCGCGAATTTGCTGCTGCGCCGGGTGCGTGGTGTGGTCGGCGCCGGCGGGCAGGGGCAGTTCGTCGGTCGGGTCGACCTCGCCGAACGTGACCAGGTGCACGTCACCCAATCGCTCGGCGACGCGTGCGACCGCTTTCAACGACGTGTCGACGCCCTTGAACACCACCGGCGAATAAAGCAAGCCGACGGTGGGCCGAGCCTGCTTGCCGCGCGGCGGCGCGTCGAACTGCGCCATGTCCACGCTGTTGGGGATGTGGTGCACCACCGCGCCGGGGTCGCGCTGCTGCGCCAGCTCGGTCAGCCACTTCGAGATCGTGATCTTCGTCAAGGGCAGCCGCCACGTGTCGATCACGCGCCGCGTCGGTTGCAAGTCGAACACCGATTCGTCGTGTTGGATAAAAAATACCTTGCGCCCCTTGCCCGGCGACAGGGCCGCGACCCACTCGGCGGTCTCCCACCACGTCGCGATCACCACGTCGGCGTCGGGCACGTCGGCGTCGGCGATCGGCCTAAAGCGGTCGATCACGCGGTGAGCGACGTCGACGTTGTCGAGGTACGACGGGCCGGTTTGCGGTTTGCCCGGCCAGCCCCAGCCGCGTTTGACGTGGCGCAGCTTCTCGATGAGCGGGATCGGGCGCGGCGGCGTCGACACGACGGTGACCTCGTGGCCGCGCTGGCGCAACCGATCGGCGTACACCGCCACCACGCGCACGCCGCCCGCCATCGTCGCCTCGGCTAACACGAAGGTGATCCTCACGCCGTCGGTGCTCCGCGCAGTTTGCGCTTGATCGCCCGCCAGTACGGCCCGGCCCACGTCGAGCCGAACCATATCCGCAAACGCGCCGCCAGCGGGTACGGCGGCTTGCCGTAGTACACGCCGGGCGGCTCGGCGGTGAAGTTCGCGGCGTTCATGAACTTTTCGATGCCCTGGCGCGCCTGGTATTTTTCGCGTACCTGTTCGAGCCGGTCGCCGGTCACGTTCGTGTGAAACACGGTCCAGCTCGGCTCCTCGACCCGGCACAGCGTGTACAGGTCGCGGTCTTCGATGAAGCGCTCGATCGCCAGCTCGACGAGGAAGCGCCCCTGGCCCGTGGCGTCGCCGGGGTTGACGCCGCGGAAGCCCGAGGCGATGTAGTCGCCGGCGAACCACGACATCGCTTCGATGAACCGCTGCCGCTTCATCAACGCGAAGTTCTCGCTGAACTTCTTGCTGTAGTACCAACCCGGCATGGCGTCCTTGACCTTGCTGTTGTAGTTCAGCGAACCGACCACCGCGTACACCTCGGGCCGGTCGAGGTGGCCGACCGCTTCGGCGAGCCAGCCGTCGTGGCCCTCGCGGTAGGGCAGCGTGTCGAGCTTGAACCAAAGCAGGTATTTTTTCGACGCGATCGCGCCGGCGGTGTGTTCCTGGATGAAGCACGTCTCCCGGCTGTTGTCCGGGTGGTCGGTGCGGATCAGCTGAAGCTTGTCGATCAGCCCCTCGTTGTACGCCCGCCAGTAGACGGCCTGCGTCTCGGCGTCGGAGCCGCCATCGACGACCACGACCTCGCCGGGCTTGCCGCCGAGGAACTTGAACCAGTCTTCGAGGATCGCGCGGAACACGTGGCCGTTGCCGAAGTTCGCGCACACCAGCGAGATGTCGTCGAGCACTCGGTTACTCATCGTTGAGCCGCCAGTTCTCCCACACGAACCGGTACCGGTACGTCGGGTGGTGGGTCTTGGTTAATTGCTCACAGATCCGATCCATGCGGGCCTCGGCGTCGTCGAAGAAATCGTGGAACTGCACCTGGATGTCGCGGATGTCGGTGATACGCCCGGCGTCGATCAACCGTTCGAGCAGGTCGTACTCGCCGCCCTCGATGTTGATCTTCATCAGGTCGATGCGCGGCAGGCCGTGCTTTTCGAGGAACGCGACCGCGTCGACGATCTCGATCGTTTCGGTCGGCCCGTCGTGATCGAACACGGTCGACGCGGCGCCGTCGATCGCGATGGCCGCGGTTGCGTCGGCCCCGCCCACGCCCACCGGGTGCACGGTGATGCGCGGGTTGTGTTCGAAGCGTTGCGCGATCATCTCGGCGTAGCGCGACACCGGCTCGCACACGTGAACCCGGCAACCGAACCGCGCGAAGATGTCGCTCGCCCATTGCCCCTCGTACCCGCCGAGGTCCAGCACGACCGACTCGGCGTCGAGGTCGTAGTTCAGGCGGTGCGTCTTGTCGCCATCGTCGTCGAACCAGCGCGTCCAGTCGGGGTTGACCGGATGCGTGTACACGCGCTTCGACAGGCGGTCAATCGCCTGGCCGAGTTTTTCGAGCCGGTGTGCGATGCCCTGTTTCATACGTACTGTCTCGCCGTTTCGGTTTGGCCGACCAGTCGCCCGTACAGCTCGGTGTAGCGCTGCGCCTGCACTTCTAGCGACAGCTCGCGCTCGGCAAACGTGCGGCAGACCCGCCCCATCGCGTGGCGCTTCGTTTCATCCGCCAACACGCGCTCGATCGCCGCGCGCAGCGCACCGGCGTCTTCCGGCGTGGCCAGCGCCCCCGTCTCGCCCTCGCGCACAAGGTCGGGGATGCCGCCGACGTCGAACCCCACCACCGCCGTGCCACACGCCATCGATTCCAGAATGGTGTTCGGCAGGTTGTCTTGCCGTGAGGGCACGACGAACACGTCCGCCGCGCTGTACGCCGCGATCAGCCGCTGCGCGTCGTCGATCCGGCCGAGCGACACGTACCTACCGTCGCCTAGTTCCGCTTCGTCACCACCGATCGATACCAAAAGCGGCCCCCCAGCGTGGTCGAGCTTGCGCAGCGCCGCGACGATCAGGTCGTGCCCCTTGCGTGGGTAATCCGCTTGCGCCGTGACGAACAGCACGATCGGCCGGTCACCCGGCAGCCCGAGCTGCGCCCGCGCCTGTTGCGGTTCGATCGGCTTGAACACGCCGGTGTCGATCCCGTTGGGTATCACCTCGACGTCGAAGTCGCCGAGCAGGCTGCTCCGCTGCGCTTCGCCGGCGAGCCACCGGCTGGGCGCGACGATGCGCACGAGCGCCGGGGCGAGCTGCCGCATCGCCCGCCGCTTGATCCGCCAGAACCTGCGCGTGTAGTCTTCTTCAACGCCCACCGCCAACAGCGGGCACGCGCCGCACCGTTCGACAAACCGCTCGCACCCGGCGCTGTAGTGGCAACCGCCGGTCAGCGGGTTCATGTCGTGAAGCGTCCACACGATCGGCCAACACCGCGCCGCCGCCGCCGCAAAAAACGTCGCGTGATCCAACAACCCCGTCACCCAGTGCAGGTTGATCAAATCCACGTCGCCCACTTGTTGCACCAGCGCCCGCCCGTCGCTGTCGACGCAACCGGTCACCATGTCGTGGCCCGGCGCCAACAGCCGGCGCAGCTCGCCGCCGATGCGGTTGAGCTTGCGGTCGCGCAGCCGGCGAACCATGCGCGACCACGCGTCCTGCGGCAGCTCGAACCGCCGCACACGCTCGTCGTCGCCGAGCTTGTCGCGCACCAGCATCCGGCAGTCGACCCCGGCCCGGTTCAGGCCGACGTGCAACCGGTACGCCGCGATCGCCGCGCCGCCCGACAGGTCGTTGTTTGTAATCTGCAGCACGCGCATAGCGCTCAGCTTTCCTGCGAGATCATCGAGCGCAGCTTGTACCACGCCCGCCACCACGGCTTGTTCGGGTCGCGCTTACTCAAAAACGCGTACGCCGCGTCGAACACCGCCGCGTCGGCGCACCCGTCGACCGCCAGCGCTTCGGGCGCAGCCGGCGGCAGCGGGCACCGGTTCGTCGGCAACGCCGCGCGTGGGTGGCCGGTTTCCCGGCTGCTGTGGCCACGCTCGTCGAAACCGATGTTCGACACCAGGTTCCGCGACGGCGCGACCGCCAACTGCCCCAGCCGCCACATACCCCACGTCATGTCGAACCCCCAGTCCGCAAGGTTCCCCTCGCACATCGCATCCAACAGCGCCGCCCAACACCGCGCGCGGTAGCGATCGCCCAACCGTTCGACCAGCCAACCCGTGTCGCGCAGCGCCGGCCAAACCTCGCGCAAACGCTCCGCCTCGGTGCGCGTCGCGCGCCAGCGATCCGCCCACGTCGCCCAACCCCAAATGATCGGGTAACGCGAATAAAAGTAATCCGCCCCGCCGGCCGCGGGCTTACTGCCGAGGTTCGTGCCGCTGATCATCGTCACCGGGTCGTGCTCGTGGCGGCCGAGCAACGCCTCGCAATACCCGAAGAAGCTCGGTTCGGGCACGCAGTCGTCTTCCAGCACGATCGCGCGGTCGACCCGCTCGAACGCCCACGTCAAGCCCGACACGCAACGCGGCACGCAACCCATGTTGCGCTCAGCGTAATTGGTCATCAGCTCGCACGGCCAGTCGATGCCCTCCTCGACCACCGCACGCGTCTGCCGACACAGTTCCGCCTCGCCATCTCTGTCATCGCGCGGCCCGTCGGCAATCAGCAGCAAGCGCTCCGGCTTCGCGGCACGCACGCACGCGAACACCTCAGACGCCAGGTCCGGCCGGTTAAACACGATCATGACCACGGGGGGCCGCATCTTTATCCCCGCTCTGTCCCGTTGTGTAACGCCGACATAAAACGCCAAGCGCCCTGTTGCACGCCGAACCGCTCCACCGCCACGCGCCGGGCGTTGCGTGCCAGCGCCCGCCGCCGGGCGTCGTCGGTCGCAAGCGTACGGATCGTTTGCACGAAGCCGTCGGCGTCGTCTTCGGCCACCACCACGCCGCACCCGTGCTCACGGATCAGTTGCGCCGATTCGCACGCTTCGGGCCCAACGAACACGCTCGGCCGCTCGGCCGCCATCACGTCAAACAACTTCGACGGCACGCACGTGCCCAACATCCCGCCACGCAGCGAGACCAAGTGCACGTCCGCCGCGGCAAGCATCCGGTACAACCGGTCGCCCGGCACCAGCGGCAAACGCGCGAAGGCGGTCAGGCCGTGTTGCTCGGCGAAACGCTCCGTCGCGTCGATCTCGACGCCTACGCCCACGAACACAAACATAAACCGCCCGTCGTCTCGCAGCGCGAGCATCCCCCGACGGATCACGTCGAACGCGTGGTAATCGCCGCCGTGCCCCGCGTACATCACCACGAACTTGCCATCCCAACACG
The DNA here is from genome assembly GCA_028282805.1 of Phycisphaeraceae bacterium. Lineage (GTDB taxonomy): Bacteria > Planctomycetota > Phycisphaerae > Phycisphaerales > Zrk34 > JANQHD01. The sequence continues at coordinate 329,136 of JANQHD010000023.1, read as the reverse complement.
GGTGCTCGCTGCGCAAGCTGTGGCGTATCGCGATCGGCTCAATCTCCGTGCCGGTCGTCCACATCGGCGCCACACCCACCCGCGCTTCGGGGCAACCGTGCTTGACCAACAGGTCGCGCATGCATCGGCCGATCGCGATCAACCGGTCGGCGCGTCGTAGCGAGAAGTATTCCGCCCACGCCGCGATGCGTGTGGCGCGGCACGGGCGGCCCCCCTCGCGCTGCAACTGTTTCTCGGCATCGACGTCCAACACCCATCGCGCGTGCGGCACACGGCCAAAAGTAACCCAGCGCAGCCACTGACCGCACAAGCCGTTGAGCTTGGTCGGCGCAGTGCTGACAACCACGTCGACGCGCGCTCGCTTGCGTAATCGTCGCAACGCCCGGGCCGCGTCGACGACGTAAGCCACCGCCGAGAAAACACGCCCCAACTTGCCCGGCAAACCCGCCGTGCGCTCGCGCAGCGTGATCACCTCGACGTCGCGCGCCAACTCATCCGACACGCGGTACTCGTCGTTGTCGAGTTCGGCGTCGAATGCGGTCGTGCGTTGAATCACCGAAACGCGGTGTCCCATCGCCACAAGCGACTCGCTCAGCTGCACCAGGTGCTTCGAGATCGAATCGGTCACCGGCCAGAACCGGCGCGTGACAAACACGAGATTCAACGGGCTGTCGGTTGGCTTCGGCATCGGGTTGATCACGCCGTCGAGCCCCCCGCCGTTTCGAGGCGATGGCCGAAACCGAAACGCGCCATGATGCGCTCGGCCTCGTCGAGCTCCGCGGCGTCAAGCTCCTTCCGCCAACTGTGCATGCGGTCGGCCGGCGCCTGGCCGGTGCGCTGACGGTCGGTCGTCGGGCTGTTGCGAGCGAACGCGGCGGCGATCTTCTCCGTCGCCACGTCAAACCCCAACTCGCCCAACACCCCGCCCAGCTCCGCCGGCCCGCCGGCCACGAGCGATTCGTACTCCACGTACTTCAACCGGTCCAGCCCCTCGAGCCGTTCGAGCAGGTGGCGCTCGGTCATGCACCAGTACGCCACGATCCGCACCACCGGCCCGCGCTCGTCCCACCGCGCGATGTCGTCTTCGTGCTCGGCGAACAGCGCACGCCGGCCGTCCGTCGGCTCGAGCAGCTGCTCGCGCAGGTTCAACTTCGCCGGCCACTCCCACGGCTTACGCAACAGCGACGCCGCCACCGCCCGCGGGTCACGCGACAGGTGAACCGTCGGCATATCGAAGTGCTCGTGCATCGCACGCACGCTGAGCGCGCTGCGCGTAAACTTCACCACCACGCGTTTCCGCAACGAATCGCCCAAGCTCGCGCGAACCCCCCGCAGGTAGTCCGAGCCGATCCGCCCACGCACCGCGTGTTCAAGGTAGTCGCACATCACCGGCCGGTCCGCCAGCGCGCCTTCTACATAAGGCAGGTACGCCGACAGCAGCTCCCACGTGGGCTCTCTCAGCTCCGGTAGCAATTCCGGCAAACGCTCGCCATAGCTGCGCGGCTCGAACGGCTCGAACAGCATCTTCGCGCCGAGCGCCGACGCCAGCGCCCCGTGCAGCCACGTCGTGCCGCTCCGCCACAAGCCCGACAGCAGTATCGAGCGTTGCAGGTCGATCCGCCCCGCCGTCCACGCGTCCAGCGCGCCCATCAAGCCGAGCCGCAGCCGAGCGATCGGCCCGCGCCGCTGTTCGATGTTGGGTCTCGGCGTCGCGCTCACTTCGCCCCCTCCGTGGCCGGCTTGTTCATCAGGTGCCCGTAGTCCGGCGTCCACGGCCGACGCTTCAACCACTCCTGCCGCAGCAATCGCCCCGACAGCCACGGCATCACACGCGACACGCCGCGCCGCAACCGCGCCCCGCGGCCCGTGTCTACCGGGCGCAGGTGGTTAGTCAACACCATGTTCGCCTTGCGCGTCCCCGCTCGCCCCTCGCTTTCCCAGCGCTCGATGCGCTCACACAAAAACGGGTAGAGGTTGTGCTCGTCGAGCAAACGCCGGCGTGCCTCGGCGATCGCGTCGCGATTGCGCAGGTACAAATCGCTGGCCACGACCTCACGCACCCTCCGCGGCGCGTCGGGGTCTTCCGGGTCGAACCACACGTAGCTGCCCTCCGGTAAATACTCGCCGATGCGCGTGCAGCCGAAGTAGATCGGCATCGTCCACGCCAGCAGCGGGTCGATGATCTTCTCCGTCCAGTACCACGGGTTCTCGAAGTTCTCGACCGCGATCGTGTAACGGTACGGCGCCAGCGCATCCCACTTGTCGTCGATCGGCTCGAAGCCACGGCCGAACAGGTCGAAGTCCATTTGCCCCTGCAGCGCCCGTAAAAAGTTCATGCGCTTTCGGTGACCGTCCGTGTCCTCGCGGTTGCTGGTGATCCACGACAGCGCCCGCGGCTTGTCCATCGGCTCGAGCGCCGCCAGTTCGTCGTACGTCCGGTCCACCATCCACGGCCGTGCCGGGTAACACGCCTCGTGCCGCGGCGAAGCGATCGTCTCGTCCTGGTGCAACACCAACGCAAAGTCCGGCGAACCGGCGTGCGTGTGCCGCGACGTCTCGTTCGGCGGCTCGTGCATGATCATCCACATGTTCTCACGCGGGCACCGCACGAACAGCTCGTCGTACACGAAGTTCAACACCACCAGGTAGTCGCACGCGCCCGGTTCGTCGACGATGAACCGCACCCCGCCCCACTCGCCGCTCTGACCCGGCGTCTGACGGGCGAAGTCCCACCACTCGTAATTCTTGATGATCCTTACGGTCTTCATGCGTCGTCGGCCGATCGCGCATACCCCAGCCGCGCAAACACCGCGGCGTTGCGCCGCTCGAAGTCCTTCAATCGCTCGGCGTCGAACACCTCACGCCACTGGCCCGTGCCGCCCTTGCGGAAAAACGGCTGGTCGTTCGTCACGCCGTCCTTGTGCCAGCCCGGGTTGGTCTTTTCCATTTTCTTCAGCTTGTCGAACGCGCTTCGCTCCACCGCCCGCACCACGCGCTCGTCGTCCACGTCGTAACCGATGAACGCCAGCGTCTTGCGCAGCTCGCCGGCCGTGTCGGCCTTCATGTTCTCGTAGGTCGTCCACATCAAGTCGGCGGCCGTTTGATCCAGCCACGCCGTGACGTGCTCGCCCCAACGCCCGAAGTCCCACAGCCCACGCGCGCAATAATCGTCGTAAAACGCGGCAAAACTCGTGCCCCCCGCGATGTGCTTGCCGCGCAACATGAAATGGTACAGCGACACCATCACGTCGCGCCCGTCGCGCGCGATGTACACCACGCGCGGGTACTCGGCCATGTAGGGCGCATGGCTCTTGATCACGCGCGGCCGGGCCAACCCGTCGCACGCGCCCGGCTCCTTGTGAATATCCGGCACGACCGAGCGGAACGATTCGAGGTCCGCCCCGCCGTCCAGCGCGTAGTTGGCGATGAGCATCCGCATCCACGTGTTGCCAGACTTGGGGTACGACACGAGGTACACGTCGTCGTCGTAGATCGTCGCGGGGCGCATCGGGTCTTCGCGCCGCCGCTGGCGATCGCCGGTGAACAGGTTTTTGAGCTTGTCGATCACGGCGTTTCCGTGGCGATGCGTTCGGCGTTCTCGACGCGCCATTCGAGGGCCGGGCACAGCGCGCCGGGCCAGTTCTCGGGGAAATACGAGCCACGCGCCGGCGACCCGGTCGTGGTGAAACGGATGCGCGGCCTGATCGGCAAAAGTTGCCGCACGCCCGGTATGCCCGCGCCGACCGAGACAGAGTAAAGCCCGGTGTTGAGCAGCTGCGCCGGCAGCGTGCACGTGCTGCGATACCGGCCGGGCTCGAGCTTGGGCGCGTGGCTGTCGTGGTCGGTCGTCGCCAGCGCAACCAAGCCCTCGGGCGTGAGCAGCTGAAGCAATATGCGCAAGCCGCTGAGCGTTTGCTTGACTTCGTACTCGACCTCGATGCTGAATGGGCGTTCCACGTCGAGCGTGCCCTTCGGGTTGCCCCGGTCGTCGAGCAGCTTGATCGAACGCAGCGCAAGCTCGTCGCACGACGTGGCCGGCTCGTCGCCCAGCCACTGGCACACACCCGTCGCCTCGTCGAGCATGCCTTGCGAGCCCTGGATGTATTGCGTGACCACCGCGTCGGCCTCGCCGTCGACGACGACTTGGCCGTGGTCGAGCAGCACGGCCCGGCTGCACAGCGACTTGACCGCGGCCATGTTGTGACTGACGAACAGCACCGTCCGCCCCTGCCCGCTGGCCACGTCCTGCATCTTGCCCAGGCACTTCTGCTGGAACGCCAGGTCGCCCACGGCCAGCACCTCGTCGACGATCAGTATCTCCGGTTCGAGGTGCGCCGCGACCGCGAACGCCAGCCGGACGTACATGCCCGACGAGTAGTGCTTGACGGGCGTGTCGAGGAACTCGCCGACCTCGGAGAAGGTAACGATTTCGTCGAACTTGTCGTTGATCTCGGCGCGGCTCATGCCGAGGATCGCGCCGTTCATGTAGATGTTCTCCCGCCCGGTCAGCTCGGGGTGAAACCCGGTGCCGACCTCGAGCAGCGAGGCGATGCGGCCGTTGAGCTCGATGCGGCCCTCGGTCGGCTCGGTGATGCGGCTGAGCACCTTCAGCAGCGTCGACTTGCCCGCGCCGTTGTGGCCGATGATGCCGACCACCTCACCGGGCGCGACAGAGAAGCTGACGTCGCGCAGGGCCCACATCTCTTTGTGGAGCTGCGCCGCGCCGGTGGCCCTGCCGCGCACAAGTGAGAAGGCCTTCTTCACCGGGGCGATGAACATGCCCGCGAGGATCGTGGCCAGCGAATCTTCCCCGCCGTTGCCCTCACCGATGAAGTAGCGCTTCGAGAGGTTTTCGATTTTGACCGCGTGTTCGCTCATCGCTCAGGTCACATCCGCGAAGGTCTTTTCCATCCGCCGGAAGAAGAACAGGCCCGTCAGCAGCAACAAGCCGGAAACCAGGCTCGCGGGCCAGATCAGTTCCGCCGGGTTTGTGCCGACCCCAAGCATGCAGTAGCGGAACCCGTCGACCACGGCGATCATCGGGTTGAAGCCCAGCCAAGATCGGTACGCCTCGGGAACGACAGACGTGGTGAACGGCACGAAGCAGATGAATGGTAGGATCTTAGCCAGGAACGGCACAAGGAAGCCGACATCCCGGAACTGCACGTGCAACGCTGCCATAAACAACCCCAGGCCCAGTCCGGTTGCGAAGGTGATCAACAGCAGCAGCGGGAGCCACAGGTAATTCACGTTCGGATAGAAACCCATCACTAACAAGCTGATCAACAGGATCATGAATTGGATCACAAAATCGACCAACCCCGCCAGAAGCGTCGACGTGGGCACGATCAAACGGGGGAAGTAGATCTTCTTCACCAGCATCGCGTTGTTTACCAGTGATCCGGCGGTGCGGGTCAACCCCTGCAAGAAGAAGTTGAACGGCACGATCGCCGCTAATGTGAACAACATGTACGGCACGCCCTCGGACGACATCTTCGCGACTTGGCCGAAGAAGACCGTGTAGAGGATCATCTGCGCCAGCGGGTCGATGATCGCCCACAGCCCGCCGAGCACGCTCTGCTTGTAGCGGACCTTCACGTCGCGCCACGCGAAGAACACCAGCAGCTCGCGGTAGCGCCACAGCTCGGCCCAGTCGATGCCGATCCAGCCGGAGCGCGGCTCGATGACCAGCGTCTCGACCGCCGGCGCGTTTTGTGTTGCGTGTTCCATGTCGTGCACCTGCGTGTTTATCGGGTTTCTGGCGGTTCGGCTTGTGCGAGCCGGCCCACCGCGTCGACCAGGTGGCGGGTGTAACGCTGCGCCTGTTCGCCGGCCAGGTGCAGCCCGTCGGTCGTGTGGTAATCGGACCAGCGCACACCGTCGACCCAGTGGTAGCGATCGCGGGGCAGGGCCTCGGCCAGCGCCGCGCGCCACGCGACCTTGGCCGGGGCGTCGTAGAGCGATGCGTCTTCGGGCATCTCGAACAGCGCCACCGCCACGCCGCGCTCGGCCAAATGATCGATCGTGCGGCGCAAGCCGGTGACGCGCTCGGCGATGTCGGCCTCATCAACAGGCGCTTCGTACTTCGCCAGCTGCCGATCGATCATCGAAGCGCGGCGCACCTCGCTTAACCGAGCCGCTTGCGGCTTAGCGCGTTCGCTGGTCACGCCGTCACCACCCAGCGCCCGGTTCAACCGCCATTCGAGGCGCTGATACAAATCGACCATCACCCAACTGGTCACGACCGAGGGCCGGTTCTCGTGACGGAACGCCGGCGTGGCGCCGCGCAGCTGGTGCGCCACGGGCATGAACAAGCCGTTCACGGTCGCCTCGTCGACGCCGCGGTCGATGAAGTTCATTTCGATCAGCACCAGGCGTGGCGCACGGCCGCTGCGACGCACGGTTTCCAGGCCCGTCATCGCGCTGCCGCCGGCCAGCGCCAGGTTCGACCAGCCGGCCGGCAGCTCGCTGAGGCGCGTACCGAGCGACGAGCCGACGATCACCACGTCGGGCGTCGGCTCGTACAGGTACGATTGCAGGCAGATGATGTTGCGGTCCCACTGCGTGGTGCCGATCGTGCCGCGCTGCACCCTGTTGGGCAACACCGACAGCGCCGCGCCGTAGCCGACGGCCAGCAGCGCGAAGGTGATCGAGCTTGTCAGCAGCAGTTTTTTCATCACTTAGAACTGAAAGTAAATGAACGCGCCGGGCGAGCCGGCGTTGGTCGCGATCAGAAACAGCATGACGCCCAGCGCCGGGCCCTGCGCCGCTTGCAAAGCCGACGCCGGCCGGCCCTGTTCCATCAGCGACGCCGCGTGGTACAGCACGATGGGCAACGAGAACAGCGTGATCATCATCACAGCCGATACGTCGGTGGGCAGCGACCCGTTCGCGCCGATCGATCGGACGTACTGCACCGCGTGCTCGAAGCGAGGCAGCTTGAACAGCAGCCACGCCCCCGTGACCACCGTGAACACCGCCGCGCCCTGCACGATGCGCACGAGCAGGTGGTCGGGCAGTTTGACCCAGCGGCGCAACAGGCGTTCGCCGGCGAGGCACAGGCCGTGGGCGGTGCCCCACACCGCGTAGCTCCACGCCGCGCCGTGCCACAGCCCGCCGAGAAACATGACCACGAACAGGTTGAAGTACGTCCGCCGCGCCCCCCTGCGGTTGCCGCCCAGCGGGAAGTACAGGTAGTCGCGCAGCCACGTCGACAGCGAGATGTGCCACCGCCGCCAGAAGTCGGCGAACGAGCGGGCGATGTAAGGGAAGTTGAAGTTCTGCGGCAGGCGGTAGCCGAACAGCCACGCCACGCCGATCGCGATCAGCGAGTAACCGGCGAAATCCGCGAATATCTGCATCGAGTAACCGAACAGCATCGCCACCAACTCCGCCGAAGAGCGCGTCACGAAGTGCGGGTACGCGATCCAGAACGTCAGGTCTTTCAGGTTGTCGGCGATCACCATCTTCAAAAAATACCCCAGCACCAGGCACCGGTAGCACAACGCCCAGTCGACGTCGGCCAACGTCTTCGGCTTGATCTGCGGCATGAACTGGTGTGCCTTGACGATCGGTCCGGCGACCAGCTGCGGGAAGAAGCTGATGAACAGCGCCGTGTGCAGGCCGTGCTTGGGGGCGCTGGCGTGAACCATGTCGCGCAGCTCGTCGGTGTCGCGCATGCGGAACGTGTCGGCGACGAGCGACATGCCCTGGAACGTGAAGAACGAGATGCCGATCGGCAGCGGGATCATCAGCAACACGTGCCCCGCCGACTCGGCCTGCACGATGTCGCTGACCGTGCGGTACAGCAGGCCGGCGTACTTGAAGAAGCCCAGCACCGCCAGGTTCGCCGCCAGCCCCACCATCGCCCAAGCCCGCGCGGCGCGCAGCGACGACCGCGCCACCGCCCAGCTCGTGGTGATGTTGATAAAGATCGACCCGACCAGCAACGCCAGCAACGGCAACGAGTTGGCCGCGTAAAACGTGAAGCTCGCGGCGATCAGCAGCGCCACCTGCAACCGGCGCAGCGCCGGCGTGTAGTACAGCGCGAAGCTGACCGTCACCAATAACACGAAATCGAAACTATTGAACAGCAAGTTTCTTCACCGCTCGTGGCGCCGACGCCGCAGCACCTTGCCCACCGCGTACACAGGCGTACCCAACAAGTACTTCCAACGCCCGAACCTCACCTGCCAGCACCACGTGCGCCGGTAGAGCTTGCCGGCCAAACCGACTTTGCCGTCGAGCAACGCCACCCACGTCGCGGCGCGGGCGATGTCGCAGATCGGCGTCATCCGCCGGCGACGGTTCGTTCGCCCGCCGGGGTACACGCCCGCCCGCTCGTTGTCGAGCAGCATCATCGCGCCGTCGTACATCAGCTGCGGGTTGCCGCAGCTCTTGTCGGTGTGCGTGCGGTAACCGATCGTGACCGGCTGCTCGATCCGCACAAACCCGTCGCGCTCGCCCATCCGCAGCCAGGTGTCCTGGTCCTCGCAGCCGACCCGCGCCGTCTGCCAGCCGCCGATGCTGCGCAACACGTCGGCGCGGATCACGCTCGTCGGGCTGTAAATGTCGGCGTCCACGTCGCACGCCACGAGGTAGTTTTCGTAAAGCGTCGCCTTCATCGGTTGCTCGGCCCACTGCGCCGCCTGCCGCGGGTCGATGAAGCGCTCCATCCGGCCGACCATCTGCGCCGGGCAGCCGTGGGCGACCAGCGCATCGTGGTACACCTGCAACGTCCACGGCAACCACAGGTCGTCGTCGTCCATGATGGCGATGTACCGCCCGCGCGCCACCGACAGGCCGTGGTTCCGCGCCGCGCCGAGGTACGCGTTGTCCTGGTGGATCGCGGTCAGCTTGTCACCATAACCTTCGATCAGCTCACGCGTGCCATCGGTCGAGCCGTCGTTGACCACGATCAGCTCGAAGTCCGTAAACCGCTGGTCGAAAATCGTCTCCAGCGTCTGCGTCAGCATCTCCGCCCGGTTGTACGTCGACATGAGCACCGTGAAGAACGGCCCGTCGCGCGTCTCGGCGTTTTGTGCCGCGTTGTTCACGCCTCTGCCGCCCCGTCGCTCGTGGGCTTGCGCAGCAGCACCATCGTGTTGAGGTAAGCGATGCGCGCCACCGACCGGCCGAACAGCGCGTTGCCGATCATCGCGCACACGTTGCCGAACAACCGCAACCCCACCCGCAGCACGCCGCACACCGGGTTGCCGAACCGCAGCGGCCCGAAACCCCACAGGTTTTCCCACATCGTCGCCAGCACCTCGACCTCGTTGCCGGCCTTTTCGAGTTGCTCGACAACCAACCCGCTCCGCCGCGCACACGCTTCAAACTGGTACGGCGTAACCCGCACGAAGTCGTAAGGCACCTCGTGCAGGTGGTAGTTGAACGGCGTGGTGATCACGATCCGCCCGCCCGGCTTGGTGATCCGCGCCAGCTCGTCGAACGCCCCGTACGTGTCCGACACGTGGTGCAGCACCTCGTTGCACAGCACCACGTCGAACGCGCCGTCTTCGACGGGCATGTCCGTGATCGGGCACAGGTGGTCGACGGTGCCGGTCTCGTTTTGTGCGATGTCGAAGCCGACGTATTGACCGCCGCGCGATTCGACCTCGCCGCGCAACGGCTGGCTGCCGCAACCGACGTCCGCCACGACCGTGCCGGGCTTGACCAACTCGTCGATCCAGCCGATCGCGAACCGTTGCACCGCGCGCACGATGAAGTAATCGCCCTTCAGCACGCTGGCGCTGTACTTGGTGCGCCGCCGCATCACCGGGCGATGGTCGCCGCTGGCGGGTTGTGTTTCGGTCGTGGTCATCGGTCAGCGCGTCCGCATCCGCATCGCGCGTTGGGGCGCGACCGCGCGCAGCATCGCGTACGCCACGATGCCCAGCGCGAACTTGTACCGGCCGAGCCGCAGCTGCCAACCGAGCGTCCGCCGGTACAGCCGCCACGCCGCGCCGAAGTGGCCGTTGATCACCAGCCCGTCGATCACGCCGCGCGCCAGTCGGCAGATGATCTGCCGACGTTGTGGCTTCATCGGCTCGCCGCCCGGGTACGCACCCGCGCGCTCGCGGTCGATGATGTAATGAAAACCCTTCTCGCTGAGTTCCGGGTTGATCGCGAGTATGCTGCCCGGGTGCTGACGGTAGCCAAACGTCGCCGGCGCGTTGATCCGCACGAACCCCTCCGCCGTGCCGCACGACATCATGAAATCGACGTCCTGCCCGTTGAGCCGGTCCTCGTTGAAGCCCGGCGAGGCCAGCGCCTCGTCGCGCCGCACCGCCGCCGCGCTGATCGCGGTGATCTTCAGTGCGCTCGCCGCGTAAATCGAGTCGTAGCGCTCGGCTTGCAGCGCGCAGCCCCGCTCGTCGGCCAGCTCGGCGTCCTCGGTGAACTCCCGGCTCTTGCCCTGAATCCACGCGGGCCGATCGTAACGCTCGACCGCTTCGGCGAACGTCGCCAGCGTCCACTCGAACCACAGGTCGTCGCTGTCGAGCCACACGATGTAGTCGCCGCGCGCGTGGCGTATGCCCGTGTTGCGCGCCGCGCCCTCGTACCTGTTCTCCTGCGTGACCACGCGGATGCGGTCGCCGTAGCCCGCCAGCACGTCGGGTGTGCCGTCGGTCGAACCGTCGTCGACGACCACCACTTCGTAATCCCTGTACGCCTGCGCCAACACCGAATCGATCGTGCGGCCGATCAGGTCTTCACGGTTGTACGCCGGTATGACCACGCTGAACATCACGCCGCCACCACCTCGCCGTCGCGGTCCCAGTGCGTGCGCCCGACCATGCGCCGCACCGACTTGACCACCGTGTCGAACACCGCCAACGGCAACCCGCGCAACACCGGCTGCCCCAGCATCAGCGCGTGACACAAACGCGCCGGCCACGCGCTGGGGCGCGTCCAGTCCATCGGCAAGCCAACCTCGTCCCGGTATCGCCCCGCCACCGCGCTGTACAACGAAAGCTCCAAGTACAACCGCTCGTAATACCGCCGCTTGTCACGCCCCAGCGTGTCGCCCGGCCCGTAATCCCACGCCTTCGGCCCCTGGCAGTGCACCAACGGCGGCGTCCCCTTGAACAACACCGCCAAGCGCTCACCCACCGAAAAACCCGACGGTCCATGGTGCTGCGCGATGTCGCGCCCGCGCCGCAACAGGTGCACCGGCACGCCGGCAAACTCCGCCGAACCCAACAGCGCCGTCAGCACGTCCTGGTCACTCAACAGGTGCGCCGGTCGTTCGTACCACGGCCGGGCCTGCATCTGCGCGTACTCGTTCGATTCCAACAGTTCCATCCACCGGTCCAGCAAGTCACGGTGGCTCGGCGACACGCGCATCACACCCGAGTTCACCGTCACCGGCAGCTCGCGCCCCGCCTCAAACCCCCACTTGCCCGTCCGCAGCCGGCTGCCCGGGCACATCCCCCACCGGTGTTCCTGCGTCGCGACGAACACCTCGTCGCCGTGCGCATCGAGCAACGGTCGAAAGTCATGCGCCACCACAATATCCGAATCGACCCACAACACGCGCCCGTGCCCCTCATCGAGCATGCGCGTCAGTATCGCCGGCTTCACGTTCCACCCGGCCGAGTTCAAATCGTTCGCGTCGCGCAGCTCAACGCCGTCATCGCCAAGCAGTTCGCGCGCCTCGCCCACATCGATGTTGCGCACAAACACCATCACCGGCCAATCGCCCACGCAGCGGCGCAGGCTCAACACCAACAGCTTCAAACCGATCAACGCCGTCGGCCGATCTTCGTACGTGCAAACAATCATGCTTTGTTATCGCCCGCTCATGTCGCGCACCGCCTGCCGGTAGCCGCACAACTCGGCCCGCAAACCCAACGGCACGAACCGCCCCCGCCGATCCACGCAGTGGTCCGCGTGCATGTTCCGCCGGCCCAAACGCATCGAGTCGCCCGCGCCGCCGTTCAAGCCACCCGCCGCCGTCACCGCGTAGCCGTACCCCGCTTCCCTCGCGCTACCGACCACCGCATCGTCGAACGATCCGTTGGGGTAACTGAACCCCGTCACAGGCCCGCCGAGCTCCGTTTCGAGTAATCGCTTTGACTCACTCAACTCGCGGCGTTGTGTCCGCTCGTCACAAGTCGCCAACGGCTGGTGCGTCAAACCGTGCGACGCAACCTCGTGACCACGCGCGACGAGGTCACGCACATCGCCCCAGCTCATCACGCGCGCCAACTCGACCAACCCCGCATCCGCCGGCTCGCCGCTCAGCGCCTCGACCATCGCACGCCGCACGCCCTGCGTATTGAATGTCAACGCGTTCATCCACCCTTGCAAGTCGGCCACCTCGACCCCCACGTGCTCGCGCGCCGCTTCGACGCACGCCGCTCGGCTACCGCCGACCCACAACGCCGCCATGCGATCAAACCAATGCACCCGTTCCGTGCCGATCAAGCCCGCCGTCAAAAAAAACGTGCCCCGCACGCCGTGCGCATCCAACACCCGCGCCGCATGTTCGTGCTGGTCGTAGTGCCCGTCATCGAACGTGATGCACACACACGGCTGCGCGTTATCTGCGCCCGCCGTTCCCATCGCATCACCCACCGTCGTCAGCGTGTAGCGCCCCGCCATGTACGCCACCTGCCGCTCGAACAACGACAACGGCACCACCAGATCGCTCAGCGGGTACCGCCCCGCCAACTCGTCCGGCAACACGCGGTGGTACATCAACACCATAAACCCGCTCGCCATGCGCGACTCCATCCGCCGCACCAAACCCGCAAGCCGGCCGACGTGATCCGCCATGTTCCGTATGGCCCGCGCCAAGCTCACGTCACCACCTGCGCCGAAGCGTCCGCTCGATCCGACCACACCACCGCGCCGCTCGCGTCGCGCAACTCGCTGCGCTCGCCGATGCGATCGAAGTAACGCGCCGACGCCTCCAGGTACGCCGCCACATCATCGCTGACCTCACCGTGCAACGAACGCTCCATCGCCTCGACGCGCTCGCGTAGCGCGTCGCCGCATGTCACGTGCGTGCCTGTAAAGTCGATCGTGCGCCCGTCGACCACCAGCCCCGCCGTCTCCGCCGCGCCCAGCGCCTCGGTCGCGCGCGTCATCGGTCCGCTGTCACCCGACAGGTGCTGTAAATACCACAGCATGTGCAACCGCCACACCGGGTCGAACCCCTGCCCGCTCGTGTAACGCAAAAACACGCTGCACAGGTTCGTCACGTGCACGAAGTGATCCCGCGTTGCCGTTTCACACAGCTTCCGCCGATCCGTTTTTGTTTCGATGTGCGTCAAACCGTCCAGGCTCGTCCAACGCCCGCCGACCTTGTCGACCGCGTGAAAGCACATCACCGGCTTGAAGTTGCTCCGCAACCAATCCGCGTCGATGCCCAACGACCAAGTGCCCAACACGTTGTCCTTATCCGTCAGCCCGTCGAAGTGCGTCAGCTCGTTCGCCGTGAAGTGAAGCTTGTCGCTACAAAGCTGGTCGTACAGGCGACGGAAATATGCTTCGTGCGTCGGGTACAAATCAAAGTCGTGCAGCACCACGTACCGCGTGCGCGCCGCACGAATGCCCAGCGTCCAGTTCATACACGCAAACAGCGACGCGTTGTTCGCCCGCTGCACCAGCCGACCGCTCACCGGGTAGTGGTGATCAAACACCAACGGCAAATCGCCAAACGCCGCTCGCGTCTCCGCTATAAAATCGTCCATGCCCCCCTGCGCCGGCCGATCAAACACCAAGTAAATCGCGTCCACATCCGACAAGTCGCACCGCTGCACGAAACGCAAGTTCACGCCCAGCAACCCGCGCAACATCCACGGCACGCCCAACACGATCGAATAGCCCGGCCGATCGCCCGTCGTGTGTGCCCAACGCAACATCGTACGCAGCAGCCCCCGCACCACGCCGAGTTGCACCTTGAGCTTCAGTTTCTCGCGTGTCATGTGTTCAAGCGTTCTCGCGCCACGCCGACAGCAGGTGCGCGTGCCCGATCGAAACCGCAAAACCCAACGCCTCGAGCTGTTTCGTCAACCCGTCGACCGTTCGCCCTTCAACCGGGTGCGTCTCCATCACGATGCGACCGATCCGCCCGGCCGTCTCCGCGTCGAGCGCGTCGACGATGTCGTACTCCGCTCCCTCGCAGTCCATCTTCAACAGGTCGCAGCGCTCGACGCCCTGCCCATCCAGCAACTGCCCCAGCGTGACCACCTCAATCACCTGCGCCCCCTCCGGTGGCACCGCGTCGTGGTCGTCTCGCACAATCGAACTCATCAGCGGGTTGTCAAACGTGTACAGCACCGCCTCGCCCGGCGCGCCGCCCACAGCCAGCTTCAACGCGGCGACCTGCTCGAACCCGTTGTGCGCGATGTTGCGCTCCAACCGCTCGAACGTCTGCCGCTCCGGCTCTACCGCGATCACACGCCCGCTATCGCCCACCACCTGCGCCGCCACCAGCGTGAAACCCCCGATGTTCGCGCCGATGTCGATCACGGTCTGACCGGGTTGCAATTCGACGCCGTCTTGCAGGTAGTCGCGCCGAATGACGGTTTCGTAAAACGCGAACCGGTCCCCGCCGCCCGGCCGAAGCTCCATCACCAGCCCGTCGCGCGTTTCCACGGTGTACGGCTTGCGCCGCAGCCTCAGCCAATCGGCGTAACACCGCATCGGCCGACGCACGTATCGGCCGTAGGCTAAGGCCTGCGACCAACGCAAAGCGATCGATTGACCCAAGCCCATCAGCCCCGTGCCCCGCTCACCTGTCCTTGCGCCTGCTGCTGGTACCACGCCACCGTCTGCGCGAGGCCTGCTTCAAAACCAACGACCGGTTCGAAACCCAGCGTCGCATGCGCCGCCTGCGCGTTTGCCTTCGAATGACGGATGTCGCCCACGCGCGCCTCACCGTGCGCCGCCTGCGTATCGCGCCCGGTCATCTGCGCCACCTGCGCAAACAGCCCGTTAACGCTGACCGAGCGCCCCGTGCCGATGTTGAACCGCCGGCCCATCAGCGGCTGCTCACACCGCGCCGCCAACAGGTTCGCGTGCGCCGCGTTGGCCACGTAAACAAAGTCGCGCGTCTGCCCGCCGTCGCCGTGTATCGTGACCGGCTCGCCCGCCAACAACCGGTGCGCGAACGCCGCGATCACGCCCGAGTAAGGCGAATCGGCGCGCTGGCGCGGCCCGAATATGTTGAAGTAACGCAGCGTCACCGCGTCCATGTCGTGGCAGTGGGCCCACGATTCCAACAACAACTCGCCCGCCAGCTTCGTCGCCGCGTACGGGTTCATCGTCATCGGCGGCACCGACTCGTCGACCGCATCGACCCCCCGCGGGTCGCCGTATGCGCTGGCCGACCCGGCGTACATCACACGCCGCACCCCCGCCGACCGCGACGCTTCCAGCACGTTCAGCGTGCCGCCCACGTTCGTCTCGCAATACACGCTCGGCTCGGTCACGCTCTCCGCCACCGACACCCGCGCCGCGTGATGAAACACAAACTCGCAGCCTTCGAGCGCCGCCGACAGCGCCGCCAAGTCGCACACGCTGCCCGTCACCCGCCGAACATCGCCCGCCGCGTGATCGAGGTTCGACCAGTCGCCGTTCGACAAATCATCGAACGCCACCACCGCCGCACCGAGTTCGCCGAGCGCCGCTGCGATGTGCGAACCGATGAAGCCCGCCGCCCCCGTCACCGCCACGCGCCGGCCGGCGAAAGCCTCACCGTGATGCGCACGCCAATCAACCTGTGCCTGCTTGTCGCTCATCTCACCCTTCGTCCACCACGTCGAGCAGCGCGCCGTCGATCTCGATGCTCGCCGCCTGACCGAGCGTCTGTACCTGCAATATCAAACGGTCCATCGCCGCACGCGATTCGACCACGCCCTGCATCCCACGGAACGGCCCGCCCCGCACCTCCACCCGCACGCCCTGTTCCAGGTACGGGTACGCGTCCAACGGCGCCTCGGCGGCCAGCGCCATGCGTATGTTCTGCAGCTCCCACTCCAGCTGCGCCTGGTCCGCCACCTCGATGATCTGCGCCAAACGCTTGTTGCGGTCGAGCTCCCACGCGTCCTCCGCCGAGCCCTTCAAAAACACGTAACCCGCAAACAACGGCAGCTCCGACACCAGCTTCCGACGCCCGTGATACCGCACCTTCTTGACCAACGGCAGCAGGTGCTCGACCCCGCGCGACATCAACGCCGCCGCCACCGCCTTCTCCTGCCGGCTCATCGTGTGCAACACCCACCAACGGTGGTCGTGCGCCGTGTTGTCCGACTCGATCGGCTGGTTCATCGCGTGCGTTCCAACTTCCATCTGACTATTACCCAACTATCGGCCGACTGGTTCGCTCTCCTGCGAAGCTCACGCGTCCAGCGACGTCAACCCCTCGCGCACCGCGAACTTCGTCAGCTCCGCCACCGAGAACATGTTCAGCTTCATCATCAGGTCCTGGCGGTGCGTGTCGACGGTCTTCGGGCTGATGTCCAGGTCCAGCGCGATCTGCTTGGTCGATCGGCCCTCGCTGAGCAGCTGCAACACCTCGCGCTGACGGTTGGTCAAAAGCGCCAGCCGGCCGTCGCCGTTGCCCTCGGGGTTGCGCACGTAGCTGTTGACCACCACGTCCGCGATGCCCGGCGACAAATACATCTGCTCGGTCTGCACCACCTCGATGGCGCGGAGCAGCTCGTCGCTCGAACAGTCGTGCCACAGCGCCCCGGCCGCCCCCGCCTTCAGCGCCTCGGCCACGTGGTGCCGATCGCTGGTCATCGCCAGCACCAGCACTTTCGCCCGCGGGCACTTGCGCGACAACTGCCGCGTGGTGTCGATGCCGTTGAGCACCGGCAGCGACAAGTCCATCAGCACGACCTGCGGCCGGGTGCGCTCGACGGTTTCGATCGCCGCGCGACCGTCCGCCGATTCGCCGACCACCTCGTGACCGCCGCTGGCCTCTAATAAAGCCCGCAACGACTCGCGGATGATCCGCCGTGCGTGAACGATGACAAGTTGCTTACTCATCGCGATCGCCCTCCCCGGGTTGCGCCCGTCACCGGCCGACGGAACGAGTTCAACCTCGAATTGGCTGCGAAAGGTGAAAACAAAGTCGTGTTCCACGTGAACGCGGGCCCAGGCGATGGCGCTGTATGCAGGCCAATAACGCCGCACAGGGCCGGCTTGGTGATCGATGTGTGCAGGCTCCGCCCCCCTCGTGTGCGCGTCTTGCGCATCGAGTTGGTCGAACGCTCGCCCCGCCGGGCGGTGGGTTTGGTGGCGATCGGTGTGCACGAAACACGGCCCGAACCACCGCGCCCATGACGAGCAGCAAGTTGTCAGCAGAAGTCAGCCGGCTAACGCCGGCAGATGTGACCGATGGTCTATCCCTCGACCCTGTACCCAGCCACCCTGTAACCCCTGCTCCAGTAAGGCTTACCCGCTGCCACTCCCTGGCTGCCGGCGAGCGCCACGCCCGGTGTTCGCCCAAGGCGCCACACCCCGCGAGGCGATCCTTCTATCCTCACAAATCGGCTCGTCAATTCCAGTACTTTGACATAAGAAAAAGGATAAATTTTCACTCAGCCATCGGCCGGGTTTGTGTCTCGAAATCGCCTTAAAGCCCAATAATACGCTGAAATCGGCTGTACCAGCCGGCCCCCTCGGCTTTGACGTGTCTTTTACGCTATCGGCCGGATGATGATACGGCTTTTACGCAAAGCCGGTTCGCGTTTGCCCCGTTTACCCCATCAAGGCCCGGTTCACCGCCGATCAACGGGCACGATGGTGGTTGTCTCGGTTTCCTCGTCGTAGTGGACCTCCGCCCGGCCGACTTCGATCGCACGGAGCACCTGCGCGACCTTCATCTCGGCGTCGGCCAGGTCGGTGCCGTCGCGCGTCACGAACTCCTCGACCAACGCCCGCAGCGTTTCGGGTTTCAGTTGCGACGGCGGGATGAGCATGGGTAGATTGTAAGGCATGGTCATGCCGACCGCAGACGGCGTGGTCACTAAAGTGACCACGCCAAGGGGGATATGTCGTGACGACACGACTCAAGCAAATCATCAAGCAAAGCGACACACCGCTCGGCCGGGCGGGCGGGTGTTCACGTTCTTTGTCCTGCTGATCGGATTGGGCGTGGTGTCCGTGCCGGCCGGCCTTGTGGCCTCCGCCCTGTCGAAAGCGCGTGAGTTAGAAACACCGCACGAAGCGATCCCGGATGAACGGCAAGGGGTGTCGGGGCAGTGAGCGATAAGCGATCATGTGATCGTCATCGGGCCACCCTGTTGAAATCAGCGATCGAAAAGCACCGGTGTAACTGCGGTATTCTTTGGTCACGAGCGCCTGCCACAACAAGACGGCAGCGACGGCAAGGGCGACCAGAGCGAAGCAGACGATGAGCGGACACAAGGTTTGTTTCAAAGGCACGCCGCATGCTCCGGACAGAGACGATGAGCGGATTGTAACCAGAACCCGTGTGGTCCGGACTTGCGCTGCGTTTCAGTCCGGCTTGGGGGTTTGTTGGTCGAGGCGGGAACAACCCGGGGACTGATTCCCAACTGCGGGCTCGCGTGCCGGGGATCCCGGTTTTCAAGGCGGGCTAATCAGGGCCGGGCTTGGGGAGACCCGGAATGGTCGGGGCGATCGATTAAATAGTCATATTGCAACTAATTCTCGGGTTTACTACCTTGCGCCAAGCGTTCCTGTGCGGAAGGCGCAGAAGCATGCCGAGCACCCCGCCGGGAGTCGAGGTGCGACAACATCTAGATATAGAAACGAGAACAGGGCTATGAATCTTCAAGCGAAGACGTTGGGGTTGGCGGTGCTCGCTGCGGCGGCCGTGCTGTGGCAAGCGGAAGCGCGGGCGGAGCAAGCGCCGACCACGCAACCGGCCTTGCATCCGACTACCCAACCGACCACACAGCCGGCCACACAGCCGGCCGGGGTGATCGACAGCGCGGGCGACTGGCCGGCGATGCCCTACGCGGCGTCGAGCTTCGGCGCCGCGGTGACCGGGCGCTCGCTGTACGTCTACGGCGGGCACACGGGCAAGGCGCACACCTACTCCACGGCCGACCAGTCGGGCGCGTTTTACCGCCTGTCGCTGGACAAGCCCGACGGGTGGCGCGCGCTTCCGGGCGGGCCGAAGCTCCAGGGCCTGGGCATGTTCGCGTACCAAGGCAAGGTGTACCGCGTGGGCGGGATGACGGCCCACAACGCGCCGGGCGAAGACAAAGACGTGCGCTCGACGGACGTGGTGCAGCGGTTCAACCCGCACACGAACGCGTGGGAGGACCTGCCCGCGCTGCCCGAGCCGCGCTCGTCGCACAACGTCGTGATCCACGGCGGCAAGCTGTTCGTGGTCGGCGGGTGGGCGCTGGGGCTGAAAGACGAAGACGGCGAGACGCCGTGGCACACGACGGCGTGGGTCGCGGACCTCGACGCGGAGGCGTTCGAGTGGAAGAAGATCGCCGACCCTCCGTTCCTGCGGCGCGCGGCGGACGTGGCGGCGGTGGGGGGGAAGGTGTTCGTCATCGGGGGGATCGCGCCCAAGGGCACGCGGCGCGACGTGTTCGTGTACGACATCGCTTCCGACACCTGGGTGAAGGGGCCGAACTTCCCCTCCAAGGGCTTTATGAAGGGCTTCGGCTCCGCGGCGTTCGGCGTGGGCGACCACGTCTACACGCTGGGGTACGAGGGCAAGGTGATGGCGATCGACGCGAAGACGATCAAGTGGCTCGACACCGGCGCCCGCATCCCCGAGGGCCGCTTCTTCCACCGGTTGGTCGCGGTGAAGGGCGATCGCCTGCTGGTGCTGGGCGGCGCGGCGAAGGGCGGGATGACCGGCTCGGTCATCGAGATCGACATGAAACAGTTCAAGGCCGCCGGGCCGCCGGAAGAAAAGGCGCCCGATGCGCCGACCGGGGCGGGTCAGGCACGGGCGCTGGGGGTGTTGAACCAACAACCGGGCCAGGCGCACTGGCCGGGGTTCCGGGGCTACGGGGACAACCGCAGCACGGCGCGCGGCCTGCCGTTGTCGTGGTCGACCGAGCGCAACCTGGCGTGGCAAGTCGACCTGCCGGGTTACGGCCAGTCGAGCCCGCTGGTGTGGGGCGGGCGGGTGTTCACCACGACAAGCATCGGCGACCACAAGGAAACCATGGCGGTGCTCTGCTACGACCTGGCCAGCGGCAAGGAACTGTGGCGGCGAGACGTGGCGTCGGGGTTGACCGCCAAGCGATCGCGCATGATATCGCAGGCCGCGCCCACCGCGGCGGTCGACGCCGAGCGCGTGTACGCCTTCTTCGAGTCGGGCAACCTGGTCGCCACCAACCACGACGGCGAGGTCCAGTGGCAACGCAACCTCGTCGAGGAGTTCGGCCCGATCGGCGGCAACCACGGGCTGGGCGGCTCGATCGCGCAGACCAAGCGGCACGTCGTCGTGCTGGTCGACCACGACGGGCCTTCGTACCTGCTGGCGGTGGACAAACGCACGGGCAAGGACGCGTGGAAGGTCGATCGCGCCAAGGGTGTGGCGTGGAGTTCGCCGGTGGTCACAGAAGAAGGCGGGCGCGAGTTGGTCTATGTTTGTGCCAAGGACCGGTTCGAGGGTTTTGACGCGTCCGATGGCTCGCACGTCTGCGTGTACGAAGGCAAGAAAGGCTACACGGTGCCCACGCCGCTGGTGATCGGCGACCGCGTGTACCTCGCCGGCTCGCAGAGGTGGGGGAACCTGGCGCTGGCGCGCGGCACCGAGCAGCGGCTCGAGCGCCGGTGGTTCGCCGACGCCCCGCCCAGTTCGTTCGCCGCCCCGGTGGCGGTGGGCGGCTCGGTCTACTACTTCAGCAAGGCCGGCCTGCTGACCTGCGTCGACGCCGAGACCGGCAAGTTCCAGTGGAAGCTGAAGCTGCCGGCCAGCGCGTGGGCGACGCCGGTCACCGTCGACGGCCTCGTTTACGTGTTCTGCAAGGACGGCACGACCTGGGTGCTCGAGCACGACGCCGAGTCGGCGAACCTGGTGGCCGAGTCGAAGCTGCCGACCGACGACCCGGTGCACGGCGTGGCCCTGGTCGACGGGGCGATCGTCATCCGCGCCGGCGGCAAGCTGTTCTGCGTGAGCGGCCCGGCCAACGGAGCGGTCGCCAACCGGTAGCCGCGTGGTCACTTAACTGACCACGCCAAGCGAGAACGGGCCAAAGTTCGGTGCCTTCGGACTCCGCATCCCGTTTATACTAAAGGGCATGCCCAACACCTGGATCAAACAAGCGGTCGCGGCGATCGAGGCGGACTTCCAACGCTCGGCGGACACGCACCTGATCCGCGTGACGTGGCCGAGTTGTCCGAACATCGATCTATACCTGAAGGACGAATCGATCCACCCGTCGGGCAGCCTCAAGCACAGGCTGGCGCGGTCGCTGTTCTTGTACGGCATCTGCAACGGGTGGATCACGGAGGGGATGCCGGTCGTCGAGGCGTCGTCGGGGTCGACGGCGATCAGCGAGGCGTACTTTGCCCGGCTGCTGGGGCTGCCGTTCCACACGGTCATCCCGGCGTGCACGTCGCGCGAGAAGATCCACAAGATCGAGTTCCTCGGCGGGCGCTGCCACCTCGTCGACGACATGGACATCTACTCGGCGGCGCAGCGGATCGCCGACGAACTGGGCGGGCATTACATGGACCAGTTCACCTTCGCCGAGCGCGCGACGGACTGGCGGGGGAACAACAACATCGCCGAGTCGCTGTTCCGGCAGATGCAGCGGGAGCGCCACCCCGAGCCGAGTTGGATCGTGACCGCGGCGGGCACGGGCGGCACGTCGTCGACGATCGGCCGGTTCATCCGCTACCAGAAGCTGGACACGAAGCTGTGCGTGCCGGACCCCGAGCACTCGGTGTTCGTCGATTACTACCGCACGGGTGATCAGGGCGCGACGAGCGACCGCTGTTCGCTGATCGAAGGCATCGGCCGGCCGCGTGTCGAGCCTTCGTTCAACCGCAGCGTGATCGACCACATGGTGCGGGTGCCGGACGCGGCGTCGATCGCGACGATCCACTTCCTCGAAGGCCTGCTCGACCGCAAAGCCGGCGGGTCGACGGGCACGAACCTGTGGGCGGCGTTGCGGTTGATGAGCGACATGCACGATCGCGGCGAAGCGGGCAGCGTGGTCACGCTGCTGTGCGACGGGGGTGATAAGTACCTCGACACGTACTACAGCGACGCCTGGCTCGCCGAGCACGGGGTCGACACCGCGCCCTACCGGCAACAGCTCGAGGCGTTTTACGATTCGGGCGAGGCGCTGAGGGACAGGCAGGCGGTGTGAGGGGTGATCCCGGTCTTCGCGGCTGCGCCGCTCAGAGCCGGGCTTGTGACCCGTGTTTAAGCGCACTTGTTCATGGGGTTGGGGATCGCGCGGACGATCTTCACGGTGCGAACCTTGGCCAGGTCGATCAGCTCGTCGGTGGCCTTGCCCCGCCCGTCGATCACGGCGACGACGGGGTCGGTGTGCAGCTTGAGGTTGGACTGCCAGACGCGCGCGGCGCGCTCGTCGGAGAGCTCGACGCACGAGCCGATGGGGAACAGCGACATCACGTCGAGGAAGGCGCGGACGGCGGTGGTGTCGAAGCGCCCGGCGCGCGAGGCCTGAAGGATGGCGACCATCGCGTCGTAGGGGAGCATGGCGGGCCGGTGCGGCCGCGCGGCGCAGCGGGTGATAAAGGCGTGGGCGATGCCGGCGATGCGCGCCAGGGGGGTGATGAACATGCCGTGGCGTTTGCGGGGGTAGCCCGAGCCGTCGACGCGCTCGTGGGTCTGGTAGGCGATGATCTGTCGGGCGAGCTTGGCGCCGGCCTGGTCGAGGGCGTCGGCGGTGTGGACGGGGTGCTGCTCGAGCGTCCGCCGTTGCTCGGCGTTGAGGTATGGCGCGGCGCGGATCGCATCGGGCAGGCGGAGCAAGCCCAGGTCGCTGAACATGGTGGCGAACCCGACGTCCATGATGTCCGCGTCGCCGAAGCCCATGTACACGGCGATGGCGATGGCGACGACGGCGGCGTGAATGCCCTCTTCGTAAAGTTGCGCGTCGCCGCCGCGCAGCTCGCGGGCGAGCAGCGCGGTGTACGGGTCGTCGCCGACGAGCTTGGCGACCTCGACGAGGTCGCGCTCGAGCAGGTCGATGTCGAGCGAGCCGGCGGCGACGGCCGGGCCGGCGATCATGAACCGGCCGATGGCGTTGCCGAGGCGCTGGCGGGTGTGGGCGAGGCGTTTGCTGCGCTGCGCGACCGAGAGCACGCCGCGCCGCGTGAACGGCCGGGCCTTCTCACTCGGCCACTGGTCGGAGACGTGGCCGACCTGGTCGGCGCAGGCGTCGACGGCTTCGTCGAGGGCGCGGCTGGTCGCCGAGTGATAAACGGATTCATTCGTCGGCGTCGGTGCGTCAGACTTGACCTGTCGGATGCCCCGGTTGCGCAAGACCTGGAGGAAGCGTTCGGTCACGGGTTGGCCGGCCTTGAGCAGCAGCACCCCGTGGTCGTCGTAGATGTCGTTTTCGAGTTCCGTTCCGATGCTCAGATTTCGCACTTCGATCTGCATCTGTCTGGTTCACCATCCTGCACCGCGAGCCGGACACGCCATCGGCGGTCGAGCGGCAGCAGGTTCAACTACACCGGGCAAGCGACGCGAGCCGCTTGGACACGGTTGGCCATGTTGTATTGGGGAAGCCTGTAGGAAGTAGCCCCGCGGTTTCCCCGACCCTGTTACGTCAATGCAGGTATCGGAAGCGGCAATCAGAGACTTGATGTAGTCATCTGTGGTTTTGTGCAATTAGCATGCGCATAAACGAATGTGTGAAAATCACTCACCGCATTGCGGTATGAACCGAAAAACGGTTAAGGGGAATCGCTTATTTAGTCGCATGCGAGACGCGTCAGCAGCCGGCGGTTTGGGATTTGCCGGCGCGTTTGGCGCGGTAGAGGTAGCGGTCGGCCGACTCGATGAGGCTCTGGCCGTCGCGCACGCGGTCGCGTAGCAACGAGGCGATGCCCGCCGAGAGGCCGGGTTGCAGCTGCTCGGGCAGGGTCACGCGCACGTGCTCGGCGAACAGCTTGCGCAAGCGCTCAACGAACGACACGGCGCGCTCGAGCTCGCAGCCGGGCATGAGCACGATGAACTCGTCGCCGCCCATACGGATGGCCACGTCGTCGTCGCGGATCGAGCCGCGGATCAGCGTCGCGGCGAAGATCAGCAGTTCGTCGCCCGCGGCGTGGCCGAGCTCGTCGTTGACCGCCTTGAAGTTGTCCAGGTCGATCGCCACCGCGATCAGGTCGGTGTGCGCCTCGGCGCACGAGCGCACGAGCTGGTCGAGGTGCTCGTCGAGGAAGCGCCGGTTGCCCAGGTTCGTCAGCGGGTCGCGCATGGCCATCTGCGACAGCTGCACGGTGGCCTTGCGCGTGGCGTCGGCGATCGACGAGTCGAGCGTGCGCCGCAGGCGCGAGGCCTCGTGGCGCTGGCGGATGGCGTGCTCGGCGATGCGCCGCACGGCGCGATAGACCCGGCCGATCTCGTCGTCGCGCTCGGCGGGCAGGCCCTGCGTCGTTGCCGGACGATCCGGCCGCGCGACCCGCTCGAGGCGGTGGGCCAACTCCTCGACCGGCGCCGCGGCCCAGTTGCTCGCGACCCGGCTCAGCGCCGTCGCCACCACAAACACCCCCACCACGATCACCCACACGCTCAACTGCCACTGCACCGCCGCCACGCCCACCACCGCGCCCCACGTGCTGGCCGCGGCGATCAACAGCAACAACTTCTGGCGCAACGGCGCATCGTCCGCCGCGCGCTTCGATGCGCGCGGGGATTCGGCTTTCGCGTCAGGTGGCGCGGATTTAGACGTCCTCTCACTCACAAAAGCCGTATCGGCATAAAAAACGGGGTACTTTGGCCCATATGCATCGGTTTCTTTGGCGGAAAAGCACGCCTATTGTGGTAACTTGGGCGGGCACATCTCAGGGTGAGATTACCTCCATTTTGACTCTTTCAACCTCGTAAGGAGAGACCGATGTTGAACCATCTATTCGTGAACACCGTGACGGTGAAGCTCGCCAGCGCGGTCGCACAACCAAACGGCGAGACAGACACGCCGACGCCCGGCGGCACCCCCGACGCCGACACCCCCGACGCACCGGCGACACCCACCGACTGGTCGGATCCCGAAAACATCCAGTACCTGGTCGACACCTACGGCATCCCGACGATCAAGGTCATCGTGATGCTGATCGCCGCGTTCCTCGTCGCCGCGTGGGCCGGGCGGGTCGTCACGAAGATGTGCACCAAGAGCAAGATCGAGATGACCCTGGCGCGCTTCTTCGGCAAGATGGCCAAATGGGGCGTGATGATCCTCGCGCTGCTCAGCATCCTCAGCATCTTCGGCGTGCAAACCACGAGCTTCGCGGCCGTCATCGGCGCCGCCGGCCTGGCGGTGGGCCTGGCCTTCCAGGGCACGCTCGGCAACTTCGCGTCGGGCATCATGCTGCTGGTGTTCCGCCCGTTCGTCGTCGGCGACGTGGTCACCGTGGCGGGCACGACCGGCAAGGTCTTCGAGATCGACCTGTTCAACACCGCGCTGGACACGCCGGACAACATCCGCGTGATCGTGCCCAACGGCGCGGTCTTCGGCTCGACCATCACCAACATCTCCCACCACGACACGCGCCGTGTCGACGTGGCGGTCGGCACCGACTACCCGGCCGACCTCGACGCGGCCCGCGCGACGCTGCTCGAGGCGGCCAAGGGGATCGACCACGTGCTGGCCGACCCCGAGCCGGCGGCGGTGCTGTGCGACCTGGGCGACTCGTGCATCAACTGGTCGGTGCGCGTGTGGGCCAAGAGCGAGGACTACTGGGCGGTGAAGGACGCGCTGACCCGCGAGGTGAAAAACCGCCTCGACGGGGCGAATATCGGCATCCCCTTCCCGCAGATGGATCTTCACGTCGACGGCAAACTCGCGGGCTGATCTGGCCGATTGGTCATACACGGCGGCGGTGTTATGCTGGCCGCCATCCAACCGTTGGAGGTACGAACATGTTTCGTTTGATCACAGGGACCGTGGCGCTGAGTCTGGCGCTGTTCATCACGACCGGCTGCAAAGACACCGCGCCCGCGCCGCAGCCGCAGCCGCAAGCCGAGCCCGCCAAGGACCAGGTGCTGGTCGTCGACCTCGACCGCGTCGTCAAGGCCTTGGACAAGGATAAGCAGATCGAGGCGGAGATCCAGGCTCACAACCAGAAGATCGCCCAGCAGATGGTCGCCATCGCCCAGCAGTGGAAGAAGCAGTTCGAAGACAAGCAGAAGGAGTTCGGCGACAACCCGACCGAGGAGCAGAAGAATATCCTTCAGACCATGGCGCTCGAAGCCAGCCAGAAGTGGCAGGGCTACCAGAACCAGGCCAGCGCCAGCGCGCGTAACGAGCGCAGCCGGCTGTACAAGAAGTTCCAGAACCTGGTCAGCATCGAGGGCAAGGCCATCGCGCAGGAACGCGGCGCGAAGGTCGTGGTCGCCAAGATCCCGAACGTGTTGTGGCACGAAGACGCCGTGGACATCACCGACGAGGTGATCAAGGCGATGCTGGCCAACCCCGAAGCCACCGCCACGCCCACGCCGAGCCCGACACCCACCCCCGCGCCCGCACCGGCCCCGACGCCCGCGCCGGAGACCGGCGCGACCGACGCGACGCAGCCGGGCGAGGCCGCCGAGTAATCCGTCGGACGTCCGATAGGAACACCAACCCAAGCCCCGCTCGCGTGCGAGCGGGGCTTTTTTCTAACCGCCAACCAACCGAACACCTTTGCACCGGGCGGGGTATACTGTTTGGCCCTCTCGCGTGATCGAGGGCCGGGGACGAGGTAAGTGCACGTCATGAACATCGTCATCACCGGCGGCGCCGGATTCGTTGGATCGCACCTCGCCGAGCACCTGGTCGCCCAAGGCCACCGTGTGCGTGTGATCGACGACCTGTCGACCGGCCGGCGGGAGAACCTCGCCGCCCTGCCCGATGACCGGCTGACCTTCACCGAATGCGCGGTTGCGGACCTGCCGGCCGACGGCTCGTGGGCCGACGGGGTCGACCAGGTGTACCACCTCGCCGCGGCGGTGGGCGTGAAGCTGATCGTCGACGAGCCGGTGAAATCGATCGAAAACAACGTGATGGAGGCGGTGCGCGTGTTCCGCGCCGCCGCGGATCGGCACATCCCCACGCTGCTGACCAGCTCCAGCGAGGTGTACGGCAAGTCCGACCGCGTGCCGTTCGGCGAAGACGACGACGTGGCCTACGGCGCGACGGTGTTCAGCCGGTGGTCGTACGCGATGGCCAAGGCGCTCGACGAGCACCTGGCGCTGGCGCACCACGGGTTCGACGGGCTGCCCGCGGTGGTGGTGCGGCTGTTCAACACCGTCGGCCCCCGGCAGGTCGGGCAATACGGCATGGTGATCCCGCGTTTCATCGAAAAAGCGTTGGCGAATGAGCCGATAGACGTATACGGCGACGGCAGCCAATCGCGGTGCTTCTGCCACGTCCGCGACGTGGTGGGCGCGTTGCCGCGGTTGTTGGCCGAGCCGGGGTGTCACGGCCGGGTGTTCAACCTGGGCAGCGACGAGGAAGTGAGCATCGAACAGCTGGCCGACCGGGTGATCGGGCTGACTGGCTCGACAGGGGGCAAGCGGTTCGTGCCGTACGAGCGAGCTTACGCCACACGGTTCGACGACCTCCAGCGCCGTGTGCCGGACCTGACGCGTGTGCGTCGGGCGATCGGCTTCGAGCCGACGAAGAAACTGGACGCGATCCTCAAGGAGCTGATCGAACTGAGGCGCCGCGGCGCCCCGTTCGCATCAAACGAAGCGGGCCATGCCTGAGCTACTGACCATCGCGACCGCCGACCCCGCCGAGGCGGCCGAGGCGGCGAAGACCTTTACCGCCACCGAGGTGCTCTCGCCCTACATGGAGGTGTTCTTCGTGGCGTTCTGCGTGGCGCTGATCGCCACGCCGATCATGCGCCGCGTGGCGCTGGCCAACGGCATCGTCGACTGGCCCGACCAGAAGCGCAAGGCGCACGCCGAGCCGGTGGCGTACCTCGGGGGGCTGGCCGTGTTCCTCGGCTGGCTGGTGGGCGTGATCGTCTGCTTCAAGGTCGACCCGCACAACAACTCGGGCATCGTGCAGTTCCCGTTGAGCATCATCGCCGGCGCGGCGATCATCACCATCGCCGGGCTCGCCGACGACGTGATGAACCTCAGCCCGCGCGTGAAGGTCGGCTTCCAGCTGTTCGCCGCCGCGTTCCTGGTCACCCCCTTCCTCGGCAAGCCCATCGGCGTGAACCTGGTCGACGGCATGATCCGCGCGGTCTTCTCCATCTCCTCGATCGACCCTTCGACCCTGCCCGGCTACGCCCAGATCACCTACTGGCTCGGGGCCGCGACCGTCGCGTTCCTCGTGCTCGGCGGGTGCAACGCGGCCAACCTGCTCGACGGGCTCGACGGCCTGGCCACCGGCGTGACCTCGATCGTCGCGTTGGGCTTCACGTTCATCTCCGTAGCGCTGGCCATGGGCCTGTACGCCGGCGGGGCGTACTCCGTCGACTTCGACCCGGTGCGCGTGGTGACCTGCCTCGCCTTGCTCGGCGCGGTGTTGGGCTTCTTGCCGTGGAACTTCAACCCCGCCACGATCTTCATGGGCGACGCGGGGTCGATGCTGCTGGGCTACCTGTGCATCACCAACGTGCTGCTGTTCGCCGAGAAGGGCGACGCGGCGCTGGTCATGGCCGGGCTGATGGTCTTCGCCCTGCCCATCCTCGACACCGCCCTGGCCCTGGTCCGCCGGAAGATGCGCGGCCAGGGGCTGTTCGCGCCCGACAACCAGCACCTGCACCACCAGCTCATCCGCTCCGGGCTCACCGTCAAGCAGTCGGTCGTGCTGCTGTACTTCATGGCGTTCGGGTTCGCCGCCGTCGGTTGCTCGCTGGTGTTCGTCCGCATGCGGTTCGTCGCGGCGGTCTTCCTCGTCGTCTTCGCGTTCATCACCGTCATGGCCTACAAGATCGGCCACAAGCAGTTCATCGACTCGCTGCCCGAGGACGAGAAGGACAAGTACATCGCCAAGCCCAAGCGGTTCGACGAGGACAAGGCAGAATCCGGGGCCGAGGGTGCGGACTGACCGGCTGAGCGGTATCCTATTCGGCCATGCTCCAGATCGAAAAACGTAGCGTCGACCACTTCGAACAGGTCGTCGTCGGCACGGACCACTGCACCGGCCTGCACGCGATCATCGCCGTTCACTCCACCGCGCTCGGCCCGTCGCTTGGCGGCGTGCGGATGCATCCGTACGTCGACGAGGCCGCAGCCGAGTTCGACGTGCTGCGGTTGGCCTGGGCAATGACCCGCAAGGCCGCGATCAGCGGCCTGCCGCTGGGCGGGGGCAAGGCCGTGGTCATCGGCGACCACACCAAAGGCAAGTCGCGCGACATGATGCTGGCGCTGGGTGAGATGGTCGAGCGCCTCGACGGCGCGTACATCGCCGCGGAAGACGCGGGCATCAACTGCAAGGACATCGACATCGTCGCCGAGCGCACCGCCCACCGCGTGGGCACGTCGAGCGCATCGGGCGACCCGGGCGTCTCCACCGCGCACGGCGTGCGCATCGGCATCGAGCGCATCGCCCGCCGCGCCCTCGGCGGCGACAGCCTCGACGGGTTGACCGTTGCCATCCAAGGCGTGGGCTCGGTCGGCATGCACTTAGCCGACATGCTCCACGCGCGCGGCGCGAAGCTGATCGTCGCCGACGTCAACCAAAGCGCCTGCGATTACGCGCGCGACAAGTTCGACGCCACGGTCACCGAGCCGGCCGTCATCCACCAGGCCGACTGCGATGTGTTCGCCCCCTGTGCGCTCGGCGGCGGGCTCAACCCGCAGACCATCCCGAACCTCAACTGCAAGGCCATCGCCGGCGGCGCGAACAACCAACTGCTCGACGAGGTCACCGACGCCCAGGCTTTGCTCAAGCGCGGCATCGTCTATGCGCCCGACTACCTGCTCAACGCCGGCGGCCTGATCCGCCTGTACGTGCTGGAGATCCTCTCCGAAACCCAGGCCGAGCTCGACGCCCGCCTCGACGCGATCGGCGACAGCCTCGACGAGGTGCTCGAACGTGCCGAAGCCGAGGGCGAAACGCCCGCCGCCATCGCCCAGCAGATCGCCGACGAACGCGTGGCCGCCGCCGCGAACAAAGTTTAGCCGCGACCCGAAGGGGAGCGCGTGAAATAAGGGGGTAACGCGATGCCCGAAAGCCTGTGGATCGTTCTGCTCGCCATCATCGGAGGCGTAATCGGCGTGGTGCTCGCCAAGCTGTACATGCGCAAGGCCGAACAACCACGCCCCGCCAACCAACCGCCGGCGACCGACGAGCAGGTCCAAGATGAAATCGCCGACTGGGCCGGACGTTACGTGCGCATGGGCTTCGACACGCGCGACCAGATCGTGGAGATGGTGACCGAGGCCATGCAAGACGACTACCCCGACCGGGTCACCGAGCAGCGCGTCGCCGAGATCACCGACCGCCTGTTGACCGAGCACTACGAGGCGCAGCAGGCGTGGGGCCGACCGACCGACTGCGACAAGCTCGACCAGGCCTTCGCCGCGCTGCAGCAGCAAGGCATCGTCGCGCGACAGAACTTCACCTGCTGCCAGAACTGTGGCCTCGCGGAGATGGGCGACGAGATCGCCGAGTTCGCCAAGCACACCGACCCCATCGGCTACACCTTCTACCACCAGCAGGATACCGAAAGCGCCGAACTAGACGGCAGCTTCTGCCTCGCCTACGGCACCGTCGGCGGCGACGAGAACGATGCGCTCGCCATCGGCGGGAAGGTCCGCCAGACGCTCGAAGCGCACGGCCTGACCGTCGAGTGGAACGGCCAGCTCGACCGCCGCATCGAGGTGACAGGCCTCGATTGGAAGAAGTGGCGCGATCCACAGTAGAAATGTCCCCACGCCACATTCCCGCTAAGATGCCCGCTTTTACGGAAAGCACAGGGCCCGCATGTCCCACTACCTCAAGCAGCGCATCCTCCAGCACGTCGGCCACCAGGCTTACCGCCCGCAAGCCGCACGCGAATTGGCCGAGGCGATCGGCGTCGGCGACGACGATTATGCCGCCTTCGCCGCCGCCATCCACGAGATGGTCGACGCCGGCCAGGTCATCGTCGGCGTCAACGACACCGTCACCCTACCCCCCCTCGGCAACGAGGTCGTCGGCAAGTTCAAGCGCCACGAGCGCGGCTTCGGGTTCATCATCCCCGACACCGCCTCCAGCCACGGCGACCTGTTCGTCTCGCCGCGCGACACCCTCGACGCGCTGACCGGCGACCGCGTGCGGGCCGAGGTCGTGCGCTCCGGCCGGCGCAACCGCACCGGCAAGGGCGGGCCGACGGCGCGCATCGTCGAAATCCTCCAACGCGGGCAGACCAACTTCGTCGGCGCGCTGGCAAAAAAAGGCGGCAACTGGCTCGTCTTCCCCGACGGCCGGCTGTTCACCGAGCCCATCGTCGTCCGCGACGCGTCGAGCAAGAACGCCAAGCAAGGCGACAAGGTCGTCGTCGAGCTGACGCGTTACCCCGAGGGCCACTTCATGGCCGAGGGCGTGATTACCGAGGTGCTCGGTGAAGCGGGTGCGCCGAACGTCGAAACGCTCGGCGTGATCCGGGCCTATGACCTGTCGGAGAAGCTGCCCGAAGACGCGCTGGCCGAAGCCCGCGACGCCGTGCGCGACTACAACGAGAACACTGAAGATTACTTCACCGACCGCACCGACTTACGCGACACGTTCACGCTGACCATCGACCCGCCCGACGCCAAGGACTTCGACGACGCGATCAGCATCAATCGTGACGGCGACCAGTGGGAGTTGGGGATTCACATCGCCGACGTCGCGACTTTCGTGCGGCCCGGATCGACGCTCGACGACGAGGCCCTTTCGCGCGGCAATAGCGTGTACCTGCCCCGCCTCGTGCTGCCGATGCTGCCCGAGGTTTTGTCCAACGGCATCTGCTCGCTCCAGCCCGGCGTGCCGCGTTTGGCCAAGAGCGTGTTCATCACCTACGACAAGGCCGGCAAACCCCTTGCCGCACGCTTCGCCAACAGCGTCATCAAGAGCGACTTCCGCCTGACCTACCTCGAAGCGCAGGCGCTGATCGACGGCGATGAGAAAGAGGCGACCAAAAATGCCGTCGAAGACAACGCGTACTCCGACGAACTGCGGCAGGCGTTGGGCATGATGGACGAGCTGGCCCGCACGATCCGCAAGCGCCGGTTCAAGGAAGGCATGATCGTGCTCGACCTGCCCGAGGTGGAGCTGGTGTTCGATTCGGACGGCCGGGTGATCGACGCGCACCCGGAAGACGACGCGTTCACGCACCGGGTGATCGAGATGTTCATGGTCGAGGCCAACGAGGCGGTGGCGCGGGCGTTCGCGGACCTCGACGTGCCGGTGATCCGGCGCATCCACCCCGACCCCGGCGCGCACGAGACCGGCGAGCTGCGGCGGTTCGCGCGCGTGGCGGGTTACAACATCCCCTCGAACCCGACGCGCGCCGAGTTGCAGGCCCTGCTCGACGCGACGCGCGGCAAGCCCGCGGCCAAGGCCGTGCACATCGCCGTGCTCAAGACGCTCACCCGCGCCGAGTACGCGCCGCAGCTGATCGGCCACTTCGCGCTGGCCAGCGAGCACTACCTGCACTTCACCTCGCCCATCCGCCGGTACACCGACCTCACCGCCCACCGCGCGGTCGAGGCGCTGCTGGAAAGAGTCGGCCCGGCCGGCGAGCTGCCCACCAAGAACGCTGAGCGCAAGAAGCTCGGCAAGGCGCTGCTGGAGGACGACCGCTGCCCGAACGAAGACGCGCTGACCACTGCGGCAAAGCACTGCTCGACCACCGAGCGCAACGCCGAGGCCGCCGAGCGCGAGCTGCGCAACCTGCTCGTGCTGCAACTCATGGAACAGCACGTCGGCGAGACGTTCGAAGGCACGGTCACCGGCGTCACGTCGTTCGGCGTCTACGTGCAGATCGACAAGTACCTCGTCGAGGGCCTGATCCGCTGCGACAACCTGCCGGGCGCGCCGGCGGAGATGTGGCGGCTGAACAACGCCACCGGCGCGATGACCGCCCAGCGCAGCGGGCGGGTGCTGAACATCGGCCACACGGTCAAGGTGCGGGTAGAGAAGGTCGACCTGTCGCGCCGTGAGATGGACCTGCGGATCGTCGAGGACGAACGCTTCCGCCACCGCAAGGGCCAGCCGCGCGAAGACAAGTTCGCGCCCAAACACAAGGGCGGCCGACGCCCCAAGCACAACAAAAACAAGCACCGCGGCCGGCGACGATGAGGCTACCGTTCCGCGCGGCTCACGTCCTCGACCGTGCTCGCGTCGCCCGGCGCATCATCGACCGGCGCGTTCGGTTCGGGCTTCGGCTTGACGAGCTTGATCGGCGTGACGGCGATCGAACCGTCGGGCAGGTCGGTGATCTTCCCGAGCGACCACTGGCAGGTGGACGCGGATTGATTCAGCCGCGCCCTGTGCACGATCGCCAGGTATCCGGAATCGGTCAGCACGGCGGCATAGAAGTGCGAATGCCCCGCCCCCGCGCTGGTCGATCGGCTCATGCGCAACGAATCGATGAACTTCACGGCCAAGCGTCCGGCCTCCGAAAAGCTGTTGGCCTCCAGGAAGTGCATCAAGCGCTGGCTGCCCCCGGGGGGCCGACGCATCGCGTTCTCGACCACGTGCAAGTCGTAGGCCTGCCGCGCATCGGCGTCCAGCTTGGTCTGCCAATCCTCAAAAGAGAGCGTGCGCCCCGTTTCCAAGTCGAGCATCACGCCGTGCTTCCTTTGCTCGAAAACGTCTTCTGAATCGTAAGCTAAATCCACGCGGTACATCGGGTGCATGTCGCCGGCGAAGGGGTCGGACGGGTCGACCAGTTCGGAAGCGTTTGTCTTGATCGGGCGCAGCGTCGCGGTGTGGCCGTCGGGTTTGAACGACAAGCGCAGCTGTCCATCGACCAGCACCGCCGAGGTGATCGGAAGCCCGTCGTCAAAATCGATCAGGTTCAGCACGCTGTCTTCGCTGTCCCAGACGCCACGGATCGGCTTGTTCGCGTCGGGGCCCTCGGCGGTGAGCGTGTAGGTCGCGTTGGCCTTGAGGTGGACGAAAACGCGTGTGTAATCCTTGCTGAGCGAGCCGGTGATCGAGCCGCTGTCCCACACACCGACATAGCGCGAGTCGGGCTTGACGCGGTACAGGAACAGAACTTCTTCTTCATCTTCAGGGTGTTGGAGCTCCATGTGGCTACCGACCACCTCGACGAGAAAATTCGTTTTCCCCTCGGTGTCGGTCAGAAGTACTCGGCCGCCTTTGCGTTCAAGCAAGCCCCTTGAGACCTTGCCCGACTCCACACCGACGAACGAGACGATGCCATTGGGAGCGATCATCACGATATATTTATCACCAAGGCGCCACGCGCCGACGTAGGACGGCTGGGGCTCCTTCTCTGAGGCGCCGCCTGGCACATGCCCCCGTGTGATGCGGGACACCAGGGCAGACTCTTCGGTGTTTTTAGGATTCGCGATCCGCAGCTGGTCGCCGACTGCATCGATGGCGTATTGCGGGTCGCCATCGGGCCCGATGATCAGAAAGCGGTAGCCGGGGCCGGCGTGTTGCGGATCACCATCGGGGCCGGTGATCAGCTTGCGTTCAGGGTCCTTGATCCAGCCGTTCATCGTCGGAAAGCCGTTGCCGTATTTCACCGTGACCATGCCATCCGCGTGGATTGTCATGATGTCGTCATTGCTTACATCCCAGCTGCCGACATAACCCGGCGGTACGGCTTCCACGGTGCGTGTGAAGACGAACCTTGCGTCGGTGGTCAGCCATATCATGTGCTGGCCGTCGGGGTGCACGCGGAGCTTGAACTGTTGCTCGCCCCACGGGCCGGTGACGTGCACTTGGTCTAAGCCGGCGAGGGTGTAACGGTCGTTGAAGCGCTGGGCATCGGCCTGGGTTTTGCTGTCGGGCCATTCGTAGCGGGTGATCGAGCCGTCGGGGGAGATGACGAGCCTGCGCACGTGACCGAAGTTCTCCGACCGGCGGGTGTCGATGACCCAGGCGCCGGTGAGCTTCTCGACCACGGCGAGCGTCTCGGGGCCTTGCGGCTCGGTCGAACCGTACGGCCGGGCGTCGGCGCTTTGACGCGGACCCACGATGCCGACGGGCACGACGATCGCCAGCGCGATGAGCACCACGGCCAACGCCGCGCCGCGCGTCAGCGCCCGGCGGTTGCGCGGCGAAAGAATCCCCACCAGCCGGCCCTCGAGCTGGTTCCTGCGGGCCATGGCGATCGCGGCGTGCGGCATGGGCGCGCGGTCCTGCCAGTGCGCGGCGATCTGCAACAGGTGCTCGGCGTAGTCGGCGGGGCGCTGGCCGGCGTTGACCACGCAATCGTCGCACGCCCGCTCGCGCTCGAGCACCATGAGGCGGTTGATCCACCACACCAACGGGTTGAACCAGTGCAGCGCCCGCGCCGCATGGGCGATGCACAGCGCCGCGTTGTCGCGCCGCCCCACGTGCGCCAGCTCGTGCAGCATGACGATGCGCAGGCGGTCGGCGTCCCACCGCTCGGCCTCGGCCGGCAGCACCACGGTCGCCCGCCACAGGCCCCAGGTCATGGGCATGGCGTGGCGGTCGCTGAGCAGCAGGCGCGGCATCCAACCCAGGCCGTACTCGTCGCACGCGCGGCGCAGCGCGTCGAACACCGCCCCTTCGCGCACGACCCGGCAGCGCCGCTGGGCGAAACGCACCGCGATGTGGCCGGCGACGATCGCCATACCGAACATCACCACGCCGAACAACCACGCTGTGCCCACGGCCAGGGGCCAGCTGAACGAACGCGCCGGTTCGCTGACCGGTGGCGCGATGGGCTCCGTGTTGTCGGCGGTGCTGATGGCGTCAGCGGACGCCACGACCAGTTCAGCTTCGACGGGCCGGGTCGCGATGAGCGTAGACGGAGATGCGGGTGTTGGTGTTGCTACCCCAACCTTGGCCCTCGGTTGCGCTTCGGCAGGCGCGGGCAGCACACCCCACTGCGGCACGAGCGACAACAGCGGCAGCGTGAGCATGCCGATCGCCACCGCCAGCAGCGCTCCGTGGCGCACCGCGGCCGAGGCCTTGCGCAGCGAGGCGTACACGGCGAGGCCCAACAGGCTCAGCGCCCCGCCCTTCAACGCCAGGTCGGCGATGAACGGCGCCAGGTTTTCGAGGCCTTCGATGAGTTGTGTGGTGTTCATTTCGTTTCCCCGTTCGTGCGTGCTCGTTCGATGAGTTGGCTGAGGCGTTCGATCTCGTCGGGCGTGAGCGTGGCCTTCGGATCGGACAGGTAGTTGCCCACGGCCTGGCCGAGCGAGCCCTCGAAGAAGGTGTCGACGACGCGTTTCATCGCCGATCGGCCCACCGCGGCGCGGCGCTTCGTGGGCCGGTAGACGTACTCGCGGCCGACCTGTTCGTGGCGCAGGTACCCTTTTTCCTCGAGGATCCGCAACTGCGTGCGCACGGTGGTGCGGCTGAGGCCCTCGCCCATGGCCGCCAGCACGTCGCCGGCGGTGACGGCCCTATGGGTATAGACGATGTCCATGATCTGTCTTTCACGGCGGCTGAGCTGGTTTGTGTCGGCCACGGGGCGCCCTTTCAGATCGATTTATTAACGTTAAAAAATTAACCGATTGGCCGGCGGGTGTCAAGCCCTTTTTTAAGGGCCCCGCTGGTACAATGCCCGGGGAGGTGTGCCGTGCAGAAAAGAACGCTGGGCCGGACGGGTTTGGAGCTGTCGCTGGTGGGGTTGGGCGGCGTGGTGGTGTGCGACCGGCCGCAAGCCGAGGCCGATCGCGAGGTGGCGTGGGCGATCGACCAGGGCGTCACCTACTTCGACGTCGCGCCGCAGTACGGCGATGCGCAGCAACGCATGGGCCCGGCGCTGCGGCCCTACCGCGATCAGTGCGTGCTGGCGTGCAAGACGCTGGAGCGCACCGCCGATGCCGCCGCGGCGGAGTTGGACGACTCGCTCACAAAACTGTGCACGGACCGGTTCGACATCTACCAGATGCACGCGCTGTCGGGCGTGGACGAGGTCGAAACAGCGCTCGGTCCGGGCGGCGCGATCGAAACGTTCTTGGAAGCCAAGGCGCAGGGCAAGGTGCGCTTCATCGGCTTCAGCGCGCACGACGAGGCGGCGGCGCTGCGGGCGATCGACTCGGGGCACTTCGACACCGTGCTGTACCCGCTCAACTACGTGACGTACACCGCGGGCTGTTTCGGCCCGGCGGTGCTCGACGCGGCACGCGAGCGCGGCATGGGCGTGATGGCGCTCAAGGCCATGGCGCGCACCAAGGTCGCCGAGGGCGAGGCGCGCACGCGGGAGAAGTGCTGGTACGTGCCCGAACTGCGGCCGGGTGTGGGCGAGAAGCTGTTGCGGTGGACGCTTTCGCTGGCGGGCGTGAGCGCCGCGGTGCCGCCGGGCGACCCGGTGCTGTTCCGCGCGGCGGTGGCGTACGCCCAGCGCTTCGAGCCGACCACCGACGCCCAGGCCGAGTCGCTGGCCGGCGACCTGATCGACGCCGAGCCGATCTTCGAGGCGTGATTCGCACTACGTAAACCAATGATAATCCCGTAATGAGCCAATAACGCTGATTTTTCCATTGGCATACTACATCGTATTAGGCTATAGTTAATCACGAGGTAGCTTGCATGTCTAACCATAAATGGGTTTCACAACTTCGGAAGGGGCTGGTGGAACTGTGTGTGCTAGCCGCGCTGCGAGAGCGGGAAGCGTATGGCTATGAGATCCTGCAACGGTTGAACGCGATTGACGGGCTGGCGATTACGGAGAGCACGGTTTACCCGCTACTGGCTCGACTATCGGGCAGTGGTCTTGTCAACGTGCGCTCGGCACCTTCGCCCAACGGGCCGCCGCGGCGGTACTACCGGCTGACGGACTCGGGCGTAGATCGACTGAAGGAAATGGAGCGGCACTGGTACGAAGTACAACAGAGCGTAGGCTCAATATTGCAACGAGGTACAACATGAACGACACGACAGGCAGCGTGCAACTGAAGAAACTCGCTATCGCGGGGCACCTGCAACGGGTGGATGTTCGGTTGATCGGCTTGGGGTACAGCCGAGCCGATCGCGACGAGATCCTGAATCAGATCGCTGACCAGTTCCACGATACGCTGGGCGATGGCGAGGGCATGGCGGCGGTGAACGGCGCGTTGGCGCGGCTTCCTCAGCCGGAGTCGTTTGGTGACGAGGTCGAACTAACGACTGTAGAGTTGGCGCGGAGGCTGTGGTTACGGGTGACGCAGCCGCACATGGTTCCGGTGGTCGTCAACGATGGCGGATCGAAGCGCGTTCTGTGGCGCCAACTGCTCACACGATTGGGGTGGATGTACTTGGTCCTGATATCGGGCACATTGGTGGCGTACGTGTTGCTGCGCGGTTCGTTGTCCGTGTCGGCAGGGCTGATCGCGTTGCTTGCGACGTTGGGGTTTGGCCTGCTGATCGGCTTGTGGATTCAGATTCGTCAGTGGCCCGTAGAATCTCTGCCACTGGCGGAACACGTGATGAGACAAGCCAAGAATCATCGTGCGGAGCTCGGTTGGGTTGCGTTTGCCAGCGGTTGCTGGTTGCTAGCCCTGCTCACATACCCGCTGGTCTACGTACTGGCGGCGGCGATCACAGGGCAACCAGTCTGGCCGATCAGCCACCCGCTGGCGGAGATCGTAGTCTTCGGCATCGGGGGGATGTTCATATTGCTCAGCCTCGCAGCTGCGCTGGCCAAGCGGGCCAACCGTCGGCGGATTAACGCGATCTGCTGATCGACAGGGCGTACGACAGCAGCCGGTTACTATGGTTGAGCGCCTCTCACCCTTGGCCTAGCATGCCCGATCCACCGCACCCCGCGGGGCGGCGACAGGCCAAGCGTCGCCCGGCGTGCGCCAAAGGCAGCGAGGTACCGCCATGACCACCGAGACCGTCTCCATCCCCCCCGCCCAGAAGAACATGGAGGACATCGTCGCCCTCTGCAAGCGGCGCGGCTTCGTCTACCCCGCCTCCGAGATCTACGGCGGCATCAACGGGTTCTGGGACTACGGCCCCCTCGGCACCGCCCTCAAAAACAACATCCGCGACTGGTGGTGGAAGTGCACCGTCGAATGCCCCCCCCTCGGCCCCGACGGCGAACCGTTGTCCATCGTCGGCCTCGACTCGTCGATCATCCAGAACCCCAAGGCCTGGGTCGCCTCCGGCCACGTCGGCGGGTTCAACGACCCGATGGTCGACTGCACCGAATCGAAGAAACGCTACCGTGCGGATCATCTGTATGTCTTGCGGCATAAAGATGAAGGCCCTGCTGGCCATATGTACGCATACATTGGCGGAGATAAAGACAGCGAAGCGAATGCCGCAAAGAAGCTTTCTAAACAATATAAGGTTGACCTTCCCTCACCTGACCTGCACGTTACATCTCTAGTGCAAATCTCAACTGATGAGTTCCACCGCATCGTAGGACCCGATACCAAGAAGGCGGGCACGCTCACCGAGCCGCGCGAGTTCAACCTGATGTTCGAGACCTACGTGGGTGCGACCGCGACGGACGACGATAAAGCGTACCTCCGCCCGGAGACGGCGCAGGGCATCTTTTTGAACTACAAGAACGTGCTGGACACGATGCGGGTCAAGGTGCCGTTCGGCATCGCGCAGATCGGCAAGTCGTTCCGCAACGAGGTCACCCCACGGAACTTCATCTTCCGCTCGCGCGAGTTCGAGCAGATGGAGATGGAGTGGTTCTGCGCCCCCGGCGAGGCGCCGCAGTGGTACGAGTTCTGGAAGGAAGAGCGGATGAAATGGTGGTTGAGCCTGGGCATCGACCCGGCCAACCTGCGCTTCCGCGACCACGACGCCGACGAGCTGGCGCACTACTCGAAGATGTGCGTCGACGTGGAGTACATGTACCCGTTCACCGCCCCGGGCTTCGGCGAGCTGGAGGGTGTGGCGCACCGCGGCTGCTTCGACCTGACCCAGCACCAGGAGCACTCGGGCCAGAAGATGGAGTACGTCGACCAGGCCCGCAACAACGACCGCTACGTGCCGAACGTCATCGAGCCGGCCAGCGGCCTGACGCGCGCGGTGATCGTGATGCTCTGCGAGGCGTACACCCCCACGCCCGAGCGCAGCGGCGCCAAGGAGATGCTCAAGCTCAAGCCCAAGTTCGCGCCGATCAAGGCGGGCATCTTCCCCCTGGTCAACAAGGAGGGCATGCCCGGAATCGCGCAGGAACTGTACATGGACCTGCGGCAGAAGTTCACCTGCCAGTACGATGCGAAGCAGTCGATCGGCAAGCGTTATGCGCGCATGGACGAGGCGGGCACGCCGTTCTGCTTCACCGTCGACGGCGACACGGCGACCGATCAGGCCGTGACGGTGCGCGACCGCGACACCGCCCAGCAGCACCGGCTGGCGCTGGACCAGGTGGAGACGTTCCTGGAGCAGATGATCGGGGAGTGAGGCCCGATTTGGAGTTGGTGAGAGGGGGGAATCCGGACCTGCGCTGCGCTACGGTCCGGCGTGGGGGGCGTTTTTGCGCAAAAAACAAGTTATTGGGCGCGGCAAAACACCGGCGGTGTGGCATGATTCCAGGATGAAGTACGTCATCTTCCGGGCGAGATGCGCATCACACCCGTCACAATCGAGGTTGACATGCACCATCCCAGGCGACTTAGCGTTGTCATCGCGTTCTGCGCGTTCGCGGCTTTCATTTCGCAGGCCGCGGGCCAGGCGGGCACGAAGCCGAATATCATCATGATCATCGTCGACGACGCGGGGCCGGGCGACTTCACGTCGTTTCACGCCGGCTCGCCGGTGAGCACGCCGAACATCGACGCGCTGGCGGCGAGCGGCATGAAGTACAACCGGGCCTACTCCGGCGCCCCGGTCTGCGCCCCGGCGCGCAGCGCGCTGATGTCCGGCTACCACCTCGGCCACGCCACGCTCCGCGCCAACGGCGGCGGCACGCACATCTTCGACAACGTCCGCACCATGCCCGAGCTGTTGCAGAAGGCCGGGTACACCACCGGCGGGTACGGCAAGTGGGGCAACGGCAACGTCGGCACGACCGGCGCCGCCGAGCGGCAGGGCTTCGACGAGTTCGTCGGCTACTACCACCAGGTCCACGCCCACGACCACTACACCAACCGGATCTTCGACACCGGCGTGCAGGTCGACCTGCCCGAGAACAACGGCGTGTCCGTGCCGGCCAGCAAGCTCGTCGACCCGCAGCACACGCACACGTTCAACCTTTACACCGAGCGGATGCGCGACTTCATCAGCACCCAGGCGCAGACCGGCGAGCCGTTCTTCGCCTACGGGCCCTGGACCCCGCCGCACAAGGACAACGAGATCCCCGCCGACGAGCCGCTGTATCAGCAGTACGCCAACGTGCCGGGGTGGAACACGTCCACGAAGATCCAGGCGACGTTCATGTCGATGATCGACCGCGAGGTCGGGCGGATCGTGGACTTGGTCAACGACCCCAACGGCGACGGCAACACCAGCGACTCGATCGCGGACAACACGCTGATCCTGTTCATGTCGGACAACGGCGGGTCGACGAACAGCGTGCAGTACGACCGCAACCCCGGGCTGCGCGGGCAGAAGGGGACGCTGTGGGAGGGCGGGCTGCGCGTGCCGCTGATCGCGTCGTGGGCCGGGACGATCGCGCCCGGCAGCACGTCCGACGTGCAGACCTACTTCCCCGACTTCCTGCCGACGCTGACCGAGCTGGCGGGCACGGACCACCTGACGCCGAGCAACATCGACGGCCGCTCGCTCGTGCCGTCGTTCACCGGCGACCACACAGAAATTCACAACCACCTGTACTTCGAGGACACGACCTTCAACTTCGGCGGCGGCATCGAGTCAAACAACCTCCGGCGGGCGGTCCGCATGGGCGACTGGAAGGCCGTGATGAACGGGCCCAGCGCCGCGATCCAGCTGTTCGACCTGTCGACCGACCCGGACGAGTCGGACAACGTCGCCGCGGCCAACCCCGCGATCGTCGCGCAGATGCAGGCGATCATGGACGCCGAACACACCGACGCCCGCACGCAGTTCGAGACCGGCCACTCCGGCCAGATCACGCCCAACGCCATCCGCCCCGGCGTGCTGACCCTCGCGCCGATCTCCAACGCCTCGTTCGAAGACCCCGCCCTCGTGCCGACCGACCCCAACCAGGGCAAGTTTCAGAACGGCGGCATCACCGACTGGGCCGGCGGGTTCATCCACGACGTGGCCAACACCGACTTAGCCAACGGCACCAACATGTTCCTGCCCAACGAGGACTGGACCGGCGAGCAGGTCGGCGGCATGAACACCTCCGGCTCGACCGGCACCCTCAGCCAGGCGCTCCAGAACGACGACGGGTCCAACATGGCGTTCCACCTCGACGACCTCGAGCGCATCTGGTCCGTCGAGCTGTCGATGGGCCGACGCAACGGCCAGGGCGGCTCGAACATGCTCATCCAGATCGTCGGCCAGTCCGGCGCCGTCTACTTCACCACCACCTACGACATCGGCCAGCTCGCGGAGGGCGAGTGGACCCGCGAGCTGCTCATGCTCGACCTGAATCTCAACCCCGTCTCGCAGGCCAACGTCCGCAACGACCTCGGCGACCCGCTGTCGCTGAAGTTCACCAACGGCGGCGGCGGGCAGGCGTTCCTCGACGACGTCGTGCTGCTGGTGACCGAGTGGGGCGACCTCAACCGCGACGGCCTTTCCGACGCCGACGACATCGACCGGCTGTTCGGTGACCTGCTGCTGCCGGCCGGGTCGCGCGACCTGTTCAACGACCTCGACCTCGATGGCGACGTCGACGACGTCGACACCGAGATCCTCGTGCACGACATCTTCGACACCGAGTTCGGCGACGCCAACCTCGACCAGAAGGTGTCGCTGGCGGACCTGAACGTGCTGGGCACGCACTTCGGGCAGGCCGGCGGCTGGGCCCAGAGCGACTTCAACGGCGACGGCGCCATCACGCTGGCCGACCTGAACCTGCTCGGCACCCACTTCGGGTTCGACTTCAACGCCGCGCCGCCCGATCCGCCCGACCCGCCGGTCTTCAGCCCACAGGTGCCCGAGCCGAGTAGCCTGGCGCTGCTGTTGATCGGTTTCAGCGCAACGGCCCGTCGCCGTGTTCGGCGCGGGCTTGGTTGACTTTCTGTAAAGCGGCGGGTTCTTTTTTTAGCAGCTTAACGAGTTGCGACGTGGTGCAGCCGAGCGTCTGCGCCGCGTCGGCGGGGTGGTATTTCTCGTCTGCCATCACGTCGAGCGCCTCGGCGAGCACGGCGGGGAAGTCGATATGTGATTCGTTCACAGCCACTTTGCCGTCGCGACAGCGGCTCCGCCACAAGGCGCTCGGCCGGTAGAAGCGCGGCAGGTCTTCGCGGTGTTCGATCGCGAGCTTGAGGCGCAGGCGGAACAGCGCCGTCTTGCGGTTGGCTTCCTGGCTGCGGCGTTCGGCGGCGTAGCCCTCGATGCCGGTCGGCGTGTGCGTGATCGACACGGCGGTCTCGACCTTGTTGCGGTGTTGGCCGCCGGGGCCCGACGCCCGGCCGCGTTTGACGGTGCAACGCTTGAGCAGTTCGTCGGGTTCGAGCGCCGCGGGGTGCATGGGCGACATGGTAACGCGCTTTAAGGCGTGCGCGCCGGGCGCGGTTGCAGGCCGATCTCTTTCAGCAGCGCCTCGCGGCCGTTGGCGTTGAGCGACCAGTACGGCAACCGCTTCGCGCCGAGCAGTTCGGCCTTGATCCCGTCGCTGCGCTGCCACTTGACGACGCGGTGCGGCGGCGCGGCCTCGACGTAAAACGTCCACGTGCGCGTTTGTTCGGGCACGGCGCGCCCGCCGACCGGGTAGGTGCGC
This sequence comes from Phycisphaeraceae bacterium, assembly GCA_028282805.1. GTDB lineage: Bacteria > Planctomycetota > Phycisphaerae > Phycisphaerales > Zrk34 > JANQHD01. The sequence continues at coordinate 285,108 of JANQHD010000023.1, read as the reverse complement.
TGCGTCGGCGCGCTGCGCACCGTGGCGGTGTACACGTCGACGACAAACGCGCCCACGGGCACGTCAACGGTCTCGGTGGTCTTCGAACGAGCCAGGTGCGCCGCATCCCACGCGAGCGGCACATGGCGCAATCGCGCGTATGCCGACTCGCGCAGCAGCGGCACGTCGATCGACCCGCCCGCCTCGAGCCTCGGCCCGGCCAAGCCGCGCGCCCACAGCAGCAGCGCGTCCTCTGCGAAACCACCGGCGGGGTATTGCAGCTTGAGGTCCTGGTCGGCCTCGCCCTCGAAGTAGCTGTGCGACGTGTAGCGGGCCTGGTCTTTGTCGAACAGGGTTTGGTGGTAGGCGTGGCCGCACCACTCTTGCGCGCTGAACGACAGCTTCGTCGGCGCCCCGGCGGGCCGGCCGTGGCGCGGTTGCGTGGCGACGAACGCGCTGGTCATCAGGTGGTAGTCGTACAGGCCGGTCGGAAAATCGAGCATGAGGTTGAGCTTGACGACGCCGAACGAATCGGTGACGGGCCGTTCGGGCTTGATGCGCGTCGATTCCTGTTGGCTCTCGCTGACGAAGATGGCCACCGCGGTGCCCCGCCGCAGTTGGCCGTAGCGCGGGTAGGTCAGTGTGTAGCCGGCGAGCTCGGCGTTGCCGTCGTACCAGTGTTGGCCGAACGCCGGCCCGTAGTCGGGGCCGGTCCAGTTGGGCGCGACGCTGCGGGCCCAAAGCCACGAACCGGCTGCGCCCAAAGCGAGCAGGGCGATGATAAACAGTGTGCGTGACATGTGCGGCCTCCGCGTGTGTGCTGTTGGCATGTTAGGTCGGCACATCGGGCCCGGGCGAGTTTGAGGCGTTATCATCCACGCAGATGAAAACGACCTTGCGTGAGCTGTGGGCGTTTCTCAAGCCGCATTGGCCACACCTGATCGCGGCGGTGCCGATGGTGGTGGGGGTGACGTTGTTGCACGAGTCGGCCCACGCGCTGGCGGTTGTGGTGCAGGGCGGCGAGGTGATCGAGTTCCGCGTGTTGCCGAGCGCGACGCACTGGGGCCGGGTGCGATACACGTTCGACGCCGGCCAGCCGTTCTCTCGGTTCGCGGTGAGCGTGGCGCCTTACGTGATGTGGCTGGGTTGCATGCTCGCCACGGCGGCGCTGAGCGCGATGGCGCGCGGGCGTTGGCCCATGTGGTTGGGCGCGACCGCGATGGTGTGGGGGTATGTCGTGCCGTGGGGCGATATCTTCAACCACTGGGCGAGTTGGCTGATGGGCGACGTCAACGATTTCACCCGGGCGTTCGGCGAACCGGGCCCGGTCGGCGGGTTGCTCTTCGCGGTGGTCGTGGGCGCAGTGGTGGCGGCCGGCTACCCGGTGCAGCGCGGCCTGTATGGGCCCCGGGCGCTTCGGCCGGTCGCGTACGCGTTGGCGGCGGTGTTGATCACCCTGTTGCTTTGCGCGTCGATGCTGGTTTGACTCGTTTAACAACGATGCGCCCCCTAATTACCCCAAGTTCACACCCCGCCGCGTGATTCGCCCGAATTTTTGCAAATAACTAATACAATAACCCCCGTTATGGGCTATCTTTAACGCAGTTGAGTGCCGCCTCGTTGTTGGGGGTGGTGGTTGGGTTCATTTTGGAGTGGTAGTTCAAAGATGAAACTGCGAGACATCACTGTCGCACTGGCGGTCGCTATGGGTATCGGTGGCTCGTCGGCGTTCGGCCTCACGCAGACGCTGAGCTTCGACACACTCGCCGACGGCGTCACATCCACCACGCACGGCCTGGTCGTGGGCAACCAATGGTCCGCCGCGCCGTTCAACCTGAGCATCACCGCAGACAACTTCAACCGCTCGGCCGACACCGCGGCGCTGTTCGACGCGAACTTCGCCGGCTCGACGACCGACGGCGACCTGACCGGCCCGCCGTGGACCGGCGGCGGCAACCTCGCGCCGAGCGCCGACCTGAAGCGCATGCTTTACATCCACGAGTCGAACACGCAATACAACGAGGGCGACATCATCGCCGACCCCGACGACGAGGGCGCCCGCCCCGCCGGCAAGCTGATCTTCGACTTCAGCTCGCCGATCACGTCGTTCGGCTTCGACCTGGTCGACGTCGAAGGCGTCACCGAGATCTACGGCCCCAGCGAACTCGACAGCAACGGCGACCCGCTGCCGGGCGCCACGCCCACCGGGTTCTTCGCCTCGTTCTTCGCCAGCGGCGACGCCGTGCCCCTCGCAACCGTCGGCTTCAACGAGCTGATCGATTCGCTCAGCCCGTTCTACGACCCGACCATCAGCTTCGGCGACAACTCGGCCAACCGCATCCAGCCGTTCACGCTCCAGTCGCTCGGCCTGAACAACGTCGCCGGCTTCTCGCGCGTGGAGATCGGCCTGGGCGGCTCGGCCGCGGTCGACAACCTCGTGTTCGACAACCTGCGCCCCCCGCCGCCGCAAGTGCCGCTGCCGACCTCGGCCTGGATGGGCCTGGTGTTGATGGGCCTGCTCGCCGTCCGCGAGCTGCGCCGCCGTCGCCCGGCGTTGGCAACCGCCTGACCCGGCAATCAACCGACGATAAAACCCGCCGACGATCGGCGGGTTTTTTGTTGCGCTAGACAAGGTGCGCGGCCGTCACTTCAAGCCGCAGTGCTTGCGGATGCACCCGATCAGGTAACGGGCGTTGGGGCTGACCACCCGGTAGAACACCTGCCGCTCGACGCGCTCGCCTTCGACGATGCCGTGCGCCGCCATGTGGTTGAGGTGCTGGCTGACCGCCGCCGCGGGCAGGCCCACCGCCTCCGCCAGCTCGCTGACCGAGTACTCGTCGGCGACGAGCAGCTCGACCATGCGCATGCGATCCCTGTGGCTGAGCACACGCAGCACGCGGGCCGCGGCCTCGAGCGCCTCGTCGGGGATCGTGCGTCTTTTCGTGGTTGTCCGCTTGGTCAAGCGAGCCTCACTTCCGGGGGTGGGAGCGCCGAAATGATAGCTCATGATCTTTTGAGGTGTCAAAATCAGCGTGGCGCGTTCACGCCCCGGCCCCGCCGAACGCCAGCCAGTAACCGATCACGAAGATCGCGATGTCGGCGAAGACGTGGCTGACGTACGCCGCGTAGATGTTGCGGTAGCGGATGTACAGCCACGACCACGTCGCCCCGCCGATGAAGATGCCCAGCGAGCTGAGCGCCGTGACCCGCCAGTCCGGGAAGTACACGCCCAGCGCGATGACGTGGTGCAGGGTGAACAGCAGCGCCGACGCCACCACCGCCACCCAGCGCTTCATCAGCTTCTCGCAGCGCGTCGCGACGAACCACCGCCAGACGTATTCTTCCAGCAGCGCGTTGACCACACACACGTAGACCGCGAACCCCACGTAGCGCAACGGCGTGCCCAACTCGACCTTTTCGATCTGCTCAGACACAAAGCCCGGGTCGATCCAGTTCCGTGCAAACGTCAGGTACGCGCCCATGATGATCGCGAAGATCGCCGCGCCGCTGACCACGCCCCACACCATGCCGTCGGTTTTGAACCGCGGCCAGCGCGGGCGCTGACGCTCGACCACCATCAGCCACACCAACGGCAGCACGAGGATCCACCCCTTGGCGATCGCGTACACCGCCTTGCCCCACGGCTCGCCCTGCCCGCCGACCAGCCCCGCCCACGTGCCCAGCGACGGGATCGGCACCAGCAACGCAAGCGCCAGCAACGCCCGATGTTTTTCGCTCGATTTAGGCTTTTCCATCGAAACCACCATACCCGCTAAGCGTCTACCTCGCATGTCGGGTCGGCCGACGCGGTATCATGGTTCGGATGATGAGCAACAAGATGCAACCAACCAAGCGTTCGCTGGGCCGGGTGATGATCGGCCTGACGGTGAAGATCGTCATCGTGGCGGTCATCTTCGCCGGCGGGTTCGGCTTCGGCTTCTACACCAGCGTGAAGATGATCGTCAACAAGGCCCGCCAGTACGTCCACCAGACCGACTCGCTGCCGCCGGACCTGACGTTGCTCGTCGATGCGCAGCTCGACCTGACCGCGGAGCAGGAAGCGCAGGTCGAAAAGGTGTTCGACCAGCGCATCGTGCAGTTCCAGGACTACCGCGACATGGTCCTCTACTTCACCAACAAGTTCCTCGACGACATCGACAACGACATCCGCCCGATCCTCGACGAAACCCAGACCCCCAAATGGGACGCGTTCTACGGCAACCTCCGCCACCGCTGGATCCCCGAAGACCAGGGCAACTACCTGCCGTTCAAGATGCCGGGGTTTTCATCGAGCGCGAACGACTAACCCGCGCAACGTTTCGAGGTTGACCGTGTCCCACGGCCGGCCGTCGGGCGCGTCGGCCTTGGGCGTTTCCAATATCTTCGGCACGCCCTTGAACTTGCGGCAAAGCACACGGAACGCGTCGAGCGACACGTGGCCGTGGCCGATGTGTTCGTGGCGGTCGACCCGCCTGCCGCGCTCGACCTTCGAGTCGTTCACGTGCAACACCTTCACCCGCTCCAGGCCCAGCACGGCGTCGATCTCTTTGACAAAGCCCTTCGCGCCCTTCTCGCCGGTCAGGTCGTAGCCCGCCGCCAGCGCGTGCGCGGTATCCAGGCACACCGCCATGCGGCCCGGCTCGGCGACCGAGTCGATGATCGTACGCAGGTGCTCGAGCGTGTAACCCAGCGTCGTGCCCTGCCCGGCGGTGATCTCCAGGCAGGTCAGCGTCTTGTAGCCCGGCAGTTTCTTGTGAATGCGGTCGAACGCCGCGGCGACACGCGCCAAACCCTTTTCTTCCCCGACGCCCAGGTGCGCCCCGGGGTGCATGACCAGGTGAGGGATGCCCAGCGCCTCGCAGCGCTCGACCTCGTCGACGTACAGCTTGATCGACTTCTCACGCACGTCCTTCTTCGGCGACGCGAGATTGATCAGGTAAGAGTCGTGGCTGACCACGTGCTCGATGCCCGTCGACTCGCGGTGCTCGAACCACAGGTCAACATCTTCCTTTTTGAGCGGCGGCGCGGCCCACTGGCGCTGGTTCTTGGTAAACACCTGCACACAGTTCATGCCGAGCTCGCGCGCCGCGATCAGCGCGTTGTGCATGCCGCCTGCGATAGAAAGGTGCGAACCGAACATGACGCGAGAGTATAGCAGGCCGACGGCTCAAGGCCGATGCTTGTCGCGCAACTTGAACAGCGTCGAGCGGTGCGGCTCGGGCGGCGGCGTGGCGCCGTAACGCTTGATCAGGCGGTCCACCGCCCGGTAGAAGCGGGCGTCGGCCTTGCCCGCCAGCGACGCGTCCCACATCTGGTACCAGCGCGCCTGCGCCAGCCAGAACGTCGCGTCGTACTTGTCGTTCGATTGCGCGTAACGGATCAGCGTGGTGTAGTGCTTGCGGGCGTCGTCGTATCGCTTCAACTCGTACAAACACTCGGCCGAGCCGGTGACGACGTCCAGGTTCTTGTGGGCGATCTCGCCGTAAGCCTGCGACATCTTCTCGAAACGCGCCAGCGCCGCCTTGTGTCGGCCGGCCGAACGCAACGCCTCGGCGGGCATCAGCGCAAACGCCAGCTTTTGCTCCGGCTCGAACTGCGCCTGCCGTTGCGCCCACGGCAGCACAACCTTGTCGGCCAGGCGCACGGCGATCTCCACGCGCTCGTCCAGCTGCGCCGAGGCGCCCGGCCGCCTGGCCAGCTCGCGGATCTCGCCGTTGAGCGACTGCAACACGCTCAGCGCCAACGGCCCGCCGCGCGCCGGGTCGACCCGCATCACGTCGGCCAGCGCCTTGTCCGCCTTGGCGTACTCGCCGAGCTTCTGGTAGACGCGGATGCGCAGCGAGCCGATGCGCAGCTTCAAGTCGCCGAGCGACGGGTAACGCTTCTCGACCAGGTCAACGACCTTCAGCGCCGCGTCCGGTTGATCGAGGCCCTCGATCAGCACGGTCGCCTTGAGCAACATCGCCGAGGCCGTGTGCCGCTTGAGCAGTTCGGCGCGCTCGCCGGTGCGTTTGCGCATCGCCTTGCCCGACTCGGCAACGAAAACATCGACCGCCTTGACCGCCGCCTGCGCCCGGTCGTTGCTGCGTGATGCGTCCCACAGCGCGCCGAGGCACGCGGCCTTCTCGTACAGCGACTCGGCGTACGCCGGGTGGTCGCGCTTGACGCGGCCGTAGGCCTTGACCGCCTCGTCGTAGCGCTGGCACTGGCGGAGGAAGGCCGCGTAGTCGTAGCGGGTCAGCTTCGCCAGGTCGATGCCCGGGTACTTGGCGAACAGTACGCCCATCGCGCGCTCGTGCAGCTGTTGCACGGCGGGGTTGTCGGGCGACTGGCGGTAGAGCGGCCCGGTCACGCTGAGCAGCGCGATGCGCATGGCCTGCTCGCCCTCGACACGCTCGGGGAACTGCTCGGCCATGTCGGTCAACGCCTTAGCCGCGAGCCCCGCCTGCCCGCCGCGCAGCTGCGACAGGCCGTGCAGGAACATCGCCTCGGCGCGCTGGTCGCGGTCGAGGTCCTTGCCCGCCAACAGCGCGCCCGACAGGCGTGCGGCCGAGGCGTAGTCCGACCTGCCCTTGTCACCCTTGCCGTCGAGCCGGCTGCGCTCGGCGCGGTTGAAGGCTTGCTTGACCTGCGCCAGCCGCACGTTCGCCGGCATCGCGCCCGCGTCAAAGCCCGCGGGGACCTGCACGGCGTAACGCGAGGCGACGTACGGCTCGACCGCGTCGGCCCACGGCTTCATCTTCGGGTGCTTCAACAAACGCTCGTAAACCGCGAACGACTCGGCGACCTTCTTCTGCCGCCAATTCTTGTTCTTCATCGACTCCGTCGCTTCGATCTGCATCGCGAAACGCCGGTCGGCGACGAGCACCATGTGCAGCGGGTGGCCGGTGACGAACGGCTCTTTCATCAGCGCGTCGAGCACTTGCGCGGCGGGCTTGTCCTTGCCGGCCAGGTGCAACGCCTTGGCGCGGGCGAGCCTGAGCTGAAACGTGGTCAGGTCGGTGACCTTGTCGAGCTTGAGCGCCGCGTCGACGTGGGCCTGGGCCTGGGCGTGCTGGCCGCGCTGCGCCTCGATCAGCGCGGCGACGAGGCGGAAGCGCGCCTTGGCGTCGTTGCTGATCTGCGAGGCGTTGGCCGCGTCGATCAGCGCCTCGGCGTCGTTCGCGGCCGCGGCGAGCAACCGCTTGCGCTCGGCCTTGGCGTTCTTGCCCTTGAAATATGGCCCGTCGTCCGGCTGGGTGCACAGGTACACCGCCGCCCACGCGCGGTAGAACGGGATGTTGCGGTCGGCGTAATCGCGCACCTGTTGCCACTTGCCGGTGTTCACGTATTGCGCGTTGAAGTCGGCGCGCCGGCCGAGCGAGGTTTTGAGGCGGAAGTAGTCGTCCTCGGCTTCGAGCAGCAGGTCCGCCGACGCCGACGCCACACGGTCCACCGCGTCGCGCTGGCCGGGCGAGGCGTAACCCAGCACCGCGAACGTGCCGGCCATGTCGCGGTCGTGCAAGGCGTTGACCAGCAGCTGCTGCGCCAGGTCGGTCGACCACAGCGGCCGGCGCCAGTCGGTGTCGTGGTCAACGTGGTCGAGCAACCGGCGGTGCAGGCCGGTCACCATGCCCAGGCCGCGCCGCCAGCGCGCCGGGTCGTTGCGCAACGCCGCGAGGTAGCCCGCGGCCAGCGCGTCGCGCCGGGCCACGGCCTCGTCGGCGTCGTCCACGGGCTGCTCGGCCGCGAGCTCGACCGCGCCGTCGAGCCCCATCGCGGCCAGCGCGCCGTAAAAGTCGGCGTCGGTCGGGCGCTGCGGTTCGACGGGCTTGTCCGCCGCCGCGGCAAAAGCGACCGGCACAACGGCGAGCAACAGGCTGATGGCGATTCGGTGGACGAACATAACGCTCCGCGATTGGCTACCCGGCGGGGGCGAAACTGACGTTGGTGTACTTGGCGCGCAACACCGCGTTGAACGCGCCCACGACGTGCCCCCACCGCACCTCGCCCTCGGGCTTGATGAGGATCGGGTTGTCCGCTTCGTAGGTGCCGGTGGGGTTGGTCTTCTCGTCCCACCGCATGGTTTTCAACCTGAGGTACAACGTATCAAGGGGCTCGGGCTCCTTGATCTCGACGGATTCGAGCCAAACGGACACGCCCTCGCCGTCCCCGCCGGCGGGCAAGAGCACGATCTTCAACGGCTCTTCGGGCGGCGGCACGTCGACGGGGTCGGGCGGGTTGCCCTGCGGCAGGTCGGCCGGCAGCACGCCCTCGTTCATCGCGAAATTGGCGGTGAGGATAAAGAAGATCAGCAACTGGAAACACACGTCGAGCATGCTGGTCAGGTTCAGCTGGCGCACGCCGCGCTGCGGGCGCCGGCCGTGCCGCCGGTGGTGCACGGTCTCCGTCGCCCGGACGTGGGCCAGGTCGGCGGGGTCGGCGTGTTGGTGCTTGATCTCGCTCATCCGTCGCCGCCCTACTCCTGCTCACCGTCACGGTTCATCAGCGCCACGATGTTGATCCGCGAGATGCCCGCGGCGGTGATGGCCTTCATCACCGGCTCGACCTGGTCGTTGGCCAGCGCGCGGTCGGCGCGCAGGTCGATCTCCAAGTCCGGCAGCGTTTGCTTGATCCGCTTGAGGCGCGCCGTCAACGCCTTGATGCCGACCTCGTTCAGCGGGTACTTCTGGCCGAGCAACAGCACGTGGTCCGCGGTGCGCAGCGTCTTGGTCTCGCCGTCGGGCAGGGTTTCGACCACGGGCACGACGTTGACGATGCGCGCGTACGGCCGTTCGTCGTCCGTGGCCTTGCTCGGCCTGGGCTCGGCCGGCTGCATCGGCGGCAGGTCGGCGGTCGCGAAGTTGGTCACGAGGATGAAGAAGATGATCAACAGGAACACCACGTCCATCATGGACGTCAGGTTCAGCTCGACGCTGGCGGACTGTCGGTGTCGCAGGCGGGCCATGGCTTACGCTTCGTCCTCCGCCTCTTGCTCCTGCGTGGCCTTGGGTTTGGCCGCGGGCTTCTTGGCCGGGGCGGCGCTGGGCCGGAAACGGTTGAGCATGGCGTCGGCCTCGGCCATGGTCTCGGTGACCAGCGCTTCGACACGGCTGCGGATCAGCGCCGCGGCCGCGACGGCGGGGATGCCGACGATCAGCCCCCACAGCGTGGTGACCAGCGCCGTGGAGATGCCGCCGGCCAGCAGTTGCGGGTCGACGCTGCCGCCGGCCTCGGAGAGCTTGTAGAACGCGACGATCATGCCGTACACCGTGCCGAACAGCCCGAGCATGGGCCCGACGGCGCCGAAGACGTTGAGTAGTTCGAGCGAGCGGATGCGTTGGGTCAGCGCCAGGTCGCCGGTCTCTTCGATGGCGCGCTCCATCGCGCCGAAACCGTTGGACGCCTCGCTCAGCGCCGCGTGCATGACCTCACCGAACACCGACGCGTCTTCCTCGGCCAGTTCGATCGCCTCGCGGAACTGTTTTTTTTCCAGCAGCTGCTCGACCTCTTCCACCGCGTATTCGGGCACGATCTCGAACCGCCGGTTGCGCAGCGCGAAGAGGATGATCAGCGCCACGGTCACGATCGACATGAGCACGAGGAACATGATCATGATCGAGCCGAGGATGTTGCCCGGCGACCAGAAGAACATTTCGAAGAAGCTGATGCCGCCACTGCCGCCGGCGTCGGCCTTGGCCGCCTCCTCGGCGAACGCGGCGGGCGCGGCGGCCAGCAGCGCGCCGGTGGGCAGCCAGGCGGTGAACGGGAATCGATTGGCCAAGTGCATGGGTCCTCCTTCGCGTGCGTGCGACCCGCACGGCGTCATGGCACCGGGGTCGGTTCGAGCATCGATCGAAACTTCGCGGCCAGGGCCGGGTCCTTGGTGCGCCGCAACCCGATGGCCCACACCCGCCGGGCGATGTCGCCCTTGCCGGCGCGTTCGAGCGCGGCGCCGGCCTGGAACAGCGCGTCGTCGGCGAGCTTGTGCTCGGGGAACAGCGAGGCGGTGCGCAGGAACGACAGCGCCGCGGGCGCGTCCTGTTTCATCGCCGCCTGCGCCAAACCGCGCTGGTAGTACAGGTCGGCCAGCGGCGCTTTGGGCGCGGCAATGGCCCGGTCGATCCGCGCCACCGCCTGCGGGTACTTCTTCGCCGCCACCAAGTTGGCGATCTGTTGTTGCGTTGACTTGCTGTAGCCCTCGATCTCCTCAAGCCGCGGGGCCTGTCCGGCGTCGTCGGCCTTGGGTTCGGGCTTGGGCTTGGGCTCGGGTTCGGTGGTCTGCGCTTGCGGCTTCTCGGCGGGCGCTTGGTCGAACTCCGCCAACAACGCCCTCAGCCGTTCGGTCACGGCGGGGCTGTCTTGCTCGGTGAGCAGGCGTTCGACGGCCTTACGCGCCGCGGCGCGCCGCGCGGCGTCGGCCGGCAGCCGGCTCGGCGCGCGATCGATGTAATACGCGCTGTCGTCGAGCGCCAGCGCGGCGGCATAGTCGTTCAAGGCTTCGACAAACCGGCCCGCGCGGTCGAGCGCCTCGGCACGCCGGATGAGGATCAACGGCTTGAGGTACGGCTCGCGTACCGACTTGAGCAGCTTGCCCAGCTCATCGGCGGCCTGGGCGGGCTCGGCGCCGGTCTTCGCCACGGCCTTCGCGAACGCGGGGTACTTCGTGAGCTGGATCGACGTGATGGTGTCGAGCGCCGCCTCGCGCTCGGCGCCGCGGGCGCGGTACAACACCAGCCCGTCGCGGATGTCGGTGATGGCGACGGTGCGGTCGATGTTGCCCACGCGGATCACGTCGGCGCGCGACGCGGGGGCGAGCGCGAGCAGCGCCGCGAGGGCGGTCAGCGTGAGCGTGGTGTGTGGTTGCATGCCGTCGGCCCTGGTGATCTTACTTCCTCTTGAATACGAAGCGACCGCCGTGCTGCCTGGCGATCGTTTCCATGGTCGCGAGCTTGTCGGCTTCGTCGCCGAACTCGATGGTGTTGATGCGTGTCTTGCCGCCGCCCTTGGCGTCGCGGATGCGTTTGAGCAGGTCGTTCTTGTCGATCTCGTACTGGCCCTCGCCGCGGATGTTGTCCGAGAGGATAAAGATCAGGTCCGGCTCGTAGCGCAGCGCCAGCTCGATGGCTTCGATCGGGTTGGTCTTGCCGCCGGGGTAGGCGTTGTCGGGGTTGTCGATCCAGTTGAGCGCGATCTCCCTGTGCTTGGCGGTCGCGGCCTTGAGCCCGCGCGAGGGCTGGTCGACCTCGATCGCCTTGCTCTGCTGGAAGAGGATGATGGTGAAGCTCTGTTCATCGACGAGGCGGTTGACCGACTCTTTCAATTCGGCTTTCACCTCGGTGAACAGGTCGGCCATCGAGCCGGACGTGTCGATGACGTAGACGATCTTGCGCGCGTTGCCGCCGAGGCCGAAGATGCCCACGCCCATGTCGTCGTCGCCGATCTTCGCGCCGAGCGGCAGGGGCTTGGACCCGGCCACGCCGATCTGCGACAGGTCGGCCTCGGTCTCGAGGGTCAGCTCGCTGAGCGGGTCGCCCTTGGTGACGGTCTGGGTTTCGATCTCGCGCGGGATGTCGGTGGTGGCTTCGAGCTGCGTCTGCTGGATGGGCACGAACAGCTCGGTGGGGATGTCGTTGATGAACTTGGTCTCGGGCACGACGAGGTCTTCGTCCTCGTCGGCGACGAGCGCATCGGACCAGATGATGAACAGGGCGATGACGACGAGGCCGGCGTGGAACAGGAGGCTGATCAACCAGGACAGGGACCTGCGGGTGGTTTCGCTGACGTGATCGTGATGATCGAAGTGATGGTCGTGCGCGTCGTCGCGTGCGACGTGGCGCGTTGCATGATCACTTAGACGCATCAACCACATGGGCAGCCTCCGCCCCTGATTCTAAGGGATTTGGCGCCGATTGTGTCGGCCCGCCGAACGCCAAGACGCGCCTCGACCGATCACTGGCCCTGACCAGAAGGACGTTGGCCGTTGTCGTATTGGTCCGCGGCTTTGCCGGTTTTTCTGATGTCCTCGGCCCGGCCCTCGGCCTGCTGGCTCTTGCGCCACTCGTCCATGCCCGGCGGCTCGGGGAATCGCTGGGCGGTGGTCAGCGTGGGGTGGGGGTTGAGCTCGGACAGCCGGTAGAGCGGGCCCCGGAGCCGGTCCCACACGGCGTTGCGGCGCCAGGCGTTCTTCGGGTCGTTGCCGATGGCGTACCAGACACGCTGCCGCAGCGCCATCGGGTACTTGGGCGACGGGTGGAGCATGAAATCCAACAACGAGTTGCTGATCACCTGCTCCCAGTGGGGCAAGCCGAGGCGGGATTGGTAGGTGTTGGCGGTGGCCTTGTTGAACTCGGCCTGGTAGGTGATATAGATCTGTTGGGCGCGGGCGGCGTGGATGTTGGCGATCCCGGGTCTGTCGTAGCCGTAGGCCCAGCGGAACGCCTCGACCAACCGTGAGTAGATCGCGCGTCGCGCCTTGCTCGGGTTGTCGACGCCCTGCTCCTCCACGTTCTCGGCGAACGCGAACACCGACAACGGCTGGCTGTACTCTTGCGCCAGCTCCGGGGCGGTCGGCCCGTAAGTGCGGCCGAGCTCGTCGTAGAACTCCTCGGCCTTGTTCGTGTAACCCTGCTCGAAGTACGCGCGCACGGCCCACTCGAGGAAGAAGCGGTGGCCGGACTTGTAGCTCTCGGGCGCGGCGGACTCGGTCCACATGCCGCCGATCGACTCGCCCGAGCCGTAGAACACGCGCAGGTAACCCTCGACGAACTCCATGTGCGGCATCTGATCGTAATAATGCGAAAGCGGGTCGTAGCTGACGCGGCCGTTGTGCATCAGCGCCTGCATCGAGTGGCAGACCAGGCGGTAGGTGTTGAGCACCTCCTGGTAGTAGCTGTCGGAGCGGTGCAGGCGGCTCTTGGCGGCCCACACGCCGCGCGACGACCAGTACAACCCGTGCGCCGCGGGGTGACGCCAGTCGATCGGCAGCGGCAGCACCGTCGACTCGTCGCGGGTCTTGGTCAGCGGCTGGTCTTCCTGCACCAGCCACTCGCCCTCCATCAACTCGAACATGTACGACGGCGACATGTGGTAGTGCGTGCGGATCACCTTCGCCCGCAGGTACGGCAGGATCAACCGGCCGCGCACGCGCGCCGCCTCGGCGTCGCCGCCGCGCAGCCATTGCATGAAGAAGCCGAGGCCCGTGCCGTCGTCGCTCGCGGCTTTGTAAGAATAGCCCATCGCTTCGATGGCGATGATCCGGCTCGCCTCGGCGAGGCGCATCAGCGTCGGGTAATCGAGGTCGTGGCCGCGCTCGCGCAGAGCGGCGACCTGCGGCGCGGCCTCGGGGAACCGGGCGAGGAAAGCCGCGTCGGGGTCGTCGCGGCCGGCTTCGGTCAGCGCCAGGTGCGCCTCGTTGAGCTCGACCAACCGCTGCATCTCGAGCGTGTAGGCCTCGTCTTCCTTGGGCCAGCGCCGGAGCCGGTCGGCCGCCTCGACGCTGAACAGCGTCGGCCGGAGGTACATCATCGGCATCGCGTCGCGGAGCACGGGGTCTTTGGCGGGCTCGACGCTGAGCCGGCTCATCTCGGCGGCGCGGCGTTTGATCAGCTCGCCCAGGCCGCGCCGCACGTCGCGGTTCAGCTCGTCGCGCGAGAAGAACAGCTGGTCCATGTGCGCGATCGGCGCAAACGCTTCGATGATCGCCCAGCGCTGGAGCGGGTTGCCCTTTTCGTCGAGCACCGGCTCGCCCGACAGGTTGTGCTGGTTGACCTTGATCAGCGGCGGCGGCGGGCCGAGCACGCCCTGCCATTCCTCGGCCAGCCTGGACTTGTAGTACCAGTGCATGTCGTCGCTGATCCGGCCGATCTTGTGGATGAACGTCCACGCCAGCTGCTTGTGGATCGCCACCGAGTCGGGGTTGTAGACCACGCCGTGGTCGCGCAACAGCTCGATGCCGTTGTTCACCCACATCCAGCGCTCGCGCTGGGTCTTGGTCATCACGGAGATGTTGTAGGCCATGTTCCACGAGTGGAAGACCCACACCTCCTTGAAGCGCGGCTGCAGCTTGGTGATCAGGTCGGACAGGTCCTTGGCGGCGTAGACCTTGTTCTCTTCCTTGAGCTTGTTGGCCTTCTGCCAGAGGAAGTCGATCATCAGCCCGCGGAAGCAGCCGAACATCGACACCATCAGCGCCACGTCCGGCGGGAGGTTCGCCTGGACGTCGGCGTTGAAGGTCAGCTGGAGCCTGACGCGCTCCTGGTCGAGGCGTTGGTTCATGAACGCGCTGCCGGCCAACGCCGCGAACGCGATCGAGCCCGCCAAGATGAGGATGATAAAGTTTCTACCGCGCATGCCGTTTCATCCTAGACCTGCACCCGGGCCAGTTCACGCCGGTTGAACACGAGCCAGCCCAGCAAGGCCGCGAAGCCGGTGTAGAAAACGCCCACGAAGAACACCAGCGTGCCCATCTCGCGCCACGAGATGTACTGCCCGTCGACCAGCCGCTTGTTCTGCTGCATGTCGCCGAACAACCTGAACAGCCACGTGAAGCCGTAGCCGATCCACGAGATGAACTGCTTGACCGGGTGCCTGCCCGCGCCCTCGCGCGGGTACCAGTACGCCGCACTGATCACGTAACCGGAATTGTCGGCCACGATGTAAACCAACGCCGTGCACAGCACCGCCACGGGGAACCCGAGGAACGCCGAGAACGCCAGCCCCACCGCCGCGGCGAACGCGAGCTTGATCCAGGTCACCATCAACGCCCGCACGAAGTTACCCCCGAAGCTGCCGACCTTGTAGTACAGCAGCAGCCCGTCGTCGCCGACGAACTTGACGGTGGAGTTGCCGGGCGTGACGTTCTCGACCCGCAGCTCGAGCCGCCCGTTCTTGTCGATGCCCTCGATCGGCACCAGCAGCGTCAGGTTCGTGTCGAGCGGCGCCTCGATGCCCACCGCGCGTGGCTTCTCGCTGATCAGGATGTAGCGGTTGCTGTCGGCGTCGAACACGTACCAGTTCAAGCGGGCCACGTCGCTCTGGATGGTGCCGCGGATCTTGTACTGCACCTGCAAGGTCCGGCTGGCGTTGCCGACGGCGCTGAGGCCGTCGAACACGTACTCCTGGCGGAAGCTCGCGCCGCCGATCGGCGGCGGCGGCCCGAGGCTCATCCAGCCGCCGAGCAACTGCTGGCGGATCTCCTCCTTGAACTTCTCCGGGCCGCCACGCCCGGCGATGAAGTCCTCGCCCTTCTCTCGCAACCGCGCTTCGTAGCGCTGCTCGACCGCGCGGTCGAGGCCGTCCGGCGGGACCGGCTCGATCGGCACCCGCGCGGTGAGCACCTGCTCGTTGATCACGATCTCGTCGTAGATGGTGCGCTGCTGCTGCGCCAGGTACAGCTTCGTCGAGGCGAAGATCACGCTCCCCGAGACCGCCAGCAGCAGCGCGTTGAGCATCACGATGCCCAGCCACTTGCCCATCAGGAAGGCGCCCCGGCCGATCGGCTTGGTCAGCGTGATGAAGACATGGCTCTTGTCGACCTCGCTGGACAGCGTCCAACACGACAGCACGATGGTCAGGATCACCAGCCAGAGCGATACCCACAGCAGCGAGAACGACAGGTTCATCTGCACGCGGTAGCTGAGCGGTTGCTCGGGGTTGAGCAGCAGCGGGCACGCGACGACGCCGAGGAAGATCACGCCGACGACCCCCACCAGCACGCGGTAGGCCATCGCCTCGTCGATCAGCGTCCGCGCCACCGACAGCGGCGCCCACGGCGCGCTGAGGATCAGGTTGATCAGCGCCAAGCCAAGCAGGTACACCGCCAACACCCCGGCGAACAGCGCCAGGCCGGTCGCCGCCTTGGTGGGAAAACCGCGCAGGCTGAAATCGATGATCAGCCCGACCAGCGCGGGCAGCATCGCCAAGCCGCGCCACAACCACCGGTGGGCGGTCTGCGTCTTGCCCCTGCCCCCGCGTGACTTCTGGTCGGCGACCAGGTACACCGCGGCCAGCGCGAACACGCTGAACATGGCGCCGAGGATGAACCACAACACGCCGTCACGTTCCTTGCGGGCGGCGACGCGGTAACACCACACACCGATCGCCAGATGGATAAGCAGGCCGAGGATGAGCAGTTCGTTGTAGGTCATGCGGCGTGTCTTGGGGCGTGGCGTTGGGCGGTTACAGCAGGTCGTCGATGACCGTGCTGTCGACGTCGGTTTTCTTCTTGTCGGCCGGCGGGTCGGCCTCGTCTTGCGCCGGGGCCACCGGCTCGCTGCGGGTCAGCGAATCGAGCACCGAGCCGTCGGGGCCGGCCGGGGCGACGGGCTCGGCTTTCGCCTCGTCGGGCAGGGGCGGGCGGGCGGCCTGCTGCTGGTCGACGGTCACCAGTTGGTCGATCAGCGCGCCGCCGTCGACCGCCTCGGGCATGTGCGCATCGCGTGCGAGGAACTCGGCGACCGCCCCGCCGGCCTTCGCGCCGCCGGTGGCCAGGCCCTCGGCCTGCGCCTCGTGCACGATGTTCAGGAACAGCGTCTCCAGCTTCTGCCGGGGCTGTTCGACCTTGCGGATCGCCTTGCCCTCTTCGTCCTGGATCAGTTTCTCGATCTTCGCGATCGTCTCGGGGCGCAGCTCGTCGGTCTCGATCATGCGCGTGCCCTCGATCGCCAGCAGCTCGTCGCACGTGCCCTCGGCGCGCTTCCTGCCGCCGTAGAGGATCGTCACCCGGTCGCAGACGTCCTCGACGTCGGCCAGCAGGTGGCTGGACAGCAGCACGGTCTTGCCGCGTTCCCGCAGGTGCAGGATCAGGTCCTTGATCTGCTTGGTGCCGATCGGGTCGAGGCCGGACGTCGGCTCGTCGAGGATGAGCAGCTCGGGGTCGTTGATCAGCGCCTGCGCCAGGCCGATGCGGCGTTGCATGCCCTTGGAATACTCGCCGACGACGCGGCGCTGCACGCTGTCGAGGCCGACCATCTCGAGCAGCATGTCGATGCGTTTGTTGCGCGTGTGGCGGTCGAGGTGGAAGATGCGGCCGTAGTAGTCGAGCGTCTCGCGGGCGTTGAGGTAGCGGTAGAGGTAGGTCTCTTCGGGCAGGTAGCCGATGCGTTGCTTGGTGGCGACCTCGGTGGGCAGCTTGCCGAAGACGGAGACCTTGCCGCGTGTGGGGAACAGCAGGCCGAGCAGCATCTTGATGGTGGTGCTCTTGCCCGAGCCGTTGGGCCCGAGCAGGCCGAACACCTGCTGCGGCACGACGCGCAGGTCGAGGGTGTCGACCGCGGTGATGCGCGGCCGCATCCAGAAGTCCTTGAAGACCTTGGTCAGGCCGAACGCCTCGATCACGGGTAGCGCCTCTGTGACCATGGTTTAACCCGCCTCCCCGATGCGCCTGGCGCGCCTCTCGGCTTCTTCTTCCGATTCCTTCTCGGTGTTGGGCCCGACCTCGATGTAGTACCTCGCGTCGCCGCCCGGCAGGCGGTAGAACTCGTGGTCCTTCTCGAAGACGCGGTTGAGCGTGTTGTACCACAGGCGCTGCATGGTGATGCGTCGCAGCTGCGGGTCGTCGCCGAACTGGGCGTAGTAGGCCTCGAACTCGCGGAGGTCGGCCGCGGCGCGGCGCACGAGGTTGGTCTGGTCGGCCTGGGCCTCGCGGATCACCCGGTAGACCTCGCCGCCGATGCCGTGGGCGGTCATGGAGGCCTTGTCGGTCAGCATCGCGTTGAGCTGGGCCTTGGCCTCGGCCGCGCCGGCCCGGTCGTCCAGCGCCCGCGCCGCCTGGTACGCGCGGATCACCGCCAGCAGCTTGGGGTAGCCCTCGCCCGCCGCCTTGAGCATGATGTCGGACTTGTCCTTCAGCGCGTTCTCGATGTCTTTCTTCTTGGCCGACTCGGCCGCGGAGACGCTCTTGAACGCCGTCTGCAAGCTCATCGGCCGCACCAGGTAGGCCTCGTTGCTGACCTCGCTGACCGTGATCCCCGTGTTCAACTCGTCGAGCATCTGTTGGGTGAGCCGTTGGATCTGCCCGGCGCTCTTCTTGTCCGATGCGCTGCCCGTCGCCTGGGACTGCACGAAATCTTCCACGGAAGTCTGCGCCACCACGTGCAGGATGGCGCGTTCCGCCGCCTGGCGGACCAGCGAGTGAGTGCGTCTGAGCGATTCGTTCTGGTCGGTCGAGCCGACGTTGATGGCGAACTTCCTGATCTGCGACGGGTCGATCCTGAACGAGACCTTCCACACGCCGTGCACGATGTTCCGGTCGCCGGTCAGCAGGTAGCGGTCGCGCCCGATCTTCGGGTAATCGGTCATGACCGACTTCTCGGAGTAGTTCAGCGTGGCTTCCGCGTCCTTCATCGAGAACATGAACGCCTCGTTGAGCTCGACGGTCCGCACGCCGGTGGGCACGACGACGATCTTCTCGATCGGCTCGGGCCAGGCCAGGTGCACGCCGGTGTCCAGCCGGTCGCCGACGATGGCGCCGAAGCGGAGCTTGATGCCGACCTCGCCCTCCTTGATCTCGTTGTAGCTGCCGTAGGAGAGGAAGACCACCACGAGCAGGATGACGAGCCACTTGAGCAGGCCGAAGCTGATCCGCAGCGCCTCGGCGAGCGAGCGGTTGGCCGGGTCCATGTCGTCGATATCCAGTTCCTTGGTCGGGTGGACGTGGAACGGGTCGTCGTGGCCGTGGTCGTGACCGTGGTCATGGTCATGGCCGTGCGTGTGGTCGTGATCGTGTTCGTGGTCTGTCATAACTTAGGTCTCGCTTGGGCGAGTTTTGATAACTCAGTCGATCGGCTCGGCGGGCGTGACGGGCGCCAGCTCCCGCTCGTACATCTGGGGGAACAGGTCGAACGGCACCATGCGCGGGTCGGCGAAGATGGTCGGCTGCTTCTCGAGCATCTGCTCGAGGGCGCGCAGCTTCAAGAGGAACTGCATGAACTCGGGGTCCTTGGTGACCTTGGCGATCTCCTCGGCGACCGCCACGTTGCCCTTGCCGCGGATCTCCGAGGCGCGCTCGTTGGCGAAGCTGAGTATCTCGCGGGCGACCGACTCGGCGTTGGACTTGATCATCGAAGCGCGGGCCACGCCCTCCTCGGTCTTGATCGCCGCCAGGCGCTGACGCGTGGCGCGCATCTGCTCGTGCACGGTCTGGGCCACGTCGTCCGGCACCATCAGCCGCTTGATCCCCACCGAGCGGATGGTGATGCCGTAGCCGTCGTCGTCGAGCGAAGCCTGGAGCGTCTGCTTGACCGCCCGCTCGGCGTCGGCGAGCTTCAGCTCGCCGGGGTTGAGGCTGGTCAGCTGATCGAAACGGAACTCGGTGATCTGCGACTTGGCGTCGCGCACGCGCACGCCGAGCAGCTCGACGGCGTTGCGCTCGTTGTTGAGCGTGCGGAAGAACGCCAGCGGGTCGGTGATCTGCCAGGCGACGAAAAGCTGCACGTCGGCGACCTTCTTGTCGGCCATCTGCAGCTCTTCGAGCTGGGTCTCGAGCTCCTGCACCAGCGCGGGCAGCTCGTAGACGCGGTCGATCGGGGCGAACCACTTGAAGTGCAGGTTGCCCAGCGCCCGGTCGGTGCCCTCCGCGCCGCGGTAGACGTTCTCGTCGGTGGCCTTGTTGAACCTCGTCTTGATCACGATCATGTTGTGGGGCACCTGGAAGGTGAGCATGTACCCCAACAGGAACATGGCGATGATCAGCCCGAGGACGAACGTGGTGATCTTTTTCATCTCGCGTATCTGCCTTTACGAATCCGTTTGCTTATTCCGAGGTGGGCGGTCCGACCGAGCCGAACTGCGCACCGAGTGACTTGAGTGACATACGAACGACAAACCGGTCGGGGTCGGCCAGCAGGACGTACAGCCGGGCCCTCGCGTAGCCGTCGGCCAGCGCCTGCAGGTGCGCCCGCAACTTGTAAACCTCCGGGGCGGCCCGGTAGGGCAGCAGGTCCTGCTGGTACTCGAGCACGGCGGCGCGCTCGCCGTTTTCGTAAACCCAGCGGTCGGCCTTCGCCGCGGCCAACACCTCCGCCGCCTGACCGCCCGCCTGGCTGACCGCCCGCTCGATCTCCAGCTCCAGCTCGGCCTTGGCCCGGCCGCTGCGCGTGCGCGCCCGGTTGATCATCGATTCGATCCGCTCGGCCTCTTCGGTGGTGCCGGCGACCTTCGCCATGGTCGCGATCTCCTCGGCCTTGGCCTGCTCGATGGCGATCTGGCGCTGTTGCTCGGCCTTGACCACCTCGTGGAACGCGCCGGCGACGATCTGCGGCGGGTGCAGCGAAGCGACCGACACCTCCACCACCTCGATGCCCAGCTTCGCCGCGTCGGCCTCCGCCTGGATCCGGTCGCGCAGCTGCGCCGTCGCCTCGCTGCGCGAGATGCTGATCCACTGGTCGATGTCCTTGCTCAGCAGGTACCGCGACAGCACCATGTTGCCCAGCGTGCCCAGCCGCGTGACCGGCTCGTCGTTCTCGGTCAGGTACTCGGCCAGGTCGCGGATGCGGTACTGCAACAGCACCTCGGTGTTGACCAGCGCCACGGACGGCGCCTTGCCGGCCTTGGCGTCGTCGCCGGTCGCGCCCGGGGCTTGCGCCTCGTCGTCGTCGGACGCCCGCGGCGCGACGATGAACGCCCGCGGCGGCTCGGTGCCCTCGTAGTGCTCGTTGTCCCAGAGGATCGGCGTGTCGCGCTTGAGCTCGACGTCGTTGCCGATGGCGATCTGCTGGACACGGTCGACCTGGTAACTGCGCGCCGTGGCGAACGGCCAGGGCGCCTTGAGGTACACGCCCGGCCCGAGCGGCTCGGCGCTCAGCCGGCCGAACCGGCTGATCATGGCCTGCTCGCCCTCGCCGACGAACACCAGCGACGACAGCGCGAACAGCACCGCCGCGGAGATGATGACCAGCGACGGCAGCGACTTGGTGAACAGCTGCCAGAACCAGCTCTGCGTGATCTCGAAACCGAACTGGTAGTTGATCGCCTCGTTGATCGAGCGGGCGATGGACTCGGGGCTGGTCAGGAAGCTGAGCAGCCGGCTGTCAAACGCGGGCCGCGGCAGGTCGCCGGGCTTGCGCGGGCGGTAGATGTCCAGCAGCAGGTTCAGCGATATCTCGGCGCCGATGAGGATCATGATCACCGGCACGATGACCACCATGTAACGGAGCACGGCGGAGACGGGCGTGGGCAGCAGCAACAGGCCGTAGCCCACCGCGATCACCACCGACACCAGCGCCACGCCCATCAGGTACCCCGCGCCGCTGCGGAGCATCTGCCACTGCTTGACCTTCGCCATGCCCGCGAGGTACCGGCTGATCACGAACATCACGAACGCCAGGCCGATGAGCAAAGCCAGCACGATGCCCGGCTGGTCGAGGCCCATCTCGCCGGCCAGCTCGACCAGCCTGGGGTCGCGCTCGAGCTTGCCGCTCTCGATGTCGCGGGCCGACAAAAGGCGCACGTTCGCGAACCACCGCCAGATGCCGACGCCGATCAGGTAGCCAGCGGTCAGCAGGCTGACGATCGGCAGCGCCCACTTCTCCAGCCGCTGCAAACGCCGGCGCGCCACCGACAGGTCCTCGGCGGAGGTCTGGAAGATCGAGCTGTCGGTGCCGTGCCGCTGGGCGAGCGAGTCGGCCTCGATCGCCTCGACGCGTTCGAGCTTGCGCTGCTGGTGCACGATGGCGAGTATCACCCAAAGCAGCACCCCGCCGAACGCGTACCACATGGCGGTCAGCAGGACCTGCCCGTCCAGCTTCAACGCCAGCAGCATCAGCACCAGCGCGACCAGGAATTGGATCGCCAGGCCCACCAGTGAGGCGTTGACGGCACGTTGATACGTCTGTTGATCCTGACTCATCGTCTGCCTTTATTCCCTGCCGGCGCGAACCATTCGGCCGCGCCGCTGCGTATCATGTGGTCGCGGCCGAACCCAAGCGGATTTGCCGCGAGCCTTCGTTCCGCATAAAAACCGGAACCCGAGAACCCCGAAACCCGAGAACCAAGACCCATGCTCGGCCCCCTGCTGACCATCAGCCGAAACACCTTCACCGAATCGATCCGCCAGCCGATCTTCGTCGTGCTGCTGATCGCCGGCGGGCTCCTGCTCGTGATGAGCCTCATGCTCAGCAACTACTCGATGGAGGACGACAACCAGCTGATGATCGACATCAGCCTGAGCATGCTGCTCGTGCTGGGCGTCGTGCTCGCGGCGCTGCTCAGCGCCGGCGTGCTCAGCCGGGAGATCGACAACAAGACCGTCCTCACCGTCATCTCCAAGCCGATCGGCCGGCCGGTGTTCATCCTCAGCAAGTACCTCGGCGTCACCGCCGCGGTCAGCTTCGCGATGGTCACCTGGTCGCTGGTCTTCCTGCTGGTCGTCCGCCACAAGGTGCTCAGCGCCGCGGCCGACCCGGTCGACTGGCCGGTGGTGATCTTCGGTAGCTCGGCTTTCCTCGTCGCGCTGGGCGCGGGCCTGTGGTGCAACTACTTCTATCGCTGGGTCTTCAACTCGACCTTCGCGACGCTGCTGACCGCGGGCCTGGCCGTCGCCTACCTGCTGGTGCTGATGATCAACCGCAACTGGGAGTTCCAGCCGATCACCACCGAGTTCAAGATGGAGCTCGTGCACGACCTGTCGAACTACGGGGAGGAGGAAAAGTCGCTCGGCCAGCTGATGGTGGTGGTGTTCCTGGTGTTCGAGATCACGTGGATCATGTGCGCCATCGCGATCGCCGCGTCGACCCGGCTGGGTCAGATGATGACGCTGGTCGTGAGCGTGATCGCCGCGATGCTCGGCAACATCAGCGGCTCGGCGCCGATTAACCGCACCGTCTTCCGCCACGTCCTGCCGAACTTCCAGCAGCTCTACCACGCCGACGCCCTGTTGCAGAACCACCCGATCAGCGCCGGCTACGTCTTGCAGGCCTCGGTCTACAGCCTGCTGTTCATCGTCGCGGTGCTGGCGTTGGCCGTGGCCCTGTTTCAGACACGCGAGACGGGGTGATCGAATCTGCGATGTGCGATCTGCGATCGTCGATGTGCGCGCAAGCCGCGCCGCACCTCGTGGGCGTGGCAACAGATCGAAGATCGAAGATCGAAGATCGCACATAGTCATCAGACCGCCGGCTGGACCCCCATGGTGGGCGACGCTTCGGGTTCGACGTGTTGGGTCGGCGCCGGGGGCGTCTGGCCGTGCTCGGTGTGTTCGAGGTCTTCGCCCTCGCGCACGAGCCGCGCCGAGTTGAACACGACCACCAGCGAGCTGGCCGCGTGCAGCAGCACCGCCAGCACCTTGGGCACGTAGCCCATGCTCGCCAGCAGCAGCAGCCCGACGATGTAGAGCATCGCGAAGCCGAGGTTCTGCCAGACGACCTTGAACGTGTGCCGGCTGAGGTGCACGAGGAACGGGATGCGGTCGAGGTTGTTGTTCATCAGGGCGATGCTGGCGGAGTTGATCGCCACGTCGCTGCCGGCGGCGCCCATCGCGATGGAGATGTTGCCCGCCTCCAGCGCCGGCGCGTCGTTCACGCCGTCGCCGACCACCGCGACGGTGTGGCCCTGGTCCTTCAGCTCGTCGACGATCTGCAGCTTCTCGCCCGGCAAGACCTCGGCCTGCACGTCCGTGCAGTGCATCTCCGCGGCGACCCGCCGCGCGACCGACCAGCGGTCGCCGGTGACCATGACCAGCTTCGTGATGTTGCCCTCCCGCAGCGCATCCATCGCGCCGGCCGCCTCGGGGCGGGTCTTGTCTTCCAGCCCGACCCAGCCGAGCACCTTGCCGCCGCGCGTCACGTACAGCAGCGACAGGCCCTCGCTGTCCGAGTCGTCGACGTCGGACGTGTCGATGCCCTGCTCGGCGATCCACGTCGCGCGGCCGACCAACAAGGCCTGGCCGTCGACCGTGCCCCTCACGCCCCGGCCGGGCACCTCTTCGAAGTCGTCGACCGGCTTGAGCTCGAGGCGGGCGCGCTTGGCGACGTCCACGATCGCCCGCGCCACGGGGTGCTTGGAGTTCTGCTCGGCGCCGGCCGCGGCCGTCAACAGGTCGGCGCCCTCGACGCCCTCGACGGGGCTGAGGCGGGTGACGGTCAGCTGCCCGGTGGTCAGCGTGCCGGTCTTGTCGAAGACGATCGCGGTCAGGTTGCGGGCGACCTCGAGGGTGCTGACGTTCTTGACCAGCAGGCCGAGGCGGGCGGCCGACGACAGCGCGGCGACCATCGCCGTGGGCACCGCGAGGATGAACGCGCACGGGCAGGCGATGATCAGCATCGAGATCGCGATGTCGATGTCGCGCTTGACGATGTACACCGCCAGCACGATCAGCAGGATCACCGGCGTGTACCAGTGGGCGTAGCGGTCGATCAGCCGGCTGATCGGCGTGCGGGTCTGCTCGGCCTGGAGGATCAGCTCCTTGACCCGGCCGAGGGTGGTGTCCTCGCCGGCCTTGGTGATCTCGATGTCCATCGCGCCGGTGACGTTGATGGTGCCGCCGAAGACCTCGTCGTCGACGGCCTTGTCGACGGGCAACGACTCGCCGGTGATGTTGGCCTGGTTGACGGTGGAGGTGCCGGCGAGGATGCGCCCGTCGCCGGGGATGTTGTCGCCGGGCCGGACGCGGACCACGTCGCCGGGCCGCAGGTCTTTCGCGTCGATCTCTTTCTCTTCGCCACCCTCGCCCACCAGGTGGGCGCGGGTGGGGGTGATCTTGACCAGGGCCTCGATCTTCTTGCGTGCGCCCAACGCTGTGCGGTGCTCGATGAGGCTGGTGATGATCATGAAGAAGGCGATGGCGCCCGCTTCGAGGTAGGCGCCGGAAGCGAAGGCGGCGGTGACGGCCAGCGCCGCCAACTCGTTCATGTGCATGTGCCCGGTCCACAGGTCGCGGATGGCCTGCCAGACCAACGGCACGCCCAGCAGCAGCGCGGCGATGATCGCGATGGTCTGCGCGTGCTGGTTGGACACCGACTCCTCGCCGGCGATGAACTCGTGGGGCGGGAACGCCAGCCGGGCGACGACCGCCGTGACCAGCAGCAGGCCGCCCAACAGCACGGCCACGATCTCCGCGTTGACTTTCCCGGTCGACTCGTCAACCACTTTTTTGCCGTATTCGTGAACCATAGAAACTGTGACTTCCCTGCTGGGCCCAAGTGGGCCGAGGTTTCCCGGAAGTCCTTCCCACAAAATGCCTTACGCGCCTACTCCGTGCGATCGTCACGCACCGATACCACTTCGATACGCTGTATTACGCCCTGACCTTGGCCGCGGTTCGGCGGCAATTAACGAAAAACTCATCTCCGTCGCACACACGAGCCACCACTTAGAACTGCCGCAAGAAGCGCAGGTCGTTCTCGTAAAACCAGCGGATGTCGCCGATGCCGTAGCGCTTCATCGCCACGCGCTCGATGCCCAGGCCGAACGCGAAGCCCGTCCACTTCTCCGGGTCGTAGCCCACCGCCTCGAACACGTTGGGGTCCACCATGCCGCAGCCGCCGAGCTCGACCCACTCGGTCTTGCCGCGCACGGTCATCTTGATGTCCATCTCCGCCGACGGCTCGGTGAACGGGAAGTAGCTCGGCCGCAGCCGGACCTCGGCGTCTTCGCCGAAGAACGCGTGGGCGAACTGCAGCAGCGTGCTCTTGAGGTCCACCATGGTCACCCGCTCGTCGACGTACAAGCCTTCGATCTGGTGGAACATCGACGAATGCGTCGCGTCGTGGGTGTCGGGCCGATACACCCGGCCGAGCGACACGATCCGCACCGGCGGCTGGGTCTTTTCCATCACGCGGATCTGCACCGTCGACGTCTGCGTGCGCAGCAGGTGCTTGTCGTCGAGGTAAAAGTTGTCCAGCGGGTCGCGCGCCGGGTGCTCTTCGGGGATGTTCAGGTCGATGAAGTTGTGCTGCTCGTCTTCGAGCTCGGGGCCCTCGGCGGTGTCGAAGCCCATCCGGCCGAACACCTCGATCAGCTCGTCGATCACCTGCCGCAGCACGTGCGTCCGCCCCATGCGCGGCGGCAAACCCGGCTCGGTCACGTCGATGATCGGCCCCGCCGCTTGCCGCGATGCGCCGCCGAGTGACTTCTGCTTCTCGTCAAACCCCGCCTGCAACTTGCTTTTAAGGACGTTCAGCCCCTGCCCGAGCTTCGGCTTGTCCTGCGGGTTCGCGTCCTTGAGCCAGCTCATGGCCGACTTGAGCTTGCCCTTGGTGCCGAGGTAGGCGATGCGGAACTGCTCGAGCGCCTGCGCATCGTCGGCCCCGTCCAGCGCGGCGGTCGCTTCCTGTTCGAGTTGTTCCAGTTGCGCCAACATGGAACGCAACAGGATACCGCCCTCGGGCTTACGGGCAAGCACGAACGGTTACCGGGCCCTTCCGCCGCCCGGTGGCCGCGTCCGGGTCTGTTATTAACGGTCTTTCGGGTTATTACGTTTAGCCGAGGTTCCGACGGGTCGATGAACGGTGAGCCGGGGCACAACGAACCCGGCCACGAAGAGAGCGGATGAGTGAGAGCACAAGACAATGCGGCGGGTGCAACGTCTGTTGCGCCTCGATGAAGGTCACGGCCTTGGACAAGCCGGCCGGTGTCGAGTGCCCGCACATGACCCCAACCGGCTGCGGCAATTACGAAAACCGCCCCGAGGTGTGTCGCACCTGGTACTGCATGTGGGTCCGCGACGACGGCCGCGTCTTCGACGAAGACGAACGGCCCGACAAGATCGGCGTCTTCTTCAGCGCCGACATCGAAGGCGAACCCGTGCTCTACGCCCACGAGTTGGAGCCCGGCTCGTCGCAACTGCCCGAGGCGATGGAAACCGTCGAGCGCCTCGCCCAGTTTTTGCCCGTGCAGGTCATCCCCTCGCGCAAGCCCACGACCCCGCTCACGCTCAACGGCAAGCCCGTGCCCGACGCGGCGTAAGTCATCGCACACCCCCCAACATTATGCAGCGCAATATTTAGCGACGGCACTCCGTGCCGTTCATCGCCGTCCGCGGCGATACACCACGCGACCACCACTCAGAACTCCGATTCGACCCTTAACAGCGCCAGCGCCTTGGCGGGTAATAAGAGGCGGACGGTGTCGCCGAGCGCGAAGCCTTCGCCGGTCTGCGGGTCGACGCCGGTGCGGCGGCCGGGGATCGATAGCTGCGCGGCGCTGTCGATCGGGTCGGCGCCCGAGTTGAACAACACCAGCCAGTGCTCGTCGGCGCGCACGAAGTGACGCAGGCACAACGCTTCGTTGCGCGGTTCGAGTGTGAGTAAGCGCGGTTGGCGCTGGTCGAGCTCGGCGAGCAACTGGTCGGCGGTCGACACGTGGGCTGCGCCCGATGGGTCGAGGCGCATGCCCGCCGTCCGCCAGAACAGCACGCGGTCGGCCGCGGCCATCTCGCGCAGCTCGGGCAACATCGCTTCCGGGGGCTGGCCGGCGATGACGACCAGCGCGTGGCCCGCCAACTCCTCTGCCAACACCGAGGTTTCGATCTGACTCGATCGGCAGACGTGGTCGACCTCGTGGACCGGTTGCGGGTCGACGCCCACCACCGCCACCGCGCGTCGGCGTTCGGCGTAGCCGGCCAGCCAGTTCAGCCTTTTCATCGCCTCGGGCCGGCGCGGCGCTTCGGGCCACAGCCAGCTCGGCGGGGCGGTGTCTGCGTGCCGGGGGCGGACGAGTTCTGCGGGCAATTCGACCATCGGCGCATTGTAACGCAGCGGCTTTTGCGCAGTTGCGGCGCCCGTCGCGCACAAAGTGGGACTTTATGACCGTAAAGCCAAAACTCTCGAATCGTTATAACCGATACCCCCCAAAGTCAGGGGGTATCGCAATTCAGGGGCGCAAAGGCCCGGCCACTTCCCACGCCACCGCGATGCGACCGGGCCTTCCCGCTGAAAGAACCAGGGGCCAGTCATGTTGATGCACGCGCTTGTGCGCCCGCCGAGGAACGACGCGTTCGCCGGCGGTGAGCACCGCCACCGATCGGTGGGGTTGTGGTCGTTCGTGCTTGTGTTGGTGTTTGTTTCGTCGGGCGCGTGGGCTGCGCTGATGGACGACCCGCTGGAAGAGCCGCCGAGCCTGGACCTGATTGCGATGGGCGATGCCGACGGCAACGAGTTCGTCGGCCTGTCGCTCGAGGACCTGATGCAGGTGCAGGTCACCTCCGTGGCCGGCGTCGAGCAGGACTGGTTCACCACGCCCGCGGCGGTGTACGTCATCACCGGCGAGGACATCCGGCGCACCGGCCACCAGCACCTGGCCGAGGCGCTGCGCCTCGTGCCCGGCGCGGACGTGGCGCGGGACGGCGCGCGGCAATGGGAAGTCAGCGTGCGCGGGTTCAATAACCTCTTCGCCAACAAGCTGCTGGTGCTGGTCGACGGGCGCACGGTGTTCGACCCGGTGTTCTCCGGCACCTACTGGGACATCCAGGACATGGTGCTCGAAGACCTCGACCGCCTTGAAGTCATCCGAGGCCCGGGCGCAACTCTGTGGGGCGCCAACGCCGTCAACGGCGTGATCAACGTCACCTCCAAGACCGCCGACCGGACGCAGGGCTGGTACGCCAAGGGCGTGATCGGTTCACAGATCGATGCGATCGGGGCCGTGCGCTACGGCGGCGAGATCGACGAGAACACCCACTTCCGCGTGTGGGCCAAGTACACCAACCGCGACAACTTCAGCTTTTCTTCGGGCGCGGAATACCCCGACGCGTGGGACATGGTGCTCGGCGGGTTCCGCCTCGATCACGTGGGCGACGACGGCATCCGCTTCATGCTCGACACCGGGTTCCACCACTCCGATCGGCTGAACGAGGGCAACCGCGTGCCCCTGCCCCTGCCGCCGGGCACGGTGGTGCCGGAGACCAACCAAAACCGCGCCACCGGCGCGTTCGCGACGGTGAAGCTGTCGCAGGACAAGGAAGAGACCGGCTGGTCGCTGCAGGCCTATTACATGCGCGATAACCGCGTGTCGGGTTCGGACTCGCAGTTCGACCGCGACACCTTCGAGATCGACTGGCGTCACCGCTTCGGCTGGGGCGCGCGTGACGAGCACGAGCTGCTGTGGGGCCTGGCGTACCACCTCGACGCGTACGAGTCGGACGACGGCGTCACCTTCGCTATCAGCCCCAACGGCCGTCAGCTGCACAAGTTCTCGGCGTTCGTGCAGGACACGTGGACGCTGGTCGACGGCGAGCTGTTCTTCATGATCGGCTCGAAGTTCGAGCACAACGGCCGCACCGGGTTCGAGGTGCAGCCGAGCGCGCGGGTGTGGTGGACGCCGGACGAGAAGCAGACGCTGTGGGCGGCGGCGTCGAGGCCGGTGCGGGTGACCGACGCGAGCGACGACGACATGGTGTTGACCATCGCGCTGTTCGACTTCGGCGGGCCCATCCTGGCGATGCGCATCCTCGGCGACGACCGCAACCAGGCCGAGCAGGCCACCACGCTCGAAGGCGGCTACCGCGTGAAGCTCGGCGGAGACACGGTGCTGGACCTGGCCGGGTTTTACTCGCGTTACGACAACCTGATCACGACCATGCCGATCGGCGGCATCGGCGACATGGTGCTGTCCAACGCGGGCCACGCCGACAGCTACGGCGGCGAGGCGTCGCTGGTGTGGGAGCCGACCGACAACCTGCGCTTCGAGACCAGTTACAGCGTCGTGCAGGTCGACTTCGGCCCGGGCGTAGCCGGGGTATCCAACACCGCGCCACGTCACCAGGCCAAGGGCCGGGTCGCTTACGACCTGACCGACGACCTGGAGTTGAACGCCGCGGCTTACTACGTCGACAACCCGCCGAACTCGCCGGGCATCGACAGCTACATCCGCCTGGACACGGGCGTGACGTGGCGGCCGACGGACGACATCGAGCTGTCGGTGTGGGGACAGAACCTGCTGGACCCGGACCATGCCGAGGGCAACGACACCGCGCAGGCGGGCATCGTCGAGGTGCCGCGCTCGGTATACGTGCAAGCGACGTGGCGGTTCTGACCAAGACGGGACCCAACGCCGTGCCATAAGATAGTGACCTTGGCGTTCTACCTCGCCCTTAACCTACCTTGCGGGTATGTTGATGCGATGGGCGACACCGGGACCACCGCGAGCTATTACGTTGATGAAGCGGGGGATTTCACGTTATTCAACCGAAGAGGGGTGCCGATTGTAGGCCGGCATGGTGTCTCGAAGTGCGTGATGGTAGGTGTTGCACATGTTGAAGACCCCGTTGCTGCTCATGACGCACTAGAGGGGCTCCGCCACAACCTGTTGCAGGACCCGTACTTTCGAAAGGTCCCTTCCATGCAGCCCGGAGCCAGGAAAACAGCGGCCTGCTTTCACGCCAAAGACGACCTCCCGGAAGTGCGACGCGAGGTATTCCATCTACTCCAACAGCTTAATGTCAAGGTGCAAGTTGCGATCAGGCGCAAAGACATACTTGCCGAACACGCAAAAACGCGGATGCGGTTGGGGGGCAAGAAGCTGACCGCCAACGAATTGTACGATGACATGGTCAAACGGCTTTTCAAAAACTTGTTACACAAGAACGACACAAACATCATCACGTTTGCACAACGCGGTAAAACTGATAGACAACAAGCGCTGAGCAGCGCAATCCAAAGAGCGAAATCTAACTTCGAAAGAAAATGGGGATGTGAAATCGACAAAGAGATTGCTCTGCGATCGCTAAAGCCATCTGAAGCCGTTGGGCTTCAGATCGTTGATTATTATTTGTGGGCGCTTCAACGGCTTTACGAACGCTACGAAGATAGGTTTTTCTTGTTGCTAGCGCCACGATTTAGGTTGATCATGGACTTGGATGACACCACCAAGAAGCCTTATGGCGAATGGTATTGTGATACCAACCCACTGGAAATGCATAAAATAAGACCCGTCACAGGCTAGGTTCGCGATGGTCAGGCCACCCGAACACACGGCGTGTAGCCGACGTTCGCCTGTCACAGGTCAGTTACATTATCGGTTGCGGCCAAGTAATAGTCAATAGACAATCGCCCCTGATTGAGGGTTTTAGTGGCCGATACCGGTCAGGCGCCACACGCAATGGTTGGCACCTGTTTTTCTCGCTTACTTCTTCTTGGGTGTTTGGCGCAGCTTGGCCTCGGCGCGGGCCAGCTCCTGGTTGGCGGCGGCGTAGGCTTGCTTGGCGGCGGCCACGTCGCGCAGGGCTGCGCTGCGTTCGGTGTCGGCCTGGCGTTGGGTCTCGATCGCCTGCTGCCAGGTGGGGTTTTCGCGCATCTGCTTTTCCAGTTCGCCGACGATCTTGTTCAGCGTCGCCGACCGTTCGCTGGTTAGCGCTTGCAGTTCGATGACCTGCTTGTCCTCTGCGTAAGCGGCCTTGAGCAGCTTCTGCACCTTGTTCTGCGCTTCGAGCAGCTTCAACGCCGCGGCGCGGCGGGCTTCGGGGGCGACGTCCGCTTCGCGGAGCTCGGCGGACTCGGCCTCGGCCTCCCGCTCGGCGCGCTTGGCCGCCTCGTAATCCGGTTGGCCGGCGAGCTGCGCCCGCACGCGCTGCTGGGCTTTGAGCAGTTGCTCTTTGATTTCACGCAGCGCGGCGCGGGCTTCGATCACCTCGGGCTTGGCCTCGATCTGCGCCTTGAGCTGGCGCAGCACGGTGAGCTTGGCGGCGTTGGCCTCGGTCAAGGCCTGGGCGGCCTGCTTGTGGTGTGCGTTGGCGTCGTCGAGTTTCGACTTGGTCTCGGCGACGTTCGCCTTGGCGGTCTCCACGGCGCGCTCGGCGATGGGGTATTCGGGGTTGGGCTTGGGCCGGTAGTCCCGCGGGTACCGCGGGTTGCGCCGCTGCGCCCACGAAGACTCGGCCACGCACGCCAAGCTGAACACGGCGATCAACACGCCCGTAATAAACCGCTGATGAGTCATCCGTTTGTCCTTATTGCCGGTTTGCCCACCACATCATAGACGCCGACCTGGAACGGTATCGGTCATCGGTGCTCACAGGTATAACGCGGCGGGCGGCGTATTATTCCGTTGATATGCGGGCGTGGGTGGCGCATACTGCATTTATCGGCCGAGCGGCGCTGCCCCGGCCGACGCACGCACGTCGTGGGGAACCACAACAACATGGGAAGACCGAGGGAGTGCGGTCGGGCCGCGTCGGCCCGGTCGGGTCTTGCGATCCGCACTTGCCAAGGAGAGATCCCATGGGACAGCGATTGAGCATGTGTTCGTTCCGCTCGGTGAGCGAGGCGAACGGTACGGTCGGGCTGTGCGCATTGGCTTGCGCCACGCTGATCATCGCGGCCAGCGCCAAAGCGAGCGACACGTTCTACTGGATCGCCGACGCCAACGGCGGCGACGGCTTCTCGTTCCACCAAGAGGCCAACTGGGACTCGGACGGCGACGGCGGCGTCGCGCCTTACGTGCCGCCGCCGGCCGGGAGCATCAACGCCATCAGCCAGTCGCCGAACTTCATCAACGGCAACATCGTCGCGACGTTCGACACCCTCGGCGGCGGCGCGGGCGTGTCGCGGGCGCAGTTCTTCGCCGACCGGTTCGTGCACCTGTCGGGCACGGCCTGGCTGCGGATGCACGTGACGTTCAACGGCGGGCTGCGCCGCGACAACCACACGGTCGGCGACAACGCGTTTACGATGGACATCTCGGACCAGGCGATGCACTCGGCGCGCAACATCAACGAGGCGGTGGTGACCGTGCGCGGCGAAGGGGTCGTCGCGCTCGACGGCACGACCGACCCGATCAACCACAGCGTGATCAACCTGGCGACGCAGCGTGATGCGCGGTTGTTCCTCACCGGTTTGCTTTGGCAAAGCGGGACCGAAGACCTGGTGACGTACCTCGGCACGCAGAGCACGCCGAACACGGTGCTCGGTGCGCCCAGCGACCGCTTGCTGGTCGGCGGCGCAGAGGCGCTATGGGGCAGCGACCCGTATGCGCTGGAGCCGGGCGACACGGCCCTGGCGATCCTCACCGGCCAGAGCGACCCGTTCGGGCGCACGTACGGCACGTTCGACTTCAACAGCGACTTCCCGGCGCAGTCGGGCACGTGGGTGATCGCGGTGCCGGAGCCGGCCTCGGCGGCGCTGCTGGTCGGGGCGGGCTTGTGCCTGTTGCGCCGCGGTTCGGGTTCGCGCTGCTGCCCGCGTCGCTGAAGCGACGCTCGCCGGGGTGGGCGTGAAAGAAAATACCCGCGGGGGAGGCACGTCCCGCGGGTCGCACGCCGGGTTAGAGCCGGCGGTGTTGTGGATGCGTATTTCAAACGCCGGCTTACTTGCCGTCCTTGACCTCGAAGTCGGCGTCGATCACGTCCTCGTTGGATGCACCGGGGCCGGCGGAGGTTTCAGCACCTGCCGCGGCGTCAGCGCCGGGGGCGCTTCCGGGGGCGGCGGCGGCCTGGGCTTCGTACATCGCCTTGCCGAGTTCCATCGACTTGCGTTCGAGCTCGGCGACGGCGTTGTTCAGGGCGTCGGGGTTGTCGCCCTTGAGCGCCTCTTCGACGCCGGTCAGGGCCGACTCGATGTCGCCGCGGACGGACTGGTCGACCTTGTCGCCGTGCTCTTCGAGGGCGGTGCGGGTCTGGTGGACCATCGCCTCGGCCTTGTTGCGGGCGTCGACGTACTCGCGGCGTTTGCGGTCGTCCTCGGCGTGGGCCTCGGCGTCCTTCTTCATCTGCTCGATCTCGGTGTCGGACAGGCCCGACGAGCCCTTGATCTCGATCGACTGCTCGGCGCCAGTGGCCTTGTCCT
Source organism: Phycisphaeraceae bacterium (assembly GCA_028282805.1). Lineage (GTDB taxonomy): Bacteria > Planctomycetota > Phycisphaerae > Phycisphaerales > Zrk34 > JANQHD01. Next base: position 251,437 of record JANQHD010000023.1, on the reverse strand, counting down.
TGGCGGTGACGTTGAGGATGCCGTTGGCGTCGATGTTGAAGGCGACCTCGATCTGCGGGGTGCCGCGCGGCGCGGGCGGGATGCCGGTCAGGTTGAACTGGCCGAGCGAACGGTTGTCCTTGGCGAAGTCGCGCTCGCCCTGGAGCACGTGCACGGTCACCTCGGTCTGGTTGTCCGCGGCGGTGCTGAACGTCTCGCCCTTGGAAGTCGGGATGGTGGTGTTCTTCTCGATGAGCCGGGTCATCACGCCGCCGAGCGTCTCGATGCCCAGCGACAGCGGGGTCACGTCGAGCAGCAGGATGTCGGAGTCCTTGCCCTTGGTCAGCTCGTTGGCCAGCACCGCGGCGCCGACGGAGACGACCTCGTCGGGGTTGATCGAGCGGTTGGGCTCCTTGTCGAACACCTCCTTGACGAGTTCGCCGACGGCGGGGATGCGCGTCGAGCCGCCGACCATGACGACCTCGTCGATCTCGCTGGTGGAGAGCTTGGCGTCCTGGATCGCCTGCAAGCAAGGGGTCTTGAGGCGTTCGAGCAGCGGCGCGATCAGCGCCTCGAGCTTGGCGCGGGTGATGGTCATCTGCAGGTGCTTGGGGCCTGACTGGTCGGCGGTGATGAACGGCAGGTTGACCGTGGTCTCGAGCGTGTTGGACAGCTCGCACTTGGCCTTCTCGGCCGCTTCCTTGAGGCGCTGCAGCGCCATCGGGTCCTGCCGCAGGTCGATGCCCTCGTTGCGGCGGAACTCCTCGGCCACGTGGTCGATGAGCACCTCGTCGACGTCGTCGCCGCCGAGGTGGGTGTCGCCGTTGGTGCTCTTGACCTGGAAGGTGCCGACCTCGGGGTCGATCTCGAGGATGGAGATGTCGAACGTGCCGCCGCCGAAGTCGAACACGGCCACGGTCTGCTCTTTCTTCTTGTCCAGCCCGTAGGCCAGCGCGGCGGCGGTGGGCTCGTTGATGATGCGCATGACCTCGAGGCCCGCGATCTCGCCGGCTTCCTTGGTCGCGTGGCGCTGCGAGTCGTTGAAGTACGCCGGCACGGTCACCACGGCCTGCGTGACCTCTTCGCCGAGGTAGTCTTCGGCGGTCTTCTTCAGGTCCTGCAAGACCTTGGCGCTGATCTCCTGGGGGGTGTACTGCTTGCCGTCGACCTCGACCTTGACCAGGTCGCTGGGGCCGCCGACGACCGCGTAGGGCACGATCTTCTCTTCGGACTCGACCTCGTTGTGGCGCCGGCCCATGAAGCGCTTGATGGAGTAGACGGTGCGCAGGGGGTTGGTGACCTGCTGGTGCTTGGCGGTCTGGCCGACGAGCACCTCGCCCTTATCGGTGTACGCGACGACCGACGGGGTCAGGCGGGAGCCGGACGAGTTGACCAGCACCTTCGGCTGGCCGGCCTCGACCACCGCCACCACGCTGTTGGTCGTGCCCAAGTCAATGCCAATTGGAGTCGCCATCTTGGTGTACCTCTTTCTTTCGCAGTCCCGCGGCCGTCATTGTGCCCCCGGGCCCGCCACCTGGCGAGCACCGACGGCGCAGACGAATCGCGTCAATTAGCCCTATCGGCAACGGGCGCGCCAACATCGAGTGGCGCAAGTCTTTGCCAAGTAAGCATTAAAAACCTCAAAACTATCGGACCCCCTGCCATCGGCCCCGCTGGGCGGCCAAACGGCTGCCAATCTGACACGTGAAGCGGTCGCCCGGGCGGTTGCGTCTACCCCTTTGGAGAATGATGTGCAGCGACGCCGATCGGGCCGATATACTCTGAATCATGCGTGACTTAGCGACCATCCTGTTGTGCGGGCTGTTCGTCTCGGCCGCGTGGGCCGATCCGGGGGGCGATCCGGGGGGCGATCCGGGGGCGGATCCGGGGGCGGGGCAGGACCCGGTCTACGCCGCGCAAGACACGCTGGCGATCCAAACCGACGACAAGACCGACGCCAACGAGACGCTGAAGAGCCTGCGGTGGGAGCCGGTCGCGTTCGACGTGACGGTCGTGCCGCCCGAGTCGGGCCTGCGCTGCGACAAGGTGCTCACGTTCCCCTCGCCCCGCCCAGCGGGCAAGCCCAACCAGGACCGGGTGCGCCTGCGCTGGTTCGCCGCGAAGGACGCCGACGGCCGGGTCATCGACGCGCCGGCGGTGCTGGTCGTGCACTCGATCCACCCGCGCCTGGTCGTGGCGAAGATGCTCGCCGGGGGCTTGCAACCGAAGGGCATCCACGTGTTCGTCATCGAGATGCCGGGCTTCGGCCGGCGCACCGACCCGCCGCGTAAGTACCCCAGCGTGGTCACCCTCGAGCACGCCCACCAATCCGTCGCCGACGCCCGCCGCGCCCGCGACGCGATCGCCGCGATCCCGCAGGTGCAAAACGACCGCATCTCCATCGTCGGCCCGAGCCTCGGCGGGTTCATCGCCACCGTCACCGCCTCGCTCGACGGCGCGTTCGACCACGCCTTCTTCATCATCTCCGGCGGCGACACCTTCGACGTGCTGACCAACGGCAAACGCGACGCGGCCTACGTGCGCCGCAAGCTGCAACAGGCCGGCTACGACGACGAGCAGCTGCGCGAGCTGCTCGAAGCCGTCGAACCGCTGACCGTTGCCCACCGCCTCGACCCGGCCAGCACCTGGCTGATCAATGCCGCCGACGACACCGTCGTGCCCCTGCGCAACGGCGAGCGGCTCGCCAAGGCCATCGGCCTCAACGACGACCACCACGTCGTCGTGCCCGGCACGCACTACAGCTTCTTGTTCTCCCTGCCGCGCATCCTGTCGTTGATCGAGACCGAGGTGGTCGAAGAAGAAGCACAAGGCGAACCGGCCACGCAACCCACCGATGAGCGCAAAGAAGCACCCACCCCACCCGCCGACGCCGCGTAAACAAAAAGCCGCGGATGGGATCCGCGGCGGCCGCGAACACCGTTCGCGGCTTCGTGTGTGACGCGTCAATCAAAGATGCTCTTCAAACCTTCTTCGATGAGCTGTTCCTCAAGCGACTTTTCGCGCTTCTTCTCGGGCCGCTTGGGTTGTTCGGGCTCGGGTTCCGCTTGGCGCGGCGGGGCCTTGACGACCCACGGCAGCGGGTCCTGCGACTTCGGCGGCACGGGCAGGTTGTCTTTGCGCATGTCCTTGAGCAAGCCTTCGAGCAGCGCGCCGACGAGCGGGTTCTTCTTCGCGAGCTTGGCGCGCTCCTTGAGCGTGGCGAGCTCAACGGCGGCGCCGGCGACGTCGACCTTCGGCTTGTCGATCGGGCCGGTCACGGGGATCTGGTAGATCGTGTCCGCCGGCAGGCCCTCGGCGCCGAAGGTCTTGTCGAGCGTGTCGGCGGTCAGGCCGACGATCATGTGCAGCCGGCGGTTTTTCAAGTCCACGTCGCCGAAGTTGGCGATGTGGAAGCTGCCGTCGACGAGCATGTCGAGCCGGCGGTCGTAATGAAGCTTGCCCTCTTTCATCGTCGTGACCAGCGGCGTGAACTGCGCCTCCATCTGGTCCGTGTTGCGCCGGCCGACCGCCGAGAGAATCCCCGGCAACAGCCCGCTGTTGTCGAGCTTGATCGTGCCGAGCTCGAGCTTCACCTGCTCGGCGTTGACCTTGGTGATGTCAAACTCGTTGAGGTCGAGCTTGAAGTTCTGCGCCGGCACGGTGAGCTTGATCGGCTCGTCGGACGAGTAGGCCGACTCGAGCAAAATATTGATGTCTTTGAGCAGCTTCTGGCCGAGCTCGCGCGTGACCTTGGCGGTCGCGGTGGCGTCTTCGTCGAGCGTAACCACGCCGGCGGCGTACCGGCCGACGAGCTTCGCGGTCGCGTTGGGGCTGGTGGTGGCGAAGGTGAACGGCCCGCTGCCCTTGACGATCTTCGCGTCGAGGTCGACCTGCGCCCGGTCGCCGAGCAACGCGAGCACCCGGCCGTCGGCCGCGGCCAGCTGGTCGAGCGCCACCACGGGCAGCTCGGCGAGCTTGGCGTTGATGTCCGCGGTCAGCGCGGCGGTGTCCAACTTGCCCTGCTCATTGAACAGGTCGCGCAGCGCCGCGTTGAAGTCGAGCGTGCCGGTCACCGGCTCGCCGTCGGCGGCCTTGGGGTCGACGTAACCGACGATGCCGTTGAACTTCGCGCTCAGCCCCGAGCCGAGCGGCGCGGCGTCGACCCGACCCTTCAGCGCCGTGATCGTCGTGAGGTGCTGCGTCTTCGCGTCCTGCAGCACGATCATCGTCGCGTCGACCGTCGCGCCCACCGCCAGCTTGCGCAGGTCGAACCGCTCGCCGCCCATCGGCAGGTCCGACAGCTTCGCCGCCTTGACGTTGAACGTGACGGGCTTGGTCAGCCTCATCGGCGCGGGCTTCCCGTCGGCGGGCCTGGTCAGCTGCGCGTGAGCGGCGGGCGTCATCACCCACGTCACGCCGAGCGGCTCGGTGATGCTCAGCGCGTCGGCCTCGGTCACCTCGAACGCGCCGCGCGCCTTCAGGTGCGCGCTGTCGGCCCGTACGGTCAGCGTCTTCTTCCGGCCGGCCGCGTCGTAGTTGACGGCCAGGTCGACCGCGTCGCCGAGCACCGCCGGCAGCTTGCCCCCCTGCTGCGCCAGCGCATCGACAAACGGCGCGGGCACGTCGTCGAGCGTGACGACCGCCTTGCCCTTGGCTGCGCCGAGCGCGGGCTTGCCGTCTTTGTCGAGCCATTGGCTGAGGTTCACGTCGGCCTTGACCGAGCCGGGTTGCGCGGCGTTGGGCACGAGCGTCGTGCCGCCGAGCGCCACGGCGAGCTTCGCGCCGCCGTCGAGCGCGACGCTGCCGGCCAGGTCGGAAAGCTTCGCGCCCTCGAACCGCGGGTCGCCGGCCAGTTCGAGTTCGTTTGCCTTGAACGAAGCGTCCGCCTTCACGCCCGACAGCGCAAAGCCCTTGAGCGGCACGTCGAGCCGGTTGAGCCGCAACACAACCGGCGTCGGCCGCTTGAGCGTCGCTTGGCCCTTTTCGGCGGCGAGCATCGCGGGCATCACGCGGTAGTTGATCGTCGTCGGCTCGCGCAGCCCAAGCCGCTCGAAGCCCTTGGCGATGCGCGCCTTCACCTCCACGTTGTCGATCGGTTGCAGGTCGCGCGTCCGGTTGCCCACGGCCACCACCAGGTCGATGTCGCCCAGCGCATACGCGCCGTCGAGCGTGGTGTCGGCCGAGGCCTTGAGCCACAACTGTCTCGCGCCGTACGCCGCAACCAAACCGTCGCCGTGCGAGCTGACGTTGGCAACGACGCCGATCCGCGGCGCGCTGAGCTTGTCGGCCTTCACGTCAACCTTGCCGCCACTGACCACCAGCGGGCCGATCGGCTGCGCCGCATCGGTCGGGTCGGTCACCGCCATCTGCGGCAACGCCACCTCGACGTCAAGCTGCGTCTTGTCCGGCTGCATGAACGCGACCTCGTCGCTCGGCATCGGGCACGCGAGCCGGTTGATCGTCAACACCATCGGCCGGTCGGTGGCCACGGCGTAGCCCGACGCGTCGGTTACGTAACGCTTGAGCAGCTCGGCGGTGGGCTTGAGCTCGACCGTGCTCCCGTCTTGCACGACGAACTTCTCGTCGATGTACGCGCCGAGCTTCGCGACGAGCGTGGCCGAGTCGGCGTTGACCTTGACCTCAATGGGTTTGTCGGCGGCCGCACGCTGGGCGGTGGCGTTGACGTTGAGCTTGTCGCCCAGCGCCTCGACGAGCTTGCCGTCCTGCTTGGCCAGCCGGTCGGCCAGCGCGATCGGCAACCCGGTCGCGGCGAGTTCCGCGTCGACGTTCGCCTTGCCGATCTGCGGCTTGTGCTCCTCGTCGAACAGGTTTTCAGCCTTCCCCTTCAGGTCGATCGCGCCCGGTTGACCGTCGAGCCGGGTCTTCGAGTTGAGCGACACACGCACGCCGTCGGCCAGCGTCGCGTTGGGGTCGGTCGCGGCGGTGAGGCTGATGCCGTCCCACTCGAAACGCGTCGGCTGTTTTTCGTCGACGTAAGTCAACCCACCGCGCGACACGGTCGCGATCATCCGGCCCCGCACCTTGGTCGGGTCGAACGGCCCGGCCGGCAGCTTGCCCTGAGCGAGCTGCCAGTTGACCAGCACGTCGCCGTCGAGCTTGAGCGGCTTGAGCTGCTCGTCGTGGCGCACCAGCGCCGCGACCAGTGCGGGCGTGGTCGTGTGGCTGAGGTGGCCCTGGCCCGTCAGCTCGCCGTCGGCCAGCGTCGCGTCGATCGTGCCGCTGAGGCGCGGCGACTTGATCACGACCGCGATCGCTTGCGCGCCCTGCGCATCGGGTTTGGCCGCGGTGACGCTAACCGATTCGATGCGCTCGCCGACCGCTTCGATCAGCACGCCGCCCTGGTTCAGCAGCGCGTCGAGCCCGGCCGTCGGCAGGTCGCTGACGTTCAATTTGCCCACCAGCGCGTTGGCGTCGACGTCGTACGTGCCATCGCCGACGACCTTGCCGGTGGCGCCGGCCTGCCGCGCGTCGGCGGAAAGGTCGAACGCGATCGGCCCCTCGGCCGGCAGGTCCGCCGTAAGCCGCAAACGCTCGACGTACACCGGGTCGCGCCCCGCCTGCGTCAGCGTCAGTTTTGCGTCGTTGACCACCAGCGACGCGGTCATCGGCGTGCCGGCGTCGGCGTCGGCTTGATCTTGCCGGTCGGTGTCGGTCTCTTCGTCGACCTCCGTCGGCGCGATCGCGCGTTGCAGGTTCGTCGAACCCTCCGCGCCGGCCACCAGGTCCACCACCAACCCCTCGACCGACGTCTTACCCAGGTCGCGCCCGCCCCTGACCAGCGACCACAGCGAAGCCTCCGTGCTCACCGACCCGAGCGTGACCACGGCCTTGCCGTCCGGGTCGCTGAGCGTGACGCCGGTGATCGTCTGCCCGCTGCCCCAGCGCAGCTCCAGCGCGTCGATGCTCACCGTGCCGGCGATCGTGCCGTTGATCGCGCCGGTGATCCTCGCCTTGCCCCAACCGCTCGAAGCGATCGTCGGCGCGAAAAACACCAACACCCCCACGAACAACAAACCCAACACACCCAACCGCAACAACCACCGCAACAACCCCTTCTTACGTTTCGGCTGCGCGCGTCCCGTCTTGGCTTGCTCGTTCATGCCTGCCCCTTCCCGACAAACTCGAAGCTCGAATGAATAACGAAAGTTTGAATAACTAAACCACCGCACGCGCGCTCAGTCGATCGGCTGTGCCGCCGGCGCCACCGCGCCCAGCGAGCCGCGGCCCGTGATCGAAAGCATCCGCTCCAACGCCACCAGCGACCAGCGCGTCGTCTGCTCGTCGACGCGGATCGGGTTCACCACGTTCCCCTCGGCCAGGTTGTCCAGCACCCACAACAAATGCGGCGGGTCGATGCGGTACATCGTCGTGCAAAGGCACTGGCACTCCGACAAAATACGCACGTGCACGCCGCGCCGCGCCGCTTCGTCGGCCAAACGCTTGACCAGGTGCACCTCCGTGCCCACCGCCCAGTAACTGCCCACCTCGGCCGCGTCGATCGCCTTGATGATGCCCTCCGTCGAACCGCTCAGGTCCGCCTTGCTCACCACCTCGTGCTCGCACTCGGGGTGCACGATCACCGTCGTGGCGGGCCGTTGGGCCTTGACCTGGTCGACGTGCTCCGGGCGGAACAGCTTGTGCACCGAGCAGTGGCCCTTCCACAATATGACGTCGCTGCGCAACAGCGTTTGCGCTTCGTTGCCGCCGAGGTCCGACGGCGCCTGCGGGTCCCACAGGCACATCTGTGTCCCCACGTCGTAGCCCATGTCCGCGGCCGTGTTTCGGCCGAGGTGCTGGTCGGGCAGAAACAGCAACTTAATGCTTTCGCCGTCGCGCCTGGGCTCGTCGCCGCCCGCAAACGCCCACTCCAGCACCGCCCGCGCGTTGGAGCTGGTGCAAACCGCCCCGCCGCGCTCGCCGACGAACGCCTTGATCGCCGCCGACGAGTTCATGTACGTGATCGGCACCACCCGCCCGACAAACCCCTCCTCCTCGAGCAGGCCCGTGATCTGCTCCCACGCGTCCTCCACGTCATCATCGCTGGCCATGTCGGCCATGGAGCAGCCGGCTGATAAATCGGGCAAGATGACGGTCGTGTCATCCGGGGTAAGGATGTCGGCGGATTCTGCCATGAAGTGCACGCCGCAGAACACGACGTATCGGGCCCCGACCTCGCGCACCTTCTCGGCCGCCAACTGGCTTAATTTGAACGAATCGCCGGTGAAATCGGCGTGGGCGATCACGTCGTCCTGCTGGTAGTGGTGGCCGAGGATGACCACCGAGTCGCCCAGCTCGGCCTTGCGGGCGGCGATCGCGGCGTGAATCTCCGCGTCGCCCAGCCGGGCGTAACGGTCCGGTAATGAAGGTTGCCACAACATCAATCGAATTCCAATCGTGCATTTCGACGCGCGTCCCGGTATTATAGCGGGACGGAGGGGTTCTCTTCAGGCTCGGCGCCACACGTCCCAGACCGGCCCCGGGGTTAAGCCGAGCCTACAGCGAACCGAAAATGACATTGTAGGTGGAGAAGAGTCGCGCGGTTCTTGGAATCGTCGTTTGAATTCAGGCCCGTTGCCTTGATAAAGTGATCCGTGGAGGCCACCACGCCAGTCCGTTCGTGAACCTGGTTCGGCCTCTTTGCTCGACGGAGGGTCGTTAGAGGTATGTCCCGGTCCAACGAGGTTGCCAGCAGTCTGCAGTTGTACCTCAAGCAGATCAATGAGGTCGCGCTGCTGACCGCGGACCAAGAGAAAGAGCTCGCCTGGCAGATCATCCGTGAGAACTGCCCGCAGGCTCGGGACCATATGGCGCGCGCCAACCTCCGGCTCGTCGTCTCCATCGCCAAGAACTACTCCAACCGCGGCCTGCCCCTGATCGACCTGATCGAAGAGGGCAACATCGGCCTGCTCAAGGCCGTCGAATCCTTCGACCCCACCCAGGGCGCGCGCTTCAGCACCTACGCCTCGTGGTGGATCAAGCAGGCCATCAAGCGCTCGTTGATCAACGCCGTGCAACCGATCCACGTGCCCGCCTACATGGTCGAGCTCGTCGCCCAGTGCAAGCGCGTCATGCGCGAGTTCGAGGACGAGTTCTCCCGCCAGCCCACGCAGGACGAGCTGGCCAAGGCCATGGACGTGCCGCTCGAGAAGGTGCGCATGATCAAGCACGCCATCCGCGCCTTCCAACGCCCCAGCCAGGGCCCGGTCGGCGACGACGGCGAACCGATCAGCCTCGGCGAGATGCTCGCCGACGACACCACCCCGACGCCCGCCCAGTCCGTGCAGGCCGTCGATGAGATCCAGACCATCTACAAATTGCTCGACGCGATCGACGAGCGCGAGGCGACGATCCTCCGTCTGCGTTTCGGGCTCGACGGCGAAGAGCCGCTGACGCTCAAGGAGATCGGCCAGCGCGTGGGCCTGACCCGCGAGCGCGTCCGCCAGATCGAAGCCGAGGCGTTGCGCAAGCTCAACGCCCGCATCAGCCGCGCCCACGGCGCCGACGGCCAGCCCACCAACGGCAACGGCAGCTACAACGGCAACGGCCAAACCACCACCGCCCGCCGCGCGGTGTGAGGCGTTCCATCCCCGTTATATTTTGATTTGACCACGTAGGATGCGTCGAGTCTTCGAAACGCACCACAGTTGGCGTTCGTATACGATTGAGATGGTGCGTCTCGCGGACTCGACGCACCCTACTTGCTGATGGCTGGCAGGCTGAGGGCAACAGCATCCGGTGGTTATTCGGACGATTTCATATCTCGTAAATTTTCCTCAAAAATTCGCGTGTCGCGCTTGGAGGCTACGAACGTATCACCAACGATGGTGGTAGCAAATGCTGAGCCAAGCTGGCCAGCGTTAGGAAGTGAGTCGAGCAACATACGCAACATCACAACGTGCCCAGGCTTCAATTCCCCTGGCCACTGCTCCCCATTGATCGGCTTAGGCGCCACAATTATGTATCCCTTTTCTCCCTTGCGCTTAGCCTTAAACCCTACAGTCGAACCGATTACTGGTACATGCCCTACATTGCAGACTTCTATTACACCGACGTTCTTCTCGGTTTCTTTGGTGTCCCGGTCGACGAGTGTTAAGATGCGTGGCCGAACAATGAGACGGGGACGAGTGGTATCGCGATGATGCTTGTGGTTGAGGATGCCCAATACGAGGCCAGACACACCTGTTACCACACCGACAATGATCGCAATAGCTTCAAGCACGCTCATGATTGTCCCTATTAAGTGCCACAAATCGGAATTATAAATGCAGAACCGCGTGAGAAAACAAGCTGCGCTAAGCCGCGAGCGGCTTTACTCGTCGGGCACGTGGTCTTCGAGCGTGCCGAGGCCGGGCTTGAACACCACGCGGCCCTCGACGACCACTAACTGCTCGTTCAAGAAGAACTGACCCGCCTTGCTCAGCACCTCGGCTTCGAGTTGCAAACCCTTGCGGCGCACGTCCTCCGGCTGGTCGACGCCCACGTCGATGTGGAACACGTCCTGCAAGATGATCGGCCCCTCGTCGAGGTCTTCCGTGACGAAGTGCGCGGTGCAGCCGCTGACGCGCACGCCCTGCTCCCACGCCTGGTGGTAGGGCTTGGCGCCGGGGAAGTGCGGCAGCAGCGACGGGTGGATGTTGATGATCTGGTAACGGAACGCCTCGCACACGTCGGGCGTGAGGATCTGCATGTAGCGCGCCAAAAGCGCCAGGTCGATGCCGCGCCGCTGCATCGTCTCGCGGACCCACGTCATGTGCGCCGGCTTGTCGGTCGACGGCATCCACTCGAAGTCGATGCCCGCGGCCTCGGCGACGGGGCGCAGCGTCTCGTGGTTGGCGAGCACGACGTCGATCTTGCCGCGGAACTTGCCGGCCTTCTGGTCGGCGATCAATTGCTCCAGGCAGTGCGGCTCCTTGCTGCACAAGATGGCGACCTTCTTGTCGCGCTTCTCGCTGCGCAGCGAGACGCGCACCTCCATGTTGATCTGCTGGCCCGTTTGAAGCAGGCCCGTGATCAGCTCGTCCAGCGACAGGGTCATGTCGGCCAGGTCCACGAGCATGTCCATCACGAACATGCCGCGCACCACGTGCTGCTGGATGTCTTCGATGTTTACGCCGTGCTCGGCCAGGTAGGTCGCGAAGACGGCGACCACGCCCTTCTGGTCCTGGCCCAGCACGCTGACGACGGCAGTGACTTTGTCTGGCATAACGATATCAACCTCCGAGGGTGGAGATTGTATCGTTTCACGGCGGGTTTGGGTTTAGCGGTCGGCCTCGGCGAGGTCGGAAAAGAAATTGAACATCTTCGCCCGGTCCTCGGGCTCGGAGGTCTCGAGCATCGCGCCGACGAACTGGCCCATCTGCTGTTGCGATTCCTCGTCGCCGTGGGTCATCCGCTGGCGCATCTTCTTGCGGTCGGCGCGGCGTTGCTCGGGGGTGCGCTGGGGCCGCTGGCCGCCGCCGAACATGAGCCCGCCCTTGCCCGAGCGGATCTGGGCGATGCGCGCCCGGCGCTGCTCGGGGGTCATGTCGTGGTACTTGCGGGCCTCGGTGGCCATCATGCTCATGCCGATGCGCATCATCGCCCGCATGGCCGCGCCCCGGTCGTCCTCGAACTTCTGCTTCCAGTGCTGCTCGAGCCGCTCGCGGACCTCGGGGGTCATCTTCTCACGCTGGGCGAACAGGGCCTCGATGTACGGCTGGCGCTGCTCGACGCTCAGCGCCGCGAACCGCTCGCTGGCGACGAACTTGCCGATCGCCTCCAGGTCCGCCGAGCCCGGGTCCGGCAAACGGGTCGCCAGGTGATAAACCGTCAACCCCACGCCCGCCGTGAGCAACACGCACGCCGCGATCAGCTTGATGGGTTTGGTCATGCGCACCTCCGCGCTGCGTTCATTCGGCGCCCAGCCAGTCGACGCGGCCGTCGAAGTAGTAGGCGTTGCGGTCGACCTGGTTCGGCCCGCCGGGGTGCCAGCCGTCGGCGTCGATCAGCACGGGCATCTGGCCCTGGCCCCGGTCCATGTCCGACACCAGCTTGCCCAGGTCCTTCGGCGAGTCGGCCATCATGCCCATCATCCCCAGAAAATACTCGTAGCTCACGCCGATCGACTTGTGCAGCTCGGCGTCCGACGGGCAGCGCCACGCCTTGCCGCCCTCGAACCCGTCGTCCGCGAGCACCGTGTTCAGCGCCGGCCGCGCCGGGTCGACCGGCAGCGTCTGACAGATCGGCACCGCCCCGCCGTGGTCGTCGCGGTACGCCTGAAAGCCCACGCCCAGCTGCCGCAGGTTGCTCAAACACACGACCCGCTTGCTCTTGCTCAGCGCCGGCTTGAGCACCGGAAACGCGACGCCGATCAGCAGCGCGATCACGCCGATCACCACCAGCAGCTCCACGAGCGTGAAGCCCGCACACGTTCGGCGGCGTTGTCGATCTGTCGTGTTCACTTCGACGCCTCGCGCAATAACACACCCGCCCCATGCCATTGTTACGCCCGGCGGCGCATGGTGTTACACAAAAACCGCGAACCCCGCACGAAAACCCCCGGCGCAAGCGGTTTCAGCGCTGCGGCGGCGTCGCTTTCACCGTCGAATCAAACTCGGCGAGCGCGGCCTTGGCTTGCGCCAGCCCGGCGGCCGCAGCGTCCAACCCCGCCCTGGCCCGGTCGTAACGCCCGATCAGTGCGTTGGCCCGCTTCAACTCCGCCCGCAGCGCGTCCGCCTCGGCCTTGAGCGCCTTCTTCTCTTTGCCCAGCGCGATGTACCGCCGCCGCACCTGGCGCGGCATGACCAAACGCTTCGCTTTGTACTGCCGGTCGATCTTGCGGACCTCGCCGTTGACCCGGCCCAGCTCCTCCTCCAACGGCTCGAGCTTCACCCCCAGCGCGTCACGCTCGGCGCGCAGATTGACGATTTCAATGCCCGACACCTCGGCCCACCGTTGCTGGGCCTCGTCAAGCGCGGCGTGTGCTTCGTCTAACCGCGCGTTTAACGCGTTCTGTTGCTCGCGCCACGCGACCAGCGCCGGGGGCTCGGCCGGGGCTTGCGCTTGTGGTTGAGGTTCGTCGGGTTTTGGCTGAGCGGTCGGCTCGTCTTCGCTGCAACCGCTCGCGCAAACCGCCGACACGCACGCCGCTAACAAACCCACGATCACTTTTCGCCCGGCCATGGCTCACCTCCGCCGGTGATTCGGCGCTCGTATTATTACCTCAGCCCCGCCACCCGCCAGTGAATTGTGGCCGGTTGTTCTGAAAAAGCGCGACGCGCCGGGGTCTATGCATTACAGTGTTGGCCCACGGAGACGACGTGTGAAGGTGTTTGACGACCCCATCGACCGACGCGTGACCGAGGCGTTGCACGCCTGGCGTGTGCAGTACGACGCCGGCGTCGATTTCGACAAGGCCATCGACACCGCCAGCAAGCTCACCACCGGCCGGGCGCGGCGGGCGTTGCGGCGCACCGCCGAACGCGTCCGGCAGAACGACGACCTCGAAGCGGCGCTCGGCGAACTGTCGAACACCGTGCCCTACAGCGACCGCGCGATGATCGTCGCCGGCTGGGCGTCGGGCAAGTTGGCGCTGGCGCTCGACCTGGTCACCGAACGCCGCGCCATGCTCCACCGGGCACGCAAGGAGATGCGCGGCCAACTGATCTTGCCCGGCGCGGTGCTGATCGTCGCCGCGTTCGTCGCGCCGATCGTGCCCTTCCTGCTCGGCGAAATCTCGACCGAGCAGTACCTCACCCGGGCCGGCATACCGCTAAGCATCTTCTTCGGTGCGATCGCGCTGGTCACGGCCCTCAACCGGCTGCGCGCGTGGGCGACGCCGAGGCGCGGCCTCGACGCGACCGCGGTCGTCGGCTCGCCGATCGACTGGTTGTTTTTGTCGACGCCCATCTTTTCCGGCGTCGAACGCGTGCGCAACCGCGCGGTGGTCGCGTCGACGCTCGGCATGGCCACCCAGGCCGGCCTGATGCTGCTCGACGCGCTGTCGCTGACCGAGTCGGTCACGCCCAACAGCGTCTACCGCCGCGCCGTGCGCAAGATGGCCAAAACCGTCAACGCCGGCGGAAACATCAGCGAAACCATGACCGCCGGGCTCTGGCCCTTCGAATGGCGGGCCATGGTCGAGGTCGGCGAGACCGCCGGCAAGCTCGACGAGTCGCTCGTGCGCCTCGGCAAGTACGCCAACGAAACCTACATCGCCGCGATCAAGCGGGCCGCCCAATGGGTCCCGCGTCTGGTGTACCTGTTGATCTGCATCTTCATCATCTGGCAGATGTTCTCCCTCTTCCAACGCATCGCCAGCGGCTACAGCAGCGTGCTCGACAGCATGTAAGACCAACACCCCAAACCCCTTCACACATAGCGTGATATCGCGATTTGTTATTCTAATGTTCTTAAGAACTTTAGAATTATTCCCACCGCCCGCCGCGTGGTCGCTCAGCCGTATGTGCTTGTAGCCACGTGCACACAAACGTGCCCACGCACGAGCCCATCACACACGGGTGTCGGGCGTGGTGGGCCACGTCGCGCGCAAGGGCGGCGAAGCAATGCGGCGAGCACGGCCGCCGGTGGGGTGCCGACGCGGGCAATCCGGTACAATGTGTGCGTGAGCAAGAAGTGGTGGAAACGCAAGCGCGTGATCGTGGCGATCGGCCTGCCGGGGTTGGTGCTGCTGGGGGTCGTGTTGCTCTTCGCGCACGGCGGGCCCGCTTACTACCACCTCAAGTACGGCATGGTCGGCCAACCCCAGCCCAACGCCACGCCTAGCCCCATCGTGCCCGAAACGCAGACCGAACCCCACACGTGCGGGCTGCACGCGCTGTCGTCGCTGCACCGCAGTTACGGGCTGGACCCGAACCGGTTGGGCTTGCGCTTCCGACTCGGCACCGATAAGCCCTTCATCAACACCGACCCCGACACCACCGGCACGATCCACCCCGACCTGTTCCGCGTGCTCGCGCAGGACGGCTTCCACGTCGACCCCATCGACCCCCACAACCCCAACGACCGGCAACGGCTCATCGAGCACCTCGACGCCGGCCACTACGCCGTCGCGCTGACCAAGGTCAACACCTACCACTGGGTCGTGATCGCGGGCCGAGCGGGTGACGAGCTTGTCGTTTGCGACTCATTGCAGACCGAGCTGTACCGCCGGGCCTGCGATCAATACCTCGACGCGCACACGTACACACTCGTCCTCGTTCGGCCCGCGGCCGAGGGCGAGCGGCTATCCATCACCGAGGCCCACACCCTCGGCGCGGCCGAGATGCTGCGGGTCCAACAGCGCGACGGCGGGTAACGCGTGACCCCCGGCCGGCTTGGGGCATCGAACGGGTACGATGAGCACGCACCGTACCACGTGGAGCACCGCGATCATGATGCTGATGATGTTCAGCGGGTTCTCGTGCAGCCGCCCGGACCCCGGTCAGAGCGACAAGCTGCCCGAACCCAAAACCGACACAGCCGCGCAGACGCAACCCGCGGGCGACGCCGGCGAGAAGCACGCCGTGTTCGCCGGCGGGTGTTTCTGGTGCACCGAGGCGGTGTTCGAACAGCTCAACGGCGTCAGCGACGTGGTCAGCGGTTACGCCGGCGGCTCGGCCGAGACCGCCAACTACCAGGCCGTGTGCACCGGCGAGACCGGTCACGCCGAGGTCATCCGCATCACCTACGACCCGAGCGTGATCAGCTTCGGCCAGCTGCTGAAAGTCTTCTTCGCCACGCACGACCCGACGCAACGCAACCGCCAGGGTAACGACGTCGGCACGCAGTACCGCTCGGCGATCTTTTATCACGACGACGCCGAGAAGGCCGCCGCCGAGTCGTACATCGCGCAGCTGTACGAGGCGGGCGTGTTCAGCGAGCCGATCGTCACCACGCTCGAACCGCTCGACGCTTTTTACCCGGCCGAGCAGTACCACCAAGACTACGCGCGACAGAACCCCACACAACCCTACGTCCGCGCCGCCGCCCTGCCCAAGGCCGAGAAGGCGCGACAGAAGTTTCCGGAGTTGTTGAAACCGCAAGAGTCAGAATGACCAATGACCAATGACCAATGACCAATGACCAATGTGCAATGTGCAATGTGCAATGATCAATCAAAGCGGGCGCTTGGGGCATTGGACATTGGTCATTGATTGGTCATTGGTGATTGGCCATTGAACATTCCGCCGCCAATCGGCGTGCGGTGTTACTCGCCGGTGAAGACGCGGCCGATCACCCGGCCGGTGGCGTCGACCACCTCGCCCGTGCCCTTGACGACTTGGCCGATGACCTTGCCCGTGCCGTCGACGACCTTGCCCGTCTCGTCGGCGACGGCGCCGATCACCTTGCCGCTGCCGTCGACCACGTCGGCGCCGACCTCGACGACCGGTTGCGCGACTTCGCCGATGACCTTGCCGGTGTCGTCGATCACTTGGCCGGTGGCGTCGGCGGCCTTGCCGATCTCTTTGCCGGCGCCGTCGACAACCCTGCCGGACTCGTCGGCGACGGTGCCGATGACCTTGCCCGTCTCGTCGACGACGCTGGCGCCGACGTTGATCAGTCCCTCGCCGGTCTGCTCGGCGGTCTGGCAACCGGCGAGCAAGGTGCACGCCATGACCGCCATCGCGACGGTGACCGTTTTCGTGTTCATCATCGTGGTTCCCTTTCTTCGTTGGCGCGGCGCGGCCCTGCGATCGGCCGGCCCAGGCGGGTCAGCGCCGCTTGCGCCGGTTGTGTTTTGCGCCCTTGCGTTCGTTGGTCCATCGTACACTGACCTTGCGGTCGGTCGGGTGTTTTTGCACCCACGCGATGAACTTTTTGATCTGCGGGTGGGCGCGCAAGTCTTCGAGCGTGCTGTAGGTCGTTTCCAGCTCGCGCTCGGTGAACGTCGCGTGCAGGGTGCGGTGGCAGTCGCTGCAGACGTTGGCCGTCTCGTGCTTGCGGGCGCGGGCCTCGGCGCGTTGGGCGGGTTTCTTGAGGTTCTTGCGCGTCCGGCAGCGCGGCACGAGGTGGTGTTTGGTCAAGCGCACGCCCGTCCGCCCGCACAGGGCGCACGCGTCGTCGCCGGGCGCGGTCTGGGTGCGGTCGGTGGGCATGAGTCAATAGTGCGGGGGCTTTTCGTCGGCGGGGTCGGTGGGGGCGTCGAGCTTCGCCACCGCCTCGTCGAAGCGCGACTCGGCCCGCTTCAGCTCGCGGCGCATCGCGTCGAGCTGCTTCGACAGGTCGACCACGGCGTCGTTGAGGTCGGCGGCGTACTTCTCGAAATACGCGATCTTCTCCTCGATCGCGACCAGGCGTGGCTCGTTGTTTTCGCTGTCCATGGCCCCATGATAACCGACGCGGGCGGGCCGGTTGGCGTCGGGCCGGGGTCGGTGCATAAACTGACGCATCGCAACTCACGCGTGGGGTGACGCCGCATGATCACAACGCTGCTGCTTTGCACGATGGTCGCTGCGCCGGGCGGCGCGGTGTCCGACCTGAAGGCCGACGAATGGGTGACGGTGCTGCCGGCGTACGCCCACCGCGACAAGGCCGGGCGTTGGGCGGCGACCTTGCACGTGTGGGTGTACGAGCCGGAGACCGACTCGGCGTCGCGCGGCGCGGCGCTGGGGGCGCTGCGGCGCACGCTGGGCCTCGACCCCGACGCGGCCGAGTCGAAAATCTTCCGACGCCGAGCGCGGATGTTCATGGTCGACAACGAACGCCGCAAGACCGTGCGCCTCGACCTGGCGGGCCAGCGGGTGGCGGTCGGGCCGACCGAGCCCAACGGCCACGCCACACGCGACGTGGCGTTCGACGCGCCGCCCGACCAGCCGCTCACCGCCGACGTGGCGCTGCGGCCGGGCGATTCGCGCGCTTTTCAAGGGACCGTGCACCCCATCGGGCCGACCGGCCTGTCGGTGATCTGCGACATCGACGACACCCTCAAGCACAGCGACGTGCGCGACACCCGACGGCTGCTCGAACGCACGTTCCTTAAAGAGTTCGAAATCGTCGACGGTGTGCCCGCCCTGCTCGGCCGACTCGAACAGCGCGGCGCGGTGTTCCACTACGTCTCGTCGTCGCCGTGGCAGCTGTACGGCGAGTTCGACGCGTTCTTCAAAAAAGAGAACGTGCCCGCCGGCACGTTTCATTTGAAGACGTTCCGCGTCGCCGACGGCGGGTTCGAGAAGCTGTTCGCCTCGCCGGAGAAAACGAAACCCAAACAGATCAACCCGATCCTCGACGACTTCGCCGGGCGGCGGTTCGTGCTCATCGGCGACACCGGCGAAAAAGACCCCGAGGTGTACGGCCAACTCGCGCGCGACCGGCCCGACCAGGTCGCGCTGATCCTGCTGCGCAACACCACCAGCGAGAAGGCGGGCAACCCCCGCATGGCCGCGGCGATGCAGGGCGTGCCCGCGGCGCGGTGGGTGTTGTTCGACGAGGCGAAAGCTGTCACACTGCCCGACTCGCTCGTTGGAGATGACGTGCCGCGTGAGTCACAAGATCAACAAGAATGAACCGTGGGTCGCCATCGTCGCCAACCCGTACAGCGGGTCGGGGCCGAACCGGCGTCTGGTAGATCGGTTACAGAATGCGCTCGACCAACACGGCCTGCCCAGCCGGACGCTGTGGGACCCGGTCGAACACACCGCCGTGCTCAACGACCCCGAATGGCAACACACCTGCCGGTGCGTCGTGGCCGCGGGCGGCGACGGCACCGTCGGCGGCGTGATCAACGAGACGACCGCGATCCCCCTGGCAGTGCTGCCGATGGGCAACGAGAACCTGTTCGCCCGGCAGTTCGGCTTCCGCAAACCCGAACCGCTGGCCGAGGCGATCGCGCGCGGGCGCACGCGCACCATCGACCTGGGCAGCGCCAACGACCGCAAGTTCGCCGTGGTCGCTTCCGTGGGCATCGACGCCGACACCGTCGAGCGCGTGCAGAAGTGGCGCGTGCGGGCCGACCATTTGAAGCGCGTCACGCGCTTGAGCTACGCCCGCCCGATCATCAGCGCCGCCCTCGGCTACGGCTACCCGCCGATCGAGCTGATCGCCGACAGCCGCACCGTGCCCGGCACCCACGCGATGGTGTTCAACTTCAACCGCTACGCGCTGGGCCTGTCGTTCACGCCCGAAGCAAAAGCCGACGACGGCAAGCTGCACTGGCTCGTGTTCGAGAAGCCCGGCCTGGTCAAGTTCACGACCTACCTCGCCTCGGTCTGGCTGCGCTCCCGCCACCTCAAACGCCCCGACGTACACGCCGGCACCGCCGAAACAATCGAACTGCGCTGCAACACCGGCGCGCCCGTGCAGGTCGACGGCGACCCGTCCAACCGCACACCGGTGACGATCAAGGCACTACCCCAGTCCCTGCGCGTGATCGACATGCGGCCCTGACCCCACCACGCACGCCATCGAGCGCGGGCGACGTGGCCGGAGGTGGTGCGTCTCGCAGGTTCGACGTACCCTACCTGCTTTCAACCACCCTATTCAACGGATTGTTGGTTATCTCGCTCTATCGCGAGGCACTCTTCTATAAAATCATCAACGCTTGCGAACTCCTCGCAAAGTTCGCACACCTCGTGATCCCAGAGACGAACACCCGCGTAACGACCGCTTCTTGAAACGACGAAGTAGTTCCCCGCACCATCATGACCAACAGCCCAATCGTCAATATTCCAATCAGGAATAATCTTGGGTAGTACCTCGTTAAGCTCGATGATGGTTTTGTAATCGGTTTCTAGTGCGCACCGTGCGAAACCATGCATAAGAAACGGCTCGAGACCACTGTTTGATACGGCAGATGCGATTCTGTCGGTGACTTCCTTCATCAGATTGCCTCAAGTTACGCGAGCCCGGTTCATGCGTCAGCGAGTTGGCCTGCTGACCGCCGACTCACGTTGACCGCTTGTAGAACGGCAGCGCCACCACCTCGGCGTCGGCGGGTTTGCCGGCGAAGTCGACGGTGAGCGTCGTGCCGACCTCGGCGTGCGCCACATCGACGTAGGCCATGGCGATGGGGCAGCCGAGCGTAGGCGACAGGCAGCCGCTGGTTACGGCGCCGACCGGCGCGCCGTTGGCGAGCACGGGCATGTCCTGGCGCGGCGTGCGCTGGCCGTCGAGTTTCAGGCCGACCAGTTTTTTCGCCGGGCCTTGCGATTTGATCTTCTTCAGCGCGTCGAGGCCGATGAACGGTTCGGGGTCGCCGAACTGGTCGTCTTCGTCCTTGTCCAGCGACACCGCCCAGCCGAGGCCGGCGCTGATCGGGTCGGTGGTTTCGGTCAGCTCGTGGCCGTAGAGCGGCATGCCCGCTTCGAGGCGGAGCGTGTCGCGCGCGCCCAGGCCGATGGGCGGCACCATGTCCTCGCCCTTCTCGTCTTTCTTCACCAGCAGCTTCAGCGCCATGTCGACGACGTTGGCCGGCAGGATGATCTCGATGCCGTCCTCGCCGGTGTAACCGGTGCGCGACACGACAAGCTTCAAAATGAGCAGGTTCTTGATGGTGAACGCGTACCGCTTGAGCTGCGGGATCTCTTTCGAGAAGTTGGTGATGTAGTCCATGGCCCCGGGCCCCTGGATCGCGACCATGGCGGTCTTCTCGGTCTCGTCGTTGATCTTCACGACGAGTTCGCCCTTGACCGCCTCGAAGTGCGCCAGCAGCTTCTCGCGGTTGGACGCGTTGCACACCATCAGCCAGTGGTCGGCGAACCGGTAGACCAGCACGTCGTCGAGCACGCCGCCGGTTTCGTTGCACACCAGCGAGTACCGGCAGGTCTTTTCTTTCATGTCGCTCACCCGCCGGGTGCACACGCGTTCGAGCAGCCGCCGGGCGTGGCGGCCCTTGAAGTGGATCCGGCCCATGTGCGAGACGTCGAAGATGCCCATGTGCTCGCGCACGGCCTTGTGCTCGTCGATGATCGAGCCGAAGTGGATCGGCATCTCCCACCCCGCGAAATCGACAAACTTCCCGTTGCGGTCGGCGGCGTGCTTGAAAAATGGCGTGCGTTTCAACGTCATCCCTTTCATCACAAGCGAAGCGACGGCATCATAGTACCCCAAGGCCGGCCGTCCAATCAGCCCGACCGGAGACGCCCAGTGAGCATCGAACCCTACAACCACGACCGCGACAAGACCGCCGCCCTGCGTATCTGGCACGAGTGCGGCTGGGCCGACGCGTCCAGCGAGCGCGACGCCAAGCTGCTCGACCGCTGGGCCGCCTTCCAGCGCAGCTGGGTGGGCCGGCTCAACGGCGACACCGAGTGCATGGTGCAGGCCGCCGATGCGACCTTGCAGCACCTCGACGAGCCGCTACCGCTGGCGGGGATCACCGCCGTCACCGTCAGCCGGGTGGCGCGCAAGCAGCGCCTCGCCTCACGCGTCACCGCACACGCGGTCGCACACGAAGCGCAGGCCGGCAAGCTCGTCGCCGCGCTGGGCATCTTCGACCAGGGGTACTACGACCGCCTCGGCTTCGGCACCGGCGCGTACGATCACGAGGTCCGCTTCGACCCCCGGGCGCTGCGCGTGCCCACACCCAATCGCCCGCCCGTGCGGCTCGGCCTCGACGACTTCGAGGAACTGCACCGTTGCCGCGCTGCCCGCGCCAAGCAGCACGGCTACGTCACCTTCGACAACCCCGGCATGATCGAGGTTTACGCCATGGAAAAGAAGTCGGCGTACGGCCTCGGCTTCCGCGACGAGTCCGGCACGCTCACGCACTACCTTTACCTCAAGCCCGCCGACAGCGAGGTGGGACCCGACCGCGTTCAACACCTTGTCTGGTCGACCCGTGACCAGTTGCTCGAACTGCTCGGCGTCATCAAGTCGTTCGAAGACCAAGTGCACATGGTCACCATGACCGAGCCGCCCGGCGTGCAGGTACAGGCCTTGCTCGACCAGCCCCACCGCCGCAGCGAGCCGTCGCACGGCGAGGGCAAGTGGAAGAAGGGCATCACCGCCGGCGCCTGGTCGCAGTGGCGCATGCTCGACGTGCCCGGTTGCCTGTCGCGCACGCGCCTGCCGGGCGATGCTGTGCGCTTCAACCTGCAACTGACCGACCCGATCGGCCAATACCTCGACGGCGACAACGCATGGCAAGGCGTCGGGGGCGACTACGTCGTGTCGCTCGGTCAAACCTCGAACGCTGAACTTGGCCACGACCTGAAACTGCCCAAGCTCGCGACCACGGTCAACACCTTCACCCGCCTGTGGCTGGGTGTGTGCGACGCGACGGCGCTGGCGATCACCGACGGCCTGCGAGCCGACGAGGGTTTGCTGCGCGACCTCGACCGCGCGTTCGCCGCCGTGCCCACGCCGCGGTGGGACTGGACGTTCTAACACGCCCGCCGCGCAAACGTTTTGCACTTTGCCATTTGGGCTTTGCCCTTCCGCCATCGGCGCGACATGATTGGGTATGCGCGTTGGCCCTTACGTCACGATCGCCCTGCTCTGCCTCGCCGTCGCCAACCCCGCGGCCGGGCAGATCGCCTTCACCGACATCCAGGACCTCGGCAACAACGTCGAGCGCGGCACCACCGCGTTCACCACGCCCGACGCGTACCAGCTCTACGCCGAAGCCAACTTCAACACCTCAAACTTCAACAGCAAACGCCCCGACCTGTGGAACCAGCTCTACCGCTACGACACCGCCGGGCGCGACCTGTCCGAGCGACTGCCCGCGATGATCTTCGTGCACGGCGGCGGCTGGGTGAACGGCCAACCCAACGCCTTCGAGCCGCAGTCGATCCACCTCGCCCAGCGCGGCATGGTCGCTTTCTCCATCGGCTACGGCCTGCGCATCAACCCCGGTGTGTTGTCGGCCGGCGACCCGGGCCAGTACGCCGTCGAGGCCATGGCCGACACCAACCTCGCCCTCCAGTGGGTGCGCGACAACGCCGTCGAGCTCGGCGTCGACCCGAACGAACTGTACATCGCAGGCGGTTCGGCCGGCGGGCACCTCGCCGCCATGTCACAACTGGGCACGCCGAGCAGCCTCGACGTCAGCGGCGTGGCGCTGTTCAACCCCGTGATCTCCACCGCGTCCAACGGCTTCGGCTACAACGCCCTGCGCAATCACTACGGCTCGAGCTTCGACCCGCTGACGATCTCCCCCCACCACCAGCTCGAAGCCGGCATGCCCCCCGTGCTCATCCAGCACGGCACCGCCGACACCACCGTCCCCTTCGCCCGCGCCGCCGAGTTCCAGGCCGCCTCGCAGGCGCTGGGCAACACCGTCGATCTCATCGCTTACGAAGGCGCAGCCCACGCGTTCTTCAACAATTCCCCTTACCTCGAACAGACCACGCAGGCGCTCGACGACTGGCTCGTCGACCTCGGCGCGCTGCCGTCGAACGCCGCGCCCGGCGACCTCGACGAAGACGGCGACGTCGACCCCGCCGATGTCGACCTGCTCATCGCCGCGCACGGCCAGAGCGCGCCGCCGGTCAGCGCCCGCTACGACTTCATCGCCGACGGCGTCATCGTCGGCCGCACCGGCGAGGCCGACTCCGACCTGACCGAAATGATCCGCGAAACGATCGACACCGAACTCGGCGACACCAACCTCGACAAGCTGGTGAGCCTGATCGACCTGAACTTGTTGGGCGCGAACTTCGGCCAACCCGCGGGCTGGGGCGGCGGCGACTTCAACGGCGACGGCGTCGTGACGCTGGTCGACTTGAACACACTGGGCACCCACTTCGGCTTCAACAACACCGGCGTCTTCGCCCCCGCCGTGCCAGAGCCGAGCGGCATCATGCTGCTTGCGCTCGGTTTTCTGCTGATCAAGCGCCAGCCCAAGCCAGACTGAAGCGCAGCGCAAGCCCGGCTGCCCCACCCCGCCAAACCCGATCCGCCACCCCTCGCCCGCTCACAAACACCACCCCACACCCCACACCCGACCCCGACCAAGGCCAAAACCCCATTCATCGGCTAAAAACTCATTCCTTACAATTGTAAGGAATGAAACACACCGCCTTCATGGGGTGGGACCATAACGGGTGCGGTCGGGTATGCGACCGATGGCACAGGGGTTGGCGAGCGTGCGGGTGTGTATGCGTGACCGGTAGGCGGCGCGGTCGAGCCGCGATCGGTTTTCGCGGTGGGTCGCCGGCGCTCCGTGATGTGCCCCTAACACGCGCCGTGTGATTTGGGGGCGCAAGTGAAGCTGATAAAAATCACAAACACACCGCATTCGTTGGCGGGCTTGCGGCGTTGTAACACCGCGGAGCGCGACACCCATCACCCGGCGTGCTCGCGATCCTTCCGGCGACATCACGGGCAGCTCACAGGTCACAGACACCCCGCGCCCGAACCACGGTGCGCGCACACGATCGGCCTGCGCTCGGCGGGCCAAAGGAGCGAAGCCATGAGTCTGCCCGATTCGAAGTTGACAAACATCGCGCCCCGCCGGGGGTTCACGCTGGTCGAGTTGCTGGTGGTGATCGCGATCATCGCGCTGTTGTTGGCGATCCTGTTGCCGGCGATCAGCAAGGCCAAGGAACTGGCGGCGCGGGCCGTGTGCGGTGGGAACCTGCGCAGCCTGGGCCAGACGCAATTCATGATCGCCGACGAGAACAACGGCGTGTTCTACCCGTCGGTCCGCACGATCAACCGGGACCAGGGCGTGCTCAACTCGATCCGCCGATCGGACGCGATGAACGATCACCTGTCGTGGATCAACAGCTTCTTCTACCAGGAGCTGCACGAGTCGGGCGTGGAGCTGGAGCAGTTCAACTGCCCCAACCGCAAGGGGCGCGAGGACGTGACCAACTTCAAGATCACCGACACCGCCGGCAACCCGCTGGAGGACGTGGCGGAAGACGAGTACGACCAGATCGACCGCGCCCGCATGGGTTACTACATCATGGGCGGCCGGCAGATGTGGAAGCAGTACGGCGGCAGCAAGTCGATCAACCCGGCCAACAGCAACCTCAACTACGCGGCGGTCACGGGCGACGACAACGGCGGCTGCTGGGTCGCGCCGCAGCGGATGTCGCAGGACGGCACGCTGGCGGTCGCGTCCGACCTGAACGAACAGAGCACCGACAAGCCGGACAACCACTCGTCGTACTCGCACGCCGGCAGCGGCCTGAGTTACCACAGCGACAACGTGCGCATGGAGGACACCGACGCGGTCGGGGGCAACACCGGTTTCCTCGACGGCTCGGTGGATTTCCAGAAGGTGCGCGACTTGCGCATCTACGTCGTCGTGCCGCAGCAGGACGGCGGCTTCACGACCGGCGACCGCATTTTCGGCTGGTTCTCCGACCGCGCCGACATCGCCGCGGGCACAACCGATAGCGACGGTAACGGCGGCACGCAGGTCTTTTGACGACCTCGAACGCGCCTCTGTTATTCTAATGTTCTTAAGAACATTAGAATAACAGAGGCGCAGGGGGCCCATCGAGCGCTCGCGTGCGGAAGCGGACGACCCCACGGGTCGCAGTGACGTCGATGGCGATATACCTCTGGCTCGGCTGCGATGCGATGCGAACGCCGCGGGCGTGAGCGATGACGACCGCGCATGCGAGGTCGATGGCTGCCTCGGGCACGTTCTCTTCACGGGCGGCGCGGCGGTCGTGTTCGGTGGCGACCCCCAGCCCTTAGCGGTTTATCGTTCGACCGAAATTGATCGCCAGGTGCTCGTGAGGTGGGCGACCGGCGAAGGCGACGTGTCGTTCGACGCGGCCGTGAGCCGCACGGGCTTTGGGTTTCATGGCGACGAGCCGTTGGTGTACACCGCCGGGTCTGACACGTTGCCGCATCTTCGATGCGGCGGTGGATCGGTGGACGCGCAAGAACGAATCGCGCTTCAAATCATGCCGGGCACGTGCCGCGGTGCGAGTGAACCTTGATGGCGTGGGTGTGTCGACCACCCCGAATAACCGGCCAGCACCGGCTGCCAAACTCCCATTTGCAAACTCAACTTCACGATATGTTGACCGGGGCTCTCGTGGTGCGTCGACATACAAAGATTTGCGCTATCGATGGCAAGATGACGCCCGTCCGTCGCGTGAACCCCGGAACCCCGCCTTCTTCGAGCGCGGGGCAAGCGTCAATGAGCATGTCGAACTCGTCGCCAAAAAATCGGCTTCAACTCCACCCGGTTGGCGATATTCTCGGAGTAACGCCGGAGACCCGGTCAAGCGTGTCACGGCTCGTGGACTCGGCTTGCCCGCCCCAGAACGCTCGACAACGCACGTAAACAAGTATTGAACCCCGTGGCACCCACCGCTCTTCCGCCGCGCATCGAATCGTGGGGTGCGGTGTGACTGTTTCACCGATCGAGCGTGCACGAACCGTGCCCTGCAATTC
The DNA here is from genome assembly GCA_028282805.1 of Phycisphaeraceae bacterium. Taxonomy (GTDB): domain Bacteria; phylum Planctomycetota; class Phycisphaerae; order Phycisphaerales; family Zrk34; genus JANQHD01. The sequence continues at coordinate 225,157 of JANQHD010000023.1, read as the reverse complement.
GCAACTCCCCTCGCGTCATAGCTACCGCGAACCGACATGCCCCCGCACGCCAACGCGCGCCAACAGCCAACGGTAGAGGCCAAAGGTGTTTCTTACAATTGTAAGGATTGGATATTTGGCTTGTGAACGAGGGTGTTTAGACGCGGAATGCGGGATTTGGTACCCGAGGCTCGGGACCAGGAACCCGGGGCTCGGGGCTCAGAGATTGGGACTTGGACTCGGGGCCAGAAGTTGGGGCGGGTGTGGCGTGTGGGCTTTGGCGTTTGGGGTGTACACGCGAAGGGGTGTGTTCGTGCCCGGGCCGGGACGGCCGGGCTCGCTGGGGTGATGGCGGCAACGCCGCGCGAGCGCGTGGTCGCGATGCAAGGGGGCAACGCGATGTGTTTCTTACAATTGTAAGGAATGGATTATTGGTTGAAGCGGTTGGGGGATTGGGTATGTGGCGCAGGTTTGGCGGCGGGGTATTGGGGCTGAGCTTGCGGGGCCGGCGATAAGCTTGGGGTGAGGCGGCGGGCTCGCTGGGGTGATGTGCGGCAAAGCCGTGCGAGCGCGTGGCCGCGACGCAAGAGGGCAATGCGATGCGTTTCTTACAATTGTAAGGAATGGGTGTTTCTGCGGAAACGATGGCGGTGGGGCCTGTGGTGAGGGGCGGGGGTGGTGGGGGTCACTGGGGGTTGGGTTGGTTGGGCGCGATGATCGGATGCCGATGGTTTGCGTGCGGGCTACCTGTTGAACAAAGTCGGTCGCCATGGCGTCTGTGCCTTTGCTGCACCGTGATGGGGGGTCATCCATTCATTGGCCGAGCGCTAAGCCGCAAGCGGCTTGGTGAAACCCACGCGTAATAGCGGGCTGTTCGTGATCTGCGCACCACGGTGCGGCGCGCATGGGCGTGACGCGTGGGTTTGTGGTGCGCCATCGATGGTTTATTTGTCGCGGCGCGCGCACGGCGACACTTGTGTGCGCGGCGGGGTGCGCGCTGCTGGGTCGCTTTGCGCACGGGGGTGCCGCGGGGGGTGGGTGAAGCTCGTTTTCAAGGCGCAAACGGGGTTGGCGGGGCGTGCTTGCGCGGGTGCGTCGGGGTTGTGCGCGAGACATATCCCGGTCTTCGCGGCGACGCCGCTCAGAGCCGGGCTTGGGGGCGCGGGGCGCGTGTTACTTGATGGCGTATTGCAGGGCGAGCACGGCGTAGGCGGTGACGAGGTTCGGGTCGTCCTCCATCCAGCGGTTGCTGGCTTCGTTGACCCATGAGCCGTCGGGCTTTTGCAGGGCAGCGAGCTTGTCGATCAGGTCGTTGGCCCAGTCGTGTTTGGTGCCGTCGGCGAGTTTGATCTGCGGTTCGCCGTTGGCGTGCATGGCGCGGGCGAACAGGTGGAAGTAGTAGAAATAACCCTGCATGCCGACGCCGGGGTTTTCGTCGAGCGTGTAGTTCTTGGTGATCCAGTGCCTGGCGGCGAGGACGCGGGGGTCGTGTTTGGGCAGGTCGGCGTAGAGGTAGCCCATGAACCCGGCGTAGGTCATTGAGCCGTACGTGCGGAGGCGGGATTTCATGGGGTGGCCGGCGAGGGCGCGTTCTTTTTCATCGGGGCTGGCCATGGACTGGGGCGTGCCGATATGGTCCTTGTTGATGGAGGTGGCGTAGATGAAGCCGCCGTCCTGGGCGATTTTGTTGCCGAGCATCTTGTTTTCCTCGGAGCCTTGGCAGCGCTGGAGGAAGGTCATGGCGGCGGCGTAGGCGGGGTCGGACTTGTCGAGGCCCGAGTCGTGCAGGGCGGTGAGCATGAGTGCGGTGTTGGACATGTCGGGTCGGCCGTGCTTGCCGTAGCCGGCGCCGCCGTAGTAGGCGTGTTCCTTGCCGATCTTCTTGCCGTGGGGGTCGACCTGCCGGCGGTACTGGTTTTCGGTCAGGCACTTCTGTGCGCCGGCGATCATGGTTTTGATTTCTTCGTCGTCGCCCATCTCGCTGAGCATGACGAGGGTGAGGGCGGTGTTGTAGTTCAGCAGGAACGAGTCGTAGAACCCGCCGTCGGGTTTCTGCTTGGTCTTGATGAAGGCGAAGGCCTTGGCGACGTGCGGGTCGTCGGCGGTGGCGCCGTTGCGCAACATGGCGGTGGCGATCATGGCGGTGACGGCCGGGCCGGGCTTGGCGGTCCACGAGCCGTCGGCGGCCTGGGTGGAGCGGAGGTATTTCAGGCCGTTGTCGATCGCGGCCTGGGCCTTGGCTTTGTGGGCGTCGTCGATCGCCAGGGCGGGCGCGGCGAACAGGGCGGCGAACAACAACGACAGGGTGCGCGTTTTCATCTGGGTTGCTCCGAGTGGTTTGCGTTTCCAACCATGCTCCGCAGGATCGCGACGGCGGCGACGGCGGCGGTTTCGATCCGCATCACGTGCGGGCCGAAGCGCCACGGCAAGCAGCCGGCGGCGGTGGCCAGCTCGCGCTCGCGCGGCGACCAGCCGCCTTCGGGGCCCACGAGGACCGCGATGCGCTGGGCCGACCGTAACAATGTAGACGCGTTTTGCACGTCAAAACCCGCCTGCTGCACGTCTTGCAGGTCGGCCAGCAGTATTGAATCGTAGCCCGCCCGGCCGAGCAGGTCTTCGAGCTTCGTCGGGGTTTCGATGATCATCAGCCAGGCCCGCTCGCACTGCTTGGCGGACTCGGCGGCGATGCGCTCGAACCGGCCCTGCTTGCCCTTGCCGGGCTCGACAACCGACCACTCGGTGACCAGCGGGATCAGGCGGTCGGCGCCGGCCTGGCTGACGCCGTCGACCAGGGCGTCGGCGCGCGGGCCTTTGGGGATCGCCACGGCGAGGTCGATCGCGGGCTTCGGCGCAGCGACGGTGCGGCGCGAATCGATGGCCACGACCATGGTTTTGCCAAGTTCGGCGATCGTGCCCTGCGCCACGGCGCCTTTGCCGTCGTACAGTTCAACGGCGTCGCCGACGGCCAGCCGCAGCGACTTGCGGGCGTGGGTGGCCTGCTCGGCGTCGAGTTGAGCGGCGGCGGTGGTCAGGTCGTCGCAGTAAAATCGTCGTTTGGCCATGGTTCCGTTCATATTATCGGCCGAGCGGGTGCGTTAAGTGCCGCTCGGCGGCGACCGATGATGATTGCATGGCTTGGCGCCATGCCCGTGCCCACCGTGTGGCACGACGAAGAGTGTACCGCAAGACCACGGGACGAGACGGTGTCAGACGAGACGCGCAACCTGGCGGATTCGCTCGACGAGATGCTCGGGCCCGGCTCGGACGAACCGACGCCCGAGGCCAACGAGCAGCCGGCCGACGATGCGCCGCCGACCGAACAGGCCGACGCGGCGTCCAACGGCGACGAGTTCGCCGACCAGGTCCAGCAGATGCTCGACGAGGCCGAGCCGCCCGCCAATTCAACCGAAACCGACGGCGACCCCATGGCCGACATGCAGAGCATCGAGGACGTGATCGCCGACGACACCCCGATCGACGAAGAGGTCGACCTTGATAGCGTCGAGCCGTTCGACCCGGCGATCGACGAGCTGGCCGACCAGATGGAGGCGGCCGACGCGGCGAAGGCCGAACCGCAAACCGACCCCGCCCCGCCCGCCGACGGACCAGCCGGCACGCTCGACCCGTCGGACTTCGACGCGCCCGACATGCCCGAAGAGCTGGTCGGCGACGACGAGGCCAAGCTCATCAGCGAGATCGACGCCATGCTCGCGGCCAGCGCCGACGACGTGGTCGACGACGAAGCGCTCGACGTGCCGGTCGTCGAAGAACAAGCGAGCGAACCCGAACCGGCGCCTGTGGCCGCTGCCGAGCCCGAACCGACCCCGGCCGAGCCGATCGCCGACGACGCGCTCAACATCGACCACGAGATGCAGAGCGTCGAGGAGCTGATCAGCGAGACCGAGCAACCCGACAAACCGCAACCCGACCCAGCCGAGGGCCCCACGGCCAAGGCCACCGTGCCTTTGGAAGCCGAGCAAGCCGTCGAATCGCCCTTCGACGGCGACTCACACGAGTTCGACCCGTCGGAGTTCGCCACCGCCGCCGACGTCGGCGCGGAGCTCGACGAGGTCGAAGCCGCGTCTTCGGCGATCGGGCCGGCCGACGAGCCCGCACCCACCCCCGCCCCGGCGCCCGCCGAAGCAGCGCCGGCCGAGCAGGTGATCGCCTCGAACGACAAGGCCGACAAGCTCAACCCGCTGATCGCCGTCATGGCGAAGATCAACCAGCCCGTCATGGACCGCCCCGCGCTCGTGCGCGACACCGTCGGCTGCATCGCCATCGGCACCCTGCTCATGGCTGCGCTGTGCTGGGTCAACGGCATCGCCGGGCCCGACGTGGCGATGTTCATGGTCGCGCCCCTGATGGCGCTGCTGTTGCCCGTGGTGCTGTACTACATGATCTTCCGGCAGCACGGCACGCCCGCCGCCAAGCCCCCCGCCGACACCGACGACAAACCCGACGCCGGCGACGACGCGCCCGACGGCGCCGCCGTCACTTAAAACAACCGGCCTGCCAACCGCTACAATCCGGTCATGAGCATCAAACCCGCACGCGGCCGCGCGCTGGACACCGGCGTCATCGGCATCGGGCCCGACGACCTGCCGCCCATCGGCGATGCGCCACGCGACACGCGGTTCGACATCCGCCAGTGGTGGCCCGAAGACCGCCGCGCGCTGCCCTTCGAGCTCGAGATCGGCTCGGGCAAAGGCACGTTCCTCGTGCAACAGGCCACCGACACCCCCCACATCAACTACCTCGGCATCGAGTACGCCGGCCAGTTCGCCCGCTACGCCGCCGACCGGTTGCGCCGCCACGGCCTCGACCACGTGCGCATGCTCGCCTACGACGCGACCGTGTTCGTCAAGTGGTACTGCCCCGATGCGCTGTTCCGCCAGGTGCACATCTACTTCCCCGACCCTTGGCCGAAGACCCGCCACCACAAGCGCCGGTTGATCCAGGCGCCGCTGCTGCGCGAGCTGCACCGCGTGTTGGTCGCCGACGGTTTCGTGCGGATCGTCACCGACCACGACGACTACTTCGCGTGGATCGAGGACCACGTCGCGCAGGTCGCCGACGTGTTCGAGCGTTTACCGTTTGAGCGCCCCACCACCGCCGGCGACGGCGAGGTCGTCGGCACCAACTTCGAACGCAAGTACCGCCGCGAAGGCCGGCCGTTTAATGCGCTGTCGTTGAAGAAGAAGGGTTAACCACAGAGGCACAGAGACACAGAGGTTTTTTGTGTTTAGCCGCGACCCGCTAGGGGAGCGCGTACTTTCAATTGCCATCAAGCAAACCAACCATCGAACCACCAAGAACTTGCGTGGGTCTATTGGCTGATGCCTGTTGGCTTGTGGCGTACAACCGCGCTCCCCTGCGGGTCGCGGCTAAACGAAACACAAAAAACCTCTGTGTCTCTGTGCCTCTGTGGTTAACCCGTTCCCGAAATCCAACCCACCAACCATTTCGCGAAGTCGGCCTTGGGCAACGGGCCGGGGGTGAGGGTGTCGCCGTTGGCGCAAATCAGCGTGGCGTCGATGTCGGCGGCGCCCATGGTCGCCAGCGGGTTGGCGACGATGGCGTCGAGGCCCTTGCGTTTGAGCTTTTCGGTGGCGCGCTTCCGTAACACCTGTGGCTCTTCGAGGGCGAAGCCGATGATGCGCTGGTCGGGGCGTTTGCCGGCGGCGCAGCGGGCGACGAGGTCGGGCACGGGCTCGAGCTCGAGGGTCATGGCGTTGGTGGTGCGGGGCAGCTTGCCGTCGGCGTAGGTCTTCGGGCGGTAGTCGGCGACGGCCGCGGCCATGATTAAAACGTCACAACCGCTGAAACAGTGGTCCAGTTGCGACGTCAAATCTTTTGACGAACTGTAGGGCAGGGTTGTTATGCCCGTGGGCGGATCGCCGGCGACCGGGCCGAGCAGCAGCGTCACGTCGCACCCGGCGTCGCGTGCGGCGGCGGCCAGCGCCAGGCCCATCGCGCCACTCGAACGGTTGGCGATGTAGCGAACCCGGTCGATCGGTTCGTGGGTCGGGCCGGCGGTGATGAGCACGCGTAGGGGCATGGCGTGGGTCGCAATCCTGCGTAGAAAGTCGGCTCGTCGAGCAAAAACGAAACGATGGGTGCTGTTACAATAGCATGCCAGTTCGGAACTTAACACTCGGTCGGTGCGGCACACGTCCGATCCGAGAGGAGGAATCGTCATGAAGTTAACACGAAGCGTATTCACAGGGTTGGCCGCGCTGCTGGTGCTGGCGTCGGGCCTCATGGCGCAGAACAAGGCGTCGGACGTGCTGTCGCTGGTCGACGAGAAGAGCGACATTGTCATCGTCGTGCCGAGCATCGCCGAGGCGAACAAGGCCGCGGCCCAGTTCATCAAGGACCTTCAGCTGCCGCTGCCGATCCCGCCGATGGAAAAACCGCTGAACATGCTGTTCATGCAGGTGGGCATCATGGACGGCATCGACGAGAACGGCTCGGCGGCGATGGTGGTCAGCGACCTCAAGGCCGCCATGGACGGCGACGACCCGGTGTTTTACTTCTTGCTGCCCATCGCCGACGAGGCGAAGATCACCGCGGCGTTTAAGGAGAAGGCCGAGGCGGTCGAGGGCGAGGAGGGCATGTTCGAGACGCGCGTGCAGGGCGCCGGGCGGGTCTATTACAAGGTCATGGGCAAATACCTGGTGCTCGGCCCCAACGCCAGGGGCCCGGCCTCGGCGAAACAGGCGAAGGACCCCGCCGCCCTGCTGAAGAAGGCCGGCACGCTCGGCCGGGCCAACATGGCCGAGGGCCAGATCTTCGCGTACGTCAACGTCGCGAACTTCGGCCCGGCGCTTTCGGAGCTGGTCAAGGAGGGCTTCGCCGAGTTCGAGGAAGAACTCGACCACAACGCAGGCGACGCCGAACTGGAGATCATCGGCGGCGTGGAGAGCGTCAAGGCGATCGTGCAGATGGTCGAGTCGGCCGTGCACACCACGCTGACCGAGACCGACGCGGCGGTCGCCTCGCTGGACTTGAGCAAGGCGGGCGTCAAGCTCAACGTCGCCGCGCAGTTCAAGCCCGACACGCAGCTGGGCAAGATGTTCGCCCAGAGCCCGAGCGGCGAGCTCTCGCTCGACCGGCTGCCGAACGAGAACTTCATGATCGCCGGCGCGTTCAATATGCAACAGATCCCCGTTGAGCCGCTGATCAAGGCGATCGAAGAAGACATCGTGCCGAAGATCCCGGCCGACAGCCCGGTCGGCGACCTGGTGCGCGGCTACGTCGCCTCGATCGACGCGACGCAACACGTTAAGAACAGCGAGTTCGCGTGGTACCTGCCGACCAACGACACCGAATCGCCGGTGCGGATGGGCTACGTTTATGAGCTCGACGACCCCGGCGCGTACATGACCAAGCAGCGCAAGGCGCTGAAGCAGATCACCCGGGGCCTGGAGCGGGTCCTGGAGCTGGCCAAGGCGCAGGACGACGACGCGCCGGGCCTGAGCGTGGTTTACAAGGAAGAGGCCGAGCAGATCGACGGTGTGACCGTGGACATCTTGAAGGTCAAGATCGTCCCGCCCGACGACGCCGCGGCCGAGATGGCGATGATGCCCGCCTCGATCCTGGCGATGATGGACCAGACGACGTACCTGGGCGTCAAGGGCAACACGATGATCGGCGCACAGGGCGGCGGCAAGGCGCTGTTCAGCAAGATCGTCAAGGCGTCCGACGGCTCGGGCAAGCTCACGTCCCACGCCGCGATCGCCGCGGCCCGCAAGAGGTTGCCCGGCGACCGCTTCGCCGAGGCTTACTTCAACGTCGGCGGTTACCTGCAGATGGTCATGACCATGATGAGCAAGGTGATGGCGCAACAAGGCATGCAGGGCCTGGCGCTGCCCGCCGTGCCCGACATGCCGCCGATCGCTTTCAGCGGGTCGCAGAAAGACAGCGCGCTGGGCCTGAGCGTCGACGTGCCCTTGCAGACGATCAAGCAGTCCGTCACGTTCGGTTTCAACATGCGGGCGATGGCCATGGGCGGCATGCAACCCAACGCCCCCGCGCCGCCGGTCCAGCCCATGCCCGTCGACACCCACGAGGTGGAGGGCGACGAGCTGCAACCCGACGCCGCCGGGGACCATACCGACGCGGCGCCCGCTCCCGCCGTCGGTGAAGGCGCGGTCACCGCGCTCGACGACGACGCCTTCGCCGACGCCATCGGCCGAAACGACCAACCCACCGTCGTGCTCTACTGGGCGAGCTGGTCGACCAACGCCAAGAAACAGGCCAAGACCCACCTCGCCGTCTCCGCGCAGTTCAACGGCAAGGCCCGCTTCGCCTCCGTCGACGTCGACAAGGCCGACGTCACCGTCGAGTCGCAGGCCATCCAGACCGTCCCCGTCACCAAGGTCTACCTCGGCGGCAAGGAAGTCGCGACCAAGGTCGGCGTCACGACCCAGGCCCAGCTCAAGGAACTGGTCAACAAACACCTGAAGTGATCTGCGATCTTCAATCGACGATCTCCGATCGGCCCGGCCAAGTGCGCCGGGTCGTTTTTTGCGCTTTACCGACTTGCAGATCGAAGATCGAAGATCGAAGATTGCACATCATATGGACCTGACCTCCCTGCTCCAGACCGACCGGCCGCTGGTCGTGGGCGTGCTCAACGTCACGCCCGACAGCTTCTCCGACGGCGGCCGCTACCCCGACGTCGACGCCGCCGTCGCCCAGGCCCGGCGCATGATCGACCAGGGCGCAGACATCATCGACGTCGGCGGCGAGTCAACGCGCCCGGGCGCGCCGCGCATCGGCAGCGACGAGCAACGGCAGCGCGTGCTGCCGGTGGTCGAGCGCGTGGCGCATAACCACGGCCTCGTGTCGATCGACACCACGCGGGCCGACGTCGCCGCCGCGGCGCTGGACGCGGGCGCCGCGATCGTCAACGACGTCTCCGCGGGGCGCGACGACGAAGCGATGTTCCCCCTCGTCGCCGAGCGCGGCGTGCCGATCGTGCTCATGCACATGCAAGGCGACCCCCAGACCATGCAACAGGCCCCCGCCTACGACGACGTGGTCGGCGAGGTGCGGGCCTTTCTCGCCGACCGCGCCTTCGCCGCCGAGGCCCACGGCGTCGCGCGACACGACATCGTCATCGACCCCGGCATCGGCTTCGGCAAGACCGTCGAACACAACCTCGCCCTGCTCGCCGGGCTCGACCGCTTCGTCGCCACCGGCTACCCCGTGCTGCTGGGCGCCAGCCGCAAGAGCTTCATGGGCAAGCTGCTGAACCTGCCCGACCCGGCCGATCGCGTCGAGGCCACCGTCGCCACCACCGCGATCGCCGTGATGGCCGGCGTCCGGCTGCTGCGTGTGCACGACGTGAAACCCAACCGCCACGCCGCCGACGTAACCGCCGCGATGCTGAGGCATCGAAGCGGGTGGAAACGCGTTGTTGAACAATGATTTGGGCATCCGTAGAATTGCCCCACCCCCGGAACCCTGGAACCCGGAAGATAAACGACGTAACCCCTTGAAAGGGAGACGAACGATGGCCAGCGAATCCGTGCTCGAAATCACCGACGAGAACTTCGAGGCCGAGGTGCTCCAGAGCGACCAGCCGGTGCTGCTCGACTTCTGGGCCGAGTGGTGCATGCCCTGCCGCATGCTCGCCCCGATCGTCGAAGAGCTGGCCGGCGAGTACGACGGTAAGGCCAAGGTCGGCAAGATCGACACCGACGCCAACCGCGAGGTGACGATGAAGTACGCCATCAACGCCATCCCCACCGTCATCGTCTTCAAGGGCGGCGAGCCGGTCAAGAAGTTCGTCGGCATGACCAACAAACAGGACATGTCCGAAGCACTCGACGAAGCGACGGGGTAAACGGATAACCAACCGCAAACAACAAAGCCCACGTTCGGCGAACGTGGGCTTCTTGTGAATAATGATGATGAAGACGTTTGACCGTATGAGAGCTGTTAGGAGATATCAGCTAATATCGTCCTGAACTAGAATTGGATGTTTACTACCCTTCCGCATTCGATAGCGTAATCCTTCGCCTTCATATGCCTCTTTGATCTGTGGCCATAATCCGATGATCGCTTGGGCCTTACTTGCTTGATTCATGTGATTGAGTCTCGGACTCATAATGATGTGTTTGACATTGTACTCAACGCATATTTCAGGAAGCTTTGGCTTTCGTCTGCCCTTATCACCAGTAATGATCATCCATCCTTGTGCAGAAGCAGCGGGTATCCATTCATCGTCTGCTGAGCCTTCGCGTCCCATGAAATTAAGCAGGTGAATAAGTTCTGGTTGTGGCTCTTCAAACGATACAACGTTATTGATAGCCTTAACCAAGGGCTTCCCCAGATTCTCATCGAAAAGCAGCTTCACGCGGCTTCGTTTCTCCGGAGTATGTCTGCATATCTAATCGCAAACATGATTTCTGCTTTATCTACACCAAAAGACTTCGCGGCGGATAATACGCTTCCCTCAGACTGATACGCATCAAGTAACGTTTGGAACGTATAACCTGACTCTGAAAGATATGGTTGGCCAAGTCGTGTTCTTGGATCCATGATTATTTTTCGTTCCTGATGCGTGAAAGGCACATACATCTCCGCATATCCTTCTTGGTTGAACGTTATGTCTTCAAGAAAAGGTTCTGCTACTTCACGCATTATGGTCTGACGCCGCATTTTCCCTGTGAGTTGTTCAATAGGCTTATCTGGATGACCATCTAATTCGATCAGTACTTCTTTTCCGAATAGATACAACCTATGTCGCATCGCTAGTGGGTATTCAACGCCATACTCATCGTAAAGCCTGTTAACCGCTTGTTTGATTTGACGGAGCGGTATCTTTTTGTCGTGTTGCCGCAACGCTCTCACCGCAAGTGCTTGAATGAAATCAATGAATGTGACAGTCCTGTCATCCGAATCTTTCAGTTGCGGACGATACACATTCTCTGAGACAGAATTGCCGTAAAGCCAGCGTGTGAGTGTTTGTGTTGGTATGCGCGCGTAATACGCCGCCTCGTTTGGCGTGTACAAACCAATACCCAACTTCTGGTCCCCAGCTACTTGAATCATTCGATAACTCCGTGCCATAAACGATTGTATCAATCGAATGATCGACTTGGTATTGAAATCAGATGAATATGATCCGCAACAATCGACGACACCGCGTGTTATCGGGTCAAAACAGCTTTAAACCGTCGCGACGTTCACGTTCACCTGCGAGGGTCGACAACACGCTTCGAACTCGGCGCGGAACTTGGCGATGGCGGTCTTCACCGCCCAGTTGGTGCCGTCGGCCAGGCCGCAGATCGTCGTGCCGGGCATCGCGCCCATGGACTGGGCCAGCTCGTCGAGCAGGTCGATGTCCTTCATCGTCCCCTCGCCCTCCTCCATGCGGCAGAGGATCTTGTAGACCCACGCGCTGCCCTCGCGGCAGGGCGTGCACTGGCCGCACGACTCGTGCATGAAAAAGTGCACGATGTTGCGGGTGGCCGAGACGATCGAGGTGTCCTCGTCCATGAGGATGACGCCCGCGGTGCCCAGGCCGAGCACGTTGTATTTCCGGCCGCAGTCGAAGTCGAGCTCGGCGTCGAACTGGTCGGCGCCAAGAAAGCCCATGGCCACGCCGCCGGGGATGGCGGCCTTGTACTTCTTGCCGTTGCGCACGCCCTGGGCGTGGTTCTCGATCAGGTCCGACATCTTCACGCCCAGCTCTTCCTCGTAGACGCCGGGCCGGTTGACGTGGCCGGAGATGCCGAAGAGCTTGGGCCCGTAGCTGCCCGGGGCTTTTTCGCCGAAGGACGAGGCCCGGCCGAGCGAGCGAAACCAGTCGCTGCCCTTGGTGACGATGTCGCCGAGCACGGCGAGGGTCTCGACGTTGTTGATGACGGTCGGCCGACCAAACGCGCCCTTGAGCGCGGGGAACGGCGGCTTGATGCGCGGCCAGCCGCGCTTGCCCTCGAGCGACTCGAGCAGGCCCGTCTCCTCACCGCACACGTACGCGCCGGCGCCGCGGTGGATGTAGACGTGGGGCTTGCGGCCGTTGATCTGGCCCATGATCGAACTGTCGCCGAATATCTTATTGGCGTAGGCCTCCTGCCGGGCGCGCTCGAGCGTGTAGTACGTTTCGTGGTACTCGCCGCGGATGTAGATGTAGGCGGTGTCGAGGTGGCAGGCCCGCATGCAGATGGCGATGCCCTCGTAGAGCAGGTGCGGGTCGTAATCCATGAGCACGCGGTCTTTGAACGTGCCCGGCTCGGACTCGTCGGCGTTGACCGCGAGGAAGCGCTGCTCGCCGTCAACCTCGGGCAGGAACGACCACTTCAAACCGGCGCTGAACCCCGCACCGCCGCGGCCGCGCAGCTCGCTGGCCTTGACCTCGTCGATCAAGTCCTTGGGTTCGATGTCGAGCGCTTTTTTCAGGCCCTCGTACCCGCCGGTCTTGCAATGGGTGTCGTAGTCGACGTACTTGCGATCGGCCGGGTCGCCCCAGGGATGGCTGGGGATGCGGCGGAGGAGGACGGGTTCGGTCATGGCCATGGTCGTTGCCTTCGTGAGCGCGGCGGAGCCGCGGCGCTAAATACTCATTTGTGCGAGTCGGTCGGTTGTTTGATCTCGATCTCGTCGATCGTGGTGCGGCGGAGCGTGACGTCGCCGCGGTTTTCTTCCTGCACGTCTCTTCGGACCACCGTTTTCTTGCCGGCGTGCGGGTGGCGGACGTTGTGGATCATCAGCCCCACGTCACGACAGATTTTGGTGAACCAGCTCATGGTTGTTCTCAGCGAGCCGGGCCGTCTCGGCCCCGGCACTTGTGGTCCGGGGGGTCCGGGCTCGGGGACGAGCCGGCTCGCGTTGCTTACTCCTGGGCCGGGTGGATGCCGGGCGCGTCGAACTCGTTGGGGTCGTCGGGCAGCGCATCGAGCACGCCCTCGATCTGCTCCCACGTGACCTTGCGGTACATCTTGCCGTTGATGAGCACCGCGGGCGCATCGTCGCACATGCCCAGGCACTCCACCATCTGCAGCGTGAACTTGCCGTCGTCGGTGGTCTCGCAGTTGGTGATGTCGAACTTCCGGCAGAGCTTTGACTTGAGGTCGACGTAGCCGCACAGCTCGCAGGCGATCGACTCGCATATCTGGATCAGGTACCTGCCCTTGGGCTCGAGGAAGAACTCTTCGTAGAACGTGGCGGTGTCGTACACCTCCGACGCGTCGAGGTCGAGGAACTCGGCGATCTCTTCGATGGCCTGGAACGGCAGCCAGCCCTCGGCGTGCTGCACCATGTGCAGCGCCGGCAGCGTGGCGGCCTGCTTGGTCGGGTAGCGCGGCAAGGTCTCGGCCTCGAGCTCACGGCGCATGGCCTCGGTGAGGTACGGCTCGCTGCGCCGTTCGATCTGCATCGTGCCGGAGGGTTTCACAATCCAAGCCATGTCGAGGCTCCAAACCAACCCCCGGCGTGCCGGGGGCTATGTGCTATCGATCCAGTTCCGCGGCGATGACGTTCAGGCTGCCCAGCACCGCGACCACGTCGGCGAGCATGTGGCCCTCGATCATCTTCGGGAACGACTGGTAGTTGATAAACGACGGCGGGCGGCAACGGGCGCGCTGTGGGCTGGGGCCGCCGTTGCCCACGAGGTAGAAGCCCAGTTCGCCGTTGGCCGTCTCCTGTGCGCCGTAGATCTCGCCGACCGGCACCTCCCACTTGCGGTTGGTCATGATCAGCTCGAAGTGGTGGATGAGCCCTTCGATCGAGCCGTACGTCTCGGCCTTGTCGGGCAGGGCGAAGGCCTGGTCGTCGAACGCGTTGACCGAGCCATCGGGGATGCGATCAATCAGCTGCTGGATGATCGCGACCGACTGCTTCATCTCCTCCACGCGCACGCGGAAGCGGCTGTAGCAGTCGCCCTCGTGCATGATCGGCACCTTGAACTCAACGGGCTCGGCGCCCTGACCGTCCCAGTTGGGCTCGAAGCACAGGTACGGCTCGTCCTTGCGCAGATCGCGCTTCACCCCGGCGGCGCGGGCGAGCGGGCCGGTCAGCGACCAAGCGATCGCCTCGTCGGTGGTCACCGCGCCGATGCCGCTGGTGCGCTCGATGAAGATGCGGTTCTTGTTGAGCAACCCTTCGAGGTCCGCGATGACCGGCGGCAGCTGCTCGTCGATGAACAGCTTGACCTTCTCGACGAACACTCGCTGATCGGGCAGGTCCTGGCTGAGCCCGCCCACGCGCGTCCAGCTCGTGGTGAAGCGCGCGCCGCAGATGTATTCGCAGATGTCGTAGATGCGTTCGCGTTCGTTGAACCCGTAGAGGAACGCCGTGAACGCCCCGAGGTCGAGCGCGGCTGCCCCGGCGCAAAGCAAGTGATCCTGGATGCGGGCCAGCTCGCCCATGATCGTGCGGAGCACCTTGCAACGAGGGGTCAGCTCGATGCCGAACAGCTTTTCGACCGCGTGGTGCCAGACGATGTTGTTGTGGATCGGGCTGACGTAGTTCATGCGGTCGGTCACGACGACGTACTGGTTGTAGTCGTGGTGCTCGCCGAGCTTCTCGAAGCCGGAGTGCAGGTAGCCGATGTGAGGGATGGCCCGGACGACCCGCTCACCATCCAATTCAAGAACAATGCGGAGGGTGGTGTGCGTCGCGGGGTGTTGCGGGCCGAAATTGAGCGTCCAACGGTCGCCTGAATCCTCGGTGCGGTCGAGGTACGGCGTCGTTTCGCAGTCGACGTCCCAAGGTTTGAGATCAAATGGCATAGCGGCGGTGTCCCGTTTTGGGCGATTCAGGCCGGAAAGTATAGATATCCACAGGGCTTGCGTCGAGGGCGACTGGTGCGTTTCGGTGTGCTGTGGAAGCTCTGTGGACGGGGGCTAGGGGGCTTATATACAGGAAAGGTATCTATCTCTTTGTTACTCGTAGTAAGGGCTGTCAGTTTGTGGGTATCGCACCCGATCGCACCACACAACCGCTTCAAGCTAAATAACTTACCGCCCTACGCACCACAGGCAAAACCTGTCGATTACCTTGTCGGCAACTGTTGGGCTTTGTCGGCTTGAATCTTCGAGCGGAAATCGACACGGCAGGGCTGTCGAAACAGACAGCTTGGCGGAGCGCAATCGACAGGTTGCTCACCGCTTGCTCGTGGCTTGCGCGACAGGGGTTTGGATCAATTTGTGGCCAACCGGCGGTCGATCTCATCGACTTGAGCGGCGAAAATCTTGTCGACCTCGGACCGCTCGTCGATCGTGCGGATCGCGTGCATGACGGTCGTGTGATCCCGCCCGCCGAAGTACCCGCCGATTTCTTCGAGTGAGTAGTTGGTCCGCTTGCGGGCGAGGTACATGCACACTTGCCGGGGCACCGTGATCGAGCGGTGGCGGCGCTTGGATTGCAGGTCCGACAACTTCACGCCGAAGAAGTCGGTCACCGCGTCGATGATAGTTTGGATCGACAGCTGCGGCTCGGCCGTGGCCGCCTCGTCGCCGAGCGCCTGCTGGGCCAGCTCGAGCGTGATCGTCTGCTCGGTCAGCGACGCCATCGACTGCACCTTGGTGATTGCGCCTTCGAGCTCGCGGGTGTTCGACTCGATCTTCGAGGCGATGTAACAGACCACCGGGTCGGGGATGTTGGCCCCGCGCACCTCGGCCTTCTTGCGGATGATCGCCACGCGCGTCTCGTAACACGGCTTGTCCACCCGCGCCACCAGGCCCCAGTTGAACCGCGAGACCAGCCGCTCCTCGAGTTGCGGGATCTCGTGCGGCGGCGAGTCGCTCGACAGCACGATCTGCTTCTTCGACTGGAACAGCGTGTTGAACGTGTGGAAGAACTCTTCCTGCGTGCGGTCGCGGTCGGCGAGGAAGTGGATGTCATCGATCACCAGCACGTCGACGTGGCGGTAGCGGTGGCGGAAGTCGTGCATGTTGCCGTTGGTCACCGCGTCGATGAAGTGGTTGATGAAGCTGTCGCAGCTGAGATAGCAGATGTGCGCATCGGGGTTGGCCGCGAGGATCGACTGGCAGATGGCTTGGAGCAGGTGCGTTTTGCCCAGCCCCACGCCGCCGTGGATGAAGAACGGGTTGTACGCCAGGCCCGGCTGCTGCGCGACCGCGACGCCCGCGGCGTAGGCCAGGTGGTTCTGCGGCCCGGTCACGAAGTTGTCGAACGTGTAATCGGGGCTGAGCAGGATCTGGTCGTCGAACGCGGCGACGGTACGGGATTCGCGGCCGTTGCCGTTGTCGCCGGCGGTATTGGTCGGGGTCGCTTGTGTCGTGCGCGGCACCTCGGATTCGTCGATCACGAAACGCACCACCACCAGATTGCCGGTCGCGGCTTGGGCCGCGTCGTTGAACGCCTCGGCGCACTTGGTGGAGAGGTAGCTCTGCTGCACCGGCGATTGGGCGCGCACCTGCAACACACCCCCGGCCAACCACAGCGGCTCCAACTCCTCGAACCACTGCCGGCACAGATCGGCGTGGTGCCGGCGCAAATACGCGATCATCGCCCGCCAGGTCGACGGGTCAGGATTCGACATTCAACGGCTCTTTCTATTCTTCTGGCCGGGGCTCGCCGGCTGCCGTGCTACATGGTCCACCACAAACCACGGGCGCCGTCCCTGGCACCGGGATGTTCTCATCGCACCCGATGACGCGTCGAGAGCAAACTCAACTTAAAGCTGACGCGCGCACGTGTCAACGATCAATTTTTTCCGTATTTTGCTTGACATCACCTGCAATACACGCACGCACTGCGGGCAAGCCGGTAGCATCATCGCGACGGTTTTGCGAGGGAATACGATGCGAAAAGAACAAGCGGTCCGTGCAACTTTTGATCACCGCCTCTGCGTGACGCGCAACGCGATCTCACCCGGCAACGCGTCACTGGATCGGGTGATCGGCGACAACCGGGCCATCGTGTTCATCGATGACCACCTCGCCCTGGCGCAACCACGCTTGCAGAATGACACCCGCAACATGCTGTCGGCCGACCGCCACGCGGGCACGCATCTTGTGCCCGGCGGTGAGCGGTGCAAGACTGATGTCACCGTGTTTTTCGACATCGCCAGGCGCATCGCCGACGCCGGCATCGACCGCCACAGCCACGTGATCGCCATCGGCGGCGGGGCCGTGCTCGACGTGGTTGGGTTCGCCGCGGCCACCGTGCACCGCGGCGTGCGGCTCGTGCGGCTGGGCTCTACCACGCTCGCCCAGGCCGACTCGGCTGTGGGTGTCAAAAACGGCATCAACCTCGACGGCGTGAAAAACATGCTCGGCTCTTTCGCCGTGCCCGTCGCCGTGATCAACGACGCCGAGCTGCTGACCACGCTCAGCGACACCGACTGGCGCGGCGGGTTCGCCGAGGCCGTCAAGGTCGCGCTGATCAAGGACGCGGCGCTGTTCAACAGAATCGAACACGGGATCGATGCGCTGAACGCGCGCGACCTCGCCGCCGCCGAACCGATCATCACGCGCTCCGCCGAGCTGCACTTCGATCACATCACCTCGGGCGGCGACCCGTTCGAGCAGGGCTCGGCCCGTCCGCTGGACATGGGCCACTGGTCGGCGCACCGGCTGGAAGCGATGACAAGCTTTCAGCTGCGTCACGGCGACGCGGTCGCGATCGGCCTGGCGATCGACACGGTGTACGCGGCGCGGCTCGGCGTGCTGCGCGACGACGATGCGCGGCGCATCATCGGCTGCCTGTGCGACCTCGGGTTCGACTTGTCGCACCCCGCGTTGGAAGACACCGGCGGCTTGCTCGTTGGCCTCGAACAGTTCCGCGAACATCTCGGTGGGCCGTTGACGCTGATCCTGCCGGCCGGGTTCGGCGCGACCGCCACGGTGCACACCGTCGACGAAAAGCTGCTGATCGACGCCGTCCGACGCATCGCCGACGGGGCGCTCAGCGCGGTTTGATCCGGTCAACAGGTTTTTAGCGTTTGACGCCCCTGCCCGGCTTGCCCTTGGGCTTGTGCTTCCGGTTCGGGCCACCCGACTGCGGGCTCTTGCGTGAGCCTTGGCCGCGCTTGCCGTTGCGGTTCCGGTTCCGGGGGTGGCTGTTGGGGCGTTTGGGTGAGCGGTGGGCTTGCTTGCCCTTGTCGCGCGGGGCGTGGGCGGTGGGCAGCGGGCAGGCGTGTTCGCTGAAGTGGTGGGCGAACACGGGTATCGCTTTTTTTAACAGCCGTTCGATGTCGCGCAGGTAGTCGTGTTCGTCGGTGTCGCAGAACGAGATCGCCCTTCCCTCGGCGCCGGCCCGGCCGGTGCGTCCGATGCGGTGGACGTACGTCTCGGGCTCGTTGGGCAGGTCGTAGTTGATCACGTGCGAGACCTGCTCGACGTCGATGCCGCGGGCCGCGATGTCGCTGGCGACGAGCACGCGCATCTTGCCGGATTTGAACATGTCCAGCGCCCGGGTGCGTGCGCCCTGCGACTTGTCCGAGTGGATCGCCGCCGCGGTGATGCCCGCGCGGTTCAGCCGCTTGGTGATCCGGTCGGCGCCGCGCTTGGTCCGGCTGAACACGAGCGTGCGCGAGAAGTCATCGCCCATCAGCAGGTGCTCGAGCAACAACGGCTTGCCCTTGCGCGCGATGTGATAAATGGTCTGGTCGACCGTCTCGGCGGCGCTCGAGGTCGGCGCGACGCTCACGCTGACCGGGTCGGTGAGCAGCGTGTCGGCGAGCTTGCGGATCTCACCGGGCATCGTCGCGCTGAACATCAGCGTCTGGCGCTTGGTGGGTATGTGTTCGACGACCTTGCGGATGTCGTGGATGAAGCCCATGTCGAGCATGCGGTCGGCCTCGTCGAGCACGAAGACCTCGACGTGGTCGAGCTTGACGTGGCCCTGGCCGATCAGGTCGAGCAGCCGGCCTGGCGTGGCGACGAGGGTGTCGACGCCGGCTTTGATTTTTTCGACCTGTGGCGTTTGCCCGACGCCGCCGAAGATCACGGTGTGTTTGAGCGGCAGGTTCCTGCCGTAGGTCGTGAAGCTATCGCTGATCTGCGCGGCGAGTTCGCGCGTGGGGCTGAGGATCAAACAACGGATCGGCCGACGGGTGCGACGGTCCTGCTTGGCTCTTTTCTTGGCCGCCTCGGTGCCCTCGTGCAGGCGCTTGAGGATCGGCCAGGAGAACGCGGCGGTCTTGCCCGTGCCGGTCTGCGCGCAGCCGAGCAGGTCGCGCCCCTCGGCGATGGGCGCGTAGGTCTTCGACTGGATGGCGGTGGGCTGGGTGTAGCCTTCGGCCCGGACGGCCTTGGCGACGGGCTCGATCAGCCCCATCTTTTGGAATGGCATAAGCGGTGAATACTCTTGTGTTTGCGGGAACAGCCCGGGCGTACCGGCGCCGCGCGGCGAAGCACGGTAGCAGCAAAACCCCGCCGAGACAATTTGACCACCGCTCGGCTTAATCGCGGATGAACGCGATGCGGTTTTGCACCCAGCGGTCTTTCGCAAACGCCTTGGGCGCTTTCACATCGAAAACGTACACCGGGTTCGTCTGGTGCAGCAACGCGGCGCTGTTGAGAACCAGCACGGCCTCGATCTTCGATCGGCTCTTCGCGAGCGCATCGGCGATAATGGGCGCCGGGTCGATGGAATGATGCAGGCCGAGGAACTCGGCGGCGCGCGTCCGCACCAGTGGGTCGGGATCGGTTTTTGCGAGGTCGATCGCTCGTTCCGCGAAAAGGTTTGCCGTGCGGCCGAACGAGCTGCACACGATCAGGCCCCAATAACGCTCGACCGGGTCCGGAGAGTTAAGCGCCGCGCGGATGCCGGCCTCGGCCTTGTCGAACGATACTAGCTGCAGGTCGGCGATGTCGACGAGCTTGGCGATGTGCCGCTTGCGCGATTGGCCGAACTTCGTCGCGTTGTCGAGGGCGTGCTCGACGAGGTAAGGCTCGGGGTAGAAGCTCAGGTCGGGCATGGCCTTGACCCAGGCGTTCAACGCGTTGCGCATCTCCGCGAGCTTCTTCGCGTGCTCGGGTTTGCCGGCGAGGTTGTTCGTCTCGTAAGGATCGACCGACAGGTCGTACAACGCCTCGGGCGCACGCGGCTTAAAAAACTGGCTTTGAACCTCGTTGAGTTCGCCGGCCGCGTACAGCTTGCGCCATTCCTTGTAAGCTAGCGCCTTGTAACGGTAGTTGTTCTCCAACCCGTCGATGTTGAACGGCTGGTAGTTCCGCATGTACTTAAAGTCACCTTTGCGGTAGGTGCGGACCAGGTCGTACTTCTCATCAAAACGATCGGCGTAACCGAATGTTTCATCACGCCGGTTGACCTCGGCCATCTTCACGCCCTTGCCGAGGAACGGCTTGCCGTCGATCTTGTTGGAAACCTTCACGCCCGCGAGGTTCAGCGCGGTCGGGCCGAAGTCAACGAAGCTGACGAAGCCTTGATGGCGCGTGCCGGGCTCGGCGTCGACGAGGTGTTGGAAGTTTTTCGGCACGTACACGACCAACGGCACGTGCAGGCCGACCTCGTAGGCATACCCCTTCGACCCGGGCAGCACGCCTCCGTGGTCGCCGAAGTAGAAGATGAACGTGTCGTCCATCAGGCCGTCGGCTTCGAGTTGTGCGACGACTTGGGCGGCCTGCTTGTCGAACTCTTTGTGCCGGTCGTGGTAACGGGCGTAGGTGTAGCGGAAGGTCGGCGTGTCGGGGTGCTTGGGCGACAGCTTGACCGAGGCGGGGTCGGTCTGCGTCGGGTTGTTCATCTGCTTGGCGGGGAAGTGCAGGCTGCCCTCGTGCGTGACGCCGAACGACTGCATGAAGAAGAACGGCTGGCCCGCCTTGCGCTTGCGCCAGGTCGCCTTGCCGGACGACTCGTCCCACGACCCGGCCGACTCGACGGCGTTGTAATCCTTCTTCGACTTGTTGGCGGTGTAGTAGCCGGCCTTGCGCAGGTCGGCCATGAACATATTCAAACCGTGCGGCATCTCGGCGAGTTTCTCGCGGCGGTGGTATTGCGTGCCGATGCGCGGCCCGTAGCACCCGGTGGCCAGCGTCGTGCGGGCCGTGGAACAGACCGGGGCGTTGGAGAACGCGCGCTCGAAGACCAGGCCGCGCTTGGCGAGCTTTTCGATCGTGGGCATCGATGCGCCCGATTCGTCGAACAGCTTCACGAAGTGTTTGGAGTTGTCTTCCGAGACGAGCCACACGATATTCGGCCGCGCCGCCGCACATGCTTGCGCAGCGAATACCAGGGTTAACAGCATGGCCAGCTTGACGCGATTCAGCATCCGTACACTCCTTGTCACGCGGTTTGGGCCCGACGAAACACACGGCCTGTCGCGATCGTTGCATGATCGTTGACCAATACCGGTGACTCGCTCGCCGCCAGTGTAATCGTTTCTGGGTGTGCGGTGCACACGACGCCGAGATTGCACGCCAACGGCCCCGCAATAACACCGGCCGTCGCCTCACGCGATTCAGGATCGCCAACGGGCACGGACATGTGCGAGCGACCACCCCACGCGCCCGCTCGGTCGAACCCCGCGGCGAGGCACACAAGACGCGGCAGGCGCAACGGACACGGCAAGCACGACTGGCTCGACAATCGAATTGTGCACATCGGGCGCGATGAGTGCAACGTGTGCGACACTTGCGACGTACGCAACATGTGTGGCAGGCGTGAATTTATTCTAAAGTTCTTAAGAACATTAGAATAATATGGTACCCTTCACCGGCAACACAAGGGGAACATCATGGCGATGAAACCGTATAAGGTCCTCGAGCGGATGGTGCGAGGCTTTTCGAATCACCGGCGGATCCAGATCATGGCCCTGCTCGACAAGTCGCCCGAACTGTCGGTGCTTGAGGTGGCCGTTCGGCTTCGCATCAACGTCAAGACCGCCTCGGCGCACTTGAACCGCTTGGCCGTAGCGGGCCTGGTCATCAAACGCCACGAAGGCACCGCCGTGCGACACAAGGTGACCGATCGTGGGCAGAATGTTCTAAAGTTCTTAAGAACTTTAGAATAAAAAACACCCGACTTGGGTGATGTTCAGGTGATGGGCGGTCGGCTGGGGGCTGGGTGGTTGGTGTGCGTCACGCGTCGGTGGGCTGTTCGCGTTGGCCGTCGTACCACAGGTCGAGGCCGTCGCGTCGGCGCAGGGAGTAGCTGAACGTCAGCGCCGCGCGGAAAATCGGGGCGAGTTGTTCGACCAGGCCGTGCGTACGCTCCTTGCGGGCCGAGGTGATCACGGGCGGGCGGACGATCGCGAATACGCCCTTGAGCCCGAGCTTTTCAGAAAGAAAAATCTCTTCGCCGGCGTAGTAGCGAGCGTCGAAACCGCCCACCGCGTCGAACGCCTCGCGACGCACGAAAATGAACGCCCCCGCCGCCCATCGCATGGTGCGCGACAGCCAGTTCCATACCGCCAGCGCCCGCGCGGTGCTCGGCGTAATACCCGGTTCGAAAACCACCTCCGCCCCGCAGGCCACGGCGCCGCGCTGCAACTCGGCCCAGGCGTTTTGCAGCGTTTCGGCGGGCAGCAGTGTGTCGGCGTCGATGAATAGCAGGTAGTCACCGGCGGCTGCTGCGGCCCCGGCGTTGCGTGTGGCGGCGATCTGGCGGTGGTTGACGTCGATCACGCGGGTTCCGGCCGACTCGGCGATGGCGCGCGTGTCGTCGGTCGAGGCGTCGTTGGCCACGACGACCTCGTACGGCTCGCCCAACGCCTCCGCGGCGGCGACCACCGCGCGTAGGGTTTGGCCGATCAGCAACGCTTCGTTGTGGGCGGGGATCACGAACGAAATCATGGTGGCACCTTCCCGGCCATCATAGCCCACGGCCACCGGCCCGCGTAACATGGCGGCATGAGTCGAACCTTTATCGCGATCGGTGCGGGCTTGGCGCTGGGGGCGGTCGCCTGCGGTGCGTTCGGGGCGCACGGGCTGAAAGACCTGTCGGCCGAGCGGTTAGGGAACTGGCAGACGGCGGCGCAGTACCAGATGTACCACGCGCTGGCGGTGGTGTTGGTGGGCATCTTGTTGCATCCCGCTCTTCGCGGCGCTCAGAACCGGGCTTTGCGCACTGCGGGCTGGTTGTTTGTGTTTGGGGTGGTGGTGTTCAGCGGGTCGCTTTACGCGCTGGTGCTCACGGAGGTGACCAAACTGGGCGCGGTCACGCCGATCGGGGGCGTGGCATTCATGGCTGGTTGGCTTTCCGTGATGATCGGGGCGCTGAAGAAGCCGGCGGATTGATGGCGACGATCAAAGACAACGCGATCGTGTTGCGGCTGATGGACTGGTCGGAGACGAGCCAGATCGCGGTGCTGCTGACGCGCGAACACGGCAAGCTCAGCGCCACGGCCAAGGGCGCCAAGCGGCAGACGCCGTCGGTCATGGCCAAGTTTTCCGGCGGGCTCGAGCTGCTGTCGCGCGGCGAGGCGGTGCTAATGACCAAGCCCACGCGCGAGCTGGCGAACCTGATCGAGTGGGACTTGGCCGACGGCTGTTGGCCGGTGCGCCGCGACCTGCGGGCGTTCGAACTGGCGATGTACAGCGTCGACCTGGCGCACCACCTGTTGCACGACCACGACCCGCACCCGGCTTCGTTCGACGCGCTGGCAAAGTGCCTGCAAAGCCCGACCGACCCGGCGGCGTTGCTGCGGTACCAGTGGGCGCTGATCGACGATTGCGGCTACCGGCCGACGATCGACCGCGACGTGCAGACGGGTGAAGCATTGCCCGACGGCGTGCAAACGTTGGGCTTCAGCGCCACGGCGGGCGGGCTGGTGATCGACAACGGCGCGGGTGACCGATGGCGTGTGCGGCGGGGCACGATCGAGTTGCTCGCTGCGCTGCAAGACGGCCAACCGATCGACGCGTCGGCCGAGGGCGTCGACCGCGCCAACCGTTTGTTGTGTGCGTATGCGCGCACGATACTCGACAAGCACCTGCCGACGATGGACACGGTGTTGGGGGAAATGGCTTAAATCAAGGCGGTTACGACTCGGCGGGCGTGGGCAGCTTGCCGCGCAGCTGGTCGAGGCGCGTGCGCTGGGCGGGGGTGAGCGATTGGCCGAGCAGGCGTTGGGTGTGGCCGATGAGCGCGGCGGCCTGCTCGGTCTGTTGCTGCTTGAGCGACCGCTCGGCGGCGTCCATGAGTTGCTTGGCGATCGCGGGGGCGCGGTCCGGTTCGGCTTCGAGCGCGGTTTCGGCCAGCGAGATGGCTTTGTCGTGCTCGCCGGCGGCCATGAGCGATTCGAACCGGCCGAGGCGGTGGGCGCTGCGCTGGTCGGCGTCGAGGTTGGCGGGGTTCAGCGAGTCGTACAGGCCCAGCGCCGCGGCGTGATTACCGGCGTCGAGGTGCAGGCGGGCCAGGCTCAGCACGAGCGTGGCCCGTGCGGCGGGGTCGCCCTCGATCTCGGCGGCGCGCTTCAGCACATCGGGTCGGATCACGCGCAGCTGGTCGTGGTCGGCCAGGGCCGCGTCGAGCTTGACCAGGTCGGCGGCGCTCAACCGGCCGGCGATGGCGGTGATGGCGCTGCGCCACGAGGGCCGCGCGTCCTTGTCGGCGGGTGTGTGCTTGATCAGCGTCGTCGCCTGGTCGTAGGTGTTGCCGCGCTTGCCGGCGGCGTTGATCACGCGTGCGCTGAGGGTCGGGTCGTCGATCTTTTCCAGCAGCGGCGCAAGCGGCAGGTGTTCGCCGAGGAAACAATCGGCGGCGGCGGCGCGCACCTCGGGCAGCTCGTGGTCGAGCAGCGCGGCGATCGCGTCGTGGTCTTGCGCCTGGGCGAGCCGGCCGAGCAGGCGGATGGGTGCGGGGGTGGGCGCTTCGGCGAGGGCGCGGCGCGCCTCGGCGAGCGTCTGTTGCCGTGATGGGCCGGTCAGCAGCTCGGCGTCATCGGCGGCGATCAACAGTTCGGCCGCGGCTTGTTGGTTTTGGGGGCGAGCCAGCAGCAGCAGCGCGGGTTCGATCGCCTCGCGGCGCACCGCGCGGCTGAGCAGCGCCAGGTACGCGTTCTGCACGGCGGGCTGGTCTTCGGCGAGCAGACGTTCGAGGGCGATGTCCATGCCCGCCGAGTCGTCGAGGTCGCGCAGGCGCAGCGCCGCGGTGGCCCGCACCTCGGCCGAGCTGTCGCGCAGGTGCCGGCGGAGCACCTGTCGGACCTCGTCGCTGATCGGCTGGGCGTTGAGCACCTTGCGTTCGACGAGGCGCAGGCCCAACAGGCGTACGGCGGGTGCTTCGTCATTGAGCAGTTCGCCGAGCATCGCCGAGCGCTGGTCTTCCGGTGTGGCGACGTACAGGCGGTTGAGCGACTCGGTCAGCCGACGCTCGAGCGCCTGCTGCTGCTCGGTGAGCTGGTTGTTCTGGTTGCTGAGCGATTGCACGAGCCGGGCCAGCCAGCGGTCGCGCGGCAGGTTGCGGTTCGCCTGCCACCACGCGGCCCACGCGGAGCGGTCTTTGCCGTAGGTCGTGATGCCGGTCAGCTGGGTCAGTGAAGCGAACGCCGCGTCGCGCAACGCCCGGGGGCGGTCGACCTTGGCGAGGTCCAGCAGGGCGTCGACGGTCTGCCGTTGGCGGTGCTCGGCGAGGGCCTGAGTGGCGCCGAGGCGCACCTTCGGGTCGGCCTGTTCGTCGAGCGCGAGCTTGATCAGGCTCTCGGCGACACCGCCGTTTTCGTACCGGCCGAGCGCGGCGGCGACGTCGCGGCGCAGGGCCTGCTCGTCGTGGCCGATCAGCTCCAGCAGGGGTTTGACCAGCGCGGCGGGCGGGGTTTCGGCTTCGACGATGGCCGAGGCGATGGCGCGTTGGGTGGTGCTGTCGCCGCTCTGGCGCAGTTCGAGCGCCAGCGCGTCAAGGGCGGCGGGCCAGCCGCGGGCGATGAGGCTGGCCGCGGCGTCGCGCCGGCGGGGCAGTTCGAGCTTGTCGTCTTTGAGCAGGCCCAGCATCAGGTTCAGGTCGCGCTTCTGCTCGGCGGTGAGCCTGTCGCTTTCCGGCCGGGCCGCGGCTGTTTCGCTTTGCGCCAGCGCCGGGGTGGGCGGGCCGATCGATATCACCGCAACCCCAAGTGCGATGAGAAGTTGGCGAAGCTGGGGGCGAAGGCTGTTCATGGTGTGTTGGCTTTTCACAAGGTCCTGTTCTCGCTGACCGCCTGGCTGTGCTGTACAATATAACCAGTGAGGCGGGAAGCGGGTCTACTGTTTTGACGATCAGATCGTCCGATTTTGTCCCCGGCCCGTCGATGAGGATCATTTGCCGGGCGTCAATGGTTCGGCGGGTGGCCAGAGAAGCATGAACGAATGGTTTGAAGCCGAGCAACGAGTCGAGCGCGCCCAGGAACTCTACGAGTCTGGTCGTTGGGAGGATGCGCTGCAGGAATTGCGTGCGGCGATCCGGATCAACCCCGACAACGGCGAGTGGCACTTCAACCTCGGCCTGACCCTCGAGGCGATGGGCCGCAACGGCGAGGCGGTCGATTCGTTCCGCAAGGCGATCGACCTTCAGGGCGAGGACGCCGACGCGTTGAACCTGCTGGGCACGGTGCTCTGCCGGGAGAACCGGCTGGACGAGGCGCTGCCGTGTTTCGAGCGGGCCGAGCGTTTGAAGCCCAACGACGCGGCCTCGTACGCCCAGCGGATCGCGCTGTACGCCCAGCGCGGCGACCACGAGCAGGCGGAGACCATGTTCTACCTCGCCCTGCAGGTCGACGAGGACTACGCCCGGGCGTATTTCAACATGGGCCAGTCGCTGGCCGAGCGCAGCGCCTTCGACCGCGCGATCTGGTGCTGGCAGCAGGTGCTTCGGCTGGACCCCGGCGACGAGATGGTCTACGCCCGCCTGGCCGATGCGCACTGGGCCAAGGGCGAGAAGGAACACGCCTACCGCTGCTTCATCCAGCAGCTCCGCCGATCGCCCGGCGACATCGAGACGCTGCTGGATTTGGGCAACCTGCTGATCGAGATGGACCGTTCGATCGAGGCCGCGGAGAAGTTTCGGCGGGTGATCGAGTTGGAGCCGACCAACGCCGAGGCTTTTTATTACCTGGGCGAGCTGGCGATGCGCAGCAACCACGCCGAGGCGGCGCAGCAGTCGCTCAACCGGGCGCTTAAGTTCGACGAGAAGCTGCCGGGCGTGCGGACGAAGCTGGCCGCGTTGCACCTGCGCAAGGGCGACAAGGACGAGGCGCGCAAGCTGTTGATGGCGGAGCTGGCGCTGGACCAGGTCGACAACGCCGCGCCGCGTCAGCGCGACGAGCTGGGCCAGGTGCTGATCGAGATGAACCTGCCGGTCGAGGCGGTGGGCATCTACCGCAAGCTCTCGCAGCAGTACCCCGACGATGCGCGTTACCTGCACCAGTGGTCGGTGGCGTTGCTGGTCACGGGCGACCTGGTCGGCGGCGTGAGCGCCGCGCGCGGCGCGGTGCGCAAGGACCGGCGGTTCGTGCTGGCGATGCACAACCTCGCCGCGGCGTGCCTGCGGATGGGCCAGTTCAAACGGGCCGCCTGCTGGATCCGCCGGGCCCGCCGGGTCGAGCCGGACAACAAGCGGCTCAAGAAGCTGGCGCGGAAGATCGCGCGACAAAACCTGCGCGCCAGGCTCGGGCGGTTTCTGCCGTTCGTGCGATGAGAAAGCACCGCCCCGCGGGTGGTCGCTAAACACCCCGATTGATAACGAGATTAGTGGCCCGTGTGGCCGAAGCCGCCGGCACCACGGGTGGTTTGTTCGAGGCTGTCGACCTGCTGCCAGCGGGCCCGGCTGACGGGGGCGACGATCATCTGTGCGATGCGCATGTGGCGGGTGACGACGAACGGCTCGCGGCCGAGGTTGATCAGCGCCACCTTCACCTCGCCGCGGTAGTCGGCGTCGATGGTGCCGGGCGCGTTGGGCACGGAGATGCCGTGCTTGACGGCCAGGCCGCTGCGCGGGCGGACCTGCGCTTCGTAGCCGTCGGGCAGGGCCATGGCGAACCCGCACGGGATCAGCGCGATGTCCCCCGGTTGCAGGGCCACGTCGTCGTCGTTGGCCGCGTGCAGGTCCATGCCCGCCGCGTGGGCCGACTGGTACTCCGGCAGCGGCAGGTCGGCCCCGTGCGGCAACCGCGTGATCAACACGTTGACTTGTTCGGCGTGCGACATGGGCGACATGTTACACTCTCGGCCATGTGTTTGAAGCTGGGCATCGCGATCGGGGGGGTGTTGGCGTTGGTCGTCGGTTGTGCGGCGCCCGTGCCGAGCGAGCCGATCAAGCTGATGACGTTCAACATCCGCTACGACAACCCGGACGACGGGCCCAACGCCTGGCCGAACCGCAAAGCGCTGGTCGCGGCGCTGATCGGGCGTGAAGCGCCGGACGTGGCCGGATTGCAGGAAGCGATGGCGCACCAGACGCGTTACCTCGCCGAGCGGTTGAGCGACTACCGCTGGGTCGGCCGCACGCGCGAACACCGGGCCGGCGCTGGTGAGGGCTGCCCGATCTTCTACCGTCACGACCGCTGGCGCCTCGCAGGCCACGGCACGTTCTGGCTGTCTGATACGCCGGAAGTACCGGGCTCGAAGAGCTTCGGCAACGACCTGCCGCGCATCGCGACGTGGGCGAAGCTGATCGAGCGGGCCAGCGGGCGCGCGATCTACGTATACAACTGCCACCTCGACCACCGCTCGCAGCCGTCGCGCGTCGCGTCGACGGCGTTGATCGTGCGGCGCATCGGCCAGCGCGTGACCGAGGGCGAGCCGGTGGTGTTGATGGGGGATTTCAACGCCGGGGAGCAGAACCCCGCGCTCGACTCGGTGCGCGCCGCCGGCATGGTGGACACGTTCCGCGTCGCCCACCCCACCGCCGACGTGGTGGGCACGTTCAACGCCTGGCGGGGCAGGTCCGACGGGGCGAAGATCGACCACGTCTTCGTTTCCGCTAACCTGTCGACCGATCACGCGGCGATCCTGCGTGGTCACGAGGGCGGCCGGACCCCCTCCGACCACTTCCCGGTGACCGCGGTCGTGCGAACAGGAGCGCTCGATGCCGACTGATTGGCGATGGTATGTCGTGATCTTGGCCGCCTACCTCGTGGGCGCGATCCCGTTCGGGCTGTTGATCGGTTTTGCGCGGGGGGTGGACATCCGCACGTTCGGCTCGGGCAACATCGGGGCGACCAACACCGGGCGCATGCTGGGCAGGAAATGGGGGCTGATCTGCTTCTTTCTCGACGTGGGCAAGGGCCTGGGCCCGACGCTGTTTGGCGGTTGGCTGTTCGGCTACCTCGGCCGCGGGGACCTGTCGGCGGGCGCGTGCGGGGCGTGGTTGACGGTGGGCGTGGCGGCGCTGCTGGGGCACATATTCCCCGTTTACCTGCGTTTTAAGGGCGGGAAAGGCGTTGCCACGGGTTTCGGGGTGATCCTCGGGCTCTGGCCGTTTTTGACCGTGCCGGCGTTGGGGGCGATGGTGACGTGGTTCCTGTTCGCCGGGGCGCTGCGTTACGTGGGGGTGGCCAGCGTGGTGTCGACGGCGGTGCTGCCGGGCTACTACGCGGTGGCGGCGCACGTGGGCGGGTGGTCGCTGGAGCGGACCTGGCCGTTCATCCTGGTCACGGGGTTGATGACGCTTTTGGTGTTCGTCCGGCACATCGGGAACCTGCGGCGGACGGTCGCGGGCACCGAGCCGCGCCTCGGCGAATAGCGGATCGCCCTTGTTTTCCCGAAAAAAATGTGCGTGGATTTCAGAAATACCCTTTTTTTCTAGGGAATGCGGCGGTATAACCTGCGCATATCACGCTGTGCTAAGGACGGCGCAGTACACACGCGCTGAAACTTTACGGAGGTTTCACCCATGGCTAAGAAGAAGACCACCAAGAAAGCCGCTCCCGCCAAGGCCCCGACCAAGAGCCAAGTGATCGGCGCCATCGCCGACGACACCGGCCTGACCAAGAAGGAGGTCGCCGCCGTGTTCGAGTCGCTGGGCGCGCAGATCAAGAAGAACCTCGGCCGCCGCGGCGCCGGTGTCTTCACGATCCCCGGCCTGTGCAAGCTGACCCTCAAGAAGGTCCCCGCCAAGCCGCGCCGCAAGGGCATCAACCCCTTCACCAAGGAAGAGCAGTGGTTCGCCGCCAAGCCCGCCCGCAAGGACGTGAAGATCCGCGCCCTCAAGGCCCTCAAGGACATGGTCAAGTAAACCCCGTTTACTCTGCACCTCAAAGCAAAAAGCCCGACGCGCCAAGCGTCGGGCTTTTTTCATCGTTCGTTCGGTTGCGGAAGGCTGCGCCGAATCAACGGCGATCGCGCAGGCGTCGGAAACGACGTCGTGGCGAAAGGGTGTGCGGCGCGTCAGGCTTTCTTCTGACGGACCACGCGGCGGGTGATCGCCCGAGCCTGTTCGGCGGCGAAGCGTTGCGCTTCGAGCCAGTTGCGGCGCGCGTTGTCGGCGTAACGCGTCTCGCGCTCGCACTCGCGGCGGACCTGCACCAGGTCGGGGTGAACGTCGTCGGTTGCTGCGGGCTGATTCGGTCGTAACATCTCGGTCGACTCCTTGGCCACCCGGAATACGTTCCGTGTGGGCGGGGGATGTTAGACATATCGGACAAGTTTGTCTAGATCGTGAGCGATAATTTTGATCGCCATCTGGCTGTGCGCCAGGTCGGCGGTGTCCACCCCTTCGGCCGCCCGGTCCAGCCGGCCGATCAGCTCCCGCGTCCGGTCGATCGCCCGGCGCAGGCGGGCCCGCCCCACGTCCGGCCGATCCCCGTTGGCCGACCAGCTCTGCCGGCGGGCCGACTCGGCCTCGGTGTACGCCCGGGTCAGGCCGTCCAACAGGCAGCAGGCTTGGTCGCGGGCCGTGCGGATCGTGATCTCCAGCGGCGGGTGTGGGCTGTCGTGCATGGTCCGGCTCCCATGGGGTCGGCGGTGGGTCAGGCCGACCGGCTCAACGGCGGCGCCGCGTCGTCCATCGGCCGCATCTCCGGCAGGGCTTGGCGCAACGCCGCATGGATCGCGGGCGCATCGTCGCTGTGGCGCAGGGCGCCGAACGTATCGATGATCCGGCCCATGCGCTCGGTGGTGGGCGGCGTGGTCTGCCAGATCCGCACCGAATCGCAGGCCGTGGGCACCATCTGCTCGCCGTCGTAGGCCAGTTCCTCGAACAGCTTCTCGCCCGGCCGGGTCCCGGTGAACACGATCGCCACGTCGCGCTCGGGCTCCAGGCCGTGGCAGCGGGCGAACCGCTTGGCCATGTCGAGCACGCGGATCGGCTCGCCCATGTCCAGCAGCAGCACCTGCCCGGCGGTGTGCTCGAGCGTCGCCGCCTGGATGACCAGGGCCGCGGCCTCGGGGATGGTCATGAAGTACCGCGTCATGCGCGGGTCGGTCACGGTGATCGGCCCGCCCTCGGCCAGCTGCTGGCCCCAGATGGGCACCACGCTGCACGCCGAGCCGAGCACGTTGCCGAACCGCACCATCGAGTAGTCGGTGCCGCTGGTCGCGTTCAGCGACTGGATGTACAGCTCGGCCAACCGCTTGGTCGCGCCCATCACGGAGGTGGGGTTGACGGCCTTGTCGGTGGAGATCATGACGAACCGCTCGGCGGCGCACGCGTGGGCGGCGTCGGCGATCGACTTGGTGCCGAACAGGTTGTTTTCCACGGCGGCGCGGGGGTGGTCTTCCATCATCGGCACGTGCTTGTGGGCTGCGGCGTGGAAGACGATCTGGGGTTGGAGCTGCCGGCACAGGGCCGCGGTGCGCTCGGCGTGGGTCACGTCGTGGAGGATCGCGTGGATCGCGGTGTCGGCGTGCTGGGCGCGGAGCTGGCGGTGGATGTCGAAGAGGTTGTTCTCGCTGCGTTCCATCAGCAGCAGCGCCGCGGGCTCGAACCGCGCCACGATCCGCGCCAGCTCGCCGCCGATGCTGCCGCCGGCGCCGGTGATCAGCACGCGCCGGCCGACGAGCAGCTTGGAGATCGCCGCCTCGTCGAGCGGGCGGTGCGGCCGACCGAGCAGGTCATTGAGGTCGATCGCACCGTTCGGTTGGTCGAACCGGCCGGTGAGTTGGTCGTCGAGCGTGGGCATGGTGCGGGTGGCAATGCCGTGCTTGGTGAGGGTCTGCCGGACGCGCTGCTGCGCTTGGCTCATCGCCGTGGGCACGCTGACCAGCGCCAGCTCGAAGCGGTGCATTTGCAGGATCGTCGACAGGGCATCGGCGGCGCCGAGCACGGGCAGGCCGAGCGCTTCGTCGTCGTGTTGCGGGCAGATCAGCACGCAGCCGACCAGGTGCAACGGTTGGTCGGCCCGGTGGAGGCTGTGGCAGAGCTGCCGGACCGAGCGTGCGGTGCCCACGATCAGGGTCGCCGGCCCGCCGTGGGTGTGGCGCGAGCGGTCGATGATGTCCGGGAAGGTCGACATACAGGGCATATCGACCCAAAACCGCCCGCGACAACACAATTCAACACACGCCGCGGGTGGTTTGTATCCGCAATATTTGCAATGGTTTACCGATTTTTCTTGCAACCGCATCGCCGGGGTCGGACAATAGAGTCATCGAGCGGAGCTGGCCTCGTAGAGAGAGACAGAAGAGAGGATCCTAAGCCTACATTGGCTGGCTGGAAGCTTCGCTTGAACAACCCGGCCGAGTAAGGCCGAGTGGCCACGGGCAGGCCAGAGCCGACCGTCGGAAGGCGGGCGGAACCCGAAGGCCCCCGAGACCCAACCGACTTTATTTGGCCGGTCTTTTTCTAGGCACACTTAAACGATCGCGCAGCCTCAGCCTGCTTCACTTCGATCGTGCCCGGGTACAATCGATTTTATGACGAACCACGCCGATGCCGTGCGGGTCGTGTTCAACCGTTTGCCCGTGGGCGTGGTCGCGCTGTTGGTGTTGGCCAGCTGCGCCACGGCCCACCGGCCGAGCGTGCCGATACGCGACCTGGTCAAGCCCGTTAAGCCGATCGCCTACACCGTCGGCCGCACCAGCGATGGGTTGGTGATGAAGCAGACGCCGCGCGGCGCGACGCTCACCGGCAAGCCCGGGTCGCTCACGCTCAAGCCGATCGACGGCGTGTGGGACATCGCCGCCTACAGCTACGTGCGACTCGACATCACCAACGCGGGCGACGGCCTGGTGTGGGTGCGCGGCCGGCTCGACAACGACGGCGCCGTCGACTGGGCCAACAGCGCCGCGAGCCAGGCGTTTATCATGCCCGGCGAGACCGCGACGTTGGGCTTTCCCTTCCAACGCGGCGGCAGCGCCTACGACGGGCCCGACATCTTCAAGAGCATGTCCGGCAAGCCCAACGGCCACCGCACCCACTGGAAAGGCTTCAACCCCCGGAAGGTCATTGCGTGCCAGTTGCAGGTCGCTTCGTCGTCAGACGCGGTCAAACTGACCAACATCAGGTTCACCACGGCTTGGCCGTATGGCACCGAGGCGAACCACAAACTCGAACGGCTGCCCTACCTCGACCGCTACGGGCAGGCGATCGTGTTCGACTACCCCGAGAAGGTGCGCAGCGATCAACAGCTCGTCCAACGCCACCGCCGGGAACTGGCGGAGCTGAAGCGCAAGGCCGCGCCGAAGAGCTTCAACCAATACGGCGGCTGGGCCGACGGCCCGAAGCTCGAAGCGACGGGTTTCTTCCGTGTGACCAAGCACGCAGGCAAGTGGTGGCTGGTCGACCCGACCGGCAGGTTGTTCTTTTCGACTGGCGCCAACAGCACGGGTAGCGGCGCGAGCACGCCGCTGGACGGGCGCGAGGCGCTGTTCGCGTGGGTGCCCGATGAGAACGACCCGCTGCGCAGCAGTGCGATCTGGCATAACAAGCACGGCTCGCGCATCGACTTCGCACAGGCCAACCTGCACCGCAAGTTCAATGACGACTGGCGGGCGCTGCACGCGGATAACGTGCACCGCCGTATGCGCAGCTGGGGCTTGAACACCGTCGGCGCGTGGTCGCTGGGCCGGCTTTACACCGACGGGCGCACGGCCCACACGCTGATCGCGCACACCTGGCACCCCGACGATGAGAAGATCGCCGGCGTGGGCGACCCGTTCGCGCCGGGCTTCGCCAAACGCATCGGTCACACGCTCGACAACCTTGCGAAGAAACACCGCGACGACCCGTGGTGCGTGGGCGTGTTCATCGACAACGAGATTCACTGGCACGGCGACCTGGTCGACCGCATCGCCCGGGCGCCCGAAACCCTGCACGCCCGCCGCGAGCTGGTGGGCTTTTTAAAGCAACGCGGCAAGTCGCTCGACAACATGAACGGCAACGACAAGAAGGCCTTTTACAGCCACTTCGCCGACGCCTACTACCGCACCTGCAAACAACAACTGCGCCGCGCGATGCCCAACCACCTGTACCTCGGGTCGCGCGTGCACCACTGCCCGCAAGCCGTGTCGCGCGCCGCGGCGAAGCACGTCGACGTGTTTTCGATCAACCACTACTGGCCGACGGCCGGCAACGGCTCGCTGCCGGGCGACGTCGACAAGCCGATCATGGTCACCGAGTTCCACTTCGGCACGATCGACCGCGGCGTGCTGGGGGTGAGCCTGTACGGCGTGCACGACCAGACGCAACGCGCCCGATGCTACGCGGCTTACGTGCTCAGCGCAGCGCTGCACCCGAAAGTCGTGGGCGTGCACTGGTTCGCCTACGGTGACCAGTCCGCCGTGGGCCGGCCCGGCGAGAACTACCAGTTCGGCTTCGTCGACGTGACCGACACGCCCTACCCGCAGATGATCGACGCGTCGCGTCGCATGGCCGAACGCATCTACCCCGCACGCCTGTCGACCGGCGCGTCGATGTTGAAGCTATTGAAGGAAGACTTCGCGGCGATGCGCCGTTAACGGTGCAGCGTCGGCGCGCCCCACACCGACCAGCAGTGCGCGTTGCCCTGCTTGCCGGATTCGACGATCAGTTCGAGCTGTTCGACGCCCTCGACCGCCACGTCGATCTTGCAGGTGGTGCGCCCCTTGAGCACATCGGAGCGGTACAGCTCCTTGCCGTCGGCTTTCACGATGAACACCGACGTGCCGATGTCGGCGTGGCCGTCTTGCAGGCCGCCGATGGCGGTGAATCGTTTGTAAGCCTTGCCCAGCTCGAACACGTAACGCGACGGGGCGTGCGCGTACAGGCCCTTGGGGTAGAACCGCTTGTCGATCTCGAGGAACACCGGGTTGCGGTTGCGCCGGTCGAAATGATAACGGTCGGTCACCGGCTCGCCCCACCCGACCTTCGCCGACTTCCATTCGAGGTCGGAGACGTGCACCGTGTCGCCCTTGGCATCGATCGGGCGGACGGGCTCGCTCGTGTTCATGACAAGCCACAGCAAGTGCCGCATCTGTTGCTGTACGAGTGGCGGCAGGTCGTCACGCTCCAGCAACGCGTTGGCCAGTTGCACGGCGCGTTGCGTTTCGCCGCTGCGCATCGCCTCTTCGGGGCCCCGGCGGAGCCACTGCGCGCTGAGGTAGCCGGCGTCGGGCTCGTGCTTGTCGTTGGCGTTGAACTTGAAGCGGAACGTGCTGGTCGCGCCGTTGAGGTGGCAGACCGTCAGCCGCCAGTCGTGGTGGCCCTTCGTCCAACAGGGCGAGCTCAGTTCGAACGCGCCGTCTTTCACCACGGCCACAGCGGTGCGTGCGTCGTAGTCGCTGCGGCCGTCGGGGTCGTTGTACGCGATCACGGCGTACGCACCGGGCGACGCGTCGACCTTGCCGGCCACCTTCAGCGTCGGGCCGTCGTGGGTGAACCGCAGGTCTTTCAACTCGCAGCTCACGGCGTCGGCGCGGCCACGGTTGCTGTGGGTGAACAGCGGGTGCGACGCGAGGCGCACGGCGGTGGCGAGCGTGAGGAAGCTGCCCTTGCCACCGCGCTTCTCGTTGCGGTAGGTGTGGTTGCCCGCGCCCATCAGCGCGGTGCCGAGCTCGCGGCGCTCTTGTGGCGTCTGGCTGTTATGCGGCAGGCCCAGGCCGTGACCCATCTCGTGCGCGACGCCGCCGAGGTATTTGGTGTTGAACTCGCCGAGCTTCTGGTCGAACTTGCCGTAGTGTTCGACGTACCTCACGCGCCGGTCGGTGACGCCCAGCAATTGCGGGTCGAGCATCTCGCAGTCGGCGGCGTGGCACAGGCCGCGGACGTGGTTGGAGCTGGCGTCGCCGTAGTACGGGGCGTAGAGGAAGTAGCTGCCGTCGTCGCGCTTGGTGCACATGCCGTGGAAGATGAGCACGTGTTCGTGGTCGAGGTCGACGGTATCGCCGAGCGCCGCACGGATCTCGCGCACGGTCTTGCCGCCGGACTCGTGCTTGTATTGGGTGTGGTCGTCTTTGCCGCGCACGAGGTGGACCTTCAGCTTGCCGTCGCTTAACTCCAGCGGGAACACGGCGTCGCCGAAGCCGAGGCGTTTCATCTCGTCGCGGTAGAACGCCTGCATGTCGAGCATGACCCGGCCGAGCCGCGCCTCGTGGTCCGCCTGCGGTTCGACGTCGGCGGGCGTGAAGTAAATCACGCGCAACACGTTGCCGTTGTCGGCCGCGCCGTCGTGGTAGGCGCGCACGGCTTCGGTGACCTGTTTGACGATTTGTGATTGATCGGCGCTGAGCGGCAAAGCCGCGATGAAGAGCAACGCGATCGCATTAGGCGTGATTAGCTTGCGCATGACATACCTCTTTGAAACGGGCACCGTGCAATAAGACGCACAACATGCCGTGGCTATTACATGCCGTTCTCGGTGATCATAGAAATGATCTGTTCCGCGGCCTGCTCGGGGCTTTGCTCGGCGACGTCGACGACGTGGTCGGCCAGGGTTTCGTAGGTCGGCTCGCGCTTTTCGAGCATGTGCCGCACCTCGTCGAGCCCGCCGCCGAGGGCGGTGAGGCTGGGGCGGTTGTCGGTGTTGGCCTCGTCGCCGGCGATGCGCGGGTGCAACGCCTCGGCCGGGGCCTTGAGGTAGATGCGCACGGTGTCGGCCGCGGCGGCGATCGCGTTGTAGGCGCGCCGCTCCATGGGCGTGCCCCCGCCGAGCGCGACGACCTGGCCGTCTTGCGCCATGGCGTGTTCGGTCACGTCGCACTCGGTGGCGCGGTAGTGCGGTTCGCCGAACTCGTCCCAGATCTCGGCCACGGACTTGTCGTCGTAGCGGGCCATGATGCCGTGGTCGATGTCGACGAAGCGCAGCGACAAGCGCTCGGCCAACAGCAAGCCGATGGTGGTTTTACCCGAGCCGCGATAGCCGATGAGCACGATGTTCATGAAAGTATCGTACACCGAACGCGTTCGTGTTACGCTATAGGGGGCACACGTGGGGAATTAGGGCCATGGCTGAGTTCGCAACCGCGATCGGGTTTCTCGCGCTGCTGTTGGGTTTGGGGGCGGTGATCCTGGCGATCGTGGCGTACGGCAAGGCGCAGCGGCAGGAGCGCGACGTGCGTTTGCTGCGCGACCAGTTGCGTGCGCTGACTCACAAGGGGCAAGCGTCGGCGGACGAAGCGGCGCGGGCCCGGCGTCTGGCCGACGCGATCCGCACGCCGCCACCACCGCCGTCGGCCGAGCCCGCCGCTCGGCCCGTGGCGCCGCCGCGCGTGGAACCGGGCGTGGCCGAAGCGAAGGCGCCGGCTTCACCGACACCGCGGACGCTGCACGTTCAACCGGCCCCGAGCGCATCGGCGCCGCCCGCGCGCCGGGTCAAGCCGCGTAGGGGGTGGGAAGAGCGGATCGGCACGCTGCTGCCCATTTGGATCGGCGCGATCGCGCTGGCGCTGGCCGGGGCGTACCTGTTCAAGTACTCGATCGACAACAACTGGCTGACCGAGGTCCGGCGCGTGTGGCTGGGTTACGGGTTCGGCGTGATTATGCTCGCGGCGGGCTTGTGGTTGTACCGCAAGGCCGAACGGATTGCCGCGGCGCTGGCGGCGGCGGCGATCGCCGTGCTGTTTATCACCACGTTCGCCGCGACGGAGATGTACGGCTTGCTCACGCCGTTGCAGGGCTTCGGCGTGCTCGGGCTGGTCGCCGCGCTCGCCGTGGGCCTGTCGCTGCGGCACGGTCAGCTGGTGGCCATACTCGGGCTGGTCGGTGGGTTTGCCACGCCGGCGATCGTGGCGGTCGGCGAGCCGCAGGCCGAGGTCACGTTCCCGTACCTGTTCGTGCTGCAGCTCGGGTTGATCGTGGTGACGCGCCGGCGCGGGTGGTGGTGGTTGACGGTGTTGACCATGGTGGCCGCGATGGCGTGGGCCGGGGCGTGGATGTTGCGCTTCGATTACAGCGCTGAGCAGGGCGCGTGGATCGGTTTGTTCCTGTTGGCGTCGGCGGCGTCGGTGGTGTGGTCGAACAAGCCGTTGGACGAGGGCGAAAGCCTGGCCGCGCGCATCGGCTCGAAACTGATCTGGTTGGGTTTGGTCATGGCCGCGGTGCTGCTGGCGGCGCTGGTCGGCGCGAGCGATTTCTCGGCGCTCGAGTGGGCGTACCTGGGTTTGATCGGCGGTGCGTGCATCGTGCTCGGCCGATTGCGCAGTCGGTTCGAGGGCTTGGCCTGGCTGTGCGCCGCGGAGACCGTGGCCATGCTCGTGGTGTGGTGGTTCGATTTGAGAACGGGTGAGGTGCAGGCGTTCTGTTGGACCACGGCGGCGCTGGGGGGCGTGTACCTGCTGGGCGGTTACGCGGCGATGTGGCGCGCGGTGCGGCCGGCACGCTGGGCGGTATTGGCCGCGAGCGCGGCGGTGGTTTTCTACGTGGTCGCTTGGGCCGGGGCAAGCGACGCCCTGCCGAGTTGGGTGCGCTGGTGGGCGGTGGCGCTGGTCGCCGCGGCGGCGCTGGTCGCGCTGGCCGTGCCGATCTACCGGCGGCGCGCCAAGATGGCGCAGGGCGATCTGGCGTTGGCGGCTTTCGCGACGGGCGCGACGGCGCTGGTGTCGATCGCGATGCCCATCGCGTTCGACGAGACGCACCTGAGCGTGGCGTGGGCGCTGGAGGTGCCGGCGCTGGCGTTGATCGGCGTGTGGCTGCGCATCGGCGTGTTGCGCAAGCTGGCGGCGGCGCTGGTCGTGGGTGTGATCGTTCGCTTGTGTTGCAACCCGCACCTGTTGGACACACCGATCGGTTTGACCATGGGGGCGAACTGGCTGACCTGGGTGTACGGCAGCGCGGTCTTGGCGCTGGTGGTCGCGGCGTGGGTGTACCTGAAATGGGATACGGACGGACCGATCGTGCAACTCATCGAGGGGGCGGCGTTGGCGTTGACGTTCGTGTTGGTCGGCCTGGAGGTGCGGCACGGCTACAGCCTGCTGGCGCTGCCGGCCGCTCACGGACTCGAACAAATCACGCTGAGTGTTGATGTGAATCGGTGTCCGCTTCGCGAATCGAGCACTTACGTGATCGCGTGGTTGTCGCTGGCGTGCGCTCTGTTGGTCGTGGCCCGCTGGGTCAAACGCCCGGCCTTGATCATCGGCGCGGTGGTCATCACGGGCGCGGCCGCGACGGTGTTCGTCGTCATGCCCGGGGCTGGCGCCAACCCGCTGCTGAACAGGCTGGACGTCGGCGAGCGCCTCGTGGTCAATTGGATCGGTTACGCCTACGGCCTGCCGGCGGTGATCGCGGGCGTGTTGGCGTGGCTGGCGCACCGGCGGGGTGTGCGGCCGTTCGCGGTCGCCGCGGGCGGTGCGTCGGCTTTGATGCTGCTGGCGATGGTCGTGCTGCAGATCCGTCACGGCTTCCACGGCCCATCGATGCACGAAGCCGACCTGACCCTGATCGAGGCCGGCACGTACGTCAACGCGGCGCTGCTGATCGCGCTGGGCGTGATGGCGGTCGGCCGATTCATGCCGGCGCTGCGG
Organism: Phycisphaeraceae bacterium; assembly: GCA_028282805.1. Taxonomy (GTDB): domain Bacteria; phylum Planctomycetota; class Phycisphaerae; order Phycisphaerales; family Zrk34; genus JANQHD01. The sequence goes on along the minus strand of JANQHD010000023.1, from coordinate 185,444 downwards.
TTGCACGAGTGCGGCGTGGGGCTGGCGATGATCGCCCTGTGCGTCGGGGCCGTGACGTTGGGGTACCTCGTCAACCCGGTGCGCGAACCGTTCGCGGTGGGCAAAGAGCGCATCTTCAACTGGCTGATCTACCTGTACGGCCTGCCGGCGCTGCTGGCGGCGCTGATCGGCGGGCTGAACCGGTCGTTCGACCGCCGGCTGATGCACGTGTTTTCTGTCGCGGCGCTGGTGATGCTGTTCGGCTTCGTCACGCTCGAGGTGCGGCAGTGGTATTGGGGGGCGCTGCTCGACAGCCACGAAACGATCGACACCGAGTGGTACACCTACTCGGCGGTGTGGGTTGCGCTGGGCACGGTGTTGCTGGTCGCGGGCATTGTCAGCCGGAGCGCCGTGCTGCGGTGGGCGTCGCTGGTGGTGATGGCGGTGTCGGTGGTCAAGGTGTTTGTCAGCGACACGGCGCACCTGGAAGACCTTTACCGCGTCGCATCGTTCTTCGGGCTGGGTGTGTCGCTGCTGGTATTGGCGTTTTTGTATCAACGGTTCGTGTTCCGGCGTCCGCGCGAGGAAGTCGTGATCCCCGAGGAGCACGAGGCGGGCCCGCCCCGCTGAAGCGGGGCTCGACAAGCGGCCGACGCCGGGCTGCCGGCGACGCGGTTGACCGCCTACCCACGCCCCGCTACCTTGCCCGATTCACCCTAGAAAACAGGTACAGGAGGCCCCACATGGCTATCGAAAGTTTGTACGACAAGGACGGCTCGCTGGAGCCGCTCGCCGGCAAGACCGTGGCCGTGCTCGGCTACGGCAGCCAGGGCCACGCCCACGCCCAGAACCTGCGCGACTCGGGCGTGAACGTCATCACCGCGGAGCGCGAGGGCACGGCGAACTACACGCTGGCCCAGGAGCACGGCTTTACCCCCACGACCGCGGCCGAGGCGGTCAAGGCGGCCGACGTGATCGTCGTCACCCTGCCCGACGAGCTGCAGCCGACCGTGTACGCCGAGGCGATCGAGGCGAACCTCGCCGAGGGCAAGACGCTGATCTTCACCCACGGCTTCAACATCCACTTCAAGACCATCACCCCGCCGGACAACATCAACGTGGTCATGGTCGCGCCCAAGGGCCCCGGCCACACGGTGCGCTCGGAGTACGAGAAGGGCGGCGGCGTGCCGTGCCTGATGGCCATCCACCAGGACGCGACCGGCAACGCCCGCGACATCGCGCTGGCCTACGCCATCGCCATCGGCGGCGGCAAGGGCGGCACCTTGCAGACCTCGTTCAAGGACGAGTGCGAGACCGACTTGTTTGGTGAGCAGGTGGTGCTGTGCGGCGGCCTGTGCGAGCTGATCAAGGGCGGCTTCGATACCCTCGTCGACGCCGGCTACCCGCCGGAGCTGGCGTACTTCGAGACCTGCCACGAGGTCAAGCTCATCGTCGACCTGATCGTGCGCGGCGGGCTGAAGTACATGCGCTACTCGATCTCCAACACCGCGGAGTTCGGCGACTACTACACCGGGCCGAAGCTCATCGATGATTCGGTCAAGGCCCGCATGAAAGAAGCGCTCGACCGCATCCAGAACGGCGAGTTCGCCAAGACCTTCCGTGAAGACTACGACAACGACTTCAAGTGGTTCCGTGATCAGCGCCAGCTCAACGCCGAGCACGGCGTCGAAACGATCGGCAAGGAGCTGCGTGCGATGATGCCCTGGCTCGACCCGGTCGAAGTCGACTGAATTAGCGACACAACAAACCCCGAAAACCGCGTGCCCAGCCCCGGGCGCGCGGTTTTCTTTTGGGTTTGAGCAAATTTATTTAGACAACTTGGTTTTGTATGTCACAATATCAGTAACACTTTTGTGGCCGCGTAGATTGAGGAAGAGAGCGAGGGGGCCATGTCTATCCGTATCAGCCGGGGTCTTTGGGCGTTGTTGTGTATTGCGCTGTTTGCGGGTTCGTCGTTGGCCGCGCCGTACCAGTACCACGTCGTCACGTACCCGTTGCACCCGAACACGAAGAACAATATCGCCTTGCCGCTCGACATCAACAACCGTCGGAACCTGGCGGGGTACTCGAGGATTTTCGAGTCGGGCGTGGCGAACACCAACCACGCGACGTGGTTCCAGCACACGCACGCGACGGACATGACGCCGCTGCAGCAGAAGGCGACCAGCGCGTACGCGATCAACGACGACGACGTGCTGGCCGGCACACGCACGAGGAACATCTTCGGCACCGACCGCGTGGTGCCGGTGGTGTACGTGAACACGAACTCGCTGGACCTGACGCCCATCGCGGGCAGCGACGGCTGGGGCATACCCTACGCGGTGCGCAACCATTCGAGCGCGGACATCGTCGGCGAGACGACCACGGCCAACGACGTGTACCACGCCACGCTGTGGACGCAGATCGGCGCGACGACGTGGAGCGTGAGCGACCTGGGCACGCTGGCCGACAACGACGCGTTCGCCTCATCCGGCGCGAAGGACATCAACAAGCACGGCGACATCGTCGGCTGGTCGCACTCGGCGCTGACCTCCACCGGCACGTCGGGGCTGAACACCCACCCGTTCTACAAGCCGGCCGGGGGCGCGATGATGGACCTGAACCTGCTGCCGGGCGCGCACGACGCTTCCAGCGGTTACGCCGAGGCGGTCAACGACGGGGGGCTGGTGGTCGGCTGGCTCGACGACCTGGACCGGCCGTCCAACGCCGACGATCGCGCGTGGGCGTGGTCGGCGTCGACGGGCATGTACGAGATCGCCCCGCCGCCCGGTTACAGCGAGTGCCGCGCCACCGACGTGAGCAACAACGGCGTGGTCATCGGCCAGATCGGCAACCTCAGCTACGACACCGGGTACATGGTCAGCTTCGGGGTGGGCCAGACTTACAACTTCGACGACCTGCTGACCGACGCGTTTGCGGGGTGGGACGTGAACCTGTTCGCCATCAACGACCGGATGCAGATCGCGTGTAACGGCCGCGACGCGTCGGGCAACCGTTTCGTCGGCTACGCCGCGCCCGTGGCCGGGGTGCAGAACTTCGTCTCACAGGGCACGTTCGGCGCGCCCGGCGCGCTGCCGGCGGGTTGGACCGCCACCGGGCCGGGTTCGGCGAGCGTTGTGGCCGACCCGACCGACCCGGCGAACCACGTGCTGTCGATGATCACCGGTTCGCCGATCATCGTCAGCCAGGCGGTCGACACGCCGGCCGGGCCGTTCATGGTGCAGTTCGATTACCTGTTCGCCAGCGCCACGGGCACGCTCGACGTGTTGATCGACGGGGTGGTTGTCGACACGCTCGACGCGCCCGACCCGTTGCAGGCCGGCTGGCTCAACGGTGGTGTCGTGATCGAAGACCCGCTGCTGCTGGGCCTGTCGGGCGTGGAGCTGGCGTTCGCTTTCGACGGCGTGACCGGCTCGCAGGTGCTGGTCGACAACATCGAGTTGCGGTCGCTGGTGCTGGTGCCCGAGCCGGCGTCGCTGGCGCTGCTGGGGCTGGGTGCGTTTTTGGTTAACTCACGCAGACGATCACTACGCGCGTGACCCGCACGCGCTTTAGTTGGAGAGAGAACATGCCTTGGAAAACAAAACTCGCGGCCCTGCTCGTGTGTTTGTGCGGGGCGGGTACGGCGTCGGCGGAACTGGTGCAGTACCGCATCATCGACCTCGGCACGATCGCCGACATAAGCGGCGTCGACGTGCGCGGTATGAACAACCGCGGGCTCGCGGCGGGCATGGTGCGGACGCGGGAAAGCCCCTTCGCCTCCAGCTTCACGCACGCGGCGATCTTCAACGGCGGGCTGATCGAACTGCTGCCCGATTCCGGCACGCACAAGGACGACACCGCGCTGGCCTGGGACATCAACGACACCGGCGACGTCGGCGGCTACTACCGCCCGCGCACCGCCAGCTACAACCGGCCGGCGCTGTGGGACGACGGCTTGCTCGTGCCCGCGCACATGCTGCCCGGAGGCGCCGAGGGCCAGGTCCGCAGCCTCTCCGACGAGCTGGATTGGGTCGGCGTCGGTTTCAGCGCCACGTCCGTCACCGGCGGGCCCAACCAGAACCGCGCGACGATGTGGAACAAGAACGGCACCATCAAGCACAACCTCGGCACGCTCGCGACCACCACCGAGTTCGTCAGCTCCGTGGCCAACGACGTGAACAAGCACCAGCAGGTCGTCGGCGTGTCGGGCACGGACGGCGGGGTGAGCCGCGCGTTCCTCTGGCAGGACGGCCAACCCATGCAGAACCTCGGCACGCTCGGCGGGGCCAGCGAGGCGTGGGGCATCAACGACCTGACCCACGTGGTCGGCGCCAGCAACAACATGGCCTTCTACTGGTCGAGCGCGACCGGCATGATCCCCGTCGGGTCGTCGAACACCTCGGCGGCGGCGATCAACAACAGCGACGTGATCTGCGGCGTCAAGCTCGGGCGGGCCGCGGTCGGCTTCGGGCCCAGCGAGCCGATGGTGCAGCTGAGCACCTTGCTCACGCCCGACTCGACCGGTTGGACGTTGTACAACGCCAACGACATCAACGAGCGCTGGCAGATCGTCGGCGTCGGCACCAACGCCTTCGGTCAGAACCGCGCTTACCTCGCGGTGCCCGTGCCGTTGAACACCACCAACACCATCCCCGCCGGCGCCAGCACGTTCGCCGCGCCCGGCGACCTGGCGGGGTGGACGCCGACCGGCGCCGGCAGCGCCAGCGTGATCGCCGACCCCAACGACGCGACGAATTACGTCATGTCGCTGGTCACCGGCTCGCCGATCCTCGTCGACCAGACCGTCGACACCCCCGCCGGCGCGTTCGCGATCGGTTTCGACTACCGCTTCCTCACCGTCACCGGCACGCTGACGGTCAGCGTCGACGGCGTTGAGGTCGCGTCGTTGGACGCGCCCGACTGGGTGTTTGACCAGTACACCCCCTACTCGCTCATCGTCGACCAGCCCGAGCTGCTCGGTTTGAACGACGTGCCGCTCACGTTCAGCCTCGACGGGCCGACCGGTTCGCAGGTGTTGCTCGACAACATCACGCTGACCGAGCTGGTGCCCGAGCCGGCGTCGTTGGCGTTGCTCGCCTGCGGCGCGCTGGCGCTGATCCGGCGGCGATAGGCGCTTCGGGTTGGAGCAAGGTGTTCAGGCCGCGGGCTCGGCGAGGGTCCGCGGCCGATTTTTTGTGTGAACGGCTTGCGGGGGTATGATCGTCCTTTCCTTGCCATCAACAGGAAAGGCGGCCCCATGAAAACTCACACGCTCGCGGTCATCGGATTGCTTCTTGTTGGTTCGTTCTGCTTCAACGCCTTGGCCGGGCCGGCGCGGTGGGGCTTCGACGAACCGTACAAACCTTTGCGCACGAAGCTGGTCATCCCGCAGGTCGCGCGCGACCAGGTGATCTGCTTCGCCGTGTACACCACGGCCAACGACACGCTGAAGATGACGGCCACGTTCTACCCCCTGCAGGAAGGCGAGCCGCGCGAAGCCTGGCTCGAGGTGCAACGCGACGGCAAGTGGCAGAAGGTCGCCACCACCGAGATCGTCGAGCGCGGCTGGACGGCCCACTTCCGCGTGAATAACTGGGACACGACGCGCGACCAAAAGTACCGCGTCCGCCACGCCGGCGGCGCAACCTACGGCGGCCTCGTCCGCAAGGACCCGGTCGACAAGAACGAGATCGTTGTCGTCGGCTTCACCGGCAACTCCAACGGCGATCGCAGCCTCAAGCCCGACATCATCGCCAACGTCAAGGCGCAGGACCCCGACCTGCTGTTCTTCTCCGGCGACCAGAGCTACGACCACAAGAGCCACTACAAGGCGTGGATCCTGTTCGGCCGACAGTTCGGCGAGCTGACGCGCAACCGCCCGACGGTCACCATCCCCGACGACCACGACGTCGGCCAGGGCAACCTCTGGGGCGAGGGCGGCAAGAAGTCCACCGGCTGGGGCGCAACCGACGGCGGCTACGTCATGCCCGCCGATTACGTCAAGGAAGTCGAGCGCTCGCAGACCTGGCACCTGCCCGACCCGTACGACCCGACGCCCATCGCCCAGGGCATCGGCGTGTACTACACGTCGCTGAACATCGGCGGCATCGACTTCGCCATCATCGAAGACCGCAAGTTCAAGACCGGGCCGATGGGCCTCGTGCCTCAGCAGGGACCGCGACCCGACCACATCCGCAACCCCGACTACGACCCGGCGTCCGTCGACGTGCCCGAGGCGAAGCTGCTCGGCGACCGTCAGCTCAAGTTCCTCGACGCGTGGGGCCGGGATTGGGACGGCGTGACCATGAAGGCCGCGCTCTCGCAGACCATCTTCTGCGGCGGCGCCCACCTGCACGGCAAGCTCAACGGCCGGCTGCACGCCGACATGGACTCCAACGGTTGGCCGCAGTCCGGCCGCGCCCGCGCGGTCAAGGCGCTGCGCAAGTGCTTCGGCTTCCACCTCGCCGGCGACCAGCACCTGGCGACCGTGATCCACCACGGCGTCAACGACTGGGAAGACGCGATCGTGTCCTTCTGCGTGCCGTCGATCTGGAACTACTACGGGCGGTGGTGGATGCCCGAGGAAGACCCGCTCAACCACGACCCGGCCAGCCCGCTGCAGCACACCGGCCGGTACTACGACGGGTTTAAGAACAAGGTGACCATGCACGCCTACGCCAACCCCGCCGAGGGCAACTATCGCGCCGCCGGTTACGGGCTGGTGCGGTTCAACAAGACCACGCGCGCGATCACGATGGAGTGCTGGCCGCGCTTCGTCGACGTGGCCAAGCCCGACGCCCAGCAGTTCCCCGGTTGGCCCATCACCGTCAACCAGTTCGACAACTACGGCCGCAAGCCGCACGGCTACCTGCCCACGATCAAAGTCAACAAGCCGAACCCCATCGTGCAGGTCGTCCGCGAAGCGACCGGCCAGGTCGTCTACACCGTCCGCGCCAAGGGCGACACGCTCAACCTCAAGGTCTTCATGCGCGGCAAGTACACCGTCAACTTCATCGACGGCGACGAAGTCACCGCTCTCGAAGGCCTGCAACCAACCAAGAAGCCCGGCGAAAAGACCGTGACCGTCGAGCTGTAAAACTTCAGCGCCAGGCCGCGGGGTCTTGGTTGTAGTAACTGCGCAGCGCGTCGTACAGGTCGGGCAGCGTGCGCTTGAGCGTGCGCGGTTTCTCGAAGAACGATTCGGTCGCCACCGCGAAGAACTCGCAGGGGTCTTGCGCGCCGTAGGCGCGCAGCACCGAGGGTTTGCCGTCTTTCACCCGGCCCACGAGCTGCTCGTAGTGCTCGGTCATCACCTCGACCCACTGTTTGAACTCCTTGCGGTCGCTCAGCGGCGGCGTGCCGTCGGCGTACTCGTCGAGAAAGTCCAACTGGTGCGAGAACTCGTGGAACACCACGTTGTGGCCGTCGTTGGGGTTCCGCGCGCCGCCCTTGACCGCGTCCCACGACACCGTCACGTACCCCTCACGCGACGTGTGGCCGAGCACGGCGACCTGGTCGACCACCGCGCCGCGCTGTTGGATCTCGTAGGTGGACGGGGTCACGCGCACGACCTTCACGAAGCGGTAGTAGTCGTGTTTGATGTGCAGCAGCAGCAGCGCCGCCTGGGCCGCGATGCACAGCTTCTTGCGCTCGGTCAGCTCGAAGCCGCCGACGCCGACCCACTCCTTCTCCGCCAGCAGCACGCGCGCGATGTCGATCAGGCCCGATTGCTCGGTGGTCGTGAGGCAGCCGAAGATCGGAAGGTCGGCGCGCAGCCAGTCGTCCCAGTCCCGCGGCACGCGTTGGAGCAGCAGCTTCTGGCGTCGCCGGCGTTTGAAGTACCCGAAAACCATGGCCGGATCATAACCGATGGTTCCACCTCTCCCGCCCGGTCACGGTGAAAAAGCCGGATCGGCGGCCGTCTGTACCGTAGGCGCGTGGTATATTCGTGGTGGAGCGGGCCCCATGCTGGACGAAGTGGTCATCGAGTTGGTCAGGCGGTTTGCGGCCGATCGAGACCCGCGCAGCTACGAGCGGTTGGTCGAGTGGCTGCGGCCGCTTGTTCGCTCGATCTGCCGGGGGTATTTCCACGATGTCAACGACGCCGAGGACGCGGTGCAGGAGACCTTCCTCAAGCTTTATCACAAGGCCGACCAGATCCGGGGCAACCCGATCGCGTGGATCAGCGCCACGGCCCGGCGGACGTGCATCGATGTCTTGCGCCGTCGTCGGCGTCGGCAGAACCTGGCCCAAGGGGCCGCGGAACACGCGACGCTTCCCACCGAGGGCACGCTGACCTGGGAGGCGGCGCGTCTGCGCTTGGCCGACGCGCTGGCGGGGTTGGACCCGGAGCTGCGTGAGTTGGTGATGGCCCGTTTCCTGAAGTGTCAGCCGCTGCGCGTCCTGGCGGCGGACAGCAAGGTTTCGCTGCCGACGATGAGCCGGCGTGTCGGCAAGGCGGTGGACGAACTGACCGAGCAGTACCGCCGGATGGGCTTTGAGGACCTCGACGAAGCGGGGTTGGAGAGCGTGCTCGGGGCCCACCAGCCGGCCGGTTGTTCGGGGTCGAACGGCGACCCGTTGCGCGTGGCGCACTCATGGGCTCAGTTGGTCGATCAGGCCGACCGGGAAGCGAGCGGTTGGCCCGACGATCCGTTGGCGCGCCCCATCCGTGTCGGTGTGTACATCAGCGCGAGCTCGGTGACCTACCTCGACCAGCACCACCAGGGGTTGATCATCGAGTGGCAGATGGACCCGCTCTACAGCCGGCCGGGCAGGCGTTTCGAGTTTGTCGCGATCGTCGAACCGGGCTACGGCGACACGGCGTCGACGGAGTTCGCCATCCGGGAGTTCGAGTTGAACTCGGGCGTGATCAGCGCCGACGACGCGGAGGGCTTGAGCACGCTCGATGTGATCGTGCTGGGCATCAGCCGGTCGATCCCCGACCCGGTGCTCGACGCGATCCTCAGCGCGGTGCGCGGCGGGGTGGGCGTGCTCAAGCACGCCTGGGTGGCCTCGAAATACCCCGGCAACCGCGACCCGCGCATCCAGGCTTTGTCGATGTGTCAGGCGAACGCCAAGCAGTACTGCATCCCCTTCGGGTGCGGCCAGCCGAGGAGCTACCGCGTGCTGCGTCGGCACCCGATCTTCACCCACACGCGCTGGTCGCCCGGCTCGACGATCACCGCCAACGCCTGCCTCCAGTGCCAGACGCCCGTCGAGTCGGCCACGGTCCTGATCGAGCGCGTCGAGCCGTTGTCGCCCAACCGCGCCGACTGCAACACCCAGCCGTCCGACGTCCACCTGGTCAAGCGTTGGCCGGCGATGTGGGTGGGCCGGGTCGGCAAGGGGCGCGCGCTGGCCGCGGCCACGCCGATCATCGGCGAGTCGCCCGGCTGGGAGTCCAAACGCCTCGACCACACCTTCCTCGCCCGCGCCCTGACCTGGCTGGCCGGCCGGCCCATGGATGCGCTCGAACCGGACAATTAAGCCACGGCCTCAACACCCCGCGGTTCGCACGTCGGCGAGCAGCGCATCGATCTCGTCATCGGTCGTGGCCCACGAACACATGAAGCGCTGCGCCCCGCCGATGAAGCCGTAGAAGTGCCAGCCGCGCGCCCGCAACGCCGCGGCCAGTTCGTCGGGCATGTCCACGAACACGCCGTTGACCTCGACGGGCAGCTTCAACGTCAGCCCGCAGGCTTTCATGCCCTCGGCGAGGCGTTTGGCGCAAGCGTTGGCGTGCGTGGCGTGTTTCAACCATGCGCCGTCTTCGAAGATGCCCACCCACGGCGCCGCCAGGTAGCGCATCTTCGACGCCAGCTGGCCCGACTGCTTGCAGCGGTAGTCGAACTCGCGGGCCAGGTCGCGGTCGAAGAACACCACCGCGTCGCCGACCGGTGCGCCGAGCTTGGTCGACCCGAGGCACAGCACGTCCACGCCCCGCCGCCAGGTGGCCTCGGCCGGCGCTGCGCCCAGCGCCGCGACCGCGTTGGCGAAGCGCGCGCCGTCCACGTGCACGCTGAGCCCGTGCGACTTGGCGGTGTCGCACAGCACGCCGAGCTGTTCGAGGCCGTAGGCGGTGCCCAGCTCGGTCGGCTGCGTCAGCGACACGACGCGCGGCTTGGGGTAGTGGATGTCGCTGCGCTGCTCGACGAGGCGCGTGATCTGGTTCGGTTGCATGCGCCCTTGCTCGTGTTCGGCGCAGAGCAGCTTGATGCCGTTGGAGAAAAACTCGGGCCCGCCGCACTCGTCGGTCTCCACGTGCGCCACCGCCGAGCAGATCACGCTGTGGTACGACTGGCACAAGCACGACAGCGCCAGCGAGTTGGCGGCGGTGCCGTTGAAGGTGAAAAACACCTCGCAGTCGGTCTCGAACAGCTCGCGGATCAGGTCCGCGGCCCGCGCGGTCCAGGCGTCTTCGCCGTAGCCCGGCGCGTAGCCGGCGTTGGCCTGCTCCAGGGCCGCCCACGCCTCGGGGCAGACGCCCGCGGTGTTGTCCGAGGCGAACTGGTGGCCCGGTACGGTGGTCGGTGCGTGCGACATGCCCCAGATGATAATCACCCCCGGGATCGGCTGCGACGGATAAAACATGCAAAAACGGCGGGCGTTTGGGCGTCTTGTACCCGTGACCTACAATGTGCCTTTCCCTCCACACACAAGGATGATCGAGATGACACACCTCACACGAACCACGACCGTGATCGGCCTGGCGGCCGTGCTGCTGGCGTGCGCCACGCAAGCCCGGGCCGGTGGCGACGAGTGGATGACTAACTACAAGGACGCGCTGAAGCTGTCGCAGGAGACCGGCAAGCCGATCCTCGCCGACTTCACCGGCAGCGACTGGTGCGGCTGGTGCATCAAGCTCAACGATGAGGTCTTCTCCAAGCCCGAGTTCGGCGCGTGGGCGAAGGAGAACGTGATCCTGCTCGAGCTGGACTACCCCAACCGCAAGAAGCAGCCGCAGTGGCTCAAGCAGCAGAACGCGGGCCTGGCCAAGAAATACGGCATCCGCGGTTACCCGACGATCCTGCTGCTCAACGGCAAGGGCGAGGTGCTCGGCAAGACCGGCTACCGCCGGGGCGGCGCCGAGGCGTGGATCGAGCACGCGCAGCAGATGATCGACGAAGCCGTGCCCAAGCCCGTCGAGTTCGAGGCCAACCTGACCGACGCGATCGCCAAGGCCAAGGCCGAGACGCGCGGCTTGGTCGTCGTCACCGAGCCCAAGGCCACCGACGCCACCGCCCGCAAGCTCAAAGCCCTCAGCGAAAACCCCGACTTCATCGAACTAGCCAACGGCCGGCTGGCGCTGGTGTACCTGCCGCGGGCCGACAAGGAAGGCAACGCCGCCGACGAGGCGCAGCTCGAGGCGCTGGACGCGTTGGCCAAGCAGTTGGAGCTGGTGCCCGGCAAGGTCGACATGTGGGTGGTCGACCCGACCGGCGACCAGCCCGAGCTGCTGGTCAAGTCGTCGGTCGTGCTCGCGCCCAAGAGCGTCATCGCCAAGACCAAAGGCAAGCTGCCCGTGCCCAAGTACGAGGGCGGCTGGCTGACCGACTTCGAGCAGGCCAAGGCCATCTCCGCCAAGACCGGCAAGCCGATGCTGCTCGACTTCACCGGCAGCGACTGGTGCGGCTGGTGCATCAAGCTCGACAAGGAGGTATTCGAGACCGAGCAGTTCAAGCAATTCGCCGACGAGAACCTCGTGCTCGTCAAGCTCGACTTCCCCCGCAAGAAGAAGCTGCCGGCCGACGAGGTCAAGCGGAACCGGGCGCTGATGCAGCGGTTCGGCGTCCGCGGGTTCCCGACCCTCATCGTGCTCAATAGCGACGACAAGCAGATCGGCAAGCTCGGCTACATGCGCGGCGGGCCCGAGCCGTTCATCGAGAAGACGAAGTCGATCATCGCGCAATAACCCCAGCGCATACAACGCGTCCGCCCCAGATCAAAACGGGCGGCGGTGGTCGATGGCCGCCGCCGCCCGGCTATAATTTAACGCGAGCCGAAACCAGGAACCGGTGGACACCATGCACACCTCACGCACGACACCCGGCGTCGCCCTCGCGGTGGCGCTGTTCGCCTGCGCCTCGACGGCCCACGCCGCCGGCGCCCAGTGGCTGACCAACTACCAGGCCGCCGTCAAGCTCTCGCAGAAAACCGGCAAGCCCATACTCGCCGACTTCACCGGCAGCGACTGGTGCCAGTGGTGCAAGGCCCTGCACGACGAGGTGTTCACCGACCCCGAGTTCGCCGCGTGGGCCAGGGAGAACGTGATCCTGCTCACGGTCGACTTCCCCAAGCACAAGGGCCAGGCGAAGTGGCTGAAGAACCAGAACGCCCAGCTGGCCGAGAGGTACAAGATCAAAGGCTACCCGACGGTGTTGTTCCTCAACGCCAAGGGCGAGGTGCTCGGGCGCAGCGGTTACCGCAAGGCCGACGCCAGCGAATGGATCGACCATGCGCAGTTTGTGCTCGACCAGGCCATGCCCAAGCCCGCCAGGTTCGCGCCGAGCTTCACCAAGGCCCTGGCCCAGGCAAAAGAGGAAAGCCGCGGCCTGATGGTCATCACCGAACACCAGGTCACCGAACGCTCGGCCAAAAAGATCAAGGCCATGCTCGAACAACCCGAGTTCGCGAAGTTCGCCAACGAGCGCCTGGTGCTGGTGCACGTCGTGCGCTCCGGCGAGGGCGCCGCGCCCGACGACGAGTTGGCCGCGCTCAAGGATTTCGCCAAGACCATCAACGCGCCGCTCGGTCGTTTCGACCAGTGGGTGATCGACCCCACGGGCGACAAGCCGAAGGTGCTGCTGCGGGCCAAGACACTCGCGGACCCGCAGCGCCTCATCAAGACCACCGAGGACAAGCTGCCCACGCCCAAGTACCTCGGCAACTGGCTGACCGACTACAACCGCGCCAAGGCCATCGCCCAGTCGACCGACAAGCCCATGCTGCTCGCGTTCACCGGCAGCGACTGGTCCGGCGCCTGCATCCAGCTCGACAAGGACGTGTTCCAAGCCGAGGCTTTCAAGGGCTACGCCCGCGACCACCTGGTGCTCGTGCGGGTCGATTTCCCGCGCAAGACGCAGCTGCCCGACGAGCTGGCGGACCAGAACCGTGATCTTTCGCGGAAGTACGAGATCGAGCACCTGCCCACGCTGCTGCTGCTCGACGGCGACGAGACCGTCGTTGGCGTGGTCCACACCGGTAACAGCGACCCCGAGAAGGTCGTGGCGCAGATCAAGCGGTTCACCGCCCCCTGAAGCGGCGATCACCGGAACCCGCAGCTGTTACACTCTCGCCGCGAACCATGGCGGAACTTGCCCGGACAACCCGAGTGCTTCAGCGCGGCGTCGATGAGGGCGAGCACCGCGGGGCGCAGCTGTACGTGTCGCTCGGCGGGCGGGTCGTGGCCGACGAGGCCTTCGGCGAGTCGCGCCCGGGCGCGGCGATGACCCGGCACAGCGTGATGCTCTGGCTGTCGGCGGGCAAGCCGATCGTCGCCATCGCGATCGCCCGGCTCGTCGAGCGCGGCGACGTCGCCCTCGGCGCACCCGTCGCCGAGTACGTGCAGGAGTTCGAAGAAAACGGCAAGCACGCGGTCACCGTCGAGCACGTGCTCACGCACACCGGCGGGTTCCGGCACATCATCGGCATCGACCACGTCGGCTACCGCGAGGCGATCGGGCGCATCTGCCAGATGCCGCTCGAGAAGAACTGGACGCCGGGCGAGCGCGCGGGCTACCACCCGTACACCGGTTGGTACCTGCTCGCGGAGCTGGTGCGGCGGGTGGACGGCCGACCGATCGACCAGTTCGTCGCCGAAGAGGTGTTCGAACCGTTGGGTATGGCCGACTGCTGGCTCGGCATCCCGCACAGCGAACAAGAGATGCTCGGCGAGCAGCTGTCGATCGTGGAAGACACGACTCGTGACACGCACGAGCGCACGCTCAGCCGGCCCGACCACGTCGCGGGCCTGCACCCGGCGAGCAACTTCCGCGGCCCGGTGAACCAGCTGGGCCTGTTTTACGAGGCGTTGCTCGACGGCGGGCGCGATGCGCTCGCGCCCGATACGGTGGCGATGTTCACCGAGGCCCGGCGGGTCGGCATGGCCGATGCGTCCTTCAACGCCACGGTCGATTGGGCTTTGGGCTTCATGGTGCAATCCGTCAGGTACCAGCCGGAGTACGAGTACGACTTCGGCCCGCACGCGTCAGGCCGGGCGTTCGGTCATGGCGGCAACCAGTGCTCCAACGCGTTCGCCGACCCGGCGCACGGCCTGGTGGTGGCGTGGGCGTGCAACGGCCAGCCGGGCCCCGCGGCGCACCGGGCGCGCAACCGCGCGGTCAACGCCGGGGTTTACGAAGACCTGAAGCTCGTGTGACCCGGGCCTGCGCTGCGCTTCGGTCCGGCTTGCTCAGCCGGCGCGTTCGACGGAGACGATGCCGTAGCGTTCGATGATGTAGCGTTCGAGCTGGCGGCGTTCGGCGATCACGAAGCGGGGGTCGTGATCGAGGTGGGGCAGCAGCTTGCGCAGCGCGTTGGGCAGGTCGGTCACGGTGGTCGCGGCAACCAACAGGTGCTTCTCGTAGCGCAGCGGCAGCACGTGGGCGGACCACGCGTCGGCCGCGGTGACCAGGTCCAGCAAGCCCGGGTCGTTGGGCTCGCAGGCGAGGTCGACGTGCTGGCAGATGTAACCGACCTGCTCGGCCCAGGCGCTGGCGATGTCGCGTTCGTCGATGCCGAACATGTCGCGGGCGAGCTTGCCGAACGGCTGGTCGACCTGCTGTTGGTGGTTGAGGACCTGGTTGACCTGAGCGACGCTCATCGCCCCCCGATGGACCAATAACATCCCGATCCGGTGATCCGACATGTGAAACTTCTGCAGTGGGTGCAGCTCCATGGCAAAAGGTGTGGGGATGGCAAGAATCGGATTCAACCCGCCCGGATGCCAGCGAGAACGACGATCGGGCGGCCAGAATCTGAGACCCAGGCCCACTAACCGGCACAATCTTCGCAATTTGCTGCCGAAGCCCGAACGCCGTGCGCGTCTTGTTGATCGATTAGGCCCTGATTACACTGACCCAAACCCCCGTCGTCGGCCGACAACCGGCTGCGGGGGCGTGGCCCGAAGGACCGAGGATCAGCGACTGCCAGGAGCGCGGTTTTGCTTAAAGTACAACGATTGGGGGCGGCTTGGCTGCTGGGCGTGTTGGCCTGTGCGGCGACCGCGTGGGCGCAGGGGTTGGACCTGGAAGGTCGGCCTGTCGCCGAGGTGCGGGTGTCCGGCGTCAAGCAGGTCGACCCGCAGCTCGTGCTCAACCAGGTGCACCTCAAGGCCGGCGACGCCTACACCGCCCAAGCCGTCGATGAAGACATCCAGAACATCACCCGCCTGGGGCGCTTCTCCAGCGTGCGCGTCGCCGTCAAGCAACGCGAAGACGGTGCGCTGGTCGTCACCTACGTCGTGACCGAGAGCCCGCTGCTGGCCGACGTGCAGGTCGTGGGCAACAAGGTCAAGAACGACCAGGAGCTGCTCGGCCTGGTGCTGCTGCGCGCCGGCGAGACGCGCGACGACTTCCTGATCAAGCGCGGCATCACGCAGATCGAGAAGGCTTACAAAGACGCCGGCTACTTCCGCGTGAGCGTGAGCGTCGACGACAAGGCGCTCGAAGAGAACGACACGCTGAGCTTCCGCGTGCGCGAGGGGCCGCAGATCAAGGTCCGCGAGGTCGCGTTCGTGGGCAACGCGGTGTTCACCGACAAGCAGCTGTCGAGCCAGATCGGCACGAAGAAAGCCGTCCTCATCCTCGAGAAGGGCGCGATCTCCGAAGAGCAGCTGGTGCTGGACGTGGCCAAGCTGCGCGAGTTTTACCTCGAGCGCGGCTACCTCGACGTGCGCGTCGGCCGCGAGATCCGCCTCACCGAAGACAGCAAGAGCGCCCGCGTCGAGTTCCGCATCAACGAGGGCTCGCAGTACACCGTCGGCGCCA
The DNA here is from genome assembly GCA_028282805.1 of Phycisphaeraceae bacterium. Taxonomy (GTDB): domain Bacteria; phylum Planctomycetota; class Phycisphaerae; order Phycisphaerales; family Zrk34; genus JANQHD01. The sequence continues at coordinate 169,473 of JANQHD010000023.1, read as the reverse complement.
TGACCTTCCAGGTCAAGGGCCACGGCGTGTTCTCCGAGGGCCAGCTCCGCGAGGCGATCCCGCTGCAGGACGGCGCGGTCTATTCGCGCGTGAAGCTGCTCAAGAGCCGGCGCGCCCTGCTCAACCTCTACGGCAAGCTCGGCTACCTGCCGGACGACCGCAGCGGCGAGAACGTCAAGAAGGGGCTGACCGACGTGCGGATCGACCGCGTGCTGCACGGCGAGACCGCCAAGGTCGACGTGATCGTGACCATCATCGAAGGCAAGCGGTACCGCGTGGGTGACGTGGTCATCTCCGGCAACCCCCGCACACAGGACCGCGTGGTGCGGCGGGCTTTGCGCGGCGTCGAGCCCGGGCGCTACTACGACGTGGCCGGCCTCGACCGCTCCGTGCAGCAGGTGCAGCGCAGCCGGCTGTTCCAGGAAGCGAAGATCACCATCCAGGGCGACCCGGAAGACGAGACCCGCGATGCGCTTTTGGAAGTGCGAGAAGGCCGGACCGGCTCGGTCAGCATCGGCGCCTCGATCGGGTCGGACGCCGGCGTGGTCGGCGCGCTCGACTACCAGCAGCGCAACTTCGACATCACCGACACGCCCGAGTCGCTGAGCGAGTTCCTCAGCGGCAACGCGTTCCGCGGCGCCGGTCAGACGTTCAGCATCAGCCTGGCGCCCGGCGACGAGGTGAGCACGTACTCGGTGTCGTGGTCCGAGCCGCGCCTGTTCGACAGCGACTACTTCCTGTCGCTGCGTGGGCGGAGCTTCGACCGCGAGCGTGAGGACTACGACGAGGGCCGGGTGGGCGCGTTCGTCACGTTCGGCAAACGGTTCGGCGACGTGTGGTCCGCCTCGGTGCGCGGCCGGTACGAGGCGATCGACATCTCCAGCATCGACGCCGACGCGCCGATCGACGTGTTCAACGTCGGTGACGATTCGGACATCGCCGCGCTGGCGTTGACGGTTTCGCGCAGCACGGTCGACAACCGCATCTTCCCCACGCGCGGTACGCGCGTGGTGGCGGGCTTCGAACAGGCCGGCGCGCTCGGCGGCGATTACGACTTCTCCAAGGCCACCGCCGAGTTCCAGGCGTTTTTCACGGTCGACGAGGACTTCTTCGAGCGCAAGACCGTGTTGAGCATCAAGTCGGAGATCGGCTACATCTTCCCGGACGGCGAGTCGCCGCTGTTCGAGCGGTTTTACGCCGGCGGCCACCGCAGCTTCCGCGGGTTCGAGTTCCGCGGCGTGGGGCCGCGCGGCTTGACCTCGGGCCCGGACCTGACGTTCGGCACGGCCGACGACGTCGTGGGCGACGACCCGGTCGGTGGCGACTTCGTGTTCCTGCTGGGCACGGAGTACAACTTCCCGATCTGGCAGGAGGTGCTGCGCGGCGTGCTGTTCGTGGACAGCGGCACGGTGCAGGACGACTTCGCCTTCGACCAGTACCGCGTGGCGGTGGGCGCGGGCATCCGCTTGAACGTGCCGTTCCTCGGCCAGGCCCCGTTCGCCTTCGACTTCGCGGTGCCGTTGATCAAAGAACCCGGCGACGAGGAGCGCGTGTTCAGCTTCTCGCTCGCCCTGCCGTTTTAACAGCCGGCCGGCCCGGGGCGAACCCCGCGGCGGCGGCGACGTATGAACCTTTACGCCTGAGTGACAGGAAAAACCAAGGAGCCCACCGATGACCCTCCGTCAATCCCTCACCGCCCTGACCACCGCCGCGATCGTGGTCGGTTTCATGAGCATGGTCAACCTCAACGCGCAGACCGCCGGCGGCGGCGGTACGTCGATCGCCGTGGTGTCGATCACCGACGTGTTCGACGCGCTGGCCGAGCGCGACGCGATCCAGGCCGAGATCGTGCGCATGATCGACGAGACCAAGAAGTGGCAGCAGGACAAGGCCAACGAAATCAAGATGATCCAGAACGACCTGGAACTGCTGGACCGCAACAGCCCCGGCTACAACGAGACGGTCGAGAAGTGGGAGCGCATGGCGCTTGCGCTGCAGATCGAGATGAAGTTCCGCGAGAGCCAGATCGAGCGCCAAAAGGCTTTGAAGCTCGAGGCACTTTACCGCAAGATCCTCACGGGCATCGAGTCTGTCGCCCAGGCCGAGGGCTACGACCTGGTGCTCGCCAAGGACCGCACCCCCTCGCTCCGCGGCCTCAACCAGCAGCAGATCGCCTTCACCATCGACCAGCGCAAGAACCTGTACTCGAACGCCGACCTCAACATCACCGAGCGGGTCAAGCAGAAGCTCAACAACGACTACAAGAACAACCCCGCCGCGGGCAACGGCTGAGCCCGACTGTCGCATCACCGGAACCCCAACCCCGTCGGATCGGCGGGGTTTTTCAATGCGCCCGCTTTGGCGTAACCTTTATCGCCATGGAGATGACCTGCCAACAGATCGCGGAACTGGTCGGCGGCGAACTGGTCGGCGACGGGGCCGTGACGATCACCGGCCTCGAAGAGCTCGCCCTGGCCGACGCCAGCCAGCTGACGTTCATCGGCGACGTGCCCCACGCCAGGCGTTGGCCGCATTGCGAGGCCGGCGCATCGCTGATCAACCGTGGGCTCGAAGTGGAAGCCGACGGCCGGCCGCTGATCCGCGTCGACGATGTGGACCTGGCGATGGCGGCGTTGCTGGACCACGTCACGGCGCCCGACCCGCGGGTGTCCGTGGGCGTCGATCCCACGGCGAGCGTCGATCCCTCGGCCAAGCTCGGCGCGGGCGTGGCGATCGGCCCGGGCTGCGTGGTTGGTCCGAACGTCACCATCGGCGACGACACGCAACTGCACCCGCGCGTCACGCTCTACGACGGCTGCGTGATCGGGGCCGGCTGCGTGCTGTGGCCGAACGTGGTGGTCCGCGAACGCTGCGAGGTTGGCGACGGGGGCATCCTGCACTCGGGCGTGGTGGTCGGCACCGACGGGTTCGGTTACCGCCCGTCGCCCGATGGCCAAGGCATCGTGAAGATCCCGCACGTCGGCAACGTCGTGCTCGGCCGGGGCGTCGAGGTCGGCGCCAACACCACGATCGACCGCGGCAAGTTCAGCTCCACCACAGTCGGTGACGGCAGCAAGATCGACAACCTGGTGGTCATCGCCCACAACGTCCGCATCGGCCGGTGCGTGCTGATCGCGGGCAAGACGGGCATCGCCGGCTCCACGACCATCGGCGACGGGGCGATGATCGGCGGCGGCTGCGACATCCGCGACCACCTGGACATCGGCCCCGGCGTGAAACTCGCGGGCGGCTCGCAGGTGATGAACGACATCCCCGCCGGCCAGACCTGGGCCGGCTCGCCCGCCCAGGAGTTCACCAAGGCCCGTCGGGAATACGTCGCCGTGCGCCAGTTACCGGACGTGATGAAGAAGGTCCGTAAGCAATTGCGGGATATGGGATAATTGCCATTCAAGCCGGTTTCGCCTCGACCCGACGTTATAACAATGTTATAATGTCTTGCGAGGTGCAGCATGATCAAAACCCTGACCAAGGTCGGCAACAGCCACGCGATCCTTCTGGACAAGGCCACCCTGCAACTGGTCGGCCTCAATGAGAACGACAAGGTTGATCTGCGCATCGATGGCGACAGCATTATCCTCACCCGCGTCGGCGCGACCGCTTCGGATGAGGCGTTCGACCGCGCCGCCGATGAGGTCTTGTCCAAACGCAGCGACCTGCTGAAACGGCTGGCATGACCGACCCCGTCCGTTTTTTGAGTGTGGACCAGATTCTGCGACTTCACCGCCGATGCCTGGAGGCTCATGGGGGCCAGGACGGTGTCCGTGATTTGGGGTTGCTGCAGTCCGCGATCGCGATGCCCCAAGCCCAGTTCGGGGGCAGTTATTTGCACGTGGACCTGGCGGAAATGGCCGCGGCTTACCTGTTTCATGTGTGCCGAAACCACCCGTTTCTTGATGGAAACAAGCGCGTCGCCATCGCGGCGGCGGAAATCTTCCTGCTCTTGAACGGCCGACAACTCACCGCATCGGACGATGACTTGGAAGCGCTGACACTGAAAGTCGCTCAAGGCCAAGCGGAAAAGCCCGAAATCGCTGAAGTCTTTCGCGCTCATATGCGGGACGTGGTTGAATAAGCCGATTGCCGCCCCTTGGGCCCCGTCGTAAACTGGTCTTTCGTTCCTTGGCCGCGGAATAACGCATGTCGGACACCCATCTCGCTCAGCAGACCCTCGCCCGCGAAGCGACCGTGGAAGGCCGTGGGCTGTTCCTCGGGCAGGAGGCGAAGGTCTGTTTCAAACCCGCCCCCATCAACCACGGCGTGGTCTACTACCGCACGGACGTGGCCGACGGCGGCCAGCCGGTGCGGATCCCGGCGCTGATCCAGAACGTCGGCAAGCGCGCCCGCCGCACCGCGCTGCGCAACGGCGAGGTCGCGATCGAGACCTGCGAACACTGCATGAGCGCGCTGGCGGGCCTGGGCATCGACAACGTCGTCGTCGAGATCGCCGGGCCGGAGGTGCCGGCGTGCGACGGGTCGGCGCGGCCGTTCGTCGAGGCGCTGCTCGAGGCCGGTCTCGAAACGCAGGACCAGCCGCGGCGCATCCTCGAGGTCACCGAGCCGATCACCGTCGACGAGGGCGACGCGATGATCGCCGCGTTGCCCTCCGACAAGCCGGGCATGCAGGTGATCTACGACCTGGACTACGGCGGTAAGGGCCCGATCCCCCCGCAGGTCTTCGCCTTGCACCTTCAGAACGGCAATTACATCGACCAGATCGCCCCGGCGCGCACCTTCGTGCTCGAACAGGAAGCCAAGGCCCTGCAGGACAGCGGGCTCGGCAAGCACCTGTCGCCGAAGGACATCCTCGTCATCGGCGAGGGCGGCAAGCCCATCGGTGAAAACGCGCTGCGCTTCGACGACGAGCTCGTCCGCCACAAGGTGCTCGACCTCATCGGCGACCTGGCGCTGGTCGGCGCGCCGATCCAAGGGCGCATCGTCGCCTACCGCTCGGGCCACACGCTCAACCACCGCCTCGCCCGCCGGCTCTACAGCAAGTACCGCGCCCAGCGCCGCAACTCGTTGCTGACCGCCGACGGCACGATCGACATCCGCCGCATCCAGCGCACCCTGCCGCACCGTTACCCGATGCTGCTGGTCGACCGCGTGCTGGAGATGGACGGCGACCAGCGTTGCGTGGGCGTGAAGAACGTGACCATCAACGAGCCGTTCTTCGGCGGCCACTACCCCGGCACGCCCATCATGCCCGGCGTGCTCATCGTCGAGGCAATGGCGCAGCTGTCGGGCGTGCTGCTCAGCCGCAAGCTCGAACACACCGGCAAGCTCGCCGTGCTGTTGTCGATGGACAAGGTCAAGCTCCGCAAGCCCGTCACGCCGGGCGACCAGCTCGTGATCGAGGCCGTGGCCGTGCGCGTGCGCAGCCGGACCGGCCACACCCGCTGCCAGGCGTTCGTCGGCCAGGACCTCGCCGCCGAAGCCGAGATCAAGTTCATGCTCGTCGACGCGGACCAAGAGTAAGGAGGATTTCCGGTTTTCGATTGGCGATTGCCGATTGGCTCGCCCGCGTGACATCACATCAAATCGAAAATCGACAATCGGAAATCGTACATGCCGCAGATCCACCCCACCGCGATCGTCGACGCCGAGGCCGAGCTGGCCGAGGGTGTGGTCGTCGGCCCGTACGCCGTGGTCGGCCCGCACGTCCGCATCGGCGCCGGCACAAGGTTGGATTCGCACGTGGTCGTCGAGGGCCGTACCACGCTCGGTGAGAACAACCGCGTGTTTCACCACGCCACGCTCGGCGCCGAGCCGCAGGACCTGAAGTACCGCGGCGGGCCGACCGAGCTGGTCATCGGCAACGATAACGACATCCGCGAGTTCGTCACCATGCACCGCGGCACGGAGAACGGCGGCGGTTCCACCACCGTCGGCAACGGCAACCTGTTCATGGTCGGCGCCCACGTCGCCCACGACTCGCACATCGCCAACCGCACGATCCTCGCCAACAACGCGCTGCTCGCCGGGCACGTGACCATCGACGACTGCGCTGTGGTCAGCGGCGGCGCGGCGATCCACCACTTCGTCGCCATCGGGCGCTACGCGTTTGTCGGCGGCAACTCCGGCGTCGTGCACGACTGCCCGCCCTACATGGTCTCCGACGGCCACCCCGCACGCGTGCGCGGCGTCAACCTCATCGGCCTGCACCGGCACAACTTCGACGACGACGTGATCGATCGGCTCAAGGCCGTCTACCGATTGCTCTATCGCCACGAGATATGCAACCAGGCCGAGGGCATTGCGCAGGTTGAAACCCAGTTCAACGGCGACCCGCTCATCCGCGAGGTCGTCGACTTCGCCAAACGCGCTGCCGAGGGCATCAACGGCCGTTACTACGAAGCCAAACGCCACGACAACAAACGCCGCAACCGCCCCCGATAAACCTCAAGCCTCACCCCTCAAGACTCAAGACTCAAGACTCAAGACTCAAGACTTTCTATCACATCCCCATCTCGCGCAGCACCTTGCGGTCCTTGTTCGCGTGCTTGCGCAAACCCCAGCGCGTCAGGCGTGGGAACAGCGTCGCCATCGACGAACCGAAGTGCGCCCAGCGGGCGGGCCATATTTCGGGGCAGGGCCGGCGCAGGCACTTGACCACCCGCCGCGCCACGTGGTCGGCCGACTGCATGAACACCTCGGGCGTGTTTTCCATAATCGTGTCGCGCCCGCCGAGCTTCGCGCTGACCTCGAAGAACTCGGTCTTCGTGCCGATGGGGTACAGCACCGACACGTCGACGCCGTACGGCTCGACCTCGAGCCGCAGCGCCGTGCCCAGCGCGTCCTGCGCCGCTTTCGTGGCGCTGTAGTGCGCGTAAAACGGCAGGCCCACCCGCCCCACGATGCTCGACGTGATCACGATGTGGCCGGCCTGTTGCTTTTTCATCAGGGGCAACGCCGCGTTGACGCAGCGCACCGTGCCGAAGTAATTGACGTCGAATATCTTTTCGTGCGCACCGGCATCGAGGCGCTCGACCGGCATCAAAAACCCGTAGCCCGCGTTGGCGAACATCACGTCGAGCGAACCGAACGCTTCGACGGTGCGGTCGACGAGCTGTTGCACCTGCGCATCGCTGGCCACGTCACAGGGCACGACCAGCGCCTCGCCGCCGGCGTCGCGCACGCGCTGGGCCGTGGCCTCGAGCTGCTCGACGCGCCGCGCCGACAGCACGACCTTCATGCCCGCCGCGCCGCACGCCACGGCGGTCGCCGCGCCGATGCCCGCCGATGCGCCCGTGATCGCGATGACCTTGCCCTTGAGTTCGCGTGCCATGGGCGGCACTGTCGTGCATCGGGCGTTGATTTGCAAATGGTTCAAACAGCGACCGGCCACCCCGTCACTTGGTCGGCCACCGCCCCGCCTGCAACGCCATCAGCGTCGCCTGGGCGTCCGACCAGGCTTGCTTGTCGTAGCGGGTCAGCTTGCGCACGCGCGACGTGTCGCCGATCAGCAGCCACGCCTCGACTAGCCCCGGCTCCTGCTCGACGTGGTTCCGCAGCGTGCGCGTTGCTTCGTCGCGCTCGCCCGTTTCGATCAACGCGATCGCGCGCAGCAGCACCACCAGCGAACTCGGCGCCCGCCCTTCGCCCCTATCGACAGCCTTGAGCAATTCCAACGCCCGCGCCGCATCGCGAGCCTTGATCGCCGACAGCGCCGCGGCAAACGATCGGCTCGCGTCGCTGTCGCCGTCACGCCCCGGCTCGCGCATGTCGCCGACCGCTTGCCCCACGCCCTTCGCCGCCGCCGGTGGCGCGGCACGCAGGTCGGTGCTCAGCCACGACCGGCCGTGCGCGTCAACAATGCGCAGGTCGAACGCTTCGGTATCGAGCGGCACGTCCACAAACGCCGGGTGGTTCGGCTCGGCGTTGATCGTTTGTTCGTAGCGGCGCTGGCCGAGCTTGGCCGTCAGCTTCCCGTCACTCAGCGTGCGTGTCGGGTGCACGCCGAACCGCCACCCGCCGGGCGATCGTTCCGCGGCCAGCGCCACGTGCGGCGTCGCCTGCGTCACCCGGCCCACGCCCCGCACCGGCGTCAGGTACAAATCGTCAACGCGTTTTTCCAACACGCCCAGCGTCGGCGGTTGCGTCCAATCCGCCGGGCCCACGCGCAACACCGCCGGGTCGTCCGTCTCGCGCCTCGCCGCCGACCACACGTCGCCGCCTTTCGCCGTGACCACCAGGTTCAGCGAACGCCCCGCGTCGTACCATCCGGCGAAATCACCTGCATGCGGCGGTTCGTTTTGCGCTGTCACGCCCGCCAACCATTCCGTCTGTGCGGCGCCGGGCCCCAAGTCGATCGTGGTGGCGACCGCGGCCGGCTTCGCGCCGTGGTTGTCGCTGACCGTGCGCAGCGTGATCACCGCCAGGTCGGCCGGCACGTGCAGGTACTTCGTTTCTCGCACGGCCCCGCCGCGCAGCGCGATCGCCACCGTCACGCTGCCGTCGCTGTGCCGGTGCACCAGGTAGCCCGACGTTTTTAACCGCTCGGTCGGGTTGCGAAAATCGACCTGCCCCATGTGCTGTGGGCGGGCCAGCGACGACGCGATCCGGCGGAGCGTGAGCGTCTGCTCGTGGGGCCGCAATTCGACCCGCACGTACGGGCTGGTGATCACCAGGTGCTCGGCCGCGCGGTCGGTCGCCGGCGCCTCGCGCACACGCACCGGCTGGCCGGCGCGGGCGTGCGCCGCCGCCGTCAGCATCAGCATCAGTGCCAGTCGCGTCGTGTGCTTCATGAGCGCCTCTGTCGATATCGGCCCTTTCTCGGCGAACTCTGCATCTCTTTCACGCCCATCTGCCGCCCTGCCCAGGCGGCTGTTTCATTTGCGGCTTATGATCGGCTTGCAACCATTTTCGGGTTGAGCCTCACCCCGGCGATCAACCAAATGGGCACAAGTCGCGCGACAACGATTTGATGAAGGTCATCGCGGCCCCCGTGTGTTGAGGTGTTTATTTGAACACGAACCACCCCGCCGCGCCGCCCGCGGCGAGGCCGGCGAGCAGCAGTAGCGTTTTGAATAGGCACCCGCGGCCGCGCTGGGCTTGCCACCTTTCGATCGCGGGGATCGCGTCGAGTTCGTCGGCGGCTTGGCGCAACCGATCGGCCAGCGCGCGCCACCCGTCGCCGAGCTGTTCGGTGAGGTATTCTTCCGCCGCGTCGCGGTGCAGGCGCAGGGCGGTGATCGAGCAATCCATCGCCTTGGCGGCACTGCGCTGCTCGAGTTGTTCGACGTGCACGAGCAGCCAGGCCTCGAGCGGCTGCGGCAGCAGTTCGTACAGCGTGTTGAGGTGCGGGTCGGGGCGCAGCCGGCGTTCGGTGTGTTGCGGGTGTTCGCGGGCGTACATGATGATCATGCGGTCGAGCCGTTCGGGTTCGACCGATTCGATGCGCTTGTGGTTGCGCATGATCTGCGTGAACAGCGACTCGGCCGAGCCGGTGTCTCCGGTGAGCAGGAACGCCAACCGCCACACCCGCCGCTGATACGCTTTGCTGCGCGCTGCGTCGTTCATGCGCACCATGATAGGGCATGGGGCGTGAGGTTTGTCGTTTGTAGTTGCCGGTCGCGCACTAGCGAAACTGTTTCACAGCGCTAAGCCGTGAGCGGCTTTAGAAGGCGCGGATGACGCCGATGGCGATGCCCTGGACCTGGAGCTGTTCGGGCTCGACCCAGATGGGTTCGTAGGCCTCGTTGGCGGGCTGGAGGCGGATGCGGCCGTTGCGTTCCTTGTAGAACTTTTTGAGGGTGGCCTCGCCGGTGTCGACGAGGGCGACGACGGTCTGGCCGTTGCGGGCCTGGTTGGTTTTTCTGCAGACGACGAAGTCGCCGTCGGCGATCTGGTCGTCGATCATCGAGTCGCCGCGCACCTTGAGGACGAAGACGTCGCCGGAGCTGGCGGGCTGGGCGAAGACCTCTTCGAGGTCGAGGAACTGGCGGTCTTCGACGGCGTCGATGGGCGAGCCGGCGGCGATGGAGCCGACGAGCGGCAGGCGGGTGGGTCGTTGCTCATCCGGTAGCAGACAGTGTTCCGTCAGCTCCAAAGAGCGAGCCTTGTTCGCGTCGCGCTGCAGGGCGCCCTTTTTGATGAGGGCTTCGACGTGCTCGAAGACCGTGACCTTGCTGACGGACAGCTCGTCGGCCAATTCCTGCATCGTCGGGGAATAGCCGCGCGTCAACCGCGAGTCGCGGATGAGGGTGAGGATCTTTTGTTGCTTGGGTGTGAGATTCATCGTTCAGCTCCGTGTGGCCGGCGAGGCGCAGCGTGTGGGCGGCGGCGGGCTGTTGCGTGACGCGGGCCAGTTCGTGCAGGTTGGTTCGGGCGGATTGCAAGGCCGCGGCCTGCTGGACGAGCCAGGCTTCGATCGCCGACGAGGCGGCGGCGAGCAGGCCGCTGCGGGCGAGGCGCTGTTGCAGCGCGGCCTGGGGTTGATAAGCGGCGCGGGTTTCGTCGTCGCGCTCGAGGCGGTCGACCATTTGTCGGGCGCGGCGGGTCGCGGCCTGCCGTTGTTTTTCGCGTTGCTCGGCCTGCTCGCGGCGCTGCTTGCGCAGTCGCGTGTAACCGGCGGCGTTGCCGTAGCCCGAGTCGGTGTCGGGGTTGTCGGCCTGTTCGGGCGTGGCGGTGGGGCCGCCGGTTGCACCCGAACGCCGCAGCATTTTGTTGCCCATGGCTTCATAACGCGTGGTGTAGTTGCCGCCGGGGCCGGTCATGACGAGTGGGAATGCCATTGGTCGTGTCTCTCTACTGTGGTGAATCTCGCGAGGCCCACCACATATTGTGGGCCCGATCGTCTCGTCGATCTATGACTTCGACCAACCGCTCAGGCGGGCATGAAACTTTTCTCCTATAAATGTTCGGTTGATGTTAACCTATCAAAGTCCAACCGTCAAGGAAATATTCAACACCTTTTCCACAAGGCAGTTACGTATTAACAACCTGTTTAGGCACCTTTTGTTAGGCCCGAGCGGGCGTGAGAAGGGGGTGGCGTTATTGGACGAATACCGGTTGAGTTGGTTGCGCGCTAGTCGGTGGCGCACGGGTTGGCGGTTAGGGTTTATGATGCCGGCAACTCGATTCGGGGTTGCGCATGATCGAACAGCCGATGCCGGTACCAACCAGACGCCCGGAGCCCATGGTGTGGGCAGCGGTGGCGTGGGCGGTGGGCTTGGTCGTCGGCTCGGCGGGTGGTTCGGTGGCGGTGTATGTCACCGGGGCGTTGGTGTGCACGCTGGCCGCGGTTGGGTTGCACGTGGCGCGTCGGCCGTTGGTGGTGACGGGGCCGGTGATGCTGATCGCCATCGCGTTGGCTGGGGCGGGTTGGTGGGGTTTGCGGCACGACTTGCGGTCGGACGACGTGGCGCATTACTTGACCGATGAGCGCCGGTTGGTCGACTTGACGGGCACGATCGCCAACACGCCGCGCATCCGCGCCGACGAGCCGGAGGGGTTGGCGCGGCACGCGTTCGATCGGCCGACCACGACGTTCATCGTCGCCGTGGACACGCTGCACACCGAGGCGGGTGACGTGCCGACGGGCGGCGCGGTTTTGGTGACGCTGCCGCTGGTCGATACGCGGCCGACGCGCGGCGACCGCGTGCGATTACAGGGGTGGCTAGGCCGGATCAACCCGCCGTCGAACCCGGGCGAGCGTGACTTCAAAGGGGCGATGCAACGGTTGGGTGTGCACGGCCGGGTGCAGATGAAACACCGCAACCACTGGCGGTTGATCGAAGCGGGCGCGGGGCGTTGGGCGTCGTGGCACGAAACAAAAAGCATGTGGTCGGACCGCGCCGTCGCTGCGCTGCGCGCGGGCGCCGTGGCCGATGGTGGCGTTGAAACCGATGGCACCGCTGCCGCGGAAGCCGAGCGACGAACGGTGCGCGACGCCGAGGCGGTGGCGTTGCTGGAAGCGATGGTGCTGGGCCGGCGCAGCGACGAGTTGAACGATGCGTACGAGGCGTTTCGCCGCACGGGCTTGGCGCACTTGTTGGCGATCAGCGGGTTGCACGTGGGGTTGTTGGCGGGGGGCGTGTGGCTGTTGGTGCAGGGCGTGAGCGGTCGGCCGCGTTGGGCGGTGCTCGCCGCGGCGTTGGCGGTGGCGGCATACTTGGCGGTGGTGCCGTGGCGTGTGCCGATCGTGCGTGCGGGGTTCATGGCGTTGGTGTTCTGCGCGGGGTTGGCGGGCAGCCGGCGGATCAGCGCGCGGTCGCTGCTGGCGTTGATTGGTTTGATATTGTTGGTTGCCTCGCCCGGCTCGCTGTTCGAGGCGGGTTTTCAGCTGAGCTTCGGCATCGTCGCGGCGTTGTTGTTGTACTCGGGTCGCATCAGCCGGCTGCTCTGCCCGCGCGACGCGTTTCGCGATCATCACACGTGGGGCATGTCGGTGCGGCACTTTATCGCCGACTACTTTGCGGTGAGCTTCGTGGCGTGGCTGACGGCGATGCCGATCGTGGCGTACCACTTCGGCCTGGTCAGCCCGCTGGCGGTGCTGCTGACGGTGGCGGTGTTCCCGCTGGCGGCGGTGGTGCTGTGGTTGGGTTTCGCGAAGGTGGTGTTGACGATGCTCGCGCCGCCGGTGGGCGAGGCGCTGGGCGGGCCGTTGCTGGCGCTGTCGCGCTGGTGCATCGGTTTGGTTGAAACGGCGGGCCACCTGCCGGGGGTGGCGTTCGAGGTGCCGCGCGTGTCGCAGTGGTGGGCGTGCGGCGTGTTGGCGGTGGTGTGCGCAGCGCTGGGCGGTTGGTTTGCGAAGCGCAAGCTGTCGTTGGTGTTGTGCGTGGTGTTGTGTGTCGGCTGGTTGTATTGGCCGCGCTTAGTGGTGGTCATGCCCTGGCACCAGCCGCCCGCGTTGTCGGTGCACATGCTGGCGGTGGGCAACGGGTCGTGTTTCGTGCTGCAAAGCGAGGGCGAAACCTGGCTGTTCGACTGCGGCTCGAGCAGCTACGGGCAGATCGGCCGGTACACCATCGTGCCGGCGCTGCGCTCGCTGGGCGTGACGCGCATCGACACGCTCGTCATCTCGCACCCCGACTTCGACCATTACAGCGGCTCGCTCGACTTAGCGGAACACATACCCGTCGGCCGCGTGGTCACCAACGGCGACCTGATCGCCGAGGCGCAGCTCAAACCGCGCGCCGCGACCGGGCACCTGGTGTCGGGGCTAGGCGAGTTGGGCGTGCCGATCGAAACGGCGGCCGCGGGTTGGCGCGACGCGCTCGGCGGCGTGCGGGTCGAGGCGATCTGGCCGCCGCGCGACGCCGCGTTCAAGCACAACAACGACGGCTCGATCGTGCTCGCCTTCGAGGTCGCCGGCCGTCGGCTGCTCATGTGCGGCGACGTGCAACAGATCGCCATGGCGCAGATGATCGAGACTGGCGTGCCGCTCGACGCCGACGTCACCGACCTGCCGCACCACGGCTCGTTCCCACCGGGCGCCGTCGCGTGGCTTCGGCGCGTCGGGCCCACGGTGGTGTTGCAGTCGTCGGGCCCGCAACGCCTGCGGCACGACAAATGGGCGGCGCACCTCGAAGGCATCGAACGCCACGTGACCACCTGGCACGGCATGGTCAGCGTGCACGTCGCTGACGATGGCACGATCCGCTCACACCGCCATTGGCCCGATCGTCGTTGACGCGACGGCAACCGCGATTCAAACACGCGCGTTCCGCCGCCTGACGCTGATTTTGCAGCGTTTTTGCGTTTCAAAGATCAACGCCACAACGTGCGTCTATACTTATGCGTACCGTTCAAGCTCGCAGGAGACGCGCCATGACGACGCTCCGAATCATGCTCGCCCACTTCGTGGTGATCGCGCTCGCCGCCGCCGCGGCGCCCGCGCAGCAAACCGACACCCAACAAGAACTCGCCGAGATGCGCGCCGAGCTCGCCAAGCTCAAGGCCGAGCTGAACCAAGCGCTGGCGCAGGTCGAGCAAATCAAGGCGCAACAAGCGGTCGAGCCCGTCAAACCAGCCGAACCCGTCGCCCCCGCCGACACGGAACACACCGTCGCGGTCGACGAGCAAACCGATGCGCAACTCGAACGCCTGCGCGTGCAACAGGACCGCATCGAACACCAGCTCGACGTGTTGCTCGACCGCAGCCGCCGCGACACGACAAACGCGTACGCCACCGCCACGACCGTCAACAGCGCGTCGCCGTTCGACTACCGCCACACCGCCGACGCCCCGCCGAGCAACACGCGCATCATCACCAGCAACGCCCCCGCCGGCGGTTACTCGACGTACACCACCGTGCAACACAAAGACACCGGCGGGCACTACGTGCGCTACAACACCGGCACGTACACGACCGGGCCCGTGGTGTATTCCACCGTCAGCTACACCCGGCCGTACTACGGCTACAGCTACTACCGAGGCTACAGCGGTTGCGGCTCTTACGGCTACCCCTACTATCGCTACTACCCCCGCACGATCTACTACAAGGGCTACTACCCGTCCAAGTATTACTACCACAAACGCCACCACGGCCACTACTCCAGCGGCCTGAAACTGCACTACCGCACCGGCAACTTCGCCATCCACCTCGGCGGTCACAAGCGGCACCACTGATCGCCGGCGCCGCTGCGCCGCGCGATACACCCACAGGGAACAAACCATGGCACGCACCCTCGCCGTCCTGTTCGCACTCGGCCTCGCCCACGCCGCGCACGCCCACGCCGCGCCCGACCCGCCCGTCAGCCAGGCCGACGCCCTGACCGAGGTGCGCGCCGAGCTGGCGCAGCTCAAGCTCGCGGTCATGGAGATGAAGGCCGAGCGCGAGGAGCTGATCGAGTTCCTCAAACAGCACCGCGACGGCAACATCGACAAGCAATTGGCCGAGTGGCGCGCCGAGCGCGCCAAGCTCGCCGAGGAACGCCGCCTGCTGCGCGTCGAGCGCCAGCGCCTCGAAAAGGCCCGCCGCGCCCTGCACCAGCAGACCGTCCGCAACGCCCAGCACGACGCCGACGAGCAGGGCAAGGCCGCCAAGGAAAAAACCGACGCGCTGAAACCCAAGTGGTCGGCGCAGTACATGATCGGCCTGATCGACAAGGCCTCCGTCGAGCCGACCGTCTACGTGCGTGCCGGGCGCGACGTGCTCGTCGCCGCCGAGCGCGTCGGCAACGTCGACCGACGCAACGTCATGGTGCGCGGCACGCTGCTCAACCAGTCGCTCGCGTCGTGGCGCTACACCTTCGAGATCAACATCGGCGGTCCCGCCGACCCGCTCACCCGCAAGGTGCTGCACGTCGGCCAGTGGCGCTACCAGACCCCGCTGCTCGGCCCCGGCGAACTGCACACCTTCGAGGTCAAGGTGCCCGTCACCGACGTCCGCGACATCGCCAGCGTGCAGATCGCCAAGGTCAGCCCCGACCGCCCCGCGCCCACGCCCCCACCCCCGGCCCCCGTGGGTGAACCGGCGGAAGGTTCAGCCGCGACCGAGGTCGTGTCGGAATGAACCAAACCCATCCCGTTTAGCGCAGGCCCGCAGGGCCGGGTTTTCTTACGGCGTGTTTCGCAAGAAAACATTGGCTTGGCGCCTCCGGGGGTGTATTGTTTTTGTATCGGGTGTCGCGATCGCGACGGGAGTAAAAGAAGATGCTTGGCTTGAGCCGCACGGCTTGCGTGGTGGGGGTGGTGTGCGTGGCGTTGGTCACGTCGAACGCCTCGGGGTTTCTCAGTTACAACGAGTTGTGGGCCGGGCCGAACATGGAGGGCTGGAAGTGGGGCGACCCGCTGCGCGGCACGGGCGCGGTGATCACGTGGGGCTTCATGACCAACGACACGGTGGCCGGCGCAGATTTCAAGATCAACCTGGCCGAAGAGGGTTCGGGCATCCTCGGCACGAGCGACATCCCCGCGCTGCGCGCCACCGTCGACGGCACGTACGGCGCCGGCGCGTTCGACCAGGCGATCCAAAACGCGTTCGATACCTGGTCCAAGGTGGCGAACATCTCTTTCGTCGGCCCGCTGCCGGACACCGGTCTGCCGATCAACGACCCCGGCGCGAACGAACCGATGATCCGCATCGGGGCGTTCACGGCCGACCCGGCGCACTCGTTCAACGACGGGTTCGCCGTGGGCTTCATCCCCCCGCCCAACGGCGGCACGCTCGAGGGCGACATCATCTTCAACATCGACAAGGCCCTGCAGATCGCGCCGGGCACCGAAGACGTCACGCCCGTGAACTTCGTGCTCGGCAACGACATGGAAGGTTTGTTCCTTCACGAGCTCGGCCACGCCGCGATCGGCCTCGGCCACCCGGACTGGGACGGCGAAGACCCCGACCAGCGCGTGATGTACGTCGGCGACTTCGTCACACCCGGCGCGCCGTTCTGTTGCGAGAGCCTCAACCGGCAGCTGCACGCCGACGACATCGCGGGCGCGGTATTCAACTACGGCCCGCCGGGCGACTACGACAACGATGGCGCACCCGACGCCGACGACATCGACGCCCTGTTCGCCGAACGCAACGCCGGCACGCACGACCCGTATTACGAGCAGACCTTCGACGGCCTGGTCAACGACGACGACGCGGCATTCTGGGTCACCGACGCGTCGATCGCGCACACGTTCTTCGGCGACGCCAACCTCGACAAAACGGTCTCGCTGGCCGACCTCGACGCGCTGGGCACGCACTTCGGCCTGTCGGGCGGCTGGGCCCACGGCGACTTTTCCGGCGACGGCCTGATCGGCCTGGTCGACCTCGACTTCATCGGCGCCAACTTCGGCCAGTCCAACGCCACTCCGTCGAACGTGCCCGAGCCGGGCGCGCTGAGTTTGTTGGCCCTCGGCGCAATGACAATCGTGCGGCGGAGTAGTTAGTTCCAAGTTCCAGATTTCAAGTTGACTCCGGATTTATCTATGGTCCCGGTAGCGGTCATGGTTTATACTAACGAGACTGGGGCCCCACCCTGATCGAACCGGAGGGATCGTGCTGTGACGGATCATTCGCGAGAGGCGACTTTGCGAGGTATCGCTGCGTTGTGTGCAGCGACATTGGTGATGTGGAGTTCGAACCCAACCGCCTGGGCCGCGGATGTCTCGGCCAGGTGGGAAACGCAAGGCGACGGTGATTGGACGACCTCGGTGAACTGGGATACGAATCCGGACGTGCCGAACGGCCCATTAGCGACGGCGACCTTTCCTTACAACCTGATCGTGCCGGTGCGGGTCGACGTTGATGCCGCGGTCGTCGTGCAGCAGGTTCGATTCGAAAGCGACCGAACGGTTGACTTGTTACCGACCGGCATGGACTCGAGCCTTACCCTCGTCTCCTCGGCCGAACTGTTTGCACATGAAACGACACACACAATTTGGGTTGATGTTCTGAGCAGCGATGGTTTGGTCAAGTCTGGTGAGGGCACCGTGACGATGCGTGGGGCGGTGCAGGCCACCGGTGACCTGAGCGTCTTACAAGGCAAGCTTCAACTTTACTCGGGGTCACAGCTGAGCGGATTCGACCGGGTTATCTTGCCCGCGGGAGGCACGCTCGACGTGGACAACGCCGGCCCCTTTGCGTCTGCGAATCACACGATCGAGCTCAACGGCGGCCACCTGCAAGGTCGTTATCACCCCATCGAGTTGAATGACGTCGTCATCAATGCCCAGCAGGGCGGGACCACCAAGCTGTTTGATCTTAAACTGGCACAAAGCGCCGGCAGCACCGCGGCGTTGAACGTCATGGACACGGGTACGATCGTGCGGACAAGGCGGCTGGAGCTGGGGCTTGAGGGCGTGGCGACGGCGACGGTCGAGAACGGCGGCCAGGTGTTTTGCGAAAGTGTCGACGTCAGCGGTTATGAAGTACCCGTCTTTGCGCCCAGCAGCGGCGTCGAGATGGATACCCCGCAGACAACCACGGGTCGCTCCGAGCTGATCATCACAGGCGCGGGTTCAATGCTGCTAAGCGAGGAGGGGTTGGGGACCGCTTTCATGGGCGTGTCGGAAATCCGGGTGCTCGACGGCGGTAAGCTCGCGACGGTCGGCGGCTCCGTCGGACACAGCACCGGCCACACGTACCAGGCGACGGCGACGGTCGCGGGACAGGGTTCGCAGCTCGTCGGCGGCCTGAACATTCACGACCGCTTGGTTGTCGGCGCCGGAAGCACTTACAACACGCTGGAGGGCCGACTCACGCTGCATCCCGGTGGGGTGGTGGACTTGATGCCCGGGGGGACGATGTTGATCGACCGGCTCGATCACGAAGACGGAGCCATCAACTTGATGGGGGGCGTGCTGCGCGCGGTCGAGGTATTGGACGGCTTGACGGTTCCCGACGGCGTAACTTTTGTGGGCGTCGAACGCGTGACGGGCAGCCTGGTGGCTCAAGCCGGTGCGGTGGTTCAGGTCGGTGACGCGGACATCTGGGGCGCCGGCCCGCAACTGGTCAACCACTTCCCGTTTGATTACTCCACCAATGACCTGGCGAACAATCAGCTCAGCCTCCGTAGACGCAACGCGGCGACCATGGACGTGGTCCACAAAGTCGCCGGCGCGGGCTCGCTGCACTTCGCCGACGCACAAGCCAACGATCAAGGCGAGGTCTCGAGCCACAACTATGGCGGGCCCGGTGGCGACGATGCGCGAACCATCAGCCTGTGGTTCAAAGGATACCTGGCGGCCAACACCGACGGCGCCCCCACGCTGTTCAGCTTCGGTGAAAACGATAACAGCGAGCGGTTCGACCTGCGGTTCGACAAGACCATCGGGCACAAGCTGCGCCTGGAAATCGGGGGCAGTTTTGCGCGGTGGGAAACCGGCACCACGTTAGACGGGCTATGGCACCACGTCGCGCTCGTGATGGATGATGGCGACACGACCCGCGATATTGATCTCTATCTCGACGGCGTCTTGCAGGTCATGGACCCCGACAGCAGCCTGCCCGGCGGCTTGCCCAACACGCCCGTCGGTCGGGAAATGACTTTTGGCAACAGCCTCCTCGGCTACAGCGGCCGAAACTTCGTAGGGTACATCGACGACGCGCAGATTTACGACACCGCACTCACGGCGACAGAGGTCGGGCAGCTCTTCGCTAACCCGGGCGTGGCCCTGACCGGCGGCGAGATGACCTACCGCGCAGACACGTTAAACGTAACCAACCTCACGCTGCAGCTCGGTTCCGTGCTTCGGATCGACCTCGCCACCACCGAGTCACACGATCGGTTATTGGTGACTAATACCGCGTCGCTTGGCGGGGGGCTCGAGATCGATCAGGAGCTTGCCGTGCTGCCCGGCGACGGCTTCGTCGTGCTCGAATCTGCGACGATCGTCGGCACGTTCGACCACGCGGCCGTCACCGGCGCCGAGATCGACGCCGACCACGCGCTGGCCGTGCTGTACGAGGACGGCGCCGACGCCGACACGCTGCCCGACCGCGTACGGCTGTTCGCCACGCTCAAGGGCGACGCCAACGCCGACGGCGCGGTCACGCTGGCCGACCTCGACGCGGTGGGCACGCACTTCGGCACGCTCGGCGCGACGTGGCAGCAGGGCGACTTCAACTACGACGGTCAAGTGACGTTGGCCGACCTCGACGCGGTCGGTTTGCGCTTCGGCCAATCAATCGCCGCCACCCCCGCGAGCGTGCCCGAGCCGGGCGCGCTGCCGTTGCTCGCGCTCGGCGCACTGATGGTCGCAAAGCGGAAGCGCTCCCCTGCGGGTCGCGGCTAAACGTTCAACTTTGAGTGTGACCCCGGACCCCGAACTCGCCTCACCCCTGCACGGACAGGCCGCGCGGCGCCGCGTCGGGGGGCTGTTCGTCGTAGCCGATGCGGCCGACGGGGTTGGGCGCTTCGGCGGGGGCCGGTTCGCCGTCGGCGTGCTCGCCCTTGAGCTTCTTGATGAGCATCAACCAGCTCTCGCGCTCGTACTCGAGCAGGCCGATCGATTCGTTGGCCGCGGCCGCGTCGCGTTCGAGGTTGGCGTCGACCAACCGGCGGTAGATGTAGTTGTACAGGGCCGCCATCTTGTCGCACAGCTCGGGGGCCTGCTCGTGGTCGAGCGAGGTGTTGAACTCGAGCACGATCTTCTGGGCGCGGATCAACGCGTTGTGCATCGATTCCCAGTCGCCCTTGCCGATCGCGTCGACGGCCTGCCGGCAGAACTTGATCGCCCCGTCGTACAGCATCAGCCGCAGCTCCTCGGGGCTGGCGGTCAACACCTTCGAGCGGAGGTACGGGTTGGCGGGGTTGGGGCTTGCGTCGCTCATGCTTAGGCTTTATCGGCTGATCGGTCCGATCGCTCCACGCGCCGCACTTATCGGGCCCGCCGGTCAGCGCGGCGTGGTCGCGAACGCCGCGGCCGAGGCCAGGCTGGTCAGCGAGCTCTGCTGTGCCTGCAGCTGCGCCAGCGCCGACTCCATCGCCGCGAACTGCGTCTCGAGCTGGAACCGCTTGACCCCGAGCAGCTCGTTGAGCGACTCGATGCGGTCGTTGGCCAGCTTGATCTGTGCGTCGAGGGTGTTGGTCGTGGTGGTGAGGGTGCCGTCGATCGAGTCGGTCAGCTTCTCAAGCAGCTCCTCGAGCTTGGCGCCGAAGCCGGCCTCGGTCAGCTCGATCTCGTCGGAGGTCACAAACACGCCGGTGCCAACCTCTTCGTCCTCGGCGGTTTCTTCCTTCTTCAGGCTGAACAGCTCGGTGACGCCCTCGATGTCCAGCGCCAGCGCCTCGCGGAACTTGTCTTCGTCGAAGTCGAGGTTCGCCCCCGCCCCCACGGTGATGCCGACCTGGCTGAGCCGGGTGTACGACCCGCTCACGTCGGTGTAGTTGCGGGTGACGACGCTGAACAGCTGCCGCTTGATCGACGAGAGCGTCGGGTCGCCCAGCAGCAGGCCCTGCTCCTCGGTCTCGGAGTTGTAGCTGTCGTACTCGCCGATACGGTCCATGGTGTCGTTGAAGTCGTCGATGAACTTCGTGACGGACTCGACGATGCCGTCGGTGTTGCGCTTGATCGACAGGCTCACCGGGTCGTCGCTCACGCCCAGCAGGTCGATGCTCACGCCCGGCACGGTGTCGACCAGCGCGTTGGTCGAGCTGGTCAGCAGCAGCGCGTCGGCCGGGTCGTTGGCGCCGAAAAACACGACCGCGTCGCGCCCCTCGACCAGCTCGCTGAGGCCCAGGTCCAGCCCGCCGTCGTCGAACACCAGGCTGCCGCTGCGCCCCGTGTTGGTCGACGCGAGGCTCACACGGAACGGCGTGCTGTTCGACCCGTCGTTGATGATCGCCGCCGACACGTCCACGTCCGCCGCGTTGATCTTGTCCACGATGTCCTGCAGCGTGTCGGTCGTCGCGATGTCGATGGTGCGCTCGATCGTGCCGTCGAGCAGCCCGTCGCCGTCCTCGTCTTCGCCCTTGATGCCCAGGTCCGCGGCGGCGGTCGAGCCGTTGTCGGTGACCTTCAGCTTCAACGCCCCGCCGCCGGTGTCTTCCAGCAGCAGCCCGTCGCCGGTGTCGTTGATGCGCGCCGTCACGCTGATGTCCGGCCGCGAGTTGATCTCGTCGATCACCTCCTGCAAGGTCGTCTCGTCGCCGGACAGGTCGACGGTGTTGACCGCGCCGGTCGAGTCGGTGATCGTGAACTGCCCCTCGGCGACGCCCCTGCCGCCGTTGAGGCTGTCGAGCCGGGTGTTGCCGTTGATGTATTGCAGGTCCAGGTCGCCGGAGTCGACCGCGCCCGCCGCGTGCGTGCCGGCCAGCTTCAGCTCGGTCGCCAGGTTGCCGGTGGTGTCGGCCACGACGAACTGCGCGCCCGACGCGTGCGTGAGCTTCAGCCCGTTGCCCGAACCGTTCAACGCCGCCGTCACGTTCGTCGTGCCCGACTGCGCGTTGATCAGCTCGATCACCTGGCTGATCGACTCGGCGGCCGACAGGTCGATCGCGGTGCCGCCGATGTCGATCGTGCCGGCGGTCAGCGGGTTGGCCGTGGTCAGGTTGCGCAGCAGCTTCGAGTTCAGCGCCGACAGCAGCCGGCCGCCGGTCAGCGTCGTGCCGGCGCTGGTGCCCGCGATGCCCAGGTCCGCCGCGGCCTGCGAGCTGTTGAGCGCCGTGACGGTCATCGCCCCGGCGGTCGAGTCGAGCACGAGCGACGTGCCGCTGACCGACGCGGTGACAGTGGTGTTGCCGGTGGCGTTGTTGATCGCGTCGATCACGTCTTGCAGGTCGGTCACGTTGTCGAGGTCCACGTCGAACGTGCTCGTGCCGTCGGTGATGTTGAAGTCGTTGGCCGTTACCGTACGCACGCCCAGCCCGTCGTTGAGCAGGCTCAGCGCCGTGGCGCCCGACAGGTAGTTGACCGACGTGCCGGTGACGGTGCTCGCCGCGACCGAGCCCTCGAGGCCGAGGCTCGTGGCGGTCTGCTTGCCGCCGACGTTGGCCACGGAGAGGTTGCCCGTGCCGCCGGAGCTGTCGGTGAGCACGAAGCTATCGCCCGAAACCGACGCGGTGATTTGGATGCCGGCGGCGTTGTTGATCTCGGTCAGCACGTCGTTGACCGTCACGGCGCGCGACAGGTCGACCTCGGCGGAGTTGCCGTCGCGGTCGGTGATGAGCACCTTGCCCCGCTCCAGGCCCGCGCCGCCGTTGAGGTCGCTCAGCTCGGTGTCGCGGTCGAGGCGGGCGTCGATGCGGTCGAAGCTCAGCGTCGTGGCCAACCCGAACTCGGTGGTGTCGCTGTCGGCGAAGCCCCGGCTGATGAACTGCTGGCTCGACACCAGCCGGTCGACGGTGAACTGGTACGTGCCGATCGGCGCATCGCTGGCCGCCGAGGCGTTGAGCACGGCGGTGTTCGACGAGGTCGCCAGCTTCTTGCCGAAGCTCTTGGGGTCGACGAACGTCGTGGCCGACAGGTCCAGGTTGAACAGGCGTGAGTTGACGTCGAGGAACGCGGCCTTCTGCGCCTCGAGCACCTCCACGCGGCTTTGGATGATGTCGCGCGGGCGGCCCTCGATCGCCATCAGCTGGTCGATGAGCGTCGCGGTATCGATACCGCTGATCAGGCCGGTGCCGGTCGAGATGCCACTCATCGGGTCACTCCGTCAACACTGCTCGGCGGCCATGGCGAAGGCGTCCGCCGCCGCCTCGTCCGCCGGGTCGTCGTCGATCACGCCCGGGCAAGGGCCCAGGGCGTAGCCGCTCAGTTTCCGCCAGACCAGGTAGTCGCAGGCCCAATGGGTGAGGTAGCGTTCGTACATGGCCCGGGTCCACAGCGGGTCAACGGTCTCGCCGGCAAACGCGCCGTTCTTGCGCATCGCAGTCACCTCGCTTGTTCGGGCCACGCCGCGACTTTCAAGCCGTCGCGGCCGACCCCAAACGCGGTGACCTGCACCTTTATTTATCGGGTGTTGCGATCGGCTTACTTGAAACAGCCGGACCACCCGAACCAGGGGTCGCACACAGCAGCATCGACACAATCCGAACGGCGGTTAACCGCGGTTCGATGAACTCGTGTGGGGACTATGACGCAGCAAGGGGCGATAACCCGCGCGCTAAGCCGCAAGCGGCTCGGCGCACCGCCGCTCGCGGCTTAGCGCATGGTTTTGCCCCCGGCGTGCCGGGGGCGATATGGCGATGATTCAGTTCAACTCGGCGTGCGACCAGGTCGTTTGATCGCCCACGGTGACCGGCAGCAGAGCGTGCAGCTTGATCGGGCGGGTGTCGGGCGTGCCGCGGTGGGCGAGGTCGCCGAACAATTTCGGCTGGTCGGTGAACAGGTGCACCACCGGCTCGCGCGCCACGTCGAGGGCGCGGTCGCTCACGGTCAGGGCGAGCAGCTTGGCGTGCTCGATCGCCCACGAGCGGGTATCGAAAGCCGCGGCCAGCGTGGCCCGCGGGTCGTCTTCGGTCCGCGCCAACAGGTGCAGCCCGCCGGACGGGTCGATCGCCAACTCGACCGACTCGTGCGACGGACAACGCGCTGCCAGCGCGGCCAATCCCTCTACGTATTCCACCAGCGATGCCAATGAATCCGGAATGCGGAATGCGGAATGCGGAATCTCAGATTCGCGTTCGGGTTCCGCATCCGTTTGTTCAGAAGTGATCCCGGGTTCCAACGGCTCGACGTCTTCATACGCGTCGAGCGCGGCGAGCTCTTCGTCGACGAGCAGGTCGCCCTCGTCCAGTTCGAGCGCCGGCTGTTCCGTGACTCCGGATTCTTCGTTTGTCACGTCGTGCACCATCTCGCTGAGGAAGGCCCACGGGTTGGGCACGTTGAAGTTGCCGAGGCGTTTCTTGCGCACGGGCTCCATCTTCTGCTGGGTGCCGGCGAGGGTGGGGGTGATGCGCAGGAACTCGGCGGCGGTGCGGTGCAGGCGTTCGGCGGCGTGCTCGGCGGCGAGGCGGTCGCAGCCGCACACCACCAACCGCACGCGCGGCAACACCGTGCCGGTGGGTCGGCCCTCGATCAAGCCCTTGAGCAGGCGGTAGCCGCCGATCACCGCGGCCTCGTCACTGCCGGACAACAGCGTCCACGCGTCGAGGCGGTGGGCCAGGGCCTTGCTGGTCGGGCAGGGCGCGGCGGGCAGCCGCACCAGCAGCGCGCCGGCGCGTTGGGCGAGCATCGCCATGATGCGCTCGATCGGCCAGTGCGGTGCGTCGACCATGTCGCGCAGCAGCGCGTCGTCGGCCGGCTGGGTGTACAGCTCGAGTTCGATGGCATGTTCGTGGATGTTGGCCACCGCGACCGGGCCGCGCGCCCGCGCCAGTCGGTGGGCGTACTGGCCGAGCCACAGGTTGGCGAAGCCGGGCAGGTGGCCGATGAGCACGCCCTCGACCGAGCCGACCTCCGCGGCGGTGGGCGGCGCGTCGATCGGGTCGAAGGCTTCGACCGCCTCGGCGTTGACCTCGGCGGCGTCGCCGGCCAGGCGCAGCGGGGGCGCGCCCGCGGCGGGCGGGCCGGCGTCTTCGGTGCCGGTCAGGTACAGCGCGGCCAGCTGCTCGAAGACTTCGGTGGTGCGTGGGTCGTCCATCGTATGCTTAGCGGTGCGTGGTGACTTCGACGATGTTGTTCATCTGGCCGAACGGGTTGGTCTCGGTGATCGTGTTGTGCGGGTCGGTGATCCATTCGTCGTCGACGACGATGCGGTACTGGTACCGGCCGGGCGGCAGGGTGACGCACGCCTCCCACACGCCGAGCTTGGGGTTGAGTTGCATGGGGGTGGCGACGGGCGACCAGCCGTTGAAGTCGCCGGCGATCGAAACGCGCCGCGCCTTGCGTTGGGGTTGGACGAATAGCGTGCCCTGCCCGGTGACCTGCACGCCGTAGAACCGCGCCAGTTTTTGGTCGAGCTCTTCCTGCTGGCCGGCGGTGGCGGCGGGGCGCTGGTCGAGCACCTGCTGGCGTTCGACGCGTTGGACTTCGGGGTCGGTGGCGAGGCGGTCGGCCATGCGCTGCGTGCGTTGCGCCAGCGCTTTGGCACGCTGCACCAGTTCGGCGGCGCGGTCGGTCTGCGGCGGTTCGTCGGTGGGTGCGCGGCCGTTGCCGTCGGGCTTGGCGGTGGTTGTCGAGCCGTTGCCGCCGCCGGGCGCCGCGGGCGCTTCAGCCCCGGCGAGCGGGCCGACCGCGGCGGCGGGCACCTTGGCTTTCAGGTGCCTGGCAAGGGCTTCGTAATCCCGGTAGCCCGTGGACTTCGGGTCGTATTCGCTGATGGGCTGGCCGTAGCTGGCCGCCTCTTTGAGCTTGACGTCGTAGCGGATCGGCGCGGGCGTCACCCGGTCGCCGAAGTGGCGTTTCAGGTCGCGCGCGATGTCGCGGCTGAGCGGCACCGACTCGTCGTACAGCGTCGGCAGCACGTGCACCGCCACCGTCTGGTTGCAGCGCTCGGTCAGCACGCGCACCAGTTCCGCCTGCTTGCGCGCCCCCTTCAGCGCGAAGTAACCGGCCTCGACGGGGATGATCACCTCGCCCGCCGCACGCAGCGCGTTGAACGTCAGCAGCCCGATGTTCGGCGGGCAGTCGATCAAACAAAAGTCATACTTGCCTTCGTACAGGCGCAGCACGCTCGCCAGCCGCACATCGCGGTCGGGCTTGTCGGAAAGCTGGCGCTCGACGCGCGCCAGCGAGACCGTCGAAGGGATCAGGTCCAACCGGCGCGACACCTGCCACAGCAGCTGCGCCGGGTCGATCGTGCCGGGCGCGGTGGCGGTCATCGCTTCGCCGATGGTCGATTCGATCTGGCTTTCGGGCACGGCCAAGCCCAGGGCGCAGTGGCCCTGCGGGTCGACGTCGACCAACAGCGTGCGCTGGTCGAGCTCCGCCAGTGCGGCGGCGAGGTTGATGGCGGTCGTGGTCTTGCCGCAGCCGCCCTTCTGATTGATGACCGCGATGGTCCGCACGATCGGGCCTTTCATCCGTGAAAGCCGCGGGCCGATCCGTCGACCCGGTCCCCGACCCTACTGTACCACGCCCGTTCACGACCGGGCCTGGTATTCCCTCCACAGATATCGGGCACCGGCCGATAAACGCTTGAAATTAAACCCCGTTAAGGCCGATCCGGCCCCCCCGAACCCGGCACGACAAACGCCACCAACGCCAGCTTCGGTTCGCTCATCCAGTGCGTCTCGGCGATCGGTTCCAACCCCGCCACGCGCTGCGCCACCGCCGGTTCGGCCAACACCGCCTTGCGCGTGACCAGTACGTAAGGCCCACGCGCCGGCTGCCATGCCCATGCCGCGTCACCCACCGGCCGATGCACGCCCAGCAACGCCCCGACCGGCGTGTAACCCGTGTCGTACAGCACAAACGGCATCCGGCCCTCGCCCGTGCGTTGTTGCTTGACGGCGTTGACTAGGCGCAAAATCTGCGCCCCGTCTTGCGACACCGCCGCCCGGCTGAGCGTTTGGCTGTAAATGCCCAGCAGCAGCACCACGCCGATCGCGCCCGGCATCACCGCCGCGCAGTATTTGCGCTTTTGCGTGAACGCCAGCGTGACCAAACCGCTCACCGCCGTCGCACCCGCCAGCGCCATGATCACGTATCGTGGCGCGTCAGCGGGGTTCACCAGGCCGATCTTGCGCTCCGCCAGCCACTCGGCCAGCGTCTCCAACGGCACGCAGAACAGTGCCCCGCCCGCGATCAGCGCCCCGCCCAAACCCAGCAGCAGCCAGTGCACCACCCACCCCGCGTCGTCGAAGCGGTACCGGCGCTTCGGCGTGACCCACGCCACGAAGCACGCGCACGCCACCGACGCCCCGAGGTACGCCGGCACGATGTAGTCCGCCCGCTTGCCCTTGGGCGCCATGAACAAACCCACCACCAGCGCCACCCACATCACCGCCCACGCCACGCCGTAGCCCGACGGGTGGCGCTGCCGCTCGGTGGCCGCCTGCCCGTACCGGTACGCCAGCCACGCCCGGCACACCACCGCCGCGCCGAACAGCACCGACCACGGCAGCCACCGTCCGAAAAAGTACGCGACCGGCGCGAACGTCGACGTGTGGCGGTCGCGGCTCGTCTCGCCGCCGAACACCCGCTCCACGTGTTCCTTGGTGATGTGGTACCAGTAAAACCGCCCCGGGTCCTCCGCGCTCTTCCACGCCGGGTAAAACCACAGCGCATACATCACAAACGGCACCGCCAGGCCCACCAGCTGCCACCCCAGCCGCGCCCGCAGCCACGCGCCGTCGATCGCCACCAGCGCCAGCGCAAACACCGCCGGCAACGCCGCGATCGGGCCCTTCGTCAGGTACCCGCAGCCGATCATCGCCCAGAACAAAAACACCCACCCCAGTCTCGGCTTGCGGCCGCCCAGCCAGTCGGTGCGCATGCGCAGCAGCACCGCCAGCGCCAACCCGATCCACATCGCCAGCAGCATATCCGTCCGCGCGGTGTAAACCAGCTTGTACACGTGGTAGCTGCTCAGCCACACCGCCACGCCCACCACCCCCGCCTCGCGCCCCGCCAGCGGCGCGACGAAGTGGTACACCAGCAGCGCGATCACCAGCGCCGCGCCGATCGCCGGCGCCATGTACACCCACGTCGCGTGCGCGCCGGTCGCCTTCACCGCCACCGCGCCCAGCCAGGTGTACATCGGCGGCTTGGGCGTAACGCGGCGCTCTTCCTTGTCGCCCGAGCTGACCGAGTACTGCACCAGCCAGTTGCCGTTGATCGCCGCGTCGTTGATGAACTCGACCTGCTCGGTCTGATCGTTGTCGTACAGGTCGTTGGGCGCAGCGGCACGCAGGCCGATCAACAGCACGACCAGCACCCCCAACGCCAGCAGGTATCGGCTTATCGCCACGTCGTTCACGCCGTTCGGTCCGTTTCGGTTTCGCCGGGTTGACCGCCGCCGCGCACGACCTTGTCGATCATGAACAGCGGCCGGCCGCGCACCTGTTCGAACATCCGCCCCAGGTACTCGCCCATCACGCCGAGCACCATCAGCTGCACGCCGCCGAAGAACGCAACCACCGCGATCAGCGACGTCCAGCCGCGCTCGGTATCGAAAAACAGCCAGCTGCTCAGCGCGTACAACAACACGAACGCCGACCCCGCCGCGCACACGAACCCGAGCAGCGACGCCATCTGCAACGGCCGGATCGAAAAACCCGTCACCGCGTCGACCGCCAGCCGCCACATGTGCTTGAACGAGTACGCGGTCTTGCCCGCGTAGCGCGCGTCGCGCTCGAACTGCATCGCCTCCTGCCGGTAGCCGACCCAGCTGACCATGCCGCGCATGAACCGGTGCCGCTCGGGCATCGCCAGAAGCGCCTCGACCACCCGCCGGCTGATCAGGCGGAAGTCGCCCGTGTTGCGCGGGATGTGCGTGTCGGCGAGCTTGCCGATCAACCAGTAAAACGCCGCCGCCGTGCCGAGCTTGAAACCGCTCTCGCCCTTGCGCTCGATGCGCTGGCCGTACACCACGTCGACCCCGTCGTCCATCCGCGCCCACATCTTCGGCAGCAGCTCCGGCGGGTCCTGCAAGTCCGCGTCGATCATCAGCAGCCGCTCGCCCCGCGACAGGCTCAACGCCGCCGTCATCGCCAGCTGCTGGCCGTGGTTCCGCGACAGGTCCACCGCCACCACGTGCGCATCTTCGGCCGCCAGCGCCAGCATCGTCTGCCACGTCTCGTCGGTCGACCCGTCGTTGACCAGCACCAACTCCCACCGCAAGCCCATCGACTCGCACGCCTCACGCACCCGCCGGTGCAGCTCGCGCAGCGACTCCGCCTCGTTGTAGCAAGGCGCCGCCACCGTCAAATCCAGCGTGATCTCCGTCATGAGCGAGTGTTTCCAAGCCCCGGGTTGAGGCCGCGCCACACGCGGCCGAAACCCGGGGGCATTCCGACACTTTATTTTGCTTGTTTTACCCCCAAGACGCCCCTAAAACAAAGTTATGCCCGATCCCAACAAACTTACCGTCCCCGACCACCCGATCCTCGACTGTTTATCGCAACGCTATAGCCCCTACGCCTACGAGCCGAAGCCGATCGAGCCCGACAAGCTGCGGGCCCTGCTCGAAGCGGCACGGTGGTCGGCCTCGAGCTTCAACGAACAGCCCTGGCGCTTCGTCCTCGCCACCCGCGACGATGAAACCGCCTGGCAAGCCGCGCTCGGCTGCCTCGTTGAGGCCAACCAACAATGGGCGCAACACGCCGGCGCGCTGATCCTCACCCTCGCCAAAACCAATTTCACCTATAACGACGCGCCCAACCGCGTCGCCATCCACGACGTCGGCCTCGCGGCCGGCAACCTCAGCGCACAGGCCACCGCGCTCGGCCTGCACGTCCACCAGATGGCGGGCATCGATGGCGACGCCGTGCGTTCGACTTACGATGTGCCCGAAGGGTTCGAGCCCGTCACCGCGATCGCGATCGGCTACGCCGCCGACGCCGAACCCGATGACAAACCCCGCACCCGCAAGCCGCTCAGCGAATGGGTGTTCGGCGGCACGTTCGGCCAAACCCACCCCTTGGTGTAAACCCGGCGAGCGTCGCTTCAGCGACGCGGGCACGACGCAAGCGCGACGCGGGCACGGCGCGTCAAACCCCCGAGCGATCCAACCCCTCTTTCACCTGATTGACGATCATCCACTGCAAGCTCCGCCACCCGTCGAGTTGGGCCCGCGTCATCGTCGCTTCGCGCCCCGTGCGTAGGCGGTGTTCCACGGCCCGCAGCGTCCGCCGCACCTCGCGCGGCAGGCCCGGCAGCTCGTTGACCACCAGCCCCGTCACCTGCTGCCGCTGGTGCGCCCGGCGCACGCTCCGCTTCCGCTTGCCGTGCACGGCGTACCCGAACCGGTAGAAGACCGCGCCGACCACATAGATCGTGCGCGGCGTGATGCCCGGTCCGTCGTCGATGAACGACACCGTCACGTCGTCGGCGTACCGCGTGTATTCGCCGCCCATCTCATCGATCAATCCCGCGAGGCGCGCGTCGAGCAGGTAGTTCACCAGGTTCGACAGCCGCGGGCTCGTCGGCGCGCCCTGCGGCAACGACCCGTTGTGCGTGCAAAGGTCGGCCAGCAAGACCGCTTCCTTCTTGCTCCACCCGATCGCCCGGAAGTATTTCAACACACGCTTGCGGGTCGTGCTGGCGAAAAAGTTGCGCACGTCCATGCGGACCACGACCGGCTTGCTCGCGTGCGGCAGGGCGTTAGTCACGATCGATCGGCCCTTCTCGAACCCGTGGGCCGCGGGGTGCGCCTTCAGCTTCGCGAGCACGCGGCGCAGGATGCGGCGCTGCAGGGCTTTGAGCTCGGGGTTCGGCGCATCGATCCGCCGCACGCCGCCGCGCCGCTTGGGGATGGTGAACGCTGTGTATTCGCGCGGCGTGTCGAGCAGCTCATCGACCGGCACGTCGAGCCAGTCGGCCAGCCGCCGGTACGCCTGCTCCCGTTTCTCGAGCCGCGTTTGCTCGTCGCCGAAAATCCAATCGAAGAAACCCACCGCTTGCCCCGTTGAAAGTGTTCGAACCCAAATGGGCGGCGCGCGCTCTCACGCCCGACGCCCGGCACCTTGCTCACGGGTGCGACCCGTGGCCGCTGGGTGTGTGACAAGCCCTTTCGGACCCGGATGGCGAAACGCCAGCCTGCGCTCTGCGTTTGAGCGCCCCAAGGTGCGATCGTGTGTTGTCGAAGCCAACGGGCGACGCGCGATGTCGCGACCGACGCCCGGCACCTTGCTAACCACGCGGGGTGGATACCGCTGACTGACAAGCCGGCCCATTCGGACCCGGTCGGCGAAACGCCAACCCGACGCTCGGCATAGGGAGCGTCCCCAAGGTGCGTGCGTACATTGTCGGCCCAAGCGGTGCGCCGCGTCAACACAAAACGCGATGCCGTGTGATGCGTTCAACGATTGAGTTGCTTCAATAATTGTAGCCGCCGGTTGAGCTGCGCCTCGTACAGGTTGGCCGGGCGCAGCCGCTGCGGCGGGATCGCCTCGAACCACTTGCCGTCCGGCTCAGTGACGCTCGGCTGTTCCGTGTGCACGCCGACGACGTTGATCATCCGGCACGCGAACCGCTGCGGCGGGTAGCTGATCGGCCGCTGCGAACGCAGGTTCCAGTAGGTGTTCCACGCGCCGGCGTGCTTGCCGAGCTGCCGGCCGCCGCCCGATTTCCACGGCCGGGAACCGACGCCGAGGTCGATGTCGGTAAACAGGTTCGCGTGCGGCGCCTTCTTGTGGTGGTCGAGGCAGAGGTCCACGCCCCGCCCCTTGGTGATCACGTTGCCCGCGCAGTGCGCGAGGGAGATGTCGTGGATGAACTTACAGCGGTAGTCGAAGCCCCGGTAGAGGTTATCGTCGCCGTAGAAGTAGACGCCGTGGTGCCCCACCGCGTCGCGGGTGGGTTGGCGCTTCGATTCGAACACCACGCCGTCGATCGTGCAGAACACGCCGCCGACGAAGAGGCCCGAATCGGGGTGGACGATGCGCAGGTCGCGCGCCCAGCAGTGCGCCACACGCCCGAACGCGATCGCGTTGAAGCCTTTTTCGGTGAAGTGCCCCTCGTAAGGCGTCAGCGGGTACTCGAACGCCACGCCCTCGATGCCGCTGTCGGTCACCGTGGGTTCGAAGCGGTGCACCACCGCTTTCCACACTGGCCGACAGTCAAAGCGCAACCGGCGGTCGACGTGCAACACGTCGCCCTCGATCGCAACGACCTTGCACACGATCGAAGCGCCGGTGCGCTTGCTGAGCTTCGCGATATCGCCGGGGTCGCCGGCGTACAGGTGCTTGACCACCGCGTGCGTGCCGTCGCCGAGCAGGCGGATCATCACGTCCTGGCCGACCTTGAACGGCGCGGCGTTGTTGACGGTGATGCGCGTGTCGCCGCGCTTGGCGTGTTGGGTGACCGCGGCGATTTGCTTGAGGCGGTAGCTCCCGACGAAGCGCACGATCCCGCCGGACCACGAGTAGTTGCTGGTCGGCCGACCGGTCGTCGTCGCGCCCATGTCGGGCTTGATCTCGTGCAGGGGCTTGGGGCAGTAGAGCGTGGTTTTTTGGGAACCGGCGCCACGGAGCACGACGCCCGGCCGGTTGATGGTGAGAAAATCGGAGATGATGAACCGGCCCGACGGGATGCGGATCGCGCCGCGGGGCGCTTCGGCGAGCGCCTTTTGAAACGCGGCGGTGTCGTCGATCTCGTCGTCGGCCTTTGCGCCGAAGTCGGTCACGTCGGCCACCACGGTCGGTTTAGGGATCGCCGCTTCACCGCGCCGATAGCCCGCGAACGAGAAGTCCGGCAGCCGCCCGCCGGGTTTCAGATGTGAGCCGTGCCCATCCCACAGCGCGGAGTGCTCGGCCGCGGACAGACACATCGACACACACAAGATCGCTCGCCAAACACTCATCATGGCCCGTGCACCTCCGCACGCTGTGTTTCTCCAACAGGACGATCCCCGCCTCCGCATGCGCTCGACGCCCGGGCGGTGAGCGGCTAAAACATCCCTCACCATGAGCCAAACGACCGACAAACCCCGCATCCTCACCGGCGACACGCCGACCGGCGCCCTGCACCTGGGCCATTACGTCGGGTCGCTGGAAAACCGCGTGAAGATGCAGGACGAGTACGACTGCTACTTCATCATCGCCAACGTCCATGCGCTGACCACGCGGGCGGACCGGACCGACGAAATCCACGCCGACACGATCGAGATCGTCAAGGACTGGATCAGCATCGGGCTCGACCCCCGCAAGTCGACGTTCTTCCTCCAGTCGGAGGTGCCGGCGATCGCGGAGCTGACGTGGTACTTCGCGATGCTGTTGGGGTACGGGCGTTTGATGAAGAACCCGACGATCAAGGACGAGATCCGCGTCAAGGGTTTGACCGACCAGTACAGCTTCGGGTTTTTGATGTACGCCGTGGGGCAGATCGCGGACATCCTGGCGTTCAAGCCGGCGTGTGTGCCGGTGGGCGTGGACCAGGTGCCGCACATCGAGATGACGCGTGAGATCGCCCGGCGGTTCAACCAGACCTACTGCGGCGTGAAGGGCACCGTTGACGATGCCGACCACGTGAAGGCCGGGGGCGTGTTCCCCGTGCCCGAGGCGAAGGTCGGGCGCGTCGGTCGGCTGGCCGGCACCGACGGGCAGAACAAGATGAGCAAATCGCTGGGCAACGCGATCCTCCTGTCCGACACGCCCAAGGCGGTCCAGAAGAAGTGCAACAAGATCTTCACCGGCCGCGGTTCGACCGACGACCCGCCGGTGCTCGAGGGCAACACGGTTTTGGAGTACCTGGAGATCTTCCACGAGGACCCGGACCGCGTCGCGGAGCTCAAAGGGCAGTACGCCGCGAGCGAGCTGTTCGACGGCCACCTCAAAAAAGAAGTGGGCGAGGCGATCAACCGCTTGCTCGACCCGGTCCGCGAGCGGCGGGCGGCGATTACCGACGCCGATGCGCTGGACGTGATCAAGGAAGGCACCGCCCGGGCCAACGAGGTGGCCGAGCAGACGTTGTGGGAAGCCAAGAAGGCGGCGAACTACGGGTTCTTCGAGCGAGAATTCAACTTGAAATGACCCGAAACGCGGGGGGATTTGCGACGTCTACCGGATAAACGAACCCTGGGTCGCACCTCATAGGGGAAGGTCTGTCATGCGAACACTCAAGCTCACCACGATCGTCGCGTTGATGTTGTGCGTCAGCGCCTGTGGCTTTTCGAACAACCAGCACCGGGCCAGCCGGACCGACGAGCTGACCGCGCCGCACGTGGCCGACCAGCCCGTCGTGGTCAACACCCGCAACGGGTCGGTGGACGTGGTGACGGACGTGTCGCTGGGGCAGGTCGAGGTCATCGCCAAGCTGACGTGCGTGGGCGACACGCAGGAGCAGGCCGAGCAACGGCTGGCGAACAGCCGGGTGGTCGTCGAGCGCGACGCCGAGCAGGCGTTGCGCATCAGCGGCGAGTTCGACGGCGCCCCGCGCGGCGGCGACGGCATCTCCGTGACCGTGCGCGTGCCGAACCTCGACGGCGTCGACGTGCAGACCTCCAACGGTTCGGTCACGCTGGTGGAGCTGGCCGGTCGGGCCGACGTGCAGACCTCCAACGGCAAGATCAGGATCGAATCGCACACGGGTGAGGCGAAACTCGTGACCTCTAACGGATCGATTAAGGTCACCGACCATGCCGGCGCCGTTGACGTGCACACTTCTAACGGTTCGGTCACCGCCGATGCGGTCGCCGGCGCGTTTAAGGGCAAATCGTCCAACGGCAAGGGCACCCTGTCGGGCATCACCGGGCCCGTCACGTTCCACA
This sequence comes from Phycisphaeraceae bacterium, assembly GCA_028282805.1. Classification (GTDB taxonomy): domain Bacteria; phylum Planctomycetota; class Phycisphaerae; order Phycisphaerales; family Zrk34; genus JANQHD01. Next base: position 134,762 of record JANQHD010000023.1, on the reverse strand, counting down.
CGTCCAACGGCGGGGTGACCGTCGACCTGCCCGCGACCAACCCCGGGCCGATCGTGGTCGAAAGCTCCAACGGCTCGATCACCGCAACGATCCGCGAGGCGTTCACCGGCGAACTCGACATCACCACGAGCAACGGATGGATCACCTTCGAGGACCACAAAGGCCGGGCGACCGTGAAAAACCACGAGAAAAACAGGTTTAACGTGGCGTTCGGCGACGGCGAGGGCCGATCGAAGTTGCACACCTCCAACGCCGGCGTCACGGTGCGCGTGCGGTAACAAGGCTGGCGGGTGTGGGGTACACTGACCGGCCCCCGCCCGCAGGAGCAGTTGCCATGCCACAGTTACCCTCAGCCGCGCTCGACGCGTGGGAAGCGCGCGTCGGCCCGGCGGTGTTGACGACGGTTTCGCCGCAGGGCGTGCCGAACACCGTGTACGTGATGTCGATCCGTTTGGACGCCGAGCGTTTTGTTGTCGCCGACGTGCACTTCCATAAGACCCGCGCCAACATCGCCGCCGGTTCGCCGGGCGCCTTGCTGTACATCGACGGCGAGAACAATGCCTTTCAGATCAAGGGTCGGCTCGAGTCGCACTCGGGCGGGCCGGTGGTCGACGCGATCAAGCAATGGCTCAACCCGGACTACGCGTTGCACGCGGGCGTGACGCTGAGCATCGACGAGGTGTATCGCGGCGCGGAAAAGCTAACATAAGTTGCGCAAATAGCGATGGAATGAAAAGGTGAGACCGGCCAATACCGGGGGGTCGGGGTCCGGTGTGAATCCGGCCGGTCTCATCGGGGAGAAAAAGGGCCCACTTCGGCGGGGGAGAGAGAGTCCGAGGTGGGCCGTTGTGCCGCAGGACCGTGCGTCGGGGGGTCGCAAACTGCAAAAATAGGCCCTGCAGGGGGGTTGGGTCATTTTGACTCCGGTTTATACAAATAAATTGTCAACCGATGGCGGCAATGGGGGAATGAAGTTCTACCATGTTTGGTAGACGACCCAAGGGCGAGGCAGCCCGGGGTGCCACAGCGGTTGCTTCGCCCGCCGACCGTCGCGGGAGGTGCAGCCATGTACGGACAGATCATCCGCCGGCTGCTCGACGAGAAGTTGACGACGCTCAAAGAGCTCGAGCAGGTCACCGGCCGCGGAACCTCGACGATCTACCGCTGGATGCGGGGGGAGAGCGAACCCCACGCCGGCGACCTACGCCAGCTCGTCCGCGACATGCGTAACCCGCGGGCGAAGCGGCTGATCGTCTCCATGCTCCTGGCCGACCTGCCGTTGGTCGTGCACTGGGTCGACCAGGACCAGCAGCTCCGCGAGGAATACGAGTCGCGCCAGTCCAGCGACGGCCACGACGTGGTCGACATGACCCTCATGGCCCTCGCGTCGGTCACGGAGCTGCTCGCCTGCCAGCGTGAGTCGATCCGCACCGAGCCGGAGCTCACGGAAGACACCTACAGCCGCCTGGTCCGGCTGACCGACGACTCGGTCCGCTACCTGACGACCAGCCGGCTCATGCTCGACAAGTACCTGCGCAAACGCCGCAGGGCCGCGCCGGTCGTGTGATCTCCAATCTTCGATCGACAATGTGCGATCTTCAATCTCAGATCGCAGATCGGACATCGCAGATCGGAGATTCCCGATTCGGCTATCATGCAACCATGGGCACTTCGCCAAACACCACCCCCCGGCGCACGGCGCAGCGCCAGACGATCGCACGCATCATCACCGGCGCGCCGGGCCCGCTGACCGTGGAAGAGATCCTCGCCGAGGCCCAGGCGGACCTGCCCAACCTCGGCATCGCCACGGTCTACCGCACCGTCAAGCTGCTGTTGGCGAGCGGCGAGATCCAGACCGTCGTGCTGCCCGACGGCGTCAACCGCTACGAGTCCGCCGAATTGGGCCACCACCACCACTTCCGCTGCCGCGCCTGCGGCAAGGTCTTCGACCTCGACGGCTGCCCCGTCAAGCTGCCGGCCAACATGAAGCTGCCCGGCGGCTTTGTGGTCGAAGCCCACGAACTGACCCTCTTCGGCACCTGCCCGGATTGTCAGTAAACCGAGATGCGTCACAGCGCATCGTTTAACCCCCGACGAGTTCCCCGCCATAGCCATAGCCGGCAGCATACCTGCTGCCGGTCAGGCCCAAGCGAGCCGGGTCGTCCACGACCCCGGCCCCCGGCCCCCCGACCGGCACCTGTAAGGCGCCGGCTATGGCGCTTGCGTACCTTCTGGCGATTCACCCTCCGCCGGCAGGTCGGCCTTGCCCTTTAAAAACGCCTCGTCCCACCAGCGCCGCTTGAGTTGCTCGCGGGCGGCGAACAGGCGGTCGCGCTCGGTTTCGCCGATCTGCTCGAGGTTGCGCAGCTGGTCGTCGGTGGCGGGCATGAGCCTGGCGATCACGTCCAGGGTCTTGCCGTCGCGCTCGACGGTCAGACGCAGCGGCCCGCCGGGGGGCACGGCGCGGATCGTCCGGCCGATGAACAGCGTCGTGTCGCCGACCGGCAGCCGGTTGCCCTGTAGGCCGACGACCCGGTCGCCCACCTTCAGCCCCGCGGCCGCGGCGGCCGTGCCCCCGATCACCTGCGCCACCTCGACGACGCCGTCGTTGTCCGTCGTCATCGCGATGCCCAGAAACGTCGGCCAACCCAGCCGCTCGGCGTGCTCGGGGAACACGTAACGTTCAAAATAACCCCGGGCGTACCGCTCGAGGCGCATCCGCACCTCCAGGTCGTCGGCCCGTTGATAGTGCGGTAGCACGAACGCCATCGTCTCGGCGGGCAACGCCTCGAGCCGACGCTGGGCCTGCTCGCGGGTGGCGTAGTCGTCATCGCCCAGCTGCGCCACGACCTCGGCGATCAACTCGGCGTCGACCTTCACCGGTTCGATCGGTGCGGCGGGCGGTTCGCTCGTCTGGGCGGGTGGCGTGGGGTCGACCGCTTGGGCCGGGGCCGGCGGGCTCTCCGCGACCCTGGCTCCCGAAACTTCCGGGGGCGGGGGTGGGGGCTCGGCGATGGCCCAGGCCGAGGCCAGGGCGATCAGGATGGGCGCTGCGTGTCGCACGTTCATGATTGTACGCCAACGAACGCAGCGCGGACGGGGCTGTGGCCTGAATGTCGCCGACGCGCAGTCGGCTCTCTCATTCAGCGGCGGACGGGGGGCTTGCCCCGGTCCTCTCTCGGCAGACGCGTGCACGACATGGTGCATTCTCCTCTGGCCAAACGCTGTCTTACACCGACAGAAACTGCTATCGGCCGCCCAACGCTTCGGCCACACATTTTTCGTACGAATTACGCGCCCGCCGGTTCGCCGGTCCGGTTGTAACGGCTGCGCCGCATCTGCTGCGCCGACGCCGACCAACTACGCAACTTTGGCCGCGCACCGGTCACCCGGGCGGGCGGTGCGACCGATATTTCACCCGGCGTGATCGCAACGAGACCGGTGGACAGGCGCATGTTACGAGTGGCAACCGAACACATCTGCGATGGGATGCAGCTGGCCGTGGCCGTGTTCAACCCGCGCCAGCCGGACCACGTGCTGCTCAAGCCCGGCTACGAGCTGAACGCCGAGATCCGCGATCGGCTGACCGAGCTGCGCATCAACCAGGTGTTCGTGCGCTGCCCCGCCCTCGACGAGGTCGGCAAGTACATCCGACCCGAGATGATCCAGCACCGCGCCACGCTCGCCGGCCACCTCGTCGGGGCCTTCAACCAGATGCAGACCGAGTCGCACCCCGACCTGAACTACCACGACTACGTCAACACCATCAACGACATCGTCGAGCTGCTCATCGCCCACCCCGCCTCAGGCCTGTTCTTCGAGCTGCCCGGCGGGCAAGACTCGCCTGTGCTCGAGCACTCGCTGCGCGTGACGTACCTCGCCGTGCTGATGGGCGTGAAGCTCGATTCGTACCTCATCCGCCAACGCCGCCACCTCCGCCCCCACCACGCCCGCGACGTGCGGAACCTCGGCCTCGGCGCCATGATGCACGACATCGGCCTGCTCCAACTGCCCGACGAGTTGCAAACCCTCGACGAGCCCGACCACGAGATGTGGCGTGAGCACGTCCGCCTCGGCCTCAAACTCGTCGGCCAGTCCGTCGCCCCCAGCGTGCGGGCCGTGGTCTTCCAGCACCACCAGGCCTTCGACGGCACCGGCTGGCCTGTTTTGCAGAAGCGCGACGGCACGCTTGCCGCGCTCATCGGTGAGCAGATCCACGTGTTCGCCCGCATCGTCGCCGCCGCGAAGATGTTCGACATGCTCTGCGACTCGCCCGACGGCCGACGCCAGCCCGTCGCCGCGCTGCGGGCGATGCTCGAACCCGAAAACGCCGACAAGCTCGACCCGGTCGTGCTCGAGGTGCTGTTCAAGGTCACCCCCCCCTTCCCGCCCGGCTGCGCCGTGACCCTCTCCGACGGGCGGACCGGCGTCGTCGTCAGCCACAACGTGGCGCAACCGTGTCGGCCGAGGGTGCACCTGTTCGACGAGATCGACCACACCCTCGACGCCGGCGCCGGCGCGGTGCTCGACCTCAACGCGGAAGACGAGTCGCTGTTCATCACCCGCGTCGACGACGAACCGGTCACCGAGCACCTGTTCGAGCTGCCCGACCCGACCGAGCTGATCACCCGCGCCGCGCACAAGCGCTACGCCTCGGCATCAACCGCCGACGCCCCCCGCTGATTTTCGATCGATAACACGGTTCACGCGCACCGCCCGGCCTGCACGTGCGCAAAGCGTTTCACGGGCGCGCACGCCGCCGCGCACCGATGTGACGCCGTGCGCGCGCCGCGCCGAAATCACCCCCGCTCACGCCATCGTAAACGCCCACGACGCCGTCGTGCGCACGGCGTTGCGGCGCGCAGAAAACGAACAGGCCGCTATTACGCGTTGGATGAATCGCATCAGACGCCGCGCGATACGGCTCGCACGCCGTCTTAATTATTCTAATATTCTTAAGAACATTAGAATAACTTCACGCCAACACCGCGGCTTTGTTGAACTGATGGTCGCACCTGGTGCTTTCATACGCGGATCGGTGCGGCGGGCTACGGGCCGAGGCGTGGTTAGGGGCAGCGGCGCCCGCGGTGTCGGGCCGCGCCCGTTCGCGGTGGGCACGACCAGAACGTCATGCCGCCGCCTTGCTCGTCGTCGCAGCGAATACCAGTTCCGCTCTACGGGTGGCGTTCGAGGATCGCCAGCTCGAAGCCGTTGCCCACGGAGACGTTGCAGCTGCGCCCGCCGGCGGCCTCGCGCAGCCACTCGACGCACGGGCGGGTGGCGGGGTTGTCGTCGGTGTTGTCCAGCGCCACCACGCAACGGTCGGCGAGCAAGGCCTGGGCGGCCTCGAGGTAGGCGATCGCCTGCGCCTTGTCGGCGTCGTTGAAGATGAAGTCGATCGGCTCGACGGGCTGAAGCGTCTTCAACACCGCGCGGGCGTCGCCGAGGTGCAGGGTGACCGAGTCGAGCAGCCCGGCCTGCGTCAGGTGGCCGGTGGCGGCGGTGATCTTCTTTTCGCTGATGTCGATCGCGTGCACGTGCCCGCCGTGCTCCCGGGCCGCGGCGGCGAGGTGTAGCGTGGAAAACCCGTAGCTCACGCCGACTTCGAGCAGCGACTTGAACCGCCCGATGCGGACGACCTGCGCGAGCACCAGCGCCTGGTGCGCGGGGATCTGCCAAGCGTCGTCGACCTCGTGCCGTATCGCGTCGACGCGATCAATCACGTTTTGGATTTGGTCGTTGAACATGGGGTTCAATGTAACGCGGTTCGTGGGAGGGAGCGAACGAACTGTCGATCATAAAGCCGCGAACGGTGTTCGCGGCCGCCGCGGATACCATCCGCGGCTTTATGCTCAATAGAAAACCTCGGCGTAACCGTCGGGGCTGAACGACATGTCGTGGGTGTTGCCGTTAGCCCCGGGTTATACCCGGGGGTTTCTCGGAACTTCCCCCGGTGGAACCGGGGGCTAACGGGCGCGCGGAGTTACGCGTTCGACGCCGGCTGCGCCACACGTTCGGCGGCATATTGGACGGCGTTTTCGAACAACCGTAAACCGCTGGTGGCGGTGGTGTCGAGGCCGGTGGTCCAGGCGGTGTGGTGGGTGGGGTGGATGTTGTCTTCGGGGTGCGGCATCAGGCCGAACACCAAACCCGTCGGGTCGCAGATGCCGGCGATGTCGCGGTCGGAGCCGTTGGGGTTGGTCGCGTAACGAAGCGCCACCTGGCCGTTGGTTTCGAGGCGGTCGAGCACTTGCGGGGGGGCGACGAATCGGCCTTCGCCGTGGGCGATGGGGCATTCGATGCGCTCGATGCCGCGCGTCCAGATGCAGCGCGTTTCGCTTTGCACGTCGAGCTCGACCCACTTGTTGACGAAGCGCGGCAGCGCGTTGTCGGTCAGCGTCACACGCTGCGGCGAAGCGTCGGCGTCTTCTTCAAAGCCGGGGAGCAGACCGGTTTTGACCAGCACCTGGAATCCGTTGCAGATGCCGATGACCGGCTTGCCCGCGGCGACGAACCCACGGATGGCGGGTAACAAACGGTGCCGGATGCGGTTGGCGAGGATGCGGCCGGCGGCGATGTCGTCGCCGTAGCTGAACCCGCCGGGCAGGCCGAGGATGTCGCAGGTTTCCAGCGGCGAGGGGTCGTCGATCAGCGCGTGCAGGTGGACGGTCAGCGTCTCGGCGCCGGCGAGTTCGAAGGCGCGGATCAGGTCGCCCTCGCGGTTGATGCCCGCGGTGCGGAGGATGAGGGTTTTCGGTTTTGCGTTCATGGTCATTTCAGGGTCAGTGTAGCAGAATTAGTTTTTTGCCCGCGTCGCTGAAGCGACGCTCGCCGATTACTCGTTTTCGGCCCCGTCGGGTGTTTCGCGTTGCCAGTTGTGGTTGGTTGGTGGCGCTTCGTGGATGGTCGGGGTCGGTTCGCCGGCTTCGGTCATGCGACGGATCAAACGTTCGCGCATCACGGCCCGCACCTTCGCGTGCGTCGGAAAACTCACCAGGTTTTCTAGCTCGTGCGGGTCGTGTTTCAGGTCGTACAAGAACGCTTCGGTGTATTCATCGCTGCCGGCGGTCGTGTTCGACCAGCCCGAGCCGGGCACGGTCACGGCGTACTTCCAACGCTGCGTCCGCACCGCGCGGCCGGTCTCGGCTTCGCTGACCTGCACGAAGACGTCGTCGGGCCAATCGCTCGCGTCGCCGCGCAGCAGGGGCAGCGCGGAGCGGCCTTGCATGGTTTGCGGGGGCGCTAAGCCGCAAGCGGCTAACAGCGTGGGGGGCAGGTCGACGAGCGACACGAGCTCGTTAACGCGGCCGCCGGCGTCGAACGGGCCGCCCCACGCGGCGGTGGGCACGCGGATCGACGACTCGTGGCACGAACGCTTGTACTCGTCGTTGCGCGTCTTGAAGTGGCAGCCGTGGTCGGAGGTGAACAGCACGATCGTGTCGCGGTCGAGGCCGAGCGAGATCAGCGCGTCTTGCAACCGGCCGATCGCCTCGTCGAGCCGCTTGACCATGCCGAAGTACCCGCCGAGGTGTTGAGCAGTCGAACCGCCGAGCGCCTGCAAGTCGGGTGGCGTCCACCGCCCGGTGTAGCGCTCGCGGTAACTTTCCGGGGGCGGGTAATCGTCGACGTCGTTCTGGTGGTGCGGCTCGATGTACGACATCATCAAAAAGAACGGCCCGCCCTTGCGGCGGTCGATGAACCGGATGCCCGCATCGGTCAGTGCATCGACGCGGTAACCCGGCAGGCGCACGGGCCGGTTGTCGTCGTCGTACAGCACCGTGTGGTATTCGTTGACCGAAAACTCGAGCGCTTCGCACGCGAGCCAGTCGGTGTACCCGCCGCGCTTGTCGCGCGGCACCGCGCCGCCGTGGCCCGGCGCGTGTTCGACGCCCGACAGGTGCCACTTGCCGATGTAGCCGGTGTGGTAGCCGGCGTCGTTGAAGCAAGTGGCGAGCGTGGGCCGATCGGTGGGCAGCGGCAGGCCGTTGCGCCACACGCCGGTGGTGGTGGCGTACTGGCCGGTTTGCAGGCACGAGCGCGCCGGGCCGCACACGGGTTGGCAGGTGAAGCTGTGGGCGAAGTGCGTGCCGCGCTGGGCGAGGCGGTCGAGGTTGGGCGTGAGGCCGAGCGGGTTGCCGTGCAGGCCGGTGGTGTCCCAGCGCTGCTGGTCGGTGAGGAAGAGGATGACGCTGGGTTGAGGGGTCATGGGTGTTTCAAACCCGCGTCGCTGAAGCGACGCTCGCCTGCTTCGGGCTTAGGGGGTTACCAATCCAGCGGCTTGAGCCAGGCGTTGCGCAGGTCGTCGAGCGACGCGTCGACGAGCGGCCCGTTGTTGCCGCGCGCCGTCAAACGGGTCGAGTCGTTGAACTGGCCTAGCTCGCCGAACGGCACGCCGGTGCCTTGCAAGGCCTTGACCACGGCGTCGTAGTGCTCGGCGGTCACCTCGACCAGCACACGCGTCGGCGTCTCGGCGTAACAGGCGGCGAGGTCGGTCAGCTCGCCCTCACGCGGCACGGCGGTCAGGTCGAGGTCGACGCCGAGCCCGCCCGCGAACGCCATCTCCGCCGCGGCGACGAGCATGCCGCCGTCGGAGCAGTCGTGGGCGCTGGCGACCAGGCCTTCGGCGATCAGTTTGGCCACCGTCGCGAGTTGCGCCGGGGCTTTGGCCAGATCGACGCGCGGCACGTCGGTCGAACCTTGCCCGGTGACCAGTTGCAGGTGCGAGCCACCGAGTTGGTTCGTCGTCACGCCCACCTGGAAGAGGTAATTGCCCGCGGCCTTGGCGTCCATGGTCACGCAGCGCGCCGTGTCGTGGACGATGCCCATGGCGCTGATCAACAGCGTCGGCGGGATCTGGATCGTCTCGCCCGACTCGGTGGTGAACTGGTTGTTCAGCGAGTCCTTGCCCGAGATGAACGGCGTGCGGAACGCCTTGGCGCCGTCGTAACACGCCTCGGCGGCGCGGACCAGCGAGCCGAGGTTCTCGGGCGCATCGCACGACGGCCAGCAGAAGTTGTCGAGGATCGCGATCTTCGATGGATCGGCGCCGACGCACACCGCGTTGCGCACCGCCTCATCGATCGAAGCGAGCGTCATCCAGTACGGGTCGACGTCGCCGAACGCCGTGCACAGGCCGACGGACAAAGCGACGCCCCGGTCGCTGTCGAGCTTCGGCCGGAGCACCGCCGCGTCGCCGGGCCCGTCGCCGTTGGGCCCCGCGAGGGGTTTGACCACGCTGCCGCCCTGCACCTCGTGGTCGTACTGGCGGACGATCCAGTGCTTTGACGCGATGTTCGGGTGCGACAGCAACTTCACGAGCAACCGGTCGATCGGGGCGTCGAGGATTTCCGATTTCCGATTTCCGATTTTCGATTGGCCCGCCCATGTCGCTTGCCGCGTGGGCTGGGGAATGCCTTCATGCAGGAACTTCATCGACAGGCGGCCGACCTCGGTGTTTTCGTAGGTCAGCACCAGCTCGGCGTCGTCGGTGCCGAAGTGGCCCAGGTCGCACCATTCGACGCCCTCGGCCTCGGCCAGCGCGGTGACGGCGGCGACTTTTTCGGGCGGCACGGAGAGCACCATGCGCTCCTGCGCCTCGCTGATCCATATCTCGGTGTAGCTCAACCCTTCGTACTTGAGCGGGGCCTTTTCGAGCTCGACGTACGCGCCGATCTTTTCGCCCATCTCGCCGACCGCCGAGCTGAACCCGCCCGCGCCGCAGTCGGTGATCGCGTTGTACAAACAACCCGAGGCGTGGTCGCGGGCCTGGAGGATCACGTCGAGGCAGGTCTTTTCGGTGATCGCGTTGCCGATCTGCACGGCATGGCTGAACTCGTCGGCGTGGGTGTCGGTCAGCTCGGCGGAGCTGAACGTCGCGCCGTGGATGCCGTCGCGCCCCGTCCGGCCGCCGAGCACGATGATGCGGTCGCCGGGTTGGACTTCGCCGAACGCCATGTCGCGCGGGATCAGGCCCACGGACCCGGCGAACACGAGCGGGTTGCCGAGGTAGCGGTCGTCGAACCAGACGGCGCCGTTGACGGTGGGGATGCCCATGCGGTTGCCGTAGTCGCGTACGCCCGCGACGACCTGCTTGAGCACGCGGCGCGGGTGCAGCACGCCCTTGGGCAGCTTCGCGCGGTCCCACTGCGGGTCGGCCACGCAGAACACGTCGGTGTTGGCGATCGGCTTGGCGGCCAGGCCGGTGCCCATGGTGTCGCGGATGCAGCCGCCGATGCCGGTGGCGGCGCCGCCGTAGGGCTCGATGGCCGAGGGGTGGTTGTGGGTTTCGACCTTGAAGGTGACCGCGTCGGTGCCGTCGAAGGCGATGACGCCGGCGTTGTCTTCGAAGACGCTGATGCACCAGTCGACGCCGTCGCTGGTCAGCTCGAACGTCGCCGCGGCGATGGTCGATTTGAGCAGGTTGTCGATGGTGACGGTGCCGTCGTCGTTGACGGTGTGGTTGGGGCGCGACGACCAGTCGATGTCGGAGCCCGCGTTGCCCGTGTCGCCCGCGTCGCTGAAGCGACGCTCGCCTTCGGTGTAGCTGATGCGCGACTTCAATGTTTTGTGCACGCAGTGTTCGGACCACGTTTGCGCAAGTGTTTCGAGCTCGACGTCGGTCGGCATGCGGTCGGCGTCGCGGTAGTAGTCGCGGATGCAGCGCATCTCTTCGAGCGAGAGGAACAGGTGCGCCTCGCGCGACATCTTCATCAGGCCCTCGTCGTCGAGCTCGCGGATCGGCACGTGCGTGAGGTTCAACTCGTAGGGCGTGCCCTTCACAAACGCCTCGGGCGCGAACGGCTCGAACGATACCGACTGCACCACCGGGTTGGCGAGCATCGCGCCGGCGATGCGTTCGGCCTCGTCGCGGCCGGCGCCGATCATGTCGTAGCGGTAGCCGGTGCGGACTTCGCAGCCCGCGGCGCGGGGGCCGAGCATCTCGACGATCGCGTCGTGGGTCGACATGGCCACCGGGTCCATCACGCCGGGCAGGTAGTGCACCTCGACGAGCTGGGCGCCGTCGGCGGGTTCGGTCGAACCGATGACGGGGCGCTGGTTGACCGGGTCGGCCAGCAGCTCGCGGGCGACCTGGTCGATGTCGGTTTCGCTGAGGGTGGTTTCGATCAGGTACAGGCGTGCGGAGCGGACCTCGCGCAGGGCCTCGGCGAGGTGCAGCTCGCGGGCCTCGTGCAGCACGCTGCGGCCGACGGGGTCGTCGGCGACCTCGGCGGGGTGGACTTCGATGCGGTACACGCGGGTCGCGACGTTGTTTTCGGTGTCGATGGCGCTCATGGCGCGATTGTAGTGCGCCCCGCGCCGGGCACAACGGCCCTGGCGGGCTAGTTTTTGGTTCGCGTCAAGGGATGTGGTGCTTGGCGAACGCTTGGCGCATCTGTGCGACGGGGTCGGCCCCGCGCTCGACGAGTTCCGCCCGCCAGCCGCGCGAGCGTGCGACGGCGATGTTGTCGGGCAGGTCGTCGAAGAACAGGATCGCCCCGCCGCCGAGGCCCGTGGCCGACTCGACGTGTTCGTAGATCGCCGGCTCGGGTTTGCGGGCGCCGATCAGCTGCGAGGCGAAGCGGTAGTCGGTTTGCAGCTTGTCGAGGGGGGCGAAGCCGTTGCCGCTGCCGAACATGATCTGCCAGTGTCGTTCGTTGGTGTTCGACAAACACCCGCTGGCCATGTTTGCGTCGTGCACGCGGTCGATCAGTGTATCGACACCTTCGTAACACTCGATCAGCCAGTGCTCGCCGATCGCGTCGATGTGTTGCGGTTCGAGCGATTCGTGCAACGCCGCCAGCCGTTCGGCGAACTCGGCCTGCGTGGTGTGGCCGCGTTCGTTGCGGTCGACGGCGTCGTCGATCAACGCTTTGACGTGGGGCTGCGAGGTGTCGATCAGTTGCGGCACGCCCGCGCGCTGGGCGGCCTCGGCCCAGGTGTGACAGATGCGCACCAGCACGTGGCCCAGGTCGAAGAGCACCAGTTGAATGGGGGTGTCGCTCACTTGGTCGGCGGATCGGCCTCGGCCGGTGTGGGCGCTTGTTCGACCGGCGCGGGCGGCGGGGCGAGGTCGAGGCGGCCGACCTGTTTGGGTGTGCCGGTGACTTGGCCGGCGCCGCTGAAGTTGATGGTGGGCAGCGGGACCTTGAAGTCGGTCATCAGCTCGCGGATCTCGCCGGGCGGCTGGTACTCGATGCTGCCGCTCACGTCGTAGGCTGCGCCGGGCGCGCCGGCCACGGCGCCGGTCAGCGCGAGGGTCAGCGCGCCGCGTGCGGGCACGGTGGCGTTGGCCTTGGTGTTGCCGGTGTAGGCCTCGCCGCCGAGCGACAGGCGATAGCGCGCCAGCTTGAGGGGCATGGGCTCGTCGTTTTTGTTTTTAAGGTCGACGACGATGCGTGCCGACGCGCCTTCGGGCGAGACCTCGAGCAACTCGACGGCGGTGACCACGGCGTCGGGCGTCGAGTAGATGGTGGGCGTGAGGCTGAGTTTTTCGCAGCCGACCAGCGCGGCCGCGCCGTACAGCAGCCACAGTAAAGCGAGTTGTTTCATCGTGTTGTTCACCTGGGCGACCATGATAAGCGGGCGAAGTTTGTCACGCCAACGGCGGATTGTGCTTCGCGCCGGGGGGGTGGCGCGTTACCTTCCAATCGATGGCGGGCAACCCTTTGATCTGGTCGGCCGTGGCGCAGGCGGCGTGGGTGGTGCCGGTGGCGCTGGTCGCGGCGATGGTGGCGCAGGCGGTCGGCCAGCCACGCATCGTCGGCGCGATGCTCGCGGGGTTGCTGCTGGGCCCGGCGGTGCTCGGCCAGGCCGCCCCGGACTGGCACCAGTGGCTCGTGGTCGGGGGCCACGCCGAGCTGCGCGACATGCGCCGGTTCGAGAAAGAGGTCAACGAGAACATGGTCGGCCTGATGCACCGGGGCTACAGCGCGCGGGCGCTGAAAAACATGCAGACCCACGCCGAGTCGGGCATCGCCCAGCGCCAGCGGGCTTACGACCGCGCGGTGGCGACGCGCAGCGGGGGCCGGTCGGTGCTGATGTACGGCGCGGCGTTGGGGTTGGTGTTGGCCGGGGGCTTGCTGGTCGCCGGGCCCAGGCCCGCGCCGCTCACCGCCGACGCCGGCGCGATCGCCGCGGGCGCCGCGGTGACGGTGGTGTTGTTCAGCGTCGCGGCCGTGACGCTGCTCGGCCACTGGGTCACGGCCCGGCAAGCGGCGGTCGGCGGCTGGTCGCTGGTGGCGATCGCGCTGGCGGCGGGGTTGCCGATTCATGCGTCGCACGCGCCGGCCGCCGCGGGCGACGAGCACCCCGCCCTGCACGCCGCGACGGTGCGCTGGCTGTTGCTGGGGGCGTGGTCGGCGACCGCGGCGCTGCTCGCCGTATACGAACGGCCGGTGCACGCGCTGGGCGTCGTGGCGTTCGCGGTGTGCGTGCCGGCGATCGGTCTGCCAACCACGCGCTTGTTTGAGCGCAAGATCGGTGACCCGGTTGTGCGCGATGCGCTATCGGTGGTGTGGGTGGTGGCGCTGGGCGCCGTGGCCGCCGGCGCCAGCGGCGTTCACCCGTTGGCCGCGGTCGCGATCGCGGCGCTGGCCTGCCCGTTCGTCGCCGGCGCCGATGCGCCGTTCACCCGCCGGCTGGTCGAGTTCGCCGCGCCCGTCGTGGCGCTGTTGGCCACGCTGCACGCCGACCCGGCCCGGCACTTCGGCCTGTGGCTTTGGGTCGTGGCATTGATCGTCATCGGCGACGGCAAGGCGCTCGGCGCATGGGTCGCCGCCCGCTTGCTGGCGCGGCGCGGCGGGTTGGCTTCGTTGCACCTGGGCGCGGCGGCCAGCGCCGGCGGCGCGGCGCTGCTGGCGATCGCCTGGCTGCTCTACCACCGACAGGTCATCGGCGCACCGCTGTACACCGCGGTCGTGCTGGCGGAGTTGGTCATCATGGTGTTGTACCGACCGATGATGGCGATGGCCGCGACGCTGCGGCAGGACGCGCCGCCCACCACCGGCTAACGCGCTGCCAACACATTTCAAGCCGACCCACAGCGCAGCGCAAGCCCGCGCCGCACCGCGATCGGTTATGCTGTGGCCATGTTCGAAACCGACAAGCCCGTCATCGGCATGCTGCACCTGCCCCCGCTGCCCGGCGCGCCCGGCTACGGCGGCGTGATCTCGACGGTGTGGGACAGCGTGCTGGCCGACCTCGAAGCCCTGCTCGCCGGCGGCGTGCACGGGTTGATGATCGAAAACTACGGCGACGTGCCGTTCTACCCCGGCCGGGTGACGGCGATGACCGTGGCGCACATGACCGCGATCGCCAACGAGGTCCGCCGGCGTTGCGAGCTGCCGATCGGCATCAACTGCCTGCGTAACGACGGCCGCAGCGCCCTGGCCATCGCGCACGCGTGCGCGGCGCAGTTCATCCGTGTCAACGTGCTGACCGGGGCCCGCGTGACCGACCAGGGCGTCTTGCAGGGCATCGCCCACGACCTGCAGCGCGACCGGGCCAACACCGCGGCGCAGCACATCCGCATCTGGGCCGACTTCAACGTCAAGCACTCGGCGCCCGTGGCGCCGGCGCCGCTCGAGCAAGAGGTGTGGGACCTGACCGAGCGCGGCCGGGCCGACGCGCTGATCGTTTCGGGCGTGGGCACCGGCGACCAGACCGACCTCGAAGAGCTGCGTGCCGTCAAGGCCGCGGCGGGTGACACGCCCGTGTTCGTCGGCTCGGGCGTGAGCGTCGACAACATCGCCGCCTACCGCGACTGCGCCGACGGCTTCATCGTCGGCACATCGCTGAAAGAGGGTGGCGACACCAACCACCCGGTCGAAGCCGATCGCGTCCGCGCGGTCGTCGCGGCGCTGGGCTGAGCGCGGCCGCTCAATCGCCGCGCCAGTAGCGGGGGCTGAACAGCACGATGATCGCGAACAGCTCGAGCCGACCGATCGCCATGAGCAGCGACATCAACAGCTTGCTGGCGTCGGTGAACCAGCCGTAGTTTTCGGTCGCGCCGACGAGCCCGAGACCGGGGCCGATGTTGAACAGTGTGGCGACGGCGGCGGTGCCGGAGGTGCGGAAGGTGCATTCGTCGTGGCCGGCGAGCTGTTCGAAGCCTTCGATCGCCACACCGCCGGCAAGCACGATCAGCAGCATGGACACGATGAACACGACGGTGCCGAGCTTCATGTCGTTGTCGACGGTGGCGCGGCCGACCTTCACGGGGCGGACGACGTTGGGCCGAAAGGCGCGTTCGACCTCGGCGGCGATGACCTTGAGCATGACCCAGATGCGCATCACCTTCAGCCCGCCGCCGGTCGAGCCGCCGCAGCCGCCGATGAACATCAGCGCCAGCAGCGTGGCCTGGGCGACGAACGGCCAGGCGTTGAAGTCGGCGGTGCCGAAGCCGGTGGTGGTCTGGATCGACACCGTTTGGAACACGCCGTAGCGCACCGCGTCACCGGCGCCGCCGTTGACCGCGTCGCCGGCGGTGGTGTGGTACTGCGTGCCGATCAGCGAGAGCGTGATGACCGTGGCGGCGACGGCCATGATCACCAGGTACACGCGCAGCTCGGTGTCGCGCAGCGCCTGCTTCCACTTGCCACGCAGCACCATGTAGTACAGCCCGAAGTTGACGCCGGCCAGCAGCATGAACACGACCGCGATCCACTCGACGGCCGCGTTGTCGAAGCCCGCGATCGAGCTGTTGTGGCTGGAGAAACCGCCGGTGGCGAGCGTGGCGAAGGTGTGGCAGACGCTGTCGAACCAGTCGAGGCCGGCGAGCTTAAGCGCGACGATCTCGGCGGCAGTCAGCACCAGGTAGATCAGCCACAGCGCCCGCGCGGTCTCGCGGATCTGCGGGGTGACGGCCTCGGACTTCGGCCCCGGCGCCTCGACCTTGAACAGACGCTTGCCGCCCACGCCCAGCGACGGCAGCACCGCCACGAAGAGCACCACGATGCCCAGCCCGCCCAGCCAGTGCGTCGCCGAGCGCCACAGCAGCAGCGAGCGCGGCAGCGGCGCGACGCCCGACGCGTGATCGGCCTCGGCGATGTTGGGCAGGACCGTCGCGCCCGTCGTGGTCAGCCCGCTCATGGCCTCGAAGTAGCAATCGACGTAGTTGGCGAACGGGTGCGGGTTGACCAGATAGCCCGGCTCGAACTGCGCCCAGAAGAAGAACGGCAAGGCGCTGAGGGCCGCGCCCAACAGCCAGCTGAGCGCCACCAGCAAAAGCGCCTCGCGCCGGCCGATCTGCGCGGCCCTGCGCGTGACCCACCAGAGCACGAAACCGATCGCCCCGCCGATCACGGCGCTGATCAGCAGCGCGCCGGCCGCGGGCTGCTCGGCCGCGTCGCCCACGGTCACCAGCCCCAGCGACCACGCCCCCGCCGCCGCCAGCAACGCGCTGAGCACGAGCAGCAACAGGCCGAATCGGTTGAATACAAAGCTGAAGTTCATGGCGGGCTATCAGTCAGTTGGTCGATCGGTCGGTTGGTCAACTGGTCAATCGGTCTATCAGTTCGGTGAGGCTTGTCTTTGCCAGTTAACTGATTGACCGATCGACCGATTGACTCCATTCAGTTCGTGCCGAGCACCTTGTTCAGTTTCGCCTCTTCGCCGCTGCGGCCGATGACCAGCACGGTGGCGCCGGCCTCGATCGCGTCGTCGGCGCGCGGCACCTTGACCTCGCGCTCGGTCTGGATCGCCGCGATCATCCAGTCCGGCGTCAGCTTGACCTCGCGCAACGGCTTGCCCACCACCCCGCTCCGCGCCGGGATCGTCACCTGATACACGTCCACGCTGCCCTCGGCCAGCGTCGCCAGCTGGTGCAGCCGCTTGTCGGCCAGGTGGTTCTCGATCTCCCGCACCGCCACCGAACGCGGCGAGAACGGGTGGTTGATGCCCACCTGCTTCATCAGGTGCAAATAGTTCGGCCGGGTCACCGTGCACACGGCGCGCCTCACGCCCAGCGACTTGGCCCACGCGCACGCGAGGATGTTGTGCTCGTCGTCTTCCGTGCGCAGCGCCACGAACACGTCCACCTCCGACAGGCGCTCGTCGGCGAACACCACCGGGTCGGTCGGGTCGTCGCGGATCACCGTGACCCACGGCAGCTTCTCGGCCAACTCCTCGGCGCGCCCCTGGTCGATGTCGAACAGACGGATCGAAAAGTTGCGGTCTTTGAGGGCCCGGCAGAGCCAGACCGCCATGCTCGAGCCGCCCATGATCGCCACGGTGCGCTTGGCCTTGGTGGCCTTGCGGAACAGCTCGCGGGCCTTGCCGAACACGTCGGCGTTGCCCACGAGCACGATGGTGTCGTTGGCCTGGACCACGGTGCGGGCTTCGGGGATGCGGGCGACGCCGTTGCGGGTGATCGCCGCGAGGCGGGTGCCGGCCGGCATGCCGAGCGCGGGCAGCTCGCTCAGCGCCTTGCCCGCGGCGGGCGCGGTGTCGGTGACGATCAGCTCCTGCATCTGCACCTGGCCCCGCGCGAAGTTTTCGATGGCCAATGCCCCGGGGTTGCGGAGCGTGGAGGCGATGGCCAGCGCGGTGGAGAACTCGGGGCAGATGAAGTGGTCGATGCCGAGCACGGCGTCGTAGTCGACGCCCTTCTCGTCGAAGTACGCCGAGTGCCGCACGCGGGCGATGGTCTGCTTGGCCCCCACGCCCTTGCCCACGGCGGCCGACAGCAGGTTGATCTCGTCGGATTCGGTGGCCGCGACGAGCAGGTCGGCCTTGGGGGCGCCGGCGGCGAGCAGCACCTCGCCGTGGATCGCGTTGCCCTCGAGGATGCGCACGTCCATCGTCTCTTCGACCGACGCCAGCCGCTGGGCGTCGAGGTCGATGACGGTGATGTTGTGTCCGGCGGCGGCGAGCACGTCGGCGGCGTGTGAGCCGACCGTCCCGGCGCCACAGATGATGATGTTCATCGCGCGATTCGCTCGAGGAAGGATTCGGAAATCAACCGGCTATTGTCTCTCATCGGCTTAGGATCGGCAAAACCGGTCGACCGGCAAGAATCGCACACGATTATCGGTCGAACCGCGCGGATTCGGCCGATAGGCTGAAGTAACGTGCAGGCCCAACCCCCGACGAGATACCGGTGGATCGCGCTGATCCCCAACGCCCTGTCCGCCGCCCGGCTGGCGGTGGCGGTGGCCATGCCGTTTATGGATCGGCCGTGGCAGTTGGCGGGGGTGTTCATCGCCGCGTTCACCGACCTGCTCGACGGTTACACCGCCCGCCGGTTCAAGGTCACCAGCTGGCAGGGCGGCCTGCTCGACGCGGTGGCCGACAAGGCCTTCGTGCTGATCACGCTCACCGTGGCCTGGCGCGAAGGGTTGCTCGCCGGCTGGCAGGTGTTCGGCCTGATCGCCCGCGACATCGTGGTGGTGGCCATCGCCGGCTACGGCGCCGTCCGCCGGGACTGGGCCACGTTCCAACAGGTGCCCGCCCGCTGGCCCGGCAAGGTCGCCACGACGGGGTTGTTCGTCGCGTTCGTCGCCCTGTTCAGCGATTGGCTGAGCGCGGGGTGGCGCAGCGCCGTGGTGCACGCCACGATCGCCGCCGCCGTCGTCGCCGCGGTCGATTACCTGCTGCTGACCGCCCGCGTGCTGCGCGGCCGGCGCACGGGTTGACCGCGCACGAAAAGCGAGCCGGCTCGTGTCGAGCCGGCCCGTGGTGGTGTGCGTCAACGCTGCGCCGCCCGCGTGCGGCACGCCGAGTGGTTGCGTCATTACGGGCCGACACAACCCGCTCGCTCGGCCGCTCACGTGCCCATCAACTCGCCCGTGGCCAGGAAGTGCCGCAAGCCCGCGATCGCGTGCGCCAGCTCTGGGCTTTCGTCCGGCAGCGAGGCGACCACGTCGTTGCCCGCTTCGTCCAGCGCGGTGAACGTCAGGTTCCACACGCCCGTGGCGGTGCCGTCGTGGTTGTCGACCAGCTTGATCCGCATGTGTTCCACGAACGACCGATCGACGACCCGCACGATCTCGAGTTCCGCGTTGGGTTTGCAGCGGGTCACGACCCACAGCCCCGGGCCGAGCACGTTGGTCTCGGGCGTGGTCCAGATGCTGTCGGGCTCCATGTAACCGGTCGAGGTGTAGAGCAGATCGCACTCCCAGCCGGGGATCCAGTCGCGTTCGGCCGTGGGGCACAACTGCGGGAACACCACCTCGGGCGGGAAGTCGAAGGTCTGCGTGGCGGTCTGCGTCTTGCGTTTAAGCGGGTGGCCCTTCGCGAGGAACGACTGGGCCAGGGTTTCGGATCGTTGCGTGTTCATGGGGGCTCCTTATTTGTGTTTAGTAGCTAAACTCAAAAGGTAAAAAATTAAGGCGGGTCGGTCTCGCCGAAGCTCTGCTCCATGTGCCTCAGGAAGCCGAGGACCGCGGCCTTGTCGTCCGCGTCGAGCTTCCGCAGGTACTTCGTGTGGGCGGTGAGGAACGCGTCCTGGACCCGCTGACAGTGCGCGCACGCCTCCCGGCCGAGCCTGGTCAGCGACAGGGTCAGCTCGTTCTTGTTCGCCGGGTCCTTGGCCTTGAGGACGATGCCCTTCTTCTCCAGCCGGGACAGCGTCTGCGACACCGCGCCCTTGGTCACGCCCAGCTTCCGCGCGATCTGCGTGGCGTTGGTGTTCAGCTCGTTGCGGATCACCAGCAGCAGGTGCACCTCCGAGGGGTACAGGCGGGCGCCCTTGAACTCGAACACCCGCTTCTTCTCCGCGAAGAGCACCGCGTTGACCACGCGCAACACCTGCTCGGCGATCTGGCTGTTCATCGACCGCATGGCATGAGTATAGTGTCTAAACACAAATCGGGCAAGCCGCCGGGTCGAGCTTCTTCCACCCCTTCGGTATCACGCGGTGAAACCAAGCGAGCCGGCTCGTGTCGAGCCGGCCCGTGGTGGTGTTCGTTAACGGCGCGCCGGGGTATCGCGTCTTCACGGCCCGGGCCGGCTCGCCCGTCAGCTGAACGTCAGTTCCAACAGCGAGAAGTCGTCGTCGAACTCGGCGTGGCCCTGGTAGTCGACGAGGCGCCGGCGGACCTCGTCGACGCGGGCGCCGTCGGGGTGGCGGGCGGCGTCGTGCAGCACGTCGGCCAAGCCCCGCAGGCCGAGCATCGTCTCGTCGCCGTTGCGCAGCTCGAACAGGCCGTCGCTGAACAAGAACAGCCGGCTGCCGGTGGGCATGGTGTGTTCGAGCGTGACGTACTCGGTGTCGTGCAACACGCCGATCATCAGCCCCGGCTCGCCCAGGCTGCGCGGCGGGCCGCCGGGCGACTCGAAAACCAGCGCCGGGTGGTGGCCGGCCACGGCGTAGCGCAGCCGGCGCGACTCGGTGTGGTACACGCCGTACCAGATGGTGAAGAACCGGTTGCCGTGCTGCTCCATGGGGAACGCGCGGTTGAGCGCCCCGAGCAAGCGGGCGGGGTCGCGCATGACGTCGTCGCCGAGCTGGCCGCTGTTGAGCAGCGCGTGCACCGAGGCGCCGAGCAGCGACGGGCCGATGCCGTGGCCGCTGACGTCGAGCAGGTAGAACGACAGCGTCTGCTCGTCGAGCCAGTGGTAGCCGAGCTGGTCGCCGCCGAGCTGCGAGGAGGCGATGTAGCGGAAGTCGGTGCGCACCGGGCCGTGGCCGATGGGCTCGGGCAGCATCGACTGCACGTAGTCGGCGGCGTCGGCGATCTCCTCGGCCATCTTCTGCCGCGCCGCGACCAGCTGGTTCTTCGTTTCCAACAGCTCACGCTGCGCCGCGATCACCGAAACCATCGCCAGCTCCTGCTCGGCCTGCTCGGCGAGCACGCGGAGGATGTTGCGCTCGTTCTCGTCGAGCGTGCGCGGCTCGGGGTCGGCCAGGCAGAGCGTGCCGATGTTGTGCCCGCCCGGGCCGCGCAGCGGGTGGCCGGCGTAAAACCGGATGTACGGCTCGCCGGTGACCATCGGGTTGTCGAAGAAGCGCTCGTCTTGCGTGGCGTCTTCGACCACCAGCGTTTCGTCTTGCAGGATCGTGTGGCCGCAGAACGATTCGTCGCGGCCGGTCTCGTCGCGGTCCAGGCCGCACTTGGCCTTGAACCACTGCCGGTCGGAGTCGACCATGGCGATGTAACCGATCGACACGCCGAACGCCCGGCGGGCCAGCTCGACCACGCGGTCGAAGCGGCGCTCGCTGGGCGTGTCGAGGATCTCCGTGGCGCGCAGGTCGGCCAGACGCTCGTGCTCGTTGGCTGGTTTGATTGGCGCGATCAAAACGACACCCTTCTTCGTGGGCGCCCGCTGCTCCCGTCGGCGGGCCCGAACCAAACGGTAGCCGCGCCACGCGCGCGTGGCCACCGTCGCTAAGCGTTCGATGCCCGAAACGCGCAACCCGTTACAGAAACACGCCCCGGCTCGTCGCGTCGGCGATTTCGCGTCGCAACGCGGGTCAACGCCGGCGACGCCGGGCCAGCGCCAACCCGCCCAGGCCCAACCCCACCACGCTCGCCGGCTCGGGCACGGCGGAGTTCGCGGCATTTGCGGTAGCCGCGCCGAAGTTCGCGCCCAGCGCATCGAGGTCGGCCAGCGTCACCGCGCCGTCGTAGTCGAAGTCGCCCCGCCGCCACGTCGCGCCCGCCGCGCCGAACCCTGTGCCCAGCGCGTCGAGGTCCGCCAGCGACACCGCGCCGTCGCCGTCCGCGTCGCCGCGGTACGTCGCCAGCAGGCGCACGGTGTCGGCGAGCGTGTCGGCGTCGGTATCGAGGTACAACACCGCCAAAGCCGCGCCCGCGCCGAGGTCCGTGCCGGTGACCCGGGCCTGACCGAACCCGCCGCTGATCGAGTCGGCCGTGAGCACGTCGAACGCGTCGCCGAGTTGCGGCGCAGCCGAACCGGTGTCTTCGATGTGCAGCCAGCCGTCGAGCGAAACCGCGCCTTGCACCTCAAGCAAATCGGCGTCATCGAGTTGGCCATCGATCTCCACGCGCAACCACCCGTCGGCCGCTTGCGCGTAATCGCCGTTTATGCTGAGCGTGCCGATGCTCAGGCCCGGCGCGACCCCGCCCGAGTCGTTGGTCACCGGCCCGGCGATCGCGCCGACGCCCGTGACCTGGCCCCCGCTCTCAAGCCTCACGCCCCCGCCGGCGTTGAGCTGGCCGGTCGGCCCGAGCCTTAGCTTCGCCTCTTCGCTCACGAGCGCCTCGGCCACCGTTTGCGTGTCGACCAGGTCCACCGTGCGTGTGCGGATGCTGGCCACGTCGTCGCCGTCCGGCAGCGCGCCGCCGACCCAGTTGGCCGGGGTCTGCCAGTCCGTGCCCGAAAGAAACTCCTGGCGGGGCAGGTCGATCTCCGCCCAGCCCGCGGCGGTCGCCACCGCCAGCACGTCCGTCGCCGTGGGCAGCCGGCGCAACCCCGTCGCGCCGCACCCGCCGCACATCAGCGACGTGTGCGCGTCGAGGTGGAAGTCGCCCACGATGCCCATCGTCGCCCCGCCGACAAACCCCGGCGGCACGTCGTAGTCCCCGTCGGCGTACTCGCCGCTCGCCACGTTGACCGTCAGGCCCACCGCGTGCCCCAACTCGTGTATCAGCGTGCTGAGTATGTCGAACCCGTTGACCGCGTCGGCCGGCGCGCCCAAAACCGTGTGGCCGCGGTAACCGACCTCGAGCAAGCTCGGCGGCGCACCGTTGAACCACTGCGTCTGTTGCAAGCCCGACAGGTCGCGGTACAGCGTCTGCTGAAGGTCGTACTCGCCGTGGTCGAACGGTGTGGGGTCGAAGAACCACAGCTGCTCGACGCCGTCGAGCTCGGTGTCGATGCGGATCCGCGAGGCCGTCGGCTTGCCGCCCGAGGTGCCGAGGTTCTCGTGCGTGGCGAGCGTGCCGAACGTGTCCGACAGGTCGGTGTAATAGAACTCCACGTCCACCGTGTGCGTGTCGTGGATGTAGTCTTCCCAGAACGACGCGGCCGCGTCGAACACGGCCGACAGCTGAGCGCCGGTCGGGTCGAAGCTCGGCGCAGCCGAGGCGCCGCTGTTGAAGCTGAGGTTGATGTCCAGCGCCCGCGCCGGCGAACTCGACAGGCCACACGCGCACACCGCACACGCCATCGCGGCGCCCGCGCGTCCGACCTGCTTCGCCCATCGATGAAACGACATCACCATCGACTCCCGCTTAAACCCATCGACCTCGCATGGTATCGCGCCCGCGAGTCACGCCCGCGAGTAGAACAAACATACACCCCCGCCGGTGGTGAAACAAAGCATTTATAAGGGGTTATCGGGTTTACCGCGGCCTCATGTTGTACTTAAACTGCGCCGTGGCCCGGCACGGCTTATCCACTTTCAACCTGACCCAGTGCGCGCTGTAGCCCGTGGGGTAGGTGTGCTCGAACCGCTCGCCGGGCTTGACGACGAATCGGCCGTACGTGTGCCAGCCCGATTGATGGTCGAAGTCGACCTCGACGGTGAACGCCACCGGCCCGTCGGCGTCGTGGCTGAGCGTCATCACCTTGTGGTCGTAGCCGGTCATCAGGTACGGGTCCGACGGCTTGCCGGGTTGCTTCTTCGTGTTCAACCACGGCCCCCCGTAACCGCGCGGCTCGCCGAGCTTCCACAGGTCGTCGACCATGCCGAACCACAAGCCGAAGCCGCGGCCGTCATTCATAAACGTGTTGCCGTCGGTTGTCGCGCCCTTCTTTACCCCGCTCATCACCAGCATGCCGCGCCAGTTGCAGTAGTCGGTGATCAGCTTGTCGTGCGTCGATACCGGTCGGATCAGCTTCACGCCCTCCTTGCGGATCCAGTCGGTCTTCGGCAGCTCGTAAAACGTGCCGTGCACGTTCATCAGCTCACGCTCCGACTGCACCTCGCGGACGTGCCGGCTCGACATGACGACCTCGGGCAGGTCGAACACCTCCGACGCCTTGGGCAAACGGTACCGCTTGCCGTTCTCGGTCACCACCACCGACGCGTCTTCGACCGTGTAGTACGGTTCGATCGCCGCGATCCGCGCCACCTCGTCCGCCCGGCTCTGCGCCGGTGCGCTGAAGGTCAGCGTCTGGTCGACCTCGAAGTACTCACCGTCGTCGGTCAACACCTGCAGGTTGCGGTTGTGCTTGGCCGGGCGGATCAAGGCGCTGGTTCGCTGCATCGAATCGATCGTGCGGAACAGGCCCTCGAAGACCGCGCCCTCGCCCGCCACCGGCTTGCGGTAGCTGTGGTAATGAAAGTACGCCGTCGCCTTGCACGGCGTGTCGGCCTTGAGCCGCACCCACTCCGCCTTCAGGTCGCGCGGGAACGCGTGCCAAACGTATTGACCCGCTCCCACGTCAAACGTGGCGTGCTCGGCCCATTGCCCGTCGCCCTTGCGGTCGAGTTCGACCGTGAAGCGCACGGTTTGTTTCGCGTCGTGCACGAGGTGCAGCACGCGGTGGTCGTAGCCGGCGAACAGGTACGGCTTGCTCGGCTCGCCCTTTTCGATCGCGTCGTTGACCCACGGCCCGCCGTAACCGTTGCGCGGGCCGAACGTTTTCAGGTCGTCGTATTGCCCGAACCACAGGTTCGACTGCGACTGGCCGCACATCTTGTTGCCGCCCACCACCGCCGCGTCGTCGGCCGCGAGCACGAGTTGGCCGTCCCACTCACAGAAGTCGGGCACGTAGCGCAGGTGCGTCGACACCGGGCGGATGCCCGCGTGCTCGCCGTTGGCGAAGCCCGGCGGGAAGTCGAAGAACGTGCCGTGCATGTCCATCAAAAAGTCGTCGCGCCCGATCTCGCGGATGCGCGGCCACTCGGTGTACCAGCCGTGGCTCGTGTCGTTGCAGAACGAACCCTTGGGCAGAAGGAACTCGCTCCACCGCCCGTCGTCGAGCAGCATCAGCTTGACCGACCGCCGGTCCCAGCCCATCGCCCACACCGGCGCCTCGTCGTCGGGCGCGCCGTGAATCCCGCCGGGCCCGGTGATGTCGACGAACTGCTTACGCCGCACGATGCGCCACGTTTTGCCGTCCCACTCAGCGAGGCAGCCGATCTCTTCGGCGCTCTGCGGCGGCGCGCCGACCTGCAGTTCCTTGTAGGCGTTGCGGTCGACGGGGTGGTCGCCGTTGTTGGATAGGATCAGCCGACCTTGGCCGGTGTACGCGCCCTTGCCGTGCCAGCCGGGGACGGGCTTGCGGAACAGGCGCTTGACGTCGAGGTCGTGCACGCCGACCTCGTAGAGCGCGCCTTCCATGTCGTAGATGTACAGCTTGTTGGCCGGGTCGGTCAGGTGTCGGGCCGCGGCGGTCATGCGGCCGGGCATGCGTTCGAAGGGGATCACGCGCACGCGACCCTTCGCGTCGATCGCGTAGCTGGCGATGAACAGCTGGTTCGATTCTTTGTGGATCATGCGCGACGCGGGCGTGCCGCCGATGCTCTCGGGCCGCACGGTCAGGTTGTAGCCCGCGTCCATCGCGTACAGCTTGTCGGCGCTGCCGCGCGGTTCGTGCGGCGAGTAGGTCACCCACCACAGCTTGCCCGCCCACGGCACCAGCGCCCCGATGCCGCACTCGCCGCCGCCCCGCTCGCCGGGGGCGGGCTGGTTGAACGACGCGAGGTGCGGGTAGATGCCGCTGACGTTGAGGTGTTTGTTTTGCGTGTGCTGCGCGTTGGCGCAGCCCGCGATCATGGCCAGCGCCAGCAGCGAGTGAATCGGTTTCATGCCGAGCGTCCTGAAGGGTTCACGTGACCACCACGGTATACACAGACGCCCCGTCGCGGGGCGCGCGTCACGGTTTCGTGTCCACAATCATGATTGTGTCACCGCAATAAATCATACCGACGCGGCGCGCCCGGCGAGGTTCTCGTCGTTTTGGTCGGGGTTGGCGGCTCAGCCCGCCTGCCGCACGGCCTGCGCGGTTTCGGCGGTGTCGTCGCAGGGCAGCTCGATGTGGAACACCGCCCCGCCGCCGTGGTTCGACGCGGTGATCCGCCCGTCGGCCCGCTCGATCAGGTCGCGGCAGACCGCCAGGCCCAGCCCCGTGCCCGCGTCTTGTGCGCCGTCGTCGCTGCGCCGCGTGACGAACGGCTCGAACACGCGCGGCAACAGGTCTTCGGGGATGCCCGGCCCGGTGTCGCTGACGGTGATCAACAAGCGGTCGGCTTCGACCACACGCGCGGCGATCGACAGCGAACCGCCCCGCCGGGCCATCGCCTTGCGCGCGTTGAGCACGAGGTTCATCAGCACCTGTTGCAGCTCGACCGGCGAGATCGCGGCGCGCAGATCGCTGGGCATATCAAGCTCCAAGCGGATGCCGTCTCTCTTCGGGTCGCGCGCCAGGCAGGTGAACACCTCGTCGGTGACCTCGGCGACGTTGCACGTGCGCTCGGCGGTCTGCTCGCGGGCGAAGCCCAAGATGGAACTGGAGATCTGCGCCGCTTTCTCGGCGCCGCTCAGCGCACGGGCCAGCGCCTTGGCCGTGAGCGCCGGGTCGCTGTCGCCGGCGGCGATGGCCATCTGGCAGTAGCTGATCACGGGCGTGAGGATGTTGTTGAACTCGTGGGCGATAATCGACGCCATGGTCCCGATCGTGACCAGGCGGTGGCTGCGGGTCAGCCCGAGCTGCAACTGCTCGAGCCGCCGCTCGAGTTGTTCCAAGTCGTCGAGCACCCGCTCGGCGTGCGACAGTCCGTCACCGCTCATCCTTCACTCAGCTTCAGAATTGCCCAAACCCCGGGCTCCGCCCGTTCGATCGGCATGCTCCAACTCGTCCGTCGCGACTCAACGCTCGGCCACGACACGCTTTGTATCGGCCAACCCGCCCCGCTGGCACTAATAATCAGCGCGTGATCAAGCACCACCACGACATAGGGTCCGATAATAAATAACATATAAAGGACTGTAAAATAAAGCGATGAGCGATGAGTTCATAGCCACCGAGCCACCGAGCCACCGAGCCACCGAGCCACCGAGCCACCGAGCCAACGAGGTGTCTGGGGCGTCGGTCAAAACGAATCGCGGCGTGACTATTTAGCGACGGCCCTGCGGGCCGTTTTCGACGCGCAGCGGCGACGTGAGCGATGCGCGATGAGCCTATGGCCCCGGCCCATGTTTCACGTGAAACATTTCGGTCGTCCGTTGGTGTCGGCCCCATATTCCGGGGGGCCGGGGGTTCCGGGGTTTCACGTGAAACACTTGTGGTGGGTTGACGGGGTTCGTAAACTGATAGCCCAATCCTCGAGCGCAAGGAGGCGACCCGTGTCAAAGAGCAAGAGTAAGAGTAAGAAGCCTCGTCTCGGCCGCGGCCTGAGCAGCCTGGTGTCGATGGACCCCGTGCCGGTGGCCGTTGAGCCCGAGCCAAGCCCGCAGCCGGCCCCCGACGCCCCCACCGGTGGCGGCGCGGCTGCGCCGGCTGAGTCGATTCAAACCCCGGCGGCCGAGCCTTTGGCGGGCGAGTTGGTGTATTTGGGCGTCGATCAGTTGGCCCCGAACCCGCACCAGCCGCGTGAGCACTTCGACGAGCGGGCGCTCGCGTCGTTGGCCGAGTCGATCCGACAGGACGGCTTGATGCAGCCCGTGGTCGTGCGGCCGACCAATCAACCCGGCCGGTACGAACTCGTCGCCGGTGAGCGCCGCTGGCGTGCGGCGGGCCTGGCGGAACTCGGCAAGGTCCCGGCGATCATCCGCGAGCTGTCCGACCGGCAGATGGCCGAGTGGGCTTTGATCGAGAACCTTCAGCGCGAAGACCTCGACCCGATCGAAAGGGCGGTCGCCTTCCGCGGCCTGGTCGACCAGTTCGCCCTCAGCCACGACCAGGTCGCCGGCAGGGTGGGGGTTGAGCGTTCTACGGTAACTAATTATTTACGATTACTTGAGTTATCAGAATCAATCCAGCAGGCGGTGCGTCAGAACCTGCTCAGCGGCGGTCATGCCCGAGCGCTGCTGGGCATTACCGATCTCGAGGCCCGCGAAGCGGTGGCGCAGAAGGCGATCGCCGGCGGCTGGTCGGTGCGGGCGCTGGAGTCGGCGGTGCGCAAGCTCAACGCCGACACCTCGCCGCAGGGCCCGAAGCGCCCCAACAGGGCGGCCCATTTATCGGACCTTGAAAAGCAGATCGCCGCCCAGTTGCAGACCAAAGTGCACCTCAAGTCCGGCCGGCGCAAGGGCTCGGGCACGCTCGCCATCGAGTTTTACTCGCTCGATCAGTTCGACGAATTGCTGCAAAAACTGGGTGTGAGCATCGATTGAGGCGTATCATCCGGTGGGGCGGAAATGTTGATGAACCGCGGGGCCGGCCGAGCGTCTAAGCACCGGCTGCGCGAAGCAACTTGCTCGCCCGAGGTACGCGTCGATGTCGAAACACCGTTGCATGTTTTGTGTGTTGCCCTTGGCTTTGGTTGCGGGCTCGCTGTTCGGTGCGGCGCCGAGCAGCTTCGAGCAGCGCCGGGCGGGCTACGCGCAGCTTGTTTCACAGATGCAAACCTACCGCCAGCACCTGCGCGAGGCGCGCTGGCAGACGACTCACACCGAAACCACCGAGAAGGGTGACATGGCCCGATGGTCGGCGCGGCAGGGCGGCTTGTCGCTCGTCAAGGTCGACAACCAACAGGTCTTGCAGGCGCACGGCCTGGCCAACCGCGCCCGGCCGTTCAGCTTCAAGGGCGTCGAGATCTCCGGCGACTACGCCATCGAGGTCGAGGTGCGCGGCCAAGCCTTGAATTATTACCACGGCGCCAAAATCACCCCACCGGTCAACGAGCCCGGCCAGCCGCCCGCGTTGCATATCAACCTCGTGCGGTTCGTCGACGGCGTGTCGACGGTGCCGTTCTATTCCGGCGGCGGCTTCGCCATCCACCAACAGCAGATCGCCGCCCAGGCGGTGCTGATTTCCGACATCAACGGCCCGATGCTCGCCCAGTCGGAAAACACCAGGCAGCTCAAAAAGCGCCGCACCCTGCGCATGGAAGTACGCGACGGGGTCGTGACGCACCTGATCAACGGCGTGCCCTACCGCCACCAGCCCCTGCCCGAGAACTTCGACCCCACCAAGCCGCACCACCCCCGGCTGGCGGTGAGCTTCGGCAGCGTGCACATCAAGCGGCTGGTCGTGCAGCGGCTGCGCGACGGCGTCGACCACGATGCGCTGGAAGCCGAGGCTTGGGCCAAGGCGTTCAGCGACACCACGCGCGCCCAGGCCGAGGCCCGCGCCGCCGAGTTGGTGCTCGACCTCGACCACAACGACTACCGCGTCCGCGAGACCGCGCAGGTCATGCTCGCCGGCTTGGCGGAACTGTCGGGCGAGTCGATCAAGCAAGCCGCCGAATCGGGCTCGGTCGAACAGCAGTGGCGGGCCCGGGCGTTGCTCGGCGGGGCGTCGACGAGCAGCACCCCCATGCCGACAAGCCAGGTCGGCTACACGATCGGTGTGTGCGGCAACGGCTGGTAAAACCCTGTTTCGAGTTGAACACACGCCACGCTGCGCAACCCTTGCGCGTTTCGCTTCGCGGTGGCGCCGCGCCTAGAATCGAATCACACCGGAGCGCAAACATGGCCGACAAACTCACCGAGGATCGCGTGCGCGGGGCGCTCGGATCGTTGCCGGGCTGGTCGCTGGCCGACGGCAAGCTGCACTGGCAGCACCAGTTCGCCGATTTCGTCGAGGCGTTCGGTTTCATGAGCCGGGTGGCGCTGGTCGCCGAGTCGATGAACCACCACCCCGACTGGTCGAACTGCTGGGCCACGGTGACGATCGACCTGGTCACCCACGACGCCGGCGGCATCACCGAAAACGACCTCGAACTCGCCCGCCGCATCAACGACCTCGTGTAGTTTCAGGTTCCGGGTTCCAAGCCGGACCGTAGCGCCGCGCAGGTCCGGATCCGACTTCTTCCTTTCCCGTTGCCCCGATAACCGTGCCCTGTCGGCGCATCGCGAAAACAGCCGATGCTCAGTTGTGCCATGGACCGCACTTACTGGGACAAGCTGGCGGGGGTGTACGATGCGCGCGTGCTCAACTCGCTCGCCGCCGACCGCAGCGGCGTGATCGGTGACGCCATCGACGGCCTGGCCAACCGCCGGCGCAGCTGCGCCGACTTCGGTTGCGGCACGGGCCATTACCTGCCCGCCCTGGCCAAACGCTTCGAGCGCGTCGTCGGCGTCGACCACTCCCGCAAGCTGCTCGACGCGGCGCGCAAGCGCATCGCCAAGCTCGCCAACGCCACCGTCCGGCAGGGCGACCTCGCCCGCGACAGACGCACGCTGGAAAAGCCCGTCGACGTCGGCTTCTGCATGAACGTGCTGATCATGCCCGACCGAAACACCCGGCAATCCATCGGCGCCAACCTCGCGCGGTGGGTCAAAAAGGGCGGCCGGCTGCTGCTGCTCGTGCCGGCGCTCGAGTCGGCGTTGTACGTCAACCAGCGCTACGTGTCGTGGAACGTCAAACGCGGTGTGGCGCGGTCCGATGCCAAACAGGCCGGCCTGCACGCACGGGCCGACCTGCTCGAGGGCATCGTCCCCCTCGACGGCGCGCCGACCAAGCACTACCTCGCCGCCGAGACCCGCTGGGCGCTCGGCGAGTGGGGCTTCGATGTCGATTCCGTCCAACGCGTGGAGTACGATTGGACCACCGAGTTCGCCAAGCCCCCGCGCTGGCTGCGCGAACCCTACCCGTGGGACTGGCTCGTCGTCGCCCGGCGGCGGTCGTAAGCCCGGCAGGGCGGAAAGAAAAGGAACCGAACATGCGGTTGCACTTCACTGTTTGGTGTTTGATGCTGATGACGACCGCCGCGCTGGCGCAGGAACAAGCCGCGCCCGCTGCGGATGCGTCCGACGAAGCTGCGCCGATCGAAACCGAGCCCGCGCCGCCGCCGGTCATGCAGACCACCGTGCGCGCCGTCGAGGGCAAGGCGATGTTCCGCCCCGATGAAAACGCCGAGTGGCAGAACCTCGAAGCCGGCCAGGTGCTGCCCGTCGGCGCCGAGATCCGCACCGGCGTGCGCGGCAGCGTCGCCCTCAGCCTCGGGCCCAACGCCGACGTCGTCGTCCAGCGCCTCACCCAGATGACCATCGGCCAACTCGAACACGACGCCGACGCCCAGACCCTCCGCACCTACCTCGGCGTGAAGTTCGGCAAGATCGACTTCGACGTCCAACACGTCGGCCTCGTCAACGACTTCCAGATCGCTTCGCCCACCAACGTCGCCGCCGTCCGCGGCACCGCCGGCACGTTCGGCTGCTACGACGGGCCCGCCACCATCACCGGCGCGCCGACCAACAAGGCCAACGCCATCGCCAACAAGGTCAACAAGCTCGGCCTCGCCACCAAGCTCTCGGCCAACCAGCAGGTCAAAGGCAACCAGCAAGACCCCGGCCAACGCGCCACCGCGATCGCCAACACCGCACGCGGCATGGTCACCACCAAGGGCCCCGGCAAGGCCTCCAACCCCACCGCCGGCATGACCCGCGCCGCCGCGATGAACCTCGCCGGCTCAGACGCCGCCCGACAATGGCGACGCCAGGTCAACGACCGGTTCCTCCGCGCCTGCCTCGACGCCGGCTACACCAAGGAACAGTGCGCCGACTTCATCCGCAACCACATCGACAACCTGCCCCCGCTACCCAACAAGGGCATGACCCCGCCGCCGATGTGATCGCGAACGCGAGATCGAGTTGGTTGCTGTTTAGCCGCGACCCGCAGGGGAGCGCTTATTCAACTCGTCACGACGTGGCGTTACGCCCCCAGCCACGCCGGGCACATATTCGCCCGGTGGCAGGTGCACTGCGGTTACTTGATCTGTGTATCATGCGGCTTCCTGATTATGGGGGTACTCATGCCAACACTTGTACTGCCGCCACGTTACACGGAAGACACGAACCGGGTTCGCAAAGCCGCGGCCGAAGCGGGGTGGGGTGTTGAACGGCTGCAAGGATGGCGCGCCCCCGATTCGCTGCGCGATTCGGGTCCCGTGCTATACGGCGAACCGCTGTTTGCCGCGGTGGTCGCCGACACGCTTGGCCTGGCGATGATCGAGCCGCCGTTTGATTGGCTGACTACGATCCCTCGCGAATGGTTGCGACGTGAGGTGCGCTTCATGACATTGGCCGAGGCACGCCGGGTGCTGGACGTGATCCGCCGTGCGAGTTTGAAACAAGGTTGTGTATCGGATCACGACGCCAAGTGGTTGCCGGTCCGATAGCCGTGTTAGCGAGCCGGGCCGTGTCGGCCCGGCCCGTGGGGCGCAAGAAAAAGTCGCGCCGCGGATGCGCGGCGCGACTTGATGATCACTTCCGACGGGCCGGCTCGGTACGAGCCGGCTCGCTTTTCGTTTGCTTACCGCCGACGCAGCAGCGCCAGGCCGCCGAGGCCGAGCAGCATCATGCTCGCCGGCTCGGGGATGTAGTTCGTCAGCGTCAGCGGGCCCGACGCGCCGCTGCCGGTGAAGTGCAGCCGCATCTCGTCGAACTCCGTCTCGCCGAACGCCAGCTCCTGCACCGAGTTGTTGTTCAGCGCCGGGATGGCGATCGTGTCGACCGGGTTGCCGTCGAGGAGGAACTCGACGGTGCCGCCGGATTCTTCGATGTCGACCAGCACGACCGAGCCGTCGGTGTTCTGCACGAAGTCGAACAGGAAGAACAGCGTCCCGCCGCGCGCCTCGTCGTCCGGGTCGTCGACGATGCTGTCGGCTTCAGCGCCCCCGAGGTCCTCGGCGATGATCAACAGGTTGCCCAGCGGCTCGTTGTCCGTGCCGACCACGGTGCCGCTGACCGGCGTGGCCAGGTCGCGGTCGCCGCCCGTCGGGTTGCCCGAGTCGAACGCGATCGCCTCGTCGGGGTGCCCGGACCGCGCGTTGTCGGCGCTGATCGTGATGCCCAGCACGCCGTACTCGTCGTCGATCATCTGCCCGGCCGCGATCGGATCGCCGGCCCCGTCGGTGTTGAAGTCGATCACCAGCGTCGCGGCGTGGGCGCTACCGCCCGCGATCGCGATAACCAAGGCCGACAGCCATTTCGTTGCGCTCATCTTTCTTCCCCTCGCTGATCAAATGGGTTTGTAATCTCTCTCGTGGATTTGCGAACTCTCTCGGTTACTACCGACGGTAATAAGCACCACCCGCCGGCCCCGGGCAAGCGATCGCGCGCAGGGTTTGCCGATTAACCCCCGCCGCCCCCGCGCAACCGTTACAGCCGTCACAACCGTCAACCCGTCCGTGCAAAACGAAAGCGAGCCGGGCCGTGTCGGCCCGGCCCGTGAAGGTCGGTGCGGATCACACGCCGCTGGTTTGCGGCGCGACAAGGTTGAAACCCACGACGGGCCGGCTCGGCACGAGCCGGCTCGCTCATTCAGCGCCGGCGCACCAGCGCCACGCCGGCCAGCGCCAGCAGGGCGAGCGAGGTGGGCTCGGGGATCGTCGGCAGCTGGCGGATCGTGAACTGCGTGATGCCGTCGGGCACGTCGATGGGGAAGTAGAACTCGAAGAAACTGAGATACGGGAAGATGCCGCCCTCGGCGTCGATCGTGTCCTCCGTGATCGTCAGCGTCGTGAACGGCCCGAAGTCGTACAGCGAATCCTGGTCGGGCGAATCGAAGTCGAGCCCGTCGCCCGGCGTCGAGGGCACGAACGACGCGCCGGTGCCGAAGCCGAGGATCAGGTGGTAGTCGGTCCAGTCGATGCCCGTCGAGTTATTGACGCCCTCGCGGAACAGGTACTCGGTCGTGCCGCCGGAGTCGGTGACGCGGAAGTCGATGTCGATGTAGTCGATCGAGCCAAAGTCCTTCTGCCACGCGTGCAGCAGGTTGTCGGACACCGCGACGTTGTCGTTGTTGGGCGTGTTGGTGTACGTGTTGTTGTAGGACATGCTGATCAGGCCCGGGCCCGACGCGGTGGGGTTCGGCGGCGGGGTGACGACCGCGGCGAAAGCCTGCTGAGCGGCGAGCGTGAACACGACGACGGCGAAAAGGGTGATCGAAGAGCGGCGCATAACGGACCTCCATAGCAACGGGCCGCGGGCCCGACGGCCGGCGACACAAGACAACGGCAGCGCAGCAACGCGCTGCGCCTCATCCGGTCTCTCGTCGCTTCCCCGAGATGGTGTCTCTCTGTGCGCGGGACGGCGATCGCCGTCGGATAGGGCACCTTCCACCCGATAAACACAACCTTAATGACAGCTGTCGCGCCCGGTCAAGGATAAACAGCGGTCGCCCGCTTGACGCTACCGCCGGCGGCGCCCCAGCGTCAGCGCGCCCAGCGCCAGCAGCGCCAACGCGCCCGGCTCGGGCACGCGCAGCGCACCGGTCGCGGCGAAGCCCCGGCTGAAGTCGCTCGGCATCTCGCCCACCGGTTGCAGGTACAGCGTGAACTCGAACTCGTCGGAATCGCCGACGATGCCTTGGACGTTGCCGAGCGTGCCGGTGCCGTGCAGGTACTCGGTGCCTGCTGCGTCTTCGGCCTGCACGAGCGTCAGCGAGAGGATGTCACCGGAGATCACGGTCTGGCTCTGGTCGGCGCCCTGGTTGAGGAGCATCACCATCGAGCCGTCGGCGAACTCGCCGCGCGCGAAGCCGCCCTCGGAGATGTCGTTGAGGAAGTTGGTTTGGAACGCCATGTGCACCATCTGGTGTTGCCCGCCGGGGACCACGCCGCCGAGGAAGCCGACCTCGACGTAGGCGCTGCCGGTCAACCGCCCCAGGCCGTATGCGCCACCGACGTCGGTGAAGGTCATGTCCATGTTGTCGGTGGCCGCGACCAACGACGGCTCGATCGCGGTCGGTACGTCGGCGTAATCGTCGGACACGATGTCCACCTGAAAGCGATCCTCGGTGCCGGGGCCGCCGGGGTCGACGACGGCCTGGGGCTTCTCGTGGTAATCCTTTAAGTACCCGCCGCTGACAAACGTCGTGATGGAGGTCGTGGTGAGCATTGGGGCGGGGCTACCGGAGGGAACGGTCAGGACCGCCACGGTGGAACGGCCGCCGTCGGGAAGGATCGATCGGTCGCCTTGGAGCGTGAACGCCGCGGACAGAACGGCCCCCTCGTCCACGATGCCGACGGCCAGCGGTTGCTCGCCCTCGGGCACCACGTAAAACGCGTCCGGGACAAACGAGTCGGTGACGAACAGCAGGTCGGTGTTGTCGGTGAACTGCTTGTTGGCGATCGTGGGCACGGCGAACTCACCGACAAACGGCAGCGCCAGGGAGGTCACCGCCCCGATGTCGGAATAGAGGACCGCCAAGTACCGGTCGTAGTCGCCGGCGGGCAGGCCGACGACCGCAGCGATCGGCGGGCTTAGCGTAAACGTCTCATCGAACTCGATGTCGAGCGTGACCTGGGCGCTGGCGGTGGGCGCAGCCGACAAGGCCGTCGCGATCACGCAGGCAAGGGCGCTGATCCTGAACATGGTTCACCTCGGAGAATCGGGTACTCTCTCGATGTCCACACACGCGACATATTATCGCACGCCCCTCGGCAAAAATAAATACAAAACGGTGGGCCCGGCGTATAAATCACGCGCGCCGTCGGCGTGCCAGCGACACTGCGCCCAGCGCCGCCAAGGCCCATACGCCCGGCTCGGGCACGGCGGGGGCGCCCGGGGCGCTGACGGCCATGCCGAAACGCGACCCCAGCAAGTTTAGGTCGATGAGCGTCACCTGCCCGTCGTAATTGAAGTCGCCCTGCTGCCAGTTCGTGCCGGTGCCGAAGTTCTGGCCGAGCCGGTTGAGGTCGAAGATCGTCACCTGGCCGTCGCCGTTGGCGTCGCCGTAGAGCGTGGCGTAGAGGCGGACGGTGTCGGCGATGGTGTCGGTATCAATATCTTCGTACAGCACCGCGACGGCGTGGTCGGCGTCGATCTCGTAGCCGGTGATTTGCGTCTGGTCGAACTGGCCGGCCAGCGTGTTCGCGGCGAGCACCTCGTATGCGTCGCCGGGCGTCAGCGACGCTTCTTGGATGATGCTCAGCGCCCCGCCCAGCATCGCGTCGCCCGCGACGTTCATGCGGTCGAAGATCGACGCGTTGAGCAGTTCGACCTCGAGCGTGCCGCCGGCCTGCTGCGTGTAGCTGCCGGACACCACGAGCGGGAAGTCGGCGCCGGAAGCTTGCGGGGCGAAGACGCCGCCGTTGTTGCGTGCGCCGGCGGGCTGGACCACGCCGTCGGTCGCGACGACCAGGTCGCCGGCCACCGTGCCGCCGCCGGTCAGCAAGCCGCCGCCCTGCACGGTCGTGGCGCCCACGCCGGTCCTGCCGTTGAGGTTGAGCGTCGTGTCGTTGTCGACGGTGGTGGTGCCGGTGTAAGCGTTGTCGATGCTGCTAACGGTGACCGACCCCCCGCCGGTGACGGTGACCGAGCCGGCGCCGATGGCGATGTCGGCGCTGACGGCCAGCGCGCTGCCCGCGGCGACGTTGAGGGTCAGGTCGTTGGCGGTGGTCTCGCTTTCGCCGTGCTGTTCGGCGTGGCACCCGCACTCGCACGAAGCGGAGTGCGTGTGACCGTAGGCTTGCTGGTACATCACCGCGGCGGGGTCCCCGGGGGCCAGGGGCGTGCCGCCGATGGTGTTGATCGCGCCGTCGAGGGTGGCGCTGGCGCCGTTGTCGACGAGCACGGTGCCGCCGGTGCCGTTGAGCGAGATGTTTTCCGACAGCGTCATCGTGCTGTCGACGTGCAGGGTGCCGCCGTCGTTGAGCGTGGTGCTGCCCGCGGTCGAGCCGAGGCCGGTGTCGTTGGTCGGCCGGGCGACGGCGCTGCCGTTGACGGTGATCTCGCCGTGGAACGAGGCGTTGCTGCTGAGCAGGGCGGTCTCGTGGTCGACCTGCAACACGCCGGTGCCGGTCATGTTGCTGATCGACTCGGTGTCGAGCACGACCACGGCGCCCTCGTTGACCAGGGCGGCGGGGCTGTCGGGGAACAGGTTGGCGTCGGAGCCGAGCGTGCCGATCTGCAGGGTGCCGCCGGGGTTGACGGTGAAGGTCGAGGCCATGGTCGCCGCGTCGGTCGCGTCCATCACGAGCGTGCCGCCGGGGTTGATGGTGATGGCGGAGACCATGGCGTTGGCGTCGCCGGAGATGATCATGGTGCCGGCGTTGATGGTGGTGTTGCCGGAGTAGCTGTTGCCGTCGGTCTTCAGGTCAAAGGTGTTGGTGTTGTTTTTGACCAGCTCACCGGTGCCGACGATCGCGTGGTTGCCGACGAAGGTGTAGTCGTTGACCGCGTCGATGGTCACGCGTCCGGGCGCGACGTCCTCGAACACGCTGAGGGTGAAGTAGGTGGCGGTGTCGTTGAAGGTGACGTTGTCGCCGTTGTTGAAGTCGGTGAGCAGGCCGTTCTCTTTGAAGTTGTCCTGGCCCTGCACGTCCCACGCGGCGGACATGAACCCGAACCACACCAGCTCGTCGGGCGCGACCTCGGTGCCGCTGAGCGCGAGCTGGTAGAGCTGGATGTTGTCCGCCGTGCCGCTGACGCGGGCGTAGTAGGTGCCGGGGTCGAGCACACGGGTGATCGATTCGCCGGCGCCGATGCCGCCGAGGTTGGCGGTTTCCAGCAGGCTGGTGCCGTTGGTGTCGTACAGGCGGAGCGTCAGGTCGCTGAGCGCGCTGGCGTCGAACGAAGACTGCGTGCCGTCTTGCGGGCCGACGTTGTAGGTTGCGCCCTTGGGGGTCAGGTCCAGCGTCACCTCGATCGCTTCGTTGACGGTGAAGCTGAGGTAGTCGTTGTCGGAGTTGTCGTCGATGGAGATGAAGTCGGTGTGGCTGGCGTTGACGAAGGTGCTGTCGCCGCGTGTGCCGATGACGAGGTTGTTGGCGTCGGTCAGCGTGCCCAGCGGGGTGGCGTTAAAGTACACGTCGTTGCCGCCGTTTTTTTCGTGGGAGTCGCCGTAGTTGCGGTGCAGGGCGAGGATGTCGTCGAGCTGCGGGCCGTCGAACGCGGTGGAGATCGACGGTTCCATGAGGAAGCCGGCGTTGTTGGACTCGACGTGGCTGATGCCCAGGCCGTGGCCCGCCTCGTGCATGACGACGTTGCGGAACCGGCGGTAGTTGCTGCCGGAGTTGAAGTAGAAGCCGGTCTTGTCGGTGTTCAGCTGCATGTCGCCGTGGTCGGGGAAGAAGTTGGACGCGAGCACGTTGGTGCTCGAGCCCCAGGTCTTGCCGCCGATGCGGACGTCGCCGCGGACGTTGAGGTTGCCCTTGTTGTTGGAGGACCAGTTGACGCCGTCGTCGTCGTCTTCGTAGACGTAGGTCACGCCCGACAGCTCGCTGATGCGGTCGAACGAGTCTTCGAACAGCCAGAACCACGGCCGGAGGGTGTAGTTGCTGCCGCCGGGCCCCGCGCCCATGTTGGCGTCCAGCCAGGCGATCATGTCGCTGGGCCGGTGGCCGTCGCCGCCGGCGACCTGTGTGCCGTCGTCGGCCAGCGACCAGGTGACGGTCACGGGCGTGCCCTTGGAGCCGGTGCCGCCGTTGGTGGCGGTGTTGTTCCAACGGTCGGGGGCGATATAGCCCGAGGCGCTGTGCGTAAGCATGAGCGTGAGGGCGATCCCCCACAGCATGCGGTGATTCCACCTGTTTTGCATCAACAAACCTTCCATGAGGCACCGCTTGGGCCGGGGGCGGACGCCCCAATCGGC
The DNA here is from genome assembly GCA_028282805.1 of Phycisphaeraceae bacterium. Classification (GTDB taxonomy): domain Bacteria; phylum Planctomycetota; class Phycisphaerae; order Phycisphaerales; family Zrk34; genus JANQHD01. The sequence goes on along the minus strand of JANQHD010000023.1, from coordinate 96,206 downwards.
CGAAGGTACGCGGAGGGTTCAATTCGAGGGTGCCTTCGAAAAAACTATAGCACAGGGATCACGCCCCGCCCTGTCTAATACGCAGATTCAAAGCGGTTTTATTCATCCCCGCCCGGCGTTTTATCGGATGCCCAGCTGAACCTCGACCGTGTTCTGACGTGAATCGTAGCCCGCCCACCGCTTGTACACCTCCCGGCTCTGCTCGCGGGGGGTGTGGCCCCCGGCCCTCAGCGCGTTCATCGCCGGCGCGTACGCCTCGGCCAGGTGCACCGCGGGGCCGGTAAAATCGAAGCTGGCGCAGCGGAAAGCCTCGAACCGCAGCAGGGCGGTGGGGCTCGGCCCGTCCGTGGTTTCAAATGCGAGATCGTCGCCGACCACGAACGCCACCTGCATCATCAACAGGTCCTCGGCGCCCGTGCCCGCGCCGGTGTACACGAACACGGGCGGGGCGATCACCTCGATCCGCCGCGCTTCGGTCAACCGCACCAGCGACGTCGTCGCCTGCTCGGCAAACTGGGGGATCTTCGGCACCGTCAGCTGCGCCTGCTGCACCAGCGCGCTGAACGCCGGCACCGTCTTGACCGTCATCCGCGATAGCTGCCACTCGTCCATCCCCCCAGTCTAATCGGCGAGCGTCGCCCCCGGAACCCGGCCCCCGGAACCCGAGCCCCGATACCCAATCCGTTATACTCACCGCATGCCGCCCAACATCCTCGTGCTGTCGACCTCGTTGAACCCGCAGAGCAAGTCCGCCGTGCTCGCCGGTGCGGCGCGCCGCCGCCTCGAAGCCGAGGGGGCGACGGTCACCGGCTTCGACCTGCGCGAGTTCAACATCCCGTTCTGCGACGGCGCCGACGCGCTGGCGCCGGCCCACGTCCGCATGGCCATCGAGTCCGCCGACGCCGTGCTCATCGCCGCGCCCATCTACAACTACGACGTCAACGCCGCGGCGAAAAACCTCATCGAGCTCACCGGCCGGGCGTGGAACGACAAGATCGTCGGCTTCCTCTGCGCCGCCGGCAGCCACGGCAGCTACATGTCCATCATGTCGCTGGCCAACTCGATGATGCTCGACTTCCGCTGCCTCGTCGTGCCGCGCTTCGTGTACGCCCCGCAAGGCGCCGTCGAAGGCGATCAAATCATCGATCACGACATCGACCACCGCATATTGCAACTCTGCGAAGAAACTTTACGACTCGCCAACGCACTGAAGTAAACCGGCGCGACGTCATTGCGTGTGATGAAATGGCCCGCCGTCATCACGCTTCTGTTATGCGCCTCGGCCGCGCCCGGCCAGGCGCTCCAACCGTTCACCGGTGAGTCGAAGCCCGGCGTCGACACCGCCACCCTCACCGGCAAGGTCATGTGCGGCTACCAGGGCTGGTTCAACACCCCCAACGACGGCGCAAACCTCGGCTGGCGGCACTGGGGCAAGGGCAAAAGATTCGAGCCCGGCGCGTGCACCATCGACCTCTGGCCCGACGTCAGCGAGCTCGGCCCCGACGAGCGCCACCCCACCGCGTTCCGCCACGCCGACGGCTCCGTCGCCGAGGTGTTCAGCTCGCAACACCCCGCCACCGTCGCCCGCCACTTCGAGTGGATGAAAGACTACGGCATCGACGGCGCGTTCGTGCAACGCTTCGCCAGCTCGACACGCCACGAAAAGCTCCGCGCCGCGTGCGACCGCGTATTGCTCAACTGCCGCGCCGGCGCCAACCAGCACGGCCGGGCCTACGCGCTGATGTACGACCTGTCCGGCCTCGGCGAAAACCAGATCGACCACGTCATCGCCGACTTCAAACGGCTCGTCGACGAAATGAAACTTACCCGCGACCCGAACGACAAGGCCTACCTGCACCACCGCGGCAAGCCCGTCGTCGCCGTGTGGGGCATCGGCTTCAACGACGGCAAGCGGCGCTACACCCTCGACGACTGTCGAAAGCTCATCGAGTTTTTGAAAAACGATCCGCACTACGGCGGCCACACCGTCATGCTCGGCGTGCCCACGCACTGGCGCACGCTGCGCGGCGACGCGGTCGCCGACCCCAAGCTGCACGAAATCATCGCGCTGGCCGACATCGTCAGCCCCTGGTCGGTGGGCAGGCTGCGCAGCCCGCAGCAGGCGCCGCGCTTCGCCGAGCGCTTCTGGCAGCCCGACAAACAGTGGTGCGACGAGCGCCAGCTCGACTACCTGCCCGTCGTGTTCCCCGGCTTCAGCTGGCACAACCTCAAACCCGACGCCAAGCCCGACGCGATCCCCCGCTTGCGCGGCGAGTTCCTCTGGGCGCAGTACGCCCACGCCAAACGCGCCGGCGCCACCATGGTCTACCAGGCGATGTTCGACGAGGTCGACGAGGGCACCGCGATCTTCAAGTGCACCAACGACCCGCCCGTCGGCGCTTCATATTTTGTGCGCGAAGACGGCTTGCCCTCCGACCATTATCTTTGGCTCGTCGGCCAGGCCGCGCGCATGGTGCGCGGTGAAACGCCGATCCGTGATACGATGCCCCCGCGCACAACACCCGACACCCAACAAGGGAACTGATACATGCGTAGCTTGCTTACGATCGTTTGCCTCGCGGTGCTCACCGCCTGCGGCGCAGCCAAGCACGACCCGACCGCCCACGCCGACCTGAGCGACGCCGGCTTCGCGCCGCTGTTCGAAGCCGACCTGTCCAACGCGACCTACCCCAAGGGCGTGTGGACCGTCGACAACGGCGTGATCACCGCGTCGAAGGACCAGGTCATCATGACCAAGGCCCGGTACGAGAACTTCGTGCTCGACCTCGAGTTCAAGAACGGCCCGGCCGCCAACTCCGGCGTCATCATCTACACGACCGACCCGGTCAACTGGATCCCCAACTCCATCGAGGTGCAGATCGCCGACGACCACGCCGAGAAGTGGGCGAAGTCCGACCCCAAGTGGCGCTGCGGCGCGCTGTTCGGTTTCAAGGCCGCCGACTCACCCGGCGTCGTCAAGCCCGCCGGCCAGTGGAACCGCTACACCCTCACCTGCGTCGGCCAACAGATCGACGTCGTGCTCAACGGCCAACACGTCAACTCGATCGACTTAAGCCAGTGGACGCAAGCCAAGACCAACCCCGACGGCTCGCCCGTCCCGCCATGGCTCGCCAAGACCCCCAACGCCGAGCGACCCACCAAGGGCCACATCGGCTTCCAAGGCAAACACGGCGGCGCCCCCATCTGGTTCCGCAACATCGTGATCAAGCAACTCGAAGTCGAGTAAGGCGAGCGTCGCTTCAGCGACGCGGGCGATCATTCTTCAATCAACGGCTCAAACTTAAACGGCGGCCGGAGCGAGACCTTGTCTTCCGTGGGGAAATCATCGGGCACGGGCTGCGTCACCTTGCCCGTGGCGAGGTATTCGACGGAGCGGCACAGAATGGTTTGAAAGCCGGCGCAGCGCAGGGGGATGCCGGTCTCGTTCTTGCCGCGGCCCCAGTGGCCCATGACGTTGGTCATCACCAGGCCGTCGTGGTAGGGGATCTGCCAGATCATCGGTTCGTGCACGCCGGTGCCGCGTTGGTTCTTGGCCGAGTGGGCGGTGGCGCAGATGTGCATGTTCTGCGCGGGGCCGCGCTGGCCGTGGTACAGCTCGTCCTCGGCGTGGAGCCAGCGCTTGGGCAGGCCCTTGAACACGGGGTGCTCGGTGTCGCGGTGTTCCATGACGTATTCGTGCCGCGGGCCGTGGCCTGCGCCGGGGCCCTTGCCCTTGGGCACGCGGACCTCGTGGCCGTCGTGGTCGATGTAGATGCGGTCGCCCTGTTTGTTGTTGCGCCACAGCAGGCCGATCATCTGTTCGTACTCAATCCAGCCGTCGAAGGCGTTGTTGCCCGCGTGCACGGAAAGCGCCCGCCCGCCGTGGCGGATGTACGACTCGAACGCCTTGTCCACCCGCGCCGGCCAGCGGTCGCCCGGGTCGTTGCGCGGGTAGGTGTCGTTGTAATCGATGAGCACGACCTTGTAGTCGGTGAACTTCGGGTTGAAGTGATCCCACTGTTCCGGGGGGGCGTGCTTGCTCGGCGTCTGCGCGATGGTCACGTCGAACAGGCCGGCGGCGTCGAGTATCTCTTTCATCGCCGGGGCCATGTTGTACCACGCGTGGTTGTTCTGGCCGGTGACGATCAACACTTTGATCTTCTCCGGCTCGGCCTGCGCGTTGAGCGTCAGCGCCAGCGCGAGGGGCAGGCCCACGGCCACCGCCCACAGCACGAGTATCGCTCGGTTCATCGTGTCCTCCATCTGGGGTTCCGCGAGCTATAGACGCGGTGGCGCCGCGAGATATTCCCTTTCAGGTTCTTCGATGCGCTGGATCACGTTTATTCCCCCATCACCGTCACCACGATCGTGCGGGTGCGGGGCTTGACGTCGCACTCGAGGTGGAAGACCTGTTGCCACGTGCCGAGGTTCGGCCGGCCGGCGGTGATCGGCAGCGTCAGCGACTGGCCGAGCCACGTCGATTGCAGGTGCGAGTGGCCGTTGCCGTCGTGCCAGGCCTGCTCGTGACCATACGAGCGCGACGGGGGGATGAGCTTGTCGAGGATGTTGGGCAGATCTTCCATCAGGCCCGGCTCGAACTCGATGCAGCCGATGGAGCCCGTCGAGCCGACGTTTGAGATGTTGACCGTGCCCGTGACGACGCTCGCCTCGCGCACGACGGCGGCGACGCGTTCGGTCAGGTCGTGCATCTGGCCGTGGTGATTGGTTTTCAGCTCGATGGTGGATTGATGGACCATGGGGGGATTTTATAGGAACGGGATTGCTGATGGCTGATCGGTGATTGCTGAGGTACGGATCGACATCACATCAGCAATCAGAGGTCACACATCAGCAATTCAAAACGCCGCACGGGCCGGCGAGTTTGCTCTATAAAAACAGCCCGCCCGACTTGCGCCGGGCGGGCCTTTTCCGTTGGGGGAAGCTGCACAGTCACAGCTCCGTCAAGCTGCTAGCTGTGCAGCCCCTTAGTACAGTCTGACACTGGATCACCTCCTATCTAAAAGGGTGACCCCAGCCGTCGCTTTCCCGCTCGGCCCCGGGCCCAACACCCGAGAGTCAAACCGAGCGGAAGCCGCCGGGCTCCTTTTATGCCCCGGGCCGTCACCCGAGACACACGCGGGCGGCATTGGCGCCTTCGCCGCCCGATCGACGCCCCGGCCCTGGGCTTAGATGGGTTTTGCCCGTTTTGGCGCCAGGCGGCGACATCGATAGTTGAATTATCGACCACACATAGCCAAAGTCAACGGTTTTCACCTATCATTTCGCGTCGCAAACTTCAAAAACCTCACGGAGCTTACCCATGTTGACCACGCTCACCCGCCTGTCGTTCGTTGTGCTGTTGATCACCGCGACGCTCGCGCTCAACGGTTGCAAGAAGGAAGAACCCAAGCCCGAACCGCCGAAGCCCGCGGCCGCGGCCGCGGTCCATCCGGTCAGCGCCGACGAGGCTGACAAGGTGCTCATCGTGACGGGCATGACCTGCTCGGGTTGCGAGGGCTCGGTCAACCGCGCGATCGCGGCGTTGCCGGGCGTCGAGGGCGTGTCGGCTTCGCACGTCGACAAGAAGGCCTACATCAAGCTCGCCGCCGACGCGTCGGTGACCGATGAGCAGCTGATCGCCGCGATCAACGCCGTGCCCGGCGATCGGTTCAAGGCCAGCGCCGCCAACTGATCGCAGCCGACCAAGCCCCGCCGCGTTAGAATGCCGCCCATGCGGATCGCGCTGGCACAGATCAACCCCACCGTCGGCGACGTCGCGGGCAACACCGCCAAGATCGTCGACTTCGTCGAACGCGCCCGCCAACAGCACGCCGAGCTGGTCGTGCTGCCCGAGCTGTCGGTCGTCGGCTACCCGCCGAAGGACTTGTTGCTCAAGCCGGCGCTGGTCGAGCGCGCCGAACGGGCCGTCGACGAGATCGCCGGTCATTGCCAAGGCATCACGGCCATCGTGGGCTACCCGATGAAGTCGCGCAAGGGTCACGGCCGACCGCTGCACAACGCCGCCGCCGTCTGCCGCGACGGCGAAGTGATCGACCGCCGGCTCAAGTCGCTGTTGCCGACTTACGACGTGTTCGACGAGCACCGCTACTTCGAGCCCGGTAAACAGACCGACGTGTGCGACCTGAACGGCACCCGGCTGGGCATCAGCGTGTGCGAAGACCTGTGGGGCGCCGCCGAGCACTTCGATCGCAACCTCTACCACGACAACCCGATCGACCGGCTCGCCGACGCCGGGGCGCAGCTGTTTATCAACTGCTCGGCCTCGCCCTACGTCGTGGGCAAGCACGCCAAGCGCCTCGACATCGTGCGCCGCCTCGCGAAAGACCACGGCCTGCCCATCGTGTTCGTCAACCAGGTCGGCGCCAACGACGAACTCATCTTCGACGGCAACAGCTGTGTCGCGGCGGCGGATGGGGCGATCATCGCGCACGCGGCGGCGTTCGAGGAAGACCTCGTGCTCGTCGACGTGCCGGCGGTGGGCGCATCGGCAATCGGCAATCGGCAATCGGCAATCGAATCGGTGTACGGCGCGCTCGTGCTCGGCTTGCGCGATTACGCGCGCAAGTGCGGCTTCAAATCAATCGTGCTCGGGCTGTCGGGCGGGATCGACTCGGCGGTGTGCGCCGCGATCGCGGCGGCGGCGATCGGCGGCGAGCACGTGACCGGCATCGGCATGCCGTCGCGTTACTCGTCGGAGGGCTCGAAGAGCGATGCGCAGCAGTTGGCCGAGAACCTCGGGCTGACGTACCACGAGATACCGATCGAAACCGCGCACGCGGCGATGGAGCAGACGCTCGCGCCCTACTTCGAGGGCACCACCCCGGGCATCGCCGAGGAGAACGTGCAGGCGCGGTTGCGTGGGCTGATCCTGATGAGCTTCAGCAATAAGTTCGGCTCGCTGCTGATCACCACGGGCAACAAGAGCGAACTCGCCGTCGGCTACTGCACGCTGTACGGCGACATGGCCGGCGGCTTGGCCGTGCTCAGCGATGTGCCGAAGACGATGGTGTACGACCTGGCCCGCTGGATGAACACCGACGCCTGCCCGCTGTACCAACATGTTGGCGGCGCGCCGATCCCCGATGCGTCGATCACCAAGCCGCCGAGCGCCGAGCTGCGGCCGGACCAGAAGGACACCGACTCGCTGCCCGAGTACGCCGTGCTCGACGAGATCGTCGACCGCTATGTCGAGCGCGAGCAGTCGGCCCGCCAGATCATCACCGAGACGGGTTTCGACGCGGCGCTCGTCGACCGATTCGTGCGTTTGATCGACCGCAACGAGTACAAACGCAAGCAGGCCCCGCCGGGCCTGAAGATCACCGGCCGCGCCTTCGGCTTCGGCCGCCGCGTGCCGATCGCGCAGGGGTTTGACCCGTCGTGAAACGGTTTTGTGGGTTTCGTTGATTTGCGTGGGAATCCCGCCGATAATGCTCTCATGGCGACACGCACCAAGAAATACTCGGTCAGCGACGGCAAACTCGTGCTCACGTTGGAAGAGGGTGAGAACGGGTGGTATACCGTCACCTCGCCCATGGACCCGGAGTTGGTGACCGAAGCCAAAACGATCTCGCAGGCGTTTGAGATGGCGCGCGATGCGTTGTCGGAACTGCGTGCGGCGCGGAAGCAGTTGTTCAAGCAGTTGCGTGCCGCTCAAGCCTGACGCGGGACGGGCACCCCCAACACACGGCAGATGGCCCGGATGGTCCCCTTCTCCTCGATGCGCGGGTGACGCGGGATCGGCGTGATCGCGCCCGTTTTCAGGTTGACCCAGATCGCATGCCGACTACCTTCGCGCAGCAGTTCGCATCCGTGTTGGCGCAGGTGCTTTTCAAGGTCCCGTCGTTTCACCGTTGGGTCATCCCGATGCGGGTATGATTCACTCAAGTCCGGAACCATGGTAATCGTAGACAATGGCTTTACGCCATCGCCCGCACGGGCGCGAGGATGTCGAGCACCATCTGGGCGCAGTTGTGCCAGGTGTATTGGCGGGCGTCGTCGATGCTGTCTTGCGGGTTCAAGTCCATGCACTTGAGGGCGGCGGTCTGCAGGTCTTCGTCGAGGTAGCCGGTGACGCCTGGTTGAACGACGTCGATCGGGCCGGTCACGGGGTAGGCGGCGACGGGCAGGCCGCAGGCCATCGCTTCGATCATGACGACGCCGAACGTGTCGGTGAGCGAGGGGAAGACGAAGATGTCGCCGGCGGCGAAGTGGCGGGCGAGGGCTTCACCGGTCTGGTAGCCGGCGAAGTGCACGTGGGGGAACTGGGCTTGCAGCTTCTTGCGCGACGGGCCGTCGCCGATGACGACCATGGACCCGGGCAGTTCGAGCTCGAGGAACGCGCCGATGTTCTTCTCGGGCGCGACGCGGCCGCAGTAGACGAAGCGCGGGTGGGGCAGGCCTTGGTAGGGGTCGGGGCCGTCGGGGTAGGGGTGGAACAGGTCGTGGTTGACGCCGCGCGTCCAGGCGATGACCTTGTCGGCGTCGAAGCCGTGGGCGATCAGCTCGTTGCGCATCGACGGCGTGGGCACGAGCGTGCGCTGGGCGGGGCGGTGGAACCAGCGCATGAACAGGTACGTCGGCTTCGTCGGCAGCTCGAAGTAGTTGTGCAGGTACTCGGGGAACTTGGTGTGGTAGCTGGTGGTAAACGGCACCGACCGGCTCCGGCACCAGCCGCGCCCGGCCAGGCCCACGCTGCCCTCGGTGGCGATGTGCACGGCGTCGGGCTTGTAGTCGTCGAGCAGCCGGGCGAGCTTGCGGTTGGGCAAGATGGCCAGTCGGATCTCGGGGTACTTGGGGGTGGGGATGGTGTTGAACAGGCCGGGGTGGAAGACCTCGAAGCTGTGGCCCAACGCGATCAACTCGTCGCGCACGTGGGACCACGTGGTGACCACGCCGTTGATCTGCGGCTGCCAAGCATCACTGATAAGAGCGATCTTCATCCGATTGGGCGGTAGATTAGCAGATGGTTACGGCGACAACCCTCGTTTTCACGTTAGCACTCGGTTAACTGTGCCTTGTGGAAGTTCGGTGCGAGCCGTAGACTGGTGGCCTGATTTTTAGCCCGGGCCTGCGAAAGCGGACCCGACGGAGATTTTCGACATGCTGCCCCACGAACCGCCGCGCACCCCGCCCACGGGGTTCCTCTACTTCCCACCTTACCGCATCCAGGGCTACTCCATCGCCGGCGAAGAGACCGTCGTGCAGGTGCCGGAGCTCGACGTCTGTTTCGACATCGGCCGGTGCCCCCGGCTGGCGCTGAACAGCAACTACGTCGCGCTGTCGCACGGCCACATGGACCACGCCGCGGGCCTGGCCTACTACTTCTCGCAGCGCCACTTCCAGGGCATGGGCACCGGGACCGTGCTCTGCCACCCCACGCTGGTCAAGCCAATCAAGAACCTGATGACGGCCTGGATCGACATCGAGGCCCAGCGCACGCCCTACAAGGTGGTGCCTATGGACCCCGAGGGCGCCGAAGCGCCCCACGAGTTCGAGGTGAAAAACACGTTCTACCTCCGCGCGTTCAGCACGATCCACACCGTGCCGGCGCTGGCGTTTTCGATCATCGAGAAGCGCAGCAAGCTCAAGGACGAGTACGTCGGCCTGCCGCAGAGCAAGCTGGTGGAGCTGAAGGAGGCCGGCGAAGACATCACGTACATCAAAGAGATCCCGCTGATCACGTACATGGGCGACACCTCGCCCGGTGCGCACTTCGACCGGCCGGAGGTCACCGACTGCAAGGTGCTGATCACCGAGTGCACGTTCATGGAGCGCGACCACCGCGACCGGGCGCGCATCGGCCGGCACCTGCACCTGTCGGACATCGTGCGGCTGCTGCCGAAGCTCAAGTGTGAGGCGGTGGTGCTGACGCACCTGTCGCGCCGGACGTTCATCGGCGACGCCCGCGAGATGCTCCAGCGCACGATCCCCGAGGAGCACCAGCCGCTCGTGCACCTGCTGATGGACTCGCGCACGAACCGGGCGCGCTACCAGCAGCAGGAAGCCGAGGCTGCCGCTGCCGCGCAGCAGCAGAATGCTCAATGACCAATTGCCAATGACCAATCAATGTCCAATGCCCGAATGCTCAAAGTGCCGGTACTGGTTTGAAGCTTGAGCTTTGGGGTTTGATTGGTCCTTGAGCATTGAACATTGGTCATTCCGGTCCCCTCCCCCAACCCCTCCCGGCGGGAGGGGGTTGGAAACAACACGCATACTTTTTAAGCCTACAATCCGACACCATGAGCGACTTGGAAGACCCACGCAAACAACCCGACGCCGCCGGCGAAGAGCTGTACGAACTGGAAGAGGCCGCCGATGCCCCGACCGACGAGGGGCCGGCGACGCTGTACCCGGAGTTGGCCGAAGGGGCGGACACCGCGCCGGCGCCGGGCGCGGACGAGCCGTGGGCCGACGTCGAGCAACCGAAGGCGGTCGACCCGGCGGAGGCGGCGCGCCGGCGTGACGAGGCGCGCAAGGCCGCGGCCGAGCGGATGGCGCAGAAGGCGGCGGTCAAGCGGCGGGTGGTGGTGATCGCGGTGGGCCTGGCGTTGGCGGCGGGGGCGGCGTACTACTTCTTTTTCCGGTGAACTTCGCACACCCCTGGGGCGCGTGAGCGATTTGGCGGTGGAATAGCCACCCGCCGGTGCGCTTTTGCGTGTGAGGCGACGGTTTCTATACTGGCGTGACCCTCACATCCCGGTGGTGGCACACCGGACGACATCTCGCAGGAGGTTTGACATGCCGAAGTACACGACGGCGGATATCCGTAACATTGCATTCGTGGGCCACGGCGGCGCCGGCAAGACATCGCTCGTCGAGGCCCTGCTCCACAAGACCGGGGTGATCGGCCACATCGGCGAGGTCGAGAAGGGCAACACGGTTTGCGACTTCGAGGCCGAGGAGAAACACCACGGCCACTCGCTGAGCCCCGCGGTCGTCCACGCCGACCACAAAGGCAAGCACATCAACCTCATCGACACCCCCGGCTACCCGGACTTCATGGGCCAGGCGCTGTGCGCGCTGCCGGCGGTGGAGACGGTGGCGGTGGTCATCGACGCGCACGCGGGCATCGAGATGAACACCCGCCGCATGATGGAGCGCGCCGCCGACCGCAAGCTCTGCCGGATGATCGTCATCAACAAGATCGACGCCGACAACATCGACCTGCCCGCCCTCGTGGCGCAGGTCCAGGAGACGTTCGGCAAGGAGTGCCTGCCGATCAACCTGCCGAGCGGCGGCGGGACCGACGTGGTGGACGTGTTCGACCACGGATCGGGCGACGTCGACTTCTCGTCGGCTTCCGATGCGCACACCGCGATCGTCGACCAGATCGTCGAGGTCGACGAAGAGCTGGCCATGGCTTACCTCGAAGGGGAAGAGGTCTCCGCCGAGCAATTGCACGGCGCGTTCGAGGCGTCGCTGCGCAGCGGGCACCTCGTGCCGATCCTGTTCGCCTCGGCGAAGACCGGCGCGGGCATCGATGACATGCTGCACATCTTCACCGACCTGGCGCCGAACCCGCTGGAGGGCAACCCGCACCCGTTCGTCAAGGGCGAAGGCGACGACGCCGAGGAGTTCCACGCCGACGCTTCGTGCACCGACAGCCACGCGCTGGCGCACGTGTTCAAGGTCACGATCGACCCGTTCGTCGGCCGGCTGAGCATGTTCCGCATCCACCAGGGCACGATCACCAAGGACAGCCAGCTGTACATCGGCGCCGCGAAGAAGCCGTTCAAGGTCGGCCACCTGTTCAAGCTGCAGGGCAAGGACCACATCGAGTGCGACGCGGGCATCCCCGGCGACATCTGCGCCGTGGCGAAGGTGGACGAGATCGAGTTCGACGCGGTGTTGCACGACTCGCACGACGAAGACCACATCCACCTCCGCCCCCTCGGCTTCCCCATGCCGATGCACGGCCTGGCCATCACCGCCCGCAGCCGGGGCGACGAGGCGAAGATCGGCAAGGCCATCGGCGCCCTCGAGACCGAGGACCCCTGCTTCCAGATCGAACGCGACGCGGTGACGCACGAGACCGTCATCCGCGGCTTGGGTGACCTGCACATGCGCATCTGCCTCGAGAAGATGAAGGAACGCTACAACGTCGAGGTCGACACCACCCCGCCGAAGATCGCCTACCGCGAGTCGATCTCCCTGCCCGCCGAGGGCCACCACCGCCACAAGAAACAGACCGGCGGCGCCGGGCAGTTCGGCGAGGTGTACCTGCGCATCGAGCCGTTGGAGCGCGGCGCGGGCTTCGAGTTCTCCAACGACATCTTCGGCGGCGCGATCCCGGGCCAGTTCCTGCCCGCCATCGAGAAGGGCATCCGCAAGGTGCTCCAGGAGGGCGCCGTCGCCGGCTACCCGCTGCAGGACGTGAAGGTCAGCGTGTACGACGGCAAGCACCACCCGGTCGACTCGAAGGAGGTCGCGTTCGTCACCGCCGGCAAGCGCGCCTTCATCGACGCGGTCTCCAAGGCCAAGCCCGTGCTGCTCGAGCCGATCGTGGACCTGGAGATCACCGTGCCCGACGCGAACATGGGCGACATCGCCGGCGACCTGTCCGGCAAGCGCGGCCGCATCCAGGGCCAGGACCCCGTGCCCGGCGGCATGATCAACATCAAGGCCCAGGCCCCGCTCGCCGAGCTCGGCAACTACCAGTCGCAGCTCAAATCCGTCACCGGCGGCCTCGGCTCGTACACGATGGAGTTCAGCCACTACGAGCCCGTCCCGCCGAACGTGCAGCAGCAGATCGTCGCGCAGTACAAGCCGAAGGAAGAGGAAGACTGAACACAAACCCCCGCGCCGCTCAAAGCGGTGCTCGCCCGTTGACTGCTCATGGGCGAGCATCGCTTCAGCGATGCGGGTTCCACTCACCCTCGGGGGACCATCCCATGCCCAAGCGGACCGATCGCGCCTCGCGCAGCCGCAACGCCCGGCACCGCGCCCGACACCGCTTCGAGCACTGGTACGCCGACAACCAGGTCTACTTCATCACCGCACGTTGCCGCGACCGCTACCCCGCGTTCGCCGCCGAGCAGGCCAAGGCCGTGTTCTGGGGCCGCTTCGATTTTTATTGCGCCGAGGTGGGTTTTACGCCCTGGGTCACCTCGTTGCTCGACAACCACTACCACACGCTCATCTACGTCCGCCACGGCCAACACCTCAAGCGCTTTATCCAACGCCTGCACGGATCGGTCGCCAAGCTGGTCAACGACCAGCTGCCGGCTCGACGAGAGAACTTCTGGTCCGATGCGCAGGGCAAGTCGTATTTCGACGGCTGCATCCGCGACGAGAAGCAGTGCCGCCTTGCCTACCGGTACACGCTGACCCAATCGGTGCGCCACGGGCTGACCACCGACTGGCGCACCTACCCGCACACCCGTGTGAACGTCGAACTCGAGCCCGGCGTTCGGCGCGCCCACGAACTCCGCGCGTTCATGGAAGGCGTGCCGTACCGGCGTTACGAGCGCAAAGACCCGCACCGCTGAAGCGGTGCTCGCCCACACACTGCCCAGGGGCGAGCGTCGCTTCAGCGACGCGGGTCCGTTAAACTAACCCCCATGGACTTCGCCTTCCTCCAAGTGCCCCTGTGGTACGTCGCCCTCGCCTTCGCGTTGTTCGGCGCGCTCGCCCGCGCGATGGCGCTCTACCGCATGGCGAAAAAAGAACGCGCCGGCCAACCCGTCACCAACAACCCCCTCGCCTTCATGGCACTCGTGCCCGGCACCCTCGCCGTGCTCTACGCGCTGTTCTGGCGGAAGGATGGGCCCGACTTCGCCTCCGGCGTGACCATGATCGCCATCTGCTTCGTGTTCTACATCGCCGCGCTGATGATCATCAAACGCAAGCTCAACGCCTGAAACCCCACCCCCGGCGCGTCTTACTTGGCGAGCACCGCTTTAGCGGTGCGGGTCCCACATCATCCCGATATCATGTGAATCACGCACGCCCGTTCGGGCACGCCGTCTTGTGAGGCACACACCATGACCACGCTGCTCATCGCCGTCGGCGCGTTCGTCGGCTACCTCATCGCTTACCACACCTACGGCCGATGGCTGGCGCGCCGCATCTTCAAGCTCGACCCCGCCGCGCCCGTGCCGTCGGTCGCGCTCAACGACGACACCGACTACGTGCCCACCGCCAGGTCCATCGTGTTCGGCCATCACTTCACCTCCATCGCCGGCACCGGCCCGATCGTCGGCCCCGCCATCGCCGTCATGTGGGGCTGGCTGCCCGCGCTGCTCTGGGTGCTGCTCGGCTCGATCTTCATCGGCGCGGTCCACGACTTCGGCGCGCTCGTCGTCTCTCTCCGCAACCGCGGCCAGACCGTCGGCGACATCGCCGGGCGCGTGCTCAACCCGCGCGTGCGCATCCTCTTCCTGTTCGTCCTCTTCCTCGCCCTGACCATCGTGCTCGCCATCTTCGGCCTGGTCATCGCCGCCGTGTTCCGCATGTACCCCGCGTCCATCTTCCCCTGCATCGTGCAGATCCCCCTCGCCATCGCCATCGGCCTCTACCTCCACCGCAAGGGCGTCCACCTGCTCGTCCCCTCGCTGATCACGCTGGCGGTCATGTACGTCACGGTCATCTTCGGCGACGTCGGTGTGCTCGGCGATGTCAACAAGTGGCTCGCCGGTTTGCCGACGATCGTGTGGGTGGCGGTGCTTTTGGTCTACTCGTACATCGCCTCGGTGCTGCCCGTGTGGACGCTGCTCCAGCCGCGCGACTACATCAACTCGCTGCAACTGCTCACGGCCCTGGGCCTGATCATGCTCGGCCTAGCAGCCGCGGCGCTGGTCGGCGGCGCGCCCGCCGTCGAGGGCGGCGAGCCGCAACCGCTGGAGATCGTCGCGCCCGTCGTGAACTGGAACCCCACCGCCGCGCCGATGATCTTCCCGTTCCTGTTCATCACCATCGCCTGCGGCGCGATCTCCGGCTTCCACTGCCTCGTGTCCTCCGGCACCTCCAGCAAACAACTCAAATGCGAGTCCGATGCGCAGTTCGTCGGCTACGGCTCGATGCTCACCGAGGGTTTTCTGGCCACGCTCGTCATCCTCGCCTGCGTCGCCGGGCTGGGTATGGGCATCCCCTTGAAAACCGATGGCCCCGAGTCTTTGCAGACAGCTAACTTCTACGACAGCCAAGGCCAACCTCGCACGGCCGTATGGACACCGGTTGATGAGAACCGTGTCGATGTGTCCGCGGGTCACGTGACCGATCCCCACGACCTGCCCGGTGAGAGCCTGAGTTCGCTCACGCAGAGCGAAGAACTCGCTGCGCTGGGCATCCTCGCCACCGCAGATGCCAACGGCCCGAAGATCAGGCTTCAGTCCACGGCCGCCTACAACACGCGCTACGGGTCGTGGTACGCCTCCAACGGCCTCGACGCCAAGGTCGGCGCGTTCGTCGACGGCTCGGGCAACTTCCTCAAAGCGCTCGGCATCCCCGCCGGCGTGGCCGTAGCGCTGATGGGCGTGCTGGTCGCGTCCTTCGCCGGCACCACGCTCGACACCGCCTGCCGGTTGCAGCGCTACGTCACGCAAGAACTCACCGCGGTGCTCAGCGGCGAGCGTCGCTTCAGCGACGCGGGTGTGAAACATAAACCACGCTTCACCCTCCCCCTCGGTTTCCTCACCAACAAGCACGCCGCGACGATCTTCGCCATCGTGATCGCCGCCGCCATCGCCTCGCTGTCCAAACCCGGCCTCGACTGGAGCTGGAAGACCGCCGGCACCGGCGGCATGATCCTCTGGCCCATGTTCGGCGCGACCAACCAACTGCTCGGCGGCCTGGCGTTCCTCGTCACCGCGTTCTGGCTGTGGCGGCGCAGGCTGCCCGTGTGGTTCATCGTCGTGCCGATGGGGTTCATGCTCGCGATGCCCGCGTGGGCCATGGCCTGGCAGCTGTTCGTCGAAAACCCCGGCACCGAAACCTCGCCCGATGCCACGCCCGGCTGGCTGTTCGCCGAGAACAAGAATTGGACGCTCATTACCGTCGCGCTGGCCACCCTCGCCCTCGAAGCGTGGCTCTTGATCGAAGCGTTCCTCGCCTGGCCCAAAGCCCGCGGCGTCCTCGAAGAAACCCTGCCACCGCTGCCCGCACAGCCGACTTATGCCATCGAGGGCGGGCGGTCGTGTTGAATGCTATTTAGCCCCCGGCATGCCGGGGGCTATATGAAACACATTCACCCCACGCATCGGGGCGAGCATCACGAGCCCCGGTGGTCCGGGTTCGTGTTTGTTCCGTGCGCCGCCTTCCCCCTCACCCGCCTCACTGTGCTTGGCGCCCTCTCCCGGCGGGAGAGGGGTGACAAAACGCCGGAACCCCCGGAACCCCCGGGTGGAACCCGGGGCTAATGGGCGCGGTGGCGTTGGCATCGATCGCACATCGCAGATCGAAGATCGGACATTCCAATCATTCCGCCAATTCCGGGCTGAAGCCGCGGCGCATGGTGTTTTCGGTGATGACGCGGGGGTCGACGAAGTTGAGCAGGTACGCGTCGCCGCCGGCTTTGGTGCCGCCGCCGGAGAGGCCGAAGCCGCCGAAGGGTTGGCGGCCGACCAGGGCGCCGGTGATCTTGCGGTTGAGGTACAGGTTGCCCACGCGGTACTGGCGCTTCACGCGGTCGAGGTGAGTGGGCGTTCGGCTGAAGCAGCCGCCGGTCAGCTTGTACGTCGTGCCGTTGGCGACCTTCAATGCTTCGTCGAAGTCTTTGACGCGGATCACGGCGAGCACGGGGCCGAAGATCTCTTCGTTGGCCAAGCGGTGGTCGGGGCGGATGTCGGTGAAGATGTGCGGGCCGATGTACCGGCCGTCGATGGAGGACTCGAGCGCGAGCTTGCCCTCTTCCTTGCCGATGGCGATGTAGCGTTTGACCTTGTCGGCGGCCTCGTCGTCGATGACGGGCCCGAGGTCGGCGCTGGGGTCGAGCGGGTCGCAGCAGACGAGCGACCGGCTGGCTTCGAGCAGGCGCTGCACAAACCGGTCGTACACGGCGTCGAGCACGATTGCACGCGAGCAGGCGGAGCACTTCTGGCCGGCGTAGCCGAACGCCGAGTCGCGCACGCCGGCGACGGCCTCGTCGAGGTCGGCCGACTCGTCGACGATGACCGCGTTCTTGCCGCCCATCTCGCAGATGATGCGTTTGAGGTGCGGCTGGTCTTCGCCGGTGGTGCCGATGGCCTGTGCGATGTCGAGGCCGACGGGCTTGGAGCCGGTGAAGGCGACGATGGCCACACGCGGGTCGCGCACCAGGGCCGCGCCGACGGTCTCGCCCCGGCCGGGCACGAAGTGCAGCACGTCTTTCGGCACGCCGGCTTCCCACATGATCTCGCACATGAGTTTTGCGATGCCGGGGGTCTGCTCGGCGGGCTTGACGATGGCGGGGTTGCCGGTGACCAGGGCGGCGGCGGCCATGCCGGTGCAGATCGCCAGCGGGAAGTTCCACGGGCTGATGACCACGGCGACGCCGCGCGGCTGGTAGAAGATCTCGTCACGCTCGCCGAGGTACTCGCCGAGGCGGCGGGGCTCGAACAGCTCCACGGCCTGCCGGGCGTAGTACTCGCAGAAGTCGATCGCCTCGGCCACGTCGGCGTCCGACTCACGCCACGGCTTGCCCGACTCGCGGACGATGATGCCCGACAGCTCGTCGCGCCGCCGGCGCATCAGGTCGGCGGCCTTGCTCATCGTGTTGCTGCGCGAGCGGGCTTCGACGCCGGCCCACGTGCCGAACGCCTCGTGCGCGACGCGCACCGACTCGAGCGCCGCCTCGACGGTGGTGTCGTTGGCGACCGCCGGCACTTGCGCGCCGGCGACGGCGGCGGCGAAGGTTTCGCGCTGCTCGGGGTCGGCGAAGTCGCGGAACGATTCGTTGTAAAACGGCAGCCCGTCGCCCACGCCCACGATGCCCGGCGCGGTCGGGCCGGGGCGGTAGGCCTCGGTGTCTTCGTCGCCCGATGTGGGCGCGGCGAGCAGCGCGGCGGGGTCGGCGTTCTTGTCGGCGCCCTGCAAGAGCCACGACTGGTTCGACGTGTTCTCCAGCAGCCGGCGCACGAGGTACGCCATGCCGGGGATCAACTCACCGACGGGCATGTACTCGCGCACGCGCATGTTCTGGTCGTGGGCTGCGCCCTTCAGCTCGTCGGCCATGCCGTAGAGCATCTGCCACTCGAGCGCTTCGGTCGGCAGGTTGATGGAGCGGGCGTAGGCGAGGGCCGCGGCGACGGAGCGCGCGTTGTGCGAGCCGAGCGCGAGCTTGGTGCCGCCCTCGCCCGGTTTGGTGGGCGTGGCGTCGAGCAGCAACGCGGCCATGCGCTCGAAGCACGCGTCCGAGGCGCTCTTGCGTGTCCACACGGGCACGGGCCAGCCCTGTTCCTGGGCGTGGATCACCTCGTAATCCCAGTACGCGCCCTTGACCAGGCGCACGGTCACCGCGCGGCCGGTCCGCCTGGCCCAGTCGATCACGCGCCGGGCGTCGGCCTCGCCGCTGCGCAGGTACGCCTGCAGCGCCAGGCCGGCCTCGAAGTTGTACTTCTCGCAGCAGCTGATAAACAGGTCGATGGCCAGGTCTTTGAGGTCGTGCGACTCGATGTCGAAGTTGATGAACACGCCCTTGTCGGCCGCGGCCTGGAGGATCGGGCCGAGCGACTCGGTGAGGCGCTCGACGGTGGGTTTCATGTCGATCGGGTCGACGCGCGCCGCCAGCGAGCTGATCTTGATCGACACGTTGGCGCGCGGCAGCGGGCCGAGGTGGTCGGTTTCGAGGATGTGCATCGGCCGCCACGGGGTGACGAGTTCGGCGAGCCGATCGATCAGCGTCACGTAGCGCGTGCGGTAGGCCTCGGCCTCGGCGTCGCTGAGGCAGGCCTCACCGAGCAGGTCAACACTGAACGCCACGCCCTTCTTCCACCGCTTCTCCAGCAGCGGCAGCGCATCGTCGGCGTCGACGCCCGCGATGAACCGCTTGGCCATCGCCTGGATCTGGCTGGAGACGGTCTTGGCCATCACGCCCTTGAGCAAGCCCCCGGCCTTGATGCCGGCGCGCAGCGCCGCCGGTGGGCTCACGCCCGGCTGCATCAGGTACTCGGTCAGGTGTTGGTGTACGCTGACCGGGTCGCGCAACGACGGGAACACGTCGACGAACCGGAACAGCTGCACCTTGAACGCTTGGTCCGACAGCGCCCAATCGGTCAACCGATCGGCCAACGAGGCGGACGCACGGTGCTTGCGAGCGGATTCCAACAGCGACCGACCGACCTCTTGGATCTGAGGTTCGATGCGCTGTAAACGACCAACCACGTCTATCGGCATGGCGGCATTCTAATGGCTACTCATAGGTACACAATCAATAAAAAAGCCCCCATCGCCACGCTCCGAACCGGCGATGGGGGGCGCCACGGCTAAGAGCCGTTGGTGACTGATTCGGTGATTCCATCCTATCCATCCATCGGTCAGACTGCAATGATCCACATCACAAGTCGCGTAAATCACGTAACCATCTGCAAATAAATAATATGCAACCTTATCCACATGGCGTTAACAAGCTGTCAACAGCGCGATTTTAACGCATCTTGTTTGTTTCCAGTCATTTATCAAAATGTAATGCAAATCACTTGCTTGCAATGACTTATGCCGTGTGCGATAATTATTCCACATGGGCAGTCAAGGTAAGCAAAGCACGGGCTCAGCGGGCGGCGAACGGGTCGATGTGGGCTTGGGGGTGGTGGTGCGCGGTGCAGATGCGGTGTTGGAGGTATTGCTGACGCGGCGCCCGGCTGGCACGGTTTACGCCGGGTACTGGGAGCTGCCGGGCGGCAAGGTGCACGCCGGTGAAACGCCGGCCGGCGCGACCGAGCGCGAGCTGCGCGAAGAGTTGGGCATCGCCGTTCGCGCGCACACCGCGCTGCCGATCGTCGAGCACGTTTACGATCATGCGCACGTGCGGTTGCACGCGTTTTACTGCGAGCACGTCGGCGGCGAGCCGCGCAACTTGCAGGTCGCCGAGCACCGGTGGGTGCCGGTCGATCGGTTGGGCGAGTACCCATTGCCCGAAGCCAACGAGCCGATCACGCGGCGGATCATCGCCGATCACCTCTGACCAAGTCACGGTTCGATGGGGTTGAGCGTTTGCTCGAGGCCGAGCGCGAACGTCACACCGATCGCCAACGACAGGCCCAACACGAGCAGCGCCAACGTGCGCCGGTCGGGGCCCGCGGCCTTGAGCCACATCGCCGCGGCGCCCCACGCAATCGCCGGCGCAAGCAAGGCTTGCAGCGCCTGCCGCAGCAGGGCGGGGTCGACTTGGCGCGTTTCATCGTTGCTTGAAACCATGTCGGGCCTGGCCGCGACGGCCACGATGATCAGCCAGGCGAGCGTCACGCACAGCGCCCAGGCGAGCACGGTGGCTGCGCCCTGTTTGCCCGCGCGTTTCACGCCGCGGGCGAGTTGTTCGCCGACGACCCAACCGATCAGCGCCGCGATGAGCACGCTGCCGGTGGACCGGGCCAGCGCCACGACCGACAGCACGATCAGCGCCGCGACGCCGCCGGCGACGGTGCGCCGCAGTTGGTAGCCGAGGGTAAATACCACGAGCGCCACCATGATCGCGATCAGCCGCACGGGCGAGCCGTGCAGTCGTTCGGCCCCGTCGGCGAGGTACAGGTTGAACAGCGCCCACCCCAGCAGCACGCCGCCGGCCACCATCACCAACCGTTGGCGGGCAAAGGCCTTGTGGGACGGGGCGTTTTGGGGTTCGGTTGGCGTCGCCGGATCGGTCATGGCAGCAGGAGTGTACCGCAACGCCGATGCGCCGCGCCGATTGCTCGGCCGGCGGGATCTTGTATAATACCGACTGTCGCATATTAGAAGAAATTATCATGCTTTACACAACCCCTATCGTCGCCGTTCGGCCGGCTCAATACTTCATCGCCGGTTGGCGGAAATGGGCAGACCATTTGAACAAAACGCTGCCGGCGTGGGCGGCATTGCTGTTGTGCGTCGCCACCCAGCCGGCCTGTGCGGGCGTGAAGGTGACGGCCAGCTCCGCGCAAGACACGGCGCACCTCGCGGTCGACGGCAATGCCGGCGACGAGTCGCGGTGGGTGAGCGAGGCGGGCGATCAAGCCTGGCTGGTGTTCGAGTTCGATGCGCCGCGGCGGATCGTTGCCGTGGACGTGACCAGCGGCTGGCAGGGCAGCAACTTCGTCCCGTCGTGGCGGATCCAGGTCGAGCGCGACGGCGAGTGGGTCACGCCGGCCGGCGGCCACCTCGAGCAGGCGAGCGCCGCGTTGGAACGTGTCGTTTTGGAAGCGCCGGTGACCGCCAAGCGTGTGCGGTTTTTCACCGACAAGCCCGGCCACCTGAACCGGGCGCGCGTGGCGGAGATCGAGTTCTGGGATCGCGCGCCCGAGCCGTTGCCGTTCAGCCCGTTCCGCGCCGAGCCGGGCCGGCACATCGCCGCGGTGAACCTGTCGGGTTACGACAGCCTTTGGCCGATGCGTTTCACCGCGCCGCAGTCGCCCGACGGCAGCGTGTTCGAGGTCGTCGATCCGAAAACAAACAAGGTGTACTTTGCCGGCAAGGTGCGCGGGGGCGTGGGCGACTTCAGCGCGCTGGCCGAGAAGCTGACCCCGGCCGACCGCGAGGTGGACCTGGTGGTGCGGCTGCGTGGCGGGGGTTTGGCCGAGGGTGTGAGCGACGCGTTCCGCGTGGCGCCGAACTGGCTGCTGGACGTGAACCTCGAGCTGGCGCTGCAGGGCATGGTCGACTTCCGCAGCATCGTCGGTTCGCACCCCAGCGGGTTCAACGGCAGCGCGTGGCGCGACGGCGCGTTCTACACCTACGAGGTGCCCTCGCTGGTGATGATGTATCTTGCGCACCCGGACTTCTTCATGAGCGTGCCGTCGGAGATCGACCACGCCCGGGACAAGGCCAAGCTGTTCGCCCCGGGCTTCAAGATGGTCACCCACTCCAACCCCCACGGCGAGCACGCGCTGGCCGGGGCGCGGGGGTACTACACCACGGTCGATCCGCCGATCGGCCGGAGCGTGCCCGACATCGTCGACCTGATTCACTGGGGCGTCGGCTTCTACCTCGCGCACCCGACGATCTACGACCTCACGCAGAACAAGCGGTTTGTGCTGCACGAGCAGGTCGTCGAGTGGTTCGCGTATTACCTGTACGTCGACCCGCTGTTGGCCGAGCACTTCCCGCGCAGTTTTTACAAGCGGTGCGAGGACTTCGCGTTCGACAACTGGGAGAAGGTCGGGCTGTACGGCGTGTTCACGAAGGTCGGCGGGTTCAAGGGGCGTCGGCCGCCCGGTCACTCGATCCTGCCCAACCTGCTCATGGCCGAGGTCTCCAAGCGCACCGGGCGCGGCGACCCCGAGCGGTTCATCCAGGCCGCGGCCGACCAGACGCGGTGGGTCATCGACCACATCGACCTGACCGATCCGGTGTTCAGCAAGGGCCAGCGGATGAGCGAGCACGTGCTGCCGACGGCGCTGGCCGCGTTTTTGGAGATGTACCCCGACCGCGCACCCAAGGGCACGCGCAAGCTGCTCGAAGACTACGCCAAGGCGAGCATCGCGCGGTCGGACAACATGTGGGACTTCCGCCGGTACGACGAGAAGAACTGGGGCCTTCCGATCAAGAACCCGCGCGGCATCCAGGCCGGCGGCGCCGGTTGGAACGAGCCGGGTAACCTGCCGGCGTTCAGCGCCGCCTGCTTCGTGCTCGGCGACCAGTTGCCCGACCTGCGGCCGGCGCTCGACCGGCTGGCCGCGTCGCACTACGACAACCTTTGGGGCCGCAACCCGCTGCGGTGCCACACCTCCGGCAAGCGGTGGGCCGACTTCTTCGGCGTCGAGCGCGGCTGGCCGAAGAAGTACCCCGACGACACCTGCGCCCGCCTCGAGTTCGTGCGCGGCTCCATCGACGCGAGTTGCGCCACCGACCATTACCCCTTCAACCCCGGCCCGATCCGCCGGCACACCGAGGGCTGGGTCGCGTTCAACACGGCGCTGAACGTTTCGTACGCCTACGCCGCACGGCGCAACATCACGCTGGCCGCGCTCGACGAGGCGGGCCGACCGGTCGAGCGCATCGGCCCGGGCCAGACGCTGACCGTGCGCGTTCGAGCGCCCGAGGGTTACCCCAACCGTCGGATCGACCGGTTGACGATCGCGGTCAACGACACCGGCTCGGTGGTGTGCAAGCGCGTGTCGCCGGGCGTGTTCGAGGGCACGCTCAAGGCGACCGGCCCGCTCACGCTGCGGTACGGCCACGGGTTTATGAAAAACGAACTGGTGCTGCCCGCGCGGTGAGTATCAACGGTTCGCCAACACCTCGCGCAGGTGGGCGTCGATCGCCTCGGCGGATAAGCCGAACGGCAGGCCCATCGCGGGCAGCTCGACGCTTTGGCCCACGGCCGGCGGGGTGAACGGCTCGAACCCGCCGTTGCGCCAGCACAACCAGACCGACGATTCGTCTTCGAGCGGGCGATCGAACGCGCAGCGCAGCTCGGTGGGCAAACCGGTATCGTCGGTGTCGGCAACCGTCAGCGTCACGCCCGTCAACGCGAGCGAATCTCCCACGGGCAGGTGGTCCAACTTGTCGGCGATCACGTAGCTGAACACGTCGGGCAGCCCGGTTTCGCACCGCACGCGCAGCTCCTTTGGGCCGAGGCGTTCGACCGTCACCGGGGCCCACGCGTGGCTGAACACGCGCGCGTGCGCCGGCGTGGGGCGGCCCTCGGCGGCGCGCTGGCCGAGCGTGTGATACATCACCATGGGCGCGGGGTGGTTGACGATGAACAGGTCGCGGCCGGCGAGCGCGTCGAGGCCCGGCGGGTGTTCGACGGGGTTGGGCTGCGGCTGCGGGCCCATCGGGTATCGCGCCATGCCGAGCATCAGCAGCGGGGCGATGATCAGGTGCAGCACGACCAAACACCCGCCGGCAAGCTTGGCGGTGCATCGCCACGACAAGCGTGGCATGTATTGCGTCAGCCACAATCCCAACAGCGCACACGCCCCGATGCCCACGAACATCAGGTTGCGGTTCTGCGGCAGCGTGGCGCAGGCCGGTATCAGCGACAGCAGCGTGCCGATGGCGAAGAACCTTGCGG
Organism: Phycisphaeraceae bacterium; assembly: GCA_028282805.1. Classification (GTDB taxonomy): domain Bacteria; phylum Planctomycetota; class Phycisphaerae; order Phycisphaerales; family Zrk34; genus JANQHD01. The sequence goes on along the minus strand of JANQHD010000023.1, from coordinate 72,064 downwards.
TGCGGTCGGTTCGAACCATCGGCCAGATCGCCATGGCGATCACGCCCGCCAGCGCAGCGATCAGCCACCAACTGCCCGGCCACACCGCCCACGCGACCACCAACAGCTCGGGCCCGGGCAGCAAGAACTGGCCGTCAATCATCAGCGGCGCCTCGCGCCACACCCAGGTGAGGTAGGTCAGCGGTTCACTCAGCGGGTCGGTGTACAGGATCGATTCGCTCACCCCATAACCCATGGCCGCCCACGCGATGCGCCAGGCTATCAGCACGACGAGGTAGGGCGTCAGCGAGGTGAGCCGCTTGTGCCACACGCCGTGGTCGAAGCAGAGCGCGTATGCCGCGAGGTACGCCAGCGCCGCGGCGCCCGCCTCGGCGGACAGCAACGCGAGCGCGAACATGAGTGTGCCGATGAATGCCATCGCGCCTTGTTTGTCGCGCCGCCAGCGGTCGTGCGCGATCAGCGCCAACACGCTGAACAAGCAGGCGATCACGCTGTTGCGGTTGGCGAGGAAGCCCACGGGCACGCCGTGCGATTCGTCGACGGCGAACATCAGCGCCGCCAGTCCCGCCGCCACGGTCACGCCCATGAATCGGCGGAACATCATTGTTGCCGCGAACACCACCGCCGCGTACCACAGCACGCTATGCAGGTGCATCGCCCAGACCGGGTTCGGCCAAACCTTGTAATCCAGCCACTGCGTCAGCGACGTGATCGGCCGCCAGAAACCGAGCGACAGGTTCGCGTCGGTCCACCACGGCACCAGCCCGCGGTCGATGATTTGCCGGTTGCGCTCGGGGTCGTTGCCGAAGAAATTGTACGTGTCCAACGGCCCCGGCAGGGCGTCGGCGTATACCTCGGGCTGGGTGATCACCATCCGGTTGAAGTGGTCGTCGAGCACCAACCCGCCCCACAGCGACGGCAGCGTCAGCAACAACCCCGCCGCGGCGACCACCCAAGGCCACCGCCGCCCGGTCGTCCAACTCGTGATGCGAGCCCCGATCGCCATTCGCAAGAGCCCACCCCCACGTCAAAGGCGCGGCCGCCTGTTGCTGTGACGCGTATTTTCGAGCAATTTGCAGATCATTTCACCCTCGCGCCGGCGAGCAGCACGGGTGACGTCTTGTTCAAGGCGCTTATCGAGGTCCTCGCTCGGGTGAAAGTTGCTCCGGCTCAGGCCGCTTTCTTGATGAACTTCATCACGAACCGGTCGAAGAACCGGTCACCGAAATACTTGCGAACAAACAGCATGGTGCCCGCGAGCTTGCCGGCCGCGTAACGGGTTTTTGGCTTGGGTGCTTTGATCGACTTGGCGATCACGTTGGAGATGACCGAGGGCGGCGAGGCGTTGTGTTCGAAGGTGTGTTTCAGCGCGGCGGCCAGTTGACGGGTCAGCGGGCCGTAGGCCGTGTCGCCCGACGCCTCCATCAGCGGGCCGACCATCACGTCGTCGAACTCGGTTTGGATCGCGCCCGGCTCCACGATCACCACGTCGATCCCGAAGTCGCGCACTTCCAACCGCAGGCAATCCGACCAGCCTTCGAGCGCGTGCTTGGTGGCGATGTACCACGCGCCCAGGGGGTTGTAAACTTTTCCACCCACGGACGTGATGTTCACGATCTTGCCGGCACGCTTCTCACGCATGTACGGCAGCACGAGCTGCGTCAGCCGGCCCAGGCCGAACAGGTTGACCTCGAACTGGTAGCGAGCCCGCTCGATAGGGATGTCCTCCACCGCCCCGTTGAGCCCGAAGCCGGCGTTGTTGACCAGCACGTCGACGCCGCCGGTTTCACGGGTGATCTGCTCGACCGCGGCGACGATCTCGTCGTCGTGGGTGATGTCCATCTTGATGGGCCGGGCGCCCTTGGCGGCGAGGTCCTGCATCTGCTCGACCCGCCGCGCCGCGGTGTACACGGTGTACCCGCCCTCGGTGAGCAGCAACTCGGCGGTCGCCTTGCCGATGCCCGCGGAGGCGCCGGTGATCAGTACGGTCTTCATGGCCATGTTCCTTTTTGTACCTGTCCTCTTGCGTTCGCGGCGCGCCACGCGCGCCGTCCACCACGTCTCAGCGACCGGCCAGCACCACCTGGATGAACCGTCGCATTTCGTCGAGGTATTCGTCCCGGTTGGGCCCGTACTTCTTCAGCCCGTCGCTCGCCGCCAGCAACAGCGCCGCGAGGTCGGCGGCCTTGGTCGGCTTGGGCAGGTCGACGCCCGCCCGCTCGATCGCCTCGGCGAGCGCGTCTTCGAGTGCATCGCGTGTGGTTCGGATCTGCCGGCCGAACTGCGAGAAAGCCGAGGCCATGATCTCGTCGGCGTGGGGCGAGCGGCTGAACGTCTCTAAGTGCTCGCCGCACCACGCGTCGAACGCCGCCAGCAGCAGGGCGTCGATCGGCTGGTCCTGTTCCAGCGCCGATCGGCTCTTGGCGAGTGTGTCGGCCAGCGCGGCTTCGACCGCGTCATGGAACAGCTTCTCCTTCGACTCGAACTGCTGATAGACCCACTGGCGCGACACGCCGATGGCCCGGGCGATGTCCTCCATCGACGACTTGCGGTAGCCGTACTGGAGGAACACGCCGACGGCCGCTTGTAATGCTTCGTGGCGGTTCATACACATACTTTACAATATAGATATTAAATGTCAAGTATGTTTTTGCCGGTGGGTTAGCCGCTTCGCACGTTTCGGACCGATGGCCGAGGGCGCGGGGCAAGTTGGGGCGCAGTTGCCGGTGTCGATCGGCCCTGGTTAATTCGTACAAAGCGTTTATTAGAAGCATGTTGCGCGCTTCGCTGCGCGCCAGGTCAGGTCCTTGGCCACGCGCGGGCGCGATAGGAAACCTGCAAGTCGGCTTTTTATGCGATCCGTGCTTGCCACCACCTTGGCGCGGGGGGGTAAGTCGCTACATTGGTGGCCCCCCCGCGGCCCCCGGGCACGCGACACACACCCAACCACCCCCGAATCGAGGTGATTTATGGGCAGCGACCTGAAAGGCAACGCCGTCATCGGCCAGTCCGGCGGGCCGACCCACGTGATCAACCAGTCGCTCGTCGGCTGCGTCGAGGTCCTCAAGGAATCGGCCAACGTCGAGAAGATCCTCGGCGCCCACCACGCCGTGCGCGGCATCATCGAAGAAGACTTCATCGAGTTGCAGGACCTGCCGCAGGACCGGCTCGACCGCATCGCCGAGACCCCCTCGGCCGCGCTCGGCTCCAGCCGCGACAAGCCCGACGACGCCTACTGCGAGAAGATCTTCAAGGTCTTCGAGAAGCACAACGTCCGCTTCTTCTTCTACGCCGGCGGAAACGACTCGTCCGACACCTGCCGCATCGTCAACGAGAAGGCCAAGTCCGCCGGCTACGAGCTGCACGCGTTCCACATCCCCAAGACCATCGACAACGACCTGGTCTGCAACGACCACACGCCCGGCTTCGGCTCGGCCGCCCGGTTCGTCGCGCAGGCGTTCATGGGCGACAACCTCGACAACCGCGCCCTGCCCGGCATCAAGATCAACGTCGTGATGGGCCGCCACGCCGGCTGGCTCACCGCCGCCTCGATCCTCGGCCGCAGCGGCGAAGACGACGGCCCGCACCTGGTCTACGTCCCCGAGGTCGCCTTCGATTCCGTCAAGTTCTGCCAGGACGTCGACAAGGTCTACTCCAAGCACGGCCGGTGCCTCATCGCCGTCTCCGAGGGCATCCACGACGCCGACGGCAACCCCATGGCCGCCAAGCTCGCCGAGCAGCAGGGCCACCACGTCGAAAAAGATGCGCACGGCAACGTGCAGCTCTCCGGCTCGGGCGCCCTCGGCGACTTCCTCGCCCAGGAAATAAAAAACTACCTCGGCAAGAAGACTCGCGTCCGCGCCGACACGTTCGGCTACCTCCAGCGCTGCATGGTCGGCACCGCCAGCCCCGTCGACCAGCTCGAGGCCCGCGAGGCCGGCCGCGAGGCCGCCCGCCAGGCGCTCGCCGGTGACTTCGACGGCTCCATCGCCATCCAACGCGTCAGCGACAACCCCTACCGCGTGGAGTACAAGCGGATCGAGCTGTCCGACGTCGCCGCCAAGACCCGCACCCTCCCGCTCGACTTCATCAACACCGAGAACAACAACATCCTCGACTCGTTCAAGGACTACCTCGGCCCGATCGTCGGCGACCTGCCGCCTGTCGAGTTCCTGCGGGCGCAGTAAGGCACAACACGCCTGATTCTTCAAAGCCCACCCATGGCCATGGGTGGGCTTTTCTTCTTTATTTGCTTCATATTCAGGCCTTAGCAGTCTTTAGCCAATTATCGTGGCTTGTAGTACATTGATGGCATGACCGGGAAGCCAGCCAGCTCAGCGCCTCACGAAGCCGACGTTAAGAGAATTGCCAACTGGGTTAAGCACCAGTGCGAATGCAACGGGAAAAAGATCAAACCCTGTGTCACCTTTCTGCTCGGTGCGGGCTTCTCTCGTTCAGCTGGTATCCCGCTGGCGGGCGAAATCGTTGAAGACAAGCTGAAGCCCCACTTCCTGTTGGAAGGTACTCCTGAGCCTGGGCCGGACGATAACGCGTACGCTCACTACATGCGCGAGCTCAACACGCCGAGCGACCGTGCCCAGGTTATTCGTGAGTGTATCGACGAGGCCGTCGATCCCAACACGAACCGCACGAAGATCAACTGGGCGCACCTGTTGTTGGCTTCTATGGTCAACGCGGGATATGTGAAGTACATCCTGACTACCAATTTTGATCCGCTGACTGTGGATGCGTTGTCGCTGATCGGTTACCCGGTCCGGGTGTTTGATCTGACCGCCAGCGAGTTCTATCTCGCGGGCACGATGGCCCCGGGTTCGATCATCTACCTACACGGTCAAGCCAGTGGCCCTGTGATCGCAAATACGGTTTCGGAAACAGAGAACGTTCGTACACACTTGCGGATCGTGTTCCAGGATGCGTTGAGCGATAGCACGCTGATCGTGATTGGCTACAGCGGGGCCAGCGACCCGGTGTTGCAGGAATTAGACGGCGGATTCCCACACAATTTCCCCAACGCCTTGTATTGGGTGGCATACGAAGACCACCTGCCGCACAACGATGCGATGAACCTGTTGAGCAACACGCGACGCGGCGCATCGTTGGTGCGCGGGCACAATGCAGATTCTTTCATGCGAGAGCTGGTATTGGAGCACCTGAAAGTCGATCTGCCACCGATGGTGCTCTCGCCGTGCGGTTATGCGAAGGATGCGTTAGCCCGAGTCTTGCCCTTTCCCGAAAAAGACGAGGGGCCTGAGTCGATCGATCCTGTCGAAGCGGCACAAGCGGAGATCGAACGCGCGATCGAATGCTTGAGTGAAGGGGCTGCCCCTGTTCAGGAATCACCAGACGAACCCTCAAGTAGCAACCTCAGCATGAAGATCGCCATGGCCTCACTCAAGGGAGATCGCCAAGCTCTTGATGCAATCCGCGCAGAGTTCAATGATCAAACCAGTGATGCGCTGTGTAACCAGCTTAGCGGGGCATATCGACAGACCGCGATTAAAGCGTATCAGGACCAACAGTTTGTAGAGGCGTATCAACTTTTGGAAGAGGCAGAGTCACTCGGTAGTGATGAGCCCGAGTGGTTGCTTGTAACGTGGGGCAAAGCGCTGTCAGATCAGGCTGGCATCAAAGTCGGGGATGAATCAGATGCTCTGTTTGAAACGGCATATGCGAAATACGCCGAGGCGGTGCGTATCAAGCCGGACATGCACGAGGCGTGGTACAACTGGGGGGTCGCGCTGAGCGATCGGGCCCAGGCCTCTGACGACGAGCGTGCGGCGGCGTTGTTCGAGTCTGCGTACGAGAAGTACGCCGAGTCGGTGCGTATCAAGCCGGACAAGCACGAGGCGTGGAACAACTGGGGGACGGCGCTGAGTTTTCAGGCCAAAGCCTCTGACGGCGAGCGTGCGGCGGCGTTGTTCGAGTCTGCGTGCGAGAAGTACGCCGAGTCGGTGCGTATCAAGCCGGACAAGCACGAGGCGTGGAGTAATTGGGGGGGTGCTTTAATACATCAATTTCATATGAACCAAGGTCCGCATGCAGATGCGATCATTCAATCAGCTCAAGAGAAAATCGAAGAGTCTTACAGAATCAAGCCCGACTACGCTTCAGCGTTATTTAATTTAGCTTGTATCAGCGCCTTGAAGGCGAATACAGGCGACACAGTCGCCTGGCTGGAACAATGGCGCGAATTGGAGTCGAATGCTTGTCGTCATGAGCTTGACGATGAATCGGACTTCGATCGAGTTCGTGAAGACCCAGCTTTTGTTGCATTTTACGAAAGCCTGCCTGAGTAGATATTCAAGAGAATACGGGCTCTGAGCATTTTACATTAATTGCACATTGTCTCGTCCTACCCCGCCATGCCGTACGCGTGTTCGGTCGGTTCGATAGGCGCCCGCCGCACCGCCTGTTCGATCGCGAGCGGGTCGAGGTCGGCGATCGAATCAAAAACCCAGCTCGGCTCGTAGGCGTAGTTCGCTAGGTCCTCACGCCGGGTCGAGCCGGTGAGGACGAGGGCGGTGTGGTAGCCGATCTGCACGCCGCCGAGGATGTCGGTCTCCATCGTGTCGCCGACCATGACGGTGTGGGCGGCGTCGAGGCCGAGCGTCTTGCGGGCGTCGCGCATCATCACGGCGCTGGGCTTGCCAACGCTGAACGCCTTTTGCCCGCTGGCCGCTTCGAGCAGGGCGACGATCGCGCCGCAGCCGATGCGCATGCCGCCGGTGGTCGGGCAGTTGGGGTCGAGGTTGGTCGCCACCAGCTTCGCGCCGCCGAGGATCATGTTCAAGGCCTTGTCGAGGTTTTCGGCGCTGAACGTCCGGCCCTCGCCAACAACGACGAAGTCGGGGTCCTTGTCGACGACCGCGTAGCCGTTGTTGTGCAGCGCGGTGAGCAGGCCGCCCTCGCCGATGACGTACGCCGAGCCCTTGGGCTTGCGCTGGGCGAGGAAGCGCGCGGTGGCCATGGCGCAGGTGAACACGTGGTCTTCTTCGACCTCGATGCCCATGGCGCGCAGGCGCATCATCACGTCGCGCCGGGTGCGTTGGCTGTTGTTCGTCAGGAACCGGAAGGGGATGTCGTCGCGCAGCAGTTGCCGGATGAAGCGGTCGGCGCCCTCGACGAGCTGGCCGCCGCGGTAGATCACGCCGTCCATGTCTATGAGAAAACCGATCATGTGGCACTCCTTAATCGGTTGTGGGTGGGTTTGGGTTGGGAACGCGCGGTGGGGTAACTCTCTTTTCACACCAGCAGACAACCACGCCGGGCACGCCGCATCGCGGCACGGGGGAGGCCCGGCACCGATGGATAGGTGGGCAAACGTCGTGCCAGTTTCGGATAAAGGCGGGTTAATGTGGCGAAGCGATTGCCGTCACCGCCGTCGCCGGGCCACCGCGGTCGCGCCCAGCAGCAGCAGGGCCGCGCTCGCCGGCTCCGGCACACCCGCACGGAAATCGTTCAGCACCACCACCCCCGTGTCCGTGCTGGCGATGTTGAACGTGAGCCGCAGGTTGGTGACGTTGGACCAGGGTGTCGCGAGGGTGTCGTCTTCGCCGGGTTCGCCAACGCCGAGCATGATGAAATCGCCCTGCGCGACGAAGTAGGTGCCCGGCTGATCGATGGTCGTCGTCGCCGCATACGTACCGCCTGCGCCCGGCACGTTGCTCTGCGCACGGATCGTGGCGGCGATCACGTAGTCGACCTGATCGAACGCCAGCAGGAACCCCGGCTCGTTGCTGAAGTCGACGTTGAGGTTGGTCGCCGAGGGGAACCCGAAAAACCCCGAGTAGCTCAGGGTGTAATTGGCCACGCCCGAGGCGTTCTTGATCAGCTCGACGCCGTTGTCGGGCTGGTCGAGCACGAGTTGGATCACCGCGGCGTCGACCTCGGGCGCGGTGTGGTTGACCTGGGTGTGGCGGAGGGCCTTGATGACGTTGGCCTCGGTCAGACCCTGCGCCGGTCCCTGCCCGAGCGACGGGTTCGGTGTCAGGCTCGAGTCCGAAAGAAACAACGGGCCTTGCTCGAACGTGTCGATGACGATGTCGCCGCCCGCACGGTCGATGAGGCAAATCAAAACCACCGCGGACGCGAATACGGCGAAAACTCGGTGACGCATGTTTGAACTCCCTCTCCCCAAAGAGACCCACACCGGCAACGCGGCTCCCGCCCGACGCGGCACAGAGCCAGTATACCGCCCGCCCCCGGCGTGACCAAGCAAACTCCGTGGGTTTGCCGCCCCCGCCGTGGGTTTTCATTGCCGATGCCGGCGACGCTGGGTGAAGGTGGAGCACTTGGCCAAGAACACGCCCCCGCTCGGTTCACTTGTGCTTCAGCGCCGGGTCTTTCGCGGGGTCGAAATCGGGGTTCGGCTCCGGCAGCCGCGCGTCGACGTCTCGCAGGTAATCGTGCAGCTTCGCCTTCAACTGCGCGGCGCGCCGCGGCTGGGTCGCCGCCAGGTCGCGCGATTCGGCGAGGTCGGTCTTCAAGTCGAACAGCTGCACCGTGCCCGTCTCCCACCAGTAGTGCAGCTTGTGGTTGGTCGCTAAGTCGATGAGGGTCGTGTCGGGCTTGCTCTTCTTCTGGTGCTGGTAGTGCGGCCAGTGAAACACGAACACGTCGCGCACGCGCTCGACCTCCGCGCCGGGCTTCGATTCGATCACGCCCACCACGCTGCCGCCCTCGACGCCCGCGGGCACGGCGTCGATGCCCGCCAGCTCGCAGATCGTCGGCAACACATCCATCGTGATCACCGGCTGCCGGCTGACCGAGCCCTTGGCCACGCCGGGCCCCACCACCACGAACGGCACGCGCACGCCCGCTTCCCACACCGTCGCCTTGCTGCCGCGCAGCGGGCCGTTGATGTTGCCCGCGTCGTTCGTGGGGAACGTGCCGTTGTCGGCGGTGTAAATGATGTACGTGCGGTCGCCGATGCCCAGCTCGTCGATGTGCGCGATCAGTTGGCCGATCGCCTCGTCCATGTCGGCGATCATCGCCGCGAACGCGACGTTCTGGTGCCGCTCGCCCGGGGCCTTGTTCCGAAAACGCCGCTCCGTCGCCGGGCGCGACTGGTAGGGCAGGTGCGTGGCGTAGTGCGAGACCTGCAAGTAAAACGGTCGGCCTTCTTCGACCTGCGCCGTCATCCAGTCGTTGGCGCTGCGGGTCATGCTGAACGCGAGCTTGGGGTCGTCGGGCAGGTTGGTCTTGCGGTAGCCGGGGCCGTTGCCGACGTTGCCGTCGGACGCGTCGTAGCCGTGCTTTTCGGGCCCGCCGGCGCCGAGGTGCCACTTGCCGAAGTGGGCGGCGCGGTACTGGGGGTGTTTGGCTTTGAGCAGCTCGGCGATGGTTTGTTCGCTGGCGGGCAGGCCGCTGATGTGCGTCGGCGGGATGAGTCGGTTGCCCTCGTAGAGCGGGCCGCGGTGGCGTTCGACGATGTCGGTCAGGTGCAGGGCGGCGGGGCTTTTGCCGGTCTGCAACGCCGCGCGCGTCGGCGAGCAGTTCGGGTGCGCCGCGTAGGCCTGGGTGAACCGCATGCCGCGCTCGGCCAGCCGCGCCAGGTGGGGCGTTTCGAAAAAGTCGCTGGCCGACTCCGCCACGGCCGGGTCGTACACCATCGACGTCGTGCCCCAGCCCTGGTCGTCGGTGAGGATGACCACGTAGTTGTACAGCACGGGCTTTTCGGCGCAGGCCGGGGCGGTGAGGGCGAGGCACACGATCATCAAACACAGCGCAGCACGCATGGGCAGGCCTTTCGTTTCATCGAATGACGACCGTTCGCCCGGCGCTGGTTCGTGCGGTGCGGGCGATGCAAGCTCGGTGCGCAGATGGTAAGGGCAAATGACAAAGGGCAAAACCCAAAAATCGGCGGCTTGCTACTGGTTTTGAGCTTTGCCCTTTGTCATTTGCCCTTGCCGTCAAGCGTCTTCATGCGCATCGTGCCACACAACCACGCCATCCGATGCATCGTCGCGGCCCTGTTGCTGCTCGCCGCCGCCCGTGGTGACCGGCCGAACATCGTGCTGATCATGACCGACGACCAGGGCTACGGCGACTTCGGCGCCACCGGCAACCCCGTGATCCACACGCCGCACCTCGACGCACTGGCGCGCGGCAGCGCCACGATGAGCCGGTTCTACGTCAGCCCCGTCTGCTCGCCGACCCGCGCCAGCCTGATGACCGGGCGCTACAACTACCGCACGCGCGTCGTCGACACGTGGGTCGGCCGATCCATGATGGAACCCGACGAGGTCACGATCGCTGAGACGCTGCGCGACGCCGGCTACGCAACGGGCATCTTCGGCAAGTGGCACCTCGGCGACTGCTACCCGATGCGACCGAGCGACCAAGGCTTCGACGAATCACTCGTGCACCGTGGCGGCGGCCTCGCCCAGCCCTCCGAGCCGCTCGAAAACAAGGGCCGCTACACCGACGCGATCCTTTATCGCAACAACAAGCGGGTGCTAACGAAGGGCTACTGCACCGACGTGTACTTCGACGCGGCGATGCGGTTTATACGCGAACGCAAACAAGCGGGTCGCCCGTTCTTCGCGTACATCGCCACCAACGCGCCGCACGGGCCGTTCCACGACGTGCCCGACGAGCTGTACCGCAAGTACAAGGCGACGGACCTGTCGCCGGTGGCCAAGGGCGGCCGCAAGCACCACGACAAGCTCGCCCGTATCTTTGCGATGATCGAGAACGTCGACCAGAACGTCGGCCGGCTCGTGGCGGAGCTCGACCGCCTCGGCATCGCCGACCAGACGGTCGTGGTGTTCATGGTCGACAACGGCCCGAACACGACGCGCTACGTCGGCCCGTTCCGCGGGCAGAAGACGCACGTGCACGAGGGCGGCATCCGCAGCCCGCTGTGGGTGCGCTGGCCGGCGCGGCTCAAACCGGGCACGGCCAGCGACCGCGTCGCGGCGCACATCGACATCATGCCCACGCTGCTCGAAGCCGCCGGCGCCACGCCGCCGAAGGGCGTCAAGCTCGACGGCCGCAGCGTGCTGCCGCTGCTGGAAGGGCGCGACGTCGAATGGCCCGACCGCACGATCGTGATCCAAGCGCACCGCGGCGACGCGCCGCACCCCGCGCAGCACGTCGCCGTCATCGGCCAACGCTACAAGCTCGTGCACCCCACCGGCTTCGCCGGCGGCGACCCGCACGCGGCGGGCGAAACGCCGTGGGAGCTGTACGACATCGCCAACGACCCCGGCGAAGCGAACAACCTGCACCCCCACCCCGAGTCGGCGAAACTGCTTGAGTTTTACGACACGTGGTTCAAAGATGTTTCATCGGCCCGGCCCGACAACTACGCGCCGCCGCGCATCGTGCTGGGCACCGAGCACGAACGCGTGACGACGCTCACGCGCCAGGACGCGCGCCGGCACCCGAACGACACCGGCTGGGGCACGCGCTGCACGTGGAAGGCGCGCATCGACCGGCCCGCGGTGTTTAACGCGACCGTGGTGCTGCACAAGCCGATCGCCGGCAGGGTCACGCTGAAGCTCGGCCCGCGCAGCAAAACGCTCGAGTTCGCCAAGCCCACCGCGCGCATCGTTTTCGAGCAGTTCGCCGCCGCCCCCGGCGACGTTGACGTGTACTGCGCGGTGTTCGACGCCGCCGGCCGGCCCGTCGCGCCGCACAGCGTCGTCGTCAAACTCGTCGCCGCGCTGCCGTAAGGAGCCGACATGAAACGCCTGCCGCCCCTCGTGCTCGTCGGCCTGCTCGCCGCCGTCGCCCTCGCCGATCGCAAGCCCAACGTGATCGTCATCATGGCCGACGACATCGGCCACACCTGCTACGGCGCGTACGGCTCGAAGCGGTACAAGACCCCGCGCCTCGACGCGCTGGCGAAAGACGGCGTGCGCTTCACCCACGCGTATGCGCAGCCGCTGTGCACGCCAAGCCGGATCAAGATCATGACCGGCAAGAGCAACGCGCGCAATTACCTCGCGTTCGGCATCATCGACAAGAACGAACACACCTTCGGCCACATGTTCCAGCGGGCCGGCTACGCCACCGCCGTCGCCGGCAAGTGGCAGCTGCACGGCTCGTTCGCCGAGGCCGTCAAAACCAACCACGGCTACGGTGCGCTGCCCGAGCAGGCCGGCTTCGACGAGCACTGCCTGTGGCAGGTCGCGGTCAAGGAGCCGCGCTTCTGGAAACCCACGCTGCGCATCAACGGCCAACTCAAACGCTTCGATGAAAACACCTACGGCCCCGACGTGTGCGTCGACTTCATCAACGGCTTCATCGAACGCCACCGCGACGAGCCGTTCTTCGTGTACTACCCCATGATCCTCACCCACGGCCCGATGACGCCGACGCCCGACAGCGCCGACCGCAAGCGCAAAAACGCCCAGCGGAACTACGAAGACATGGTCGCCTACATGGATAAGTGCGTCGGCCGCATCGTCGACAAGCTCGACGAACTCAACCTGCGCAACGACACGCTCATCATCGTCACCGGCGACAACGGCACGCCCGGGGGCATCAAAACGCAACACAACGGCCGCCTCATCCGTGGCGGCAAAGGCAAGATGACCGACGACGGCACGCGCGTCGCGCTGATCGCCTCGATGCCCGGCACGGTCAAGGCGGGCGTGTGCGACGACCTGGTCGATTTCTCCGACGTGATGCCCACGCTCGCCGACTTCACCGGCGTAAGCGTGCCCGCCGACCACGAGTTCGACGGCGTCAGCTTCGCCCCACAGCTGCGCGGCGAAACCGGCACGCCGCGCCAGTGGCTGTTCTGCTATTACCACCCCCGCCCGGACCAAACGAGCCTGGGCAAGGCTTGGGCACGCGACAAACGCTTCAAGCTCTACCGAACCGGTGAGCTTTACGACGTGACCCGCGACGTGCAAGAGAAGTCGCCTATTGCGCCCGACGACGACACGGCCGAAACAAAAACGGCCCGCAACAAGTTGCGTGCCGTGCTCGATTCGTTCCCGCAAGAGTCGCTCAAGCTCCGCCGCGCCCCGGCGAAGAAGGAGTAAGCCGACGGCGCATCGCGAAGCACACACCCACCACGAGCATCGCGACCGAGGTCGGTTCGGGGATGTAAACCAGTTCGGTAAAGATGTACCCGTCATCGACGATCACCCCGAGGTCGGTGACGTTGCCGGTGGTCGTGTCGACGATGAACAACGATTCGTTGGCCACGTAGAGCGTGCCCGCGTCGTCGAAAGCCATGCCGCCCAGGTATTGTCCGTTTATAACGAAGTGGTCGAGGATCGCGTCGCTCACCTGGGTCACTGCGCCGTTGGTGGTGTCGATGCGCACGAGCCCTGAGTTCCACGATAGGCCGAACAATTGGCCGTCGGGTGCGAAGTCGATGTCGATCAGGCCGAAGCCGGGCGACAGCTCGAACAGCTTGGTGACCGCACCCGTTGTGGGGTTCACTCTCGCCAGCGACTGCGCGGTCAAATCCCAGACCACGTACAACACATCGTTCGGATCAAACGCGAACGCCTGTCGGCGATACGCGTACTTGTTGCTATCAAACACCAACTGGGTATGCGAGTCGGTCACCTGTAGCGAAGCGTCGCTGGTTGTGAGGAACTCGACGCAGTCGAAGCAGAGCATGCCAGGCGCACCCGATGCCCCCGAGGAACCGCTTGGGGATACGTCGTCCGGGCGCAATCGCATGCGGCTGTAGAGCCGGCCATGTGAGTCGGCTGACCAATCAACTCCGACCGAAGCGGTATTGGTGATCAGGCTGCCCGCACCGGTGACACCGTCGATGCGGTGAACCCTGACCGAGCCGCCCCCCGTCGAGGCGCTTGCCGGTTCAGCGGACAGGTCAGGGTAGCTGCCCCGACCGATCAGGTAGCTCGCTTCCGCCACGGCGCCGCACAACCCAAACACGACAAACACGCACAGCCACGCGATTTGGGACGAGTGATGACGATTCCCCGTACGCTCTCTCATTGCTCAGCCCCCACGTAAAAGCCCGGTGATTAAATGCAAGCTACACGTCGGGATTGTCGGAGTCAATGGTTTTAAAAAACGGGCCACTTTCAAGGCCCGATCTTCTCCGGCAGCACCTCGCCTGTGCGCGCCTGGGCCAGCCGCAGCCATGCGGTGTCAACGGGCTTCCACAAACGCCACACGGTGTATGCGGGGTTCTTGATTCGGATGCCGTCTTCGGTGTGGGCGCCGGTGTTCTCGTCTACGTACAGCCGCGCATCGGGTCGGCGGGTTTCGAGCCGGCGCAGCACCACCTCGGCCCGGTCGTACTGCTCGCGGGCGATCAGTTCATCAACCACGTCGGCGTACGCGCTGTGCAGGTAGTACCAGCGGTAATAATGCTCGCCGCGCTCGTAGACGGGCCGGGGGGTGGCCTCGGCGACGCGGTCGATGGCCGCCAGCGCCTCGTCGAACTGCCCCAGCGCCGCGCGGCATCCTGCGATGTCGACCTCGTAGTTCTCGCGGGCCATGCGGTAAGCCTTGTCGTTTTCGCGGTAGTGCTCGGGCCACTGCTCGTGCGGCAGGGCCAGCAGCGCCTCGGCCTCGGCGATCGCCTCGGCGTAGCGCCCGGCATCTCGGTGCTGGGCGATGCGCTTGCCGTGTTGCATGTACGGCGTGTCAGCGCGTTTCACATCCTCGGCCAGCTTCGGGTACTTGGCGATCAGCTCGTCGCGGGTCTCGTGCTGCGGGGCCGGCAGGTTAACGTCCAGATGCCAGCGGAAACGGTCGCCGTTGTGTGCCGCACGCCCCTCGGGCTCGGGCAACACGCCCGTGATCAGCACGTCGTAGCCGAACCGCACGCGCTCCGCGTCGCCCTTGATCAACCACGTCCGCACGGTGGGCTCGCTGCGCCGGTGAGCGCCTTCGGTGTCGCCCGCGACGAATTGCCACGGCTGGTCGCTGTCCAACCGGCCCCACCCCCAGGTATCGGTCCCCATCACGTTCTTGCGGCTTGGCGGCGTCTCGATCACCACCACCGCGTACCCGTCCTTGCTGCGCGATACCTCGAGCACCTTCGCGCGGGCGCCGTTGTTCACCGCCTCGATCGCGGTCGGCAGCGCCATGGCGACCGGCAGTCTGAAGTGGTATCGCTGGTAGCCCTCGCGGAACCCGCTCCGTCTGGGGTCGGCGCCCGCAAGGAACTTCGCCTCCAGCGGCTTGAGCCGTTGGTGCAGGGCATCGAACTCGTCGTGACGTCCGGCGCGGTGCAGGTGCAACAGGTAATAGCCCAACCGGTCCATCCGGTTCCAGTTTTCGAACGGATCGGCCAGCACCTTGTCGAGGTGATCGCGTTCGTAGATCGCCATGTACTCATCCCACAAATCGTATGAGCGCAACAAGTAGTAGCCGTACGGGTCGAAAGGTTTTAGGGCGCTCAGCGTGTCGAGCTGCACCCAAAGCGGGCTACGCCTCGCATGGAACTTGCGCATCGCCTCGCGCCGCTTGGCCGGGTCGGTCAGCGCGTCGCGCCCGGGCCAGTTTGCGGGGATGCCCGCGCCCGCCGGCGCCGGCACGACCGCTTCGGGCTCGCCCACCACGATGTCCGCGTTCATCTGCGTGTCCTCGAACCGGTCGAACACCACGTAGCGCAGCTTCACCCTGCGCTCGCCGCTGCCCCGCACAAACGGCGGCACGGCCATGTACGCCATGCGGATCGGCTTGTCGGTGAACTCGCCGGCGCCGTTGAACCGGTGCATCTGCGGCGCCACGCGGTAGTACGTGTTGCCCCAGTTGTCGAACAGCTGCTCGGCGTAGCTCGGTGCGTACGCCCGGCCGTTGGGCCGCAGGTTCTTCGGGTGCTTGGCCGTGATGAGCAGGTCGCCGGTGTCGGCCGACGCGATGCTCACCAACTCCGGCACCTTGATGCCGCGCTGCGGGTCGAAGTTCTGCTCGATGCCCACGGGCTTGCCTTCGAGCTTCTCCGCCCCGGCCCGCATGACCTGCCGCACGCCGCGCAGGTCGCGCTCGGTGACCACCTTCTCGAAGTGGTCGGGGTCGAAGAACGACGCCGGCTGCGGGTCGGTGTAGTCGAACGAGACCAGCATGAAGTCGTCGCTCTGCGGGTGGTAGAGCTTCATGCGGATGGGCAGCTTCGACTCCTTGAGCACCCAGATGCGGGCCCACTGCTGGTTGGGGTCGTGGGCGTAGTCGAACACCTCGATGCCCGCGCTGGCCGCGACGGTGGCGCTTCTCACCGGCTGGCCTTGCGGCGGGTTGCCGCGGAACATCATGCCAAGCAGCGCGTCGAGCATGCCCTTCTTCTCGAACGTGTCGATGTACTCCGGCGGGATGAACCGGAAGCGCGTCTCATCGGGGCCCAGCCACTTGCGCTCGGCGGCGTTGTAGATGCGCGACTCGCCGTCGGCGTGGAACTGCACGTGGTCGAAACCGTGGGCGCGGTACTTGCCCGGTGCGCGGTAGTACATCTCGATCTTGTACATCTTTGGCGTGCGGGCGTTGCGCGGTTCGTCGGCCCACGCCACGGCGTGGAACGAGGCGACCCCGTTCATCGCCTCGACCACCTCGGCCCACGCGACCGACGCGCCGAACCCGCCGCCGCCCGGCTGGTCGGGGCTGGTGATGAGCACGACAAACATCACCACCGCCGCGGCCGCGGCCAGCGGGCCCCACACACGCCACCGCGACGGCGCACGGTGCGCGGGCTGATCACTTGTCGCCGCTTCCCGGCGCACGGCCCGCATGATGTTGGTTTCGAGGTCGGTGGTGGCGGCGTTGTTGCGGTCGGTTTGCACGGCATTCATGGCCCCCGTCAGCGCGGCGAGCTGGTCGTGCAGCTCGGCGTCGCCGTTGAGCGCGGCGCGGAACTCGGCCCGCTCGTCGGCGGTCATCTCGCCGGTCACGTAATCGATCATCTGTTGCTGGCGGTCGGGGCGGTTCATCGGGCCACCTCCTGCTCGGTGTCGGTCATGAGCTGTTCGTGGATCTTCATCAGCCCGTAGCGCATGCGCGAGCGGGCCGTGGCGACGGGGCAGCCGAGCACCTCGGCGATCTCGGCGAAACTCAGTTGCCCCAGCAGCTTCATGGTGATCACCTGCTGTTGGGCGTCGGGCAGTTTGGCGATGAGCCGGCGGGCGCGTTCGGCCTGCTCGGCCTGTTCGGTGAGGTGCGCCGGGTCGCTCGCGGCATCGGCGCGGTCGTGCGCCGGCTTCTGGCTTGTGGTTTTCGGCCGGCGGGCGCGGTGGCGGTGGTGGTCGATCACGGCGTTGTTGGCGATGGTGAACAGCCAGGTTTTCAGCGAGGCTGCGCCGGCGAACGCGCCGCGGCTCAAGCTGCGGTACGCCCGGAGGAACACGTCTTGCGTGAGGTCGTCGGCGGTGTGCCGGTCGCCGATGCGGCCGGCGATGTACGCCGACAGCGGCCGGGCGTAGCGCCGGACCAGCACGGCGAAGGCCTCGACGTCGCCGGCGGCCACGCGCTGGGCGATCGCCGGGTCGGCGTCGGGGGTGTTAAGTTCGGTGGGCATGGTGGGGTCCGTCATGGTGCAACTCGTGAACTACCCGGTTAGACGGCGGCTCGGGCGAAGGTGATCAAGGTTGTCTGATATTTTTACAGGATTGCCCGGCCGCGGGTGTCACGAACCGGCGTTGGCGGTTGGCGGAACGCCCGTCATAATGCGGCCATGCGTGACCCGAGCGAGATTTTGAGCGAGGTGTTCGGTTACGAGTCGTTCCGCGACAACCAGCGGGCGATCGTCGAGCACGTGATCGGGGGGGGCGATGCGCTGGTGCTGATGCCGACGGGCGGGGGCAAGTCGTTGTGCTACCAGGTGCCGGCGTTGGCGCGGGCGGGTGTGGGCGTGGTGGTCAGCCCGCTGATCGCGCTGATGAAGGACCAGGTCGACGCGCTGCGGCAGCTCGGCGTGCGTGCGGCGCAGGTCAACTCGTCGCTGAGCGCGGCCGAGGCGTACGCCGTCGAACAGCAGATGCGTGCGGGCGAGTTGGACCTGGTGTACGTGGCGCCCGAACGGCTGTGCACGCCGCGGTTTTTGCAGCACCTCGAGGCGACGCCGCTGGCGCTGTTTGCGATCGACGAGGCGCACTGCGTGAGCCAGTGGGGGCACGACTTTCGGCCGGAGTACCGGCAGCTGGCGGTGTTGCACGAGCGGTTTCCGTCGGTGCCGCGGCTGGCGTTGACGGCGACGGCGGACGAGCCGACGCGCGAGGACATCGTCGAGCAGCTCGACCTGCGCGAAGCGGAGCGGTTTGTCAGCGGGTTCGATCGGCCGAACATCAGGTACACGGTTGTGCCGAAGGACAACCCGAAGAAGCAACTGCTGCGGCTGATCGACACCGAGCACCCGAACGACAGCGGGATCGTGTATTGCCTGTCGCGCAACCGCACGGAGCAGGTGGCGGGGTTTTTGAACGAGCACGGCCACGATGCGCTGCCTTACCACGCGGGGTTGGACGGCGCGACGCGCGACGAGCACCAGCGGCGGTTTTTGTTGGAGGACCGGTTGATCATCGTGGCGACGATCGCGTTCGGCATGGGCATCGACAAGCCGGACGTGCGGTTCGTGGCGCATTTGGATCTGCCGAAGTCGATGGAGGCGTATTACCAGGAGACGGGCCGGGCGGGGCGCGACGGGTTGCCGGCGAACGCGTGGATGGCGTACGGCCTGCAAGACGCGGCGACGATGCGCAACTTCATCGAACGCTCGGAAGCGCCCGATGCGCAGAAACGCCTCGAACACCGCAAGCTCGACACGCTGCTGGCGTATTGCGAGACGACGCGCTGCCGGCGGCGGGTGTTGCTCGAATATTTCGGTGAACAGCGCGACGAGCCGTGCGGCAACTGCGACACGTGCTTGCGGCCGGTCGAGACGTGGGACGCGACGGTCGCGGCGCAGAAGGCGATCAGCTGTGCGTACCGTACGGACCAGGTGTTCGGGGCGTCGCACCTGATCGACGTGCTGCTCGGCGTGGAGACCGAGAAGGTGCTGCGGTTCGGTCACCACCGGGTGTCGACGTTCAACATCGGCACGGAGATGACGCGCAAGAGCTGGCAGAGCGTGTACCGACAGCTGATCGCGATGGGGTTGTTAGCGGTCGACGGCGAGCACGGTTCGCTTCGGTTGACGGCGAAGGCGATGCCGGTGTTGCGGGGCGAGCGTGAGCTGATGCTGCGCAAGGACCCGAAACTGAAGCGCGAGCGCAAGGCGAAGAAGGCGCGGCGCGAGGCGATGAGATTTGAGTCGGTCGAGCAGAGCGAACTGTACGAGGCGTTGCGGGCGAAGCGGTCGGCGTTGGCGAAGGAGCAGGACGTGCCGCCGTACATCGTGTTCAACGACGCGACACTGATGGAGATGACGCTGGAACGGCCGCGGGATTTGGGGGCGCTGCGGCACATCACGGGCGTGGGCGAGGCGAAGCTCGAGCGTTACGGCGAGGCGTTTTTGGAGGTGTTGTGCGGCGATGCGCCGGTGGGCGACGGCGCGGGATAGCTTGCACGAACCGGTGGGCGGGGGGCGTCTTTCTGGTGTCATGACGGAAAGGCGAACCATGAACAAAGGGCGGATGAGGCGTGCGTGGTTGGTTGCGGTGGCGCTGGTGTTGTGCGTGTGTGGGGTGGCGAGCGCGGCGGGCCGGCCGAACATCGTGTTCATATTTACCGACGACCACGCGCCGCACGCGATCGGGGCGTACGGCGGCTGGCTGGCGAGGGCGGCGCCGACGCCGAACATCGACAAGCTGGCCGAGCGCGGCGTGCTGTTCACGAACAGCTTTTGCGCGAACTCGATCTGCGGCCCGAGCCGGGCGAACATACTGACCGGCAAGCACAGCCACCTCAACGGGTTCGTACGCAACGGCAACAAGTTCGACGGCTCGCAGACCACGTTCCCCAAGCTGCTGCGCCGGGCGGGCTACACCACCGCGATGATCGGCAAGTGGCACCTGCGGAGCGAGCCGACGGGCTTCGATTACTGGCACGTGCTGCCGGGCCAGGGCTCGTACTACAACCCGGACCTGATCAGCGCCGAGGGCAAGAGGCGTTACACGGGCCACTGCACGGACGTGGTCACGGATTTGGCGTTGAAATGGCTGAGCGAGGGGCGTGACAAGGGCAAGCCGTTCATGCTGATGATGCAGCACAAGGCGCCGCACCGTTCGTGGTTGCCGGCCACGCGTCACCTGTCGCTGTTCGCCGACGAGGATTTGCCGGAAGCGCCGACGCTGTTCGACGACTGGTCGGACAACGCCAGCGCCGCGCGCAACCAGAAGATGACGATCAACCACCACATGCGGATGGCGGAGGACTTGATGGTCACGCCGCCGCTGGCGACGACGCCGGATAAGACGTTGCCGCACATGTTCCGGCGGATGAACGCCGAGCAGCGCGCGGCGTGGGATGAGCACTTCGTGGTTTACAACGAAAAGTTTCGCGCGGCGAACCTGGGGGGCAAAGACCTGTGGCGTTGGAAGTACCAGCGTTACCTGAAGAACTACCTGCGGTGCATCGCGGGCGTGGACGAGTCGGTCGGTCGGCTGGTGGCGTACCTCGAAGCCAACGGGCTGGCCGAGAACACGATCGTGATTTACAGCTCGGACCAGGGCTTTTACCTCGGCGACCACGGGTGGTACGACAAGCGTTGGATGTACGAGGAGTCGCTGAGGATGCCGCTGGTTGTGAGTTGGCCGGGCGTGACGCCGAGGGGCAAGCGCGTGGATCAGATGGTGCAGAACATCGACTACGCGCAGACTTTTTTGGAGATCGCGGGCGCCGATGCGCCGAAGGAGATGCAGGGCGCTTCGCTGGTGCCGCTGCTTCGGGGCGAGTCGCCAAGCGATTGGCGCAAGAGCATTTACTACCACTACCACGAGTACCCCGGCCCGCACGCGGTGGCGCGGCACGTCGGTATTCGCACCGAGCGTTACAAGCTGATGCACTTTTACCAGCTCGGCGAGTGGGAGTTTTACGACTTGAAGACCGACCCGGACGAGCTGAACAACCGTTATGGGGACCCGGCGGTGGCGGCGACGGTGGCGGAGCTTAAGGCGCAGCTCGAGGCGTTGCGGAAGCATTACAAGGATGAGACGGACCTGAGCGCTAAGCCGTAAACGGCTCGACACGCCCCGCACGCCCGCGGACAATAATTTCACACGGCCCCGGAAACACCCGTAAAAACTCGGGGGTCGGGTGTCTATCGCTGTGGCGAGCGAACACATGGCCGGAGTGGACAACAAGGCGGAGCGACGGCGGCGTTTGGCCGCGGACCTGTTCGAGCGGTGCGGCTCGGCGCTGGTGTTGTACGCCCGGCAATGGCTCAGCGCCGAGGGCGCGGAAGACGCGGTGCAGCGTGCGTTCATCAAGCTGATGGGCGCAGCGGACGAGCCGGACTACCCGAAGGCGTGGCTTTACCGGGTGGTGCGCAACGAAGCGATGAACGTGTTGCGCAACCGCAAGCGTCGGAGCAAGCACGACGAGAAGATCGCCCAGCAGTCGCGGGCGTGGTTCGAGCCGGCGCGGGATGCGCTGGCGGACAGCGAAGAGGTGGCGGCGGCGCTGCGGGCGTTGAACGACAATCAGCGGGAGGCGGTGGTGCTTCGGACGTGGGGCGGGATGACGTTGAGCGAGGCGGCGGCGGTGATGGGGGTGTCGACGTCGGCGGCGTTCGACCGGTACCGCAAGGGGTTGGCGGGGATACGCAAACACCTGGAGCGTGGATCATGCAAGGCAAGGAAAACCCAGACGCGTTGAACGGGGCCGAGCGCGAGCTGGCGCTGGCGCTGGGCAGCTTGAAGCCCGCGGCTAGTGCGCTCGACCGCGACCGGGTCATGTTCGAGTCGGGCCGGCGTGCGGCGAACCGGCGGGCACGCCGCGTGCTGTCGGGTGCGATGGGGGTGTTGCTGGTGTTGAACGTCGGCGCGTGGTGGGCGGCGGTGCCGGGCGACGGCGGCGCGGTGAGCGACGCGGGCGGTGCGCGGCTGGTCGAACAACCGGTCGAGTCGGATCAAGAGCCCGTCGCACCGCCGCGGGAGGCGCCGGTCGTGCTCGTGGCCGAGCGCGGCGAAGAGAAGCCCACGGTGCTGGATCGGATCATCAAGCCGTCGAACCCCGCGACGGCGATGTTGGACGACGGCGTGGACAAGGTGATGGCGAGCAAGGCCCGCGCCCAGCCACGTCGGCCGGACGAGCAGTTGGAGCAATGGCAACGTGCGCTGTACCCGTCGGGTACCGAGCTGAACCGAACGATGAAGGTGTTGAACTGGCTTTCGCCGGGAGACGACGGATGAACAAGCTAGCGTTACAAGTCACGGCCTCGACGTTGTGCCTGGTGCTGGCCGGCCCGGCTTGGGGCCAGGCGGTCGCGGCCACGCGGCCGATGCATGCGGGCAAAACCGCCTCGGCGCCCAAGCTCACGGAGCTGACGGTCAGCGCGGCCGAGCCGCCGGAGGTGCTGGTGCGCTGGACGTTGTTGCCGCCGCCGCGCGAGATGCGTCACGGCAACGCGGCGCTTGCGTACCAGCAGGCGATCAACCTGTTGCGTGATGCGCGGGATTACGACTACCAGGCGGCGTTCGCCCTGCCGCTGGACGAGTTGGCGGCCGCCCGGGTCGGCCTGCGCGACGACGAGACCCAAACGTGGTCGATCGAGCAGGTGCTCTGGCAGAACCGATCGGCGCTGCGGGCGTTTCACGACGCGGCGCGGTACCGGTCGTGCGACTGGCAGCGCGACATCAGCAAGGGGTTCGCGTTGTTGATGCCGGACCTTCAGTACATGCGGCGGGGGGCCCAGCTGCTGATGCTCGACGCGCGCTGGCAGATGGCGCAAGGCGACTACAAGGGGGCGCTGCGCGACATGCAGACCGCGCTGGCGATGGGGCGGCACCTCGAGGAGGGCGTGACGCTGATCGAGGGGCTGGTGGGCATCGCGGTCAGCGCGCACACGCTCAAGCAGTTCGAGACGCTGATGCAGCAGCCGGACGCGCCGAACCTGTACTGGGCGTTGGCGGAGCTGCCCTCGCCGCCGGTGCGTCTGAACAAGGCGCTGCGCACCGAGTCGGACTTGGTGTACCTGTGGGCGCCCGAGCTTGCCGAAGCGACCGACAAGAGCTGGACCGCCGAGCAATGGCGTGTGGCGCTGGACCGGCTATGCCGGAAGATCGCCCCGGCGATCCGGGGTGGGGGCGACGACGCCGACGAGGCCCGCGCCCTGATCACGGGGCTGACCCTGGTCAGCTACCCGCGCTACAAGAAGCAACTCATCGCTTCGGGCCTCAGCGCCGAAGAAGTCGAAAAGATGCCGGTGGCCAAGGTGGTGTTCACGCAGATGCTGCGCGAGTACGACATCGCTCGGGGTGAGATGTACAAGTGGTTTAGCCTGCCCTACCACGAGGCCCGGCGTGGGAGGGGTCGCGACGCAGACCTCGCGGCTAAGCTGTGGGCGGGCGGCAACCCGCTGGCGATGCTGATACCCGCGCTTGACGGTGCGAACATGATCGCCTGGCAGACCGACCGGCAGGTCAAGGCGTTCCGCGTGATCGAGGCCGTGCGCCACCACGCGGCGACGCACGGCGGCAAGCTGCCCGCGTCGTTGGACGACATCACCGACCTGTCCGTGCCCGACGACCCGATGACGGGCGAGCCGTTTTTGTACAAGGTCGAGGGCAACGTGTTCTACGTCGAATGCGAGCGGTTGCCCGGGGTTCGGCCGCACCAGCAGATCGGTTACAAGGTGACGCTCCGCCCACCGGCGGACAACGAGAAGGGATAAGCCATGGATCGCATACACACAGCCGCTTGCGGCTTAGCGCTGATGATGACGCTGTGCGGCGGCGCGGCGCTGGCCCAAGACGAAACCCGCAAGGCGCCCGAGCCGGTGAACACCGCGCACATCACCAAGGCGGTCGCGCCGTACCTGACCGAGCAGACGGTGTTCGTCGGCTACCTCGACGCGGCCCGCGTGGACCTGCCGGGCTTCACGAAGTGGTGGGGCGGGGTGGCGGACCGGGTTTTCGCCGGCGAGCACAACGCCGAGATCGCGCAGATCAAGTTCGCGCCGATGGTGGCGGAGGTGTTCCGCGCGCAATTCGTGGTCGCGGGCGGGCGGCACGTGTACGTCACGTTTTCGCTGCCCGAGGTGATCGCCGAGCCGATGCCGCTGGTGGTCGTGCCCGTCGAGCCCGGCGGCAACGTCGACCGGCTGCTCGAGGCCGTGCCCCACGTGCAGGCGTACCGCGGCGAAACGGACCCCGGCCGGCTGTACAAGGTGGCGCGCGGCGACGTGGTGCTCATCGGCAGCGGCGCGGCGCTGTCGGCGATCGTCAACGGGCGCGACGCGGCGACGCGGCCTGAGTTGGCCGAGGCGTTGGCCGCCGTCGAGGGCCGGGCGGCGCGGGCGGTGCTGATCCCCACGAAAGACATGCGCCGGGTGATCGACGAGATGATGCCCAACCTGCCGGCGCGGCTCGGGGGCGAGCCGACCACGACCTTCACGCGCGGCATCCAGTGGATGGCGGTGGGGGTCGATGTCGGCGCTTCGCCGCGCTTCGTGCTGGTCGACGAGGCCGCCACCCCGCAGCACGCCAAGGCGTTGCACGTGTTTGTGCGGGGGCTGCCCGACCTGGCGGCGCACCTGTCGGCCGGACACCGCGGCCTGTCCGAGGACGAGAAGGTCTTCGTCGAGATGCTCCGACAGGCGGTCAAGCTGTTGCCCGAGCCGCGGGGCACGACGATCAGGATGGAGCTCGATCAACAGAAGCTCGACGATGCGGCGATGACCATTCTCGGCCCGGCGATGCAGTCGGTGATGCATGCACGCGAGAAGGCGTTGGCGACACAGAGCGCCACCCAGATCAGGCAGATCGTAACGGTGTGCTTCGTCTACGCGAACGATCACCAAGGACGGTTGCCCGACTCGCTGGCGCAGCTCGTGAAGGCGGGGTTGATCGACAAGCGCTTGGTGGAAGACAACCCGCGCAACCTGACCGACAAGCGGGCGTACGTCTACCTCAAGCCCGGCGTGCCGCTGAGCAAGATCAAGGACACAGGAAAGACGGCGTTGGTTTACGAGGCGTACGACAACTGGCCCAAGCTCGGTTGCAATATCGGCTTTGTCGACGGGCACGTGGAGTGCATCGCCGACGAAGCGGAGTTTAAGCGGATCATTGGGCAACAACCGCAAGAGTAGTCGCCCATCGCTCGCGCTTGATCCGGCCGGGGGTGGTTGGCTATACTGCCCGCCCCGCACCCGGCCGAGCGTTGTAGACCGGCCAGCCGAGGCTTACCCCGCCCGCCACGACCGATGAAGCCCCCGATGCTGTCATACCGGCTCGAAGAGTACGACCCGACCCACCGCGCGGCGCTGCGCGACCTGGTCGGTCGGCTCGACGACTGGTTCGAGCCCGCCGCGTGGGACACGATCAAAACCACGCTCGCCCCCGACACCACGCTGCTCGCCGTCGACGGTGCGCAGCGTGTGATCGGTTTCGTCGTCGTACGCATCGAGCGCGACGCGGTCGGCCGGATCGCCTGGGCGGGCGTCGATGCGAGCGCTCAGCGCCGGGGCGTCGGCCGGGCCATGTTCGATTACATCATCGGCGAGGCGCGGGCCGCGGGCCTGACCGAGCTGCGCGTCGAAACGATGAGCGACACCGTCGACTACGCGCCGTTCGAACGCACGCGCGCGTTTTACCAGGCGCTCGGTTTCACCCCCGCCGTCGAGCTCGGCGACCACGCCGGCGTCGGCCTGGCCACCACCGACTGGGCCCGCCCGCTCGTCGCCCCCGCCTGACGGGTGCGGTAGCCGCTTCTACATGAAAACGGTTGTCCGCCTTGCCAGGCCGCTCTATGCTGTGGCTACACCTCCGCCAGGGGTGCCGATCGCAAAACGTAGCGACCGGCTGAGAACAGACCCTGGAACCTGATCAGCCAGCGCCGACCGGCGCGAGCTGCGTAGGAAGGCGGACCTTAAATGATCAAGCCACACACGCCCGACCACAACGACGACCGCTGGGGCAACTACCAATTGCCGCCCGTCGGCGCCAACCCCGGCAGCGAACCGGCCGCCACCACGCCCGGCTCGTTCGCCAACCCGCCGCGCATCGGTTCGCCCTGGGCCTTCAGCTCACCCGACACCCCCCACATGCCCCGGCCCAGCGACAAGACCGCGTGGGACTTTTTGCCCCATGGCTGGTCGATCGAAACCGTCGACTCAACCGACCTCGGCTGCCTCGGCCACAACCACGGCGACCAACCCATCCGCGCGATTGCGCCCCCGGAATTCAAACCGATTACCCAACTCGAACACGCGCGCCTCGGGCACATCACCCCGCAGATGCGCCGCGTCGCCGAACGCGAGCCGCACCTGACCGCTCAGCAGGTGCGCGACGAGGTCGCCGCCGGCCGCCTCGTCATCCCCGCCAACACCGTGCACCTTGGTTACAAGCTCGACCCCATGGCGATCGGCCGGGCGACCAAAACCAAGGTCAACGCCAACATGGGCGCCTCGCCCGTCTCGTCCGGCACCGACGAGGAAGTCGAAAAGCTCCAGTGGGCCGAGCGCTGGGGCGCCGACACCGTCATGGACTTAAGCACAGGTGGCGACCTCGACGCCTGCCGCCAAGCGATCATCCAAAACGCCAACGTCCCCATCGGCACCGTGCCCATCTACTCGATGATCATCGGACGCAAGATCGAAGACCTCGACGAAGCCACCATCCTGCAAGGCGTCGAACACCAGGCCAAACAAGGCGTCGATTACATGACCATCCACGCCGGCGTCCTGCGCGAGCACCTGCGCTTCGCCAGGGACCGGCTCATCGGCCTTGTCTCCCGCGGCGGGTCGCTGCTGGCCAAGTGGATGCTCACCCACAACCAACAGAACCCCATGTACACCGCGTGGGAAAAAATCTGCGACATCTGCCGGGCGTACGACGTGACCTTCTCCATCGGCGACGGCTGCCGACCCGGCGGCCTGGCCGACGCCACCGACGACCTCCAACTCCGCGAGCTCGAAGCCATCGGTGAACTGACCGAACGCGCCTGGCGCAAGGGGTGCCAGGTCATGGTCGAGGGCCCCGGCCACGTCCCGTTCGACCAGATCGAATACAACGCCAAGCTCCAACGCCGCCTCTGCCACGGCGCGCCGTTCTACGTGCTCGGCCCCCTCGTCACCGACACCTTCCCCGGCTACGACCACATCACCTCCTGCATCGGCGCCACCGCCATCGCCTACCACGGCGCCTCGATGCTCTGCTACGTCACCCCCAAGGAACACCTCGGCCTGCCCAAGAAGGACGACGTCAAACAGGGCTGCATCGCCTACAAGATCGCCGCCCACGCCGCCGACGTCGCCCTCGGCATCCCCGGCACACGCGACTGGGACGACGAGCTGACCAAGGCCCGCGCCGCTTTGAACTGGGAAAAACACTTCGAGCTGTCCTTCGACCCCGACACCGCCCGCGCCTACCACGACGAAGACCTCGACGTCGACACCGATTTCTGCGCCATGTGCGGCCACGACTGGTGCTCCGTCCGCATCTCCAAGGAAATCCAACAATGGGCCTCCGGCAAAGACGACGAGATGTCTTGGGACAAACCCAAACTCACCGCCGCCTTAACGGACGAACAACGCGCCATCCTCGAATCCCGCGGCAACCTGAGCCCCGACGAGATCCACCGCCTAGCTTCAAAAACGAAGCAAGCCATGGCGAGCTCCGCTTCAGCGGAGCGGGACAAGACGCAAGAGAATCCGGAATCCGGAATCCGGAATCCGGAGTCAACCAAGCCGTCGTGTCACTCGGATTACGTCGACGACGATGAAGCGAAGAAGCTCCAAGCCGAAAAAACCGTCCAAGTCGACACCCGCCCCGCGCACGGCCTGAGCAAGAACGACTCCGTGATTTGATGCCCCATGATCCTCTGTCCATTAGCCCCGGGTTCTACCCGGGGGTTCCCCTCTCCGCCGCAACGTTTGCGCTCGCGCTGTGCATCGCCTTGACCGGGTGCAGCACGATCGTGCGCCCGCCCGCCGACGTCGCCGACCCCGTCGAGGTCGTGCTGCTCGACCACGGCCGACACACCTCACTGGCCCTGCCCGCCGAGGATGCGGGGATGATCCGATACGCCTACGGCGACTGGCAGTGGTACGCGCTGAACCAGACCGGCGCGATCGAAGCGATGGGCGCGCTGCTCGTCCCCTCCTCCGCCGCGCTGGGCCGCCAATGGCTCGGCGAAGACGCCACGCCCGCCAATGTCGCCACGTCGTTCCGCGTCCCCGCCACCGAAGCCCACTGGCGGATCACCGTCGAGCGACACAAGGTCGCACACCTGCGCAACGAACTGGAACAGATCTTCACCGACCACCAAGCGTCGATGGTGTACAACCCCGCGTACGGCTTAACCTTCGTCCCCCACCCCGACAGCTACAGCTACCTTCATGGTTCCAACCACGTCGTCGCCGACTGGCTCCAGCGCCTCGGCTGCACCATCACCGGCTCCCGCGGCAGCTCGTCGTGGCAAGTCGAACAACCCGCATCCGCCCATTAGCCCCGGGTTCCACCCGGGGGTTCCGGGGGCTTCCGGAACCCGCCGGTCAAACCGGCGGCTAACGGCAAGACAACTCAACTCGGTTGGTTAATGCGTTTCGAATGTATTCCATTCTTTTGTGTTCAATTCCATCGCGGCATAAGCTTCGAATAAGTACAGAACAAGCGGATTCTTGATCTCGATCCATGCAACATACATATCACATATCTTAGCTTTTGCTTCCTCAAAACTTTGCATGAATCCCGGGTCTTTCATGGCATCGTTGCGCGTAAAGGCGTGAGGTGTTGCTTTGGATGCCATCGTGTAAGCAAGGGTGGCAGCGTAGTGATTCGTGCCGCGAACATGACCACGAAGGCGCGCTACAATCTTCTTACTGATGCCAACATAATTCGGTACGCCATCAATTATCACATAACAGCCATGAATGTCTGACGTATACTCATAACGCTTTAGAAGTGTCTTGACCCCGACTCCGTGCTGATTGAAATCAGCCATCGGATAAGGTGTACGTATCGCGGCGTGCAGCTCTCGCATACGCTCTGGTAGGACGTGGTCTGTTAACTCCCGAAATGTATAAGAACATTTGTCAATCATGTGGCTCTCGCTGTTTACGAGATATTATAAGGTAGGAACGGATCAGGGTTTCGGCTCTGCGGGCCGGCGATCGACGCGCTCCCCTTCGGGTCGCGGCTAAACAATCAACCTGGGCAACTCCGAACTCCGAACTCCGAACTCCGGATTCCGGATTCCGGATTTCATTCAACGCGTAATAGCGGATCGTTCGTGATCTGCGCACCGCGGTGCGGTGCGCATCGCGCGGTCGCGTGGGTTTTCGGTCGCGCCAGCGGGGGGGCGTTTGTCGTGGCGCGCGCACGGCGACACTTCGGTGCGCGGCGGTTTGCGCGCATACGAGTCGTGCTGCGCACCGACGGGTCGGCGGAGGGAGTGGGTGTTGTTTTTACGCTGAAAACGGGGGCGGCTCGAAGGCCCGATCCCGAAGCGCAATGTTGATGCGCGAACGAGTCTTGAGGGGTGAGTGGGAATGGCAAAGGGCAAAGGGCAAAACTCAAAATGGCGGAACCCGGAACCCGGAACCCGGAACCCGGAAGCCGAGTTCCAAAGACCCCCGGCCCTCGCGGGCTCGGGCCTGGGCTTGGGGGTGGCTGCGATCAGGTTTCGGCGAGCTCGTAGAAGCCCTTGCCTAACGCGCGGAGCTTGCCTTGGCGGGCGAGTTCCTGCCAGACGGCGGCGGGCCAATCGGCGGGGGGGATGATCGCGTTGATCTCGGAGACGGCGCCCTTGGACAGGTGGTTGCGGTTGTCGATCTGCGACTCGTCGTCGAGGCGGGTGAGCTTGAGGCGTTTGCGGAAGGCGCGCAGCGCGGCTTTGCAGGTCTCTTCGTCGGGCCGATCTTCCTCGGCGACCTGCGGTGGGCCGGCGAGGGATTCGATGAGCTCGGCCAATTGGTCGACGCCACGCATGGCCACGACGTTGGCCACGCGGTTGGCGGGCAGGTCGGTTTTTTTCAGCAGGTTAAACGCCTGCTTCCATTCGGCGGCGGCCCGGCGGGGGTCGCCAGATGCGCGGATCGCGGTGAGCAGATCGTTGAGCTTGGGCACGATGTCGGCGGTGTCGGTCATGGGGGGATTGTATACGAGTCTTGAGTCTTGAGTCTTGAGGGGTGAGGGGGAATGGCAAAGGGCAAAACTCAAAACTCACAATGGCGGAACCCGGCGCCCGAAACCCGGAACCCGGAACCCGAAACCCGAAACCCGGAACCCGGCGCCCGGAATCCGAGTTCCAAAGACCCCCGGCCCTCGCGGGCTCGGGCCGGGGCTTGGCGTGTGCGTCACCGGGGTGCGCGGTCAGTCGTTGAGCAGGACGAGGGCGCGTTCGTTGTCGGAGGTGTTGAGCACGACCAGGCAGTTGCCTTGGCCCGCGGCGGCGCTGGCGTAGAGGTGCGTGACGTTGATGCGTTCGCCGGCGAGGGTGTCGCTGAGCGTGCGGAGGATGCCGGGTTTGTGCTCGACTTCGATCATGATGACCATCGCCTCGGAGACCTCGAACCGGTTGGCGAGCGCCTCGCTGGCCCGCAGGTGGTCGTCGGTGACCAGGCGCATGGTGCCCATGCCGTCGTCGACCCAGGCGCCCATGGCTTGTATGTTGATGCCCCTTTCGCTGAGGACTTTGGCGAGGCTCGCGAGCACGCCGATCTCGTCGGCCGAGCAGACGACGAGCTCCTTGCCGATCTGTGCACGGAGCATGGGGTTGACCCCCTTTCTGTGGAGAAAAGTTGTGACGCGACCCACCACACTCATCGTATCGCGGGGGCGCGGGGAAAATCGAATAAAAAACGGGCGGGGGCGTTTCCCAAAACACGGCAACGCGGATAGGCTGCGGGAAACCCACCCTCCTTTGAAGGAACCGCCATGCAGGTCCAGGACAACACCGTCGTGTCGATCAATTACAAGCTCACCGACGACGCGGGCGAGGTGATCGACAGCTCCGAAGGCCGCGAGCCGTTGGCGTACCTGCACGGCGCGGGCAACATCATCCCGGGCCTCGAGGACGCGCTGGTCGGCAAGGCGCAGGGCGACACGCTGGCCGTCGACGTCGAGCCGGCGCAGGGCTACGGCGAGCACGACGCGGCGCTGGTCGAGTCGGTGTCGCGCGAATTGTTCCAGGGCGTCGACGAGATCGAGGTCGGTATGCAGTTCCAGGCCGCCACCGAGCACGGCGACCACGTCGTGACCGTCACCAAGATCGAAGACGACGCGGTCACCATCGACGCCAACCACCCGTTGGCCGGGCAGAACCTGCACTTCGACGTGACGATCGTCGAGGTCCGCGAAGCGACCGAGAGCGAACTCGAGCACGGCCACCCGCACTAAGCGCACCCGATCGCAGCCTTGCCTCACCGGAAAATACCCCCGTGCTGCGCCCGGGGCGTGTGGTATAATTCACGCCCCACCACACTCTGGGGTAGGCCATGTTTATGAACGCTCAACCGTCCGTGGCGCTGCGCGTGTTGGCTTTCGCCGTCGCGCTGGCCGGTATCGCTTCGTCCGTCGAGGCTTTCGGCACGTTGCAGGTGGTCGCCACTTCTGGCGAAGCCGCGCCCGACGGCAACGGGGTTTACGCCACCTTCGCCGCGCCGCTGGTCAACAGCACGGGGCAGGTCGTGTTCGGCGCGAACCTGTCGGGCACCGACTTGGGCAACGACGACAACGGCGTCATCTTCCGCGGCACGCCCACCGGCCTGACGGCGATCATGCGCGAGGGGCAGGCCGCGCCCGACGGCAACGGCGTGTTCCGGTTCGTTGAAGACACCCCCAACAAGATCCCGGTCGATCCCGCGGTGAACTACGCCAACGAGTTCGGGGGCTATTCGATCAACAACCTCGGCCGGGTCGCGTTCGAGGGCCAACTCGCTTTGACCGCTGGCGATCAGGCTGACGACACGGGCGTTTACCTCGGCGCGGGCGGCGCGCTCGACCGCGTGGTGCGCGAGGGCCAGGCCATGCCCGGCGGCGGCGTGGCCGAGTTCGTCAGCGGCGCCAAGCAATTGAACGACGCCGGCCAGACGCTGGTGTCCATCACGCGCGACGGCACGAGCGGTTGGTACCGGGCCGGCGACGATGCGTTGACGCTGGTTGTGGAAGATGGCCAATACATCCCCGACGGCGATCACACCTTCGATATACGAGCCAGCGTGGCCCGGTTGACCCAGGGTGGTCAGGTCACCTTCAGCGACCCCTTTCCCCCCATCTTCGCCCCCGAAGCCGATTCAGCGCCCACGCCTCCTGGTGCGCGCGGCGTCTTCCTCGGCACAGACACCGGGCCGGTGACGCTCGTGCAGAACGGCGCCACGCCCCCGGGCTTGGGCGGCCTTATGATCGAAGACGTCGAACGGGTGTTCACGATGAACGAGAACGCCGACATCGCCTACGAGGGGCAGGTCGAGGGAACCAACGACCGGTTCATCGTGGTCCAGTCGGCGGGGCTCAACGAGTTCGTCATCAGGAACGACGACCTGCTGCCGAGGTCGGACGGCTCGACCGCGCCGGCGCATCGTCCCACGCTCTTCGGGTTCAACGACGCCAGGCAGGTGCTGTTCACCGCCTCCATCGTTTATGGGCGCAGCTTGTTCCGCGCCGAAGGCGGGACGGTTGACCTCGTGCTCGAACGCGGCAGCGCGGCGCCCGAAGGCGACGGTTGGGTCAGCAACATCATTCCCGAGGAGTTCAACCAGGCCGGGCAATCGCTCGTTTTCATAACCTACGGAGATTCGGACAGCGGGTTTGGTTTTCTGTTCTGTGACGATGCGCTCGGGTGCCAGAGCGTCATGCGCGTGGGCGACACGCTGCTCGGCGGCACGATCAGCCGATTTATCTACCCGGCCAAGCAAGCGCGCGACAACCTGCGCAACACGATGAACGACCTGGGCCAAGTCGCGATGACCGTGGTCCTCGACGACGGCCGCCACGCCGTGGTGTTGTGGACGCCGACCGTGCTCGGCGACGCGGACATGGACCACGTCGTCGGCCTGTCGGACCTCGACATCGTCGGACAGCACTTCGGCCAAGCGATGCGCGGCTGGCGGCACGCCGACTTCAACGGCGACGGCGTGGTGAGCCTGTCGGACCTCGACGCGCTGGGCGCGCACTTCGGGCAAAGCGCCCTGCCGGCCGGCGCGCCGGCGAGCGTGCCCGAGCCCGCGACGCTTGCGCTGCTGGCGCTGGGGACGCTGGGCGTGTTGCGGCGACGGACCTGAGACATACCGTTGTGGCCAACACCCACGAGAAAACCGCACCCACGACGCATGGGTGCGGTTTTATAAATTCACGTGCGGCCGGGCGGTGTGATCCGATATAATCGGGCGGTCAGTCCACACCAGGGTTAGCGCAACACAATCCACGAACGCCCCGCGGGGGTGTTGTGTGTTGTCTGTGCGCCGCCCTGTCTCCAACGTGATTATCCCGTTCCTTTATCCCCCATGTGTGGAGGCTTTGTCATGCTACGCATTCATCATCACATCAGTCGCGCCTGCGCGCTGGCGCTGACCTGCGGTCTTGTGCTCGTGGCGCCGACGACCGCGTCGGGCGCAGGCACACAACCGCCCGACGGTTCGGGCTTCGGCACCACGCAGGTCGTCGCCGTCCGGTACGGGCACATGCCCGACGGCAACGGCGAGTTCGTCTCGTTCACCCGCCCCACCCTCAACGACCTCGGCCAGGTCGCCTTCAGCGCGAACCTCAGGGGCACCGACCTGAACAACTTAGACAACGGCGTGATCCTGCGCGGCACGGCCGGCGCGATCACGACAATCCTGCGCGAAGGGCAGGCGACGCCCGACGGCGACGGCACATTCCAGTTCCTCAATTCCTTCCCGCCGGGCCCGTTCTCGCCGCAGCCCGCCGGGCCCGAGTCCGACAGCACCACGTTCTTGAACAAACTGCCCGAGGCGTCGATCAACAACCTCGGCCGGGCCGCGTTTGCCTCGCGCGTGATAGATGCGGCGACCAACGAAACGCAGGGCGTGTACACCGGCGACGGCGGCGCGCTCGACGAATTGCTGCGCGACGGGCAAGCCGCGCCGGGGGGCGGCGCGTTCGGCTTGCTCGCCGGGCCGGGTGTGATCAACGACCTCAACCAGACCGCGCTGCTGCTGGATCGAGACGGTCGGCGGGGCTGGTACCTGGCCTCGGCCGACGCGTTGAGGCCGATCGTGGAAGACAACCAACCCACGCCTCATTGCGGCGACACGATCGCCATCGACACCACCGCGGTGCTGCTCAACCACGCCGGGCAGGCCGCCGTGCACGACACGCAGGTCGGCTTGTTCTTCGCAACGCACGGCGGGCTGATCACCTTGGCCCAGCTCGACGACCTGGCGCCACCGGAAGCCGGCGGTTTATTCACGTTCTTCGGGCCGGGCTTCGGTTTCAACAACCTTAGCCACGCCGCGTTCGACGCGGAGTTTTTCGGCGATGGCGCGGTGGGCAGGGGCTTGTTCACCAACGTGTTGGGGCAGAACGAACTTGTGGTTCTGGCGTTCCAAGATCAAGCCGGTGCGTCCGACCTTCAGGGCTTCAACGACGCCGGGCAGGTGCTGTTTACGGCTTCGAAGCAGCAGCCGACGCTGTTCCGCGTCGACGGCGATGCGTTTGTCAACTTGTCGGAACAGTTCAGCACGCCACCGGTCGGTGAAGGCGCAATCAAAGACTTTCAGGTGGAAGACTTCAACCACCGGGGGCAGGTGCTGGTCGACGTGTTGTACAGCGGCACGCCCGGTGGCGAGGCGGACGACCGAGCGCTGCTGTTTTGCGACGACGCGCTCGGTTGCCAGCCGGTGATCCGCAAGGGCGATGCACTGCTCGGCAGCACCGTCGTTGCGTTCGAGTTGGCCGAGCCCAACGCGTTGAACAACCTGAGTAACACGATGAACGCGATCGGCCAGGTGGCGTTGCGCGTGCTGCTGGCTGACAACCGGCAGGCGGTGGTGCTGTGGACACCCACGGTGCTCGGCGACGCGGACATGGACTACGCTGTGGGCCTGTCGGACCTCGACATCGTGGGGCGCAACTTCGGTCAACCGCTGACCGGCTGGCGGAACGCCGACTTTACCGGCGACGGCGTGGTGAGTTTGGCGGACCTCAACGCGGTGGGCGTGAACTTCGGGCGCAGCGCCCTGCCCGCCGGCGACGCGGCTGCCGTGCCCGAGCCGGCGGCGTGTGCGCTGCTGGCGCTGGGGGTGTTGGGCGTGTTACGCCGACGGCGCGCGTGATACAGTGGTGGCATGGGTGATCAGCGCCACGAACTGCCGCCGCTGTTTGTCGAGCGATTGAACGAGATCGTGGCGCCCGAACAACGCGGGCCGGTCGTTTCGAGCTTCGGCGTCGAACGGCCGGCCGCGTTTCGTATCAACCCGTTACGCGGCAACGCCGGCGCGGCGCTCGACGAGTTGAAACAGGTCGGCCTCACCCCCGAACCCGTCGGTTGGTGTGAGCACGCGTACACCGTGCCGCGCGAGCAGCGCGAGGCGCTGACGCACGCATCGGCGGTGGGCGACGGGCGGGTGTACGTGCAGGGCTTGTCGAGCCTGCTGGCGGCGCTGGCGCTGCGGCCGCGGGCGGGCGAGCGGGTTTTAGATTTGGCCGCGGCGCCGGGCGGCAAGACGCTGCACATGGCGGCCTTGATGAACAACGAAGGGCGCATCGCCGCCGTCGAGTCGGCGCGGCCGCGGTACTACAAGTTGAAGGCCAACGTCGAAGCGGCGTGCGCGACGTGTGTCGACTGCTACTGCGCCGACGGGCGCTACGTGGGGCGCAAGCAACGCGAGGCGTTCGACGCCGTGTTGGTTGATGCGCCGTGCAGCGGCGAGGCGCGCTTCGGCCCGCGCGAGCCCGGGGCTTGGCGCTACTGGTCAGAGAAGAAGATCAAGCGGAACGCGTCGATGCAGAAGGCGCTGCTGCGCTCGGCGATCGACGCGACGAGGGTCGGCGGGCGCATCGTGTACGCCACGTGCACGCTCGGCCCCGAAGAGAACGAGGGCGTGATCGACCACACGCTCCGCCGGGTGGGCGAGTCGGTGGCGGTCGAGCCGATCGAACTGCCGATCGACAACGTGCAACCGGGCCTGAGCGGTTGGCGGGGCAAGGCGTACGACGCGTTGGTCGCGCACACGCGACGGGTGCTGCCGGACGGTCGGATGACCGCGTTTTATCTGGCCAAGCTGGTCAAGCGCGCATCGACGTCGTGATTCAGCGCCGGCGTCGCGCGACGACTAGGCCACCGAGCAGCAACAACGCCGCGCTCGCCGGCTCGGGCACGGTGTCGTAACCGATCACGTCGAACGCGTCGATGTCGGTGGGGCTGATGTCGAGGATGATGCCGGGGTCGAGGTCGGGCACCATCAAACCGATGGGGAAGTCGGCCCAGTGGCTGGCCTGGAAGCCGTCGCCGAGTTCGGAGCCGGTGGCGTAAGGCGTCTTGTCGAGCGGGTCGACGAGGGTGCTGTCGAGCGAGAAGAACGGCTTGGAGAACGGCCCGGGCGGCGGGCCGAAGCGCCAGTCGAGCACGAACCCGCCGCCGACCGGTTGGCCGAGCGCGATGCCGGGGGCGCGCGTGTCGGTGTTGGTGCGGAACAGGTCGAGCGTGGTGAAGATCGCCTCGTCGGAGAAGTCGTGCGGGTTGTCGGGGGCGGGGCCGGCGGGGTCGACGCCGGCGTAGTCGACATCGTCGACCCCGCTCTTGAAGCCGAGGCCGTGGCCGAACTCGTGCTTGGCGATGGCTTCGAAGTCGAACGTGCCGGGCGCGATGCCGTCGCCGCGGTCGAAGTCGAAGCCGGGCAGCGCCTCGTCCTGGATCACGAAGGTGAAGTCGTGCATGCCGTCGACGGTGACGGGCAGGCCCAGCGCCTTGCTGTTGGCGCGGGCCACGCGGAGCACGGAGTTCCAGGTGGCCTCGGCCTTGGCGCCGGTGGTGCCGACGGCGAGCGAGCCGAGGCGGATCTCGGGTGAGGGCACGCCGGGGCCCAGGTCGCCGGGCGTCAGCGAGGTGTCGTGGGTGATCGCCTCGATGAACGGCCCGGTCTGGAGCAAGCTCAACGAATCGGTGTCGGCCGGGGAAAGCGCATCGCCGCTGAGCGCGGTGGCGACGTCGGTGTAGATGTGTTCCTCGTACTTGATCAGCGCCGCGCCGAACACGAAAGGCGAGCTGCCGAGGATCTCGCCCTCCTCGGAGTCCATCGCGACGAGCACCTTGATGGTCGCGTCGTCGAAGAACGTGGCCGAGTACAACCCCGCCGCGGCGCCGACGTTGGCCATGATCCCGCTGGCAACCGGCGCGGGCAGTGAAGCGACGCCGGGCGAGAACTCGATGTCGAACGTCAATCCCCGCGCGCTCGACGTGAGCATGGCGAGGCACAAACCCGCGGCGATCACCACGCCCCGGACGCGGCTCGACAGACGGCGTGAATGAATGGGGTTCTGCATGTCTTACTCATCCCTTCGAGAGAAGTGGCGCTCCAACTCCATCGAACCCAAAGCCCCAGCGACCGCACCCGGTCGGCGTGTGCGAGCTGGCGCACGGGCAAACACGCGGCGCAGCTCACGCATGGCTGAGGGATCGACCTCCCTAACTACTCTCTCTCAGGCTTCCCGGAGGTTTCGAACGAGAACTCCCTATACCGTCAATATACACCAACGTGGGGTGAAATCGACAATATTTCAGGGATTTAGCTTTCGCCTCGTTTTGCTGGGGGAAAACGGGGGTTTGCCGCGCGGGTGGGCGCCGATTGTACGTAGGCGGTGGATTTACTGAAGGATCGATCTGGCGTGTCAGGCGCTGAACGACGAGCCGCAGCCGCAGGTGCTGGTGGCGTTGGGGTTCTTGAACACGAACCCGCGTCCCATGATCTCGTCCTTGAAGTCGACCTCGGTGCCGTTGAGGTAGAGGAAGCTCTTGGGGTCGCAGATCACGCGGACGCCGTGGAGCTCGAACTCGTGGTCCTGCTCGTGCTTGGTCTCGGTCAGGTCGAGGATGTAGGAAAAGCCCGAGCACCCGCCGCCCTTGACGCCGACCTTGAGGTAGACGTTTTCGAGTTGGAGGTCCTGCTGCTGGCAGATCGACCTGATCTCGCGTGCGGCGGTGTCGGTGAGGATGATTTCAGCCGTCTCGGTGGCCATCGCGTTGCTCCCGTGGTTTCGGCGGCATTCTAGTACGCTTTTGGTGCGATATCGACCCCATCGGTTACACCCGCCCCGGGGCTTGAAGGGCCGCAATTCGTGGCGATCGGGCGAATTGATCAACCGAAGCTGAACGCGTGGAGGATGAGGATGAGGATCGCCAGGGCCACGCCGATGCCGATGCCGATGAGGATGTACTGCCACGCGATCGCCGCGCAGCACAGGCCCGTCGAGCTGATCGCCAGCGCCTTGTGGTCCTCGCGCAGGTACGCGAACGGCGCGAACGTCAGCCCCACCAGCGCCAAGCCGATCGCGCCCACGGTGAACCACTTGGCCATGCGCCGCTTGTCGGCCGGCGTCATCGGCTGGTCGTCGGGCTCGGTTGGTTCGGCCTCGGCTTGCTCGCCTTCGGCCGGCGCTTCTTCCTCGGCTTTCTTCTTGCCGAACGAGAAGGTGGTGTCGTTGATCTTGAACGAGAACTTCGCCTCGCCCTCCGCCTTGGCGCGCTCTTCTTCCGCCCGCCGTTCGTCCTCGCCGAAGAAGGGCATCGGCTGGTCCAACGCCACCATCGGGATGATCGCGCAGCCCAACGCCACGATCCCGAAGACCAGCGACAGGACGCCGAACTTGTGCTTCTTGCGGATGACCTCGGATTCGGTTTCGGCCGTGGCCGATTCGAGCGAACGTTCTTTAGACATGCCTCGTCCCCGCGTGGGTGTGTGCCGGGACGATTATAACACGATGCGTTCACACGCTCGCCGCCAGCGCGACCGCTTCGCGCGTCAGCGCCGTGACCCGATCAAAGTCGCCGGCGTCGATCAGCTCGGCCTTGACCATCCAACTGCCGCCACACGCGAGCACGGGCTCGAAGCTCAAATAGTCGAGCAGGTTGCCCGCACCGATCCCGCCGGTGGGCACGAAGCGCACCCGCTTGTAAGGCCCGGCGATCGCCTTCAAAGTCTTCACACCCCCGAACGCCTCGGCGGGGAAGAACTTGACGGTGTCTAACCCCATGTCGAGCGCCATCTCGATGTCGGTCGGGTTCGACACCCCCGGAAAGATCGGCAAGCCCGCGTCGAGGCACGCCCGCACCGTCTTCGGGTTGAAGCCCGGCGAGACGACGAACCTCGCGCCCGCGTCCTGCGCCTGCTTCACCTGGTCGGCGCTGAGCACCGTGCCCGCGCCCACCAACAGGTCGCCGCGCTTGGCCAGCGTCTTGATCGACGCCCGCGCCGCGTCCGTGCGGAACGTCACCTCCGCGCACGGCAGCCCGCCGGCGACCAGCGCCTCACCCAACGGGTCGGCGCCTTGCGCATCGTTGAGCACCACCACGGGCACGATGCGGAGCTGAGCGAGTTGGTCGTTGATGGCGTCAAAC
Source organism: Phycisphaeraceae bacterium (assembly GCA_028282805.1). Lineage (GTDB taxonomy): Bacteria > Planctomycetota > Phycisphaerae > Phycisphaerales > Zrk34 > JANQHD01. The sequence continues at coordinate 32,494 of JANQHD010000023.1, read as the reverse complement.
ATGCGAAACCTCACGCGATCGGGTGTGCGGGCGCGCGAGCATAACAACCGGCTTTGCGGTTCGCCACGGCGCTCAACTATGAATCAGCACCGCCCCGTCATCCGGGCGCCCGGCCGGAGGTGACGAGGCTTTTCTCTCCGCGCAGCTTGATCTCGGCGTCGCCGCAGAAGACTTCGAGTTGGCGGTAGAGCACGCCGTGGTTCTGCGACCACTCGTGCAGGGTGTACACGTCGGCCTTGCCGCGCACCCAGCCGTCGAGGATGTAGGCCGGGTCGCCGGGCTCGACGAAGAACAGGTGCTCGACGGTCAGCACTTCGGGGTCGAACACCACGACCGCGTCGTGTTCGAAGGGGCCTTGGCCGTTGATGCGTGCCATCATGACGCGCCAGCCGACGGCGGGCGCGACGTCGCGCACGGCGCGGTAGGCCAGCTCCTGCCACTCGGTGCACCGGCCGGCGTTGCGTTTTTCTCCGCCGAGCGCGACGGCGAAGTTGCCGCCCCAGCCGGCGTGCCACTCGGTGTCGGGGTCGCGGTGCGCCGCGTCGACGGCGTCGGACCAGGCGTCGACGATCCGCACCAGCGCCGGGTCGGTGATGGCGGCGCGCTCGACGCGCTGGGGCCCGCAGGCGCCCAGCGCCAGCGCGAGCAGCAAGAGCAAGGTGTGACGGGGTGTGTTCACGTCCAAATCCAAGTGAAAAGGCGATGCGACGGAGTTCCGCCGCATCGCCTATCGTCCGTGACTTGGCCGCTACGGCAGCGACCAATTCGTTTCGGTTGTCGCAGCGGCTTACTTGTAGAAGTTCGTCGCTTCGGTCTCGCGCACCTCGCGGGTGAGCTGGTCGGTGTTCATGGTGACGGTGAAGCGGATGTCGCCGGCTTCGGCGGCCTTGACGGTCACCTTCCAACTGGCCTTGGCGCCCGGGGCGAGCTTGGCCAGCGGGGTGAAGGTCACCTTGCCGCCGGCGTGCGTGCCCTTGGTGGCGCCGGTGCTGGAGACGTACTGCTGGGCCTTCTCGAGCATCGCGTTGATCTTGATGCCGGTGCCGGTCGCCGAGCCCTGGTTGGTGGCGGTGATCACGTAGGTCACGTTGGAGCCGACCTCGATCGGGTCTTCGACGTCGACGACCTCGAGCAGGATGGCGGGGATGCCCTTGACCTCGGTGGTGGCCTTGGCGGTGACGGCCTTGGCGCAATCGGCGTCGGCGGCCGCGGCGTTGTGCACGGTCATGATCTTGTTGGCCTTGACGGTCATCTTCACGGTCTTGGTCTGGCCGGGCTGCAGGTCGCCGAGCTTCCAGGTGACCGAGCCGTTGGCGTAGGCGCCGTTCATGTTCGACGCGACGTAGGTCGTGCCGGCGGGCACGCCGTCGTTGACCATCAGGTTCTTCGCCACGCCGTCGCCGGTGTTCTTGACGGTGATGGTGTAGTCGATGTTCCGCCCGGCGTAGGTGGTCTTGGTGCCGGTCTTGGTGATCGCGAGCACGGGCTGGAGCACCTTGACCGAGTCGGACGCGGTGGCCTTGAGGCCGCCCGCGGCCGAGGCGTTGGCGGTGTTCTTGAACGTGCCGGTGCGCTTGGCCTTGAGGGTGGTGGTGACGGTCTTGCTCTTGCCGGGCATCAGGTCGCCGAGGTCGAGCGAGAGGCTGGACTTGCCGCCGTCCTTGACCACGAGGCCGTCGGGCAGGTTGTCGACGAACTTGACGTTGCGCGCCACGCCGGTGCCGTTGTTGGAGACGGTGGCGGTGAAGGGGATGTCGTCGCAGATCAGCACCTGCTGGGGCAGGGTCTTGGTCATCTTCAGGTCGGGCTGGGTGACAGCGACGGTCAGGCAGCCGACCAGGTCGTACGAACCGGTCACGCAGTTGGTCAGCTCGCCGACCTTGGTGGCCTTGCCCTTGACCACGAGGATCAGCACCTGCCCGGGCTTCATGGTGCCCAGGTCGAAGTGCAGGTTGCCGTCGGCCTGCCGGGCGGCGGGCTCGGTCGACGTGACCGTAAAGCCGTCGCTGGGCAGCTGGTCAACGACCTTGACGTTGCTCAGCGAGGTGCTGGCGAGGTTGGTCACGCGGATGGTGTAGGTGTATTCCTGGTTCAGCGAGACCTCGGCGGGGGCCATCTTCTCGACGTAAAGCCCGCTGGTGCGCTTATCGCCGGTGGGCAGCGCGATGGCGGTCGAAACCATGCCCGGCTGGGCGACCTTGACCGGCTTGGGGGCCGGCTTGGACTTGGGCGCTTCGGCGGTCGCGGTGGATTGCGAGCTCTGGCAACCGGCCAGCCCCATCAGCCCGCAGGCCAGCACGAGCGCAGGAATCGATAGCGTATGCGTGACTCTCATTTCGATACCCCTTTTCTCTGGGCAAAAAGTAGATGAATAACCCAACTAGAAGTGGACCTGTACCCTGCAGGTCATTCTCCTCTGGACCCGCGTCCAGTATAGCAGTTTTGATAAGTGTGTGTCGCACATTGCCAGATTTGTTTACGCGAAACACGTGCCAACGCGGGCGTTCAAACCGTCAATACGCTTCAACACTTTTAAACCGCGTTGCCGCGCGCCGACGCTGCAGGCTTTGCGTGTGGGACGCGCTGCGTTGGGGCCAATCGCGCAGGCCACGCGCGCCGCGGTCGGGTTCAATCCCCCAAAATAAAGAGACAAGTCGGACACGTTTGTCCGTTGTAACATAAGCGCCTGTCGCGTTTCGGCGCGTGGCTGACGCGGACACGCCGCACCGATCCACCCACGGGTACAATACCGCCATGGCCTTCACACTGCGACGCCGCCGGCACCAGACCCGCATCGAGCTGACCCCGTTGCTCGACGTGATCTTCCTGCTGTTGACCTTCTTCATATACAGCCAGGTGATGGTCGTCCGCGCCGAAGTGCTGCCGGTCAAGCTCGCGCAGGTCAGCGGCGGCGAGTCGGCCCCCATCCCGTCGATGTTCGCCATCACCATCGACGTGCAGGGCCAGGTCTACCTCAACCGCAAGCCCCTGACCGAGGCGCAGCTCGGCGCACAGCTCGAAAAAGCGATGAACACCGACGAACCGCCCCGCGTCTACCTGGCGATGGAAGCCGGCGAGAGCCACGTCGATCGTGGGCCGATCATGTGGCGCCTGATGAACATGCTCGACGCGGCCGGCGTGGAGGATTTCAACATCGTCGGCAGCCCCCAGGCCGATACCGAGTAAGGCCCGCGAGCGGTTAAACCCATGTTCGAACGCGAAACCATGCTGCCCCTGACCGTTGGCCTCGTGCTGTCGGTCACGCTGCACCTGCTGGTCGCCGCCAGCTACGGCTGGTGGTCCGGCGATCGCACCACCGGCCCGCCCGACCCACCCGCCGGGCCAAGCCCCGACCTCGTCGCGGCCGCGATCCGCTTTGATCTGGCCCCCGTCGCCCAGCGGGCCGCGCCCGTCGCGCTGACCGTCACCAACGCCGGCTCGCGCGACGCCGACGGGTTCGATTACGAACTGCTCGTCGACGGCCAGACCCACAAGCGCGCCACCGTCGACCAACGCTTGCCCGCCGGCGCATCGCTCGAACTGACAGCCGCGCTGCACGTGACCGAGCCCGGCCTGCACGTCGTGCAACTCGTCGTCGACCCACGCGACCGCCTGCGCGAAGCCGACGAAACCAACAACGCGCTGGCGCAGGACGCCGTCTGGCTGCTGCCCGAAAACCCCGGCCCGCGCATGGCGGACCTGATGATCTACCGGTTGAACCTGCCGCAGCGCGCCAAGGTCGGGCAGCGCGTGCCGGTCGAGCTGTTCATCGCCAACCTCGGCGACGCCGAAGTCGATGTGGCCGATGTCGAGCTGACCCTCGACGGCAAGCCGATCAAACGCCTGCCCGTCGAGACCGAAACGCTGCCCACGTTCGGCCGGGGCGAGATCGTCGTTTCGCACGCCACGATCACCGTCGACGAATCGGGCGTGTACGAGTTCTGCGCCGAGGTCGACCCGGACAACCGCGTGCCCGAGGCCGACGAGACCAACAACCGCGCCTGCGCCAAGCTTTACATCGAAAAGCCGCGCAGCGACGTCGGCATGGCCGAGCCCAGCGTGTTGTCGATGAACACGATCAGCTACGAGCATTTCGAAGCACTGTTGGCCACGGAGAAGCTGTGGTTCGACCAGCCGACCGTGCAGATGACCACCGAGCCCGACCCGACCGCGCAACGCGAGCCGGTCGACCCGACGCCGCCGGCGCTGGTCAGCAAGCCGCAGCTCGGCGCTTCGCCCTCGAAGCCCCAGCCGCAGACCGACATCAGCCACACGCCCGCGCCCGCCGCGGGCACCGCCGCCGATCAGCCCGACGAGATCGCGCTGGCGCAAGAACAGGACAACCCCCGCGACGCGGTCGGCCGCCCGCCGTTGCCGGTCGACGTGAGCGCCGACGTGGACGTGCTCGACCCAACGCCCGCGCTCGAGCCCGACAACGCCTCGCCGATCGACCCCACCAGCTCGCCCACCGTGGTCATCACCGACCCGGCCCCGCCGTTGCCGACCGACGACCAACCGGACACCGTCACGCCCCGGCCCGACACGCTGTTGGACGACGAGGTTCGCCGTGAATCGCCCGAGGCCGCCCGCGCCGACGCGCCCGACCTCGCCGACGCCACGCGCCCCAAGCCCGGCCCGCCCGGCGAGCAACCCGTCGATGCGACCAGCGAACAAGCCGACCCGGAAGACCACGCGACGCAGCCGACCGAGCCCGCCGAGTCGGTCGACAGCGAATCCGACCAGCTCACCGAGCCGGTCGAAGTGGCGATGACCGACGCCGTCGAACCGCGCGAGGCCGCGGTCGAACAACCCGCGCTGATGCCCAGCACCGCCAGCGACGCCAACCCCACCATCGCGCCGCGCGCCGACGCCGAGGCGCCCGCCGCCACGCGCTTCGAGCAATCGCTCATCATCCCCGGCCGGGTCTGGGCCAAGCAGGGCGTGCGCCTCAAGACCGTCCGTCCGCGCTTCTCGCCCGCGGCACGCCTGACCACTTACCCGTTCAACCCGATCGTCCGCATCGAGTTCGACGGCGACGGCAAGGTCATCCGCGTGCACTACGTGCGCTCGTCGGGCTGGGACAACATCGACGCCCCGCTGCGCATCGCGATCTACAAGTGGACCGCCGAGGGCAACTTCGACCCCAACGGCTTCGTGATCGAAAAGATGCTCATCGTGCTCAACCCCACCGCCAAGCAAGCGGAAGAGTACGAAGCGCAACAAGAGAAGCCCAAAACCGACGAAGCCCCGGAAGAGTCGGAAGACGCTAAGCCGGCGAGCGGCGAGGGATCATCGCCCGCCGAGGGTGAAAACGGGTAGTGAGCCGGTCCGGTGGAACTTGCTATAATCCCCGCACACCGATCGCGTCCGCGTAGCTCAGCTGGATAGAGCGCGTGCCTCCGGAGCACGAGGTCGCAGGTTCGAATCCTGCCGCGGATATTAAAAGTAAGTCCCGCCGACGCCCGTCTTTAGGGCAACCCGCCAACGTGGCGGCGCGGCCGTAACCCCAACCCGCAATCGGGTAGTACTACCCGATTCGCAAGGCAAGGGAGGCCCGCCGATGCCACGCATCCCCACGTACCGTCACCACAAACCCACAGGCCAAGCCCTCGTCGAGCTGGCCGGACGCCGCATCTACTTGGGCGCGCACGGCACACCCGAAAGCCGCGAGCGCTACGAACGGCTGATCGCCGAGTACCTGCACAACGGGCGGCGGGTACCCGACTGGGCCACCCGACGCCCGGACGCGGGCGATTCCGGCGTGCGGCTGGTCAACGTCATGGCCCGGTACTGGGAACACGCCCAAGCGTACTACACCGGCCCCGACGGCCTGCCCACGTCCACCTTGCAGGACGTCTGCCACGCCCTGCGCCCGCTGCGGAAGCTGTACGCCAGCACCGCCGCCGAGCAGTTCGGCCCCAAGAAGCTGAAGCTGGTGCGCGACCTGATGGTCGAAAAGGGATGGAACCGCAGCACCGTCAACAAGCGCGTGAAGTGGATCGTCCGCATGTTTAAGTGGGCGGCGGAAAGCGAGCTGGTGCCCGGCCGGGTGTGGCAGGACCTCAAGGCGGTGGAATCACTGAAGCGCGGCCGCTGCCCCGCCCCCGAGCCGGGCCGGGTCCGGCCGGTACCCGTGGCGCACGTGGACGCCATCCAGTCGCACGTCAGCCCGCAGGTGTGGGCGCTGGTGCAACTGCAACTGCTGACCGGAGCGCGGGGCGGCGAGCTGGTCATCATGCGGCCTATCGACTTAGACATGAGCGGGGAGGTGTGGCTGTACCGCCCGCTCCAGCACAAGACCGCCTACCGGGGCGAGGAGCGGGTGATCTACCTCGGTCCCCAAGCCCAAGCCGCCATCCAGCCTTTCTTGGCGGGCAGGCCGACGCACGCCTACCTGTTCAGTCCATCGGAGGCCGAGCAGGACCGGCGGGAGCGGAATCACGCCCAGCGCGTCACACCGCTGAACTGCGGCAATCGGCCCGGCACCAATCGGGCGGTCAAGCCCAAACGCCTGCCCCGCGACCGCTACGACTCGCAGACCTACACGCGGGCCATCGTCCGGGGTTGCGCCAAGGCCGACGTGCCCAAGTGGACCGCCCACCAGTTGCGGCACACACGGGCGACCTGGTTGCGGGCGCGTTACGGTATTGAAGTGGCCCGGCTGGTGCTGGGGCATAACGCACCGCAGACGACGGAGCTGTACGCCGAGCACGACCATGAACGCGCCATGCAGGTGATGAAGGAGGTGGGTTGATGTTTTCTGAACCACCCGCTGACGTTTTAGAACTGCTGCTTACCTTAGGTCACCCAAGGGCGCATACACCAGTTGTGAATCTGCCTGAGGCTATACGCAAGAAGGAGACGGTGGCATACATGCTGGCGTGTGAGCTGGTGGAATTAGGTTATTGGTTGGGGGAGCCCGAAAGCGACGAGGCCGAGTGGGTACCCGTGCGTTACCGTGTCGGCGTGGAGCCTTGGATCGAAAAAGGACGGCACGTCTCGCCTAATCACCCGTTGTGGATACGGAACACGCCCAAGGCTATTGCCTATTTGGGGTATTGGCGTAGCCGTGTTGATGTGCTTGTCCAGAAAGTCACCGATCGCGGCGAAGCTATTCTCATCGCTCTGCGGGAGTCGCGTTGCTTCGACATGGCAAGCGCTCAAACCATGCAGCACATAGCGTCCAAAGCGTGTAGGCAAGAGCCGAATAGTTTGTATGACGTAACCAAGAAGCTGAAAGATATGCGGCTCATACAGAACCCACAAGGTTCTGTAAGCCGCGTATGGTTGACCGCATTGGGTCACATCGTAGTGAAGCACATTGAGGGTGCGTTCGAAACCACCAAAGATAACAGTAGCTAGTTCTTGGCAGAACTCCGGCAGCACTAACACTTGCGCAACCACTACAACGGGCATTAATTCCTGTTGGAGTTGTTGCCATGACGGATGAAGCCCTAATCACGCTAGCCCAAGCTGCAAACACCCTACCCAACCGCCCGCATCGCGCTACGGTTTGGCGTTGGGCTCGCAAGGGCGTCCTCGCCCGCGATGGGGAGCGCGTCTATCTGCGTGTTCGCCGGTACGGGGGTTGCGTTTTCACGACTGCGATGTGGCTGGCAGAATTTGCTGAGGCGGTCACGTCAGCGGACGAGAGGTACCACCGTCGCGCGCGTAAACGCCACCGTTTGGACGACCAAGACGTGCGCGTGCTGGAGCGTGCTGGCATTTGATAAACAGCCCGCGCGCCAGGTTTTTGTGGCTAGGCGCGCGGGCGATGGAGTGTTGATTTGTGCGAACTGCGCCCCCCTGTGTACGCATCAAGCTATGTCGATACTGTCGGGCTGCTTGTGAGCAGGCGGCCGGTCAACGAACTCTACCGTGCAATCAAGAGATATTGTGGAAGCTGCACGCTGCGTCGCAGTCAGCACCCAATCGCACGTGTTCGGTTCGTCGTTCATCAACCGCAGCCGGAGGTGCTGCGACTGCTGGATCAGTTGATTTCGGAAAAGATGGGCATGATCCACGAGGTGCATCTCGCTCTCGACCTATGTACGGCCACAGCCAAGGATGCGGCCGAACTCGCCGACTGGGTGAACGCGCGGTTTGTGATCTTGTGGAACCGCGGCCGGCGTGCGAACTGGGTAGGCGAAGGCCGTTACACGAGCCAGCGGAAGTGGAGGTCGCAACAAGTCGTCGCCTACGCCGATCGACCCTCCAAAGTCACCGGATCGCCATGCCTTCATTTAGAGTGGCGAGCGCGCGGACGGGCGCAGGTCGTGGCGCTGGGCGTGGTGGAGCCGTTGGACTTGGTAGCGTTCGGCCACCGCGCGTTCTGGTCGCGGCGGCTCGTTTTGGAGGAGGCCAACTGGGACGCAGTTGCGCGCCAGTACACCCGCAAATTCGGCCAAGGCCAGCAGCGCCGGGCACTTGGCGTGGTACGCAGGCTGGCATCAGAACACCGCCCCGACGGCGAACCAATCATCACCGCGCAGGCGCTGCGCAGCCTTGCGCCGAACTTACCGTGGATCGACCTCCGCTACGCCCTGCGCAGAGTGGATGTCGGGCACCTCCTACCTTAACCGCATGACCAGTGTTAACGGCGCAGAAAACAACGCGCACCACACTAATCACCCGTAACACTAACACCGTACACATGATTGGAAAGACAATGACAACAGCAGATACGTTTAGCAATGAACATGGTGTAGCAAAAGTGCTCCACCGTTACGCTTTAATGACCGACATGAACACGCCCGACAGCGAAGTGTTTTCCAACCGCTTGTCCAAGGTCAACGAGAGCCTCAGCGACCTGATCGAGACAGGCCGTGCCCATTTACGTGAAGCCCACGACACCTTCAAAAACGCCGTAGTACAGCACGAAATCACACGCATTATCGACGACCTGGAAGGGCAACTGGGTACCATCCGCGATGCTGAACTGGCCGCTGAAGCCCGCATCACAAAGGACGCCAAGGCTCGTTTTGACAACGCCACCGTACCCGTTGCTGGTAGGGACGACGAGCCCAAACTGGCCCGCCTACAGAGTCTGCTCTTGGATTCCACGAAGAAGCGAGAGGAGCGCGACCGTCTGCTCTTGGCGTTTGCCAATGAGGGCGACCCATCACTTGCGCAATTGGCGCAGGCGTCCACCATACCCGCGTCGCGCATGTTGTTCACGCCCGAGGCGATAATCAAGGCGCGCGCCCTCTACGTGCGTGCGACCAACGCCACGTTGGTAAACAAGCTGACAGCGGCGGAAGAGTACGTTGGAACCCTGATATTCAATATCGCGACTACGACGAAGCAAGTCGGCAGCGGCACAGAATCTTCGGTTTGGCAGCAAATGGGCGCAGGCCTCGCCAACCGCAAAACCGTCATCCTCCAGCCGCTTGTCGAACGGCGGCGCGAGCTGGCCGACATGCTGGTGGAGCTGCCCGAGCTGCGCAGCTCCAACGTCGAGATCGAAATGCTCTTGTCGAAGCTCTAGGCACTCGCCGGGGCGGGCGGTTTGGGTTGATTGGAAACGACTCGCATCTCCGTGTTTGCTCCTGTGGACCGCCCGTCCCGGACTTTTTCAATCAAGGATGATACGAATGGCTAAACGGAAACGGTTACAGGACGGTTCAACCGGGCGCAAGCCTAACGGCAGGTTCGCCAGGGGCAACCAGATTGCCGTGGGCCGCGGCCCCAAGTTCGCGCGCCGACGCGCGGAGATCCAACGCAAGCTGTACGAGGTGCCCGACGCGGACGTGGACCGCATCATCTTCATGCTGGTGGAGCACGCGAAGGCCGGGCGCGACTGGGCCGTCCACGAGTTCTTCAACCGCACGCTGGGCCGACCCGCCCCGCGCACGGTGGAGGAGCCGGAGGTCAGCGAGGGCCAAGCCGCCGCCGTGCAGCGCGTGGCTACGTACTTGATGACGGCGCTGGCCATCGACCCCACCCGCAAGCTGCCCAAGCAGCCGGACAACCTGTTGATCGACCAGGCGTCGGCGCTGACCGGGCTGGGTTTGCCCGTGACCACCACCGCCAGCCGGTTGGGCCTGCTGGACGACCAGCTCGACAAGTGGCTGCGGTCTGGCAAGGCCGACATCGACGCAGGCAGGCGTTCCACGCCCTGCGCCCGGTTGCTACTGCGTTGCGAGGGAGAACGGGCCGCACTGCACACTACGCTGGCCGCATCGGCCGCCCAGCTTGGGCTCACTATGCTGGAACGGCTGGATACCGACCAGTTCGGCCGCCGCAAGCCCGTGGAAACGCCCGAGGTGTTTGATGACGAAGGCGACGGGTGGGAGGAGTACCTGTAATGCCGGAGCCCCGCATGGATGTCAGGCAGTACAAGCGCGAGATGGTCGAGCTGTTAGATGGCCTGACGGATGAGGAAGTAGATGAAAAACTGCTTGAGTTGAAGCACCGCGCCCATAACGGCGATACCCACGCACGGCGCTTGGTTTTGATGGGCTTAATGGGGGTGGACGACTACGGCAACCAGATACTTGATGACGACCTGATTGCCGGGAATTAGACGCATCGTTGTCCACAACCGAACCCTTGTGGACAATGGCGTATTGTGACCATGCATCGGAGGCGCGATATGGCGACATCAAAGGACCAAAAAGTGGCGGTGGGCTACGTCCGGGTTAGCACCAAGGATCAGGCGGCCGATGGGGTCAGCCTTGCCCAGCAGCGAGACCGTATCAACCAATACGCCGCATTGCACGAGCTGCGATTGGCTAAGGTGTGCGCGGATGAAGGTCTTAGCGGAAAGCGGGCTGACAACCGACCCGGATTGCAGGCGGCGCTTGACACGGTAATGCGCCATCGGGGTGTGTTGGTGGTCTACTCCTTGTCGCGATTGGCCCGCTCAACCCACGACGCCATTGATCTTGTAGGCAGGCTGGAGCGTGGCGGCGCTGATCTGGCCTCGATTACAGAGAAGCTGCCTGCGCTCCGCTCCGGTAGGTTCACGGCATTCAGCGTGAGCGGTCGAATGGCTTGCCTTACAACCCCTGCGCCTTGGCTTCGGCGAGGAAGCCCTCGAACTCGCGGAGGTGTTCTTCCTCGTCGCCCTTGAGCGTGATGGCCAGGTCTTCGGTGACCGGGTCGACGCCGCCGGATGCGTCGATCAGCTCTTGGTAGGTGGCGATCGCCGAGCGTTCGGCGTCGATCACGCCGTTGATCACGCTGACCACGTCGAGGCGGTCGGCAGGCGGTTGCAGGGTGGTTTGGGTCATTTTCAGTTCGAGCGAGCCGGGCACGTCGCCGCCGATCACGTGGATGCGGTTGGCCAATTGCTGGGCGTGGCCGAGCTCCTCGGCGACGTCGGCGGCGAGCGAGTCCTTGATGTGCTTGGCGCGGAAGCCGTCGAGCTGGACGGAGTTGGCGATGTAGTTGGCGATCGTCTCGACCTCGGCGTTGTAGGCGCGGCGGAGCAGTTCGATGATCAAGGCTTTGGTTTCGTCGGGCATCGTGTGTTCCTTTCACTTCACGGCGCGCGGCGGCCCACCGGCGGCGTGAACGGGTGGCACGATTATAGCGCTAAAACACACGCGGTCTTGCGAAAGGTTTGTGACTTTAAGCCGCCAGCGCCCGCAGCGCGTCGGCGAGGTCGGCGTGCTCGAAGGCGAAGCCCGCCTCGGTCAGGCGGCGCGGCACGGCACGCTGCGAGCTGAGCAGCAGCTCGTCGGCCAGCCCGTCGGCCAGCAGCGTGAGCCAGGTCTCCGGCACCCGGCAGACGGTCGGGCGGTGCAGCACCTTGCCGAGGGCTTGAGCGAACTGGTCGCTGGTCACCGTTTGCGGCGCCACGAGGTTGTACGCGCCCCGCGTGTCGTCGCGCTCGGCGAGGTACGCGATCGCGCCGACCGTGTCGTTGATGGAGATCCAGGGCCAGTACTGCCTGCCGTGGCCGACCGGGCCGCCGAAGCCGAGCTTGTAGGCGGGGAGCATGGATTTTAGTGCGCCGCCGAGCGGGCTGAGCACCATGCCGAGGCGGAGGAAGGCGACGCGGATGCCGGTGTCGGCCGCGGGCTTAGCGGCGGCTTCCCAGCGCCGGCAGACCTCGGCGAGGAACCCGCCGCCGGATTGGGAGTCTTCGTCGAGCGTTTCGTCCTTGCGGTTGCCGTAGAAGCCCGTGGCCGAGGCGTTGAGCAGCAGCTTGGGCGGGGTAATGAGCTTGGGCAGCGTGTTGGCCAGCAGGGCGGTGCCGTCGACGCGGCTGTCGAGGATGCGGTACTTTTTGTTGATCGACCAATAGCCGACGATCGATTCGCCTGCGAGGTTGATCACGGCGTCGCAGCCCTCGAGCTGCGCCGCGTCGATGGTGCCGGCGTCGGGGTCCCACTGGATGGTGGTGCCGAGCGGGGCCTTGTTGGGGTTGGTCAGGCTGTTGGGCCTCACCAGCCGGCGCACTTGGTGCCCGGCGTCCATGAGGTGCCGGCACAGGGCCGATCCGACCAGACCAGTCGATCCGCTGACAACGATATCCATGGCTATTTCCTCACCAGGCAACCCGTGAGCGGGCATTCTAGCGTTTTGCCCGCAGGCGCAAAGGGGGTGGCCCGGTGATGTGATCGTACGGTTGTCAGATGGTTTTTATGATGTCATAAATCATTGTTTGGCGGTCACATGCGCCGTTTGGCGGGCCGCTTAGCCAATAAAACGTTCGTTCACCCATTTTTGCATTGACTTGCCGAGGCCATGGGGTATAGTTGGGGCGGTAGTAAGAGATGAGAGAGTGTTCTATTGGGCGACCGCCCGGCGAACCTCTCTTGAAAACCGGATTGAAACCCCAAGCCTTTGTGTTTGTTTGGCTTTTGGTCCACGACAAGTTTGATCGAGAGAGAGGCGCCTTCCTTCCCGCCTCTTAACCTGCAACGACGGGCGACTCACACGAGTCGCCCGTTTCTTTTTTTGCGCCGATCAGGCCGGGCGGTCGGGCTGTGGGGTTTGGCGCTCGGGCAGGGGGGCGGCGGTGTGTTATACTCGCGGGTGGACTCGCACACCTTTACGGAACGGATGCCGGACCTTCGACGATGCGTCGGATCGCTTTCATGAACCAGAAGGGTGGCGTCGGGAAGACGACGACCGCCGTGAACCTCGGGGCCGCGTTGGCCTCGCTGGGTCAGCGTGTGTTGATGGTGGACCTCGACCCGCAGGCGCACCTGACGCTGCACGTGGGCATCGACCCGACGGACCTCGAGGCGGCGAGCGTGTACGACCTGTTGACCGATGAGGGGGCCGAGCTCGACGCGGTCCTCCGCCGGGTCGACGAGCGCTTGGCCGTGGTCCCCGCCGAGGTGAACCTCGCCGGGGCCGAGGCGGAGCTGACCCACGCCGCCGACCGGCAGCGCGTGCTGCGGCACAAACTGGCCCCGGCGTTCGACCGTTTCGATTTCATCCTCATCGACTGCCCGCCGTCTTTGGGCATGCTCACCATGAACGCGCTGGCGCTTGCCGACGAGGTCATCGTGCCGATGCAGGCGCAGTTCCTGGCGTTGCAGGGCCTCAGCAAGCTGTTGGAGACCGTGCAGCTGGTGCGCGGCGGGGTGAACCCGAACCTGTCGGTGGCGGGCGTGATCCTCTGCATGCACGAGCCGCACACCAACCTCTCGCGCGAGGTGGTCGGCGACCTGCACGCGTTCTTCGAGCAATCCGCCGACCAGCCCGTGCCGTGGGCCGGCGCGAAGGTGTACGAGCCGCCGATCCGCCGGAACATCAAGCTCGCCGAGTGCCCGAGCTTCGGCCAGACCATCTTCCAGTACGAGCCGACCTGCCCCGGGGCGCGCAGCTACATGATGCTCGCGCAAACGCTGTTGGCCGAGTCGCAAGCCGAAGCCGGGTCGGCTGACGACCAAGCCGACGCGCCCCAAGCACCGCAGCTACACATCGAGGTGGCCGCGCCACCCGCGCCACCCGCGCCGTCGCCGCCGGCCGAGCCCGAACACTCCGAACTATGATCCGCGCCCCGATCGCCGTGGTGCGCGTCGGCTTCGTTGTCTACGCACTGGCGCTGGCGACGCTGACCCATTGGCCCAAGCTCGACTCGGTCTTCGACAACAATTCCATCTGGTTCGGCATCGACAAGTGGGGCCACGTCGGCACCTTCGCCGGCTGGTCGTTGCTGCTGCTGGCCACGCGCTGGCTGGGCATGAAAAACCGCCGCGCCGCGTGGACCGCGCTGATCCTCGGCATCGCCTACGCCATCGTCGACGAGGTCACGCAGGGCATCTTCCTCCCCGGCCGCTTCTTCAGCGTCTCCGACATCCTTGCCTCGAGCCTCGGCGTGGGCTTCGGGGTGTTGCTCTGGCGCTTCCTGCTGTGGATCGACAAACCGACCAAGAGCTTCGTCTCGCACGCGCGCGTCATGAGCGGGCTGACCCTGCTCAGCCGGTGCTTCGGGCTGGTGCGCGACTGGGCGCTGGCGTTCCTCTTCGGCTTCGGGTGGGTGCTCGACGCCTACGCCGTCGCGTTCATGATCCCCAACCTCTTCCGCCGGTTGTTCGGCGAAGGTGCGCTGGCCGGGGCGTTCGTGCCGCACTACACCGACCTGAAAAAACTCCGCGCCGAGATCGCGCTCAGCTTCGCCGTGCTCGTCGTCCACTGGCTGGCGCGCCTGCTGGTGTGGATCGCGCTGCTCGGCAGCCTGATCCTCGTCATGCTGTTGCTGACCGGCACACTCGACCAGCGCGGCCAGCTCATGGCGTCGCTGACCGTGGTGTCGATCTGGTACATGCCGCTGGTCTGCCTCGCCGCGGTCCTCGGCGCGGTCCTTCAGGTCCACGGCCGGTTCGCCGTGCCCTCCGCCTCGCCCATCCTGCTCAACCTGTGCGTCATCGGCGCGTGCCTGTTCTGCGTGCTCTTCTTCGAAGAGTCGGTCGACACCCGTTACGCCGCCGCGATCGTCATCGCGTCCGTCGTCGTCGCCGGCCTGGCGCAGGTCACCTGGCACGCCGCCGCCCTGCGCGACGCCGGCGCGAACCTGCCCCGCTGGAAGCACGCCGACGCCGCCTACCGACGCCACCGCATGCTCCGCGAAACCGCCCGCGCCATGCTCCGCCAATGGCTGCCTACCGTGCTCGGCCTGGCCGTGTTCCAAATCAATACCCTCGCCGACGTGATGATCGCCACCTTCTTTTCCACCCCCAACGAGGCCGGCGCCGCCACCAGTTTCAAGCTGTTCGGCCACGTGCTCGACTACCCCATGCAGGCCGGCTCGGTCGCCGTGCTCGGCGCCGCGGCGCGGCTGTACGAGTTCCCGCTCGGCGTGTTCGGCATCGCCATCGCCACCGCGATCTTCCCCGCGCTGTCGCGCACCGTCGACGAGCCGGGCGCGTTCGGCGAACTGCTGCGGCGCGGGTTGCGCCTGGCGGTGTTCATCGGCGTGCCCGCCACGGTCGGGTTGATCCTCATCCGCCACCACGCCGTGGGCGCGATCTACGCCGAGGGCGGCCGGATCAAGGCCGACGACGCGACGCGCATCGCCTGGGTGCTGCTCGGCTACGCCCCGGCGATCTGGGCCTACTCCATGAACCACACCCTCGTTCGCACCTTCTACGCGCAGAAAAACCCCAAAACCCCCATGCGCGTCTCCATCGCCATGGTCGTGCTCAACGTCGCGCTGAACCTGACGCTGATCTGGGTGCCCGTCGGCGACGGCCAGCGCCTCGGCGCAGCCGGCCTCGCGTGGTCCACCGCCGCCTGCGCCATCCTGCAGTGCGGCGTGTTGCTGCTGCTCGTACGCAAGTACGTGCCCAAGCCGATCGACGGCCCGGTGCTCGGCGGGTGGTTGCGAAGCCTGCTGGCCGCCGCGCTGATGGGCGCCGTCGTGCTCGGTGTGCTCGGGGCGCTCGGCGACGTGACCACGCGGATGGGCCACATCCTCGCGTGCGTCGCGGCCGTCGCCACCGGTGCGGCCGTCATGCTCGCCGCCTGCCTCGCGCTCCGCGCGCCCGAACTCAACTGGGTGCTGCGCCGCGAACGCGACTGAACTTTTTCAGCCGCATGCGCTGACCAGGCGACCGAACAACCGCCGCCCCATCGCCGCGTCGCCGCCGCGTTCGGGGTGCCACTGCACGCCGAGGTAGAACCGGTCGGTGTGCGGCAGGGCGATCGCCTCGATCACCTCGTCGGCCACGGCGACCACCCGCATCGAGCCCGCGTCGGCCACGGCCTGGTGGTGGTGGCTGAACACGACACCGCTGTCGAGCAGCGATTCGTCGAGCGATTCGACCGCGTGTTCCCCGTGTGCGTGCAGCGCGGCTTGCGCTTCGTCGAGCACGTCGCCCAGGTGTTGGTGCAGCCGGCCGCCGTGGTGCAACGCCATGTACTGCATGCCCAGGCACACGCCCAGCACCGGGTGGTCGCTGCCGTCGAGGGCCGCGAGCACGGCCAACTCAAACGCCTGCCGCTGTGGTGTGACCGGTTCGGCCTTGTCGTGCACCGCTTGGCCGAACGGTGTGGTGTCGGGGTCGTCGCCGCCGGCGAGCACGACGCCGTCGCACAGCTTCAGGTAATCGTCGACGCGCGCAACCTCGTGCGGCAGCAGCACGGGCGTGCCCCCGGCTTCGATGATCGCGGCGCTTAGCGCGTACGACATGACCATGCGGTGCTCGGCTTGGCCATCGACGAAACCGCGCCGCGGGGGCGCGGCGGTGGTGTCGCACGTGATGCCGATGATCGGTCGCACGGTCGGATTGTAACGGTTGCCGCCCGCGCAAACCGCACAACCGCTATGGCCGATAGCGATCGGCGTGCGGCGCGAAAAACCTGTTGCGTCCGTCGGGGTTATATCGGTGGTTTGTGGTGTCAGCCGGAGCGGTTTCCGGGTTTAGTTCCGGGGGTGTCGGTGGCGGGCGATAACCCGCGCCGGCGCATGAAGTTGATCGATTCCCTCTTCTCTGGCGCGGGGCGACAAGCCGTTCCCCGCGTCTTTTTTTGCGCTTGACACCAATTGATAATGTGATATCATTTGGCCGGGTCGAGGAAGTGAGGGTGCGTATGCTCGCTCATGATCAAGTGTTTTACCCAATACGCGGCACTGTTTGCGGTGTGCCTGTTTGCCACGGGCACACCGGCCGCGCTGCACTTGCGCCTCGATCACGCCGACCCTGACGCGCACCACGGCTGCAACCACCCGTGCGAGCCGACCGACCAGCCCGGCGAGCCGCACGAGGGTTGTGCGGTCTGTTCGGCGATCGCGCACCTCCAAGCCGACACGCTCGACCTGGGCGTCGCGGCGTTCTGCTTCGACCTTCACGAATGCGACCGCGTGACCACGATCGCGTCGCGCATCGTTTGCCAGTTCCAAGCCAAGACCGCTGCGCGTGGCCCGCCGGCTTGCTGAGCGCTCATCCCGTTGAACGTTTTCTCGTGACACTCGGTTTGGGAGACGCACCATGCGTCCGCGCTGCGCTTTTACGTTGGTTGAACTGTTGGTGGTCGTCGCGATCATCGCCCTGCTGCTCGGCATCCTGTTGCCGGCGATCTCCAAGGTGCGACAGCTCGCGAAGACGGCCAAGTGCCTGGGCAACCTCCGCAACATGGAGGTCGCGCACCAGATGTACATCAGCGAGTATCGCGGGCGGTTCGTCAACGTCGGCCTGGCGCACGGCGGCATGCACGCCAACGAGCAGGGCGCCTGGATCACCACCCTCGAGGAGCAGTACGGCAACCCGCTGCTGCACCGCTCGCCCGTGGACGATTCGCCGCACTGGTCGATCGAAGACGGCGGGCGGGGCGAGCCGGTACCGGGCACCACGACCCAGTTCCGACGCACCAGCTACGGCGTGAACAATTTCCTGACCGACATCAACGGCAACGGCTTGAACCCCTTCGGCAAGGCCCCCGCGGGTTTCTCCGCGGATTGGCCCGGCGGAAACGGCAAGGCGTACGACCGGATCAGCCGGGTGCCGAAGCCCTCGTCGACGGTGCACTTCCTGATGATGGCGTTCGAGGGCGACTTCGCCGGCGCGGACCACCCGCACGTCGAGAACTGGCTGGAGCACCCCAGCCCACCGCTCAAAGCCTCGCAGCAGGTCGAGATCAACGCCCACGGCGACGAGGACAACGACGCGTCGTGGGCTGCGCGCACCAATTGGGGTTTCGTCGACGGCCACGCCGAGACCTTGAAGTTTGAAGAAGTATTTACAGACATCCACATGAACAAGTTCGATCCGTTGGTCGCTCAATAGCAGGCGGATCGCATGCACCCCGTCGTGCGACGGGACGAAACGAGCTTCAGATGAGAATGAGTTTAATCAAGTCGTTGACGATGCTCTGTGCGGTTGTCGCGGCTACCACCACCGCCAGGGCCGAGCACATCGACCTGTTGATGCTGTTGAAGGACGGCGAGCTCGTGACCGGTACGTTCGACTTCGATCTAGACGCGGTGACCAGCACCGGCCAGCGCGTCTACGATGGCGAGTTTGGCGGGCCGTTCAATCTGGGCGGCGGCGTGTACCAGTACACGACCGACGTGCCGGGTTTCAACGCGCTGTCGAGCGCGAACGTGCCGGCGGGCTTCAGCGCCCTGCCGGGCAACAGCGATGTGACGTTCGACATCGTGCCGTTCGACATCGACGGCACGTCGGCCAACCTGTGGTACTGGGACGGCGTGGGCGCGGTGGACTTCGCCCCGGCCGCCAGCGTGACGTGGGCCGTGTCCAAGGTGCCCAGCTTCGCGTTTAAAGCCACGGCCGCCGGCTCGAACGCCACCGTGCCCGGTTTTACGATCGACACCACCAGCCCCGATGGCTTCCTGCACAAGCACCTGGACTTCACCCTCGAAGGCACGGGCGCCACGGCGGAAGACGCGATCCCCTCGGGTTTCTACGCGCTGGCGATGGAGTTTTCGGTGAACCCGACGAGCGACCCGATCTACTTCATTCACGGCGCGGGCACGCACACCGAGCCGCAACACGAGGCGGCGATCGAGTACTTCGAAACCAACCTCGTCTCAGGGCCGGCGCCGGGCGACTTCGATGCCGACGGTGACGTTGATGACGTCGACATCGACCAGTACATCGGGCTGTTCGGCACCGCGGTCCCGCCGGGCGACGAGAAGTTTGACCTGGACGGCAACAACCTGATCGAACTCGCCGACTACAACCAGCACGCCCAGACCCTGCTGGGGTACGACAACGGCGGGGGCCAATCCGGCCAGGGCACGCTGTTCGGTGACTCGAACCGAGACGGATCGGTCACCCTGGTGGACCTCAACACGCTCGGTATGAACTTCGGTCAGGCCGGTGGCTGGTCGCAGGGTGACTCCAACGGCAGCGGCGATATCACGCTGGTGGACCTCAACGCGCTCGGCATGAGCTTCGGCCAGTCCGTGCTTGCCAGC
This sequence comes from Phycisphaeraceae bacterium, assembly GCA_028282805.1. Classification (GTDB taxonomy): domain Bacteria; phylum Planctomycetota; class Phycisphaerae; order Phycisphaerales; family Zrk34; genus JANQHD01. The sequence continues at coordinate 13,152 of JANQHD010000023.1, read as the reverse complement.
CCCAGCCCCTCGGTGCCGGAGCCCAACGCCCTGGCGCTGGTGGCCGGCGGCGCTTTGGCGCTGTGGCGACGCCGAGAGCGTAGGAATTGACGAAGTGTTTGCAGATACCCACATGAACAACACTGATCCGCGGGTCGCTGGGTTAGCGAGCGGATCGCATCCCCGTCTTTTTTAAGACAAAAGGAGTATTAAGATGAGAACCAGTTTGTTTAAGTCTTTGATGGTGCTCTGCGCGGTTGCCGCGGCCACCACCACCGCCAAGGCCGAGCACTCCGACTTGCTGCTGCTGATACAGGGCGGCGAGCTCGTGACCGGTACGTACGACTTCGACGCCGGCATGGTGACCAGCACCGACGAGCGCGTCTACGAGGGCGAGTTCGAGTTCGGGCCGTTCGACCTGGGCGGCGGCGTGTACCAGTACACGGTCGACGAGCCGGGTTTCAACGCGCTGTCGAGCGCGAACGTGCCAGCGGGCTTCAGCGCCCTGCCGGGCAACAGTGCGGTGACGTTCGACATCGTGTCGTTCGACATCGACGGCACGTCGGCCAACCTGTGGTACTGGGACGGCGTGGGCGCGGTGGACTTCGCCCCGGCCAGCGGTGTGACGTGGACCGTGTCCAAGAACCCCCTCGCTACGTTCAACGCGACGGCGAACGGTTCCAACACCACCGTTCCCGGTTTTGTGATCAACACCACCAGCGCCGACGGCTTCCTGCACCAGCACCTGGACTTCACCCTTGAAGGCACGGGCGCCAGCGCGGAAGACGCGATCCCTTCGGGCTTCTACGCGCTGGGGATGGAGCTGTCGGTGAACCCGACGAGCGAGCCGGTCTTCTTCGTCCACGGCGTGGGCATCGAGAACGAGCCGCAGCACGAGGCGGCGGTGGACTTCTTCGCCGAGAGCGTCGTGCCGGAGCCGGCGTCGCTGGCGCTGCTGTTGGTCGGTGGCTTGTGTGCGATGCGGCGGAACCGCGGCGCTTGATAAACCGATGTTTGACAGGAGGGGAGCCCGCGGCCGGTTGGTCGCGGGTTTTTTATTTGGCGCGGGCGAGCTGCGCCTGCTTGTCGGCGTGGTAACTGGAGCGCACCATCGGGCCGGACTCGACGTGGGTCAGGCCCATCGCTTCGCCGGTCCTTTTGTACTCGGCGAACGTGTCGGGATGCACGAAGCGGTCGACCGGCAGGTGGTAGGGCGACGGTTGTAGGTACTGGCCGATGGTCAGGATGTCGCAGATGGGATCGGGGTCCGGGTCTCGGGTTCCGGGTTCTGGGGTGATTCCGGATTCCGGATTCCGGATTCCGGATTTAACCAGGTCTTGCATCAATTCGGTGACTTCGTCGTCTTTCTCGCCGATGCCGACCATGATGCCGGTCTTGGTGACAAAGCCCTGGGCTTTCGTGCGGCGGAGCAGTTCGAGCGAGCGGTCGTACTTGGCCTGCGGGCGGACGTAGCGGTAGCACCGGCGGACGGTTTCGAGGTTGTGATTGAGCACGTCGGGTTGCGCGTCGAGCACGGTTTGCAATGCGTCCCAGTCGCCGCAGAAGTCGGGGATGAGCACCTCGACCTGCGTGTCGGGGTTGCACTGTTTCGTTTGGCGGATAGTGTCGGCCCAGATCGCCGCGCCGCCGTCGGGCAGCTCGTCGCGGTTGACCGAGGTGATCACGACGTAGCGCAGGTTCATGATGGCCACGGCCTCGGCGACGCGGCGGGGCTCGTCGGTGTCGAGGGTGGGGGGCTTGCCGGTCTTGATGTGGCAGAACCCGCAGGAGCGCGTGCAGGTGTCGCCGAGGATCATGAGGGTGGCGACGCCGGCCGACCAGCACTCGCCGAGGTTCGGGCACTTGGCTTCCTGGCAGACGGTGTGCAGGCCGTGGTCGTTGACGAGGTTGAGGGTGTCGGCGTACCGGGCGGTGCTGGGCAGCGCGGCGCGCAGCCACTTGGGCTTGCCCTTGCGCACGAAGCGTTCGGCGGGCAGCCGGTTGTCGAGCACGCGGTCTGTCAGACTGAGCTTGACCATGCGGCGGGACATTGTAGCGGCGCGCGGGGCGGGGTCGAACCCTGTCTTCAAGCCCGGCCCTGAGCGCAGCGAAGGCCGGGATCACCTAAAATACAGCGCGATGCTGACGCTCTTCGAGTGGTCGACGCTTTACTACGTCAGCGAGTGGGTGATCCGGCTCGTGATGGTGGCGGTGGTGACGCGTCGCGGTCAGCCCGCCGCGTCGGTCGCGTGGCTGTTGGTGATCTTCTTCCTGCCCTGGCCGGGGTTGCTGATGTACCTGCTGATCGGCGAGACGTGGCTCGGCCGGCGCAAGGCGGCGCGGCACGAGCGTGTGCTCGAGGCGATGGCGCGGGTCGACCGCATGGCGATCACCGAGGGTTTCGCGGTGGTGCCGGAGATCGCCGAGCAGCACCAGCCGTTGATCAACCTGGCGCAGAACATGGGGGCGTTGCCGATCCTCGCGGGCAACTCGGTGGAGATGCTGACCGACACCGACGAGGTGATTGACCGATTGATCGACGACGTCGAGTCGGCCGAGCACCACGTGCACCTGTTGTTTTACATCGTGCGCGACGACAGGACGGGCCGGCTGGTGGCCGAAGCGTTGGCGCGGGCGCAGCAGCGCGGGGTGCGGTGCCGGGTGTTGTACGACGCGGTCGGCAGCCGGCGCACGATCGGCAAGCTGGCGCACTACCTGCACGAGCACGGCGTGGAGTGCCGGCCGATGCTGCCGGTGGGCGTGTGGCGTCGTTTGCTGTCGCGCATGGACCTGCGCAACCATCGGAAGCTCGCGGTGATCGACGGGCGGATCGCGTACGCGGGTTCGCAGAACCTGGTCGACGCGGACTACGGTCACAAGAGTTTGGCGTGGTACGACCTGACGTTGCGCGTGGTCGGGCCCTCGGCGTTGCACGTGCAGGTGGTGTACCTGTCGGACCGCCGGCTGGCGGTGGGCGAGGGCTTGAACGAGGCGCACCTGTTGCCGGCGCCACAGGTCGCGGGGGAGCAGGCGGTGCACGTGGTGCCTTCGGGGCCGTCGAGCCCGAACGAGGACCTGCAGCACCTGGTGGTCGACGCGATCCACCGGGCGCGGCGGCGGCTGGTCATCACGACGCCGTACTTCGTGCCGAGCGAGCCGGCGATGCTGGCGCTGAAGTCGGCGGTGATGCGTGGGGCGCAGGTGGACGTGGTGGTGCCGAAGCGCGGCGATCACCCGCTGGTCGCCGCGGCGAGCCGGGCTTACTACGGCGAGCTGCTCGACGCGGGCGTCCGTGTCCACCGGTTCTGCGACGGGCTGTTGCACGCGAAGACCATGACCGTCGACGACGCGTTTGCGCTGGTCGGCTCGGCGAACTTCGACATCCGCTCGTTCAACCTCAACTTTGAGTTGAACCTGTTGCTGTACGGCCAGCAGGTCACCGCCGAGCTGCGCTTCGCGCAGCAGTCGTACATCGACCGTTCGGAGCAGGTCGACCCGTCGGCGTGGCGGGATCGGCCGTACGCGCGGCGGTTGCCGGAGGATATTGCGAAGTTGTTAAGTCCTTTGTTGTAAAGAGATTGTGAGATGGCGATTTTGGGATACCGGTCTTCGGCGGACCTCAGAGCCGGGCTTGGGGGGTTAGTAGCCGGGGTTCTCGTCGAGCGGGTCGGAGCCGGTGGCGTTGTCGCCGAGGTCGTTTTCTTCCAGCAGCGTAAACATTTTCCGCCGCAGGATTTGCCCGGCGAGCGTGCGGTCGTCGACGTGGATGGCCACCGCCGCGTGGCCGCGCGGTTGGACCAGCAGGGGGTAGGTGTAGTTGACGCTGATCTCCGCGGAGAACAGCGCGATGCACATGCGCGTGAACGTCGAAAGCTCCGGCAGCTCCGCCACGATCACGTCGACCTCGGAATACGGCAGGTTGTGCCTCTGCAGCAACCGACGGGCCAGCGCGGCGTTGGACGTGATGATCCGCACCACCGCGTGGTCGGTCGTGTCCAACACGCTCAACCCCGCCAACGTCAGGGCCTGGCCCTCGAACACCTCCAGCAGCTCCAGGAGCTTGCCGACGCGGTTGTCGAGGAAGACGCTGAACTGGGTGGTACACGGGGGGAGGAAGCCGTGCGTGGTCAGTTCTTCGATGGGCATCGCCCCATTGTGGCCTAAAAGGCCCACTTAAAGCAATGCCCGATTCTAAAACAGCCGCCCAAGCCCGGCTCAAGCCGAGCTGACGCTGGCCATGGAAGCACGGGCGTACAAGTTTCTGCCGAGGGTCATGAGCCGCTTATTCAGGGGCATGATCGACAAAGCCGTCGCAGTATTCACAAGCTCGAATTACCCGCACTACGCGGTGTAAAACCCGTCGGTGCAGGCGTCGTGTCTGTATCACCATTGCTCGCATTTACCGAATGGAATCCAGTTGCCAGAGCCCGTCGCCCCACGTCAGCTGCCACCGCCGGAAGAGTTGACCGATGGTGTGATCGAACTCCGCTCGATCCGCGTGCTGGGACCCGATGACGCCGCCAGCCGACCCGCTGAAGAGCGGTTTTTGGCGGGCGCGTTCGAGTACCGGTTTGCGATCCATCGGTGCGATAACGGGGTGCGTGTGGGGCGGATTCACCTGCGTGACACCAACGACCCGGCGTTGATCGACGCCGTCGGTCACACCGGCTACGCCGTGGACGAAGCGCATCGTCGTCAGGGTTATGCGAGCCGGGCCATCCGCCTCATTGTTGGCTTGGCGCACCGTTTCGGTGTTTCGCCTTTGTGGGTGTTGATCGAGGCGGATAATACCGCCTCCCGACGGGCAGCCGAGCGGGCGGGGTTGCGTTTGGTGGACGAGGTCGAGACCAAAGCGGAGGCGGTCGCGCTCGGCTTGGGGCCTGGGATGTGTCGGTACGCTTCGGTCGATCCCCCCAATGACCTGTCGAGGTGATCCAACGGTGATCCGGACCTGCGCTTCGCTGCGGTCCGGCTTGGGGGCAGGGTATTTCGGTCCTCACAGGGCCGATAACGGGAGCGGGAAAATCGTCGCACACGTCCGTTAACGCGATCGTACGAACTGTCCGATGCTCAGTAAGCACGGTTTCGACGAGACGCGGACCGCGGCGGGGTATTTGCCCGGTTTATGGGGCCCTGTTAGTCTAAAACGTCCTGTCGGAACAGGGGTTGAGCACTCCGAAGGCTCGGCCTGATCCGGCGTGATCAGGTGTAGAGAGCAGGGGTGCTGAGAACAACGTCAAGCACCGGTCTGTTCGGCGTCGAACCGGACAGCCTTACAAGGGAGCAGGTACAGATGGCCTTAGCTCAACGCAACGGGTCTTCGCAGCGATCGGGGTGGTGGTTGGTCATCGGCCTGACGCTGACGTGGGTGGGTCTGACCGGGTGCGAAGTGGATAACTGGCTGGACCCGTCGAAGCCGATCCGCGCCGAGCACACGCCGGTCACGATGCCGATCCTCGAGCGGCTGGACGTGATCGAGCGCGCCGACACGCCGATCGTAGGCCTCAGCGAGCCGACGTCGCGCGACCTGATCCCCGAAGTGGCCGAGTACGTGCTGGGCCCCGGCGACCAGGTGGTCGTGACGGTCTTCGAGTTGATCCAGCCCAACGCCGAGTCGCAGCTCGTGCGGCGGATCGACGAGCTGGGCTTCATCCGCCTTCCGGTGGTCGGCCAGATCAAGGCCGCGGGCCTGACGACCAAGAAGCTCGAGCAGCAGATCATCAACATCCTCCACCCCAACATCCTGCGCGACCCGACGGTCACGGTGCTGGTCAACGAGGCGCGGCAGAAGACGTTCAACGTCATCGGCGCCGCCGGCGGGGTGGGCACGTACAACCTGCTGAAGAGCAACTTCCGCCTGATCGACGCGATCGCGTTGTCGCGCGGTTTCCCCGGCGACACCGAGAAGATCTACGTCATCCGCCACGTGCCGCTCAACGACATCGTGGAGAAGGGCTACGCCTACGAGCAGGAGGTCAAGCCCGGCGAGATCGCCCCGCCGCTGATCCCCGAAGGCACGGGCGCCCCCGGCACCGACGCCGGTGGTGACATCGGCAGCGAGATCGAGGATATCATCGAAGGCCTCGAGGGCAACGCCGAGGCGCCCGTCGACGGCGCAGGGGCGACCGACGCCGGCGAGCCCGCCGCATCCCCGACGCTCGAAGAGGCGCTCGAGCCGACCAAGACCGGCAGCGGTCGCTGGGTTAACATCAACGGCAAGTGGGTTCAGGTCACCAGCACCACCCCGACGCCCGACGACGCGACCACCGCGCAGCCCTCGCTCGACGAGGACGGCCTGCCCCCCGCCGAGCAGCTGGTCACCCAGCGCATCATCGAGATCGACGCCAAGGCCCTGATGGAAGGTGACGCGAAGTGGAACATCGTCATCCGGCCCGGCGACATCATCCGCATCCCCAGCCCGACGACCGGCAACGTGTTCATCGGCGGCGAGATCGCCCGCCCGGGCACCTACGCCCTGCCGGGTGAGAACCGCCTGACGCTCAAGCAGCTGATCTTCTCCGCCGGCGGGTTCGGCCCCCTGGCGATCCCCGAGCGCGTGGACCTGGTCCGCAGGATCGACAAGAACACCGAGGCTACCATCCGCCTGAACGGCCGCGCAATCTTCGAAGGCGTGCAGCCGGATATCTACATGAAACCCGACGATCTGGTCAATATCGGCACCAACCCGGCGGCGACCTTCCTCGCGGTGATCCGCAACGGCTTTAGGATGTCCTACGGCTTCGGGTTCCTGCTGGACAGGAACTTCGGCCCCGACGTGTTTGGCCCGGTCAATAACAACAACAACTAGTTTTACGCTTAAAAACAGCGATTGGTGGAGAATAAGAGGATAACGGGCGGCTTCGTTTTTCCCGCGAACCGCCGGCAATGAGAGAGCGTATCGGTGGAGATAACGGAGCAGGAGGCTGGGGTACAGGTCCCGTCTTCAACCCGCCACCGGCAAAGCGCAGGTGTAGCAGAGGACCGACCGGATGAGCACGGTGAGCATGTCGAAAGACAGCGGTGGTTTCGCTGTCGGCAGCGGGCCGCTGATCAAGCCCCACGTGTGGGTGCAGATCGGCGTGCTCGGCGCGTTGTTCATCGCCATGTTCTGGTCCAGCCTCTACAAGGCCTACGGCTTCCAGCTCTCGCTCGAACACGGCTTCAAGGGCATCGGCTACGCCTGGACCGACAACGACTGGTCCCACGCCTGGGTCATCCCCGCCATCAGCGTCTATTTCATCTACCAGCACAAGCAAGAGCTGTTGCGGGCCGTGCCCAAAACCAGCTGGCTGGGCCTGGGGCTGCTGGTGCTGGGCATCTGCGGGTACTGGCTGGGCATCTACCCGATCCAGAACGACATGGCCAAGGGTTACTCGATGATCCTGGCGCTGGGCGGGCTGGTGCTGATGCTGGGCGGCTGGCAGGTCGCCCGGTTGCTGTGGTTCCCGGTCTTCTACCTCGTGTTCATCATCCGCATCTCCGACGGGGCGTGGAAGTACGTGGCCAACCCGTTGCAGGACATCGCCGCGAGTTGGGCGGGCATCATCCTCGATTCGTGCGGCGGCTTCCTCGACATCAACGCCGACATCTCCGGCAACCAGATCACGATCTTCCACAAGGGCAAGGTCGCCCACAACGCGCCGATGAACGTCGCCGAGGCGTGCGCCGGGTTGCGGATGCTCACGACCTTCATCGCGCTGGGCTTCGCCGTGGCGTACCTGGCGCGCCGGCCGTGGTGGGCGCGGCTGATCATGGTGCTGTCGACGATCCCCGTGGCGGTCATGGTCAACATCGGCCGCGTGACCGTCATGGGCTTCCTCTACCCGTTCAAGAAAGAGTGGACCCAGGGCGACCTGCACGTGTTCATCGGCATGCTCATGCTGATCCCGGCGGCGGGGGTGTTCCTGCTCATCGGGTGGGTGCTCAACCGGCTGGTGATCACCGAAGAAGAAGCGCCGGCGCCGGCCGAGTCGGGGGGTGAGGCATGATCAAGCGCCTGGCCACCCCGCCGTTCGTCGTTGCCTGCCTGGTGCTGCTGGGGTCCGCGGTGAGCCTCAAGGCCGTGGTGAGCTTCAACAAGTGGGTGTTGCTCAAGGAAGAGATCCCGCCGCGCCAGAACATGGACAAGCTCGCCGTCCGTTTCGGGCCGATGCTCGAAGACGGGCGTTTCCGCTACGAACGCTACGGCGACGATGCGCCCCGGCTCGGCGCCGACATGGAAGAGGAACTGGGCACCAAGCAGTACCTGACCCGGGTCTACCGCGACCACAGCAAGGCGCCCGACGAGCCGGGCTCGATGTTCCGCCTGCACCTGCCGTATTACTCGGGCACGATCGACACCGTGCCGCACGTGCCCGACCGCTGCTGGACCGCCGGCGGCGCGCAGCGGACCGACCGCAAGATGATGACGATGCAGCTGACCAGCGACCGGATCGGCACCGCCGACGATGGCCGGGTCATCGCCACCACGGTCAAGCGGAAACGCGTGACGCTGCCGGGCCGGCAGATCGACGCCGCGTTCGCGCTGTTTGAGGACGCCAACCGGCCCAGCCACAGGTACGGCGTGAGCTACTTCTTCATCGCCAACGGCGCCGCGGTCGCCAAGCCCGAGGGGGTACGCATCAAGGCGTTCAACTTCACCGACCGCTACGCGTACTATTGCAAGGTCGAGGTCATGCCCGGCCGGCAAGGCACCAACGAAAAGGGCGAGACGGTCTTCGTCCCCGCGGTCAACGACCTCGAGGTCGCCAACCGGTTGACCAGCGAGTTCCTCTCGTACGCCCTGCCTGAGATCATGCTCTGCCTGCCCGACTGGCAGGAGGTCAAGGCGGGCCGGTACCCCGTGCCGGCGGGCAACGACAACCAACCCTCTGAGCAAGCGACTGGAGTCCATTGATGGCGAGTCGGATCAACACACGTTTTGCCATTCTGGTAGCCGCCATCCTGCTGGTGGTGCTCATCGCCGGCTACGTGGTCGCCAAGTCCTGGCGCAGCCCCGAGACGTACATCGCCAAGGCCGAGGCGAAGCTCGCCATCGGCGAGTTCGAACCGGCGGCGGCGTACTTGCAGAAGGCCTTCGGCAAGGAAACCGACCCGGTCAAACGCATCGAGATCCTCAAGCGGCTGGCGGCCACCTACGAGCAGACCCCCCCGAAAAACATGACCGCTGCGCGCGAGCTGACCGGCAAGATCCAGAACTGTTACGCCAACGCGCTGTTGCTCGACGAGGCCAACCTCTGGGCCTCGGAAAAACAACTCGACTACCAGTTCGAGCTGGTCAAGATCTACCCCCACATCAACACGTGGGAGGCGTTGTACAAGCGGTCCAACCAGGTGCTCGATTTCGTCTCCGACCACCCGAAGGCCACGCTCTACCGCGCCATCTCCGGCACCGAGCGCGTGGCCCGGCGGAGCCTCGGCGAAGCCGACGTGAAGCAGGCACGCGAGGACCTGGACCGCGCCATGGGGCTGTTCCCCGATGACGGCCGCCTGGCTTACTACAGCGCGATGTGGCGCCTGAACGAATCGAAGAAGGCCCGGGCGCTGAACGACCGCAAACGCGCCGACCAGCTCCAAGACCAGTCCTTCGCCGAGATCGACCAGTACATCGAAACGCGCCCGGACGATGTGCAGGCGCGGGTCGGCCGGCTCCGTTTGGACATCAGCGCCGGCGCCGAACTCGGTAACGAGCAATGGCGTGCCGGCGCCATGGAGCAGCTGGCGGCGATCGAGTCGCTGCTGCTCAAGAGCAACGACCCCTTGGTGGTGCGCGAGGTCGAGCGCTACTTCGACATCCTCGACCGCGAACAGCTAACGCTGGATGACGGGACCACCACCCTCTCCGGCCTACACCGCGGCGCGACGTTGTTGAAAGACGCCTGCGAAAAAAACCCCGAAAAGATCTCGCTCCAGCTCGCGCTGGGGGAAAACTACTGGCGGCAGGCCCAGCCCGACAAAGCGATCGAGGTGTTCGGCCAGGCCATGCGCGACCGCCCCATCTCCATCTCCATCGAAGCGACCCACGCGATCAGCCTGCGGGCCACGGCCATGCGCCGGTTGGCCGATATGCACTTCCTCAAGTGGGCGGCGGCCGAAGGTGAACAGGACAAAGCCGAGCACAAGAAGGTCATCGAAGAACTGATCGCCAAGCTGGACGAGTTGGCCGAGAGCTCCGGGGTCGATCCCACCATCGCCGAACTGCTGCGCGGCAAGTTCGCCGTCCATAACGGGCAGTACGCGCTGGCCAAGAGCCACCTGCTGAAAGCGGACAAGTCGGTCAGCACCGAGGTCAGCGGCGAGGCGCAGCTGCTGCTGTACCGCGTGCACCGCCTGGCGGGTGAGACGGGCGCAGCCAGGGAGTACCTGGTCAAGGCCATGGCCTCCCTGCCCCAACGCGCCGGCCAGTACAAGCTGCAACTGGACCTGGTCCGGATGCTGATCGAGTCCAACCAGTTCGACAGCGCGCTCGACCGGATCCGGAAGCTCGAGACGCATTTCCCCAACGACAAGCCCCTCCTGCTGCTCAAGGCCCGCGCGGTGGTCAACCGTACGACGATCGCCGGGCAGATCAGCGGCGAGCAGGACAAGGCCGCGCAGAAGGCCTTGGAGATACTCGAGCCGCTGAACGACAAGAACGACAAAGAGGTCGTGTCCTACCAGATGCAGTTGCTGCTGAAGCTCGGCCGTGACGCCGAGGCGTTGGCGCTGGTCGAGAAGTGCCACGCCGAGCACCCCGACGACCTGGACGTGCTGACGCGGCTGATCCAGCTGCACCGCCGGATGGACCAGGAAGACAAGGCCGACGCCCTGTTGGCCGAGGCGTTGGCCAAGCACCCCGACGAGCCGCGCCTGAAGTTGCTGAACGTCACCGACACCGAATCGCTGCTGGAACTTGGCGAAGACGTGATCACTGCCCAGGACGCCGACGAGGTTCGCCGGCAGCTCAAGCTCTACAACTACTACAAGCAACTGGGTCAGGAAGAGAAATCAAAGCAAGCGATGCGTCGCGCGATCGAGCTCGACCCGAACGACCCGGGCGTGCTCGGGCTGCGATTCGAGCAGGCGTTGAACGACAAGCAATGGGCCGAGGCCGAGAAGGTGCTCACCCAGGCCAAGGCGGTCCACGACGGGCGCGGCATCGACTACGCCGGCTGCGAGTCGTGGCGTGGGCAGATGTTGTTCGTCCAGGGCAAGTACACCGAGGCGGAGAGCGTGTTGGACGCCGTGCAGGACCAGCTGCCGAAGGACTCGCGCGTGGCGCTGCTGCTCGGCCGGACCCGTTTGGCGCTGGGCAACCTCTCGGGCGCCGAGCGGGCGGTGCAGTTCTCGTTGTCGATGCGGCCGAACAACGTGGACGCGTGGTTGCAGCTGCACGAGATCCACGACCGCCTCCAGCGGCACGACCAGGCGCTGCTCGACCTGCGCAGCGCGTTGGCCCACATGCCTCAGAACAAGGTCCTGTACAACCGCTACCTGGCGTACATGGGCCGTCACGGCGACGTGAACACCGCGGTCAAGCTGCGCCAGAAGCAGGCGGCCGTGGCCCCCAAAGACATCGAGAACCTCATGGCCCTGGGCCAGCTGTACCTCAACCAGGGACAGATCGACACCGCCCGCCAGCTGTTCGAGTCGATCCTGAACGATGACCCGGGCCAGTTCAACGCGGAGATCGGCATGGCCACCGTGTTGCGCGCTCAAGGCCGGACCGAGGAAGGCGCCCAACGGCTTCGTCGGTTCCTCGCAGCGCACTCGGACAACCCCAACGTGTTGCACTGGATGTCTTACGGGCGTTACCTGGCGATGACCGGCGACCCCGATGGCGCGGAGGCGGCTTACCGCAAGGCGATCGAGATATCCGGCGACACGAGTTCGGCGGCGAGCCAGGAGCTGGCCGGTTTCTACTTCACGCAGAAGCGTTACGCGGAGTCGGCGGCGCAGTACGAGCGGATCCTCAAGGGCCTCGGACCGGACGCCGACGTCAGCCTGCGCCAGGCGGCGCGGAGCTCGTTGGCCAGGTCGCTCAGCCTCGCGGGCCAGCTCGACCGCGCCGACGCGATGGTCGAGAGGATGCTCGCCGAGCAACCGGACAACGTGGACGCGTTGTTGCTCCAGGTGGCGTTTGCGTACAAGCGTTTGCAGGACGAGACCCTGAGCGAGAACGCCAAGGCCCCGATCCGCACCAAGCTCGAGCGCACGCTCGACCGCGCGGTGGACCTGGCGCAGGCGAACCCCCTGCCGTACATCCAGCGGGCGCGTTACTACTTCAACCGCGAGGACAACATCGTCATGGCCGAGGTGCGTGACGACCTCGAACGCGCAAGATCGCTCGACCCGAGCTCGATCGACGCGCGCGAGTTGATGGCCAGGTGGCACCTCAAACGCGACGACATCGACTCGACGCTGCGGGAGCTGCGCGGCCTGATCAGCGTGCGCCCGAACTACCGCCCGGCGCGCGTGAGCCTGGTCCGGCTCTGCCTGCAGCACAGCCGCATGAACGAGGCGGAACGCGTGCTCAACGATTCGATCACGCAGTTCCCCAACGAGGCGATGTGGTACGAGTTACGCGGCCGCAAGAGCCAGATGACCAACGAGAACGCCGCCGCCGAGCGCGACTTCGCCAAGGCCTACGAGCTGCAGCGAAACGTGGCGCGGTTTGTGCACTACGGGCGGGCGTTGATGGTCAACGGCAAGCACGACGCGTTCCTCACGGAGCTGCGCAACTACCCCGACGAGTTGGCGCAATCGGCGCTCCTGCAGGCCATGCGCGCCAACGCCCTCGCGTCGACTGGCAAGACGCCCGAGGCGCTCAAGGCGTTTGAGCTGGCCCTGTCGCTCGCCGGCCAGCAGGTGAACCAGATCAACGCCGTGCTGGTGGAGTTGAACGCCTCGACGGACGCCGGGCAACGGCTGCGCGTGCTCGAGCCATTCATCGCAAAAGACACCACCGGCCGCATTGAGCTGAGCGCGGTGCAGTGCTACATGGCCCTCGACCAGTACGACAAGGCGCTGGAGAAGCTCAAGGCCTTCGAGTCCCGCTTCGAAGCCGGCTCGGTCAACCTGTTGCAGACGCAGCAGCTGCTGGCCAAGGCGATGTATGACCAGGGGCGTTACGAGGAGTCTCGCCGGTACTACGAGGTCGTGATCGAGGCCCAGCCGCAGAACCTGATGGCCTTG
>JANQHD010000013.1 GCA_028282805.1 Phycisphaeraceae bacterium | reverse complement strand
TTACGCCATTCATGCGCGTCGGAACTTACCCGACAAGGAATTTCGCTACCTTAGGACCGTCATAGTTACGGCCGCCATTGACCGGTGCTTCGGTCGTAAGCTTCGCCTAATAAATTAAGCTAACCTACTTCCTTAACATTCCGGCATTGGGCAGGCGTCACACTGTATACATCCACTTGCGTGTTAGCACAGTGCTGTGTTTTTGATAAACAGTTCCCAGAGCCTATTCTCTGCGCCCTCTCTTGCGAGGAGGGCCCCCTTATTGCGAACGTACGGGGTCAATTTGCCTAGTTCCTTAACAACCATTCTCTCGAGCGCCTGAGGCTATTCGCCACGCCTACCTGTGTCAGTTTTAGTACGGATCAGCCACTTGTCCACAACGGCTTTTCTTGGAACTTCCTCCACCGGCTTCGGTTCTAAATGCCCTCGCCCTTGCGGGACGGCCATTTCTAATCGGCCGACCGACCTTGGAAGTCCGTCACGTTGCTTCAACCGCCTGACTGAGTGCAGGAATATTAACCTGCTGTCCATCGACTACGCCTTTCGGCCTCGTCTTAGGGCCCGACTAACCCTGGGCGGATTTACCTTCCCCAGGAAACCTTAGGCTTTCGGCGACCAGGATTTTCACCTGGTTTATCGTTACTCAAGCCAGCATAAGCACTTCCTGCCGCTCCACGAAACGTCGCCGTTTCGCTTCTGCGCCGACAGGAACGCTCCTCTACCACATTTACATGTCCGCAGCTTCGGTACTTGGCTTATTCCCGATTATTTTCGGCGCCAAGTTCCTCGACCAGTCCGCTATTACGCGTTGTTTAAATGATGGCTGCTTCTAAGCCAACATCCTGGTTGTCGCCGGAACCTGACTTCCTTAAGAACTAAGACAAGATTAGGGACCTTAGCTGGCGGTCTGGGTTGTTTCCCTTTCGTCCACGGATGTTATCACCCGCAGACTGACTCCCGTGACAAAATCGTACGGTATTCGGAGTTTGGTTGGAGTGGGTAGGCGGGTAGCCCCCCATCCCCATCCAGTAGCTCTACCCCCGTACGGTGTAACACGAGGCTAGCCCTAAAGCTATTTCGAGGAGAACGAGATATCTCCGAGTTTGATAAGACTTTAACTCCTCCCCACAGCTCATCGCCCAACTTTTCAACGTTGGTGCGTTCGGTCCTCCAGGAGGTTTTACCCTCCCTTCAACCTGGCCATGGGTAGATCACTCGGTTTCGCGTCTATCCCCTGCGACTAGATGCCCTTTTAAGACTCGGTTTCCCTTCGGCTACGACCCGTAAGGTCTTAACCTTGCCACAGAGGATAACTCGCTGGCTCATTATGCAAAAGGCACGCCGTCACCCCACGAGGGGGCTACGACAGTTTGTAGGCACGCGGTTTCAGGTACTTTTAACTCCCCTAGTAGGGGTGCTTTTCATCGTTCAGTCGCCTTACTGATACGCTATCGGTCGTCGAGGAGTATTTAGCCTTGGCGGGTGGACCCGCCAGCTTCACACGGAGTTTCACGAGCTCCGTGCTACTCTGGTACGCCTAGGATACGGCCGCGTCATGCTACAGGACTATCACCTTCTTTGGTTCGGCTTTCCAACCGATTCACAATCAACTTGGTACCCACGTCGGCGCCCACAACCCCAGGCCGAAGCCTGGTTTGGGCTATTCCGGTTTCGCTCGCCGCTACTTACGGAATCGAGGTTTCTTTCTTTTCCTGTGGTTACTGAGATGTTTCAGTTCACCACGTTCGCTTCGACACCCTATGCATTCAGGTGCCGATGACCGACCGTGTTGCCACGGCCGGCCGGGTTTCCCCATTCAGAGATCCCAGGGTCAAAGATTGGTTGCCATCTCACCTGGGCATATCGCAGGCTCCCACGTCTTTCATCGCCTCTCGACGCCAAGACATCCACCGCGAGCCCTTCATAGCTTAATCACATCGACCGACAGCCGATGTCATCCCGTCAACTTTGCGATTGACGGACCCGCCTGGGGTGAGCGGTAAACCTCACACCAAGCGAGCAAGCCCAAAAGCGCTCTTGAGTCATCTCGGTACAGACCACGTTGCAATCCTGAGAGATGCAACGTTGATCACGCTTGTTCACTTGTCAAAGACCTCGCGGCTTTCGCCGCCCCGCTCGCCGCGGGTGATCGCCCACTTTTTGGTGTGGTCGTTCATTCGAAGCGAGCCGCGTATGTTAATCAGCCTTTTTAGCCTGTCAACCGGGGTAAGGGCCCTTTTTCAGTCTTTTTTTCGCACCACCGCTTTGACCAGCCATCGAAAAAGCCCACGGCAGCGCCGCGGGCCTTGAAGTCCTACGGTCGTCCACCGGTTTTACGGGATGGCGTTGTCCATGCGGTAGTGCATTCAGCCTTTCATCCGGTTGCCCTGTCAGACACGCCATTCTAATCGATTCGCAACACGAATCAACCCGTCCAACCGCTTGTGATCGACATTTTCCCACGTTTTCTCGCACCCGGCCGGGCAACGTCCGATCACGCGCCCGCTCCGTCGCTACCATACCGGCATGAAACTACTGCTATGGGATATCGACGGCACGTTACTGCTCACCGGCGGTACGGGTATGGGCGCGATGCAACACGCCGGCCAACAGGTGCTCGGCCCGGCGTTCAGCTTCGAGGGCGTGGTCACCTCCGGCGGCGTCGACCACCAGCTCTACGCCGAGGCCGCCGAGCGCAGCGGCCTGACCGACCACGCGGTGCACCACGAGCGATTCCGTGACTGCTACGTCCAGCAACTCGAGCGCGACCTGCACGCCAACCCGCACAAGCTCGAGGTCATGCCCGGCGTGCGCGAGCTGCTGCCGGCGCTGGTGGCGCACGACGGCGTCGTGGTCGGCATGGTCACCGGCAACTACCACCGTGCGGCAAAAGTGAAACTCAAACTCGCGCAACTCGACCCGTCGTGGTTTGTCGTCGGCGCGTTCTCTGACCACGGGCCGGACCGGCCGTCGCTGGTGCGTCACGCGATCGACGATTACCACGCGCAGTTCGGCAACGGTTTGCAGCCGCACGACGTGATCGTGATCGGCGACACGCCGCGCGACGTCGACTGCGCCAAGGCGAACGGCTGCCGGTGCCTTGGTGTGGGCACTGGGCGTTATACCGTCGACGAGCTGCGTGACGCGGGCGCCGACGACGCGGTCGAGCACCTCGGCGATGCGTCGGCGCTGTACGCGATGATCGAACGGTAAGTATCCGGGTCTTCGCTGCGCTCAGGCCCCGGCTTCGACGAGTTCAAATGCCGTTTTCGGGCATGGCCGACGAGTGGTGGTCGACGATGAGCCAGCGGTCGGCGTCGCGGCGGTAGGTGTAGGTAAACCGCGCGAGCAGGTCGACCGGCTGCTGACCGGGGTCGTGCCACTGGAAGCGGTAAGCGCCGGAGCTGATGGCGATCGGGCCGAACTCGCGCGTGAGTGAGCTCTCGAAGGCGACCTTGATGCCTTCGTGCGCGAGGAAACGCTCGAAGTAGGTGCGCAGCGCGGCGTGGCCTTGGCGCAGGTGGTTGGCGACGGTGCCCCACAACACCCCGCGCTCGGCGTCGTACAGCGCCAACACGCGTTCGATGTCGCGGCTCTCGATAGCCTGGGCCCATTGCTGTTGGGCGGCGTCGATCTGGTCCATGGTGTTTTCGGAAGGGTTTAGGCGCATCGCAGCAACACCTCGCGTGCGCCGCCCTGTCTCGCTCCTGTGCTATTGGGTTGGCGAAAGCGGCGTCCCTATGTTAGGCGAATCGTTGAGGTAAGCCACCGTATTTGCAGTCGGCGCGACGTAGCGTACGCCGTTGGCCAGCACGCGCATGATTTCGTCGTTTTGGTAGATCGGATACGTCTCGTGGCCCGGCCGGAAGTAGAACACCCGCCCCGCCCCGCGGCGCCAGACGCAGCCGCTGCGGAACACTTCGCCGCCGGCGAACCAACTGACGAAGACCAGCTCGTCGGGCTCGGGCACGTCGAACGGCTCGCCGTACATCTCGGCGTGTTCGAGCTCGATGTAATCGGCCGACAGCCCGGCGGTGATCGGGTGGCCGGGCGCGATGCACCACAGGCGTTCGCGTTCACCGACCTCGCGCCACTTGAGGTGGCAGTTGGTGCCCATGAGCAGTTTGAACGGCTTGGCGTAGTGGCCGGAGTGCAGCACGATCAGGCCCATGCCCTCGCGCACGCGCTGGGCGACCTTCTGGGCGATTTCGTCGCGCACCTCGTGGTGCGCCATGTGGCCCCACCAGGTCATCACGTCGGTGTCGGCCAGCAGTTGGTCGGACAGGCCGTGGTTGTCGTTTTGGTCGAGCGTGGCGGTGGTGACGGCGACGCCGTCGCCGAGCATCTTTTCGAGGCCGGCTTTGAGCGCGGCGTGCATGCCGTGGGGGTAGACCGCCGCGACGCGCGGGTCGGTGTGTTCGTGGCGGTACTCGTGCCAGACGGTGACGCGGGTGGGCTGGGGCATGGGGCGCTCCGTGTGCGAAAAGCGCTGAGTGAAAAGCGCTAAGCCGCGAGCGGCTAGGTGGGTTCGGCGCGGACTTGTTCGGTGAGCTGGCGGCGGAGGACTTTGCCGGTCGGGCTGCGGGGCAGTTCGTCGACCAGGCGTATTTCTTTGGGCACCTTGAAGCCGGCGAGGCCCGAGTCGCGGCACCAGGCGCGGAGGGTCGCTTCGTCGAAGGGTTGTTCGTCGGCGGCTTCGACGAAGGCGATGGCGACCTCGCCGCGTGAGGCGTCGGCCTTGCCCACGACGGCGGCGGCGGTGAGCGAAGGGTGCGCGACGAGCACCTCTTCGATCTCGCGGGGGAAGACGTTTTCGCCGCCGATGATCATCATCTCTTTGATCCGGCCGGTGATGAAGATGAAGCCGTCGTGGTCGACGCGGCCGATGTCGCCGGTGTGGAAGGTGCCGTCTTCGTCGATGGCCTGGGCGGTGAGGTCGGGGCGTTTGTAGTAGCCGGCCATGACGTTTGGGCCGCGCACGACCAGCTCGCCCTCGGTGTCGGCGGGCAGGCGTCGGTTTTTGTCGTCGACGGCAAACACCTCGATGCCGGGCAGGGCGCGCCCGACGGAGCCTTCGCGGTTGGCCCAGGGGGTGGACCACGAGACGCCGGGCGAGGTTTCGCTCAGGCCGTAGCCCTCGAGGATGTGCACGCCGAAACGTTCTTCGAAGCGTTCGGCCACGTCTTTCGGCAGGGGCTCGGCGCCGCTGACGGCCATGACGATGGACTTGAGCGCATCGGGCTCGGCGTTTTTGACACCGGCCAGCGCGTTGTACATCGAGGGGATGGCCATGAACACGTCGGGGCGGTGCTTTTCGATGAGGCGGACGAGCTTGGCGGGCACGAAGCGCGCGGTGTAGATGACCTTGGCGCCGAGCTGGAGGGGGACGAGGGTCATGGCCATCAGGCCGAAGGAGTGGAACTGCGGGAGCACGCCGAGGAAGCCGTTGGAGCGGGTCAGGCCGACGTGCTTGATCGCGGTGTTGACGTTGGAGCGGAGGTTGCGGTGGGTGAGCATGACGCCCTTGGGTCGGCCGGACGTGCCGGAGGTGTAGATGATCACGGCGAGGTCGCGGCCCATGGGGAACGCGGGCACGCGCAGGGGCGGCGGGCCGGCGAAGTTGAGTTCGTCGAGCTTCATGACGTGCACGCCGCGCGGCTCGGGCCCGCCGAGGTGTTCGAGCATGGGGCCGACGGTGATGAGCGTGTCGGTGTCGCAGTCGTCGAGGATGAACTGGCGTTCGTCATCGCCGAGCAGGTAGTTGACGGGCACGGGCACGCGGCCGGCGATCCAGCAGGCGAGCAGCGTCATGGGGAACACGCCGCCGGTGGGCAGCATGACGGCGACGTGCTTGGTGGCCGAGGCGCCGTTGAGCCGCTCGGCCAGGTGCATCGCCCCACCGACAAGGTCGATGTACCGCCAGGTGCGTTGGTCGTCGACAACGACCTCGCGCATGGGGGCGGACAGGGCACGACGGAGGATCGGCCAGAGCATGGATGCCATATCGAATAAGCTCACACGAACGATTCGGATCTGCGGTTACAATACCTGCCCGAACCCGACGCTTCCAACCCACGGATGGATCGACGCCATGCCAAGCACATTTCGCCCGTTCGCGTTGCTCGCGTTGCTCGCCCTCGTGCCGGCGGCCGGGTGCGACGAAAAACAGAAGGTCAGCCGCGACGGCGTGATCGCCGACTACCAGGCGGCCCGCTACCAACGGGCGTACGACGGCGCCGAGGTGGTGTACGGCTCGGCCGACGGCGTAGGGCGCGACGAGATGGCGTACATCGCCGGCGTCAGCGCCTACCGGCTGGGCAAGCACGACCGCGCGCTGGTGCGGTTGATCCCCGTCACGCGGAGCGCCGACGCCGCGATCGCCGGGCGTTCGGCGGCGACGGTGGGCCTGATCTACCGCGACCGCGACCGCCACGCCGAGGCGCAGCGTTACCTGCGACAGGCGGCGCAGAAGCTCGATGGCGAGGACAAGGCCCGGGCGTACTACGAACTGGGCGTCGTGCAGCAAAGGCTGGGGCGGTTCGTGCAGGCCCGCGCCAGCTTCGACGCCGCACGCGAGGCGACCGGCGATATGGCGCTGCGCCGCAAGCTGTTGCAGGAGCGCAACGTGAGCGGGTTCGCGTTGCAGTTCGGGGCTTATTCGAAACAACCGTTGGCGCAGAAGCGCTCGCAGGCGGTGCAGTCGAAGGTGCGCGCCGCACGGATGAGCGGGCCGCGCATCGTCAGCGCCACGATCGACGGGCGGACGCTGTACCTGGTGCAGGCGGGCCGGTTCGGCACGTACGCCGAGGCGTTGAAGGCGAAAAGCTGGTTGAACGTCGGCGACTGCCTGGTGGTGCCCACCAAGGGTTGAGCCGCCGCGCGTTGCACGGCGGGCCGCCGCTGCTACCCTGTACCGCCCCACCCCCCAACCGACCCCAAGGGACCGCACCATGACTGAGCAAAACACACGGATCGAACGCGACTCGATGGGCGAGATGCCCGTGCCCGCCGACGCGCTGTACGGCGCATCGACGGCCCGCGCCGTGGACAACTTCCCCATCGCCCACCAGCCCGTGCCCGCCGCGGTGATCCACGCCTTCGGCCACCTCAAGGCCGCCTGCGCCCAGGCCAACACCGACCTCGGCCGGCTCGACGCCAAACTCGCCGAGGCGATCATCGACGCCGCCAACGAGGTCGCGGAAGGCAAGCACGACGCCCACTTCCCCGTCGACGTCTACCAGACCGGCTCCGGCACCTCGACGAACATGAACGCCAACGAGGTCATCGCCAACCTCGCCACCAGCCGCTTGCGGCTTAGCGATCCCGACGCGCCGCGCATCCACCCCAACGACCACGTCAACGCCGGCCAGTCGTCCAACGACACCTTCCCCACCGCCATGCACATCGCCGGCGCACTGACGTTGCAGCACGACCTCATCCCCGCGCTGACCCGTTTGGCCGACGACCTCGAAGCCAAGGCCAAGCAGTGGGACGCGATCGTGAAGATCGGCCGCACGCACCTGATGGACGCCACGCCCATCCGCGTCGGCCAGGTGTTCGGCGGGTACGCCGCCCAGGCGCGATACTCGGCCACCCGTGCCGGCCGCGCGCTGGCCCGCATGCTGGAAAACATGCCCATCGGCGGCACCGCCGTCGGCACCGGCATCAACACGCACCCCGAGTTTGCTCAACGTGTCTGCGCCACCCTCTCGGCCAAACTCGGCGTCGAGTTCAAGGAAGCCGACAACCACCCCGAAGCACAAGCCGCGAAAGACTCGTTCGTCGAAGCGCACGGCGAACTGAAAGCCATCGCCGTGGCGCTTTCCAAGATCGCCAACGACACCCGCCACCTCGGCTCCGGCCCCCGCTGCTCGCTGTTCGAGCTCAGCCTCCCGGCGACGCAGCCCGGCAGCTCGATCATGCCCGGCAAGGTCAACCCCGTGATCTGCGAATCCGTGATCCAGGTCGCCTGCCGCGTCATCGGCAACGACGCCGTCGTCACCACGTCCGGCCTCGGCGGCGTCGGCTCCGTCTTCGAGCTCAACGTCGCCATGCCCGTCATGGTCGACGCCTTCCTCGATAGCATCAAGCTGCTGGCCAACGTGTCGGACGTGTTCGTCGACAAACTGCTGACCGGTTTGCAGGTCAACGAACAGCGTTGCGCCGAGTTGATCGACCAGTCGCTGATGATGTGCACCAGCCTTGCGCCGGTCATCGGCTACGACAACGCCGCCAAGCTCGCCAAGCAGGCCTTCGCCGAGGGCAAAACGATCCGCGAGCTGGCCACCGAGCAGAACCTCGTGCCCGCCGACCAGCTCAACGAACTGCTCGACCCCGACTCCATGACCCGGCCGTCGTAAGCCAAACCGAACGTCAACGCACACAGAGCCCCCGGCGTGCCGGGGGCTCTGTGTTGCTTTATCGATGCGGTCGCGCGGCCTACACTATGGTCATGAACCACCCCGCGACCTCTGACAGCCCTGATTCGCACGGCTACTTCGGCGAGTTCGGCGGCGTGTTCGTGCCCGAAACGCTCATGGCCGCGCTCCACGAGCTCGAAGACGAATACGCCAAGGCCAAGGCCGACCCCGGTTTTCGAAACGAACTCGATGCGCTATTCAAGCACTACGTCGGCCGACCCACGCCCGTGCAACGCGCGCAACGGTTGACCGACCACGTCGGCGGCGCACAGATCTGGCTCAAACGCGAAGACCTCGCCCACAGCGGCGCACACAAAATCAACAACACCCTCGGCCAGGGCCTGCTCACCAAACGCATGGGCAAGCAGCGCGTCATCGCAGAGACCGGCGCCGGCCAGCACGGCGTCGGCACCGCCACCGCCGCCGCCCTGCTCGGCCTCGACTGCGAGGTCTACATGGGCACCGAAGACATGCGCCGCCAACGCCCCAACGTCGTACGCATGCAATTGCTCGGCGCGAAGGTCGTGGGCGTCGAGTCCGGCTCACGCACGCTCAAGGACGCCACCAACGAAGCCATGCGCGACTGGATGGGCAGCGTCGAACACACCCACTACATCCTCGGCTCCGTCGTCGGCCCGCACCCCTTCCCCATGATCGTGCGCGACTTCCAGTCGGTCATCGGCGTCGAGTCACGCGCCCAACTGCTCGAACACACCGGCCGGCTGCCCGACGTGGTCGTCGCCTGTGTCGGCGGCGGGTCCAACGCCGCGGGCATGTTCTACCCCTTCATCGAAGACGAACAGGTCAAGCTCGTCGGCGTCGAGGCCGGCGGGCGGTCCGATGCGCCCGGCGACCACGCCGCCCCGCTCAACTTCGGCCGGCCCGGCGTGCTGCACGGCTCGCGCAGCTACGTCATGCAGGACGACGACGGCCAGACCGGCGACGTGCACTCGGTCAGCGCGGGCCTCGACTACCCCGGCGTCGGCCCCGAGCACGCCCACTGGCACGACACCGGCCGCGCCACCTACACCGCCGCGACCGACGCCGAGGCGCTCGACGCGTTTCAACTTCTGTGCAAGCTCGAAGGCATCATCCCCGCGCTCGAGTCCAGCCACGCCCTGGCCGAAGCGATCAAGCTCGCCCGCACGATGCCGCAAGACCAGCACATCCTCATCAACCTCTCCGGCCGCGGCGACAAAGACCTCGACGAGGTGATCCGCGTCCTCGAGTTGTAAACACCAATCGCCCGTGAAAGACCGGCGCACGGGTCACGGTCACGCGTTCGTGGGCTCAACGGACTTGCGTTTGCGCAGCGCGTACGCAACCCCACGAACCGCCACCCAGATCGCGATCACGCCGAGCAGCCAACCAAGATCGTGCAGCCAGACGACCGCCGATGGTTCGTACCCACGGGCGACGGACGGCGGCTGGCCGCTGAGGCTCGCCCCGCCGTTGCCGGTCAGGGGCACGAGGACGTTGTCCAGCAGCGTTTGGTCGGTCGCCGCGTCGCCGTCGTTCAAGCCGAGCGTGGGCGGCGCGTTGCGGCCGTCGACGATCATCGCGTAGACGTTGTCGTCGCTCGGGCCTCGGAAGGGATCACGTGTGAACCTTACCGAACCGTCGGCATAGGCCAATTGCTGGCCGACACCACCATAGTTCGATGAGTTCTCGCGCTCTCGTACCTGTTTGGTTGTGGCGCCATCCGAGACGGCTAGCGTATGACGCTCCGCATGGTCGTTGTTGTTGTCATCACCCAACAGGACGATACTGCCCAGTGGTTCCGCGTGCCACCAGCGTCGGCTCGCCGCGTGGTACATGCTGGACATCGAATAGGACAAGTGTTGATGGCCGGCGAAATCCCACGTCGCGTTCAGCGATCCTTCGACGACTTGCCGCACGTTACCCGTACTGGGATTGATGAACGATCTCGTGTTCACGGAACCGTCTTGCGCCAGCATCCACAACGAGGCGGTCACGTTGTTCACCATCGCCGGGTGCTGGGGGGTCACGTCGGTTGAGCCGTTGAGTTCGCCGTGGAAACCGACCATGGGCTTGCCCCAATCGGTCACGCCCGCGACAGGGTATTGGTCGTCGTTTTGATAGCCGTACATCGCCGATCCAAGATAGATGTTTCTCAGGTTTGCGCCCGAAGCCGCGTGTTTTGCCCCGGGTTTATCCAGAGTTGGAAGCAGCACAGCGATCGCGAATAACACCACCGCGATCAGCGCGATCAGGTCGGCCAGGCAGTGTCCGGAAATCCGTTTCATGATTGACTTCTAGCTCCTTGTTGTGCGTTGTTCAACCGATACAAGGACGTGTTCATCCGACCAAGCCCCCGGGCTCGATGCCCGGGGGCGATCCGTTTATCACCGGTTCAATCACCCGGGTCCAGCGAACCGTTGCCGCCGCCGTTGCCGGTGACCGGCAGCAGCACCGTGTTGCGGTTCGGGTTGCGGTTGAGCATCGTGACCGACAGGCTTGGCGGCACCGCGTTTTCATCGGCGCCGGGGCCCGACGTGTCGCCGGCGAAAACGTTGTCGTCGCCGCGGCCCTGGAACGGCGTGCGGTAAAACTTCGCGTGGCCGTCGGGGAAGGCGATGACCTGGCCGTCGCCGTTGTGGTTGAGGCTGTTTTCCTCCTGTTCGATACGCTGCGCCGGGAGGTCTTCGGCGGCCTCGTGGGTGTGCAGGCCGGTCTCGGCGTCGGCGTTGTTGTTGTCGGCGAGCAGCGGCTTGGCCGACGAGCCACCCGTCGACCAGTCCCGTCGCGCGGTCTGGTGGTACATGTTGACCGGCGAGTACGACAGGTTCCGACTGCCCGCAAAATCGTAGATGCGCTTCAACGATGCTCGGTTTGCCCCCGCAAGCCCGTTGACCGTCAAGCTGTCTTTCTCATCGCTGGTCGATCTGCAGACGTACTGCTGCGCGTTGGCCGTGCCGTCGCGGACCACCAGCCACAGCGAGGCCGTGACGTTGTTGGTCAGCTCGCTGGGCCCCACGTCGTCGCGCGCCCGGTCGTCGAAGTCGAACCCGACCGCGTTGCCCGAGCCGAACTCGCCGGCGATGGGGTACTCGTCGTCGTTCTGCTGGGCGTACATCATGAACGCCGTGGTGACGCCGCGCTGGTTGGCGGCGCAGTAGACCCGGTTGGCCAACTCACGCGCGTGGCTGATCGCCGGCAGCAGGATGCTCAGCAACAGCGCGATGATCGCGATGACCACCAGCAGCTCCACGAGTGTGAACGCCTTTTGATGTCTCATGGCTTATGCCTCCGATTACGGTTGATCCGTGTGCGGCGCGGGCACTGCGATCGCGCAGCGAACGCGCACGCGCCGATCGGGGCGGGTCACGAGATCAATGGCGCAAGACAGGTGGTGGACCGACGGGTTGGTTGGGTGGTGATCCCACGCGGGCACCCCGATCAACCATGCCCGGGAGGCGAGGGCATCAAGCGGGGCCGCGATAAAAGGGAATGATGATGACGTTTTCAGGCCGCCGTTTTCCGCACTCGCTCCACCTGTATTATCGGCGCGGCGGGGCGCGGTTTCAACTGTTTTTCAGGGTTCTTCTGGCGCGGCGCGCTTTCTGCGCTGCGCGGCGGGGGTTCAACCCCGCTTGGTCGCCAGCACGATCACGATCACGATGGCCAAACCGATCACGCCCACGGCGGCGAGCGTGAGCAACAACCCGCTGCTGGCGCCGGCCGCCGACCCGGTCGGCTCGGCCGGGTCAACGTTAGCCGGTTTCGACTCGGCCGGTTTGCTCGACGTATCGGTGGTGGGTTGCGTGCTGGGCGCGGTGGTGGTCGGTGCGGGCTTCGGCTGGGTGTCGGCTGTCGGTTGGGTTTTCTTCTCGGCCACGCCGGGCTTGCCGGACAGCGACACGCCGTTGTTTCCGCTGAGCGGGATCAGCGCGACGTCTTGGCCCATCGCGACCGCGTTGTGATCGCCGGCGTTGAGCTTCAGCGACGGCGCGGCGTTCTTGCCGCCGATGGTCATCGCGTAAACGTTATCGTACTCCACGCCTTGGAACGGGGTGGTGAAGAACCTGACCGAGGCGTCTGCGAACAGGAAGTTCTGGCCGTCCTGCCTATGGTTGTGGGAGTTTTCGAGCCGGGCGACTTCTTCCTGCGAGGGCATCCGGTCGGCGGCGAGCGTGTGGATGTCGGGGCCGTCGGCGTTATTGTTGTCGCCGAGAAGGACCGTGGAACCGCGGGCGCTCGTGCTCCAGTGGCGCCGGACCAACTTGTGATAAAAGTTGGGCATCGAGTAGGACAGGCTCTCGCGTTTGCCGAAGTCCCACGTGTGCTTGAGGACGGTCACCCGCCCCTTGCGTTCGAGCGAGTCGCGCACGTCGCCGGACTCGGGGCAGATGTAGGTCTTCATGCTGGCCGAGCCGTCGCGCACGAGCAGCCACATCGACGCGGTCAGGTTGTTCTGGTACTCCGGCACGTCCAAGGGGTAGCGTTCCATCCCGCCGAGCGTCTTGCTTTGGAAGCCCTGGGCCGGCTTGTCGGGGTCGGCCTTGCCCGCAACGGGGAACGCGTCGTCTTCCACCTGGGCATAAATGAACATCGCCTGACCCAAGCTCCTCAGGTTCGCCGCGCACTTGGCGCGGGCCCTGCGGTTCAAGAACGAGCCCTCGGCGTAACCGGTGACCACGAACAGCGACAGGGTCAACGCAACAACCAAGAGCAGCGCAGCCAGTTCGGCCAGCGTGAATCCGTGACGGTGGTGCATGATGTCATCCCCCAATTGAGTGATGTGAGATCAGGCCGGGTGCAACTCTAACACGCCGACCTCGGCGGGACAACGGAAGCGCAGCGGGAAGCTGCCGCCGAGACCGCTGGTCACGTACAGGTGCGTGCGGTGTCGCGTGTAGTGGCCCTGGGCATAACGGAACTTGAAGTTGCCGAGGCCGATGGACTCGCGGCCGTGGCGGTTCTTGCGGAAGACGAACTGCCCGCCGTGGGTGTGGCCGGCGAGCACGAGGTGCACGCCGTGCTCGGCGGCGGGGTCGAGGGCGTGGGGGTGGTGGGCGAGCAGCAGCTTGAAGTCGTCGCCGTTGGCCTGGCCGCAGGCGTGATCGACGAGGTGGGCGATGTTGACCGGGTGCTGGGCCCAGTCGATGCCGGCGACGGCGATGTGCCGGCCCCGGTGGGCGACGCGGTGGTGTTCGTTGACGAGCACGTTCAGCTGCGCGGCGCGCAACGCGTCGATGACGGCCGGGCCGTCGTCGCGGTAGTCGTGGTTGCCGAGCACGTGGTACACGCCGAGCGGCGCTTCGAGCCCGGCCAGCGCCTCGACGGTGGGCGCGAGGTATTGGTTGTCGTGGTCGATCAGGTCGCCGGTGTTGGCGATGAGGTCGGCGCCGATGGCGTTGATCTTGTCGACGATGGACGGCAGGAACTCGGGCCGGATGATCGTGCCCACGTGCAGGTCGGACAGGTGCGCGATGGTCAGCCCGGCCAGCTCACCGGGCAGGCCCGCGATGCGCACGGTGTGGCGCTGGATGCGGAAGCGTTCGCCGGGGCGCGCCTTGATGATGTTCTTGCGCGACAGCCAGCGGAACGCCTTGATCGACGCCCGGTGGCGGAGACGGTGATGGGTTTTCCACTGGTCGCGTTCGTCGATCAGGAGCATGGTGGGCCTCGGGAAGCTTGGCTCTATCGTATCGGCCGGTGGCGCGGCGGATCAAGAGCCAATCGCAGGAAACCCGGCGGTTGCGGGTTTGGCGAAGTATTGGTCTGATATCGCCATGACCCACGACCGCCCCCACGACGTGACCATGGGCCTCGGCGACCACCTCGAAGAGCTGCGCCGGAGGATCGTCTTCGGCCTGATCGGCGTGGGCGTGGGGCTGGTGTTCATGCTGTTCATCGCCAAAAAACTGGTGGTGATCATCTGCCAGCCGCTGTTGTACCAGCTGCACACGCAGGGGATGGCGCCGTCGCTGGAGATGCCTTCGGTGACCAGCGCGTTCGGGGTGTACATCAAGGTGGCGCTGCTGGGGGCGGTGGTGCTGGGGTTGCCTTGGCTGCTGTACCAGGGGTGGCTGTTCATCGCGCCGGGGCTGTACAAGCACGAGCGGAAGTTCGTGGTGTTCCTTCTGCCGGGCAGCGCGGCGTTGGCGGCGACGGGCGTGTTGTTCATGTACTACGTCATGCTGCCGATCACGATGTGGTTCTTCGTCACCTTCGCCAGCAGCTTCGGCATGGCGGACATGACGCCGACGTTCGTGCAGCAGCGGGTGATGACGATCTCGCAGGCCGATGAAGACCGAGCGACAGACGGCGACGAATCCGACCCCAAGGACACACTGGTGCTGCCGGTTTACACGCAAGACCCGGCCAAGCCCGTCGAGGGGCAGGTGTGGATCAACACGCGCGACAGCGCGATCAAGTACGTGTACGACGGCAAGGCACGGATACTGATGCGCACCGCGCCGAAGAGCATCTTCGACAACTCCGGCTACCACGTCACCGAGTACATCAGCTTCGTGATGTGGATGGCGATCGCGTTCGCGGTCTCGTTCCAGCTGCCGCTGGTCATGCTGCTGCTGGGCTGGACGGGGCTGATGCGTGTGGAGACGATGGCCGCGGCGTGGAAGTACGTGCTGCTGGGCTGCTTCGTGATGGCGATGTTCCTCACGCCGCCCGACCCGATCAGCCAGGTGTCGATGGCCGTGCCGATGTTCCTGCTGTACCTGTTCGGCCTGGTGCTGGTCAAATGGACGGGCAAACGCAAAGCCGGTGGCGGAATTGAAACGACGTAAGCCGAGCCAAAGCTGCGCCATGTTGCGGCGTCGGCGCAACACGCGGATGCGCGGCACCCCGTCGCTCGACGAGCGCCGCATGCGCGAGGCGCTGGCGCTGGCCCGGCGCGCCGCGGCCGAGGGCGAGGTGCCCGTCGGGGCCGTGCTGTATCGCCACGGCCAACGCGTCGGCGTCGGGCGCAACACGCGCGAGAACCGCAACGACCCGCTCGGCCACGCGGAGATCGGGGCCATCCAACAGGCCACCGACGCGCTGGGCGAGTGGCGGCTGAACGATTGCACGCTGTACGTGACGCTCGAGCCGTGCCCGATGTGCGCTGGGGCGATCGTCAACGCGCGCCTCGGGCGACTGGTGTACGGCGCGGCCGACCCGAAGGCCGGGGCCGTGCACACGCTGTTCGAGCTGTGCAACGACCAGCGCCTCAACCACCGCGTCGACGTGACCGCGGGCGTGTGTGCAGGCGAGAGCGGGCGGGTGTTGAAAAGGTTTTTCCGCAAACGCCGGCGCGAGAAGAAAAGAAGCAAGGTGAATCGGTGAATTGGTTAATCGGTCAACTGGTCAATTAGATTGTATTCGGCCAACCCGGCCCGCTGAAGCGGGCCTCGTCGTTTAGCTGATTGACTGATTGACTGATCGACCAATTCACTGATTCACCGCTTCACGCCGCCGGCTGCGCAGCTCGAGGATCGACGGCATCACGGTCATGCAGATCAGCACGGTCAGGCCGAGGCCGAGCGCGAGGGTGAAGCCGAGCGAGGCGATGCCGCGGTGGCTGGCGATCATGAGCGACGAGAAGCCGATGCTGCTGGTCAGGGAGGTGAGCCAGATCGCCTTGCCGGTGCCCGCCGCTAAGCCGGGCGGGTGTTCGTCGGGCGCGACGCGGTAGCGGTGCATGATGTGCACGCCGCAGTCGACGCCGATGCCGAACAGCAGCGGCAGCACGATGATGTTCGCGGGGTTGATGGGCATGTCGAACGCCGCGAGCACGCCGAGCAGCATGACGAACGCCATGGCCACGGGCACCAGGCACAGCAGCGCATCGAACGGCTTTTGGAAATCGAGCAGCACCAGCAAGAACACCGCGACCAGCGCGAAGGCGCCCGCCTTGATGTAGCTGCCGACCATCAGCGCGCTCGACCGGTAGATCTGCACGGCCGTGCCCGTGACTTGCGGGTCGACGCGCTGCAACTGTTCGATGAACGGCTCGAGCTCGGTCGGGTCGTACACATTGCCCTTGGGGAACACCTGGATCATCAAGCCCCGCCCGTCGCGCCCCACGGCGATGCGTCGCACCACCTCGGGCAGGTCGTCGGGCCGCATGTCGCCGTCGCCCAGCGTGCGTGCGGTCGCGGTGTGCAACTCGCTGCGCCACGCGACGAACGCCTCGTGCAACACGGCCAGGCGTGCGTTGGTTTGTGCGCCGTCGTCGGTGAGCAGCCGACCGCTGAGCCGCGCAAACGCCCCGCGAACACGAGCGATTTGTTGTGCGGCCCCGGGGCCGAGTTCATCGCTGGTGGTGATCGTGTTTTCACCAAACTTGTTGGCTAGTTCGGTCATCGCGGCAACAAACTCGATACGAGTGGCGGGTTGGTCGGGCAGTTCGGCGTTGGCATCGGCCGATGGGCCGACGACGGCGCGGGCGTCGGCGAGGCGTTGGCGTTTAGCCGCGTCGTCGGCCGGCACCAGCCAGCCCGCGCCGCCGACTTGGGCCACCGTGGGCAAAGCACGGAACTGTTGGGCGCGGAGCTTGACGGTTTCGAGGTCGCCGTCTTTGACGACCGACGCCCCAAACCACACCGACGAGCCGCCGTTGCCGCCCTGCCCACCGCCGGTGGCGATGCGGTTGAACCACCGCACCGACTCGATGTCGCGCGGCAGCAGGTTCGAGAGGTTGTAGTCGTAGCGGATGCCCAGCGCAAAGTACCCGCCGACGACGGTCAGCAGCAGCGCCCCGCCGATCGTGCGCCACGGCCGCGAGAAGAAAGGCTGCCACCAGTGGTGCTGGTAGAGGTGCACGTTGCGCTCGTGCATCGGTTTGACGTGCCGGCGGCGCGGGCGGAACAAGCGCATCAGCACCGGCAGCACCGTGAACATGGCGATGAGGCAGAGCACGATGCCCGCGCCGGCGATGTGGCCCATCTCCGCCATGCCCTCGAAGTCGGTGAACAGGGTGGTGCTGAACGCCACGGCCGTGGTCAGCGCGCCGGTGGCGATGCCCGGGCCCATCACGCGCAGCGTGTCGACCATCGTTTCGCGGAAACCCGGCACGCCCGGCGGGTGCTCGTGGCGCACCATCTCGAACCGGCTGATGATGTGGATGCCGAAGTCGATGCCCAGGCCCAGCAGGATCACCGTGAACACGACGCTGAGCAGTTGCAGGTGGCCGATGGCGAGCGTGAGGTAGCCGAACGACCAGGCGATGCCCACGAGCAGCGCGGCGACGGCCATCAGCGGCTTGGGCCACGAGTGGAACGCCACGATCAGCATGATCGCGATCAGCACCACCGCGAGGATCGACGCCCGCGTCGCGTCGCGCTCGGTGACGACGGTTTCGTCGGCTTCGATCACCGGCACGCCCGTCAAACCCGCCTCGATGTCGGGCTGCGCCTCGGCGAGCTCGGCCATGACGGCGCGGACCTCGTCGACGGCGGGCTGCACGGGTTCGAGCTGGTCGTCGACCTTGCGCGGTTCGATCTGCACGAACAAGTACGCCCCGCCGCCCCCGGTGAGGTAGAACGGCGGCGCGGCCGCGGCGCGCGTCAAACGCTGTCGCAGCTGTTCGGCGGTTTCGCCGTCGAGCGCCGCCTCAATGGTTTCGACGAACTGCGCGAACTGGCCGATGCGCGTCGCCAAACCATCGGGGGGCGTATCGGCGTTGGCTTTGAGCATGTCGGGCGTAGCGGCGAGCAGGCGGGCGACGTTGGGCGACTCAAACACGGGGCGCATCTGTTCGATCGCCGCGACGACCGGCTCGAACCGCTCGGCCGGCAGCATGCGGATCGCGGGCGTGGGCCGGTCGATGTCGACGCGCCACACGACCCGGCGGACGTACTCGGCTTGCTCGAGGCGCCGGCCGAGCGCATCGGCGTAGGCCTCGGCGCGTCGGGCGCCGTCGTCGCCCTTGGGCACGGCGACTACCGCGGTCAAACCGTCGTGTGCGAACTGCTTGCGGTACTCGATGTAGCGCGCGTTCCAGTCGAGCTCGGCGCTGATCAGCGCGTTGCGGTCGGGCTGGAAGCCGAGGCGCGTGACCGCAAGGTATACGCCCGCCGCAGCGACGAGCAATGAAATAACCAGCAGCGCGACCGGCCGATCGCAGACCAGCTCGGCCCACCATCGCAGCAGTCGGTCTCGCAGGTGTTCGTGCATGTCGTGTCGCGTTGCCTCGTGCGCCCTGTGCGTGGTGGTTGAGCGGAGTATATGACCGCGCGCGGGCGTTTACGTCAACCGGCCGATAAGTCCGGCCGAGCGTCCCGTTTGGTTACACGTTCATGCGTTGGATCGGCATCGGCCGATGAGCTTATTCGCAAGTCGCACTCGAGAAGGGATGGACATGAGCAAGCAGCAGTTAATCGAGGCCATCCAGGTACACAACCGCAGCGCCACGCAGGACTTCCTGATGGGCTTCAACGAAGAGGCGCTGCACAACTACCTGAACCACCTCGAATACCGGCGTCGGCCGCGCAACGGCTCGGCCCGGTGGATCCGTCCCGTCGAGACCCCCGCGATCGTGACACGACAGAAATAGATCGGTCCCTTACCCAACCGCCATGCGGGTGTGCTGGTGGAGTAGAGTGAGCGAACACGTCGGCCGGCAGGCGGGCGTGTTCTTTTTGCGCCGGTGTCGGTCGCAAGCGACCGGGCTAAACGTTATTCGGCGGCGTTCACCTCGACCGGCTCGTTCGACAGCACCATGATAATGGGGTCGTTCAGGTATTTTTGCGCAAAGGCGCGGACCTGCGCGGCGGTGACGTGGCGGACCTTGTCGAGGTACTCGTTTTGGTGGTCGTAACCCAGGCCGTACAGCTCGTCGAGCGCGGCGGCGGTGGCGCGTTGGCCGTTGGATTGGCCGCCCAGCGCCTCACGGACGAGCGCCGCGGCGATCGCGCGGTCGAGGGTTTGCTGATCGACCAGCTCGCTGCGCAACCGCTCGGTGATGGCCAGCGAGCGTTCGATGGCGAGGTTCGCCTTGGCCGGCTGGGTGTTGAACGCCATCGCCCAGTACCCCGGCACGACGCCCGTGCGGTAGAAACCCCACGACGCGTAAACCAAGCCCGGCCCCTCGCCCCGCAACGCCTGGCTGAGCCAACCCGAAGGGAAGTTGCTGACGATGCGGGTGGCGACGTTCATGGTCGCGTAGTCGTCGTGTTGGCGCGGCAGCACGGGGCCGTAGCCGATGACCACCGCCGCCATGGGCTTGTTGGTTTCGCGCGGCAGCACCGCCCCGCTCACCTGCGACGGCTGCGGCGCGTCGAACGCGACCTTCGCTTTGTCGGGCAGCGCGGCGAACACCCGCCTCGCCTCGGCGGTCACCTCGTCGGGGTCGACGTCGCCGACCACTACGAGCACGCTCGACGCGGCGCTGAGCCGATCGGCGTGGTAACGCAACAGGTCGGCGTCGGTGAGTTGCTCGACCACCTCGGCCTTGCCCATCGGGTAGGCCGACCACGGGTGCTCGCCGTACCACGCCTCGTGGAACCGGTTGAACAGCTCGCTGGACCAGCGGTCGTCGGCCGACGCGATCGCCGCGAGCAAGCGCGGCTTGAGCTTCGCCCACTCGCTTGAGTCGAACGTCGGTTGTTGGATCACATCGCCCATCAACCGCATGATCGGCCGCCAGTCTTTCGAAAGCGTTTCGGCGTTGACGTAGAAGGTGTTGCTGCCCGAGCCGGTCGACATCGACGCGCCGGTCTCTTCGAGCAGGCGAGCGATGTCGTCGGCGCTGCGGTCGCCGGCGCCCTTGATGAGCATGGTCGCCATGGCATTGGCGATGCCGGGGTTGTCGGGCGACTCGGCCAGCTGCCCGCCGAGGTGGTACCACTGCATCGCCACGACCGGCAACCGCGTGTTGCGTTGCGTGATCAGGCGCAGGCCGTTGGGCAGCGTGGTCATGGTCATCGGCCCGACCTCGGCGGCGGGTGCGGCGGCCTGTGTGCGCGACAGCTCACGCAGCTTTTCGACCAGCCGCGCGTTGTCGAGGTCGTAGGGCTGGGTTTTGAACTCGATCGTCGGCTCGGCGGGCCGGGCCATCGCGATCGGCTTGTCGCTCGGCAGCAGCTTGACGGTCAGCGCCCGCTCGTCGGTGAGGATCGCGTTGGCCGCGGCTTGCAAATCGTCGGCGGTCACCGACTCGATCGCCTCGGCGTAGTGCCTGAGGAAGTCGGGGTCGCCCGTGGCGATGAAGTCGCTGGCCAGGCGCGACGCGGCGGCCTCGGCGGTCTGCGAACCCATCACCACGTCAGCGATGGTCTGGCTTTTCGCGCGGGCCAGCTCGTCGGCGCGCACGCCGTGCTCGCGGATGCGCTTCACTTCATCGAGGATCGCGCGTTTGGCGGCGTCGAGCTTGTCGGCCTCGGCCACGGCATCGATGCCCACGAAACCCTCGCCCCAGTGTGCGCTGTAGTTGAACGCGTCAATCGACGTGACCAGTTGTTTTTCGTCGCGCACCTGCTTGACCAGGCGCGACAGCTCACCGCCGCCGAGGATGCGGGCCAGCAGGTCCAGCGCGTAGTCGTGCTCGCCCGTCAGCCGCACGCCCGGCCAGGCCAACCGCATGCGCGCCCGGTGGATGTCGGCCGCGCCGGTGATGGTCGTGCCCGCTTCCGGCACCGGTTCGATGGGGAACGCCAGCGCGGGCAGCTCGCCCGGCTCGGCATCGGCCCAGAGCTCCGCAACCTGCGCGACCACCTTCCGGGGGTCGACGTCGCCGGTGACGACGAAGACCATGTTATTCGGCACGTACATCTGCTTGTAAAACGCGTAGATCTCGTCGCGCGTGATGGTGAGGAACTCGTCGAGGTAGCCGATGGTCGGGTGGCGCGCCGGATGGGCCTGGTAGCGGGCCTGCTGGGTGAGCTTCCAGAAGATGCGCCCCGGGTCGCCCCGGCCCATGTCGAACTCGCGTTGGATCACGTCGCGCTCGCGGTCGAACTCGGCCTGTGTGATCACCGAGTTCTGCATCCAGTCGCTGACCAGGTCGATCGCCTCGGCGGCATGATCGGACGAGGTGTTCACGTAGTACCGCACGGTGTCGAGCGAGGTCGCGGCGTTGGTCTGCGCGCCGATCCGGCCGAGGATCGCCGACGACTCGGCCTCGGTGCGGTTGGCGGTCGTGCCGCCGGACACGAGGTGCTCGAGGAAGTGGCTGAGGCCCGCGCCGTTGTGCTGCTGTTCGTAGATCGAGCCGGTCTTGATCCAGCACTGCACGCTCACCACGGGCGCGGTGGGGATGCGTTGGGCGATGACGACCAGGCCGTTGTTGAGCTGCGCGATCGTGCGGTCGGGCCGTTGCTGGAGCACGGTGGCGTCTTGGGTGCTTTGTTCCGCGACGGGCTTGGTCACGAGCAACTCACCTTTCTGTGGGCAACCGGTAAGTAAGAAGGTCAAGCCGACCAGCACGATCAACGCGATGACGCGAGACATGGGCGCTCTCCACAAGCACGGTGGGCATGGGGTTAACGGCATGACGCGACGGCCGCGGCGGTTTACGCATCTTCGTCTTCGTCGCGGATGTCCTGGATGTAGGCCATGGTGCGGTCGAGCTCGCGCTTGAGGTGGCGGACCCGCAGCAAGGACTTGACGCGCGTGACCAGCTCCAGCTTCTTGATGGGCTTGGAGAGGAAGTCGTCGGTGCCGCACTCGACGCCGCGCTCGATGTCGCCGATCTCGGTCAGCGCGGTGACCATGATGATGGGGATGGTGCGCGTCTCGGGGGCGCTCTTGAGTTTTTTGCAGACCTCGAACCCGCTCATGCGCGGCATCATCACGTCCAACAGGATCAGGTCCACCGTCTCGCGGTCAACCACCTCCAGCGCCTCGACGCCGTCGTCGGCGGTCATGATCGTGCAGGGCAGCTCTTCGAGGTACGCCTGCAGCAGCTCGAGGTTCTGGCGGTTGTCGTCGACGATGAGGATCGTCGATTCGGTCAGGTCGAGTTTTTCATTGTTGGCGTCGGCCGACTGATCGGGCGCGTTCATCGGTCGCTCCATCGAAGTAACGAACAGCACGTCCCAAGTGACGATAAGGCCAGTTCACGGCTTTGGCAACACCGCCCCCGGAAGTGAGGCATGCGTTTGCTTTACCGGCCGGGGGTCGAGGGCTAGGCTTGGGGGTTATGCCGCGCTTGCCCCTCATCCAGCCGTCGAGCGTCACGCTGATGATCAAGCCCGTCGGGGCGTTGTGCAACCTCGACTGCGAATACTGCTACTACCTGCCGACGAAGGACGTGTACGCCGGCCGCGAGCACCGCATGCGGCTGGACACGCTCGAGTCGGTGTTCGCCGGGTTCCTGCCCCACGCGGGCGACGAGGTCACCGTCACCTGGCAAGGCGGCGAACCCACGCTGGCGGGCCTGGCGTTCTTCGAACAGGCCGTCGCGTTTCAGGCCAAACACGCCCGGCCGGGCCAGCGCATCGCCAACGCCCTGCAAACCAACGCCACGCTCATCGACGACCGTTGGGCAAAGTTCCTCCGCACCCACCGGTTCCTCGTCGGCGTGTCCGTCGACGGCCCGGCCCACCTGCACGACCGCTACCGACTGACCAACACCGGGGCTGGTAGCCACGACGCGGTCATGCGCGGCTTGAAAACACTCCAACAACACGGCGTCGAATACAACATCCTCTGCGTGCTCAGCGCCGCCAACGTCGACAAGCCCGACGAGGTGTTGGGCTACCTGCTCAACCTCGGGTCGCGCTGGTTGCAATTCATCCCCGAGGTCGTGTTCGAACCCGACCCGCAACGGCCCGATGAAAACCGGCTGGCCGAGCACTGCCCCGACCCGCGGGCGTACGGCACGTTCATGGCGCGCGTGTTCGATTTGTGGTTTGAGCGTTACCGCCAACGCGTGTCGGTGCGTTTGTTCGACGCGGTGTTGCAGCGCCTGGTGACGGGGCGCATGCCGTTCTGCATCCTCGACGGCTCGTGCCACGGCCAGGTCACCATCGAACACAACGGCGACGTATTCGGCTGCGACCACTTCGTCGAACGCCGGTGGCAACTTGCGCAGATAGGCCAACCCGATTGGCAAAACGACATCGACCTGGAAGGCAAGCAGGAAGTGGGCCTGACGATCCACGGCACGGGCTACCGGCCCAACACCGCGCACGCGGGGCGCGACATCGGTTGCGCCGACGACGTGAACGCACGCTACACCACGAACGACAACGGCGGGCAAACGCTTGACACGGGTTGGTTTGGTCGCGCCGACGCCGAACGGTTGTCGGCGTTCGCGGCGCGCAAGCAGAAGCTCGCCGCGCAGTGCGAAGCGTGTGAGTGGTTGGCCTGCTGTTACGGCGGTTGCCCGGAGCACCGGCCGCGCGGCGGTGAGACGCCCGAACCGAGCGTGTTGTGTGAGGGGTACATCCGTTTCTACGAGCACGCGATGGAGCGGTTGGCGTGGTTGGCCGGCTACCTGCGTCGTGGCCAGCCACCGCCGCCGGTCGAGCGGAACGTGGGGGCGGGCGCGGCGCGGGATTCGGCCGTCGGGCGGGCTGCGCCGGTGAAAAAAGGGAAGAAAACGAGCCGCAACGCGCCCTGCCCGTGCGGTTCGGGCCTAAAGTTCAAGAACTGCTGCGGTCGGGTGGCGGGCTGACCGATATGGTGGGGAGAGGTTTTTCAATGGGCCGCGTTCTGTACGACAGCCACATGCACACGCCGTTGTGCAAGCACGCCGAGGGCATGCCCGAGGACTACGCGCTCGCCGCCGAGCGGCGCGGGCTGGCGGGCATCGTGGTCACGTGCCACAACCCCCTGCCCGACGGGCTGAGCGGCGCGGTGCGGATGCGGCTCGACGAGTGGGAGACCTACGTCTCGCTGGTCGACCACGCGCGGCGCGAGTTCGAGGGACGGGTCGACGTGCGCCTCGGCGTCGAGGCCGACTACATCCCGGGGCTCGAGACGTTTTTGGAAAGACAACTCACCGACGACCGGCTCCACCACGTGCTCGGCTCGGTGCACCCGTTCATCGGTGACCACTGGGCCTGCTTCAACCACGACCCCTACGGCGCGCAGCGGATGTACTTCGACCTGCTGGCGCAGGCGGCGGAGACGGGCTTGTTCGACACGCTCAGCCACCCGGACCTGATCAAGAACTTCACGGCGCGCCACTGGGACCTGGGGCGGGTGATGCCGGACATTCAAAAAGCACTCGACCGCATCGCCGACACCGGCGTGGCGATGGAGCTGAACACGTCGGGCCTGTACAAGACGATCTGCGAGTACAACCCCGGGCCCGCGATCCTCGAGCAGCTACGCGAGCGCCGCATCCCGGTCGTGATCAACTCCGACAGCCACACCCCCCGACGCGTGGGCGACCAGTTCGTCGAGGCGCTCGACCTGCTGCAAGCGATCGGCTTCGAGTCGGTCAGCTTCTTCCTCGCCCGCGAGCGACAGACCGTGCCAATCAACACGGCCCGCGACTCCCTGCTCGCGGTCGAACGGGTGTAACTCAAATAGCCGGCAGCATGCCTGCTGCCGGAGGTGTGAGTCTTGAGGCTTGAGGCTTGAGGCTCGAGGCTCGAGGCTCGAGGCTCGAGTGCAGACCTGCCCGAATACCAATCGTGTGAACAGCGCCGGCTTGGCGCACGGTGTAAGTATTATAGTTTTTAGACTAAAAACTATATCACTTCCTTGCGTGTTGTTCGGGCAGTTCGTGTGGGCGAGCGCGGTCTTGTGCTCCGGGCGAGCGCGGTCTTGCACTGCGTCGGCTCGTGATGGGACATGGCAAGCGAAGTCGTCCGCACAGGTTCCGTTCGTGGTCGAACGATTTGATCCGCTGCTAAGAATAGCCGGCACCATACCTGGTGCCGGTCCCAAACCGGCGGCGGGTATGCCGCCGGCTCTCGCGGAGGGTGGGGGTTACTGTTGTTCGGCGGCCTGGGCTTCGAGGGCCTTGAGCTTCTCGGCCGAGCGGTACTTGAGTTCCTGGGTCTTGTTGTAGACGAAGTGACCGGGCGGCACGGAATTGGTGAGGAACACGCCGCCGCCGATGATGGAGCCTGCGCCGACGATGGTGTCGCCGCCGAGCAGCGTGGCGTTGGCGTAGATGACCACGTCGTCCTCGATGGTGGGGTGGCGTTTGGTGCCGCGGGCCGAGCGTGAGAGGGCATCGGCCTTGCCGCCGAGGGTGACGCCCTGGTAGAGCTTGACGCGGTTGCCGATGACGGAGGTCTCACCGACGACGACGCCGGTGCCGTGGTCGATGAAGAAGGATTCGCCGATCTGCGCGCCGGGGTGGATGTCGATGCCGGTCTTGGAGTGGGCGTGCTCGTTCATGATGCGCGGGATGAGCGGCACGTCGCGCAGGAACAGCTCGTGGGCCACGCGGTGGACGAAGATGGCGTACACGCCGGGGTAGCAGAAGATCGCCTCGTCGGTGTTGCGGCAGGCGGGGTCGCCGTCGTAGGCGGCCTGCACGTCGAGGGCGAGCCGCTGCCGCAGGGCGGGCACGGCGGCGAGGAACTCGTCGGCGATCCGGCGGGCGAGCAACGTGCACTGCTGGCAGTCGTCGCCCTTGCCGTCGGACTCGAGGTTTCGGCTGTAGCGCAGGGCGGCGTCGATCTGTTGCTCGAGCGATTCGCGGACCTGGGCGACGATCGTCGAGACGTGGTCGAGCAGGCTGTCGCTGGTGAGTTTTTGTTCGCCGATGAAGCCGGGGAAGACCAGTTCGTGGACCAGGCCGAGGACGGAGATCGCCGCGTCGCGGCTGGGCAGGAAGGTCGCGTCGATGTGCTCGGCGCGCAGGCCGGCCTGGTAGGAATCGACGATGCCGCCGGTCAGCTTCTCGAGGCTGGGGCGGTCGGACGGTTGGGGCGGGGTATCGGGCATCAAGTCATCCTAAGGCACACCCCGGTGGTGAGCCAATGGCCGATCTGATGAGGGTGGGCGGGCGGCGGTTACGGGCCGGGGACGAAGAAAACCCGCGCGTAGCAGCACGTGGGCTTAGCGGTTCTAACGATAAAAGCTCCGCAGTGCAGGGGCGGTGGGATTCGACGAATTTGCACGAACCCCGCTAACAGGTGGGTACGCCGCGGTGCTGTCCAGGCCTTCCGCTCGTGGGCGGCTTGACCATCGCGGCGGGCGACGTTCCCTTGGGGTTCGGCTTAACGGTTCGGCAAATACGCGTCGAAGCCACCGAGAACCCTGCGGTCTGCGAAGCTTTCTGTCTCCACATTATACATCGGCACCCCGCGGCGTGACGGAGCAATCCAAAAACAAATGCACCGACGGGGGCGGTTGACACATCGCCCAAGTGCTTGATAATTATACGACTTGAAAGGATGGTCCCTACCATGAAAGCCTTCGCCGCAGCCACCTTGTTAGCCGTCTTGGCCCTGTCGCTTACCGCCTGCAGCCGGAAGGATGTGGCGTACCACTACTACAAGGAGATGGGCAAGGACATGGCCGCGCCCGCTCGCACGCAGGTCGAACACGACGGCCGGGTCGCGCGGACGATGATCCTCAACATCGACAAGGCCAACGAGGACCTGACCCGCCTGCTGCTGCTCGACCGCCCCAGCCGGAGCATGTACTACCCGGTCGACTGAACCCGAGCGTGAGATTCGAACTTTTCAATCCTCCCGTGTAGGGAGGATTTTTTTATCCCGCCGTTGCCATGATCCGAGCCGTCAACAACCACTTCAGCGCCGAGCAGTTGCCGATGATGACCCGGCCGAGCTACCGGCGCGAGCTGGTGGGTTTCATGACCATGCCGTGGGCGATGGCGCTGCTCGAGGGGGGCGTGGCGGGCGTGCTGGCGAACAAGGTGTTCGACGCCGGCCCGCAGCTGATCGCGCTGATCACTGCGGCGCCGATGATCGCGAACCTCACCAGCTTCCTGTGGGCGCACCTGGCGCGCGGGCGCAGCAAGATCGCGGTGCTGGTGGGCTTGTGGGTGGCCTTGCTGGCGTTGCTGGTGGTGGTGGCGACGCTGCCGGCAACCCGGTTCGGCGGGTGGCTGCTGGCGGCGGTCGTGGTCGTGGCGCGGTGTTTGTTCGCGGGCGTGCTGACCATGCGCAGCACGATCTGGCGCCAGAACTACCCCCGCCACCTGCGCGGCCGGATCACCGGGCGGCTGGGCCAGGTCGCCACGCTGTTTAACGTGGTGGCGATGCTCATCGCCTCGCTGCTGTTGCGGTCGGACCCGGACAACTTCCGCTTCCTCTACCCGGTCGGCGCGTTGATCGCGTCGGTGGGCGTGGTGGCGGTGTCGAAGGTCCGCGTGCGCGGTGAACGGCTGCTGCGCCGCTACGAGCTGCGACCCGGCGCCCAACCCACGCCGCACGGCAGCGGCTCGCCGATCTACGAGTACGACCCCAAGGCCGACGAGTTCAGCATCTGGTCGGTGCTGCGCGACGACCGGCGGTTCCGCTGGTACATGGTCTGGCAGTTCTTCGCCGGCGTGGCGAACATGATGTCCATCCCCGTGGTGATCTACATCCTTTCCGACGCGGCCGAGCTGGACCAGGGCTTCGTGATCAGCATCGGCCTGTCGAGCGTGGTGCCGATGCTCACCGCGAGCCTGTCGATGCCGCTGTGGGGCCACCTGCTGGACCGGATGCACATCGCCAGCTTCCGGGTCAAGCAGGCGGGCACGTGGATCGCGATGATGCTGCTGCTCTGGATGGGCGCGATGTTCGCGGTGCGCGGCTATGTCGTCGCGGGGCTGGTGTTCATCGCCCTCGGCCGGGTGGCCAACGGCTTGTCCATGGGCGCGGGCATCCTCGCCTGGCAGCTCGGCCACAACGACTTCGCCTCACGCCACATGGTCTCGCTGTACATGGGCGTCCACCAGGTGCTCACCGGCATCCGCGGCGTGTTCGCGCCGTTCCTCGGCATGTGGCTCTACACCGGCTGGTCGGTGCTGAAGCTCGGCGACGCCACGCTCATCCCCGCGTTCGCGGGCATCGGGCCGTGGGTGTTCATGGTCACCTTCGCCCTGTCGATGATCGGGTCGCTGGGCTTCTGGTCGCTGTCGCGCTCGATCGGCCACAACGATGCGCTCGACGGCGACTGACCCGCTGACCTGCACGCGATGCGCCCAGCGCTTACAATCGCCGGCTCATGCGGATCGTGGCGTACAACATCCTCTGCGGCGGCATGGGCCGGCTGGACCCCATCGCCGAAACCCTGCTCGACATCGACGGCGACATCACCGCCTTGATCGAAGCCAACGACCCCAACGCGGTCGCTTACCTCGCCAAGCGCACCGGCGCACACCACGCGCTGGCCGAGTCGCCCAGCGGCCCGTTCCACGTCGCCCTGCTGAGCCGGTGGCCGATCGTGGAGATGATCAACCTGGGCGTCCGCCGGCCGCAGTTGAGCCGGGCGGCGCTGGCGGCGATCGTCGACACCCCCGCCGGGCCGCTGCGGGTGATCGTCGCGCACCTGATCAGCGGGCTGGGCGCGGAGCTTGAGGCCGTGCGCCTCGCCGAGTTGCGCGACATCCTCGCCCACGACGGGTTGGACGGCGTGCCCACCGCGCTGGTCGGCGACCTGAACGCCAACAGCCCCGACCACCCGGTCGACCCCGACGCCGCCGAACCGGCCGTGCGCCGCCGGCTGGCCGCCGAGCCCGGGCTGATCTGCCACGACGTCGTTGAGCACCTGCAAGCGGGGGGTTGGACCGACGCGCTGGTTGCGGCCGGCCCCGACCCGGTGCCGCACACGTTCTCGACGGGCTTCCCTTCCACGCGCCTCGACTACATCTTCGCGAACCCCGCGCTGGCCGACCGCCTCAGCGGTGCGGGCGTCGAGCGCAACGGCTTCGCCCCCTACTGCTCCGACCATTTCCCCATCTGGGCCGACCTCGCCGGAGCCGGGCCCGGCCGATAATTTTCACCCAACCAAGCTGCGCGGTTAAGTGCCTGTGGGCCCGCGTCGATGAAACCAATGACGCCGCACCAGTGGGGAGTGGCCGGGTTATCGGGACGTAGGGTATGGCCAGCACAAACACGACGCCGCCAAGCGAATGGTTCGGCCTTGTCAAGGAGATCGCCAGTCGGAACGGCACGGTGACGCTCTATCCGCAAGCCGACGAGGCAGACAAGCGTGCGCTCAACGCCGTGGAGTTCAAGGTGCGCCTGTTGCAGATCGCCGACGGCCAGTGGATCGTCGAGCGCCCGTTCGCCAAGGCCGGCGAGCTGGGGCTGGCCGAGGACCGCGACGTGTTCGGCATCGTGCAGACCGACGCTCAGCGCTTCGGGTTCAACTCCCGTGTGGTGAGCGTCGAGCTGTTCAGCCTCAACGACGACCGCCGGGTGCCGGCGCTGCGTCTCGCGGCGCCGCGCGACGTGCACGTCGTCCAGCGCCGCGCTTATTACCGGGTGCCGCTGGCCGCGGTGAGCCTGCCGCCGGTGCGGGTGTACCCCATCCGTGACCTGACGACCATCCGGCAAGCCGAGTACGCCAACGAACGCATGCACCGCCTGGCCGAGAACAACCAGGAGTTCGACCCCGAAACCGTCAAGCCGGACGTCGGCCAACCCGTGGCCGCGCGCCTGTTCGACCTGTCCGGCAACGGCATGGCGTTGATCACCGACATGGCCAACCGCCCGTTGTTCAGCGAGGTCAACCGGTTGTGGATCGAGTTCAACCTGCCCGGCGTCGAGCTGCCCATCGCCGTGGTCGGTCAAGTC
The DNA here is from genome assembly GCA_028282805.1 of Phycisphaeraceae bacterium. Lineage (GTDB taxonomy): Bacteria > Planctomycetota > Phycisphaerae > Phycisphaerales > Zrk34 > JANQHD01. The sequence goes on along the minus strand of JANQHD010000013.1, from coordinate 7,327 downwards.
GTGCGCATCGACGAGTTCGCCGGCCACGAATTGTTCGTCGGCATCAACTTCTGCTTCGAGTACTACAAGGCCCACGGCATCTTCGTCACCGACCAGATCTGTCGCTACGCCGCGCATCAGCAACGCAAAAAGCTCCAACGCCAACGCTGACCCGTTTAACGACGGCCGCAAAACCGGGCTTCTCTGGTAACATCCACCGCATGACGTTGACCCTCACCCTGTTGGGCACCGGCACCTCCACGGGCGTGCCGATGATCGGCTGCGAGTGCGCGGTGTGCACCTCGACCGACCCGCGCGATCGCCGCGACCGCACCGCCGCCATGGTCGAGTACACCGACCCGGCCGGCGCCCCCCGCCGCGTGCTCATCGACACCTCGCCCGAGCTGCGCCAGCAGATGATCCGCCACCGCGTGATGGCGATCGACGGCGTCGTCTACACCCACAACCACGCCGACCACATCTTCGGCCTCGACGACCTGCGCCGGTTCAACACCGTCCAGCAGCAGCCGATCGACATCTACGCCGAACCGCGCGTGATCGAATCGTTCCGCCACACCTTCCGCTACATCTTCGACCCACAAAAGAACGTCAACGACTCGTTCGTCGCCACGCTCATCGCCCACCCCATCGAGCCCGGCCGGCCGTTGAACCTGCACGGCGTCGAATGGCTGCCGCTGCGCCTTTTGCACGGCAAGCTGCCGGTCGTGGGCTTCCGCGTCGGCAAGCTCGCCTACTGCACCGACGTGTCCAGCATCCCCCCCGAGACCTGGCCCCACCTCGAAGGCCTCGACCTGCTGGTGCTCGACGCGTTGCGCTACCGCCACCACCCCACGCACCTGACCATCGACCAGGCCTTGCAGGTCATCGACCAGGTCCAACCCAAACGCGCGTACCTCACCCACGTCGCCCACGACGTCAAGCACGCCGACCTCGAGCCCAAGCTCCCCGAGCACGTGTACCTCGCATACGACGGCCTGACCCTCCAAACAAGCTAGCGCGTCTCGCATCATCAATGTCCGTTCCCGTTCGAGCGATAGCCGGCACCATACCTGGTGCCGGTCCCGGACCGGCGGCAGGTATGCCGCCGGCTAGCCCCGGCATCACACAAAATAAGGCGGCCGCGGTAAACACGCGGCCGCCCTTACACGAACGGTTCCCCCGGACTCCCCCGGATGCTCCCCGGGATGAAACCCGCAACGGATCTCAATCCGCGGGTTCCGCCTCCGCCCCCTCTTTGAGCGCCTGTTCCGCCTCGGATTGCACCTGCTCAGCGTTGGCGAACAGCGCATCGAGTTCGCTCTCCAGGTAATGCCGTTGTTCGGCCTGCCCCGCCACAACGATGCGGTCCCGCCCCTCGTGTTTGGCCGTGAGCAGCGCGTCGTCCGCCGCGGCCAACACCACTTCTAAGTCCTCCGACATCTCCGTGTCGCTCACGCCCATCGACACGGTGAAGTTCGGCATCGTCCCGCTCGATAGCGCCTGCGCCAACGCCGAACGCACCCGGCGGAGGATCACCAGCGCTTCGCCCACACCCACGCCGCACAACGCCACCACGAACTCCTCGCCGCCCCACCGCGCCGCCCGGTCGTCGGGGCGGATCGAGTCCTCGAGCACCTTGCTGAACAGGCGAAGCGCCCGGTCGCCGGTGTCATGGCCGTGCTTGTCGTTGAGCGCCTTGAAGTGGTCGAGGTCGCAATACGCCACGGTGAACGGCTTGCCCGCGTGCATCATCTCGGCGACCTGGTCCTGGAAGCTGCGCCGGTTGAGCAAGCCCGTCAGCGGGTCGGTCGAGGCCTGGGTCTGGCTCTGGGTGAAGGCACGCAGCATGCCGATGCGTTCGCTCGAACGGGCTGCAACGACCGACAGCGCCCCGTTGGTCTGTTCGTCAAACACTTCGGCGCTGGCGGCGGTGCCGTGCAGCACACCGACGGTCTGCCCCATGATGGTCAGCGGCACGCACGTCGCGGCGCACCGCTTGTCGCCACGCCGCCGCAGGTAAGGGCACGCGTCGAACTCGTCGGACTGCGCGTAACTGAGCGTGGTACCCTGCCGCACGGCCGGGCACTGGCGCGGGGTCTTGACCGTGCAGCCCGGGCCGCGTGTTTCGCTGTCGGTCGTGGCGACCTGGTGCAGGTGGGCCTGGCTCGAGTCGGCCAACAGCAGCTCCGCCGTCACCCCCGGCGTGGTGCGATGCAACACCTCTTCCACCAGCCGCAACACGTCTTCTTCGCACTCGGCCATCTCGAACGCCTTGGTCAACCTGCCGGTAAAAACCTGTTGCGCGTTGTATCGGTCTTGCTCGGCGGCACGCCGGTCGAATTGGCGTTGCCGGTTACGCATTGATACCGCGATCACGCCCGACGCCGCGACGCTCAGCACCACCGCGCCGATGCCTACCCACAACAGGGCCGTGCGTGCCGCGACGGCCTCACGCTTGATGCGGGCCGACGTCGTAGCGACCTGTTTGTCGTAGAGCTCGTTCTCGAGGCTCGCGGCCAACGCGTGCACCGGCGTGAACATGGCTTCGGTCCGTTCGACGATCGCCTTGCGCTGGTGAAGCGGTGCGCCTTGCGCCATCACCCGTCGGGCGTGCTGCGCCGCTTCGAGCCATTGCCGGTACGCGCGTTCGAACCCGGAGAGCTGCGGGCCGGTCGCCATACTCGAACTGATCTGTCGCACACGCTCCAAGCCGTGCGCAATCGATTTCACGTCGCGATCGAACTGGGTCAGCAGGACATCGCGTTTGGGGGTGTCGGCGTGGTGGTGGGCTTCGATCAGCAACAGCTGCGCATCGGTCAGGTCGCGGTCGAGCCGCAGCAAGAACGTCATCGCGGGCACGTCGCGGTCGATCAGGTGGTTCGTGTCGCGCTGCACCAAGCCGAGCGTGACGTACGAGATCACGGACACCACCGCGGTGATCACGATGAGCACGCCCGCCATAGCTGCGAACCGCTGGTGAGGTTGCGGCGCGTATCGAGGCATCGAATCCTCTCACCCGGCGTTGTGCCGGACAATCGGATCCCCCAACGCACGGAAACCGTGCACGACCTATCCGCCCCATCGACCGATCCGCCCGGCGCCTTAATCACAAGCCGCCTATTTGGCACAACCCATACAACCGGCCCAAGAAAAAACCCCGCTCGGTCGGCGGGGTTGGCGGGTTCGGTTGCCGTGTCGGATCAGGCGGGCACCTTCTCCAGCAGCAGCTCGGCGATCTGCACCGCGTTCAGCGCCGCGCCCTTGCGGATCTGGTCGCCGGCGATGAACATCTCCACGCCCACGCCGCCCGGTTGGCCGAGGTCCTGGCGGATGCGGCCGACGTACACGTCGTCCTCGTCGGAGGCGACCAGCGGCTCGGGGTGCACGTTGTTCTCGCGGTCGTCGATGATCGAAACGCCCGGCGCCTCGGCCAGCGCATCGCGCACCTGCTGTTCGGTCACCGGCTGGGCGAACGTGAGGTTGACCGACTCGCAGTGGGCCCGCAGCACCGGCACGCGGATGCAGGTGACCGAGACGTTGATGTCCTCGACGCCGAATATCTTCCGCGTCTCCTTGATCATCTTGGTCTCTTCGGTGTTGTAGCCGGTGGCCGGGTCGATGTCGGAGTTGTGGCTGAACAGGTTCCAGATGTATTGGCGGCCGAAGATGTCCTGCGTGATCGGCTCGCCGGCCACCCAGTCGCGGGCCTGCTGCTCGAGCTCGGCCATCGCCGCGGCGCCGGCGCCACTGGCGGCCTGGTAGGTGCTGACCACGACACGCTTAACGCCGAACTTCTGGTGCAGCGGCCAGACCGGCACGTTCATGATGATCGTCGAGCAGTTGGGGTTGGCGATGACGCCCTTGTGATTGGCCACTTCCTGCGGGTTGACCTCGGGCACGACCAGCGGCGTGCCGGGGTCCATGCGGAACGCGGAGCTGTTGTCGACGACCACGCAGCCGGCCTCGGCGGCGGCGGGGGCGAACTTCTTGCTGGCCGACCCGCCGGCGCTGAACAGCGCGATGTCGACGCCGTCGAACGAATCGACGGTCAGCTCCTCGATGGTGTAGGTCGTGCCCTGGTATTCGATCGTCTTGCCGGCCGAGCGGGCGCTGGCCAACAGCTTGAGTGAGGCGAACGGGAAGTTGCGCTGCTCGAGGATGCGGAGGAACTCTTGGCCGACGGCCCCCGTGACGCCGGCGATCGCTAAGCGGGGTGGGTTGTTCATGGTCGTCTTCTCACAAGCAAAAGTGGACGGCCTGCCGTCCACTGGGTTTGGTTCGTGTTTACTTAGGCGAAGCTCGAGCGGTTAATCCGGCAGGTGATCCAGCTCGCCGCCGGTCATTTAGTCAGGTCTTCTTCGTCGTCGTCGTCGAAGATCGGGATCACATCGGACGCGTCGTCATCGTCGTCGCCGGCGAGGGCTTCGAGGGCGGCGATGGGGTCTTCGTCATCGTCGGCGGTGAACTGTTCGAGTGCGCCGAGGGGGTCGGAGTTGTCATCGTCATCGTCGTCGTCGATGAGCATGGCCGCGGCGATGGCTTCGCCGGTGTCCGAGGCGCCGGGGTCGGCGGCCTCGGCGACGGGCGCGGTCATGTCGTCGGGCTCGCCGGGCTGGACCTGGTTGTCGGCGGCGGCGGGCAGGCGGGTAGCGATCGGCTCGACCGGCTCGGGCACGCCGTCGATGGTCACGACGAACACCACGGGCCCCACGCGGATCTGGTCACCGGGCGCGAGGGTGGCTTCCATGACCCGTTCGTCGTTGTAGTATGTGCCGTTGGACGAGCCCAGGTCGCGGAGTTTGACCTCGTCATCGCCGATCTCGATCGCGAAGTGCTGGCGCGAAACCGACGAAAGCGGTATCCTCAAGTCGCAATTGACCTTGCGACCAACGACCACTTTCGGCTTGCTCAACGGGAAGTCCTTGCGGTCCCCGTTGGACTTGAACATGACCAGCTTTACCTGCATGAGGCCACCCTTGGACGTTAAAAAGCCAATTCGTGGGCAGTGTAACGGTGGCGGAGCGGAGGTTCAAACCGCGTCCGACAGCGTGGATTTGTTGCGCCGGCTCGCCCCGGCGTCGACCTGCTCATTGTATCTGCACGTGCCGTTCTGTTTCCACAAATGCCACTACTGCGACTTTTATTCGATCGTCGACGACCGGGACCGGCAAGGCGCGTTCACGGCACGGCTGATCGAGGAAATCCGTGCCCTCTCGCCGCACACGACCGGCCGGGTCGCGACGATATTCGTCGGCGGCGGCACGCCCACGCTGTTGGCGGCGGACCTCTGGCGATCGCTATTAAATGAGTTGAAACAAGCATTTCAAATCGCACCGGGTTGCGAGTTCACCGTGGAGGCCAACCCGGAAACGGTCGCCGAGCCGAGTGGCGCGGCGCTGATGGAAACGCTGGCGGCGGGCGGCGTGAACCGTGTTTCATTCGGCGCACAGTCGTTCGATGCCCGCCATTTGAAAACGCTTGAACGGTGGCACGACCCGGTCAACGTGGCGCGGGCGGTCGAGCGCGCCCAGGCCGTGGGGATCGACAACATCAACCTCGACCTGATATTCGGCGTGCCCGGGCAAACGCTCGACGAGTGGCGGGCCGACCTGGACGCCGCTCTGTCGCTGGGGCCGACGCACCTGTCGTGCTACGCGTTGACCTACGAGCCGAACACGGCGATGACGAAGAAGCTCGAACTCGGGCAGATCGAACGCACCGACGATGAACTCGAAGCGGCGATGTTCGAGTGCACGATCGACACGCTGACCGGTGTGGGTTTCGAGCATTACGAGGTGAGTAACTTTGCGGCAACAGCCACCGAGCCATCAAGCCAACCAGCCATCGAGAAGGATGAAGCGTCCGCCGTTCTCGGTGGCTTGGAGGCGGATGGCTCGGTGGCTGCCATTTACCGCTGCCGACACAACCTGGTGTACTGGACCAACGGCGACTGGCTGGCGCTGGGGCCGAGCGCCTCGGGGCACGTGGGCGGGGTGCGATGGAAGAACGTGCCGCACTTGGGTAAATACCTCGCGTCAACCGGTGGTGCGCCGATCGTTGATATCGAACAGCTCGACCCGGCCGCGTCGGTCGGCGAACAGTTGATGATGCGTTTGCGTTTGCGCGAGGGCGTGCCGCTGCGGTGGGTCGGCGACCACGTCGACCCGCGGCGCACGCGGGTGGTCGAGCGATTCGTTGAACGGGGATTGCTCACGTACACCGACACACATTTGAAGCTGACCCGCCGCGGGCTGTTGGTCGCCGACACGATCACGGGCGAGCTGCTGTAGACCACCTATACCCCTACAGATTAACGCAAATCAAGGCGCCAGGCGGGTCCGAAATTATACTAGAACCGGTTTCAAAACCGTCCAGTTTCTAACCTTGCGCCCTTGACGCACTTATGAACCAATCGGCCATGGGAAGGAGCCCTTTTCATGGCACGACACGATTCGGAACTCACGGACAAACTCTGGAACAAGATCGAACCGCTGCTGCCCAAGGCCAAGCCGTCGCCCAAGGGCGGACGCAAACGCATCAGCGACCGGCGGTGCTTCGAGGGCATCCTGTGGGTGTTGCGCAGCGGCGCACGCTGGAAGGACCTGCCCGAGAAGTACCCGTCGCCGAGCACGTGCTGGCGTCGGCTGCGGGACTGGGAGGACGCCGACGCCTGGCTGACGATGTGGCGTGCGTTCCTGAGCGAGCTGGACGAGCGGGGCCTGCTCGGCTGGGAGCAGACGTTCGCCGACGGCAGCTTCGCCCCGGCAAAAAAAGGGGCGACGGCGTCGGCAAGACCAAACGCGGCAAGAGCACGAAGTGGATGGTGGTGGCAAGCGGCGAAGGTGTTCCTCTGGGAGTTCAACTCACCTCGGCGGCGCCGCACGAAGCGACGCTGATCGAGTCGACGCTGGAGCGTGTGGCCGTGCCACGCCCGGGCCGGGGCCGGCCACGCAAGAGCCCCAGGCGCCTGATCTACGACAAGGCCGCGGACAGCGACCCGTTGCGCAGGCGGCTTCGGCGCCGGGGCATCGACCAGATCTGCCCGCACAAGGCCAACCGGGTCAAGCCCGCGACGCAGGACGGGCGGAAGCTGAGGCGGTACAGGCATCGCTGGAAAATCGAACGCAGCATCGCCTGGATCGGCAACTTCCGCCGCCTGGTCGTGCGTTACGAACGGCAGATCAAGATGTATCAGGCGTTCTTCCACGTCGCGTGCCTACTGATCACGCTGAGGCAGTTTTGAAACCGGTTTGCTCAGTAGAAACCATTTGACGGGTCGTGTCTGTTGCGCTCCACTGTTGGGATGAGCAAGGATGCGACCGAGCGGGCGGGCCGGGTGAACCTCTTG
>JANQHD010000004.1 GCA_028282805.1 Phycisphaeraceae bacterium | reverse complement strand
TACGTCGGCCAGGGCGTGATCCTGTCCAACGCTGTCGCGGCCCTGCGCGAATGCGCGATCAAGGCCAACATCCCCGTGACCACCACGCTGCACGGCCTGGGCGCGTTCGATGAAACCCACCCGCTCAGCCTGCACATGCTCGGCATGCACGGCTCGGCATACGCCAACTGGGCGATGGACGAGGCTGACGTGGTCATCGCCGTGGGCGCACGGTTCGACGATCGCGTGACCGGCGACGTGACCAAGTTCGCCCGCGGTGCCCGCGAGGCGGAGCGCCGCGGCGAAGGCGGCATCATTCACTTCGACATCAGCCCCGAGAACATCAACAAAGCCGTGGCGGTGACGCTGGGCATCGAGGGCGATGCGAAGCGCAACCTCGAACTGTTGATCCCGATGCTCGAGAAGTGCGAGCGCAACGTGTGGGTCGAGCAGTGTGCTCAGTGGAAGGCGAGCGAGCCGTTCCGCTTTGATGTCGATGAGCGCGAGGAGCACCTCAAGCCGCAGCACGTGGTGGCGGAACTGAATCGCATCACCAACAGCGAGGCGATCATCGCGACCGGCGTGGGCCAGCACCAGATGTGGGCCGCGCACTTTTACGACTTCAAGCACCCGCGCCAATGGCTGACCAGTGGCGGACTGGGCACGATGGGGTACGGCGTGCCGGCGAGCATCGGCGCGGCGTTGGGCGAGAGCATCATGGCCGAGCGCGAAGGTCGGGCCGCGCGTCCGGTGGTCAACATCGACGGCGACGGTTCGTTCTGCATGACCGGCCACGAGATGACCACCGCCGCCCAGTACAACATCCCGGCCAAGACCATTATCCTCAACAACGATTTCCAGGGCATGGTCAAGCAGTGGCAGGACCTGTTCTACGAAGAGCGCTACAGCCACACCGAGATGCACAACCCCAACTTCGTGGCGCTGACCGATGCGCTGAACTGCAAGGGCTTCCGCGCCACCAAGGCCGCCGACCTGCCGAAGGTGATGGCCGAGTTCATCGCCCACGACGGGCCCGCGGTGCTCGAGGCGCTGGTCGAGAAGCACGAGCACGTCTACCCGATGGTGCCGGCGGGCAAATCCGTCGACGAGATGGTGCTCGGCCCGGCCAACGGCAAGGGCGGCGCAAGCTGCGGCAGCTGACCGGCCCACCACATGGAACAAACCCCGCCGATCGGCGGGGTTTGTTGTTGCCGCGCCGCGGCGACTTGACGGCGCGGCCGTGAGCGTGGATCGTGGCGTCAGCCGTGCAACCAATCAACGCCCTTTCGGGCTGGGGGAAGCATGCAGGACGAAGAAAACGCGCAATACCGTCGACTGATCGAGCAGGCCGAGAACGACCTGGCTCACGCGCCCGGCCGGTTCCACCGGCGGCTGTTCGTCTACGCGTGGCTGGGCTCGCTGTGGGTGTGGTTCGGTTTGTTGGTGCTCGGCGGGCTCACGGGGTGGTTGTTCTGGCAGTTTTGGCAGGCGCACAAAGCCGACGGCGACAACGCGGGCACGTTTTTAGGTTTCGGGTGCGGCGTCGGTGTCTTCCTGCTGGGCTACATGCGCAAGTTCTTCGTCCGCGCCCCGTACCCCGAGGGCTTGCCGATCGAACGGCACGAGGCGCCGCAGCTGTTCGAGCTGATCGGCGAGCTGCGGCGGCAGGTCGGCGGGCCGAAGATCAGCCGCGTCTGGCTGGTCGACGGGCCGGTCGCTTCGATGTACTCGCGGCCGGCGTTCGGTTTGTTCGGGCCGCTCAAGCACCACCTGGTTGTGGGCATCTCGTTATTGGCGGGCATCAACACCGCGCACTGCCGCGCGGTGCTCGCCCACGAGCTGGCGCACTGCGGCGGCAACGGCAACGGGTTGTACTTTCGTTTTCAGATGGCGCACGGGCGCTGGTCGATGATCGCCCAGTCCGGCCGGGCGGGCGTGCTGATGTTCTTCCTCAAGTGGTACATGATGCGCCTGGCGGCGCACGGCGTCGTGCTCTCGCGGCGCCTCGAGCGTCAGGCCGACCAGCAGTCCGGCCGGCAGGCCACCGTGCGCGAGTCGGGCGATGCGCTGATCCGCACGTACCTGATCGACTACTTCGTGAATCGCACGTACTGGCCGAAGGTGTTCGAGCGCGCCGCGGAGCTGGTCACGCCGCCGAGCGACCTGATCTCGTCGCTGTTGAAGCGCATCGGTGAGGGCGAGGCCGAGGCGGTGGCGGAGACCGCCATCTCGCGCGCCCTGCGCGACCAGACGGGCTACGACGACAGCCACCCGTGCCTGTCCGAGCGTCTGGCGGAGTTGGGTTGGCCGTCGCCCGAGACGCCGGTGTCGGCATTCGAGGACGTCGGTTCGCTGATCCCGCCGTTGCCGCAGCGCAACGCGCTGACCGAGCTGATCGACCCGGTGGCGCGTGACGTGATCATCAGCCGGATGGACCAGCTGTGGGTGCACTTCCTTGCGCCCGAGTGGGTCGTGCGTCACACCGACGCCGAGCGGGCGCGCGACGAGTTGAGCCGCGCCGCGCCCGACGCGGCGACGGGCGACGACGCCGACGCGCTGATGCACCAGGCGCAGCTGCACGTCGACGTGCACGGCGTCGAGAAAGCCCTGCCGCACCTCGAGCGGGTGATCGCCCGTGACCCCAAGCACCCGCGCGCCAACTACCTGATCGGCGAGCACCTGATCCGCCAGCAAGATTCGGCCGGTGTGGCCATGCTCGAGTGCGCGCTCGACGGCGACCCGCGGTTGCTGCTGCCCGCGGCCGAGCAGCTCTACGATTACTACCGCGGCGAGGGCGACCTCGACACCGCCGAGACCTACCGCCAGCGCGCCGAGGCGCACCAGAAGGTGATCGCGCAGGCCGAGGCCGAGGTTGCCGGCTTGAGCACCAACACCAAGCTGGCGACGCCCGAGCTGACCGATCACCAGCGCCAGCGTTTGCGCGACGGCTTCGCCCGCACGCCCGACCTCAAGTGCGCCTACATCTGCCGCATCCCGCTCAAGTCGATGCCCGACCTGCGCTATTACCTGATCGCCATCGAGACCTCGGCGCCGTGGCACGGGTTGCGGTCCAATAAGCGTGAAGCGATGCTCTGCCAGGCGCTGATCGCCAACCTCGCGTTCGACGAGCCGTTCATCGTCTACCCGCTGAGCCAGGTCGAATGGCTCGGCAAGAAGATGCGCAAGATCGACGGCGCAAAGATCTACCAGCGCGCCAACCGCTAGCCCGCACCGCACCGGCGCCTGTTTTCAAGCTAAAAACCACCCGCTCGGCGTGGCGTGTCGATTAGGCGAATGAAATTTCGCGAAAAAGACGGTTTTGCTGCTAACGATCGGGGGGCTTTCTTCCCTAATACATAGCCGCGGAACATTTCCGTGATTTTGTTTGCTTGGCCCGCCCCCGTGGTCATTAATAAGTTGTGACACCACCAACCCCTACGCACAGGTGACAGGTTCCCCGATGAGAAAGATGGCGTTTCATTCGATCGTGACGGTTGCGGTTGTTGGCCTGCTCGGCGCCGCGACGCTCGCCCAAGCCCCCAAGCCCAACATCATCTTCGTCATGCTCGACGATTTAGGTTACGGCGAACTCGGTGTGACCGGCCAACTCGCGCGCGCCGCGTCGAACCCGAGCCTGCCCGTGATCGAGACGCCGCACATCGACGCGCTGGCCAACGGCGGCATGATGTTCACCAACGCCTACGCCACGCCGATCTGCGGCTCGACGCGCGGCTCGCTCTACACCGGCATGCACAACGGCCACTCCTCCGTCGACTCCAACGGCCTCAACGCCAACGGCGGCAACCAGTACCGCGACGTCGACCCCGGCATCGGCCAGCCGCTCCAATCCGTCGGCTACACCAACGGCGCCTACGGCAAGTGGGGCGCGGGCATGGACGGCTACTCGCTCTCGCCCGTGGCCAACAGCGCCAACGAAGTCGTCAACCACCCCAACCCCCAGGTCACCCACGTCGGCGCCACGCCCATCGACAAGGGCTTCGACGAGTTCTACGGCTACCTCAACCACATCCACGCCCACCGGTACTACGTCAACTACCTGTGGGAGCACGACACCGACTCCAGCGAAGCCGACCCGCGCAACATGCAGGTCGACTGGTCGCCCACGCTTTCCGACTACACCGCCGACCTGATCGCCGACAAGTCCGTCGACTTCATCTCCGCCCACGCCGGCGGCGCCGACCCCTTCATGATCTACGCCGGCGTGACCCTGCCGCACGGCAACTTCGACCCGCCCCAGGACGCGATCTGGCAGGCCTACATCGACGCCGGCTACTCCACCGCGCAGGCCAATTACGCCGCGATGATGGCGCGGGCCGACAACCACATCGGCGAGATCGTCGACCGCCTCAAAGACCCCAACCAGGACACCGACCAGTCGGACTCCGTTTACGATGACACCCTCATCATCCTCATGTCCGACAACGGCGGCACCGGGCCCCAGATGGACCTGTTCGACGCCCGCGCCGGCCTCAAGGGCCAGAAGGGTGACGTGCACGAGGGCGGCATCAAGTCCCCGTTCATCGCCCACTGGAACGGCACCATCGCCGCCGGCAGCACCAGCGACCAGATCGTCGGCCTGGTGGACATGTTCGCCACCTTCGCCGACCTCGCCGGCGCCGACACGCCCGTCGGCCTCGACAGCCAGTCGATCGCCGACGCCTTTGCCGGCGGCACGCTCGACGAGAAGGAGTACCACATCTTCGAGGCCCGCGTGAAGGACGACTGGGCCATCCGATTCGGCAAGTGGAAGCTCTCCCGCTCCGGCTCGAACGTGCTCGGCCTGTACGACCTCGACGCCGACGTCGGCGAGGCCAACAACCTGCTCAACAGCCCGACCACCGAGCAGCAGGCCATCGCCGACCTGCTGTTCGAGATCGCACAGGACGAGGGCGTCGACTCCGACGCCGGCACCGGCGGGGCGCAGAACACCTTCATCATCCAGTACAAGACGTGGGCCCCGACCAACGGCTCGACCGACTGGGCCGACGCCGCCAACTGGGCCGGCGGCAGCCAGTTCAACACCCGCGGCACCGCGGCGGCCAACTTCAACACCGGACCGGCCAACAACTGGATCCCCCTCATCGAGAACACCACCGGCTCGGCGCTCGAGACCGTCGTCAGCGCCGACTCGCACGTCGTCGCCTTCGAGGTCAAGGGCACCTCGGGCCAGATGACCGTGAAGATCGAGAACGCCGTCAGCCTGCAGGCCAACAACGGCGCACGCATCAGCGACGGCGGCGTGGTCGTGATCGACGGCGGCTCGCTCGAAACCACCCGCACCGTCGACATCCGCTCCGGCGGCCAGCTCATCGCACGCGGCGACATCAAGCCCGCCTACGACACCTCCGGCACGCCCCTCGTGCTCAAGGCCAACGTGATCAACAACGGCACCCTCGAGATCGGCGAAGCCCCGTCCGGCGGCGGCGGCCCCTTCGCCCCCGAAGCCACCGTGCCTGTCGAACTCGTCGCCAACGGCGGGTTCGAGTCCGGCACCGGCAACCCCTTCAACGCTATCGACGACTGGTTCAGCTTTGGCGGCGACGACGCCATCAACGGCCGCAACGGCACCAACCCCGCCTCCGGCGCCTTCCGCGCGATCGTCGGGTTCAACTCGTCCAACGGCGCCACGCCCTCGCCCGCGCAGGACACCGGCCACGTGATCGCACTGGGCGACGAGTACACCTTCAGCTTCGCCTACGCCGCCGCCAGCAGTTGGACGCTCGGCGCCGAGCAGCTCGAGGCCACGCTTTACTACCTCGACGGCGCCACGCCCGTGGACCTGTTCTCCACCGTGCTCAACCCCACCCTCAACTTCGGCACCGGGTACAACGCCTTCAACAGCACGCTCTCGCCGGTGGCCGACGCCAACGCGGTGGGCAAGAACCTGCTGGTGCGGTTCGAGAAGTTCGACGGCGACAACGGCTTCGGCTCGGTCGACGACGTGTCGATCACGATCGACCAGGACATCCCCGATCCCCCGGCCCCGACCAACATCCTCAACATCGACGGCGACCTGACCCAGACCGCCGGGGGCGTCATGAAGTTCGACCTCGAAGGCAGCGGCGGCGTCGCGGGCGAAGATTACGACCAGCTCAACGTCACCGCCAGCGTCAGCCTCGACGGCGCGCTGGCGCTGACGCAGTCCGGTTTCACGCCCGCGCTCGGCGACGCGTTCGCGATCCTCAACTCCGCCAACCTCGCCGGCCACTTCAACAACGCCGCCGTGAGCGGCGCGTCGATCACCGCCAACACCTCGTTGGCCGTGTTGTACGAAGACGCCGGCACCGACGGCGACGGCGACCTCGACAACGTCCGCCTGTACGCGACCTACAACGGCGACACCAACGGCGACGGGGTGGTGAGCCTGCTCGACCTCAACGCGCTGGGCGCCAACTTCGGCGCGACCGACGCGACCTGGCAGCGGGGCGACTTCAACTACGACGGGGTGGTGAGCCTGCTCGACCTCAACGCGCTGGGCGCCAACTTCGGCAACGCCGTGCCCGCCGCCCCCGCCGTGCCCGAGCCCGCCTCGCTGGCGCTGCTCGCGGCCGGGGCGCTGGCGTGCCTGCGCCGTCGTCAACGCTGAATCAACCCGCCCGGCGCATCGCAATCATGCGACGCGTGGGGCGTGTATGATGGGCGGCGATGGAAATCATCATCGTCATCGCCGTGGTCCTGTTCATCGTGCTGGCCATCTTCGGCGCGGCCCAGAAACGCAAGCGCCAGCAGGCCCTCGCCGCCTGGGTCCGGGCGCACGGCCTGTCGTTCGACGAGTCACACGACCGCTCCTTCGACGAACGCTTCCCCGAGTTCGGCTGCCTGCGCAGCGGCGACAACCGCTACGCCTACAACATCATGCAAGGCGCGTGGGACGGCCGACGCTTCCTCGGGTTCGACTACCACTACGAGACCGAGTCCACCGATTCCGACGGCGACAAGACCACGCACCACCACTACTTCTCCGCGGTCATCCTCCAGGCGAACATCCCGCTCAAGCCGCTGTCGATCCGTCCGGAGAACATCTTCGACAAGATCGGCGGGTTCTTCGGGTTCGACGACATCGACTTCGAGTCGGCCGAGTTCTCACGGAAGTTCATGGTCAAGAGTTCCGACCGCAAGTGGGCCTACGACGTGATCCACACGCGCACGATGGAGTTCCTGCTCGCCCAGCCGAAGCACAACATCGAGTTCGACACCGCGCACGTCATCGCCACCACCGGCCGGGTGTTCAAGGTCGAGGACTACGAACGCACGGTGGGGCTGATCGACGGCATGCTCGACCTGATCCCCGACTACGTCCGCAAGCAGCAGCTCGAGGGGCTCGGCGCATGAGCGTGACTTGCTCGATCCTCGCCGGGGCCGATTTGTTCGTCATCCTCTGGCCGATCTTCATCGTGGTGGTCGGGGCCGTCGGCATCAGCTGCGCCATCGCGGCCGCGGCGCGGCGCAAGAAGGAACTGGCCGAGTGGGCGCAGCTCAACGGCCTGTCGTTCGATCCCGAAAAAGACCGTGGCTTCGACGATCGGCACCCCAACTTTAAATGCACGACGCGCGGCAACAGCCGGTACGCTTACAACACGCTGGGCGGCGAACTCGAAGGGTACCCCATCCACGCGTTCGACTACCACTATGCCACAGGCAGCGGCAAGAACCGGAAGACCCACCGCTTCAGCGCCGTGCTGGTCGATCTGCCTTTTTCGATGCGTGACCTGCTGATCCGCCGGGAGGGGTTCGGCGACAAGATCGGCGCCGCGTTCGGGTTCGACGACATCGACTTCGAGTCGGCCGAGTTCAGCAAGCAGTTCTACGTCGCGGCGTCGGATCGGCGGTGGGCGTACGACGTGCTGCACCAGCGTGCGATGGAATACCTCATGGGTTCCGAGCGGTTCGGCTTGCAGTTCGACGGGATACAGGCGATCGTGTGGACCAAGCGTAAGGTCGATCCCGAACAGTTCCGCGCCATGGTGCGGTACCTCGACGGCCTGATGCGGTTAGTGCCGGACTACGTCCGCCAACAGCAGACCGGCGAGCGTCGCTTCAGCGACGCGGGAAGCACAGGAGCATAAGCGTTCATGGAAGGTTTCATCCCACTCATCGTCGTCGCCGTGATCCTGTTCATCCCGTTGCTGTGGGTGATCGGTACGTTCAACGGCCTGGTCCGCCTGCGTCAGCACGTCCGCGAATCCTGGGCGGGCATCGACACCGAGCTGCGTCGGCGGTACGACCTGGTCCCGAACCTCGTCGAGGCCGTCAAGGGCTACGCGGCCCACGAGAAGCAGGTGCTCGAGCGCGTCATCCAGGCCCGCAACACCGCCATGGCCTCCGAGGGTTCGCCCGAGAGCCAGGCCCGCGACGAGAACGCGCTGGTCGGCTCGCTCAAGCAGCTGTTCGCCGTGTCAGAGGACTATCCCGACCTCAAGGCGTCGGGTAACTTCCTGCACCTGCAACAGGAACTGGTCAACACCGAGGACCGCATCCAGGCCGCCCGCAGGTTCTACAACGCCAACGTGCGCGACATGAACACGCGGGTCGAGGTGTTCCCTTCGAACATCATCGCGGGCATGTTCAGCTTCCAGCGCGAAGAGTTCTTCGAGGTCGAAGACGCCTCCGTCCGCCTCGCCCCGCAGGTGAACCTCGGCACCTGACCGGCCGATCGGTGAGCGTCGCTTCAGCGACGCGGGCAAAGTTTCGATGAGCCCATTCACATCAACCCGTCGTTCATCCGGCGCGCTGTTCGATCGAACCGGGTTTCACGCCTGAAAACACGGTTGGCATGATCCCCGCGACGCGCCCCTGCGCACCGCGACCCATCGGTGCGCACGCCGCCGCGCACACGAGCGTCGCCGTGCGCGCGCCGCGGCATAAAGCGCCTTGATTTCAAGCCGATATCGCCCGTGTCACGCCGGTGCGCACGGCGCTGCGGCGCGCAGATCACGAACGATCCGCTATTACGCGTTAGCGCTGGTCACCGCCATCAATTGAATCACAACGGGCCACGACATTGCGACGTATGGTTGAAACGTCTCCCGCGGTATTGACCATCAGGTCGATGCCCTGTCCCGTCCACGGGCGACCACGATTCCGGCCGCGGCTTCGCGGTGAACAATCCACTATTGGCCATCGTTCGCATGAAAAAACCCGGTCGCGGGCGACCGGGCTAAACGTGGTCGTTGAGCCCGCCGTTTTTTAATTCATGGTGAACTTTCGACGCCGAACCCGCGACATACGGGTTGATGAGCACAATCACGAAATCGTTGCCACGCCTTGTTTGCTTGACCGCGATGGTCCTTTTGCTGCCCTCGTGCGTGGGTGGCCCGGCGCCGCGGTACGCCGTCATCCGCGTGATCGATGAACAAACGGGTCGCGGTGTGCCGTTGGTTGAATTGAAACTCCCGAACGAGGTCAAGTACTGGACCGACAGCGCGGGCGTGGCTTGCCTCGATGAGCCATCATTGCTCGGGCGCGAGGTGTTCGTGTCCGTCCGCAGCCATGGCTACGCGTACCCGGATAAGACCTTCGATCTGCCCGGGCGCCTCGTCAGGTTCGAGCCGGGCAAGGTCGAGGAGTTGCGCGTCCGCCGGACGATGATCGCCGAGCGGTTGTACCGGTTGACCGGCGAGGGCATCTACCGCGACAGCGTGATGGCCGACCTGCCCGTGCCGATGACCGAGCCGCTCTTGAACGGCCAGGTGCTCGGGCAGGACACCGTCGCCGCGGCGGTTTACCGGGGGCGCATCTTCTGGATCTGGGGCGACACGATCGGCCCCGACTATTGGAACTTCAGCGTTTCCGCCGCCACCAGCGCGTTGAACGACGACCCGTCGGTCGCCGTGAACTACACGTATTTCACCGACGACAAGGGCCGCTCGAAACAGATGCTGCCCTTGGAAGGCGAGGGCCTGGTCTGGATCGAAGGCCTCATCCCCATGACCGACCCCGACGGCCGGGAACGGCTCGTCGCCACGTACACGCGCCAGAAAGGCCTGGTCATACCGGAGGAATGCGGCTTGGCGCTGTTCAACGACGAACGAGAAATCTTTGAGCCGTGGGTCCGGTTCCCTTGCACGAGGAAGGCGATCGCCTCGCACCCCTTCTTGCACGAGGGCTATTGGTACCTCTATCCCTGGCAGCGCGTGCCCAACGACTGGCACGCGATCCAGGATGGGTCACGATACGAGAAGGTCGACGTCCGATTGCCCGAGAATATCCGGGGCGGGGCCTCGTGCGTGGTGTGGAACGACTATCGGCAGCGATGGATCCTGCTGTCGGAAGATTTCGGCGACGTGTATTACGCCGAGGCACGCGAACCGGAGGGGCCTTACGGCCGGGCCGTGAAGATCATCGACCACAACAACTACAACTTCTACAACGTCGCCACGCACGCTTTCTTCAATCAGGAAGGTGGGCGTGTGATTTACATCGAGGGCACCTATACCACGTCTTTCACCAGCGCCCCGGAGAAGACGCCACGCTACAACTACAACCAGGTCATGTACCGCTTGGATCTGGATGACCCCCGGCTCGCCGAGGCCCAACCATAGACCCGACCCCAAGCGTTTAGCCCGGTCGCCCGCGACCGGCTCCCATTGATCCCCGACTGCGCACAAAGACGACATTCGCGTGCCACGCGCGGTTCGGGCGGGTGTGTGAGACGAATTTTAAGTTAAAATTCGTCTTGGTGGGCGTGCGTTCACGCGGCGCGCCGGGGTTTCTCTCCCCTCGCTTCACGGCGCTCGGCAACTATCTCTCATGCACTCCGCGGTCCTTTGCGCTCTCCGCGCCTTCGCGGTGAACAATCCGCTACAGGTCATCGCTCGCATGAAAAAACCCGGTCGCGGGCGACCGGGCTAAACGTGTTTCGTGTGATGACGACTGTTTTACTCGACGGCGACCTTGTACACGGTGGTCTGCGTGTAGGTCTCGCCGGGGCGGAGGATGGTGTTGGGGAAGGCCGGCTGGTTCGGCGAGTCGGGGTAGTGCTGGGCTTCGAGACAGAAGCCGGAGCGGTGGGCGTAGGTCACGCCGGCCTTGCCGGACTGGCCGCGGAGGAAGTTGCCGCCGTAGAACTGGAGGGCGGGCTGGTCGGTCCACACCTCGAGCACCCGGCCGTTGGACGGGTGGGTGACGCGGGCGGCGAGCTTGAGCTTGTCGCTGGCGTCGTCCAACACGAAGTTGTGGTCGTAGCCGGCGCCGGGCTTGTCGTTGAGCTGGTCGACGCGGTCGCCGATGGGGGTGGGCTTGGTGAAGTCGAGGGGCGTGCCGGCGACGGGGGCGATCTCGCCGGTGGGGATCAGGGTGTCGTCGACGGGCGTGTACTTCGAGGCGTTGATCATCATGATGTGGTCGTTGATGGTCGCCGCGCCCTGGCCGGAGAGGTTGAAGTACGCGTGGTTGGTCACGTTGACGGGCGTGGGCTTGTCGGTCGTCGCCTTGTAGTCCATGCGCAGCTCGTTGGCGTCGGTCAGCGTGTAGGTCACCGAGACGGTCAGCGCGCCGGGGTAGTTCTCTTCGCCGTCGGGCGAGGTGTAGGTGAACTTGACCGCGTTGTCGCCGACGGCCTTGCCGGCCCACACGACCTTGCTCAGCGCGCGGTCGCCGCCGCCGTGCAGGTGGTTGGGGCCGTTGTTGGTCGCCAGTTGGTAGGTCTGGCCGTCGAGGGTGAACTTACCGTCCTTGATGCGGTTGGCGTAGCGGCCGGCGACGATGCCGAAGTAGTCCTGGGCGTCGGACTCGTAGCCGGCGACGGAGTCGAAGCCGAAGGTGATGTCGGCGAGCTCGCCGTTTTTATCTGGCGCGTGCAGCTCGACGAGCGCGGCGCCGAAGTTGGTGAGCTTGGCGACGACGCCGTTCGAGTTGGTCAGCGTGTAGAGCTGGGTGGCCTCGCCGGAGCGGGCCTTGCCGAAGTCGGTGACTTCGGTCTTGGTGGTGGTGTTGGTGTTGTCCATGTTTCCCTCGCAGCCGGCGATCAGCGTGGTCACACACAGGCCGACGGTTAAAGCTTGAAGCGTTCGCATGATGGCCTCCTCATTGCGTTAAAGACGAGGCCCGCATTATGTCACTGTCACCCGTAAACGACTTCCCGGATCTCATCCTGTTTGCGAAACCACTCGATGGTATTGCGCAGGCCCTGCTCGAAACCGACGGTCGCCTGCCAGCCGATCAGCTCCTTGGCCCGGCTCACGTCCAGGCAACGGCGGGGCTGGCCGTCGGGCTTGGTCGCGTCCCACTCGATCCGGCCGGTGAACCCGGTGAGCTTGGCGATCAGCTCGACGAGGTCCTTGATGGTGATCTCGCGGCCCGTGCCGAGGTTGATGGGGGTGGGCTCGTCCATCTTCTCGGTGGCGGTGAGGATGCCCTCGGCGGCGTCCTCGACGTACAAAAACTCGCGTGACGCTGCGCCCGTGCCCCAGCAGGTGATCGCCTCGTCGCCGCGGTCGATCGCCTCGCAGCACTTGCGGATCAGCGCGGGGATCACGTGCGACGTTTCGGGGTGGAAGTTGTCGCCGGGGCCGTAGAGGTTGACCGGCACGACGACCACGCCGTTGAACCCGTATTCGCGCTTGTAGCCGTCGAGCATGACGAACATGGCTTTTTTTGCCACGCCGTAGGGCGCGTTGGTCTCCTCGGGGTAGCCGTCCCACAGCGCTTCTTCGTTGAACGGCACGGGCGTGAACTTCGGGTAGGCGCAGACGGTGCCGATCTGGGTGAACTTCTTGAGGCCCCGTTGTCGGCCGTGCTCGATCAGGTGCATGCCCATCGCGGCGTTGGCGTAGAAGAAGCGGCCGGGGTGCTCGCGGTTGGCGCCGATGCCGCCGACCTCCGCGGCGAGGTGGATGACCACGTCGGGCTCGAACTCGTCGTACATGCGCACGACGTGGGCTTCCTGCGTCAGGTCGTAGCCGGGGTATTGGGGGATGTCGACGGACTTGGCGCCGCGCCGGCGCAGCTTCTCGCACACGAAGTTGCCGAGGAAGCCGTCGCCGCCGGTCACGGTCACACGCAGGTTGGTCCAGTCCATGCTCATCCGTTCCGTCCCCCGCCCCGATCCGTACGCCTTGGGCGGTCGGGTATTGTAAGCCGACGCGGCCCGGATTGCAGGGTCGGCGAAAAGCCTTGAAAACAAGCGGAAAACCGGGCATGATGAGTCCGACCGCGTTTGCGGAAAGGGGTTTGGTATGCAAGGTATCTGGCAAGAGGCGATCGGCCACCAGTTCACCACGGCCCTGGACATGCTGCGCGAGGCGATCGACAAATGCCCCGACGCCTTGTGGGACGACCGCACCGACGGCACACCGTTCTGGCACATCGCGTACCACACGTTGTTCTTTGCGGATTTTTACCTTTCCGATACGGACAAGGATTTTGTGCCGCAGGGGTTTCATGTGGAGCACTACCATTTTCTGCCGGGGGATTACGGGGAGTGGGGCGGCGTGGTAGGCACGCCCGACGAGGCGTACAGCCGGGCGCAGTTGCAGGGCTACTGCGATCACTGCCGGGTGAAGTGCGAGCGGGTGTTTGGGGGTTTGACGGACGAGCGCGCCAATGAACTGTGCGGGTTCCACTGGTACCACCCGTTGAACGTGGGGCAATTCCTGCTGAACAACCTGCGCCACGTGCAGCACCACGCGGGGCAGCTGGCGCTGATCCTCCGGCGACGCGCGGGCATCGGCGTCGAGTGGTTGGGCAGGCCGGCGGGGTAGGTGGGCCCCCCCGGGGTTCGCTTTGCTCACCCCGGGGCTTGTGAGTGGGCGGGGGATTACAATGCGGGCATGGCACGCGACCTGAATAACCCCAAGTGGATGTACGTCAAGGCGGCGCTGTTCGTCGTCATCGGTGTTACTGCGTCGGCGGTGCTGTTGATCGACGCGTGGAGTTGGAAGCACGCGGCGCTGCTGGCGGTGGCGGTCTGGGCGTTCTGTCGGGCGTACTACTTCGCGTTCTACGTGATCGAGCGCTACATCGACCCCGACTACAAGTTCGCGGGGCTGATCGATTTTGTCAGGTATTTGTTGCGCAGGTGATGCGTTCGTGCCCGCCGGGACCGCGTCTTTGCGACCGAACAGGCCGATAAGATCGGCGTTGAGAAGATTCAAGCGCAGCTTGGCGGTGGCCGATTTAACAAGCGGAGGGTTTTCGAAGGGGACGCCATGCGCTGGGCGATTCATGTTTTCGGTGGGTGTCGGCCGCAAGCCATAACGGGTCATGGGGTGGCGGCGCTTCTGTGTGCGCTGGCCTTGGCGGCGTGCCCGGCGGGCGGGCAGAACCTCATCGTCAACGGCGATTTCGAGGCGGGCGAGACGGGGTTTACCTCGGACTACAGCTCGGCGTTCGCGCGGCCCCTGGATCACGAGGGCGGTTTCGCCGTGGGCAACGACCCGGCGGACCACCGCTCCGACACCGCGTTCAACGGCGTCAGCGCTTTCTCGGGCACCGAGTTTCTCATGGCCAACGGCTCCAGCGACACCACCGACGCGGTGTGGCAGGGCGAGAACCTGATCAGCGTGACGCAGGCCAACACGGCGTACCGCTTCGAGGCGCAAATCACGACGCTGTTCCCGATCAATGTCGTGTCGGCCCCGGGGCCCATCTTGCAGTTCGAGATCGGCGACGGCACCACCTTCGTCCCCCTGGGCACCTCGGTCACGTTCACCGGGGCGGACGCGAAGGGCGTGTGGAAGCTGGCGTTCATCGACGGCACGTTCGACGCCGCGGGGAACTATGTGATCCGCCTGGTGAACCAGCAGCCGGCGTTGAGCGGCAACGACTTCGCGATCGACGCGCTCTACTTCGGGCTGTCGGCCGACGCGCCCTCGGTCGGCGGCAACCCCGTGGGCACGCCCGGCAGCTTCAGCACCGCCGGCCTGACCGCGATCCCCAACATCGATACGGCCAAGTCGAACTACACCGTGGCGGAACTGACGGCCAGCCAGGTGGGCAGCACGTTCGAGGGCGGTGTGTTGCGGGCCGGTGCGGGCGCGACGCTGGACCATAACTTCGTGGTTCTGGCCGCGGGGGGCACGATCGACACCAACGGCCACGGCCTGACGCTGACGGGCGACCTGTTGGGGGATGGCGCGCTGGTCAAGCGGGGCGAAGGAACGCTGAGGCTGAGCGGCGACAACAGCTACGCCGGGGACACGACGGTGATGGGGGGGACGCTGATCTTCGACGGCGCCGGCGCTGCGCCGAACGGCGACGTGATCATCGACGGCGGGGTGCTGAGCGGCCTGGTCGGCGGCAACAACCTGACGGTCAGGTCCGGGCGGGTCGCGCCGGGCAACAGCATCGGCACCATGGTGGTCTCGGGCACCTACGAACTAAACGGCGGGACCTACGAGGTGGAACTGTCGAACGCGGCGGCGGACAAGATCGTCGCCGACGACGCCGTGCTCACCTCCGGCACGATCCTGGCGGCGCCCACGGAACTCATCACCACCACGGTGCAGCACACCATCATCGAGACGACCGGGGGCATCGTCGGCGACCCGAACTCGTTGAGCCGGGCGATCAGCGACACGTCGTTCCTGCTGGATTTCGACCTGTCGGTGGTCGGCAACGACCTGGTGCTGACGACCACGCCGGTGGGCACGTTCCTCCAGGCGGTCAACGCCGACGCCGCCGCGACGAACCCGAACCTGCGGGGGATCGCCATCGCGCTGGATCGCGGGGCGGACGGCGGGCTCGGCGGCGCGGAGATGACCCAGGCCCAGATGATGACCCAGCCGCAACTGGTGAAACTGGTGGGCCAGTCGCAGCCCCGGGCACGCGAGGCGGCCCAGCGGACCGGCCTGCACCAGCGCCACGCCGTGCGGACGGGCAAGCTGAACCGGGTTCAGGCGATTCAGACGGCGATGCGTTCCGAGCGTCACGCGCAGCGGCGCCACGCGCTGGCCGACGCCGCCCCGCATTCGTCGGCGATGGCAAGCGTTGTGCAGGCCGAGCGTTTGCTGGCGATGCGCCCGGGCTCGTTGGCGTTCTGGGGGCGCAGCCTCAACGGCTTCGGCGACGTGGACAGCGACCGCTTTGCCTCCGGGTTCGACTACCGCTCGCACGGGTTTGATATCGGGGTCGAGACGCTGATCGACGAGCACCGGTTGCTGGGCGGTTCGATCGCCGCGGCCTGGACCGACCTGGACGGCGACTCGGGCAGCGGTTCGGCGGAGCTGGCGAATTACTGGGCGAACGTGTACGTGGCGTGGATCGAAAAGGACTGGCAGCTGACGGTGGGCGGTGCGTACGGGATCGGCAGGACCGACACGCGTCGGCCGATCGCGGGCCTGGGGCTGACCGCCGAGGGCGATTACGATTCGGATATCTACAGCGGGTTCCTGAGCGTCAGCCGCGTGTTCGAGACCGAAAGGCTGTCGTGGGAGCCGTTTGTGGTCGTGGATTACGCCCACGTCGTCGACGACGCATACACCGAGAGCGGGGCCGGGGGCATGAACCTCAGCGTCTCCCGCAACGGCACGGACAGCCTGCGGACCCTGGTGGGCGTGAGGCTGGCCGGCGCGCCCGACCCGGGCCAAACGTCGGGCTTTTACCCGCACGTGTCGGTCGCGTGGGAGCACGAGCACCTCGACGACCAGGTGGCCAACGACGCCACGCTGGTGGGCAGCACCTTCCGCAGCCTCGGGCTCGACGTCGAGCGCGATTCGCTGCGGCTGGGCGTGGGCGCGGTGGTTCGGGTGGACTCGAACCTGAGCCTGTTCGTCGACCACACCTCGTTGATCAACGCGGACTTCGATGCGCACTCGATCGAGGTGGGGCTGCGCATCCTGTTTTAGGGCGGCCCGGCCCGGTGCGCGCTGTGTCGCAGGAAAGGGCGGGGGTTACTGGTCGTGGCCCATGTTGGCCGGCAGCTCGTGGCCGGCGTCGCGGAGCGTCTTCTCGCGGGCGGCGAGTTCCAGGTCGTGCTCGACCATCATCTTCGCCAGCTCTTCCACGCCCACCTTCGGCTCCCAGCCGAGCTTCTCGTTGGCCTTGGTCGGGTCGCCGAGCAACACATCCACCTCGGTCGGGCGGAAGTAGCGGGGGTCGATCTCGACGAAGTCGTGGTAGTCGAGGCCCACCTGCCCGAACGCGAGTTCGAGGAAGCGGCGCACGGTGTGGGTCTGACCGGTGGCGAGCACGTAGTCGTCGGGTTGGTCCTGTTGCGTCATCAGCCACATGCCTTCGACGTAGTCGCCGGCGAAGCCCCAGTCGCGCTGCGCGTCGAGGTTGCCCATGAACAGCTTGTCCTGCAACCCGTGCCTGATCCGCCCGACGGCGCGGGTGATCTTGCGGGTGACGAACGTCTCACCCCGGCGGGGCGATTCGTGGTTGAACAAGATGCCGTTGCTCGCGTGCAGGTTGTACGCCTCGCGGTAGTTGACGGTGATCCAGTGGGCGTACACCTTCGCTGCGCCGTACGGGCTGCGGGGGTAGAAGGGCGTGGTCTCTTTCTGCGGGTTCTCCCGCACCATGCCGAACATCTCGGAGGTGCCGGCCTGGTAGTAGCGCACCTGCCGGCGGGTGTAGTCCTGGAACTCGCGGATCGCTTCGAGCAGCTTGAGCGTGCCCACGCCGTCGACGTCGGCGGTGTACACGGGCATGTCGAAGCTCACGCGCACGTGCGACTGCGCGCCGAGGTTGTACACCTCATCGGGCTCGACCTCGCTCAAAATCCGGCGGAGGTTGTTCGCGTCGGTCAGGTCGCCGTAGTGCAGCCGCATGTCCGCGCCGCTGAGGTGCGGGTCGCGGTAGAGGTGGTCGATGCGGTCGGTGTTGAACGTCGACGCCCGGCGGATGATGCCGTGCACCTCGTAACCCTTGCCGAGCAGCAGCTCGGTGAGGTACGAGCCGTCCTGCCCGGTGATGCCGGTGACCAGCGCTTTCTTTTTCTTGGTCATGGTGCGTCTCGAAGTGGGTGGAACCACGCGTATGCTATCGGGTCGACGGCGGGGCGACTTTGATGGTCGACATCATCTTATCGGATACCGGTCGCGAGCGACCGGGCTAAGCGAGAAAGTCGTGGGCGACCTGCCAAACGGGCCCGGCGCCCATGACCACGACCAGGTCGCCGGCGTGGGTGTGGGCGCTGAGCCAGGCGGTGATGCCGTCGAACGCGTCGATGTGCAGCGCCTGCACGCCGCGCCGCGTGAGCTTGTTCACCAGGTCTTCGGCCGACACCGCCCGCTTGTCTTCCTCGCTGTCGCGCACGAAGTAGATGTGCGGCACGATCACCAGGTCGGCGGCGGAGAAGCTCGTGGCGAACTGCTCGAGCAAGAACCGCGTGCGCGAGTGCTGGTGGGGTTGGAAGACGCAGATCAGCCGGCCGCCGTGGTCTTGCGGGCGGTGGTGCTGGCGGAGGGCGCGCAGGGTGGTGTCGATCTCGGTGGGGTGGTGGCCGTAGTCGTCGATCACGGTCACGCCTTGGCGCTGGCCGAGCGTCTGCATGCGGCGGTCGAGGCCTTGGAACGAGGTCAGCGCCTCGCCGACCTTCGCCCACGGCGCGCCCATGCGGCGCGCGGTGACCGCGGCGACGGCGGCGTTGTAGGCCATGTGCTCGCCGGGCAGCTGGGGTTGGAACTCGCACAACGCTTCGCCGTGGTGGGCGATGGTGACGACGGACCCCCGGGGCCCCCGGGGCCCCCGGCCTTCGCTCCGCTCAGGCCGGGGCTTGACGGTCAGCGACCAGTCGGCGTCGGGGGCGTAGCCGATGGTTTCGACGGGGCAGGCGGCGCCCGCGGCGACGTTGGTGCGGTAGGCCCCGTCGTGGCCGATCAAAAGCGACCCGTCGGGCGCGGCGAGGCGGGCGAAGCCGTTGAACGCCTCGACGACCTTGTCCAGCGAACCGTAAATATCGAGGTGGTCTTCTTCGACGTTGAGCACCACCGCGTGCGTCGGGTGGAAGTTGTGGAACGAGCGGTCGTACTCGCACGCCTCGGCGATGAGCACATCGGGCCGGCCGATCCGGCTTCCGCCGCCGATCTGTGCGCAGGTGGCGCCGACGATGAACGTCGGGTCGAGCCCGCAGCGGATCAGCACGTGGGCGAGCATGGCGGTGGTGGTGCTCTTGCCGTGCGTGCCGGCGATGGCGACGCCCGTGCGCCCGAGCATGAGCCGGCCGAGCAGCTCGGCGTACTTCATCACGTCGATGCCCCGGCCTTGCGCGGCGAGCAGCTCGGGGTGGTCGGCCTTGATCGCGGCGCTGACCACGAGCATGTCGCACCCGTCGGGCAGGGTGTCGGTGGTCTGCTCGTGCGACACGTCGATGCCCTGTTCGATCAGCGCGCGGGTGACGTCGGTCTCGGTCATGTCGCTGCCGCTCACCGCCGCGCCCAGCGCCCGGCTGATGCGGGCCAGGCCGGACATGCCGCACCCGCCGATGCCCACGAAGTGCAGGGATCGGCCGTTGAGGACCAGCGGCTTCGGTTGGGTTTCGGGCGCCACGCGGCGATGTTAGACCTGCGCCGTGCCGCGGGCAATAGCCGGCACCTTACAGGTGCCGGTCCCGGACCGGCGGCAGGTATGCCGCCGGCTGTTGCGGGGCGTTTTGTTGCTCGGCGCCCGGGCCGGTTCTACGATGTGGGCGATGATGGAGGCTTACCCATGCTGACCCGTGAACCGTTGAACCGCCGGGCGTTTACCCTGGTCGAGCTGCTGGTCGTGATCGGCATCGTCGCGCTGCTGCTGGCGATCGCGCTGCCGGTGATCGGCGAGGTCCGCAAGTCGGCCCGGCTGCGTGCGGCCCAGTCGCAGCTCGAAGCGATCGGCGCCGCGTGCGAGTCGTACGCCAGCACCTACGGCGGCGAGTACCCCGGGCACTTCGCCAACGCCAAGTTCGCCGAGGGCGCCAACCGCAACAGCTTCAGCGAAACCGAAAACCTCGTGCTCAGCCTGATGGGCCAGGTGAACAACAAGCCCCTGCGGGCGTTGAACCTCGGCGGCTCGTTCACGCTGCCGACCGGCTACCACGTCGACCTCGACGCGGTCGGCGCCGGCCCGATGGGCCCGACGGGCCGGCCCCGCGAAGCGTTCTACACGCCGAAGAACAAGGAGCTGGTCGTCGTCGAGGGCGCCAAGAACGACAACGACATGCCCGAGTTCGTCGACCCCGCTTCGGGCATGCCCGTCCTCTACTACCGCCTGAGCACCAACGTCAAGCCCGTGGCCGACGACTCTGTGCCCGGCGGCAGCGCCAGCGGGCGCGTCGGCCGCGAGAACAACGCCATGTACCTCGACGCGACCGACTTGGTCTCGACCAAGGGCAACGCCTTCAACCAGAGCGCGCAGTCCATGCTCAGCTCGTCGCTCGGCTCCTCGGCCAACAGGAACCTCGCGTGGCTGCTGATCGAACCCGAGCAGAGCGACCTGACCGGCAACGACCCCAACAACGACGCCAAGGACGTCATCGCCGGCGGCTTCGTCCTGCTCTCGTCCGGCACCGACGGCGTGTACTTCGACAAGAACAACAACCCCGACCCCTCGGACACCACGATCAGCGACCTCGACGAACTCGAAAGAGTGAAAGACGCCCACGACGACCCGGTCTTCATCGGCGGCACGAAGTAAGACAACAGATTAGCCGGCAGCATACCTGCTGCCGGTCTGGAACCGGCACCAAGTATGGTGCCGGCTATTGCGGTGTTTTTGTGGTGGTCAGTTCTGCTTCATCGCCGCGGCGAGGATGGCGCTGGTGCTGGGGCGCATGATGCGCGGGTCGACCTGCTCGCCTTCCTGAAGGATCGCGCGGACCTGCTTGCCGGAAATAAAGACCGGCTTCTCTTCCGAGTGGTTCTCCATCAGGTCCACCCGGCCGATCGACTCGTAGTACGCGGCGAAGCCGACCTTCACCGGCTGGATGTCCAGCTCGCCGGCGAGGTTGTCGAAGATCTCGTGCGCATCGAAGTCGCCCCAGATCGCCGTGCCGTCGGCGTAGGGCGCGTCGGCGTGCTTGCGGCCGATGATGATGTTGGTGAAGCCCATGTTCTGGCGGTAGATCGCGTGCATCACGGCTTCGCTCGGCCCGCCGTAGAACATCTTGATGTCCAGGCCCAGCAGCAGCACGCGGCTCGGCACGGTGTCGCCGACCTTGTTCCACAGCTCGGTGTCGGAGTCGCCGTCGCCCATCTCGCCGTCTTCGATGAGCTTCTCGTAGGTCTCCATGCGGACGACCGCGGACACGTCGTCGCCCTTGGTCTCGCCCAGCAGCGGGTTGAGCACGGCGCCGGCGTTTTTACCGTCGCGGAGCAGGCACTCCAGGCCGTACACCAAAGCGTACTCGTGCGCCCGGTGCAGGGGGTTGCGGGTCTGGAAGGCGACGACCGCGTCCCAGCCCTTGGTGGCGATCAGCTGGCGGGTTTCGGCGGGCGACTTGATGTGGTCGCCGAACTCCGGGTGCTCGTCGAGCTTGACCACCGACAGTTCGCCGCCCACGAGGTGGGTCTTGTCGGCGTTGTCGGGGTGGGTCAGCACGATGTCGGCGCCCGGGTGGTCGGTGCGGTCGGTGAGGTAGACCTTCTCGATGTAGCGCGGCTTGTCCCACTCGAAGACGGAGGCCACGTCGAGCGTGGCGACGATATCGCCGTTCGGGTTGGTCAGGGCGACGGTCTGGCCCACTTCGAGCTGGCCGGCGAGGTCGGCGGTGACCGGCAGGCTCAGCGGGATGGTCCACGCCAGCTTCTTGCCGTTGGCCTCGACGTGCTTGCCGTCGAGCACGGTGTTGTACACGTGTTCGGTCATGAAGCCGGTGAGCGGCGAGAGCGTGCCGTCGGCGATGCGGTACACCGTGGACAGGTCGCCACTGGCGACGGGGACCTTGGTCAGGTCGGCCGCTTGGGCCAGCAGGGCCTGCGGGTCGTCGGCAAAACGGTTGATGAGCACCCCGCCGTGCGGTTGGATCAGGTCAGCCATGGGTCAATCCTCTGCGTTGAACGTTGCGGCGCCTCGGCCGCCTCGCGACCGGGACCGGGCAGTATAGTGACCCGCCCGGCAGACACAAACCCCCGCCGGCAAGGCGGTTGAAAGCCTTTTACCCCCCGGGATCGAGGACGTAGAGGTCGCCTTTGGCCCGCCACACGCCGAACGGCGGGGCGGGCGGCGGCTTGTGGGTGTGCTGTGGCACAAGCACGATGGGCTTGGTGCGGTCGATCGGCGGGGTCAGTTCGCCGAAATCGTCGGCTCGGTAGACACCGACGCCGTCGATGCCCTCTTCGTGCAGGCGGTACTTGACCGCGAACCGTGCCATGGACGGCCCGATCATGATCACGCCCTCGGGCCCGGCGAGTTCGACGGCCTTTCGGCTCATCACGTCGGCCGACCGCTCCGTCACCGCCCACGGCCAGAACAGGTACACGTAATCGTCGCGGTATGGCCGGTACCGTTCGAGCGAACCCAGCGCGTTCGAGCGTTTCGCCAGCGTCGGCGTGACCGCGTAGAGCACGGGTGTCAACACGATCAGCGCCACCGCCCACACCGCCAGCCGGGGGCGTCGTTGCAGCGCGTGGTCGAAGCCGACCCCCGCCAGCAGCGCCGCGACCAGGTACGTTGGCAGAAAGAACGTGTGCACGTCGACCACGTCGTAGCGGATCGCGAACAGCAGGTGGATCGCGCCCGCCGCGACCAGCGCGCGGTACAGGCCCTTGCTCACGCCCACCTTTTTCGCGGCGAACAGGCCCACCACCGCCATGACCAGCGTCAGGTTCGGGAAGCTCAGCAGCGTGAACGCGGCGCTGGTGATCAGCGGCTGCAAGTCGCTCGGCACGCCGATGACCTCATCGGCGTAGCCGTTGCCGAACAGCGCCGAGTGGAAGGTCGGGCCGTACGCGCCCGATTGGACCATGTCGTACCCGACCAGCGCGGTATAAGGCAGCGAACCGACCGCCCACGCCACGCAGCCCAACACGAACACCCCCACCACCGGCCGGCAGCAGCGCCAACCCAGCACCCCGCACGCCAGCAGCACCGGCGCGGTCAGCAGCGCCAGGTTGTGGTTCGCCAGGCCTAACCCGTTGAACAAGCACGCCGCGACCAGCCAGCGCGCCTTGCGCCTCTGCCAGAACAACGCCAGGCACCACAGCTCGGCGCTGAGCAGCGCAACGGTGAGCGTGTACACCTCGGGGATCGCGGCCATGCGCCAGTAGGTGTGCGCCACCGCCAGCGACGCCGCGGCCAGCGCCGCGCCCGCCGTGCGACCCGTGATCGCGCGCACGCCACCGAACACGTTCGCCACGCCCACCGCCCCGCACAGCGCGCTGACCCACGCCACCGCCCACGCCGGCTCGACCGGCAAGGCCCACACCGCCGCCTTGCCCAGCCAATGGTGCAGCGGGTGGCTCAGCGCCAGGCCCAGCTCGCCGCGCAGGTCGTCGCTCACCACGCGCAGCACGAAATGGCCGGGGTCTTGCCACTGGATCACCCGCGCACACGTCGGCAGGTACAGCAGCGCGGCCAAGCAAAAAACAACAAACCACGCCTTCGCGGTCGGCGTAGTATTGTTCCGCTTGCGAGACTCGTCAGCGGGGCGGGTTGGTTCAGCGTTGGGCATCGTGCGTTTCGTGTCTCGGGGTGTGAACTGGATCGTTTATCGGTCATCGGCCCGCCGCATCGACAGGCACCGACAGCTTGTACGCCTTAAGTGGCGCGCCGGGTCGTCTGATATACTACCTATCAAGCGTTTGCTCACTCACACCGTTGCCAAGAGGCCCGTAGTTATGGGACAACAGACCCGCGCCGACCTGACCGAGAAGATCGTCACCGCGGTGGGCGAGGTGGTGGGCAACGCCGAGCGGCCGGTCGCCCTGCACGCGCCGAAGTTCACCGACGAGTCGATGGGCAACCTGCGCGACTGCATCACCACCGGGTGGGTGTCCAGCGGCGGCGCTTTCGTGACCGAGTTCGAAAACCTCACCGCCGCGTACACCGGCGCGGCGCACGCGATCGCCGTGGTCAACGGCACCGCCGCGCTGCACGCGGCCCTGCGCCTCGCCGGCGTCGGGCGCGACGACGAG
Organism: Phycisphaeraceae bacterium; assembly: GCA_028282805.1. Classification (GTDB taxonomy): domain Bacteria; phylum Planctomycetota; class Phycisphaerae; order Phycisphaerales; family Zrk34; genus JANQHD01. The sequence goes on along the minus strand of JANQHD010000004.1, from coordinate 182,592 downwards.
GTCGTCATGCCCGCCCTGACCTTCGTGGCCACCGCCAACGCCGCGACCTACCAGCACGCCATACCGCACTTCGCCGACGTCGAACCCGCCACCATGGGCCTCGACCCCGCCAAGCTCGACGCCCGCCTCGAAACCATCGGCGAGCGGCGCAGCGATGGCCTGTACAACAAGCAGACCAACCGACGCATCGCCGCGATCGTGCCCATGCACACCTTCGGCCACCCCGTCGACATCGTCGGCCTGCTCGCCGTCGCCGAGAAGCACGGCGTCCCCATCGTCGAAGACGCCGCCGAATCGCTCGGCTCGACCTACCGCGGCCGGCATACCGGCACGTTCGGTCGCATCGGCATCCTCAGCTACAACGGCAACAAGATACTGACCACCGGCGGCGGGGGCATGATCCTCACCAACGACCCCGAACTGGCCGACGAGGCCCGCCACCTGACCACCACCGCCAAGGCCCCGCACCCCTACGAGTACGTGCACGACCGGGCCGGCTTCAACTACCGCATGCCCAACGTCAACGCCGCGATCGGCTGCGCCGAGATGAAACAGCTCGACGAAACAGTCGCCGCCAAGCGCCGCCTGCACGCGCGCTACGCCGAGGTGTTCGCCGACCTCGACGACATCGACCTGTTCACCGGCCCCGACCACGCCGAGTGCAACTGCTGGCTGAACGCGATCGTGCTCGCCCCCGGCTGCGCCGAGCTGCGCAACCCGGTGATCGAGGCCCTCAACGAGGCAAAACTTCAGGCCCGCCCCATCTGGCGGCCGATGCACACGTTGGAGATGTACCGCGGTTGCCCCGCCGACGACCTGTCGGTCACCATGGACCTCGCGGCACGCGTGATCAACGTGCCCAGCAGTGCGTACCTGGCATAAACAAAAGGACCGGCCCGGGTGAAACAGAACGCCGACATCTACCCGATCAGCAGCGACAAGCCGATCATCCTCATCGGCGCCGGCGAGCACGCGCGCGTGCTCATCGACGTGCTCCGACTGCTCGACCGCGAGGCCCTGTACATCACCGACTTCAACACCGACCTGCACGGCAAAACGATCCACGGCATCCAGGTCGCCGGCGGCGACGAGCTCGTGCTCGAACACGAACCCGACAAGGTGTTGCTCATCAACGCCGTCGGCTCCGTCCAGGTGCCGACCGCCCGGCGCGAGGTCTTCGAACGCTTCACCGCCAAGGGCTACACCTTCAGCCAGGTCGTGCACCCCAGCGCGGTCATCGCGCCGACGGCGCGCATCGAGCCCGGCGCGCAGGTGATGGCCGGCTGCGTGATCCAGCCCAACGCCGCGATCGGCCGCAACGCGCTGATCAACACCAACGCCTCGGTCGACCACGACTGCGTCATCGGCCCGCACACCCACGTCGCGCCCGGCGTGACCCTCAGCGGCAACGTCCACGTCGGCCACTCGACGCACATCGGCACCGGCGCGACCGTCATCCACGCGATCCGCATCGGCGACGAGGTCGTCGTCGGCGCCGGCGCCTCGGTCGTCCGCGACCTGCCCGACGGCGTGACGGCCGTGGGCGTGCCCGCCAAGCCCCTGGCCCAAAAGCCCGGCGCGCCGCCGCGCATCGCCCCCGCCCCCGGCAGGTCCGACCGCGAGTGCAACATCATGCTCTCCGCGGCGGGCCGACGCGTGGCCCTGCTGCGCCTGCTGCGGCGCAGCCTCGGCGATCTGGGCCTCGCCGGCCAGGTGATCGCCACCGACATCTCGCGGCACAGCTCGGCGTTCCACGACGCCGACGTCGCCCGCATCGTGCCCAACTACTCCGACCCGCACTGCCTCGACGAGCTGTTGCGCATCTGCCAGGAGTACCGCATCAAGATCATCGTGCCGACGATCGACCCGGACCTGCCGTTTTACGCCGAGCACCACGCGCGGTTCGAACAGGTCGGCACGCGGGTCATGGTCTCCGCCGCCGAGACGATCGCCATCGGCAACGACAAGATCGCCACGCACGAGTGGCTGGTCGAAAGCGGCTTCCCCACCGTGCGTCAGACGTCGCCGAAGCGGGCGCTGGCCGACGCGGACAGCTGGCGTTACCCGCTGTTCGTCAAGCCGCGCCGCGGCAGCAGCTCGATCGGCGCGGTCGTCGTGCGCAACGAGGACGAGCTGGTCATGGCCACGGCCAACCGCGAGTTCATCGTGCAGAGCCTCGCCCGCGGCCGGGAATACACCTGCGACGTGTACATCGACCGCGACGGCAAGTGCCGGTGCAGCGTGCCGCGCCTGCGCATCGAGACGCGCGGCGGCGAGGTCAACAAGGGCATGACCGTCCGCAACCAGAAGCTCCAGGACACCGCGTGCGCGGTGGCCGAGGCGCTGCCCGGCGGCGCGGGCGTGATGAACATCCAGATCTTCTACGACGAAGCGACCGACGACCTGAACGTCATCGAGATCAACCCCCGCTTCGGCGGCGGCTACCCGCTCAGCCACGAGGCCGGCGCCCCCATGTCGCAGTGGATGATCGAAGAGGCGATGGGCCTGCCGCTGACCGCCGTGGAGAACGAGTGGACTAACGGCCTGGTCATGCTGCGCTACGACGATGCACTGTTCCTGCCGCGCAGCGAGACGGGCCTGTCCATGCCCGTCGGCCGCACCCGCCGCAGCCCGATCACCCGCTGAGCACGCACGCCCATGGCCACCAAGCTGGTTCTGTTCGACATCGACGGCACCCTGATGATCACCAAGGGCGCGGGCAGCCGGTGCATCTTGCGCGCCTGCAAAAATGTGTTCGGCGACGACTTCGAGTGGGGGCCGATCACCGTCGGCACGCTCGACCCGCAGATCTTCGCGGACCTGTGCGCCCACAACGGCATCGACCACCCGCACGACCACCACGACGCCTACCAGCGGGCGTACTTCGCCGCGCTGGCCGACGAACTGGAAGCACGGCGTGATGACGTGACGGTGATGCCGGGCGTGCGGGAACTGCTGGCCGACCTGCACGCGCGCGACGGTTTGGCGATCGGCGTGCTCACGGGCAACTACCGGCGGGCGGCGGAGATCAAGTTGACCGCGGCGGGGTTCGACCCGGGCCTGTTTGACTGCGTCGTGTGCGCCGAAGACGGCGACGACCGCGCGGCGCTGGTCGCGGTGGCGATGACGCGGTGCGGCGACGGCGTGACGCCCGACGAGGTGTTGATTGTCGGCGACACGCCGCGCGACGTGCAGTGCGCCCAGGCCCACGGCTGCCGGTCGCTGGCCGTGGCCACGGGGAACTATCGGACCGAGCAGCTCGAAGCGGCCGGCGCGACCTGCGTGGTCGAGACCCTGGCCGACCGCGAACAGGTCGACGCGGCGATCGGCCTGTAACGGCGGCGAACCTTTTGCGGCGCATGGCGTACTTTCGTGGAGGGGATCGTGTGGGCCGACTGAACTCGGGTGGGCCGATTCACGATATTTGCTCTGTACGCAGCGTTGAGGAAGGTGCAAGCCGCGGGTTCCCGCGGGCGGCGTGGATCGTCACCACCGGACCTATCAGAGACTATACTGCCCGCCGGCGGGGGTGGACGCAGGCACGTTATTTGGCCGACAAACGGATATCGCAACACCATGAGTCACCACCAAGGACTACTGTCGATCATCGGGCGCGAGCAGGGGCTGTTCGAACAGGACCTCGCTACGTACGGCGATCGGCTCGACGAGGCGGTGCGCGGCGGCCGGTTCCTCGTCATCGGCGGCGCCGGTTCGATCGGCAGCGCCGTGGTCAAGCAGGTCTTCATCCGCAACCCCGCCGTGCTGCACGTGGTCGACATCTCCGAGAACAACCTCGCCGAGGTGGTGCGCGACATCCGCAGCTCGGCCGGTTACATCGACGGCGACTTCCGCACGTTCGCGCTGGACTGCGGCGACCCGACGTTCGACGCGATGACCGCCGCGTGCGGGCCGTACGACTACGTGCTCAACTTCTCCGCTCTCAAGCACGTGCGCAGCGAGTCCGACCCCTACACGCTGATGCGCATGATCGACGTGAACATCTTCAACACCGACCGCACCGCGCGGTACGCGGCGGAGACCGGGGCGAAGAAGTACTTCTGCGTGTCGACCGACAAGGCGTCGAACCCCGTGAACATGATGGGCGCGTCGAAGCGCATCATGGAGCTGTTCCTCATGCGGCGGGCGGAGGACGTGACGGTGAGCAGCGCGCGGTTCGCGAACGTGGCGTTCAGCGACGGGTCGCTGCCGTTCGCGTGGACGCAGCGCATCCGCAAGCGCCAGCCGCTGGCCGCCCCCAACGACGTGCGGCGGTACTTCGTGACCGACACCGAGGGCGCGATTTTGTGCCTGATGTCGATCTGCTTCGGCGAAAACCGCGAGATATTCTTCCCCCGCCTGTCGGACAAGCTGCACCTGACGAAGTTCAGCGAGATCGCGGTGCGGTACCTCGAGTCGGTCGGCTACGAGGCGGTGGCGTGCGATTCGGAAGACGAGGCGCGGGCGCGCGTCGACGAGCTGGCGGCGCAGAAGAAGTGGCCGTGCTTCTTCTTCGAAAGCGACACGACCGGCGAGAAGGACTTCGAGGAGTTTTACACCGACGCCGAGTCGGTGGACTGGGAGCGGTTCAAAGACCTGGGCATCGTCACCTGCGACCTGGGCTGGGACGCCGACGCCCTGGCGCACTTCGAGCGGACGATCGCCGAGCTGAAGGCGGCGGGCACGTGGGATAAGGCGCCGATCGTCGAGCTGTTCAACCGGACGCTGAGCAACTTCGACCACCTCGAGACGGGCAAGTACCTCGACCAGAAGATGTAGAGACGTATGATCAAGCGACTGTTCGACATATTGTTCGCGTTGTTCTGGCTGACGCTGTTGGCCGTGCCTTTGCTGGTCATCATGTTGGTGCTCAAGTGCACGGGCGAGCACAAGGTGTGGTTCCTCCAGGAGCGCGTGGGACAGGGCGGCAAGAAGTTCAAGGTGTTCAAGTTCGTGACGATGCAGTCGGACAGCGAGTTCGTCGGCAACAAGGACATCACGCTGCGCAACGACCCGCGGGTGCTGCCGGTGGGACGGGTGTTGCGCAAAGCGAAGCTGAACGAGGTGCCGCAGATCATCAACATCTTGATCGGGAACATGAGCGTGGTGGGTTGGCGTCCGCTGATGCCCAAGAGCTTCGACTACTACCCGCCGGAGGTCCAGGAGAAGATCGTGAACATGAAGCCGGGGCTGACGGGGATCGGTTCGATCGTCTTCCGCGACGAGGAGTCGATCACCGAGCGGGCGAACAAGCCTCCGGCGGACGTGTACCGCGAGGACATCGCGCCGTACAAGGGGAAGCTGGAGCTGTGGTACCAGGAGCACCAGAGCTTGTGGCTGGACATGAAGATCGTGTTGCTGACGGCGTTGGCGGTGCTCAAGCCGGGCGGCCGGCTGCACGAGAAGTGGCTGGCGGGGATGCCGCCGCGGCCCGAGTCGCTGGGTTAACCGTTGGATAACCGCGCGTGGACCCTGTGGCCTGCGGCGGGGCGGCGCGCGTAGTGCGTGAGGGGCCGATGCCCTATAATCCCCGGCCTTCAAGGACGAAACCCGCACGTTTTAGCCGACCTTTTCTCAAGCGATCGGCGTAATAAAACGAGTTTACAGGGTAGTCAGCCCATCGAAGGACCGAACCAACCGGCAAAGCAGAAAGTGATTTGCCATGAAAATCATCAACGTGGCCGGCGCTCGGCCCAACTTCATGAAGATCGCGCCGCTGATGGACGCGTTCGCCGCGCACCCGGGCATCGAGCCGATGCTCGTGCACACCGGCCAGCACTACGACGAGAAGATGAGCGACCTGTTCTTCCGGCAGCTCGGCATCCCCGAGCCGGACATCAACCTCGAGGTCGGCTCGGCGTCGCACGCGGTGATGACGGCCGAGATCATGAAGAAGTTCGAGCCGGTCGTGCTCGAGCACAAGCCCGACGCCGTGCTGGTGGTGGGCGACGTGAACAGCACGATCGCCTGCGGCCTGGTGGCGGTGAAGCTGGGCGTGAAGCTGATCCACGTCGAGGCCGGGCTGCGCAGCTTCGACCGCAACATGCCCGAGGAAGTCAACCGCGTGCTCACCGACGCGATCAGCGACTACCTGTTCATCACCGAGCCGTCGGGCGTGGAGAACCTGAAGAACGAAGGTGTCAGCGAGGACAAGATCTTCCTCGTGGGCAACGTGATGATCGACACGCTTTTGAAGAACAAGGCCAAGGCCGACGAGTCCAAGGTGCTCGACGAGCTGGACCTCAACGGCGTCGACTACGCGGCGTTGACGATGCACCGGCCGAGCAACGTGGACGACCCGGCGGTGTTCGGGCGCATCCTCGACGCGATCGAGCGTGTGCAAAACGACATGGTGGTCGTGTTCCCCATCCACCCGCGCACGCGCAACAACCTCGGCAAGCTCGGCCTGGCCGACCGCGTCGACGCGATGGTCAACCTGCGCCTGTTGGACCCCGTGGGTTACCTCGACTTCCTCAAGCTGATGAGCGGGGCGAAGGTGGTGTTGACCGACTCGGGCGGCATCCAGGAGGAGACGACGATCCTCAAGGTGCCGTGCATCACGATGCGCGAGAACACCGAGCGGCCGATCACGATCGAGGTGGGCGCCAACCAGCTGGTGGGCACGGACCCGCAGAAGATCGTCGCGGCGTACGAGCGGGTCGTGGGCGACAACGGTTTCAGCCCGACGGTGCCGGACCTATGGGACGGCCGAGCCGCCGTGCGGATCGCGGAGACGCTGGCGGGCTGAGCCGCCGGGCGTGGGCGTTGTATCACCCACGCGTTTGAACGGGCAACGTTTTGCAAGGCATGGACATGACGCCTCACCAACGCATCATCGTGACCGGGGGCGCCGGGTTTATCGGCTCCGCGGTCGTGCGGCACCTGATCGGCGCGACCGAGGCCGAGGTGTTGTGCATCGACAAGCTGACCTACGCGGGCAACCTCGAGTCGTTGAAGGTCGTCGCCGACTCGCCGCGCTACCGCTTCGTGCGGGCCGACATCTGCGACCGCGCGGCGATGCGACAGGCGTTCGACGACTTTCAGCCCGACGCGGTGATGCACCTGGCCGCCGAGTCGCACGTCGACCGCAGCATCGACGGGTCGGCGGTGTTCATCGAAACGAACATCATGGGCACGTTCAGCCTGCTCGAAGCGGCGCGCGGTTACCTCGACGGGCTCGACGCCGCGCAGCGCGACCGTTTCCGCTTTCACCACATCTCCACCGACGAGGTGTACGGCTCGCTCGGCGACGAGGGGCTTTTCGTCGAGACCACGCCCTACGACCCACGCAGCCCGTACTCGGCGTCGAAGGCGTCGAGCGACCACCTGGTGTCGGCGTGGTTTCACACGTACGGGTTGCCGGTGGTCATCACCAACTGCTCGAACAACTACGGGCCTTACCACTTCCCCGAGAAGCTGGTCCCGCTGGTGATCCTCAACGCGTTGCACCGCAAGCCGCTGCCGATCTACGGCAAGGGCGAGAACGTGCGCGACTGGTTGTACGTCGACGACCACGCCCGCGCGTTGTGTCGGGTGGTCGAGGCCGGCCGGGTCGGCGAGACCTACAACATCGGCGGCAACAACGAACGCACCAACCTCCAGGTCGTCGAGGCGATCTGCGCTGCGCTCGACGAGCTGCGGCCGCACGGCGAGGGGCCTTACAAGGATTTGATCGAGTTCGTGCCGGACCGCCCGGGCCACGACCTGCGTTACGCCATCGACGCGACGAAGGTCAAGGACGAGCTGGGCTGGGAGCCGAGCGAGACGTTCGAGACCGGCCTGCGTAAGACGGTGCGGTGGTATCTGGACAACGAGTGGTGGTGGCGTCCGATCCGTGAGAACAAGTACGCCGGCGAACGGCTGGGCGTGGGCGCCGCCCACAAGGAGTAGCGCGCGATGAAAGGGATCGTCCTGGCCGGCGGCAGTGGCACACGGCTGCACCCGATGACGGTGCCGGTCACCAAGCAGCTGTTGCCCATCTACGACAAGCCGATGGTGTATTACCCGCTGAGCATGCTCATGCTCGCCGGCATCCGCGAGGTGCTGATCATCTCCACGCCGACCGACCTGCCGCTCTACCGCAAGCTGCTGGGCGATGGCAGCCAGTGGGGCATCGCCCTCGAGTACGCCGAGCAGCCGAAGCCCGAGGGGCTGGCGCAGGCGTTCATCATCGGCGAAGCGTTCCTCGCCGGCGGCCCCGCGTGCCTCGTGCTCGGCGACAACGTCTTCTACGGCACCGGACTCCGCGAACTCCTCCAAAAAGCCTTCATCTCCGCCACCAGCGGCGGGGCGGTCGTGTTCGGCTACCTCGTGTCCGACCCGCAGCGCTACGGCGTCGTCGAGTTCGACGACCAACGCAAGGTCATCAGCCTCGAAGAAAAACCCGAACACCCCAAGAGCAAGTACGCCGTCACCGGCCTGTACTTCTACGACAAGCAGGTCTGCGAGCTGGCCAAACAGGTCAAGCCCTCCGCGCGCGGCGAACTGGAGATCACCACGCTCAACCAGATGTACCTCGACATGGGCCAGCTCAGCGTCAACCGCTTCGGCCGGGGCACCGCCTGGCTCGACACCGGCACCCCCGACAGCCTCACCGAGGCCAGCAGCTTCATTCAGGCCATCGAAAAACGCCAGGGCCTGAAGGTCGCCTGCCTCGAGGAGATCGCCGTGCTGATGGGGTTCGTTTCCGCCAAGCGGATGCTCGAGCAGACCGCCGAGATGAAGGGCGAGTACTTCCAGTACGTCCGCGAGCGTTGCGAGGAGAGGCTCGGCTGAACCGGCCGCCCGGCCGACGCCGCACACACGCCGATGGAAAACGCCCCAAACACATTCCTGCGTTCGGCGCTCGCCCAGGAAGATGCGCTGCGCCCCTCGCTGGGCATCCTCGACTGGTTCGCCGAGCGCCAGGAAGCGCACCGCTTCCGGCTCGAGCAGATCCCCTTTGCGCGCCTCGACCAGTGGGGCTTCGACCCCGAAACCGGCAACCTCGGCCACGCCAGCGGGCGGTTCTTCACCATCGAGGGCATCGACGTGAAGACCAACTGGGGCGGCGTGCCGCACTGGCAGCAGCCGATCATCAACCAGCCCGAGATCGGGTTCCTCGGCTTCATCACGCGCAAGATCGACGGCGTGCTGCACCTGCTCGTGCAGGCGAAGATGGAGCCGGGCAACATCAACATGATCCAGCTCGCGCCGACCTTGCAGGCCACGCGCAGCAACTTCACGCGCGTGCACCGGGGCAAGAGCCCGCCGTACCTCGAGTATTTCACCGACCGCTCGCGGGCGCGGGTGCTGGTCGACTCGCTCCAGTCGGAGCAAGGGGCGCGCTTCCTGCGCAAGCGCAACCGCAACATCATCATCGAGGTCGGCGACGAAGTGCCGGTGTACGACGACTACCGCTGGATGACGCTGGGCCAGGTGCTGGCGACCATGCGGCATGACAACCTGATCAACATGGACGCGCGGACGGTGCTGTCGTGCATCCCGTTCGCCAACGAGGCCGACCCGGGCGTCGAGCTCAGCGCGTTCGGCCGGGCGCTGCTAACCTCGCTCGACCCGCGCAGCGCCACGCAGCACACCAACGAGCAGATCATCAGCTGGTTCACCGAGCAGAAGTTCCGTTTCGACCTGGACGTCGAACGCATGCCGCTCAAGGACGTGGCCGGCTGGCGGCGGACGGAGACGGAGGTCCGCCACGACAGCGGCCGGTTTTTCAGCGTCATCGCGTGCGCGGTCGAGGCCGACAGCCGGGAGGTGTTCAGCTGGACCCAGCCGTTGGTCAAGGCGCACCAGCAGGGGCTGATCGCGTTCGTGGTCAAGGCGTTCGACGGCGTGCTGCACTTTCTGGTGCAGGCCAAGGTCGAGCCGGGCAACTTCGACGTGGCGGAGATGGCGCCGACGGTGCAGTGCCTGACCGGCAGCTACGAGACGGTGCCCGAGGCCAACCGCCCGCCGTTCACCAACTACGTGCTGAACGCGCCGGCCGAGCGGGTGCGGTTCGACGCGCTGCAATCGGAAGAGGGCGGCCGGTTCTACCGCGAGGAGAACCGCAACCTGATCGTGTACGCCGGCGACGACTTCCCCGCCGACGTGCCCGACAACTACGTCTGGATGACGGCGAACCAGCTCAAAGAGTTCATCAAGTACAACAACTTCGTCAACGTGCAGGCGCGTTGCCTGCTGTCGAGCATGAGTTTTGTGTAGGCGGGCGATATGGCAGGTCTGAGAGTCGGTGTGATGGGTTGTTCGAGCTTTGCGCGGCGCGCCATGATCCCCGCGCTGCGCGACTGCGACGGCGCGGAACTGGTCGCCGTGGCCAGCCGGTCGCAAGACAAGGCCGACGAGGTCGCCGGCGAGTTCGGGTGCGAGGGCGTGGCGGGTTACGACGCGCTGCTGTCGCGCGACGACGTCGACGCGGTCTACATGCCGCTGCCGACCGGCCTGCACGAGCAGTGGTGCACCGAGGCGCTTCGGGCGGGCAAGCACCTGCTGGTGGAAAAATCGTTCGCCGAGGGTTACGCGTCGGCCGAGCGCATGCTCGACGTGGCGCGCGAGAACAACCTGCTGGTGTTCGAGAACTTCCAGTTTCAGACCCACGGCCAGTGGGCCGAGATCAAGCGGTACATGGCCGGCGGCGAGCTCGGCGACGTGCATTTGGTGCGCAGCACGTTCGGCTTCCCGCCGTTGCCGAAGGACAACTTCCGCTGGAACAAGGGCCTCGGCGGCGGCGCGCTGCTCGACGCCGGGGCGTACATGGCCAAGGTCTCGCAGCTGTTGCTCGGCACCGGCCTGGAGGTGCTCGCCGCCTCGCTCCAAGACGACGAAGAGACCGGCGTGGACAAGTACGGCGAAGCGATGTTCCGCAACGACGCCGGCCAGGTCGCGCAGGTCGCGTTCGGCTTCGACTACTTCTACCAGTGCCGGGTCGAGCTGTTGGGCACGGTCGGCAAGCTGTCGACCAACCGCGTGTTCACCGCGCCGCCGGGGTTTGAGCCGGTGCTGCTCGTCGAGAAACAGGGCGAATCCGAGGAACTCACGCTCCCGGCGGACAACCATTTCGACAACATGTGGCGGTGGTTCGCCTCGGAGGTCGAAGCGGGGAACTTCGCCGAGCATTGGGACGTACTACTGGACCAGGCCCGACTGCTGGAGGAGATGCGTGCGAAGGCTCGCGCGTGAACCACACGATGAAACAGACTTCGGACAAGCCGATCTACGTCACCCAGCCCTCGCTGGCCCCGCTGGCGGAGTTCAACGAATACCTCCAGCGGGTCTGGGACAGCGGGATCATGACCCACAACGGTCCGCTGATGCAGCAACTCGAAAAAGAGGTCTCGGCCTACGAGGGCGTGGGCGACACGGTCTGCGTGGCCAACGGCACGTGCGCGATGCAATTGGCGATCCGCGCGTTGGACCTCGAGGGCGAGATCATCACCACGCCGTTCTCGTTCATCGCCACGGCCAACATCATCAAGTGGGAGCGGTGCACCCCGGTGTTCGTCGACGTCGATGCCGACACCTGGAACATCGACCCCGACCGCGTCGAGCGAGCGATCACCGACAAGACGGTCGCGATCCTGCCGGTGCACGTGTTCAGCGCGCCGTGCGACGTGCGGCGCATCGCGCAGATCGCCGACCGCCACGGCCTGAAGGTCATCTACGACGCGGCGCACGCGATGTGCGTCAAGGCCCACGGCAAGTCGATCATGTCGTACGGCGACGTGGCGTGCACCAGCTTCCACGCGACGAAGCTGTTCAACACGTGCGAGGGCGGGGCGTGTTTCACGGAAGACGCCGCGCTGGCGGCGCGCCTCCGGCGGATGCGGTTCTTCGGGTTCGACGAGCGCAAGGAGATCGTCGACGACGGCATGAACGCGAAGATGACCGAGGTCGCGGCGGGTTTGGGCCTGGCGAACCTCAAGCACCTCGACGAGGTCCGGCGGACGCGGCGCGAGAAGTACGAGCTGTACCAGTGTTTGCTCGGCGGCCTCGACTACATCACGTTCCAGAAGTTCGACCCCGAGGAATACAACTACAGCTACATGCCCGTGCTGATCGACCCGGAGCGGTTCGGCTGCGACACCGGCGAGCTCGAACGGCGGTTGCAGGGGCACAACGTCTACGGGCGGCGGTACTTCTACCCGCTGCTCAGCGACACCGCGCCGCTCGCCGGCGACCCGAGGGGTGACGGCCTGACGCACGCGCGGCGGATCGCCGAGCGCGTGTTCTGCCTGCCGCTGTACCACACGCTGTCGCGCGACGACGTCGAGCGGATCTGCGGGATGATTGTCGAGTCGGGCCGGGACGCCTGACGGAGGAGGGTGCGATGGGCATCGAAGTAAAAAACGCGCTGATCTTTCCCTGCGGTTCGGAATGCGCGCTCGAGATCCACCGGTCGCTGGCTTGCGAAAAATACATCAATGTATTTGGCGCAACCAGCGTCGAAAACAACCCCGGGAAGTTTCTCTACGAGAACTACATCCCCGACCTGATGCCGTATATCACGGCGGACGATTTCCTGGACCGGTTCAACGACATCCTCCGCAAGCACGCGATTGATCTTGTCTTCCCAGCCTTGGACAGGGTGGCGATGTTCTTCTCCGAGCACCGCGACCGGATCGGAGCGGAGGTCGTTACAAGCAGCGCAGGGACCAACCGCATCTGCTACTCCAAGCGGGTGACGTACGAGCACCTGTCCGGCATCGTGATGACGCCGAAGGTTTTTTGTGCCGACGAGGTCACGGAAGATATGCTGCCGGTGTTTCTCAAACCGGAGATCGGGCAGGGCTCGCAGGGCACGGTGCTCGCGAAGGACCTCGAGACAGTCGAGTACCACACGTCTCGCCACGAGAATCTGATGGTGCTGGAATACCTTCCGGGCGTGGAATATACGATCGACTGCTTCACCGACCGCCACGGCAACCTGCTGTTCTCGCGCGGGCGTCAACGTCGTCGTGTCCGGACTGGCATCAGTGTCAACTCGGTTTCGGTGCGCGACGAACGGTTCGGGGAATGGGCCCAGACCATCAATTCCGCGATGGATTTCCGCGGCGCGTGGTTCTTCCAGGTCAAGGAGAACGACGCCGGGGAGTTCGTGCTGATGGAGGTCGCCGCCCGTATTGCCGGGTCCAGCGCCCTTGCGCGGAACAGCGGTGTGAACCTGTCGTTGCTGAGCGTCTATGACCGCATGGGGCTTGATGTCGAGGTACTTGAGAATGACGTCGAGAACGAGATCGACCGTTCTTTCGACCACCGTTTTCGGATCGATCACGAGTTCGACACCGTCTATTGCGATTACGACGACTGTCTGGTCATCCGCGACAAGGTCAACAGCCAACTCGTCAGGTTCCTGTACGACTGCACGAATCACGGGATCCGTCTGGTGCTGTTAACGCGCCACGCCGATGATATCCATGAGAGTCTCGGGAAGACCCGTCTGAGCGGGCTGTTCGACGAGGTGGTGCACATCCAGGAAGGCGCCAATAAGGCCAACTACATCGAGACCACCGCATCGATCTTCGTGGATGATTCCCACGCGGAGCGGAAGAGCGTGCGAACGGCACACGGCATCCCTGTATACTCGCCGGACGCCGCCGCCTCTATCACCTGCATACGACAGAAACCGGTGGGTAGAGGCTAACCCAGGAGCATGCCACAAGGAGCGCTGCAATGAAGGTATTGCATACCTATTGTCTGAATTACAACGTGGGGGATTATGCCCTGGGATTCGGCGTGAAAAACGTCTTGCGCCACGCGTTCGATATCGAACAGATCGGCCAGACCAACCTCCAGGGCCGGCAGTTCAACGAGTATTACATCAACGAGGTCGTCAACAAGCTCTACGACATGCTGGTCATCGGGGGCGGCGGGGTGATTCACGGTGCCCACTGGCCTCAGGGTTGGTTCTGGCTGATCGAGAAGGAGCTCATTCGGACGATCAAAATCCCGTTCATCGTCTACGCGGTGGGCTACAACTACTTCGAGTCGGAGGGTAGCATCCCGGAGAGGGGCATCGATCATCTGCACGAAACATACCGGCACGCTGCACATTTCTCCGTGCGGAACGACGGGAGCCACGGCCGCCTGCTCGACGCCACAGGGATCGATGCGCAGGTGCTCCCCGACCCTGGTTTCCATGTCGGTTTAGGCCGGGAATGGGGTGAAGTGGTCGAGGACGACTTTGTGGTGGTGCAGATCGCCGACGACAAATCGAGCCTGCGTTACGGCGACGAAACCGCACGAGCCAAGTTCATCGAGAACATGCGGGTCATCACGGGTGAAATCGCGCAAACACAGAGGGTCATCTTTATCCCGCACGTCTTGCATGACGTCGCGATCTCCAAGGAAATCAGCGACGGGATCGTGGGGGCCGAGGTGTTGGACTTCGGCAGCTACGCGTTTGACCAGTGCGAGTCCGTGATGAAGTACTATCGCGACGCGCGGTATGTCCTCTCGGTGCGCGGCCACGGCCAAATCGTCCCAATCGGGTTCGGTACGCCGGTCGTCTCGTTGGGGGCGCACGCAAAGATGGGCGGTATGATGCGGTCGCTGGGGCTCGAGGAATATCACGTCGAGGTCCACTCGCCGACCATGCTCAATGAGGTCCGTACCGTGATCAAACGGATCGAAGACGATTACCCACAGCTACAATCCCGGCTTGCTTCGATTGGAGAGGGTTTCACCGGCCAGACGCTGGGTGCCCTGGCCTCTTTGTCCGAGTTGATGATGCGGCGGCCGAACCCCGCCTAAGGCGATCATTACAATACGCATGACCTCGCTGACCACGATAACACTGAGAGCGGGTTTCTGGAGCGCGTTAGAGCGCGTCGGCCAACAGGTCGTCCTCGTACTCACACAGCTCTGGCTAGCGCGGCTGCTGGGCCCGGAGCTGTTCGGCCTCGTGGCGATGCTGACGATCTTCTACAGCGTCGCGCAGGTTATTGTGGACGGCGGGCTCGGCAACGCGCTGATCCAGAAGAACGAGATCGACGAGGTCGACTGCAACTCCGTCTTCTATTTCAACGTCGTGCTGGGCTTCGTCCTGGCCGGGCTGATCTGTGTCGCTTCGCCTTGGATCGCCGCGTTTTACGGGCGGCCGGTGCTGATGCCGATGACCTGTGTATTGGCGCTGATCCCCCTGATCAACGGCTTTGGCATCGTTCAGATGGCCTTGCTCCGACGCGAGTTGAGGTTCAAACGGATCCTGCTGGCCAGCGTGCCGGCGACGGTGCTCTCCGGCGCGCTGGGCGTGGGGATGGCGTTGGCGGGCTTCGGGGTCTGGGCGCTGGTGGCGCAGATGGTCGGCCTGCGGCTGTTCTGGGTGGTGCTGATCTGGATCGTCAGCGACTGGCGACCGCGCTTGCGGTACTCCGCCCGGTCGATCAAGCGGATGTTTGGCTTTGGCTCCAAGCTCATGCTTGAAAACGTGCTGACGGTGATCTTCGAAGACGTCTACTTCTTGGTGGTCGGCAAGATCTTCGACGCGATCACGCTCGGCCTCTATTTCAACGCCCGACGGCTGCAGCGCATGGTCGCGACGACCGTGTCGGGCATGCTCGCCCGTGTGGCGTTGCCCGTCTTCGCCCAGATCCAAGATGATCCCGACCGCATGAAGCGCGGCATGCGACGGGGGGTCAGGCTCGTGATCCTGCTCAACGGCCTAATCTGCGCGCTGATGGTTGCCACGGCGGAACCGCTGTTCAGGGGGGTGTTGGGCGACAAGTGGATCGGCTCGATCCCGTATTTCCAATGGCTGGCCGCGGTGGCCCTGTTCTATCCGCTGAGCGCGGTGAACCTGAACGTCCTGGTCGCGCTGGGGCGGAGCGACCTGTTCCTGGGTGTCGGTGTGGTCAAGAAGGTGCTGATCGCGTTGAACTTAGTCATCGCCTGGCGGTGGGGGGTGATGGCCATCGTCTACGGGCAAGTGGCGATCGCGTTCGCCAGTTTCTTGATCAACGCCTACTACACGGGCCGATTCCTGCGGTACTCCGCCTTGGCTCAGTTGTGGGATGGCGTGGGAGGATTACTGGCGGCGGGATCCTCGGCGGTAGTGATGGCGGTTCTTGCTCAGTTGGGTCGGGGGCTGCCCCACCTGGTGATCGTGGCGGGGCAGGTCGTGGTTGGAGTCGGTTTCTGGGCGGTGGTCTGTTTCGCGTTCGATCTGAGGGCTTTTCACGATTTCACCAATTTATTGCGTAATCGTTCAAAGCCAAACGGGTGATTTCCGATAAATACTGTAATTGTAAATGCTTGTATGGTCAGAAAAAATGCCGCCATCTGCCCGGTTTCCTGGGCTTCGCACTCGACGGTCCTGCGATTGAAGGCGTTTGAGCAAGTGATAGCATTGGTGTGTGCCCGGGCCGACCGGAACGAGGTGCCGAGAAGCTAACGGCGGTTGACCTATGCTTACAGAACAACACAAAACCCTTGAGGGAGGGATCGAGTGTATCGAGATCAGCGACTCACAAGCGTTGTCCACGGAGCCGTTGGTCAGCATTGCGATGATCACTTACGGCCACGGCCGGTATATCGCCGAGGCCATCGAGGGTGTGCTCGCGCAGGAGACGGATTTCCCCATCGAGTTGGTGATCGGTGAGGACTGTTCGCCTGACGACACCATGGCCGTCGTCCGCTCCTACGCGGAGAAGCGCCCCGATGTGATCCGTGTGGTCACCTCCTCGGCTAACGTCGGCACCCGCGCCAACGGCTTGCGCGTCCATGGGTTGTGCCGCGGCAAGTACATCGCTTACTGCGAGGGCGATGATTATTGGCACGACCCCCGCAAACTCCAGAAGCAGGTCGACATCCTCGAAGCGGAGCCGGGGTGTGTGCTGGTGTATACCGATATCGATATGCTCTTCCAGGAACGCCAGCGCCGCGTCGAACGCCTGCAATCCCGGCAGGGGTATCGTTTCGAGCCCGACCACTCTCCCGAAGAACGTTTCGAACGCGTGCTCTGCAACCAGGACGTGATCTACACACCGACGGCATGCATGCGGTATGACACACTCCAAGAGATACTCCACAGCGACGATCACGTGTTCCGCGGGTCTTACTTCCCGATGGGCGATATCCCCCGCTGGCTCGAACTGGCCAGGCGGGGCGCGTTTCGATACATCGCGCAATCCACGGCGACCTTCCGCCGGCTCGCCGAGTCGTCCAGCAGGAGCAAGAGCATGGCGCACCTGGCCGGGTTTACGCTCAAGAGCCTCGAGGTGCGCCGTTATTTCGCTTCGAAGTACGAGCACGATTCCCCCGCGTTTAGGCGGGAGATGCGGCGGATGGGGTTGGCGGGGCTCCGCCGGGCGTGCTTGGCGGGTGACGTCGACTTGATCAGGAGGCTGCGCGAGCAGCTGCCCCCCCTGCCGATCGCGCAAAAGCTCGTGTATTTCTGCGCCGAACGCCGATCCTGTCGGGGGTTGTACCGCTTGATAGACAGGTGGGCGATCCAGCTGCGTCGTGTCTACCGAAAATGGAGGTATGGCATCGAGTCTTCCGTGTGACCACGAGGGCGACGGCGTCGGGCGGGTTCCCCGGCCCTTGGCGGGTTGCTCGGCGACAGGAAGGGACGACCGGATGCCGTTGGAAACAGATACCCAAGCCCGCCGGACGCCTAAACGGGATGCCCGGCAAGCCGTCGCGAAGACAGAAACACTCAGATGTACGATCAACTAGAAACCCTGATCCCCATCGCGGCCTTCGTCGTCGGCGCAGCCGTCCTGTTGTCGATCCGGCTCCCGGTGCTGTTTGTCAGCATGTTCGTGGCGTACCACCTGTTCAAGTCGCTCATCCGCGCCTACGCCCCGGTCCTTTCATACGGCTACACGGTGGACGTGGCGGTCGCGTTGATCGCGCTTAGCGGCGCATATTTTCATTGGCGCCGACACCGGCACGAGTCCGCCTGGGGCAACGCCCCGAAGCGGTTGCTGGTCATCTATGGGGTGTTCCTCCTGTTGATGCTCCTGACTTACCCCCTGACCAACGCGCCCGGCGGCGCGGTCAAGAAGCTGTTGATCTTTGGGGTGATGACGCCTTTCTGCATCCTCATCCCGTCGCTGTACCTGCAAAGGTTGCGCGACGTCCATTCGCTGTTGGTCTTTCTCTTCGGGTGGGGCGTGCTCGCGGCGGTGATGACGTTGTTCTTCGGCGTCAACGTCGTCGAAGACACCGGCGCCACGCGGATGTCTGCCGGGTACGCCAGCACGCTGTTGGTGACCTCCATCGTGGCAAACGGGGCGATCGCGTCCTTGGCCTCGCTGATGAGAGCGAACAAGTTGCCGTTGTTGTTCGTGCCGGTGGCCGTGCTCGTCTTTGTGTACACGGGCACGCGCGGCCCCGTCGTCCTGATGCTGGTGCCGATCCTGTACATCCTCTTTGTCATGCGGCTGAAGCGCATCTGGATACCGTCGGCGCTGTTTCCCATCTTGGCTCTCATCTTTCTCTACCTCATCAGGTTGATGGATGTCTCGGCCGGCATGACGCGGTTTGGGGCGATGTCGGAAGGTGTGTCCGGCCGCATGGCCATGATCAACGAGGTGATGCACGGCAGCTCGACGTTCGACCTGATCATCGGCGGGGGGGTGGGGAACACGTCGTACATCTTGACCGGCAGGGATGAATGGGCGTATCCGCACAACAGCGTGGTCGAGGTGTGGGCGGAGCTCGGCCTGCTCGGCCTGTTCCTCCTGTGCTGGTTGTTTGGGTGGTTTTCTATCGCGGCGCTGCGCCTGCGGTCGGAGTGCCGAGAGCACCTGCGCACCTTGATACCGGTCGCCATCCTGGCCGGGATCGGCATCTTCGCCATCCTCGGTTCGCTGAAGATGAACAGCTTCTTCGCATGTTTCGACGTGTGGTTCTTTATCGCGGCGACGCTCGTGTGCAGGCAGCGTTTCGTTGCTCACACCGCGCCCGACGCTTCTGCGCGATTCGCCCCCTTGCCGCACGCCGGCTACTCGTACTAGCCGCTTGTTCGGAAACTCATACTCTCGACGCCGTTGCGGCGGATAATCGTGTATAAACTGACGCCATGACCCACCCCGATCCAGAACCTTGCCCGCCCCGCCGACCGATCCGCGTGGCCGTCACGTACCGTGTCTGCCAGGGGTGGCGGGCGCCGATCTTTAAGCGGTTGGCCGATCACCCGATGATCGAGCTGAAGGTATTTCACGGGCAGGACATCCCGGGCACCAAGCTGATCAACGCGGCTGATTTCAAGGGCCTGGACCACCAGGAACTCAAGACTTACGCGTTGCGCTTGAAGTCTTCGGGGCGCAGCGTGCCCGCGTTGCTCTACCCCGGCGTCGGCAAACACCTGGACGCCTACCGGCCGGACGTGTTGCTGTGCGAGGGGGGCTCGAACATCTTCAACAACCTGTTGATCTACCGTTGGGCCAAGCGGCGCGGGGTGCCCACGATCTGGTGGGGGCTCGGGGAGATCCCCGGCCGCCGATACCGCGGCCTGTCGAGGGTCTACCGCTGGTTGCGGCTGCGGTTGATGCGACGGTCGACGGTCCTGCTCGGCTACAGCTCCCGCGCTACGGATTACTTCGAACGCGAAAACCTGACCCAGCCCATATTCCGCGCCGTCAACTGTGTCGACACCGACCGGGTGTTCGTACGGATCGGGCGCGCCGAACAGGTGCAACCACCCCTGCGCGAGCGCATGGCGCTGGCCGGCAAGCGGGTCCTGCTCTTCGTCGGCGCCATCGAGCCGGCCAAGCGGCTGGGCGTGTTGCTGCGGGCTTACCGGCGGCTCCAAGGGTCTTTCGACGACCTGGCCCTGGTGATCGTGGGCGACGGCTCGGCGTTGCCCGAGCTGCGGCGGCAGGCCGAATCGGACAACCTCGCCGGCGTGCACTTCACCGGTCGCGTCATCGATGAGGTCAGCGAGTACTTCCTGCTCGCCGACGTGTTCGTGTTGCCCGGGTTGGGGGGCTTGGCGATATCCGAGGCCATGGCGCACGGCCTGCCCGTCGTTTGCACCACCGCCGACGGCTGCGAGACCGACCTTATCCAGGAAGGTAAGAACGGGCACGTCATCGCCGAGGACGACGTGGAAGCGCTGGCCGACGCGATCGCCGACGTCATCGGTGACCCCGAGCTGTGCAACAAGATGGGGCAGCATTCGAAGCAGATCATCGAGCGGCATCACAACGTGCACACGTACCTGCAAGGCATCGTGGACGCCATCTGCTGTGCGCACCGGATGCGAGCTCCCGCTCCCGGCCCGAGCGCCGCGCCATCCAGGGGCACGCCATGAGCCGGCCCGGCACGCCCCAACCCGCTCCGCCCCGCCGTCCCGCGTTGCTCCGCTGGTTGCGAAGGATCAGGGTGTGGGCGTTGTGCACGTTCCGATACCGGTTCGTCAAGGTCGGCCGTGATTTCTACCTGGGCAGCGGGTTGCACGTCCGGCCGAACTGCGTCACGGTCGGGGACTACTGCTTCATCGGCAATCACGGCCACCTCGCGTCCGAAGCGACGATCGGCAACTGGGTCATGATCGCATCGCAAGTCTCGTTCGTGGGAGGGGATCACAACTACCACGAAGTGGGCGTCCCTTCGGTCTGGGCCGGTCGCGCCACGAACAAGCGGATTGTCATCGAAGACGACGTGTGGATCGGTCACGGGGTGATCGTGATGCATGGCGTCCACATCGGCCGCGGCTCCATCGTCGCCGCCGGAGCGGTGGTCACACGAGACGTACCCCCCTACAGCATTGTCGCCGGCGTCCCGGCCAAGGCGATCAAACAACGGTTCGATGCCGAGCAATCGCGGGCACACAGCCAAGCCCTCGCGGAGCTCCGGCGATCTTATGGGTGTCTAGACATCAGCCATGAAACAAGTCCTTCAGAATCTTCGTAGCGGCGCGACGGAGGTCGCCCAGGTCCCCGCCCCGGGCCTCGGCGGCAACGACGTGCTCATCCAGTCTTGCAAGACCCTCATCTCCGCGGGCACCGAGAAGATGCTCGTGGAGTTCGGGCAGGCCTCGCTCATCGGCAAGGCCAAGGCCCAGCCCGACAAGGTCAAGCAGGTGCTCGACAAGATCCGCACCGACGGGTTGATGCCCACGCTCGAAGCGGTGTTCAACCGCCTCGACGAGCCGCTGCCGCTGGGTTACTGCAACGCCGGCGTCGTGCTCGAGGTCGGCCGCAACGTCACCGAGTTCAAGCCCGGCGACCGCGTGATCTCCAACGGCGCCCACGCCGAGATCGTCGCCGTGCCCAAACTGCTCTGCGCGAAGATCCCCGACGGCGTCGGCGACGAGCAGGCCGCGTTCACCGTGCTCGCGAGCATCGGCTTGCAGGGCATCCGCCTCGCACAGCCCACGCTCGGCGAGACCGTCGTCGTCTACGGCCTCGGGCTCATCGGCCTGATCACCACGCAGATGCTCGCCGCCAGCGGTTGCAACGTGATCGGCATCGACATCAACGACGAACGCCTCAAGCTCGCCGAGCGGTTCGGCGCCAAGGCCATCAACGGCGCGGCGGGCGACCCGGTCGCGGTCGTCAACGCCAAGACCGACGCGCGCGGCGCCGACGCCGTGCTCATCACCGCCTCGGCCAAGACCGACGAGATCGTCCACCAGGCCGCCGAGATGTCGCGCAAGCGCGGCCGCATCGTGCTCGTCGGCGTGGTCGGCCTCAACCTCCGACGCACCGACTTCTACGAAAAGGAACTCACCTTCCAGGTCTCCTGCTCCTACGGCCCCGGCCGGTACGACGACGCCTACGAGCGGGGCGGCAACGACTACCCCTTCGGCTTCGTCCGCTGGACCGAGCAGCGCAACTTCGAGGCGATCCTCGGTATGCTCGCCACCGATCGGCTCTCGCTCGACGGGCTGATCACGCACCGCTACCCGATCGCCGACGCGCCCGAGGCTTACGCCACGGTGCAGTCCGACCGCGCGGCGCTGGGCGTGATCCTCGACTACCCCGAGGCGGCCGACCGCACGCAACGCATCGCCTTGCCCGCTTCGGGCGACGCGCCGAAGGCCGGGCGGGCGGTGGTCGGTGTGATCGGCGCGGGCAACTTCTCGAAGATGACGCTCATGCCCGCGATGAGCAAGACCGACGCGCAGCTCAAGTACGTCGCCGACCTGCGCGGCGACTCGGCGCAGCACCTGGCCGGCAAGTTCTCCGTCGCCCACGCGGTGACCGATTACAAGATGATGCTCGACGACGGCGAGGTGAACGCGGTGCTGATCGCGGTGGGCCACAACCTGCATGCGAAGTTCGTGTGCGAGGCGCTGGCGGCGGGCAAGCACGCGTTCGTCGAAAAGCCGTTGGCGATGAACGTCGACGAAATTAAACAGGTCATCGAAGCGGCAAGCGCATCGCCCGGCCGGCACGTGATGGTCGGCTTCAACCGCCGGTTCAGCCCGCACATCGAGAAGATCAAACAGCTGCTGGTCGGCCGGGGCGAGCCGCTGGCGATGACCATGACCGTCAACGCCGGGCACATCCCGCCGGACGTGTGGGTGCACGATCCGCTGCGTGGCGGGGGGCGCATCGTCGGCGAGGCGTGCCACTTCATCGACCTGCTGGCGTACCTGGCCGGCAGCAAGGTGCGCTCGGTCGCGGCGCACCAGATGGGCGAGGGCGTGGCGGTCAAGGAAGACAAGATGTCGATCTCGCTGGGCTTCGAAGACGGCTCGGTCGGCACCGTCAACTACTTCGCCAACGGCTCGAAGGCCTACGCGAAGGAGAACCTCGAGGTGTATTCCGACCAGCGGGTGCTGCACATGTACAACTTCCGCCGGACCACGGGCTACGGCTTTTCGGGGTTCAAGAAGTTCAAGACCTCGCGGCAGGACAAGGGCCACAGCGCCGAGTTCGCGGCGTTCGTCGAGCGTGTGGCCGATGGCGGCGGGCCGTTGATCCCGCTGGACGACCTGGTGAACGTGACGCTGGCGAGCTTCGCGGCGATGACCGCCGCGGCCGAGGGGCGGACCGTGAACATCGCACAAGAGTACGCCGGGGTGTTGACCGGGAGCCCGGGCGCATGAAGATCCTGATTGTCCATCAGTATTTTTTGGGTAAGGAAGACGCCGGCGGCTCGCGCTGGAACCAGTTCTCCCGGTACTTCGCCGAGGCCGGCCACGAGGTGACGATCCTCGCGGGCATGGTCCACTACGCCTCGGGCAAGAAGCCCGACCGCTACAAGGGCCGGTACATCGTCCGCGAGCAGGAGATGCCCGGCGTGACGGTTTACCGCTGCCACGTCAGCGAGTCGTACAACAAGAGCTTCATCGGCCGGGCGTGGGCGTACTTCAGCTTCGCGGTCTCGTCGACGATCGCCGGGCTGTTGCGGGCGAAGCGGCCCGACGTGATCATCGCCACCAGCCCGCCGCTGACCGTGGCGACGACGATGCGTTGGCTGTCGCTGTTCCGCCGCCGGCCCGCCGTGTTCGAGGTGCGCGACCTGTGGCCCGAGAGCGCGATCGACACCGGCGTGATCCAGCCCGGGCGCCTGGCCAACATGCTCTACAAGCTCGAAGCCAAGGCCTACCGCCGCGCCAAGTGGATCAACGTGCTCACGCCCGCCTTCGAGCAGGCGCTGATCGAACGCAAGGGCGTCGCGCCCGAAAAGATCAGCATGATCCCCAACGGCGCCGACCTCGACATCATGACCCCCGGCCCGCTCGACAACCACGTCCGCGCCGAGCTCGGCCTCACCGGCAAGTTCGTCGTCAGCTATTTCGGTGCGCACGGCCGGGCCAACAAGGTCGGTCAGCTGCTCGACGTGGCCGAGAAGCTGAAAGACCCGCACCCCGACGTGCGCCTCATGCTCGTGGGCGACGGCATGGAGAAGCCGGGCGTTGTCGAAGACGCCAAGAAGCGCGGCCTGGACAACGTGGTCTTCGTCGACGCCGTACCCAAGGACCGGGTCTGCGACTACATCAACGCCTCCGACGCGTGCACCGCGGTGCTCATGCGCAACGACACCTTCAAGACGGTCTACCCCAACAAGGTGTTCGACTATATGTGTTGCAAGAAGCCGATCATCATCGGCATCGACGGCGTGGCGCGCAAGCTGGTCGAAGACGCCGGCGCCGGCTACTTCGCCGAGCCGGAGAACGCCGACGCGTTTATCGACGCGCTGCTCCGGTTGAAGAACAACCCCGACGAGATGCGGCGCATGGGCGACAGCGGTCACGCTTACGCCGCCGGTCACTACAGCCGTGAAGCGATGGCCGGCAAGTACCTCGGGGTGTTGGAGCGGCTGAGCGCGACGTGAGGCGACGCGCCCGGCCGCCGGTCAGTCGCCGACGATCGCGGCCACGGGTGTGTTGAGCAGCTCTTTCGTTTCCAACCACCAACCCGCTTGGTCGTCCCAGGTCGAATCGCTGGTGTCGTAGATCATTGCGCCGTCGGCCAAGCGTGAGACCGTGAGCAATTGCTGGCGCCAGGACTGCCGGTCGATCGGTTCCCAGCCCTTGGGGTTGGCGTCGCCGTTGGGGTGGTACCTGGGCCACAGGAACACGATGACCGGCTTGCCGAACCGCGAGGCCGCCTTGATGTTCCGCTCGGCGTATTCTCGCCAACGCGGCACGTCGTCCGGGTAAAAGGTGTAGACCGAGGGGAAGATGTAGTCGACGCGCTCGGCGAGCGGGCGGAGGACCTCTTGCTTCGCTTCCCAGGCCTCGACCCACTCGGCGCGAGGGGAAACCTGTCGGATCGGCGGGATCGCGTAGAACCCGAACTTCGCGTCGGGGTTTTCGTCGCGCACCCAGTCGGCGATCTGGATCAGCTTCCTCACGGTCGCGGGCAACTCGTCGGCCTCGGTCGACCAGGCTTCGACGTCCAAGACCGCGATCTGGTTTTTGGGGATCTGCCTGGCCAGCCAACGGATGCGCTGCTCGTCCGGTTCGTCCGGTGCGGTCTCTGCGTCGAACAGCCACCCATGCGTGTAGAGCCTGGCTTTCACCAGCCCCTGCTCGCTCAGGTCCCTCGGTTTACCCCGGCTGCCGATGACGTCGTACACGTCGAACTCGTCACGGAGCTTGGGCGGCCCGTTTGGCGATTCTGTGGGGTGCAAGGGCGCCGTCCTGGGTGATCGCGTGGGGGTCATCGCTTCGCCAGTGCCATCCGCTTCGCCAGGTCCCGAGGGACCACCGCCACCACCGCCGCCGCCACCGCCACCACCGCCACCGCCGCCGCTACCACCGCTACCACCGACGCTTCCGCCCGCTCCGCCACCGCCACCGCCGGCGGCGGAAGCGCGGACAACCGAGGTGGCTTTGGCCTCGGCTTCGGTGGGCGCCAGGCGGTCGAGCCGCTTGCGGTCGGCCAGCGCCAAGCGCATGGCGTTGATGAAGTCGTCCAGCGGATTGGTTTTGCCGTGGAAGCGTGCTTCGGCTGCGGCCGCGAGTCGGTCGACCTGTGCCGCCAGGTCCAAGGCCTCGTCGCCGGACATCCCGTTGACCAGCCGGGCGACCGCTCTGTCCTGGCCGACGTTGTAGGCGTCCAGGGCCTTGAAGACCAGGTCAAGCTCCGCCTTGCCGGCGGCCCCGTCTTTCGCGGGCTGGTCCTCTTCGTGAGGCGCATCGGTTGCTTGCGAGGGCGTTTCGGTGTTGGCGTCTCCGTTGTTCCGCGGTTCTTCCTGCTCCGCCATCTCCACCACGAACTGGTCGGCTCGGAGCGAGGGCCCGGTTACGAAAGCCAGCAGCGCGATGAGCAGCGCGGCGATCCATGGTTTCGGCATCCGTGTCGGTTGGGGCATGGGCGCACCTTGCGGGAGACTCGGGGCAAAAAAGCATAGGATTGCCGAGACGCCATGGCCAGGCGATTGCGGGGAATAAACGTCACACTGCGTAAGCTGTAACGGTTGTGCCGCCCGTACGACGTGCATCGTGGCACGATGCGCGCCGTTTGTTTCGGGGGTGGTCGGGTGTGCGGCGGTTGCTTGTTTCAAGCGTTCGATCCCGCCCGGATGCCTTCGATTTGGTCGAGCGGCCCAACCAGCGTCTGGATCGTGCCGGTTGCACCGGTGACGTGCAGCACCGGGCACGGCGTCTTCTCGCCGTAGTAAAGCGACTCCCACCCCTCGGTCAGCTCGCAAGCAAGCCCCTCGGCCGGCGCGATGCGGATCGCCCACGGCTCACCGGCCACCTCCGCTTGCCAGGTCTGGTCACCCGACGCCCGCCAATGCGTGGGCAGCAACCGCCACCGCACGGCCGGGTCGCCGCCGTTGATGGTGTCGGTGATGACATACGCGTCGCCGTGTCGTTCGATCGTGCGTTCGAGGCGCGCCCCTGAAACCGACGGCAGCACGACCCGGCCCGTGAAGCGCGCATCCGAACCGAACCCGCCGTGGCCCCGTGGCCATCGGAACCATAAGAACCGCGGGCCCTTGGTCATGTGGTCCCGACCGTCCACGACGGCCGTGTTGTGGGCGGCGGTCGAGTGGAAGTAGTGCGCCAGGTGCGGGTCCTCGTGGTAGTACATGAAGCTGCCCGCGTCGCGCAGCACGTTCTCGCCGCGGTGCCAAAGGTCGACGTGCAACATGTCCGATTGGTGCGGGCGGTCGGTGTAGGCGCAGCAGCGCGTCATCACCCAACTCGACCCGCCGCGCAGCACGTGGTAACCGCCGTCCGGCGCCGACCAGCTCGGCTTGCGCGCGATCGGGGTGGTGGCGTCGCCCGCCCCCTCGCCGCACAGCCACAGCGCCTTCTCGTCCCAAGGCCCGGGCGCCCAGCAGCGCGTGCCGTGCGCGACCAGGTGCGCCGCCTGGAGCGTCGGCCGGTAGTCGAGGTAATCGCTGCACGACAGCGGCAGCACGTTCGCCCCGTCGTTCGAGCCGTAGTTCGGCACGCGCCCGCTGACCGGGTCGACCAGTTGACTTAACCAACCCGCCGCAAGGCGGAAGCGTTCCATCACCACCGCCGGCAGCTCGTGCCCGTTGATCTGGCCCAACCGGATAGCCCACATCAGGTCGTCGAGCATCACCCGGTGGTAGCTGAGCGAGTGTTGCACGAACGAGCCGTCCTTGTAAATCTGTCGCTTGCACTCGTTGGCGATCACCTTCGCGCCGCGGTCGCGCCAGCGCGGCGACTCGGCGAACTCGTCGAACAGCAGGCCCACCGTCCACAGCCCCAGCGCCTCGCTGAGGCCGTGGTTGTTCTCCTGGCTGATCGCGTAGTTGAGGTTGACCTCGATGCGCAGCGCCGCCTGCCAGGCGAAGCGGCCCAGCGCGTCGAGGCGCTCGGCGGTGGCGTGGGCGCTGTCGAGCGTGGCGAAGGCGCCGGTGAGCATCGCCATCAAGCGGAAGGCCGTCTCCTGCCCGCAGCCCCACGCGGCGGTCAGCTGCGGCGGGTTCTGCTCGACCCACGCGTCAAACATCTCCCACAGCGCCTGCGCCCACCGCCCGTCGCCGCTGTGGCGGTAGGCCCGCGCCAGGTGGTAGGCCAGCGTGAGGCGCGACGGCTCCCACACCAGCTTGATGTCGTGCCGCGGCGGGCCCGACCGGGCGGTGCCCAGCCAATGCTCGCCGACCGGCCAGTCGATGTCGTGCACCGGGTCGCGGTTGAAGTTCGGCGGCCAACCGAGCCGACCGGTCCACCGGCTGAAAAACGGGTACTCACCGGCCAGCGCCCGGCGACACGTCTTCAGCACGTGCTCGTCCCACAGCGTCTCATCGGTCACGCTTTTGAGTTGCTCGGCCGAGGGCACGACGAAAAACTTGCCGACGCGCTCACGCCACAGGTCGGGTTGCGCATCGGGCGCGATACCGCACGCCCGGCGGTAGGCCGGGTCGCTGTAGTGCTGCGGATCGAGGCGTTTGCGCAACCAACCGCTGCGGGCGCGCCACGCCTGCAACAAGCGGCGGGGCACGTTGTCGAAGCCCACGCCTTTCGCGGTCCAGTAAGCCCGGGCGAGCGGGTTCATCCGGTCATCCTAACGCCTTGCGGTCCAGTGCCAAACGTCGTCGAACTGTTCGAGGTCCTCGGGGCGTTCGATCACCCGTCGTTCGCTGCGGTGCTGAAGCCGTGAGAGGTATTGCCCGTCCCAGCCCGGCGCCAGCAACAGGCACCCCGCGTCGCGCACCGCGTCGTCCTCGTCGTTGGCTTGGTTGGGCGACCCGCCCGACCCGAGGTCGCTTGCCGCGGGGTCGATCACCAGCATCGCGAGGTTTGCGCTGGCGTCGGCTTTTGTCGCCGACGCCATGGGACGGAAGCTCAACAACGAATAGGCCTGTGTGATGCGGGCGCCGTTGGGGTTCATCAGGTTCATGGCCAACAGGATGTTGCTGTGCGAGGCGGTTGAAAAAACGGTGGCGTTGGTGGCGGCTTGCCCCGCGGGCTTGGTCCCTGTCGGCTGCGGGCTGAAGTAAAGGACCGGCCAGTTGGTCGTGCGGTCGATCAGCTCCGGCATCGCGTTATCCGGCCCGGGGTACGTGTTCCGCATCACGCCCAGCTCGCCGGTGCGCGGCTCAAAGTACGCGCCGTACGCGCGTCGCGATTCGGCCGACCCGAAATGTGATAGATCGATCGCCCGGTCCTTCATGCTCGGGTGAGGCTGGTACGGCTCTTTGGCTTGCACGCGGTCTACCACGCCCCCAACGAGCGACAGAACCAGGTTTTCGCTGTCGTTGAACCGATACCGAAACAGGGCGCTCTTCCAGTGCGACCGTGGGAAGTAACCAGGGTACGCCTCGTGATCCGATCGGTAAGTCTCGATCGCTTGACCAACTCGCTCCAGCTGGCTCTCGCTGACCAGCCTTTGCGAGCGCCAGCGCGCCGCCGACAGCATCGGCAACGCCAGGCTCAGCGTGAGCAAGCCGAGCACGATCACGAACAACAGGTCCACCGCGGTCCAGCCGTCACGCCGCATCTTGCGCCCCCTCCCTCGTGCGTGTTGGCCGGACCGCGTGCCTCAAGCACCGGATCAAGGCGTACGTCACCAGCGCCGCCAGCACCCCGATGCTGTGGCCCGCCACGTCGAGCCATTCGTCGCTGCGGCCGAGCCCGACCTGTATCTTTTCCAGGACCGGTTGGACCAAGAGCAGCAACACCAGCGTGATCGTCGCCCCTAGCCACGGCCGACGCGTGCCCAATGGTTCGGCCAACAGACACAACAGCGTCAACACGTACGCCGCATAAAAGTGAAGCGACTTGTCGATCTTGCCCCCGACCTCCAGGTGCGGCCAGTAGTACCAGAACGGTGCGATCTGCTGCTGGCCCTCGATCGACTTCGATAAAAACACCGCGAGCGCGAGTGCCGCGCCCACCCGCGCCCCCCAAACCACGACGGCCCAGGGGCCGGCCTGTCGGCTGGCGATCACCGTGCCGACCCACAGCACCGCCGCCCAACCCACGAGGACCAGCCAGTAATCCAAACGCTTGGTCTCCCACCCGTCCCACACAACCCACGCGACCACACACGCGCCGCTGGTCGCCATGCCCGCCAAGACCCGGCCGCGCAAAGACGCCGTACGCCTCCTCGGCCACGCCGCAACGACCAATAACGTCAACAACCCGGCCCCCGCGAAACAGCGGACCCCGACCATCGGAAGGCCCAGCGGATCGAACTTGCTCAGCACCGATCCCAACCGCCAGTCAATCACCACCAACAGAACCACGTACGCCCCCAGCGCCCACCCGCCGGCAAGCCGAAGCGCTCGCGCCGCCCGGCCGGCGCCGAACACGACTGGGGGATCGCCGTTCGCCTCGGATGACAGGTTGGGGGTGGGGGGCATGATGGACTATATCGTTTGGAACGGGGTGGTGGCTCGATTAATCGATTGTATCTTACGCCGACCGCGGCCGGTCGGATCGGCCAACCACGGATCAACCGTCGCCATGATCTGGTCGAATATAAAGAGCACGGCCCCGGCCGACTCGAGCGCCGATCTTCGGTAAAAACGCCAAACATTTGCCACCGGTCGGCGTAATAGCTACAACAACGGCTCAATTTCGAGCCACACACCCGGCACCCCTTGAAAACAGGGCCTAGGAGCAGGACATGAGCGACGTTCGGGATCGGTTAGCGGCCCTCATCGATAGCAAACAAGCCACCGTCGGCGTGATCGGTTTGGGTTACGTCGGCCTGCCGCTGGCCCGCGCGTTCCACGAAGCCGGCTTCAAGGTGATCGGCTTCGACGTCGACCCCAACAAGATGACCGCCCTCAACGCGGGCGAGAACTACCTCAAGCACCTCGGCGAAGACTACGTCAAGTGTTTGGCCGGGTCGGATCGCTTCGAGCCGACGACGGACTTCGACCGGTTGGGGGAACCGGATGCGCTGCTGATTTGTGTGCCCACGCCGTTGGGCAAGCACTTCGAGCCGGACCTGAGCTACGTGCTGGACACGACGCGGGCGATCGCCAAGACGCTGCGCCCGGGGCAGATCGTCACGCTCGAGTCGACGACCTACCCCGACACGACGCGCGGCGAGATGCTGCCGATCCTCGAAGCCGGCGGTTTGAAGTGCGGCGAGGATTTTTTCGTGGCCTACTCGCCCGAGCGCGAGGACCCCGGCCGCAAGAGCCACAACACGCAGACCATCCCCAAGCTCGTCGGCGGCATCGACCCCGACTCCGGCGAGCTGGCCACGGCGCTGTACAAGTTCGCCATCACCGAGGTGATCGCGGTCGAGTCGGCGGAGGTGGCCGAGGCGGCGAAGCTGCTGGAGAACATCTACCGCGCGGTGAACATCGCGCTGGTCAACGAGATGAAGGTCGTGCTCACCAAGCTGGGCATCGACGTCTGGCAGGTGGTCGACGCGGCGAAGACCAAGCCGTTCGGCTTCCAGGCGTTCTACCCCGGCCCGGGGCTGGGCGGCCACTGCATCCCCATCGACCCGTTCTACCTGACGTGGAAGGCGAAGGAGGTCGGCCTGCCGACGCGGTTCATCGAGCTGGCCGGCGAGGTCAACCACGCGATGCCCGACTTCGTGATCCAGCGCACCGTCGAGGCGCTCAACGGCCAGGGCAAGGCGGTCAAGGACGCGAAGGTGCTGGTGCTCGGACTGGCGTACAAGCCGGACGTCGACGACGTGCGCGAGAGCCCGAGCTTCGAGCTGATCGAGCGTTTGGCCAAGCTCGGCGCCGACGTGGTGTACAACGACCCGCACGTGCCCGAGACGCCGGCCATGCGCAAGTACAACCTGCGGATGAACAGCGTCGAGATCAGCCCGGACCAGCTGAAGAAATACGACTGCGTGCTGATCGCGACGAACCACGCGGCTTACGACTACGCCCAGATCGCCGAACACGCCAAGCTGGTGGTCGACACCCGGGGCGCGATGCGTGATTTCGACGGCGACCACATCGTCCGCGCTTAAACAACCGAGCCAATCCCGATCGCTCCGGCGTCTGTGGTGTGGAGGTGTCGCATGTACGACCACAAACATCACGATTTCGACGTTTGCGTCGTCGGGGGCGGCATGGCCGGGATGTGCGCCGCGATCGCCGCGGCGCGGCACGGCGCGGAGGTGGCGATCGTGCAGGACCGGCCGGTGTTCGGCGGCAACGCGTCGAGCGAGGTCCGCATGCACATCTGCGGCGCGCACGGGTCGGACAACAAAGAGACCGGCATCCTCGAAGAGCTCCAGCTGGAAAACAGCTACCGCAACCCGTCGGGCAACTTCTCGGTCTGGGACAACGTGCTGTACCAGATGATCGCGTTCCAGCCGCACCTGACGAAGTTCATGAACACCACGTGCATCGGCTGCGAGACGCAGGGCAGCGGCGACGACAAGCGCATCGCGTCGATCAAGTGCTGGACGCTCAGCTCGCAGACGTACCACAGCATCGGGGCGAAGGTGTTCATCGACTGCTCGGGCGACAGCGTGCTGGCGCCGGCGAGCGGGGCGGCGTTCCGGCGCGGGCGCGAGTCGCGCAGCGAGTTCAACGAATCGATCCAGCCGGCCGTCGGCGATGACAAGACGATGGGCAACTCGATCCTGCTGCAAATCCGCAAGACCGATTCGCCCCAGCCGTTCATCGCGCCCAGGTGGGCGTATCGCTTCGAGTCGCCGAAGGACTTGCCCAACCGCATCCGCGGTGTGTCGGGCGGCAACTTCTGGTGGATCGAACTCGGCGGGCTCGACGACACGATCGCCGACGCCGAAGAGATCCGCGACCGGCTGCTCAAGGTCGCGTGGGGCGTGTGGGATTACATCAAGAACCGATCGCCCGAGAAGAAGAAGGCCGAGAACTGGGCGCTGGAATGGCTGGGCTCGGTGCCGGGCAAGCGTGAGAACCGCCGCTACGAGGGCGGCCACATCCTCAACCAGAACGAGGTGCGCGGCGGCGGGAAGTTCGAAGACATCGTCGCGTACGGCGGATGGTCGATGGACGACCACCACCCCGCGGGCCTGCTGTACCCCGGCAAGCCGACGATCTTCCACCCCGCGCCCTCGCCGTACGGCATCCCGTACCGGAGCCTGTACTCGCGCAACGTGCGGAACCTGATGTTCGCCGGTCGCAACATCTCCGTGACCCACGCGGCGCTGTCGTCGACGCGCGTCATGGCGACCTGCTCGGTCATCGGCCAGGCCGTCGGCACCGCCGCGGCGATGAGCGTGCACCTCAACGTCAGCCCGCGCCACATCTACCCGCAGCACGTCAAGGCGCTGCAGCAACAGCTCATGGCCGACGACTGCTGGCTGCCGGGCTTGGCGCGGCAGGTCGACCCGCTGACCCGGGTCGCCAAGCTCAGCACCGATGCGCCGGTCAACAACGGCCACGACCGCAAGCTCGGCAAGGCGATCAACGCGTGGGACGGCGCGATCGGCGACGCGCTGACCATGGCGTGGCGGCGCCCCGTGAGCGTCGGGGCCGTGCGCCTGGTGTTCGACAGCAACCTGAAAGACAAGAAGCGCATGCCCCACAGCTACCCGCGTCGGGGCGGCCGCAGCCTCGTGCCGCAGCAGATGGTCAAGGCGTTCCGCATCGAAGCCCAGGGCGACGACGGCAAGTGGACGACCGTGCACAAGCAAGCGAACAACTACCAGCGCCTCGTGGTCGTTCCCTGCGACGTGCGGGCGCAGGCGTTGCGTTTCGTCGCCGAGGAAACCTGGGGCTACAAGCGCGTGCGGTTGTTCGGTTTCGAGGCCCTGCGCGATGACCCGCAGCGGTTGCCGACCGTGCCCGAAGGCGAGAGGTGGTCCGACGTGGTCAAGTCGGTCGACCCCAAGGACCTGGCCCCGCCGCAGACCGGGCGTGACAAGGAAGGGCACGGCACACGGCACGGTGCGTGACCGGGTCGTCGCGCCTATGCTGCAGGCATGAGCTACGAAACGATCACCACGACCGAGGCGGCCGACGCGCTGATCGCGTCGGCCGTGCCCGCATGGATCTGTAAGCACTCGACGACCTGTCCGGTCTCGTCGGCGGGCTTGGCGCAGTTCGAGCGCTACTGCGCCGAACACGGCGGACAGCCGGCGGGGCTGGTGGTGATCCAACGGTCGCGCGACGTGTCGACGCACATCGCCGAGACCACGGGCGTGCGGCACGAGAGCCCGCAGGTGCTGCTGGTGCGGGCCGGCCGGGTGCTCTGGCACGCCTCGCACGGCGGGATCACGGCCGAGACGATGGCGGAAGCGATGACGCGGACGGAATAAACGTGTGCTCGAGCGCCACTGGCGTTGCAAGCCCTACAAGCGTAAATTAAGTGTCTGATAACGCTTTTTTTTGCCGGTTTGCTTTGATTTTCGCACACCACGAGGCACTATTATGAGGTATTGATCGACGCGGCAGCCAGCCCCTGCGGGGCCGTGAACCGCGGTCGACGAGCGGCAAGCACGGTCCGAGGGTGACGCTGGGCGACGATCAATCAGGCCGACCGATGGCTTGCCACGCAGCGACCGGTTTGTGATTGGTGCAGGGCGAGGAAAGATTTGCAAGACAGACGCGACTATTTGATCGGGGCCGACTGTCGCTGGGCGTGGGCGGTTGTGGCTGTATGCTTGGTGCTGACCGCCGCCGCCCCCCGCGCGCAGGCGGTCTACCGTGACTTGGTCGGGTACCCGGTTCTCACGGACTACCTCGGCGTCGACCTGCCCGACGGCTCGGGCATCGCCGTGGCCCAGGTGGAGGCCACGGACGCCGGGGGCGATTACCTGGTGAACCCCAGTTCCCAATGGAACGGCAAGACCATCACGGATGTGTCAGCCATTGCCTCGGGGGTCAGCGTCCACGCCACGAACGTCGCGCTGAACCTCTATGGCTTGAGCTTCTCGATCGCACCGGGGATTACCGATATCGAACTCTATGAGGCGATCGACTGGCAACAGGACGGCTTCCTGACTCCGACCGGTGGGAGCAACCCCCCGCCGCCCACCACGGGCGTGCGCATCGTCAACCACAGCTACATCACCTCGGCAACAAACAACGGCAACGCGCTGCGGCGCTTCGATTACACCGCCCATGCCGACGACCTGATCCACGTCGTCGGGCTGCCCAACACGATCAACGGCGATTTCCCGCTTTGGAAGACCGCGTACAACGGGATCACCGTCGGTCGAACGGACGCGGCGCACATCGCCGGCACGTTCGGGATCGACACGGTTTACAACACGGGCCGGAACGTGCCGACGGTGGTCACACCCGCTTATACCGCCAATGACAGCTCGCTGGCAACCAGTTGGGCCACCCCCATGGTCTCCGCGGGCGTGGCGCTGCTGCTCGAAACGGCGCAGGACGGGTCGCTCTCCAACGGCACCTACACCAACCGCACACGCACGATCAACCACGCCGAGGGCTCCGAGGTGGTCAAGGCCATGCTCATGGCCGGCGCCGACCGCCACGTGCTCGGCCCGCGCGACACGGCCAACGCCGATGACCTGCTCGACTACACCGTCGACACCGACAACAACCTCGACAGCCGGTACGGCGCCGGCAGCCTGAACACCTACCACAGCCACCGCATCCTCACCGCCGGCGAGCACGACAGCACGCAGGACGGCCAGGCGGCCGACGGCGGTTACTACGGCTGGGATTACGACCCGGGCTTCGGCGGCATCGGCGGCGACAACGAGGTCGGCTCCTACTTCCTCGAAGCGCCCAGCGTCGATGCGCAGCTCGTCGCGTCGCTGGTGTGGAACCTCGACGTCGACGACGTCGTGCCCGGTGCGGGTTTCGCGGCGGTCGCCTCGTTCAACAACCTCGACCTGTCGCTGTACAACGACGACACCGCCACGCTCGTCGACAGCTCCGACTCGCTCGACGAGAACACCGAGCACATCTTCGCCGACGTCGAGGCCGACACACGCTACGAGCTGCGCGTGACCAAGCCGCTGCTGACGTTGTTCGAGCAGGACTACGCCATCGCCTGGCGCTTCAAGCCCGCCAACCAGTGGGAGCGCAGCCACGACGGCGGCGCGTGGTCCAACGGCGCCTACTGGACGGCCGGCGTGCCCGACGGCAACGACGCCGACGCCTCGTTCCACGAGACGATCTCCGACCCGCGCACCATCGACCTCGACCAATCGGTCACGCTGCGCTCGATGTGGTTCGACGCGATGCACACCTACACCATCAGCCCCGTCGCGGCGCAGACCATCACGCTCGACAGCGACTCCGGCGACGCCCGCCTGTACGTCACGAACTTCCACGGCGACGCCGACCAACTCGTCGGCGCGAAGCTCGTGCTGGCCGACGACCTCGTCGTCGAACACCTTTCGGGCGGGCAGCTGGCCACGACCGGCGGGCTCGACAACGCCGCGGGCCACGCCGTCACCAAGATCGGCTCGGGCCAGTGGCGCATTGACGGCGCGCAAACACACGGCAGCGGCGCGACCCTGACCATCAACGACGGCAGCGTCCGCGTCGATTCCGACGCCGGCGCAGGCGGCGCGAACCTGACCGTCACCGTCGACGGCGGGGCGGTCGACTTCAAGGCCGACCAGAACCTGCTGGCGCTGAACGTCGTCGACGGCTCGGTCGCCTTCGGCAGCTCGCCCGGCCTGATCAACACCAACAACGTGACGCTCGGCGCCGGCAGCAGCATCGCCTTCGACCTGGCCGGTGCGGGCGGCGTGGGCGGTGTCGACTTCGACCAGCTCAACGCCTCGGCCGGCGCTTCGCTCGGCGGCGCGCTCGAGCTGGAAACCGGCGGGTTCACGCCCGCGCTCGGCGACGCGTTCGTGATCGTCACCGCCGACAGCCTGACCGGCCGGTTCGACAACAGCGCCGTGAGCGGCGCGGCGATCGACGCGATCAGCTCGCTGGCCGTGTTGTACGAGGACGCGGGCACCGACGGCGACGCCGACCTCGACCTCGTCCGCCTGCTGGCGACCTACAACGGCGACGCCAACGGCGACGGCACGGTGAGCCTGATCGACCTGAACGCGGTGGGCTTGAACTTTGGCGCGACCGACCCGACCTGGCAGATGGGCGACTTCAACTACGATGGCGAGGTCTCGCTGATCGACCTGAACACGATCGGGGCGAACTTCGGCCTGGCCATCCCCACGACCCCGGCCGCCCCGGCGGCCGCTTTCGCCGTGGCCGTGATCCCCGAACCGGCCGCCGGCCTGCTCCTGCTCGCGGGCCTGCCGTTGCTGCTGGGCCGGCGCACCCGCTGAACAACCCAACGATCGGAACGCTTGCCGGGTGTGTTATGGCGTGGCCAGCGCGACCAGGTCGGGGTTGGGCTTGGGGCCGGCCAGCAGGAACAGCAGCGCGATCAGCGCGAAGCAGGCGTAGCTGTTGCGGTCGCGCGTGGCGAAGGAGAGCGGGTCGTCTTCCAACTCGCCCCGGCCGACGAGCACCCAGATGCGCGTGATCCAGTACAGCAGCACCGGGCAGACCAGCCACAGCGGGAACAGGTGGTGGTAGAGCGTGGCGGCGTTGTCGTTGATGTACAGCGCGAACACGAGGATCGCCATGTACCCGCAGGCGAGCCCGGCGCTGCGGAGGATGTGCAGGTCGTCGACGAGGTAGCCGCGGCGGTTGGTCGGTTCGCGCCCCGACGGGTCGTCGCCGGGGATGCTCAGCAGCTCGCCGTAGCGTTTGGTCATCGCCAGCGAGAGGAAGAGGAACATCGAGAACGCCAGCAGCCAGTCCGACAGCTCGACCGCGACCGCCGCGCCGCCGGCCAGCAGGCGCAGCGTGTAAAGCCCGGCCAGCACGATCACGTCCACCACGATCTTGCGCTTGAGCAGCGTCGAGTAGGCCACGGTCAGCACCAGGTAGGCCGCGAGCCAGCTGGTGTAGAGGATCGGCAGCGCCAGCAGCGCCACCAGCAAGGGCGCAGCGACCATCACGGCGACCGCGAGCAGCGCGTGCTGCACGGGCAGCGCGCCCGACGCGAGCGGGCGGCGGCGCTTGCGCGGGTGGCGGCGGTCGGCGTGGATGTCGAGCAGGTCGTTGAACAGGTAGCCGGCCGAGGCGACGAGCGAAAAGGTGATAAACGCGCCCAGCGCCGCGGCGACCTTGCCCACGCCGCCGGTGTGCGCCAGCAGCAGCGGCATGAAGATCAGCGCGTTCTTCACCCACTGTGTCGGGCGTGCGGCCATGAGCAGCGCCGGCCAGGGCGAGCGGCGCGGGCAAAGCACGACCGGGTCGCGGTGGTGCGAGCGGATGCGCTCGAGCAGGCCCGGCGTCGGCGCGACGACGATCGCCTCGGCCGAGGCTTCCCACACGGGCACGTCCTGTAACGAGTCGCCCGCGTAGTCGAACGGCTCGCCGCCGGCGTGCTTGCGGATGGCCTCGAGCTTGTTGGCGCGCGTGAGGTTGGTCTGGCCGTCGCTGGCGAGTACGTCGTCGAAGCAGCCGAGGTGTTCGGCGACGGCGCGGGCGATCGATCCGTCGGCGCCGGTGGCGAGCACGACCCGCCGGCCGCTGTCGTGCTCGGCGCGCACGTGGTCCACGACGGGCGCGCGGTAGGCCAGCGCGGCCGGGTCGAGCGCGACACGCTCGGCGACGGCGCGCTTGAAGGGCGCCTTGCCGTCTTTCAGCCGCCACGCGAGCGCCGGCAACGCCAACGGCTTGCTCGCGATCAGCGCGGAGATCGATTCCCACAGCGTGTCGCCCGCGACGAGCGTGTCGTCGAGGTCCACGTAGAGCGGGCGGGCTGGGTTATCGGGTTCGTTCATGCGCGCAGGCTTACCCTCAGTACGAACTGATTATCGGTTGTACGCGGCGGCAGACTTTGGTGTGCGGCATGTTTAGTCTTGAGTCTTGAGTCTTGAGGCCTGAGTCTTGAGCCCCGGAACCCGAGGCCCGGAACCCGACATACAGGGGTTACATCTTCATCTTCTTGAACACGAACTCGGGGATCGTGCGGATGACGGCCATGATGGGGCGCCAGAACCACGGGGTGTAGAGCACGTTCTTGCGTTTGCGGATCGCCTTGTCGATGTCGGCGGCGACCTGCTCGGCGGTCGCGACGGTGGGTTTGTTGGTGTCGACGACGCCTTCGGTCATGGGCGTGTCGACCGGGCCGGGCTTGATGGTCAGCACGTGCACGCCGGCGTGGGCGAGGCGGTTGCGCAGGCCTTGCAGGTAGGCGCTGAGGCCCGCCTTGGCCGAGCCGTACAGGTAATTGCTCATGCGCCCGCGGTCGCCGGCGACGGAGCCGATCACGGCGATCCACCCGGCGCGGCGCTCGGCCATGTGCGCGGCGACCGGTTCGAGCAGCGACACCGCCGAGGTGTAGTTCACGTCGATGGTGCGTTTGGCCTCGGCGAAGTCGGCTTGCGCCTCTTGCTGGTCGGGCAGGTAGCCTTGGCACAGCAGCACGCCGTCGAGCTGGTGGTCGGCTTGCGCGATGGCCGAGTCGATGAAGGCCTTGTGTGTGTCGAGCGCCATCGCGTCGAAGGTGGCGACCGACGCGGCGGCCTGGTAGCGCACTTTCAGGTCGTCGGCCATGCGTTGCAGTTCGTTTTCGCGCCGGCCGGCGAGCACGAGGGCGCAACCGCGCGCCGCCAGCTTGTGGCAGACGGGTTGGCCGATGCCCGAGGTCGCGCCCAGCACTAACACGTTCTCGCTCATGCGTCCTCCACGATACCGAGCCGGCGCGCCTGCGCCGACACGAAGCGGTGGTTCGGGTCGTAGGTGGCCTTGACCTGGCGCAGCCGATCGAGGTTGGGGTACATCGCCGCCAGGGTGTCGGGCCGGGTCGTCGCGTCTTTCGCCAGGTACAGCCGGCCGTTGCGGTTGAGCAGTATGTGGTCGAGCTTATCGACCAGCCGTTCGAGCGGCGCGCCGGTGTTGGGCAGGTCGAGCGCGAGGGTGTAGCCGGGGAACATGTAGCTCATCAGGCCTTCGCCGGACTCGCCGCTCTTTTTGAGCACGGCGAGGAACGACCCGAGCTGCGCCTCGCCGATCGCTTCGAGCAGCTCGACCAGGCCGTCGTGCGCCTGGTCGGGGGGCAGCAGGGCTTGGTACTGGATGAAGCCGCGCTTACCGTAGATGCGGTTCCAGTGGCCGATCGAGTCGAGGGGGTAGAAGAAGGTGTCGAAGTCAACGACCTTCCGCGCGTCGCCGTGCCGGGCGTAGTACAGCTTGTTGAACGCGCGCACGGTCGTGGGGCCCAACACGCACGGCGGGAAGTCAAACGGCACGTTCTTGCTGCGCCTGCGGGGCGGTTGCAGCGGGCGGTGGCGATGGTGTTCGGGCAGGTCGTCGACGGCGGCGTCGTTGCCGAGCATGAGCACGCACCGGCCGAGCGCCGCGCCGCGGGCGAGGCAGTCGATCCACGCGACCGAGTGGCGGTAGTCGGCGTTGGTCTGTTCCATCAGCTCCAGCGCCCGGGCCAGCCCCGAAGCACGGCGGTAGGTCACGTCGCAGTACGCGGTCTCGGTGCGCCGCAGCTGCAATTCGACGGCCGTGATCATGCCGGCCAGGCCCATGCCGCCGAGGGTGGCGCGGAACAGCTCGGCGTTTTCCGTGCGGCTGGCGTTGACGACCCGGCCGTCGGCGAGCAGCAGCTCGACGCGCTTGACGGCCTTGCCGAACGACCCGTCGCGGTGGTGGTTTTTGCCGTGCACGTCGGCCGCGACGGCGCCGCCGAGGGTGACGAACCTGGTGCCGGGCGTGGTGGGCAAAAACCAACCGCGCGGCAGCAGGTGGGCGACGACCTCGCCGAGCGACACGCCCGCGTCGGCGCACAGCACGCCGGTCGATTCGTCGAAGGCGCGCATGCGGTTGAGGGCGGTGGTTTCGACGGTGTGGCCGGGCGGGTTGATCGCGGCGTCGCCATACGACCGGCCGAGCCCCCGCGCGATGACCGTGCGCGCGTCGGCGCAGGCGACGGCCCGGCCGAGCGCTTCGAGCGTGTGCGGCCGGGTTACTCGGCAGGGCTGCGGCTTGTAGTTGCCCCAGCCGGCGATGGTTTGCTGCCTGATCATGGTCACCGTCGGTGCTTCGTCGCGTGCATCAAACGGCAACCATGATAGTCAATGCTTAGGCCGCTCGCGCCGCACCACGAAGAGGCTGCCGAGGCTCAGCAGCGCCAGCGCGGCGGGCTCGGGCAACGGGTGGGTGAGGTTGGGGGTGATGTGCGGGGCGTACGCCGTCAGGTCGATCGCCCAGTTCCGGTCGCCGTATTGCGTGAAACCGAGGCGCTCGACGTACGCGCCGAGGCCGACGAGCTGCCACCGGCCGTCGGCGTAAACGAACCAGCCGCCGCCGGAGTCCGTGCGCGCCAGCGCCGCTTCGCCGGGCACGTAGCCGGTGCGGTCGAAGTCGGTCTGCCAGACGCGCGAGCTGTACGGCCCGTGGTTCATCGTGGTCAACCGGTCGATGACGTTCGCGCCGAACCCGGGCGCGGGGTTGTTGTGAGGCTCGGCCCACTCGACGCCGCCGGTTTCGTGGTCGCCGTTGATCCAGCCGAAGCCGGCCATCACCACGGTCTGGCCGAGGGGGTTGTTGCCGGTGTAGAGCGTGGCCCACCGATCGAACGACACGGCGTCGCCGGCGGGCGTTTCGAGTTCGGCGATGCGCAGGTCGGCGCCGGCGATCGGCGTGACCGACGCGACGCGGTAGCTTGCGCCGTCGACATGCACGACCGTGCCCACGCCGCCGCCCTGGTGCGCGGTGGTGATCACCTGCGTGGGGCTGATGACCACGGCCGAGGCGTTCGCGCCCCAGCACGCCAACAGCGCCGCGTCGGGCACATCGCCCGGCGGCAACGTGTCGGGGTGGATGATGATGGCGTGGGCATGAGCGGCCAAGCCCATGGCCAACGCCGTCACCGCAAGACAACACCAGCTCGCCCGCGTGGGGTATCGGCCCATCGTGAACTCTCCATCTGATTCTGGGCGCGTGAAACATGCCACACGGCGCGCGGTTGGCAAGCGGCCTTCGCGCAAACGCCGTAGAACGGCGCGGCTCATGTCGGGGCGTGCGGGTTGTAACGGTTACGCGGGCCCGGCCGTGCAACGACCGGGCCAAACGCGGCGGCTTAGAGGTAGTGCCACGCGTCGTAGGCCACGACGTACACCCACAGCAGGGCGTTGGTGATCGCGTGGGCCCAGATGACCGGGCCGAGGCCGTGCTCGGCGCCGGGGCGGTTGGTCCACTTGACCAGCAGGCAGTAGGCCACGCCGCACACGATGCAACCGGGGTAATCGCGCGGGTGGTGGGCGAGCATGAACACCAGCGTCGATGCGGCGATGCCGAACGCGGTCGCCCCGCCGAGGCCGACGCGCTCGAACTCGTTGCCGAACACGCGGTCGTGCTTCATCGCCTTCTTGGTGATCTGCTTGTTGGCGATCAGGTCGCCGATCACCGGCAGGTCGTAGAGGAACTGCACGAAACCGATCGTGGTCTTGCGCAGGTTGTTGAACGAACGCAGCAACAGCGAGCGGTTGAACAGCTCCTCGAACATGGGCACGACCAGCGACATGCCCAGCAGGCGCAGCGACAGGTTCGCCCAGGCGACGGCCTGCTCGGTGGGGGAGAGCTGTGCGTTTTCATCCCAGCGACCCAGTGGGTCCCAGTGCATGCCATCCTGTTTCGGATCGAATGCTTCTGGAAATAGTTGGGTCATCGCGTCGCCCAGCAGGACCCACACCGCGCACACCCCCACGCCGACCGGCAGGCAGAGCCAGTGGAACCGCCAGTTCAGCTCGGGCGTGAGCTTGCGGTAACGCCACAGCAGGGCCGTGACCATCACGCACTGCGCGACGTAGATCGCGGCCAGCATCAGGCCGTCGAAGTCG
Source organism: Phycisphaeraceae bacterium (assembly GCA_028282805.1). Classification (GTDB taxonomy): domain Bacteria; phylum Planctomycetota; class Phycisphaerae; order Phycisphaerales; family Zrk34; genus JANQHD01. The sequence goes on along the minus strand of JANQHD010000004.1, from coordinate 140,485 downwards.
CGCGCCCATTTCACGACCATCAGCAGCAGCAGGTACAGAAACTCCGGCGCGATGCGCGGGTGCCAGGGGTGCTCGGCCATCCACTTGTCGAGCTGGCTGGGCGCGGGCCCGGGGCCTTGCGCGCCCGGGTCGCTCGTCGCGTGGGTCTGGTTGGGTTCGTGGTCGGTCACTTGCGCTGTGTTTCCCCGTAAGCGTTTACCCTTGCGTATCCGCGCCATTGACCGACGGCCGGCCGACCGAGTGGTAGGCGAAGCCGTGCTCCGTCATGGCCTTGAGGCTGTAGAGGTTGCGGCCGTCGAAGATGACCGGCTCGGCCATGCGCTGGGCCATCTCGTCGAAGTCCGGGTGGAGGAACTCGTCCCAGTTGGTGCAGATGATCAGCGCGTCGACGCCGTCGAGCGCGCCCATCGCGTCGTCGGCCAGCGCGACCCGCTCGCCCATGACCCGCTTGCAGTTGTCGGCCGCGACCGCGTCGTAGGCCACGATCTTCGCGCCCAGCTCGGTGAGCTTGTCCATCAGCGACAGCGCCGGCGCCTCGCGGATGTCGTCGGTGCCGGGCTTGAAGGCGATGCCCCACATGGCGAAGGTCTTGCCCGAAAGGTCGCCGCCGTAGTGGTCGACGATCTTCTCGACGAAGCGTGCGCGTTGCTGCTGGTTGACCTCGTGCACGGCGGCCAGCACGTGCGCCGGGTGCCGCGAGGCCTGGCCCATCATGATGCACGCCTGCACGTCTTTCGGGAAGCACGACCCGCCGTAGCCCAGGCCCGGGTAGAGGAACTGGTTGCCGATGCGCTGGTCGGAGCACATGCCGCGCCGCACCTCGTCGATGTCGGCCCCGTAGTGCTCGCAGAGGTTGGCCATCTCGTTGATGAAGCTGATCTTCGTCGCCAGCATGCAGTTCGAAGCGTACTTGACCATCTCCGCCGAGGGGATGTCCATGATGAAGATCGGGTTGCCCTGGCGGACGTACGGCTCGTACAGGTCGCGCAGCCGGTCGCCCGTGCCCTTGTCGTCGGCGCCGATCACCACGCGGTCGGGGTACATGAAGTCGCGGATCGCCGAGCCTTCCTTGAGGAACTCGGGGTTCGAGCCCATGTGAAACGGCTTGGCGGTCTGGTCGGCGACGATGTTTTTCACGCGGATGTTGGTGCCGACGGGCACGGTGGACTTGACGATCACGATCTTGCCGCGCTTCTCGTCGGGGCCCGAGCCGGTGGGGCCTTCGGTGGTTTCGATGGCTTGGCCGATCTCCTCGGCGACCTTGAACACGTACTTCAGGTCCGCCTCGCCGGTCTGCTTGTCGGTGGGCGTGCCGACGCAGATGAAGATCGCCTCGGCCGAGGCGTAGGCTTGTTGTTTGTCGGTGGTGAACGAGAGCCGGCCGGCCTTGGCGTTGCGCGCGATCATCTCGTCGAGGCCCGGCTCGTAGATCGGGCTGACGCCCTGGCGCAGCTTGGCGATCTTTTCCTCGTCCACGTCGAGACAGACCACGTCGTTGCCGGTGTTGGCGAAGCACGTGCCCGTGACCAGCCCGACGTAACCCGTCCCCACCATCGTAATCCGCATAGCGTCTGCTCCTGGCTATCCCGCAAGCCGGCCATTGTAGGGACCGGCGGGCAAACTGACAGCGCACCACGAAACCGCCGCCAGATCGCGTTATCCGGCTTATCGTCAGGGTTTACGGGCGACTTGACGCCCACCGGCTTGTAAGAAATCGGTTAGATTCACCGCTCGACCGTGACGCGGTAGCCGGTCACCCGCCCCAATGTTTTGGTCGCTTATCACAGCATTGCGCGACGCAGCACCGGGTGCAACGTCAACCGCACACCCCCACGCTCAGCCCCGGTTTGGGGTTCGGGTCACTCCTTGACCGCCCGTTTGCACGAGGCGCCCTCGAGCTTCGCGAAACAACCGAACACCATCATCGCGATGCCCAGCTGCAGGTACGTCGCCAGCTCGTGGCCGAACAACGGCTGCTTCGTCATCGCACGCGCCACGACCGCCGCCACGCACAACAACGCCCCCAACCACCCGGCCAGAGACCCGACAAGGCACATCATCCGATTCATAGGTGGCCTCCCGATAAGAGCATGTGATCCATCAAGTAGAAATGCACCCCCATTCTATCGGCTCAAACGAACTAAAAGCGATGAAAACCTACTCAGGCCGGCCCCTTCCCGCGTTGAAAACCCGGATTTTGAGCCAACTCGACGCATGACGGTTAATCCTCACGCGTGCCTTGTGCCGCTCTCTGGTTGGGCAGTTCCACCGGAGCGCCCGATTCGGCGAAGTTGGTCTAATCGCGTGAAAACCATTTGGCCACCCCCACCCCACCGCCTGTCATGAAGATCAATCCGCCCAACGTAATCTTGAAGACGATATCGAGTACCGCTTCATCGCGATCCAGCGCGATCGCCAGGATGATACCCGCCAGACCCGCCACGACCATGATAGAGCCGATGATCATCGCGACGATAGAAAAGTTGGGACGCATGTCTTTCCCCTTGATGTGCGGGCCGATCGTTACGTTCCTCCTTGAAATGAAGTCCACCTGCTCCCACGCGATCCGTCGTGCAGCAGCGTATTTCTCAGTCACTCGGCGTTGGTGATTTGCTCGTGTTTTCCACGTACTTCGTGCCGCACATCGTGCAGAACGCCCCCGGCATGGCCGGCGCGCGGCAATCCGGGTTGGGGCAACGACACACCAACACCTCGCGGCACTCACCGCACCAGCGTGTCTGGCCCTCGTCGATCTCCAGGAAGTTCGGCCGGATCACATCGCTCTGCCCGACCATCGGTCTCTTGGCGCCGGGGCAGTCCGCGTTCGGGCAGTAGGCCCACACCCGTTCTGGTTTGATCGTGCGGAGGAATGACTCGGGCAGTTGGTTCGGGTCTTCGTGCTCCAGGGCCTGGCAGACCTTGAGCACGGCCGCGTCGCTCGGGCCCTCTTTGCCTTTCTCGATCTTGCTGATGTGGGGTTGAGAAACGCCAGACAAATCAGCCAATTGCTGCTGATTGAGGCCTTTGTCCAGGCGAAGCTGGCGTAGATATTGTCCTAGTAGGGTCTTATTCATAACCGGCAATCCGTCGAGCGCGTCCGCTGCGCTGGGTGGGCTCGACTTCCTGTCGGCTTTGAATAATTCAGAATATATTTGACCGACTTGCGAAAAACAAGCGCTTTTGACAGAAATTCACAGTAAATGAAAAAAGATTTCACCAATTAGCCAGACCGCAACCCGCTGCGCGCGATGCGTCTCGCTTGGTACTCAGTGCAGCGTGTGGTCCGTCGGCTTGAGGTAGTGCGACAGGTCCAGGCTCTTGAAATACGCGATCGTTGTTTCCAACCCCTCGCGCAACGCCACCTTCGGCTGCCAGCCGAGCTTCTCTTTCGCCAGCGTGATGTCCGGCTGGCGCTGCGTCGGGTCGTCCTCGGGCAACGGCAGGTGCACGAGCTTCGACTTCGAGCCGGTCAGCTCGACGACCATCTCCGCGAGCTGGCGGATGGTGAACTCGCCGGGGTTGCCGATGTTCACCGGGCCGACGAAGCCGTCGCCGTTGTTCATCATGGCCATGACGCCGTCGAGCAGGTCTTGGCAGTAGCAGAAGCTGCGCGTCTGGCTGCCGTCGCCGTACAGCGTGATGTCTTCGTCGGCGATGGCCTGGAGGATGAAGTTGCTGACCACGCGCCCGTCGTAGGGGTGCATGCGCGGGCCGTACGTGTTGAAGATGCGCACCACGCGGATGTCGACGCCGTGCTGGCGGTAGTAGTCGAAGAACAGCGTCTCGGCGCAGCGCTTGCCCTCATCGTAACAGGCGCGCGGGCCGGTCGTGCTGACGTTGCCGCGGTAGCCCTCGGGCTGCGGGTGGATGTCCGGGTCGCCGTACACCTCGCTGGTCGACGCTTGCAGGATCCGCGCGCCCACGCGCTTGGCCAACCCCAGCATGTTCAGCGCGCCCGACACCGACACCTTCGTCGTCTTGATGGGGTTGTGCTGGTAGTGCACCGGGCTGGCCGGGCACGCGAGGTTGTAGATCTCGTCGACCTCGAGCAGGATCGGCTCGGTCACGTCGTGGCGGATCAGCTCGAAGTTGTGCGCGTCGAGCAGGTGGTGGATGTTCTGCTTCTGGCTGGTGAAGAAGTTGTCGAGGCAGATCACGTCGTGGCCCGCGGCGACGAGGCGTTCGCACAGGTGCGAGCCGAGGAACCCGGCCCCGCCGGTCACGAGGATGCGTTTGATTTGCGACATGCGTGTGGTTTCCCGCTGGCTGTATCGGTCGAGCAAGCCCGGAATCTTACCAGCTATCGCACACGCTGCGGGCGGGCCCCGGCCGATACGCACCCGGCACACGGTTACCGGACCCCGCGGCGCTGGCGACGGGATTCGTCGGGTGGATATCGCGTTTTTGCCCGGTTAAAAGGCGAAAAAAGTTTGCCCCCGCCCGTCGCACGGGCTAGTTTTGAGCAGTCGGGCGCCGCCCCGACGCGCCAGAAGGGGAATCGACGCCGGCAAGAGCAGAGAGCACGGCGCTGCGCGAGCGTCGGCCGCGGTATCGATGCCCCGGTTCACGGACACATTCGGGCAAGAGAGCGAGACCGTTCGGCCTTGAAAAGCCGGGCGGCGTTTGCAGGAGCAACGGATGCCTCGCTCACCTGCCCGGGCCTTTGGTTTGTTCGTCGCCGTGTGCGCGGTGTGCGTGGTCGCCGAGTCGTCGTGGGGCTACGGCCTGTTGCGTTACGGCACCGGCCGCGCCGACTTCGCGGCCAGCGGTTACTACGCCGCGCCGCACGGCGCCTGGCCTGCGCAGAACTCGAACCTCACTTACGACTTCGGCAAGGTCGGCGCCGACACGTCGGCGCTGCCGACGGGCGTGACACCGAACATGGTGCTCAGCGCCTACCAGTACGCCGCCGACCAGTGGTCGCAATACGCCAACATCACCGTCGACACCTCGGCGCTGGGCGCAGCGAACACGGGCATATTGCGCTTCGGCCACGACGCCGGCGTCACCAACGGCGCATACGCGCTGCCGTACAACTGGGGCAATTCGGGCAACAACTTCGGCACGATCTTCATCGGCCAGAACGCCGGGGCGACCAGCGTGTGGAACCAGACCAACCTGAACTGGGTGGTCGCGCACGAGATGGGTCACATGCTCGGCCTGCGCGACATGTACCAGGACTTCGCCGGCGGGCCTTACTCAGAAGACTTCGTCGACCACAACGTCGTGGGCACGACCAACCCGCAGCGCGACGGGACCGACCCGTTCGGCGACAACTCGCGCCGCGACAACATCATGGACCGCTACCGCTTCGATTCGAACGATTACTCGCTGGCGCCGCAATCGGTGATCGACAACGACGAGATCGCGGGCGTGACGTGGCTATGGGGCGGGCCTCAGAACCAGATCGTCACCGGTGATTTCCCCACGAATTACGCGGGCAATCGGCCGGTGCTCGACAGCGAGCACGCGCACGGCGACCAGGTGGCCAACGCGGGGGGGTTGGGCTGGTGGGACTACCGCGTGTCGTTCAAGGCCGGGGGGACGGGCAAGCCATACGTGGACCTCGAGTTCCCCGGGTACGACACGTTCGCGTACACCGTGCGCGGCGCGGGCGGCCCGGCCGTGAACCACACCGACCTCGGCGGCGACATCCACCGCTTCGAGGTGCAGCAGGCGGGCTGGTCGGGCAACCTCGAGCTGTACGTCAAGAGCGACTACACCGACGAACGCCGGGTGCGCTCGTGGGTCACCGGCGGTGGGCAGACGGACAGCTTCGTGTTGCCGATCGACCAGGAAGGTTTGGCGCGCGACGGCGACAACTGGGCCGTGGTGTTCGGCCCGCGGGGCCCGGTGGATGTGCAGGCCGACTTCGGCGACCTGCCCGACAGCTACGGCACGACCTTCGACAACAACGGCCCGTACTACACCCTCGGCGCGGCGCGGCTCGGCGACGACTGGGACACGGAGATCGACGGCCAGCCCACGCTCTACGCCGACGGCGATGAGAAGAACCTTTGGCTCGACCCGGGTGAGTCCGACGAAGACGGCGTGTTTCTGTTTGGCGCCGGCGCGACCGTGGTTGCCGAGCCAACGATCGTGGGCACGAACGTCACGGCCCACCTCGACGCGTGGTTTGACTTGAACCGTGACGGTGTGTTCGATCACGCCACCGAACACATCATCGATGAACTGCTCAACTTCGCCGTGCCCACGCAATTCATCTACAACAACCTCGGCTTCGAAACCGACGCGTTCAACAGCCGGTTCCGGCTGACCGTGGTCGACGACCCCGGCTCGGCGTTCGGCGGCATCACGCCCCACACCGACGTCACGCCGCTCGGCGCGTTCGCCAGTGCTGCGCTGGGCCCCTACGGCGGCGCGTCGGTCGGCGAGGTCGAAGACTACTTCGGCGTGCCCGAGCCGGCGTCCGCCGCGCTGTTGCTGCTGACCGGCCTGCCCCTGCTGCAGCGCCGTCGCTGACCGGACCGGTTTAAGCGATAAAATGTTAAATGCTGTAACAGACTGTTTTTAATAGTCTTATCGTGACATCAATTATTCTATTTTCGACGAAAAACAACTAATGACCCGGCCCACGATCGGCGCGATGCGGTGAGGGCGTCGGCGGGTATCAATAGCGTATATCGGTAGCAGCTTGTTTGTGGTTTTGCAGCGGGTGCGTGTGAGCGTTCAGGCCTTCACCGCATCGTCGGTGCCGTCGGTGTCGGTGGGGTTCTGCGGGGGCAGCAGCAGGCACGCGATCGCGATGGCCAGCACGTTCGCCGCCAGCGCGGGCAGCACGGGCTCCCAGTCCCCCAACACCCCGGGCAACCATTCGAGCGTGATCAGCCCTTTCCAGGCCAGCGCCACGCCCAGCCCCGCGGCCATGCCGCCGACCACGCCCGCGCGCGGCACACGCGGGAACACCAACGCACACACCACCGCCGGCGTCAGCGTCGCGCCGTACAGGGTGTAGGCGTAGAGCGCGACGGAGAAGAACTGGTCGCTCGCGTAAGCCAGGGCGAGCGCCACCAGGCCCAGCACGACGACGATCACGCGCTGCCGGCCGGGCGAGCTGAGCCCGCCGGTAAAATCGACGGCGATCGACGTTGACGCGGTGAGCAGGATCGAGTCGGCCGTGGTGATGATCACCGCGGTGGCGCTGGCGAGGATGAGGATACCCAACCACGGCGGCAGGGTGGTCGCGGCCAGGTCCACGATCGTGTGCGCGGCGTTGTCGGGCTTGTCTTTCATAATCAGCCAGCCGACCAGCGCCAGCGCAATGATCGCGTATTCCAAAACCCCCACACCCCAGAACATGGCGAACGCCGACCGCCGGGCCGTGCGCGGCGAGCCGGTGGACATGAAGCGCTGGAACAGGTTCGCGTCGCCCATGACCAGCAGGAACGCGGGCAGCAGGAAGCCGACCCATTTCACCGCCGACTCGCCGCCGGTCGGGTCTTTCATCGTTTCGGGCAGCGGTTGGGCCTGCGGGTTCCATTGCAAGTAAACCCAGACCAGCGCCACGAGGATGCCGACGGTCATGATCACGCCGTTGACCAGGTCGGTCCACGCCACGGAGACCATGCCGGCCAGCGCGGTGTAGAGGATGATGAACACCGCGAACGCGACCGGCAGCAGGGCCTGCGGCGCATCGGGAAACAGCTTGGCGCTGACGTGTGCGCCGGCGCGGTACTGGTAAGACACGATGATCATGTACGCGCCGATCAGCGCCAGCGCGCCGATGACCTGCGCCGCCCGGCCGAAGCGGAGCTTGAGGATTTGCGGCAGGCTCTTGGCGGGCAGCGCGCGCGCCCGGCCGCAGATCATGCCCAGCAGGACGATGCCCAGCACGCCGCCGATCGGGTAGAAGAACGCGGCCATGCCGTGGTCGATCGTGAACTCGGGGCTGCCGAACAGGCTGCCGGTGCCCATCCACGTGGCGATGAGCGTGCCGGCGGTGACGGTCACGCCCAGCCGCCGCCCGGCCAGCGCGAAGTCGTCGCCGGTCTTGATCCGGCGTGTGTGCCAGACGCCCATGCCGGTCAGCGCCAGCAGGTAGACGATGATGATGAAGGCCGCGGTGGTCAAATCGTGCCGCCCCTGATTGGATGGGAACGAGGCTCGGCCGGTGTGCGTCACACCGGCGCACGTTACGTCATGTCAATCGCTCAACCGCCAGTCGTCGCGTTCGCCGTGCTTGAAGATCGAACCGACAAACGCGGCCAGCGCCGGGTCGTGGGCTGCCAGTTGTTCGCGCGTGCGCACCTTCGAGCCGTCGGGCAGTGTGGCGTCGCCGGCGTCGAAGTAGGCCCGCACCCCGGCCGCGTAATACGCGATCGGGTTGTCGGCCGCCACGGTGCCTTGCCACAATTTTTGTTGCATCGCCTTTTGATACAACGCCGCGACGCGCTGCGAAAAATGAACATCGATGCGTTCGAGCCCGAGTTCGTACTGCTGCACGTGCTCGCGGTTGTCGTAGCCGGGGTCGTGTGCGCGATAGCCGGTGTAGAGGTACATGGCGATCGCCAGGTCGCGCACCAGCCGGCCGCCGCCGGGTTTCGAGCCGCGCGTGGCCAGGTCGTGTTCGCCGATCGTCAGGCGGCGCGGGGCGGTCAGCGCACCGGGCTTCAGCGACCCGGCCGTGGCGTCGACCAGGTCGGTGTACCAGTCGTCGTTGCGCTGTGTGTCGCGGCCGTCGTGTACCGCCACGGTGAGCTGCTGGTCGATCATCGCCTTGAGGATGTCGTGGCGGTAGCGGAACACCTGGCGGATGATGTCGTCGGCCCGCCGCATCTTCGCATCGGACACGCCCGGTTCACCCAGCAGGTCCATGCCACGGCACCACATGTAACGGGTGTACTTCGCGTCGGTGTCGACGGTTACGTGCGGCGGGGTGACCTGGCGTTGAGCGACCACGGGCTTGTAACGCCAGTCGTTGTCGTCGGTGATGCCGAACGTTTGGCGCACCAGTTCGGCGATGTCGGGGTCGTAGGCGTAGAGCTCTCGGCGGGTGTTGACGGCGTTGTGGTTCCAATTGTTTTCGCGGTCGCAGTCGAAGAACGCCTGCACCGACTCGGCCCAGTACTCGGTGGCGTTGGTGGCGGCGTAGTCGTTTTTGTAAAGGCCCTTGGCCATCGCGTTGGCGTACAGCCGATCGAGCTTGGGTTGGAACGTGGGGTCGATTTTGTTCAGGCCTCGGCTGTGGATCGCGTGGGCCAGCTCGTGTACGAAGATGCTTTCGCCCTCGTAGCGGTCGATGGGCAGGTCGAGCAGGTTCTCTTCGCCGCAGCTGGTCATGCGCCCGCCGAAGCCGCGTGCCCGCTCGTTCCAGAAGGCTTTGGGCTTCATGTGGCGGTAGGCGGGGATGTCGGTGACCTGTTCGTCGGCGGCGATGATCACGTAGCGCACGCGCTGGTTGATCATCGCGGCGCGCACGTCGGGCCGATTGGCCAGCACGTGGTTCAACAGGGCGCACGCCCGGTGCATGGCGCGGTCGTCGACCCTGTCGGAACAGATGACGGGGATGCCGTCGCAGTCGAGGTACTTGGTGTAGAACGGGTCGAGCTTCAACGCCGCCGGCGGCGCGGTGATGGGGCGCTGGCGGCCACGGTTGGCTTTGTGTTCGGTTGGAGCGGTGCTGTGGCAGCCAATCATCAGCGCCAGCGAAGCGATGAGCGTGATGGGCGAGATGGGTGAGATGTGCGGGTGTGTGTTCGATTTGAGCATGGGATGACCCTGGCCAGATGATACAGCCAAGGGATGCGGACGTGATTCGGGGTGTATGCATTTCTCACGGTCTGTGTGGGGGTGGGTTGCAGGGCGTGCGCCATTGCTGACGGAAGCGTGATGTGCGGGTTTGGTTATTGTAAATAATTGTTATCAAAGGCTATAGGGTGATTAAAAATAGTCTGTTTTCGACGAAAAACAACTTATTTGTGACCGCGATTCTCGCGTTGAGGGTGGGGTGTGAGACGGACGGCTTGCCTTGTGGTTGTGGGCGATAGGGTCGCTCGCCGGTTTCTGCTAACATTTCCGCCCCTGGTTTTGGGTCGAAGACCCCTTAGTCCCCGGAGATTACCCATGGGCGTGCCCCTGTTGGATTTAAAGCGTCAATATGCGGCGATCGGCGACGAGCTTGAAGCGGCCTTGATCGAGGTGGCCCGTAGCGGCATGTACACCGGTGGGCCGGCGGTCGAGGGTTTTGAGAAAGCCGCGGCCGAGTACTGCGGCGTCGCCCATGCAGTCGGCGTCAGCTCAGGCACCGACGCCCTGCTCATCGCGCTGATGGCGCTCGAGGTGGGCCCGGGCGACGAGGTCGTCACCACGCCTTACTCGTTCTTCGCCACCGCCGGTTCGATCAGCCGGGTGGGCGCCAGGCCCGTGTTCGTCGACATCGACCCGGTCACCTACAACATCGACGCGTCGAAGATCGAAGCGGCCATCACCGAGCGCACCAAGGCGATCATGCCGGTGCACCTGTACGGTCAGTGCGCCGACATGACCGCGATCAACGACATCGCCCGCCGCCACGATCTACCCGTCGTCGAAGACGCGGCCCAGGCCATCGGCTCGGAGCGCGACGGCACCCGCGCGGGCGCGTTCGGTACGGCCGGCTGCTTCAGCTTCTACCCCACCAAGAACCTCGGCGCGATGGGCGAAGGGGGCATGGTCACAAGCAACGACAACGACTTCGCCCAGCGTGTGCGGCAGTTGCGCAACCACGGCATGAGCGCGCAATACCGCCACGAACACATCGGCGGCAACTTCCGCATGCACGCGATGCAGGCCGCGGCCCTGTCGGTGAAGCTCAACTACCTCGACCAGTGGATCGTCCAACGCCAGCGCGTCGCCGCAACCTACCGCGCCAAGTTCACCGAGGCCGGCCTCGCCGACGGCAAGGTGACGCTGCCGACCGAGCTGCCCGGCCGGCACATCTACCACCAGTACATCGTGCGCGTGCCGCAGCGTGACGAACTGTTGCAGCACTTGCGAGACCAACAGGTGGGGTGCAACATCTTCTACCCGCTGTCGTTTCACGAGCAGCCGTGTTTCGCGTACCTCGGCTACAAGGCCGGCGACTTCCCCGAGTCGGAAAAGGCCAGCCACGAAACGATGGCCCTGCCCGTCTTCGCGGAGCTGACCGACGACGAGGTCGGCGAAGTCGTGTCGACGATCGCCGATTTTTACGTGTAACCACCCTCGGCTATGAGCTATAAGCTTCGCTATAAAAATGGTTTGCGTGCGATATGATTGCTCTATTTTCGACGAAAAACAACTAATCAACGGCGCGCTGCATAGCCGGGGTTGCGTGGCGACGCAGCTGAGGCATGAATCGTGTCTACAGCGTGATCTTCCGGCCGAGTTGCAGGCGCAGCAGGTTGGCGATGCCCGGGTCGTCGCGGTCGCCGGCGCCGTAGCCGGTGCGGTCGGTTTGCATGGGCGGTTGGGGGCCGAACTCGTCGGCGAGGGCTTTGACGATCGCGGCGCCGCTGGGGGTGACGGTTTCGCACTGGCGGTCGACGCCGTACGTGGGCACGCCGTGTAGTATGCGCGCCGTTGCCGGGGCGGGCAGGGGCATGACGCCGTGGGCGCATTGGACGGTGCCGTGGCCGAGCGGCAGGGGGGCGCAGCTGGTGGTATCGACGCCGAGCAACTCGACCGCGACCGCCGCGCCGATCAGGTCGATGATCGAGTCCACCGCGCCGACCTCGTGGAAATGCACGCGTTCGATGTCGATGCCGTGCACCGCGGCCTCGGCTTGTGCGAGTTCGGTGACGATGCGTTCGGCAAGCTGCTTAGCCCGCTCGCCGGCGTCGATGTGCGCGATCACGTGCAGCAGGTCGCTGTAGCCGGTGTGGTCGTGATGGTGATCACGCCCGTGGTGGTGGTCGTGTGATTCCGGATTCCGCATTCCGGATTCCGCATTCATCACATGCACCTTGAAGTCGACGCCCTCGATCCCGCTGCGCGTCACGCGGTCGGCGGTCAGCTGGTAGGGGTGGGCGAGGGTGACGGGGGCGAACGCGGCTTCGATCTGTTCGAGGTCGACGCCGAGGTCGAGGCAGGCGCCGAGGAACATGTCGCCGGCGACGCCCGCGAAGGGGTCGATGTGCAGGTGGGTACTCATGGCAGCAGGTTAGGGCACGAAACGTGCACGTGCCATCGGGCGGGGGGCGGTTTTGTGGCTGTCGGGCTTATGTCCAGCTAGAATCAGCGGTATCTCGCGGTCGCGGCGATGTCGTGTCGTGGCTGTGAACCGATACAGGGAACCCAACCGATGAACGATCCACAACAGCCGACCGACCCGACCCCGCCCAGCGAACCGCGCCGCCCGGTGGACACGGAAGGGGTGTTCACGCAACCGACGCCGCCGGACCAGGGCTACCGCTACGCCGCCGTCGCCCAGCCGCCGCACCGCCGGGGCGTGTTGGCAACGATGGGCAAGGTCATGGGCGCGTTGTTCGGCGCCGCGGCGCTGGTGGCGGTGGGCTTCTACCTGGCGCTGGCGTTCACGCTTGCCTCGGGCGAACAGATCGCCACCGACACCTACCGCAAGGGCGAGTTGGACAACAAGATCGCGGTCATCGCCGTGTACGGCCTGATCGACGGCGGCAGCGCCGAGTTCGCCCGGCACGCGGCCGACAAGGTCATCGCCGACACCACCGTCAAGGCCGTGGTCATCCACGTGCAATCCGGCGGCGGCGGGGTCAACGCCAGCGAGCTGATGTACGGCCACTTCCAGCGCATGCGCCGCGAGCTGGACAAGCAGGAACGCAAGGTCCCCATCATCGCCAGCTACGAAGCGGTCGCGGCCAGCGGCGGGTACTACGTGTCCTGCGATGCCGACCGCATCTACGCCGACCCGACCTGCGTCACCGGTTCGGTGGGCGTGATGGCGCCGATCCCGGTGATGAAGGACCTGTTCGAGAAGAAGCTGGGTGTGAAGTGGATGGTGCTCACCGCCGAGGGCTCGCCCGAGAAAGACGTGGCCAACAACCAGTTCCGCGAGTGGGACGACCGCGACATCGACGCGGTGATGAGCTTCCTCAACGCCAACCACGACCGCTTCCTCGACATCGTGAAGGCCGGCCGGGTCGCCACCGAGCGGATGACCGAAGAACAGTTCGCAGCGAGCACCACGGGCGCCGCGTACCTCGCGGCGAAGGCCAAGGAGCTCGGCCTGATCGACGAGGTCGGCTACCTCGACGACGCGATCGAATATGCGCGACAGGAAGCGGGCCTCGGCGACGTCAAACCCATGGTGGTGCGCTACCGCGCACGGACGGGCGGGATGATGTCCGTCTTGTTCGGCCACAAGGCGGAGTACAAGGTGCCGCTGCCGGAGGTGTCGATGGACGCCGACAGCATCCGCGAGGTGTTCAACGAGCTCAGCCGCACGGAGGCGATGTACCTGTATCGGCCGTGATCGGTGCGGCCGGGTCTGGAGACAGTTGATGCGATCGATGCTGCGCGTGGGTTTGGCGGTGGTGCTGGTCGGCTTGGCCGCCGCACCGGCCTCGGCCCAGGACATCACCGACGAGCAGATCCGCAACGCCATCCGCAAGGGCGTCAACTTCCTCTACAGCCAACAGAACTCCGCCGGCCACTGGGACCAGCCGACCTACCGCAAGCCCAAGCCCAAGGGCGACCAGGAGTACAAGCAGTACGGCGGGTGGACGAGCATCTGCCTGTATGCGCTGCTCAGCGCCGGCGAAGACTGGCAGGGCAACCCCAAACTCTACAAGGCGCTGAAGTGGTTGGCCGACCAGGAGTACAACGGCTCGTACGCGCGCGGCCTGCGGGCGCACGTCTGGCGCAAGCTGCCCGATCGCTCGGCCGACATCGACTTCCTCGACGAGCTGCGGCGCGACCTCGACGTGCTGGCCAACGGCTTCAGCCGACACCAGCCCGGGGCGTACACCTACCTGCTCGGCGGCGGCAGCTGGGACCACTCGTGCACGCAGTACGGGGTGCTCGGGGTGTGGGAAGCGGCGAAGCGTGGCCTGAAGGTGGAAGACGCCTACTGGCGCGCCGTCGAACAGCACTTCCTCAAACACCAGGACATGCCCTCGGGCGGCTGGGGCTACGCCGCGCACAAGGCCGAGCAGCGCAGGCCGCGCATGTCCATGACCGCCGCGGGCCTGGCCATGCTTTATATCACCCAGGACTACCTGCACTCGCGTGAGTACGTCGCGCCCGGCGTGGCGCACAACTCGACCGTGCAGAAGGCGATCGACAAGGGCCTGGAGTACTTCGACAAGCACTACACGCCGTCGACCAACGGCTACCTCATGGTGGGCATCGAGCGCGTCGGCGTGGCCTCGGGCCGCAAGTTCTTCAACGGCAAGGACTGGTACCGCACCGGGGCGGCGAAGCTCGTCGCCTCGCAGAAGGGCGACGGCTCGATGGGCGGCGGCGGCCACGGCGGCACCAAGCTCATCAACACCGCGTTCAGCGTGGTCTTCCTTTCGCGCGGCCGGGTGCCGGTGATGGTCAACAAGCTCGCGATCGACGGCTACCAGTGGAACAACCGCCCGCGCGACGTGGCCAACGTCACCACCTGGGCCTCGCGCGAGTTCGAGACGCCGATGAACTGGCAGGTCGTCGACCTCGACACCCGACCCGAGCAGTGGGCCGACGCGCCGATGCTCTACCTCGCCGGGCACAAGGCCCTGCCCTTTGCCGGGCCCGACGACCCGGGCCTGCAAAAGATCAAGCGTTTCATCGACCTCGGCGGCGTGCTCGTGACCAACGCCGACGGCGGCTCGGGCGCGTTCACCGCGTCGCTGCGCAAACACCTCGAATCGGTCTACCCCTACAAGATGCTGCGCGTCGACCAGGGCGACGAGCTGATGAACATCGTCCGCCCCGTCGAGCGTCAGCGCGCGATGTCGCTGCACAACGGCGTGCGCCACCTGGTGGTGCACTTCCCGTCGGACCCGGCGGGCCTGTACCAGGTGTCCAGCGAGCGCGACGCCGAGGCGTGGCACCTGATGGGCAACGTGTTCCACTACGCGATTGAGATGCAGCGGCCGCGCGCCAAGCTCGACCGGCACGTCGAACAGCGCAAAGCCGGCAAGGCCGGGCCGAGGGTGACCGTCGGCCGCGTGCGCCACGCGGGCAACTGGGACCCCGAGCCGCTGGCGTGGGAACGCTTCGCGGTCGCCGCGGCCAACGCGCGCAAGGCCGACGTGAAAACCCAGACGCTCGACGCCGCCGACGCCGCCGGGTCGGGCGTGGCCCTGCTGCACGTCGTCGGCACCGCGCAGGCGCAGCTGACCGGCGACCAGGTCGACGCGATCGTCGAGTTCGCCCGCGCCGGCGGCACGGTGCTGGTCGAGGCGGCCGGCGGTCGCACGGCGTTCACCGACTCGGTCGCCCGCCAGCTGCGCACGGCCGTGCCCGGGGCGCGCGTGCGCCGCCTGCCCATGAACTCGCCGATCTACACCGGCGCCGGCTTCGGCGGCTACGACTGCACGGACGTGGCCTACCGCGAGTACTACACCCAGCGGCTCGGCGACACCGACCGCCCGTCGCTCATGGCCGTCGAGGTCGACGGCGAGCCGCGCATCCTCATCTCCGCCGAGGACCTGACCACGGGCCTGCTCGGCGCACGCGTGTGGGGCGTGTTCGGTTATTCCGTCGACTCGTCGCGCAAGCTGATGACCAACATCGCGCTGCACGCGGCGAAGAAGTGAACCGTCAACATTGTGTGAAATGAAAAAGCCCACCCATGGCCATGGGTGGGCTTTGTGTTTGCGATTACGATTTTCGGACGAGCCCGACGACCGCCAACACGACGCCGGCGACCACCCCGCCGATGACGAAGCCCGCGAGCCCGCCGATCACGTAGGCCGCGGGCGATTGGGTCATGGGCGTGTCGGCGAGGTACTTGGCCGCGAAGTGCGGCGCCCAGATCGCGCCCCCGACAGCGCAGGCCACCGCCACGAGCAACTGGTAAAGGTTGTCCTTCTTCCGCAGGTTCGGTACGAAGCCGACCTTGTCCGCGACGACCTGGTACTCGCTCAGCGACGCCTGTTTGGGCGGCAACGGCGGCGGCTCGAGCGGCGGCGGGTCCGGCAGCGGGGGCGATGAGGGTGGTTGGTCGGGCATGTCGTTCCCCGTATCTCTAAAGCCCACCCATGGCTATGGGTGGGCTTTGGGTGGGCTTTGCTGCGTGACAAACCTTACGACATCTCGTCGCGGATGCGCAGCAGCAGGTCGCGCGTGAGCTGGATGCCCTCGTACTTCGAGTGCTTGCTGCCCTCGAACTCGACCCCGACGTAGCCGTCGTAGCCCGCATCGAGCACGATCTTCATCATGCGGCGGTAATCGGTGCGGACCTCGTTGCCGTGTTTGTCGAACTCGTGGCTCTTGGCCGACACGCCCTTGGCCCACGGCATCAGCTCCTCGACGCCCTGGTAGCGGTCGTACTTGCCGAAGTTGCCGAAGTCCGGCAGGGTGCCCACGCGCTTGTGGTTCACCAACTTCATCACCTCGGCGAGCCATGCGCCGTTGCTCGACCAGCCGCCGTGGTTCTCGACGATGACGTTGATGCCGAACGGGTCGGCCAGCTCGCACAACCGCCGCAGCCCGTCGGCGGCGCGGTCGCGCTGTTCCTCACGGCTGCCGCCGCTGCCGGCGTTCACGCGGATCGAGTGGCAGCCCAGCAGCTTCGCCGCCTCGACCCAGAAGCGGTGGTTCTCGACCGCCGTCTTGCGCTTCTTCTCGTTGGGGTCGCCGAGCTTGCCCTCGCCGTCGCACATGATCAATAGCGACTTGACGCCGAGGTCGTCGCAGCGTTTTTTCAGTTGCTTTATGTATTTCAGGTCGCCCTTGTGCGCCTTGTAGAACGAGTTGACGTACTCGACGGCGTCGATGCCGCACTTGGTCTTGGCGACCTTGGGGAAGTCGAGCGGGTCGAGACGTTTCTTGAAGAACTCGGTGTTCAGCGACCACTGCGCCAGCGAGACCTTGAACCGCGTGATCTTGTGCCCCGGCTGGGTGCTTTGGGCGATGCTCATGGCGCCCGGCCCCAGCGCGGCCGCCGCGGCGATGGCCGCGGTGGATTGCAGGAAACGACGACGATCGATCGGGTTGCTCATAACTGAAAACCTCCGGGCGGCATTGTACCACCAGCCGGTAGGACGCCGCTCGGGGGTGCAATCTTCCATGCTCGGAATCTACCGCGGAGGCGCAAAGGAGCGCGGAGGGCCGCGGAGGTTTTTTAGGGGGTTGGTGCGGGGGTGAGCGTGATGGTCGCGGGCCAGCGCTTGGGCGCGTCGGACTGTACCCCCACGTAACCCGGCTTGGTGACGGCGATCCATTTAACGCCCTGGGCGTTGTCCGGCAGGCGGCCCCGGCCCTTGGCGTCCGTCAGCACCGGGGCGGTGTTCGTCGACAGCGACACACCCACCACCTCGGCCCCTTCGATCGGTGCCCCGGCCGGGTCGACCACATGCACCACCCGCGCACAACCGGGCAGACCGATCAACAGCGTCGCCGCGAACAGAATCAGAAGATGGTTTCTCATGTCATCAAAATAACCCCGACCGCCGGCCGGGGCTACATCTAAATAATCTCCGTGTCTCTCTGCGCTCCTTTGCGCCTCTGCGGTAAACAAAGCCGCTCAGCCCGCTTCTTCGCCTCGAAGACCGACACGTGTTCGATCTTGCCGACGCACCCTATCGGAATCTACCGCGGAGGGTTGTGCAAACGCCTTAGCCGGCGGCATACTTGCCGCCGGTCTTGAACCGGCACCAGGTATGGTGCCGGCTATTCATACCAAAATAATCTCCGCGGCCCTCCGCGCTCCTCTGCGCCTCCGCGGTAAGTTGAACCGCGCTCAACCCACCTTCTTCGCTTCGAAGATCGGCACGTGCTCGAACTTCCTGCCGAGCACGTCCTTCGAGCTGGCGCCCATCCACTGGTCGATGATCGACGCGTAGACGCTGCGGAAGTCGGTGTGGAAGACCAGGTCGCCGTTGCGGTCGAGCTTCGTGAGCGACGGGTGCGCCCCGTGGATGCCGGGCTTGACCATGTCGCCGATGACGAACATCGGCGCGGCGGTGCCGTGGTCGGTGCCGGCCGAGGCGTTCTGCTTCACGCGCCGGCCGAACTCGCTGAAGGTCATGATGCACACGCGCTTGTCGTTGCCCTGGTTCTTCAGGTCCTGGTAGAACCGCCCGACGGCCTGCGCGAAGTCGCGCATCAGCCGGTCGTGTCGGCCGGCCTGCCCGGCGTGGGTGTCGAAGCCGCCCATGGTCGTGTAGTACACCCGCGTGCCGAGGCCCGCCTTGATCATCGACGCGACCATCTTCAGCGAGCTGGCGAGCTTCGTGCCGGGGTAGTTGACGGAGGTGGGCTGTTCCATCGCCGCGCGGATCTTGTCGCTGGACACCTGCGCATCAAGCGCGGTGCGCATGAGGAACGCGGCGGTCGAGCCCTCATCCACCTCGCCGCTCACCCCCGCCCGGTTGATCGTCTGGTACGCCTGGGCCAGGTCCGGGTGCAGCTCGTCGCCGACCCAGCGGAACAGGTCCGCGTCCTCGAACGCGACCGGCTGCACCTTCTCGCCGTAGGTTGCGAGGGGGGCCTTGTCACCGATGGAGATGCACAGGTTCGGCTCGGGCTCGCCGTCGCAGGTGTTGTCGAAGTACCGCCCGATCCAGCCGTTGCCCTGCCCGCCGGACTCGGGGCTGGCGGTGTGCCAGATGTCGGTCGACTTGAAGTGCGAGCGGTTGGGGTTGGGGTAGCCCACGCCCTGGATGATCGACAGCAACCCCTCGTCGTAGAGTTCCATGAGCGGCGCGAGCGATGGGTGCAGCGCCAACCCGTCGCCGGCCTTGCCCTTGAACTTCAGCGCCTGGTCTTTCTTGACGCCGATCTGCGGGCGGGCCTTGTAGTATTCCGCGTCGCCGAAGGGGATGACGGTGTTGAGCCCGTCGTTGCCGCCGGCCAGCTGCACGACCACCAGGATGCGGTCCTCGGGCACGCCCGCCCGGCTCGCCGTGGCGCGGTACTCGAACGGGTTGTCGACCGCGAAGGCCGACCGCTGGAGGAACAGCGGCAGCGTGCTCGAGGCGGAGACCATCGCCAGCGATCGCTGGAGAAACACGCGGCGGGTGTAGGCGTTGTTCATGGTGGTGCGCTCCTAAAGTCGCTTCAATAGCCACCCAGCCATCTAGCCACCAAGCCACCTAGACCGGATGCGCATGCGCCGCGGATCTGGGTGGCTCGATGGCTTGTTGGCTCGGTGGCTATTCAACACAGTTGATACTCCGGCATCGCCGTGATCAGACACAGCAGCGCGATCAGCGTGTCGTTGGTCACGCGATCGTTGTGGTCCTTGAGGAATTGACGCAGCTGGGTGCGCCGCTGGCTCGTGGCGGCCGACCCGAGCAGCACGTCGGAAAGCCGGCCGACGACCGCGTCCGCCGTGGGCTTGTCCAGGTCGCCGATCAGCGCCGTCGCGTCGTAGTTCATCTGCTTGCGCGACCAGCCGGAATTGAACGGCGGCTTGCCCGTGATCAGGTACGTCGCCAGGTTCTGGCGGATAAACATCGTCGACGTGTTCACCCACGACTTGCCCCCGGGCCAGCCGGCGACGTTGGGCGGGTTGAACACCTCCTGGCCCATCATGCGCATCGCGTCGGTCAGCAGCCGGCCGCTGCGCTGGGGGGTGTTCAGCGTGCGCACCAGGCCCACGGTCAGCTCGACGGGGCTCTTGATCTTCGAACCGCGCACCGCGTCGTCGTAGAAGTGCTCGCTGCGGAACACCGTCTTGAGCACCGGTTTGAGCCGGTACTTGTGGTGCCGCACCATGTACCCGAGCCGGCCGATCATCCGCTTCTGCTCGCCGGCGACGTGCTGCAGCTTGGGCACGTCGGCGACGAACTCCTTGTACAGCTTGTACGCCACGAAACGCGGGCACGCCTTGTGCGCTAAACACAGCTCGGCGAAGTCGTCGCCGTTGAACTTGCCGGTCTTGCCCAAAATGGTCTTGGTGCCGGGGTCGTGCTGTCCCTTGTTGAAGTGGAAGTCGTTGTCCCTGCGGGTGTAGCCGGTCAGCGCGCGGGCGCCCTGCTTGATGTCCTGCTCGGTGTAGTTGCCCACGCCCAGCGTGAACAGCTCCATCAGCTCGCGGGCGAGGTTCTCGTTGGGCTTGCGCTTGTTGTTCTGGTCGTTGTTCAAAAAGACCAGCATCGCCGGGTCGCGCACGATGCCGCGCGCCAGGTCGGCGAAGCTGCCGTGGGCGTGGTCGCGGAACATCTCGTTCTGTTGCAGCAGCAGGTACGAGTCCTCACACCCCCGGTAGTTCACCGCGAAGTGGTTGTGCCACAGCAGCGTCAGCTTCTCCTGCAACGGCCGAGGCGTGGCGATCATGCGGTCGACCCACCACTGCTGCAACTTCGCCAGCTGCCGGCGGTCCTGGCCCTGCTTCTGCTGGCGGATGGCCTGCACCTTGGCGCGCGCTTCTTCTTTGTTCTCGCGGTAGGCCTTGCGGCGGAGCTCCTGCTCTTCCTTGCTCGGCGGCGCCCAGATGTCCGCGTCGGCGTCGGGCGAAGGCAGGTACGCGTCGTCGACCTTCTCGTAGTCGACGAGGTAGTCGACCGCCTTGGCCGGGCCCATCGACACCAGCGCCTGCACCTGTGTGGGCGTGCCGCCGAAGGCGGCGCGGTTGAGCAGGTGCTGCGCTTCGAGGTAGCCGAACCGCTTGGCGGCGATCGGCTTGAGCGATGTGCTGGCCATGTTCGAACTCCCGTGGTCACGCGGACCGACACAAGCAGAACGCTTGAAATTGTAGCCCTATTGCGGCCGGGGGCTCCCGCAGCGCGACCGCGTATGCGAAAAAGACGCGGTGGAGCGGGGGTTTATGACGGATTGAACGGGAAGTGTGGAGAATATGCGTAATGTATAAATCGGATTGCGAGGTCCGCACTTGATCTTCGATCTTCGATGTGCGATCTGCGATCGATCCGGTACCATCGGTCTTGACGCTAACCAGATCGCACATCGAAGATCGAAGATCGCCCATGTCTTTATCTCCCATCCCCCTGAACCTATGTGACTTAACGCCGCCCACGGACGTGCTGGCGCTGATCAGGGACGCCGACGAGCGCGTGGCGGAGTTTATGCGCGTCCACCGGGGCGAGGGGTACAGCTCGTTCGTGCCCAGCGACTTTAGCCGGGTGTACACCGCGCTGCTCGAACTGCGGGAGCGCGGTCTGGCCACGGGCGACCGCTTCTGCGAGTGGGGCAGCGGCGTCGGCGTCGTCGCGCTGCTCGCCAACCTCGTCGGCTTCGACGCGGTCGGCATCGAGATCGAGCCCGCGCTCGTCGAGGAAGCCGAGCAGCTGGCCGACGACTACGAGATCGCCGTCGACTTCGCGTGCGGCTCGTTCGTGCCCGCCGACCACGAACACATCGTCGACCGCCACGACGACGCCCACATCCTCGACCACGGCGGCGCCGACGGCTACGAACCGCTCGGCCTCGACCCCGACGACTTCGACGTGATCTACGCCTTCCCCTGGCCCGGCGAACACCACATGCTCGAAAAACTCTTCGACGCCGTCGCCGCCACCGGCGCCCTGCTGGTGACCTACAACGGCATCGAAGACGTCATCGTCCACCGCAAGATCGATTAAACAAGCCCGGCTCTGAGGCGCAGCCGAAGACCGGGATCCGGACCTGCGCTGCGCTCCGGTCCGGCTTGGAACCCGGGACTTAACCCCTTGAGCGCCGCGCGCGTTACCATGCGTCTATCACGCACCGGCGCAACGCCGAGCAACGGAGAGGCATACCCCATGACCCACCGCATCTTGATCGCGCTGTGCGTCGGCCTGTGCTTTACGCCCCCGGCCGCCGCCGAGCAAACCCGCCCCAACGTCGTGTGGGTGTTCGTCGAAGACATGTCCGCCAACTTCGCGTGCTACGGCGAGACCACCATCCAAACGCCCCACGTCGACGCCATGGCCCGGCAGGGCGTGAAGTTCGAACGCGCCATCGCCACCGCGCCCATCTGCTCGATCTTCCGCTCGTCGATCATCACCGGCATGTACCAGACCGCCACCGGCGCCCACCACCACCGCTCCGGCCGGGGCGAGCTGAAGATCCACCTGCCAGAGCCCGTGCGGCCGGCGCCGGCGCTGTTCAAGCGGGCCGGCTATCACACCACCAACATCTCGTTCAGCGACTTCGTGCGCAGCGACGAACAGCTCGAAAAGAACACCAAGACCCGCACCGCCAAGACCGACTACAACTTCGAGTGGGACAAGGCGATGTACGACACCACCCACTGGGCGGCGCGCAAAGACGGCCAACCCTTCTTCTGCCAGGTGCAGCTGCGCGGCGGCAAGATGCGCGGCCACGGCACCGGCAACAACTGGCCCAAGCGCGTCGCCAAGGTGCTCGGCTCGCGCACCGAAGCCGCCGACGTGAAGCTGCCGGCCTACCTGCCCGACGACCCGGTCATCCGCGAAGACTGGGCCCAGTACCTCGACACCTGCCGCTACACCGACTGGGAGGTCGGCAAGATATTGCAACGCCTCGAAGCCGCCGGCGTATTGGATAACACCTACGTGTTCTTCTTCACCGACCACGGCGTGTCGCACGTGCGCCACAAGCAGTTCTTGTACGACGGCGGCGTGCACGTGCCGCTCGTGGTGATCGGGCCCGGCATCGAACCGGGGTCGGTGCGGCCGGACGTGATCGGGCACATCGACATCACCGCCACGTCGCTGGCGCTGGCGGGCATCGAAAAACCCGAGTGGATGCAGGGCGACGACGTGCTGGCCGACGACTATGCGCCGAAGCTGTACGTGTTCTCGGCGCGCGACCGGGCGGACGAGACCGTCGACCACATCCGCTCGGTGCGCAGCGAGCGGTTCAAGTACATCCGCAACTTTTTGCCGGAGCGGCCGTACCTCCAACCGAACCGCTACAAGGACGGCAAGCCGATCGTGCAAACGATGCGCCGGCTGCACAAGGAAGGCAAGCTCAACGCGGCGCAAGCGAAGATCATGGCCGAGACCCGGCCCGCCGAGGAACTGTACGACACGGTGGCCGACCCCGACGAGCTGCACAACCTCGCCGGCGACCCGGCGTACGCCGAGACGTTGGCGCACATGCGCGCCGCGCTCGAAAAGTGGATGGTCGAGACCAACGACCGCGGCCGAACCCCCGAGCCCGACGCGATGTACCTGTCGGACATGAAGGCGGCCAGCTACCGGCCGGACGTGGCGCCGACCAACGCCCGGGCGCAGGTGCTGCACCGCAACATCGCGCTGATGAAGAAGTGGGCGGCCGAGGGCAAGTGAGACCGGGAGCCGAAGCGGGGCGGCCGATCGGTTAGTCGGTCAATCAGTCAAATGGCGAGGCCCGCTTCAGCGGGCCGGGCAGCAATTAACCGATTGACTGATTGCCCAGTTGACTGATTGACTGTATTGCCTCAAGCACCGGGGCGAGTTGCGAGCCCCGGTGGTCCCCCGGCACACGATCGACCAACCTCAACGCACACCGCGACATCACAAGCCAGAAATTGAAATCCGACGACCTGAGCGGTAGCATCCCCTGAACAACTGAATACTGATTCGTGCGTAACGAATCGTCCTTTGCTGTCAAACGCTACCCAGCTTCGGCTGGATTCGCACTCAGGATGATTTCGTCGGGCACCCCCTGTGGTTCACAGCGGGGTTATGTGCCCGGCGGATGAACCGAGTGTGAGGGCTGTAGCGGCCTGACAGCAAGGGGAGTCCGCCGGACCCTTGGCCCCGTTTTTTCATGCCCTCACACCCACGAAACATTTTCACAGAACAAGAGTGGGCATTGCTTGTCAAAGAGTTGGCGCTCTCTCCTCGCCAATCGGAAATCACCGAATTGTTATTTCTGGGCATGACCGACAAGCAGATCGCAAGTCAACTCAATCTGGCTCTTCCAACCGTGAGAACACACCTCGCCCGTCTCTACGCAAAGCTGCATGTCCAGGACAGGGTGGAGTTGATCCTTCACGTCTTCTCCGAGTTCCGTCACAAGTGTCATGGCAAGCAATGACATCACCATCGATGTAATTATCATTGATGTCTTTGCCACACCAAGGGATTGTGCTAAACTCACGCCATCGTTGTATTCGGGGAAAGGGGGACAGGGAAAAATATTCGCAGAGATGAGAGTTGCTGGCTTGTTGTGGCTAGCAAGGTTTGGCTTGATTGTTGTTGTCTGAACTTCAATCAGCCCGGTTATCTCATGCTCTATTTCTAGGAGGTGCGGATCAATGTACCAGTCGTTAAAGCATTTTCTTGTTGGGTTGAGGGGTAAATCATTTCACTGGTTGCTTCGGGTTGTTTTATTGACAAGCTGCACGGCAGCGGCCCAAAGCAGTGTGCAAGATACGATTCTCTGGCAAGAGGTCGGCCAACTGCCAACAGAAATCGGTGGATACAACTTTACTTCGCCCACCGTGATTGCCGGGGACTACATGTACGCGATTGACATGTACGGGGACGGATCGACATGGTCCGCATAGATTTCGGGCACACGATTGGCCTTCAATTCAATTATGGCATTTGACAGAACCTCTTTTCCAGGAGAAACACGATGCAGAACTCGAAGACGGGCTTCGGCCTTCAAACTCATATACCCATTCTAGCCATCAATCGCTATCGGCTGGCAGTGATGCTGACGCTTGCCAGCATCCTGGCGCTTAGTGTAGATGCTTCTATGGCGGGGACCATCGACGACTTCGAAGATGGCGTTATTGATACCAATGTATGGGCAATCGGGGAGGGGAACTACGCAGGCGGCGTGGGCGTGGGTACGGTTTCCGAAAGCAATGGCCAACTTATTCTTGATTCTTACGACGGCGAAAGGCATGGTGCGGGGGTAGCGTCTGCCGTGTTGAAAAATGCGTATCTCGGCGTGAAGGTCTTGTTTTCTTTTGACTTATCGATAGAAGACACTTCATTTGCCGATCCATCATACATTCCCCGCATCAGCTTTGAGGTATCGAGTCGCAATACGTCGGATTATGTCACAGGGGTATGGCCTCCGAAAGAGGTCGTATATGAAATCAAACACGACCAGATCGCAACGAGTTTCGCATTATCAGGCACATACTACTTCTTGATTGATCCGCTAACTCAGGAAGCGCGCTTATATGATAACAGTGATGATTCACTGCTTGGCGCTGCGAGTTACACTCACTTTGTAGGCGAGCCCTACATCGCCTTCAATGCCTATACGGATGTGGATCAAGGGGCGGCCCATACGGTGTTTAAGCTGTATGAGATATCAGAGATTCCTGAACCGGCTTCGTTGGTCTTGTTGGTAATCGGTAGTGTGGCGTTAGTTCGGCGCAATATTGCTTGAGTCATAAAGGGGGGCACAAAAGGGAACATTCTACTTTTTCACTTCCGGGGGCGGTGGGTTGTCACGGATTTGTGGGGTTGTATCGCCGCGGACGGCGATGAACGGCACGGAGTGCCGTCGCTAAATAGGATGTGGCCCGAACCCCGCATTCTGCGCTTGAACGACGCGTAATAGCGGATCGCACGTTTTCTGCGCACCGCGGTGCGGTGCGCACCGGAACGCGGGGGGCGTTATGAGCCCGTGAGCGGGGGTGTTTCTGTCACGGCGCGCGCACGGCGACACTTCGGTGCGCGACCGGGTGCGCAACGCTGGGTCGTGTTGCGCACCACGCCGCCGCGGTAAGTGGGTGAACCGCGTTTGTCGTGCGTGAGTGGGGGTGGGGTGCGATGGTTTCGCAGCGAACGCCGGGTTGGTGCGCGGGGGCGACGGGCTTGTGGTGATCCGGGTCTTCGCTGCGCTCAGAGCCCGGCTTGGCGATACGAAAACCGCCCCGGGGAAGGAGGGCGGGGCGGTAGGAAGAGGACGTTGAATACGAGTCTTGAGTCTTGAGGGGTAAGGCTTGAGTTACGCTGTGTCTTCTTCATCGTCGTCGGCATGGGGGCCGTCGAGGTATTGGTCTTCGAGGGTGCGACGGATCTTGGCCAGGGCTTTGTTTTGGATCTGGCGGACGCGTTCCTTGGTCAGGCCGACGAGCTTGCCGACCTGTTCGAGGGTGAGCGGGCCGGTCATGGCGGCGCCGGCGCGGCGGATGGCGAAGCGGTGCTCGATGACCTGCTGTTCGACGTCGGTGAGGTCGGCGTCGTTGTCGAGGACGATGCGTTTGACCTCGTCGGCGCAGTCGTTTTCGTGGCCGGAGTTCTTGCGTTCCTGGTGGTCGGACTTCTCGAGGGCCGGGTCGAAGTCGGTGGGGAACATCGACTTGTACTGCGAGTGCTTCATGCCGGTGCGGCTGAAGGCCTTGAGGATGGCGCGGCAGGCGTAGGTCGAGAACTTGAAGCCCTTGGAGGCGTTGAACTTGTCGACGGCGCGGAGCAGGGCCATGTTGCCCTCGCTGATCAGGTCGGCGAAGTCGAGGTCGGTGCCACGGATGCGCTTGGCCATGGCGAGCACGAGCGCGAGGTTGAACTGCGCGATGCGGTCGCGGAGGTGGCGGGCCTTGTAGTACCAGGCGAGCAGGTCGTCGGCCTCGTCGTCGGTGGCGGGCCGATCGCCGATGGCGTTGCGGAGCTTGGCCAGGCGGAAGCGGGCGTAGTTGTACTGGAGGAACAGGGCTTGCTCTTGTTCCTTGGTGAGCACGACGTTGACCACGCCGCGGGCGCTGCGGGCGTCGGAGAGGTTCTCCATCACCGGGTGGTACCAACTGGTGTTGGGGTCGGGGATGTCGGGGGCTTGGTCGAACAGCAGCGACTCGGCGTTACGCTTGGTGAACGACGGGTCGTCGACAAAGTCGGGCTCGCAGCTGAGGATCGCCGACAGGTCGGCCTGCTGGTCGGGCGACAGCCGATGCAGCGCGGGCTGCTCGGCGGTGAGCCGCCGCTGACGGATCTGGTCGAGCGGCGAGTGGGACTGGATGATGGTGTGCGTCCTCATTTTTTGCCTCCTTTCGCCGTTCCACGGCGGAAGGCCCCTGCGTGCTGCGTCCTCGAAACTAGGTGACTTTACCCTTGCAACCTCGATGCCATTGGTACGCCATGCGGCTTATGCGTGTTCGCAGGCGATTTGGCACCGATTTAGTGCCCATTGTCGTCCGTTGGCTTCATCGCATTCTTCGTTTCTTCGAACTACTTGGATGCGAGCCAGTTACCGACGTTACAGATTACACGCCCCGGAGCATTACTTTTGCCACATTTGCAGTGTACCGTGACGGCTTTGCGATGTAAAGGAAAAAACATTCAAATCGTTCATTGGGGTATTCTGCGCACTTGTGCCACATAGGTGGGTGGGGCGAAACGGAGGGATTATTCCAAGAAGGGGTTGAGTTTTGAGTTCCGAAACCTGGAACCCGAGCCCCGGAGCTGTGCCCCACTGTGGTTTGGCTTGGAAGTTGGAGGTTGGGACCCGCAGATCAATTCACCCAATTCACGCGGCCCTGGGTGCCGGGTTCGATGGGGCGATCGCTTCGCACCGACACCGATGCGCCCGCTACGTCGACCCGCAGCACGTACGCCCCGCCCGTGAATCGGCAGGCCCGCACCTCGGCCGGGCCTTGGGCGTCGGGGGTGAACGCCAGGTCTTCGGCGCGCACGATCAGCGTGCGCCGGCCGTCGGGGCCCGATACGCCGCTCAGCGCCTCGACGCCGGCGATCATCAACACGCCCCCCCGCACCTCGCCGGTCAGTTCGCTCGCCCCGCCCAGCAGGCGTGCGACTTCGAGGTCCGTCGGTTGCCGGTACACGTGCTCCGGTTCGCCGGTCTGCACGACCCGGCCGTCGATCATCACCGATAGCTCGTCGGCGATCGCCATCGCCTCGCCCGGCAGGTGTGTGATCAACAGCACCCCCGCGCCACACCCGGCCAACAGCTCACGCAACAAACCCAACAGCTCGTTGCGCGCCGACCCGTCGAGGTGCGCCAACGGCTCGTCGAGCAGCAGCCAGCGCGGCTCGACCACCATCGCCCGCGCGATCGCCAACCGTTGCCGCTGCCCGCTCGACAGCTTAGCCGGCACGCGATCACGCAACGCAACCAAACCCAACCGCTCGAGGTAATGCGCAACCCGCGCCTCGCGCGCGCTGCGCCCCAGCCCGGTCGGCTTGAGCACCAACCTCAGGTGCTGGGCGGCGGTCATGTGTTCCCACAGCCCGGCCGGCTGAAACACCACGCCCAGCCGCGCCGCGCCGTTCGATTCGTCGCCCGCTTGCAACCGTTCTTCGACCGTGCCCGACGCCGGCGCGACCACACCCGCCACCAACGCCATCAGCGTGCTTTTGCCCGCGCCCGTCGGCCCGATCAGTGCGTGCACGCGCCCGCTGCGCAGCGACAGGTCGACGTCGCGCACGGTCGCCCGCTCGCCGTACCGGTGGTTCAGGTTTCGCACGATCAGCTCAGCCACGCGGCGCTCCGTTGTGTCGGTGCATCGTCACCGCTGCGCCCGCCGCGATCAACACCCCCGCCAGCGCCAGCGCGTACGCCAGCGCCACGGCGCTGACCAGCGCATCGGGCGCGGTGTGAATCATCGTGTACAGCCGCACGCCCAGCGTCGTGTCGCCCGCCGGCGTCAGCAGCACCGCCATCTCCAACTCCGTCGCCCCCGCGAGCACCACCACCAGCGCCACCGCGGCCAGCCGAAACCGCTGCGCCGGCCAATCGATGTGGCGCGCGATCGCCCACGCGCGCAACCCGAACGCCTTCGCCGCGTCGCGCCGCGTCGCCGATTCACGTCGGCCGACCGCGAACAACAGCAACGCCGCCAACGGCGTGAACCGCGCCACCAGCGCAAACGCCAGCGGCACCGCCGTGTCGCGCCACGTTGCCAGCAGGCCCGCCTCGAACAGGCGCAGCGTGCCCAGCGCCAGCACCGAGCCCGGCAGCACCAGGTTCACCACAAGCAGCGCCGCGAGCGCGAACCGGCCGGCGCGTTCGTCGCTGCGCCACGCCCGCGCCAGCGCTAAACCCGCCGCCAGCGTGATCGGCACGGCGATCGCCAACGTCACCGCCGTGGTTTGAAACTCGTCGCTCACCTCGCCGAACGCCGCCAGCACCGCCCGCGCCGAGCCCGCCCGCACGGCCAACGCCACCAGGGGGGCGCCCAGCGCCAGCGTCATCACCGACAACGCGCCCCACGCCGACGCGAACCCGCCGCGCGATTCGCCATCGATCACCACGTGTGTTTCGCCCACGCTCGCGCCGCGCAGCCGGCGTGCCACGGCGTAGCTCACCACCAAGCCGCCCAACACCATCGGCATGCACCTCACCATCGCCAGGCGCGCGTCGAGCATCGCGTTGAGCGCAACCAGCACCTGCGTGCCGTACGTCTGCACCAAAAACATCGACGCCATGATGTGGTCGTTTATCGCGAACACGAGCACCAGCACGAAACCCGCCACCGCCGCCGGCAACACGGGCCTCGCCGTCAACCACCACCAGCGCGACCAGCCCGGCAACCCGTACGCGTGGTCGAAACCGCTGCGCAAACGAAGCCGGCGCAGCTCGATCGCCATGGGCAGCGCCGCCAACCCGAAGTAGCGCAACCCGATCGCCGCCGCCGCCACGGGCTTGTCGTAAATCGTCAACCACGGCTTGTCGATGCCCAACCCGTTGGCCACCACGCCGTCACGCCCCAGCGCCATCACCCAGCCCACCGCCAGCAGCGAGCCCGGCAGCACGATCGGCAACGCCGCCAACGCCAGCACCGTGTACCGCGCCCCGGCGCCCAACCGGCTCGACCACGCCGCCACGGGCCACGCGAACGCCAACGCCCAGCACGCGGCCGTCGCGCCGAAGCCCAGCGACCGGCCGAACACCGACCAGCCGCTCGCGTCCAGCCACGTCGAGCGGTACCGTTCGAACCCCTCGGCGTTCAGCGTCGAACCGACGCCCACCGCGACCGGCAACATCAGCACCAACACCAGCGCCGGGCCCAACACGTTGAACCGGCGGCGCGCCGCCAGCGATACCGTGCGCAGCGGGGCGGTCATGTCATCGGCCCAACCCGGCGCGCTC
Organism: Phycisphaeraceae bacterium; assembly: GCA_028282805.1. Classification (GTDB taxonomy): domain Bacteria; phylum Planctomycetota; class Phycisphaerae; order Phycisphaerales; family Zrk34; genus JANQHD01. The sequence continues at coordinate 110,452 of JANQHD010000004.1, read as the reverse complement.
GAGCAATACGATTACGCGCTGCCGCGCCGCCGCGGCCGCCTCGACGTCGTACTTCATCACCCGCGCGCCCGCCATCAACTCCGCCCACGGCGTCGGCGTGTCTTTCAAATCTTCCGCCAACGGCAGCTGCGCCCCGCGCGCCGCGGCCAACGCCCGCTCCACCTCCGCCGACAACAGGTAATCGATCAGCGCCCTGCCCGCATCGGGGTGCGGCGCCCCCTTGATCAGCGCCACCGTGTTCGGTATCAGCAGCGCCTCGCCGTCCGGCAGCACCACGTCGACCGGTTTGCCGTCGAGCATCGCGTTGTACGCGTCGTCGGTGTCGGTCAGCCCGAACGCGTATTCGCCCGCGGCGACCAGGTCGCGTACCGCGCCGTTGCCCGGCGCGATCGCCACACCGTTCGCCTTCAACGCATTCAACCACCCTGTCAACCGATCGCCGCCCCAAACCTGTTCGAGCACCGACGCGTGCGTGAACGTCGTGCCGAAAAACGGCAGCGCGATCGCCGCCCGGCCCTTGTTTTCGGGTTTCACAAAATCCGCCAGCCCGCCCGGCGTCGCGTCGGCGTCGATCAGGTCGGTGTTGTAAATGATCACACGCAGCCGCGCCGCAAACCCGTGCCAACGGTGTTGCGGGTCGCGGGTGTGCGCCGGGTAACGCGCCGCCTGCGGGCTCTCGTAAGGCTCCAGCACGCCCATCTGCATCAACGCCACCGTCTGCAACAGCTCGTTGTTCCACAACACGTCGCACTCGGGGTTGCCCTTGCGCGCGATCAGCCGGTTGATCAGCCCCGTCGTCTTCGCGGCCTCCGCGTCGTACACCGGCCGCACCTCGATGCCTGTCTGCTCGGTGAACCGCTCGAGTATCGGTTCCGAGTACACCCGGTCGAGCGCGGTGAACACCACCACGACCCGCTGCTCGCCGGCGGGCGTTTGGTTGTCGGCGTCGCCGCAGCCGCCGGCCAGCAGCGCCGCGGCGCACACCAGCAGCGCGTTAATCGTCTTCCGTAAAGCGTTCAACGATCTTCTCCACGTCGTTCTCGTACTGCCGGCCGAACACCGTGACGATCAGGTGCCGCCAGAACTCTCGTTGGTCGGTGAGCTTGAACGCCGAGCCCTTGCCCGACTTGGCGATCGCGACAAAGTCGGGCAACACGCCCGCGTCGCCGCCGACGTCGATGGCGTTGACCTGCCCCTTGCGCACGCGCGAGAACGTGCCGGCGAGCTTGAACGCCCGGTCGCGCGCCACGGGGTGGTTGGGCGCATCGCCGATCAGAATGATGATCGACGCCTTGCCCGCCCTCCACCCCATCTTGCTGCCGGTGGCCACGGCCAACGCCTTGTGGATCGGCTCGGGCGTGTCGCCGCCGCCCGAAGCTTGAATACCATCGATGAACACCTGCACCTTCTCGAAGTCGTTGGTCAGCGCCAGGTGCTTGGTCGCGCCCAGGCCGTAGTCGTCGCCGAGGTCCTTGAACGCGACGACGCCGAAGCGCGTCTTGCGGGTGTTGCGGCCGGTCTTGTCGACGTCGATCACGCCGGTGATCACGCCGACGATGTCCTTCATGCGTTGCTGCGACTGGGTGATGTAGGGGTCCATGCTGCTGGTCGCGTCGATGACAAACACGACGTCGAGCCCGCGCTGGCGCAGGCGGTTGACCATGCGTTGGAACTCGTCGCTGGTGCCGTCGAGCACGCCCGCGCCGCGCGGCGCTTTGGCGCCCTGGTCGTCGGCGCCGCCGGTGATGGGCGCAAAGATCGACATCGCCGCGTCGGGCGCCGCGAACCCCTCGGCCGACAGCCGCGGCAGCTCCGGCAGCGGCGCGACCTCCCGTGGGGTCTCGGCCGGGTTGGGCAGCGGCGCCTCGGCGATCGAGCCCGCGTCGAGCGCGTGGCGGTCGGCGGCGAGGTCTTCCCGCTCGCCCATCTTGCCCGCCGCGATCGCCGCCTCGCCGTGCACCTCGGTCGGGCCCAGCGCCACCAGCGCCTCGGTCTCCTCGCGGTCGGTCACCGCGATCGTGATCATCGCGAGCACGACGAGCAATAGCGCGTGCACAAAAAGCGATGTTGCCACCGACCCGAAGCCGCGCGTCAGCGTGTCTTTGCGTTTGGCTTGGTCGTCGGTCATGTCAACCGCCCCCCCCGGGTGGTGCGTCGGCGAGCTTGCTCAGCGACAGCTTGTTCATCGGGCTGGCGAGCACCGCGTCGATCGCCGCGGCGACCTGTTCGACCGACACGTTCGGGTGGGCCGCGATCACGACCGTGGCCCGCGGCAGGTCGATCTCCTTCAGCACACCGGTCAGCTGCGCGTAGCCGTTCTCTTCGAGTTGTTGTTGGCCGATGCGGATCAGCGCGCCGCCCGCCCCCGACGGCGCGAGCGTCACCAGCACCGAGTCGGGCAGGTCGTCGTCGGCTGCGCCGGCGGCCTTCGCCCGCCGCTCGTGGCCCAACGCCACGTCGCGCTCGGGCGAAAGGAACTGCGACGTGAGCACGAAGAACGCCAGCAGAATAAACACCACGTCCACCATCGTGGTGATGTTGATCGGCTCGTCGTCGGCTTCGTCGGTGTAGGCGTTGAACCTCATGGCGTTCACCTATTGCTTGGTGGCGCGGAACCAGACCGTGCTCAGCCCCGCCTCGCGGCACGTTTTGAGCACCTCGTCGAGCACGCCGTAGCGCTGGCGTTTGTCGGCACGCACGACCACGAACGCCTGGCGGTCTTGCCGCAACGCCTTGGCCTGTTGCTCGGTGAGCCACGCCCCTAGCGCGTCGGGGGTGAGCGTCTCGCCGTTGACCACGATGCGCCGGTCGGCGTGCAAGTTGACGATCAGCTCGGCGGGGTGCTCTTCGAGCGTCTGGTCGCTGACGATCCGAGGGACCCGCACCTCGGGGTCTTCCTGGTCCTGCGTGGTCTTGGCCACCAGCAGGTAAAAACAGATCAGCAGCAGCACGATGTCGACCATTGGCGCCATGGCCAGCTTGGGCGGCTTGCCGTTGCGGGCGGGCGCGAAGCTCATCGCGTCGGGTTGGCTGGTGGTGAGGTTCATACCCCGCCCGCCTGCGGGTGGTGTTTGGGCTCGGCGTTGCGCTGATCGATGACCACGCCCATCACGCGCACGATCCGCTCGCACACCCCGCCGGCATCTTGCCCGACGCGCGTCACGCGATCGCGCAAGAAGCTGAACAGAAACATCATCGGCACCGCGACGATCAGGCCCATCGTCGTCGTGACCAACGCCTCGCTGATGCCCACGGCCAGTTCGTCGGGCCGTGCCGTGCCCTTGGCGTCGCCGAGCACCTGGAAGCTGTTGATCATGCCGGTGACGGTGCCGAGCAGGCCGAGCATGGGCGCGATCATGCCGATCAGGCCGATCCACCCGATGCGCTGGTGCAGCCGGGTGATCTCGCGTGTGCCGTGCTGCTGCATAGCTTCGCGGACGGCGTCGACGCCCCAGTTGCCGTCGTCGAGCGCCGAGCCGACGATGCGCGCCAGCAGCGAGTCGTTCGTTTTGCACAGCGTGCGCAGCTCGCCAAACTTGCCGCGCTGGGTCAGCGCCATCGACTGCTCGATCATCGCCTCGGGCATCAGCCGGTCGTTGCGCAGGCGGAGGAAGCCGTCGATCGCCAGCGCCAGCCCGGCGAAGCTGAACGCGATGATCACGTAACCGATCACGCCGCCGGCGTTGATGAAGGTCAGCAGCGACTTGCCGCCGGGCGCCTCGGGCAACGACGGGGCGGCGGCGCCCGCGGCCAGCGCCTCGGCGCCGACGAGAACGCACCACGCCACAAAGGCGACGGCCGCGACCCGCGCGGCGGGGTGTTTGCGAACGGGCTTGCTCATGGTGTAGCACCTCCCTCACGCGGTTGGGCGTGGTTGGGTTGTTTGTCGGTGGCTTTGAGTGTTTCCTGCAACCGCCGGACGTCGGCGCCCAGTGGCGAGCCAGCCGGCAGGGGGTACAGCGCCCGCGCCACGCGCAGCACGCGCTGCGCCTGCGCCCGGTTGTCGTTAGCGATCAGCGTGTCGACGAGCGCCACGGTCGCCCGCCACCACAGCGTGCCGCCCTTGTCGGCCGCGGCCCGCGCGGCGCGGTACGCATCGAGCGCTTCGCCCGTGCGGCCCAGCGCAACGAGTATGTCGCCGCGTTGCAGCGTGACGGCGGGGTGCGCGTGGTCGGCCTCGGTTTGCTGCTCGAGCCACTGCAGCGCGCCCGCGTGGTCACCCTGACCGGCGAGCACACGCGCGTAGAGCAGCTTGGCTTCGAGCCGTTGCGCCCCGGTCATCGATAGCTCACCGGCTTCGATCAGGTTGGCCACGATGCCGCGCGCATCGGTGTAAGCGCGGGCCTTGATCATCGCCTCGGCCCCGCGTAGCGCCACCCCCGCATAACCCCGCGGCTCGGCCGCGGCCGACGCGATGGCGCGGTTGGCCTGGCGCACGACCATCTGCTGGATCAGGCCCGCACGCGGGTCGGTCGCGTCGTAACGCTCGGCCAGCGCCTCGGCCAGCCGCAGGCACACGCCCGGGCTGACCGTCACGCCCTCGGGCAGGTTGTCGACCGCGTCGTTGGCGCTGTCGACCATGCCCAGGTCGAGCAACAGGTTCAGCCGCTGCACCACGGCCCGCTCGCGCGTCGCCGTGTTGCCGATCAGGTCCGACCAGTGCTTCTGCAACGCCTCGAACGCCACCAGCCGTTTATCCAACGGCGGCGTGACCAGCGCCCGGCTGCGCAGCAACACCGCGCGTGCGGCCAGGTCCGCCAGCCCTTGCCGGCGCGCCGATTCGGCCACGGCGCTGAGCCGCTCGGCGACCGCCAGCAGCGCCTCGCGCGTCGGCGCGTCCGGTTCGGCGGTCAGCTCCGCGTACCGCCCGCTGAGCAGCGCGAACAACAGGTACGCGTCGTCGCCGATCAACGCCTCACGCTGTTGCAGCTGCGGGTAGTACTCGGCCGGACCCGTCCGCTCGCTGCGCAGCGCCGCCCAACGCCGCAGCGCCGCGCGTCGTGTTTCGGGGTCGATGTCGCTGTCGGCGGTTTCCAGCAACGCTTCGAGCTGTTTGGCGACCAGCGCCCGCGAACCCGCGTCGTCCGACTGCGCCGCCGAGGCCAACGCCGCGTTGCGCCACCGCATGACGTTCGCCCGCTGCGCCTCGTCGTCGGTCAGTTCGAGCAACCGGTCGTACGCCTCGGCCGCGTCGGCGTAGCGCCCGGCGCGCGTGAGCAGCGCGGCGTGCGCCTGCAGCCGTTGCGGGGCGGGCTTGTCGGTCATCGCCACGCCGCGATCGTACAACTTCAACGCTTGCGCATAGCGCTCGGCGGCGATCAGCAAATCGGCAAACCCGAACAGCTCGTCGGCGCTGGCCAGGCCGCCGCCGTACGTCGAATCGGCGTCGACGATCACCTGCAACCGGTCGAAGCGCGGGGCGGCGGCGACCACGTCCTCGCGCCGCAGCAGCGCCAACGCCGCGTCGAGCGATTGGGCCACCGCGTCGCCGTGCGCCTCGGCGTCGAGCAGGCCGCGCGCCTCGACCCAAGCCAGCTGCGCCAACGCCCCGGCGTCCTTCACAAACGGCTCCGCGCCCGCCAGCGCCCGGCACGTGCTCGCCACCTCCGCGTCGTGCAGCGCCAGCGCGCTCTCCAGCTTGTCGATCACGGCCAAGCGGTACATCGCCCGCGACTTGGGCGAGTCGGCGTCCCTGGTCGATTCGATCAACGGCTCGATCGCCGCGATCGCTTTTTCCGGTTCGCCGACCGTGCGCCACAAGCGCGCCGACGCGATGTGGCCCATCTGCCCCAGCACCAGGTCGCGGTACGCCACCCGCAGCTCCGACGCCGCGTCCTGGCCGCGCTGCAACAGCTTCTCGAAGTTCTCGTCGCCCCGGTCCATGGCCGCGATCGTTAGGCGGATCAGCTCGGCCCGCCGATACATCAGCCGCGCCATCGCGCTGCGTAGCTCGAGCTTCTTCGACTCGTGCAGCTCGCGCAGCGCGTTGCCCCGCGGCTTGGGCAGGTTCAACAGCTGCCGGTCCATCCACTTCAGGCCCGCCTCGATCGCCGCTTCGCCCTCCCGGTACGGCTCGGCCAGCTCCTCAACCTTCTCGTAGCCGCGCACCTTTAGCAGCGTCAGCTCCGCGGCGCACCGATCGAGCACGTGGTCGGCCTCGGCCACACGCTCGTCGAGCGCCTCGTCGGCCAGCGCCGGTGCGCACAGCAACGCGACCGCCACACAAACCAGCTTCCAGCCCTGTGCGTGTCGCGTGCTCAAAGCCACTGCCTCTCGAACAGCGGGACGAGGAACTTGAACAGAAACTCGTTGGCCATGGTGTTGAACGGCAGCCGCGCCTCGTTGCGCACCGTGTAGTTGCTGAACGCGAGGAACGCGCTGAGCCGTTGCGGGCGTTCGGTGACCAGCAGTTCGCCGAGCAGGCGGATCAGAAACTCCTCGGCGCCGGGGTCCTTCTTCCCGACCAGCGCGTCGATGACCGGCCGGCCGACGCCCTGCGCATCGCACAGCGACAGGGCGAACAGCGCCTCGCGGTTGACGTGGTAGTCGTCTTCCCAGGTCGCCATCAGCGCCGGCACGGCCTCGTCGGACTCGATCAGGCCCAGGCTCAGCACGGCGGCGCGGCGGGCGAGCACGCCGGTCGAATCCCGCACGCGCGACGTGGCGGCGAGAAAGTTCTTCACGGGCTCGACGAGGTTGCGGTCGCCGAGCAACCCGCGGGCGAGCAGCACGTAGCCGCCGATCACGTGGTCGCCGCTCTTGAGCTGTTTGCCGGCCGCCACGAGGTGTTCGAGCGACGCGGTGTGGCCGGCGAGGCCCAGGCCCACCGCGCACGCGCTGCGGACCTCGGGCGTTTGGCGCGGGTCGGCCAGCGTCTGGGCCAACCGCTTGAGCAGCTTGTCGTAGCCGGGTTGGTTCTGTGTGCCCTGCGGGGTTTTGATCGGCCGGGCGTAAAGACCCAGCGCCAGCGCCGCGTAACCGCGGATCGGGCTGTCGGGGTTGGCGTTGTCTTCAAAGACCTTGATCAGGGCGGGCAGCGCTTCGGGCTTGCGCTGTTGGGCGAGGGCCATGATGGCGAAGCCGCGCGGCAGGGCGTTGTGTTGCGTGGGCTTCTCGCGCAACACGTTCACCAGCACCTGGGTGGCGCGGCGGTCGTCGTAGTAGCCCAGCGCCAGCGCGGCGGTGGCGCGCAGGCGCGCCATGCGGATCTCCGACAGGCCGAACGTGACCTTCCGGGATTGGGGCTTGCGCGGCTGCGTCGGGTCGCGCGGCGGGAGCATGGTGGTCTGGCCCGACTGGAACTGGTTTTCACGCTTGAGCTCGGCGACGAGCGCGCGCCAGGCCGCGACCGAGCGGGTGTTGTGGTCGGCGGTGGCGAGCGTGGCGATGGTTTTCAGCGATGGGCCGTCCTGCACGCGCGCGAGCACGAGCATCGCTTCGCCGGCGACCATGTCGTTGTCGCTGTTGGCCAAAGCGCGACGCAGGGCGGTCACGTTCGCCTTATCGAGGCGGCCCTGCAGCGTGAGCGCGGCGAAGGCCTCGTATTCGGGGGGCTTGCGATTGGTTTTTGTGCTGCGCGTGCGGTGGTCGAGCATCTTGACGAGTTGGCCGAGCGTTTCTTTGCTCGGCTGCTTGAGCAGCGACATGGCCGCGAGCGTGGCGGGGCCTTCGACGTCGGCGTCGGTCATCTGGCGTGTGGTGAGGTAGGTTTCGCTTTCTTTGCCGTCGAGCAGACCGATCGCGGCGAGCGCGGATTGCTTGACCAGCGCGTCTTCATCGGTCTCGCTGAGTTTTTGCAGGGCCTGGCGCGAGCCGGCGTGGCCGATGCGGCCGAGCGTCAGCGCGGCGGCGGCGCGGATGTTTTCGTCTTTGTCGTCGAGGTACGGCGCGATCGCGGCGCCGGCCTCGGCGCGGAGTTGGTTGAGCACCTTGTCGCTGGCGGGCTGGCGGGCGGATTGGCTGGCGGCGAGCAGGAAGCGGTCGCGGTTGGCTTCCCACCAGTGCACCCACGACCAGCGCGGCGGCAGGTTACGCGCGGCGGGCGGCAGGTTACGTGCGGCGGGCGGCTTGACGACGAAGACGCGCGGCGGGCGGTCTTCCGGCTCGCTGTGGGCGTGCAGCGTCGCCGTGATGCACACGACGACCAGGCACGCGCCGGCCATCTTGCGCAGGGTTTGCTTCGCGAAAGCCGCCCGCATCGCTTGACCCCTGTCTGGAGTTGGCGCCGGTTGGGCGCCGAGAGGCAGGAAGGATTGACAGCAAGTGCCGCTATGATACAAGACGAACCGATGGCCTGAAACTTTCACGAACCAATCGCCTGAAACTTTCGTCTTCGGGTGTGGCGTGAGCGGTTGTTCGCCGTGGTTATCGTGACGTGGGGCTTGCGTTGCTGAAACGACGTCACATCGCGCTGGCGGTCGTGGTGCTGGGCCTGTTGGGCGCAGCGTGGTGGGCGGTCCGCACGCCGCCGGCGCCGGCTTACGAGCGATTTGATGAGTGGCTGATCGCGATCGACCGCGTTGAAACACGCGCGTTTGTCGAAGCGCGCCGCTGGGCGGCGGCGGATTGGCCGCGCATGGTCGAACACCTGCCCCGTTTGGCGGAGCATTCCGACCCGCGGGTGCGGGCGTTGTGTTGCGAGCTGTTGGCCGAGCGCCCGACGGCGGCTTTGCAAGCGCTTCTGCTGGCGCGTGCGAGTGACCGCGACTGGCGCGTGCGGTCGGCGGCCTACCGGGCGCTGAAACAGCTCGGCGGCGCGGTCGAACCGTTGCCCATGCGCGACACGCCGCTCGCGCAACGCGAGCGCGCGGTGCTGGCGTGGCTGCAGCGCCAAGCGCCGGTTGCGCCCGGTGAGCTTTGCGAGGTTTACGCGGCCGACCGACACCTGCAGTTCGGGCAAACGCTGGCCGAACGCTGCGCCGCCTGCCACGCGCGCAGCGCAACCCATACGCTGACCGACGGCGCCGATTGCGCTTCGTGTCACGGCGCGATCGCGCAACAGTGGGCCGACTCGTCGCACGCCCAGTCGCTGTCGCACCTGCGGCTGAACACGGTCGACCCGGCGAGCCGACAGCCCGTGGCCTGGTCGTGGGGCGAGCGGCGGGGCATCGCGTGCGGCGTGTGCCACGAAGCGAAGTCGGTGGCCGCGCCGCCACAACCCGGGGCGTGTCGGTACGAGTTTGAAGCTCAAAAAGTGGCGTGCGCCACCTGCCACGCGGCGGCCGAGGCGCAGTGGCGGCGGTGGCTGACCGGCCGACAGCCCCGCCGGGCGAGTTGGCCGCCGGGCGCGATCGACCTCGAGCGTCGCGGCGATCGGCAGACGTGTACCGACTGCCACATGCCCGACACCCCCGCCGGGCGCGCCCACCACCTGACCGCGCGGCGCGACCCGGCGCTGCTGGCGGGGGGCGTGAGCCTGTCGCTGAGCACCGAACGTGACCGAACCACTCGCCAACTGCTCGTGACGCTGACCAACCTCGCGGGGCACGACTACCCCACGGGCACGCGTCGGCGAGCGCTACGGGTGTACGCCGGCTTTGACGCCGCCAAGGGCACCATGGCCGCCGAACTGGTGCCGGGCCGGCTGCCCGAACTCGACCACGTCGAAGGGCGGTCGGCGGCCCTGTCGCCCGGCGAGCGGCGCGTGATCCGCCTGCCCATCCCCGAGTCGGCCAAGCACGCGACGGTCCGATTGGTCTACGTGCGCAACCGCTTGCTCGGCGAGGCGGAAGGGCTTGTGTTGGTCGAGCGCCGGTTGCCGTTGACGCGGTCGCCCAGGCTTGAAGACGAGTTCGGCGGGTCCGATTAGCCGAATGCTCGGTTGCCCTCGTCGCGTGCGTCGAGCGTTTGATCATCGGGCGCGACGCACGCAATCATCAGCGATAGCGCTTTACCGCGAGCAACGCCGTCACCCGATTCGGCCATTTTTGCGCGTTGCCCCGATCACGGCTCAATAATTCGATCTTTATCGGTCGACGCGGCCGATGATGAAAAAGGTGCGAATCGACAGGCTTAGAAACTTGAATTAATCGGAAAGAAAAGTGTTGCAGAGTGGTGAAAAGTGGTATAGATTCCCATTCATGGACACGCGGGCGTGGGTGCGCCGCGTTAAGCACGTCACGCACGGATGCGTGGGGGAAACAATGCCTTGCTCTTCACCGGCACATACGAGCATTCGATCGACGCCAAGCAGCGCATCGCGTTGCCGGCCGAGGTCCGCAAGCGGCTCGACGCCGAGCGGGACGGCGAAGGCTTCTACGTCACGATCATCGACAGCGGCGGGCCGACGCTCGTGCTGTACACCGAGCGTGACTTCGAACGCCGCGCCGCGCAGCTCGACGACAGCGAGCTGCCGCCCGACCAGGTGCTCGCCTACGAAGAGATCATGTTTTCCAGCGCCCGGCACGTCGAGCTAGACAAGCAGGGCCGAATCAGGTTGCCGGAGCAGTTGCTCCGTGACGTAGAACTGGGGCGCGACGTGGTGTTGATCGGCGTGAAGGACCACATGCAGGTCCGAGACCGACAACAGTGGGCCGAGCACAAGCAACGCACGCTGGCCGAGCGTCCCGAACTGTTGACAAACCCCCGGCGCGTGATGCGCTCGGGCGATCAGGGTCAGTCGGATTGACCAGGTGTTCCGTGTCGGCAAGGGTTGAAGGGATTCGCATGTCGCCCCGTACGCAGGTGGACCAAGTTCAAACGGCGGACGTTCGCATGGACGCGGGCGACCCCGACTGGCATCCAGCCGCGATCAGCGATCGTCAGCTCCTGGAGTTAAACGATCGGCTGGTGAAGGTCCGGCGTCTGGGCGGCGCCTTTGCCGATCTTGAGCTTTCTACGCAGGCGAAGGACCGCCTGCACGGATTGCGTTCGAACTCGGGGTAACGTGCCACACGGACGTGGCACGTGCCCACCTTTAAAGTGGATTGCTCATTCTCCTCCTCCGCCCCGTTCTTGGACACTCCCTCCACCGAGAACGGGGTATTTTGTGCAATGACGAACGTCGAATCACGAACGTCAAAGCCCAAGCCCCGGCCTGAGGCGCAGCCGAAGGCCGGGGGGTTTGAGTCTTGAGTCTTGAGTCTTGAGTCTTGAGTCTTGAGTCTTGAGTCTTGAGTCTTGAGTCCCGAGTCCCCAAACCCCGGCGCGACATTTAGCGACGGGCCTTCGGCCCGTTCCCGCCGCGCAGCGGCGAACGCGTGAACGCCAACTCAACCTTAACCCCAACCAACCCCTGACCCCCTCCATATCTGCTAATATCCCACCGTGAGTTGTCCCCCTCCGAATCAGCCCCGCAACGGTCGATCCAGTTACCGCGATTACCTGTCCGAGCGACGCCGGCGGGCCCACGCCGAGGCCCAGGTCGACGCCGACAAGCACACCTCCGCCCAAGTCATCGACCACCCGCTGGTCTGCGCCGGTGAGCCCGACTGGGTCGACGACAACGACCAACTCGCCGAGCTGATCGACCAGCTCCGCGCCGCGCGCGTGTTCGGTTACGACACCGAGTTCATCGGCGAAACCCACTACCCCGCCAAGCTCTGCCTCGTGCAACTGGCCACCGCCGACCGCATCGCGCTGGTCGACCCGTTGGCAGAAGACCTCGACCTCGAGCCGATGTGGCGGCTGCTCGTCGACCCCGATGCCTGCCCCATCACCCACGCCGGCCAACCCGACCTCGAGCCGGTCGTGCGCGAAACCGACCGCACGCCCGACCGCCTGTTCGACACCCAGCTCGCCGCCGGGCTCGTCGGCCTCGACTACCCGACCTCGCTGGCCAACGTCGTCGAGCAGACGCTCGGCGTTGCCCTGCCCAAGTCCGTCACCTTCACCCACTGGGACGAACGGCCGATGTCACCGCTGCACCAGCGTTACGCCGCAGACGACGTGCGCTACCTGCCGGCGCTGCACGCGGTATTGACCGAAAAACTCGCCGACGCCGACCGCGCCGATTGGGCCGAGCAGCTGTTCGCCGAGATGCGCCACGCCGACCTGTACCGCTTCGACCCCGTGGCGCAGACGCGCCGGGTGTTGCGCCAAGGCTCGATGCCGCCGCGCGCGTTCGCGGTGCTCGCCGAATTGGTGACCGTGCGCGAACAGATCGCGCGCAAGCGCTGCCTGCCGCCGCGCGCCGTCATGCGCAACAGCACGCTCATCGAGCTCGCCCGCCACCGCCCGCACACCGCCGCCGGCCTGCGCAAGCTCAGCCTCGGCAAGAACCAGGTCGACAAGTTCGGCGACGCGCTGCTCAAAGCGATCAAGGCCGGCTGCGCCGTGCCGCGCGACCAGCTGCCGCCGCGCCACCGGCCGATGACCCCTGCCCAGCGCCACCGCGTCGACAAGATATGGGGCAAGCTCAAGGGCTGGTGCGCCGAGCAGGACCTGCCCCTGCAACTGCTCGTCAGCCGCAAGGCGTTCGGTTCGTACGCCCGCGACCGCTTGCGCCACGCCGACCTCGACGCCCACCCCCTCAGCCACGGCTGGCGCGCCGCCCTCGTCGCCGACAAGCTCGACGCGTGGTTCGCATGAAACCCCCGATCCCCCAAGCCCGGTTCTGAGGCGCAGCCGAAGACCGGGATCACGTGAAGGTTATTCGCCGCGCGGCGGCGAACCTTCGACCGGCTTATCGTCGGTGCGGATGACCAGGTCGGTATAGCGACCGTATTTGTTGCGTTCGGCGTGGTCGTCGACGCCGTCGCGGCCCACGCTCCACAACACGTAATGCCCGCCGCGCCGCTCGTAACGCAGCGGTTGGCCGCTGAAAGTGTCGATCGGCACTTCCTTGATGTGCACCGGCGTCAACTCGTCGAGCGCGGCCGGCCAACGGCCGTGTTGCCCGCGGTACCGTTGCAGCGCGATCGCGACGCGCAACAGCTGAACCTCAAGCCGGTGGGCTTCTTCCATGTCACACCGCCTGCCGGCGCCGCCGAGCGCGTTCAACAGCCCGACCATCACATCGCTCACGGTCTTCCGCTGGTTGAAGAAGTACCGGAGGATGAAGTACTTCCAATCGCTGGATTTTTCCGATCGCTTCTCCCACTCCGCCTCGATCGCGCCCAACGCGGCACGCCGCTGCGCGTAAGTGGGCAAACGCAGCGCCCCCACGAGCTGGTCGGTCGCTTTGTTGTGCTCACGCAACACGTAGTTCAGGTCGATCAGCCGCTTGTCGTGCAGTTCGCGCAACTTGAAGTTTTCGCTGTCGTGCAGCATCAATTCCAGCGTCATCAGGCGATCGCCCAGGTCGATCGCGTCCGCCAACGGCCGGCGCGGCGGCAGGGCGTCCAGGTCGCGCTCGATCGCATCGACCACGTTTGTCGGCAGGTCGTCTCGCACGAGCATCCGCTTCAACACCCGTCGGCCGCGCGAATCGATGGCCAACCCAACCAAGTACGCGCCGAGTTCGCGTTGGTTCGACATGAGTCGGCCAAGCCGCATCAGGCCGCGCGCGTGCCGACGCGCCGCGTCGTAATCGCCGGAACCGACCAAGCCCATCGCACGGGTGGCCAGCATGCCGGCACTCCACCTTAGCGCGGTTGTGATCATCCATGTTTCACGGGGCATGAAGTATCGCTCGCGGTCGCAAGCCGCGAGGGCGGCGTCGAGCGCCGATTCATTCGCCGCCAGCCATGCGGCGATGACCGGGTACGCCTCCGATCGCCACGGCCAGTCACACACGTGATCTTCAACCTTGTCGTCGACGGGTTCAAGCCCTTGTTGCTCGGTGTACTGATGTAGCCCGACAAACTTCGGCCCATCACCCCGAGTCACGTCGAACTTCAACCAGCGGGCCATCTTCTCGGGGCCGATGCGTTCGTAGTCCCGTTCCAACCCGAGCAGCGCGAACCACGCCACGGCGATGTTCTGTTCGGGCGTGATGCCTTCGCTGAGCGTGCGGTTGACGGCGGTGTCGTAGTCGACCGTGCCGTCGGGCAGCAGCGGCTCGGTGAAGTACGTGGTTTCGCGCGAGACCTCGATGGGCGGCGGGCCGAGCACGAAACTCAACCACAGCGGCGAGGTGTAAAACACCGCGTACAACAACACGAAGCCGAACGGCAGCAGCACACGGAGGCGACGCCAGAACCTGCGTTTGGGTTTTTCCCCGCCGGTCGTCATGTGTGCATGATACCGCGCCGCGGTGGTGATACGGAAGCGCTAAGCCGCGAGCGGCTACACGGCGCGCGTGGCGGCGCTGTGTTGCAGCTCGGGGCGGGCGGCGGCGGCGTGCAACAAATCGTCGGTGTCGATCGGCAGGTTGCCCAGCCGGCCGATCGCGATCGACGCGGCGAGCGAGCCGAGGTAGCCGGCGACGGGCAGCGGCTCACCGCAGCACATGCTCAGCGTCGCGGTCGCGAGCAGGGCGTCGCCGGCGCCGACCAGGTCGACGGGCACGCGCGACAGCGCCGGTAAGTACTCGCTGCGCAGGCGTGAGTTGAACCACTGGTCGCGATCGTTTTCGCGCGGGCGGAACAGCACGCAGCCGCGCCGGTCCATGGTGACGATGACGTTGGGCACGCCCAGTTGCTGCATGACGCGCATGGTCACCGCGGGCAGCGATTCGTCGAAGTCGCCCACCACGCCGCGCAGCTCGCGCTCGGTCGGCGTGAGCAGGTCGGCCTCGTTCATCGCCAGCAGCGTGCGGCGGTGGCCGCTGACGTCGCCGGCGATGGTTTGCACGTGCGGGCGCAGCAGCGGCATGGCCTGGGCGAGCAGGGGGATGCTGAGTGTGCCGTAGCCGAAGTCGGTGAAGATCGCGCCGTCGAGCCCGTGGCGCAGGTCGTGCAGCACGGCGAGCATCCGGCGTTCGGTTTCGGTGTCGATCGGGCTGGTCTGGCCGCGGTCGACCTTCAGCAGCTTCTGGCCGTCGACGAGGAAGCGTTGCTTGGTCGGCAGCGCCTGGTGCACGGGGAACACGCTCTGCGCGACGCCCATGGCGTCGACGCTGTCGATCAGCTCGGCGCTGGGCCCGTCTTCGGCGACGGTGGTGACCAGGTGCGGCTCTGCGCCGAGCGCCTTGAGGTGCGCCGCGATGATCGCCGCGCCGCCGAGGTACGTCGTCTCACGGATCGGCTTGACCGAAAGGATCGGCGCTTCGCCGGCCACGTCGGCGTGCTCGCACTCGACGTAGCGGTCGGCCAGCGCGTCGCCGACGACCGCGATGCGTTTGCCGCCGAACCGTTCGCCGACGAGTTGGCGGAGGCGGTTGAGGTCGATGCCCCAGCGGTCGCAGCACGCGCCGAGCCGGGCGGCTTCGGGCAGGTCGTGGCCGCCGAGCGCCGGCGCGTGTTGCGTGATGAGCTTGGTCGACGAGAACACGACGTCGCCCGACGAGAAGATCACACGCCCGCCGTGCGCTTCGACCAGTTGCTTCTCGGCGAGGAAGCCGGGGTGGGTCGCGTGCTCGTATTCCTTGCCCTTGATGTAGATGTCGGGGCGCAGCTCGGTGAGGATCGGCTCGGCGGTGGGCTGGTCGGCGATGACGACGTGGTCGACGAACTCGAGCGCCGCGAGGTTCTCAGCCCGCAGCTCCTGGGGGATGTACGGGCGGGTGCCGTCTTCTTTTTCGATCGCGTCGTCGCCGGTCAGCGACACGACCAGCACGTCGCCCTGTCGGCGTGCGAATTGCAGGTACCGTACGTGACCGGGGTGCACGATGTCGAAGCAGCCGTGGCAGTGCACGACGACGCGGCCGGCGGCGCGGTGCTCGTCGGCGACGCCGCGCAGCGACCCGGTATCGACGATTTTCCGGTAAACGTCGAGCTTCATACCCTGCTTATCGGTCCAAGCGGGGCCATCCGTTGAATCCCCCGCCGGCCCGGGCGCTACCCAGCGCAAACAAATTGGACCATAATGTCATTTCAACTCGACGGTCACGCTCCGCCGGTCGGCGTAGCTTATTTGTGAAAGGGGGCGAGCGGCGTGTTCGATCTTTTGCGCAAGCGTTCAAGGTGCATGGGCGCCGTGCTGTTTCGGGGCACGATGCAGCCGAGCCTGGCGGACTTCAATTTCCTGGCCGACCACGGCGTCGACGTCGAACCGGTCGACGCCCGCGGCCACCACTGGTGCATCGAAGTGACGCACCCGACGTGGGGCAAGGCGACGGTGCTGTGCATGCGCGACATGCCGCCCCCGCCGCGACACATGTTGGAGCTGGACCCCCGGCTGGACGCCGACGACGTCGAGGCGATCGCGGCGTGCGGCGCGTCGGTGAGCCTGTCGCTCGAGGGCAAGCACAAGTACGTGCTGCGCGACCGCAAGCACCTGCTGCGTTTCATGCGGCTGCTGATGGGCGACGACGGCGTGGCCGCGGTCGATCACACCGCCGGCGGTTTCTGGACGCGGCAGGCGCTCGACGACGAGCTGGCCCACGACGCCGACCTCGACGTGCAACACCTGTTCATGATCCACGCGGTGTACGACGACGATCCGCCGCGCGACGAAGACGACCAGCCCAACACCTATTGGCTGCACACGCACGGCCTGGCGGAGCTGGGCGCGTTCGACTACGACATCGTCGACCCGCACCCCGACGTGAAGCACTGCGGCGACCTGACGCGGGCGCTGGCGTTCATGGTCATCGAGGGCGCGGCGAAGGCCGATTCGGCTTCGCTCAAGCTCGCGGGCAACATGCCGCCGGTCCGCATGGTGCCCGCCGAGCAGTTTATGAAGCAGGCCCCGCCGCGCTACACCCAGATGCGCGACGACCCCGACGGCGAACACCGCGACAATCGCGCCGTGGTGTGCGACGTGAAATCGGGCGGGCTGTTCCGCAAGGGCAAGGTCCGGCCCGCCAAGTGGCTGAGCAAGCCCGTCCCCGATGAGCTGATCCTCAACTTCTCCAACGCCGCGACGCAGCTGATGGCCGACCGCGCCCGCAACACCTACGCCGTGCTGCGCAGCGCGTTCGACCAGTTCCGCGAGTTCGAGTTCCCCGCCCTGGTGAAGCTCGGCTACGTGGTCGACGGCGGCGGCGAACACGACCGCGAACACCTCTGGTTCATCGCCCACGAACTGCACGACGACCACATCGACGGCACGCTCATCAACCAGCCGTTCGGCATCGCACGCTTCCAAGAGGGCCAACGCGACACGCACGACCTCAAACACATCAGCGACTGGCAACTGATGACCCCCGCCGGCCACATCAACCCGCGCTCGTTCAGCGCCCGGCGGGTGATCGAAGCCAACCGCGAACAGATCCGCGCGATCCTCGCGCAGCAGGGCGATTGAGCGCAAGATAAAAGGCCGGCGATTCTCGTCGCCGGCCTTTTTCCCAGTGTCCTCGGTCCCTGATCAGGCGGGGTCAGAGGTCATCTACGAGTTTGTCGAGGGTCGCGTCGATCACGGCGTCCGTGTCGTAAGCGCCGGAGTCGATGTTGGCCTTGGCCTGGTCGATCAGCTCGATCCGCACCTCGGGCAGCGTGCGGATGCGGCTGAGCAGCCGGGCGGTGTCGGAAACCTCCACGCGGTCGGGTCCGGCGACGCGCGGCGCAGGGTTCGGCGTCGACGCGCCGTTGTTGCCCGCGGGTTGGATCCGCCCGAACGCGGCGGCGCTGCGTCCAATCGGGGGGATGTCGGTCATGGCTCTGCTCCTCGTCGGGTCCCGGGGCGGGATCGATCACGTGATCGGTTATCGGCGCCCCCCGCTGGTTCCGTTGCGGCTGCCAGCGTCACTCCACACTCACTATCGAACCGTCCGGCATCGAGGCTTGAGCTAAGCCCAATCGGCGCTGATTGTCGCAATAAACTGCCGGGCAAGCACTTACGGGCGCCCGCGGGCGATAGGCCGCAAGATTTGATCCGGCGCTTAGACGTTTTTACAAAACGTAAAAGTACCAATCTACCTAAATTGACTAAATTAACATCACGGTGTCCGATACATAAGTTGCTGTCGTTATCGGAGTTAGGTGCATTTTTTGCCCACAAATCGGGCTTGTTCGCGCCCGATCGCGGGTTGGCATCACGGGCCTTTGTGGTGTGGCATCGCTTTTGATAAGCGTGTGCGTTGGCGAAAGTTAATCAAAGTGGCGCGGGCATCTGTCCGATAGGTTCCGATAAGGGATTCGGGAGCCGCTACATGCTTTTATCTGTTTCGAGCGATTTCACCGAGCGCATCGATCGCGCCGCAGCGGTGGTCTACCGCGTGTGTGAGGGCGAGGTGTCGTTCCTGTTGGTCTCATCGAGCGGTGACCGCCAGCGCCTGGTGCTGCCGGCCGGGGGGATCGAGAAGGGCGAAACACCCGCCACCGCCGCCGTGCGCGAGGTCTACGAAGAGGCCGGCGTCCGCGCCGCGTCGCGGCAGCGCCTCGGCCTCTACCACCACACCAAGCCCAACGGCCAGTGTCGCCTGACCGAGGTCGTGCTCGCCGAGCCGTTGGCCTGCGAGCCGTCGCCCGAGGGGCGCGACGTATATTGGCTGACGCTCGAGCAGGTCGACCGTGTCGCCCACCGCCTGTCGCCGGGTGTGCGCGCGATCCTCGGCCGCGTGGCCGACCGCCTGCCCACCGGCGTCGCCGCCTGAAACCAAACCTTCCCGCCAACGATCCGCGTTGATACGATAAAGCCGTGCCGCGGCGTCCGGGCCACGGCACGACCGCATCCCACGACCCACACCGGAGCACGATCATGCCGGTCTGCCGATCCCCTCGCGCGGGGTTTTGTCTGCTGATCGTCGGCCTGCTCACCGCCTGCGGCCAGACGAACCACGACCGCCTGACCGACGACGCCGGCGCAGCGCGCTTCACCATCGTCGTCGACGGCGCCGAAGGACCCGCCCACCCTCAGGTCGCCCAGCAAAAAGCCCAGGCCTACAACCTGCAAACCGGCCTAAACGCTTTCTGGGCGCACAGCGCCGCGGCGCGGTCGTACGTCTACTACGGCCGCTACGCCTCCGCCGAGTCGCCCGCCGCCGACAAAGACATCAAACGCCTCAAGCGATTGGCCCAGGCCGGGCGCTTCCGCCCGCGCTTCATGACGCTGGTCGCCATCGACGCCGCCGGCCCCGCCGACGACCGCAACCCGTTGAACCTGCGCAACGCGCACCCCGATTCGATCTACACCATGCTGGTCGGCGTGTACGACGATCAGTTCAAGGGCGACCGGCGCGCCGCCGCCGAGGCCGACGCCCAGCGCTTGCGCGACCAGAACTACGAGGGCTACTTCCTCCACCAGGCCGACAACTCCCTCGTGCTCGTGGGCACGTACTACCACGGCGCCTACCGCAAGATCGACCTGCCCGACGGCAGCTACGAACTCCAGCTGCACCCCTACCTCCAGGACCTGCTCAACAAGCCGCAGCTGATGCACATCAAGCAGAACGGCGCGGTGCTCGAGTCGACCAACGCCGCCGGGCAAACCGAGAAAGTCCGCTCGACCATCATCCGCATCCCCGGCAAGTGACCACTTGAACCCCGACCCGCCTGACCCTACACTCACCGGTCTTCGCCGGCGGTCACCCGCCGCCGGGCGCCACGCGGGTGTGGCGGAATTGGCAGACGCGCTAGATTCAGGTTCTAGTGGGATTAAAATCCCGTGGAGGTTCGAATCCTCTCACCCGCACTTGTGCGCCGCGGCCTGAAATCAGGCCGCGGTTTTCATATACATACATCACATAGCCCCCGGCATGCCGGGGGCTAAATACACCACACACACGACCCGCATGCCCAACACCACCACCTTCCAACCCGGCGACCGCGTCCGCCACCCCGCCCGCCCCGAATGGGGCGAAGGCCGCGTCGAATCCGCCCACCACGCCACGGCCCATGGCAAGCCCGGCCAACGCCTCGTCGTCACCTTCGCCAACCACGGCCGCGTCACCCTCAACACCGCCATCGTCGCCATCGCCCCAGCCAACGGCGCCGCGCCCACCACGCCCGCCGCCGCCGGCGGTTGGCTCGGTTCGCTCGGCGACGCCTGCCCCGTCGCACAGCTGGCCGCGTTGCCCGAGGCGTGCGCCGACCCGCTGGCCACCCTCGCCCAGCGCCTCAGCGCCACGATGGACCTCTACCGCTTCGCCCACACGCCGCGCGGCATGCTCGACTGGGCCGTCGCCGCCACCGGCCTGTCCGACCCCATGAGCCGGTTCACCCGCGAGCAACTCGAACAGGCCTTCGGCCGCTTCGAACTCGATCGCGAGTCGCACCTCAAGCAGTTGCTGTTCGACGCCTGGCGCAAGGGCGACGACGATGCGCTCGCCGCGATCAAGCACCACCGCCAACCCGACGCCGTCGCCGCCGCCCAGCGCGTGATCCGGTCGCTGCGCTGAACCGCTGGCCCGCTCAGTTCGACATGATCATCACGGTCACGACGCTGGCGATCACGGCGGAAACCAACGCCGACACAAACGCGATCAGAAAAGTTCTGTTCATGGTGCGGCCCTTTCGTTGGTTTGGGCAAGGCTCGGCCCCGCCCGGTCTCAACCGTTCTGACCTCAAGTCGTTGAACGGGCCGGGGCCGTTACACGCAAACCACGAAACGCGCATCAAATCAGCTAACGGTTGATGCGTGGCGCGCCCGTGCGCTCACGCCGCGTCGTGTTGCCGGCCGCGCTCGATCACCTGTTGCTCGAGCCCCGGCAGTTGCGTCGCACACTCGAAAATGTCGGCAAACCCCCCGAAAGCGTGCCGGCGCTCGACCGTGCGCCGCTGGGCGTAGTGTTCGACCTGCGCCTCGGCCGCGCGCTCGTCGAGCGTCACCCCGTGCGCCTCAGCCGACCGCGCCAGCGCCGCGCGTTTGTCGCCCACGTCGCGCCCGCCGCGCTCGAACTCGACGACCTGCGCCAGACACGCCGTGAAAAACCCGTCGAGGTCGAGCGCGTGATCCGCCAGCGCCCCGCCGTGCGCCGGCTTCGCCTGCGTCAGCACGCTCGCCACCGCCGGGGTCAGCAGGTCGGCGTCGATGTGCGGCGAGCCGGCGTACAGCTCGTCGATGCGCTTGCCGAACTCCGCGAAAAACGTGTCGACGTTGCTCGCGCTCTGACCGCCCGCCACGCAGTTGCAACCGATGCTCTGCACGCCGATGCCCGCCAGCGCCAGCGCGGCGTCGAAGTACACGTACGCGCGCGTGTGCGCCAGCAGCGCCACGCCCGCCGCCACGTCCGGGCTCATGCCGATGAACACCCGCCCGCATCGCCGCCGCACCCGCGCCAGCAGGTCACGGTGCGCAAAGCAGTTGAACATCATCGGCGAGTCCTTGATGTACCGGCACACGCCGTACCATTTATCCAGCATCGCCGCCGCCGACTTCGCGTAAAACTCGCCGCTCAAATCCGGCAGGTACAGCGTGTCCGTGTCGTCCGTGCCCTCCCACCCGAGCACGTAGCGGTGGCGCGGCCACTGGTACAAATCGTCGCGGCTACCGCCGATCGCCCGCTCGATCCGATCGCACAGCTCCGGCGAGATCGCGTCGTCGTCCGACAGCACCGTCACGAACTCGCCGCGCGCCTGCGCCAGCGCAAACTCCCAGCTGTCCGGCATGCACAGCGTCCGCCCCGTGTTCACGTAACGCGTCCGCCCGTTCAAATACGGCTCGACCACCGCGCGCGTCTCGTCCGCCGAGTCGTTGTCCGACACAATAATTTCGAGCGATTCGTGCACTTGACTCGCCGCGCAGCGTATCGCGTGTTGCAGGTATCGCGCACGGTTGCGCGTGGGTATGACGATCGAAAACCGGGGCGTACTCATGCCGCTCCTCCCGCCAGCTTCTGCGCGACCGTGTCGACGACCCGCTTCATCTGACTGACGTACCCGAAGTGCTCACGCACGTAAGCGGCTTGCCGCTTAGCGATCCGCCGCCGCTCATCCTCATTGGCAAGGTAATGCCGCACACGCCGCCCAAACTCGTCGGCATCACCGAACGTAATCTGGTCGAAGCCCGGCAACTCGTACCCCGGGTGCCCGCCCACACACACGTTCCACACCATCTCGTCGGCCGGGTACCCGTGCCCGAACCCCTCGTCAAACAGCGCTTGCAGCTCATCTCGCTGTTCCGTGTCGATCAGTTGCAGCGCTTCCTCAGCCGAAGTCGGCACGCCGTCGCAGTACGCATCGAGCAACCGTTGCAGCCGCGCGAAGTTCGTGTCGAACGGGTGCCGGCGCACCACGAAAAACCCGCCCGCGCTCAGCCCGTCCAGCAAGCGTTGGTGCAAACACCCGAACGGCACGACCTGCAAGCCGATCCGGCTGCGCCGCGTGAGTTGCTCGAGTTCATCGCCATACTGCGCCACGCCACGCGCGTACGCCGCGAACCGCGGGTGCGATTGCCAGCCTTGGCCGTACAGCGCCAGCGTCAGCCCGTCGCGCTCGGCCAGGTCTGCTGCCCAACCCACCGCCTGGTGGCGGTACACACGGTCGAACACCGGGTGAAACAGCTTGCCGGCCAACATCTCGCGGTTGTTTTCGATGAACGCCGGGTCGCTGCCCGCCGCATTCGCCGCGCGGTCCAACTCCGCTTCGATGTCGAGTTGGTTCAAGTCGAACCCATCACGTTCGACCAGTTGCTCGAACTGCGCCGCCGCCTGCTTGAGCACCGCGACGACCTGTGGCTGGTCACCGAACTGCTCGTCGATCATGTCCGCCACCGGCGCGCCGCCGTGCGACACGAACAGCAGGTCGATGTCTTGCTCGACGTTTTCGCGCGCGGCGACGGGGCGCGTGGCCTTGTTGAGGTACACCAGTTGCGCCGCCGGGTAGCCGTGCTCGCGGTGCAGGCGCGCGGTCAGGTCGGTCAGCAAAAAGTCGAGCGGCCCGACCTTCGCCGCCGCCGCGTCGTTGAATATGCCCGGCATCAAATCTTGCACCCAGCACACGAACGGCACACGCTTGGGCATGAAGTTGCCGAACTCGTGGCGCTGGTGGTCGATCTGAAAAATCAGGTCCGGCCGAAACTCCGCGAAACACCTCACCAGCGCGCTCGGCGTGGGGCGGTGGTGGTCGCTCGGCTCGATAAACAGCTGCGCCCGCCAACCGAGCTCGCCGAACGCCGCCGCGGCGTCACGGCACGCGTGCTGCAACACCGTCGTGAACCGGCTGGTCAGCAGCAGCACCCGCGGTTGACGTGGCGCATCATCGCCCAGCAGTTCGATCAGCCCGCCGGCCTCGTGCGCCGCGTCCCACTCGGTGACCCGCCGCAGGTATTCGCCGTCGCGCTCGTGGCGGGCCTGTACAGCCGGCACGATCAGTTCGTCCATCAACACCTGCTTCGCCGGTTCGCCGAACACCACGTGCTCGGGCGTTTGCAGGTGTGGCTCGTTTTCCAATAACTCCGCCAACGCCTCGCCCGCGCCCGGCCCGACGCACCACCTGAAGCGCGGCTGACCGATCGGCTCCGTCAGGTCGCACGCCATCATCACCAGCCGCGCCAGCGACACGTCGGGTTCGATGACGTACACCAGCTGTTGCTGCGTCAGCAGCAGCGTCGGCGGGTTGGCCGCGAGGTGCGCCAGCAGTTGCCCGTTGCCCAGGCCCGCCAGCGTCAGCGGCAGGTCCTTGCCCGTCGCCTCGGCCACGGTCGGTTCGTAAATCGGCGTGGCGATCGGTTGCGGCGTCGGGCCGTCCGTGCGGTAGACCGTCAAGCCGCCGGCCGGCGCGGGGCCGAGCTCGTAGCGGTCGCTGTCGGGCGCGGTGGCGATGGCGTCGACCAGGTCGGCCCGGTGCTCGGCCAGCGCCGCGAGGTTGCGGGCGAGGTTGGCCAACACGAACGTCGCCGGGTCGCGCTCGACGATGCGCCCCAGCAGCCGCGCCGCTTCGGCGAACTGCCCGGCCTGTAGCGCCGCGTCGGCCTGTTGTCGCAGGTCGGCGTCGCCGGTCGCGGCGCGCAGCGATTGCTTGGGGGTCGTGGTCGGGCCCATGGGGGTTTTATCGGCCGTCGCGCGTCGATGGCATGAACGCCCGGCGGTACACTAACCTGCCATGAGCAACCCACCCGCCCAAGCCGAACGCCGCGCCGCCGAGTTGCGCGAGCAATTGCACCGCCACAACCGCCTGTATTACGTCGACGCCGCCCCCGAGATCACCGACAAAGCATACGACCAACTCATGAACGAGCTGATCGAGCTCGAAGCGGCCCACCCGCAGCTGGCTGCGCCCGACAGCCCGACCCAGCGCGTCGGCGGCGAGCCGATCGAGGGCTTTACGACCGTCGCCCACGCCGTGCCCATGATGAGCATCGACAACACCTACGCCTTCGACGGCGACCGCGGCAGCCTCGCGGCCTGGTTCGAGCGGGTCGACAAGGCGCTCGAAGGCGAACCGGCGCGCTACCTGTGCGAGCCGAAGGTCGACGGCGTGGCGATCGGCCTGCGCTACGAAAACGGCGCGCTCACCCAGGCCCTGACGCGCGGCGATGGCAAACGCGGCGACGACATCACCGCCAACGCGAAAACGATCGGCCCCATCCCGCTCGTGCTCGACCAATCGCGGCGCCAAGCCCCCGCCGTGCTCGAGGTGCGCGGCGAGGTGTTCATGGCCTACAGCGACTTCGCCAACCTCAACGCCCAGCGCGAGGCCGACGGCGAGCCGTTGTTCGCCAACCCGCGCAACTCGACCGCCGGCACGCTCAAGCAGATCGACCCCAAGCAGGTCGCCCGCCGCGACCTGCGCTTCTACGCGCACGGCCGGGGCGAAGTCGAGCCCGCCGATGCGTTCGAGTCGTTGAGCGACATGATCGACGCGCTGCGCGCGTTCGGCGTGCCCGTAAACCCGGGCTGCGCCGTGGTCGCCGACGCCGACGCCGTGCGGGCGTACATCGAAACCTTCGACCGAAACCGTCGCGACCTCGACTACCCCGTCGACGGCGTGGTGGTCAAGGTCGACGCGCTGGCGCAGCAACAGCAACTGGGGGTCACCAGCAAAGCCCCGCGCTGGTGCGTGGCGTACAAGTATGCGCCCGACCAGGCGGAGACGACGCTGCTGGCCGTCGATTGGCAGGTGGGCAAGATCGGCAAGCTCACCCCGCGCGCCACGATGGCGCCCGTGCTGCTGGCCGGCACGACCGTGCAACACGCCACGCTGCACAACTTCGGTGAGATCGCCCGTAAGGACATCCGCCTCGGCGACGCGGTGATCATCGAGAAGGCCGGGGAGATCATCCCGCAGGTCGTCCGCGCCGTGACCGAGAAGCGCACGGGCAAAGAAAAGAAGATCACGCCGCCGGACCGGTGCCCCGAGTGTCACACGCCCGCGGAGGTCGAAACCGACGACGAGGGCAAGGAGACCGGCCGGTTCTGCCCGAACCCCGAGTGCCCGGCTCAGTTCCGCGAGAAGCTGATCCACTTCGCGGGCCGCGGGCAGATGGACATCGACGGCCTGGGTGAAGAGATTATAGATCGCCTATTGAAAGCAAGATTAGTTAAGCAATTTTCAGATATATTTGCATTAACTTTTGACCAAGTGGTGCAGCTTGAAGGTTTTGCTGATCTATCTGCTTCAAATCTGATTGATGCGATTAATGAATCAAGGTCACGCGGTATGGCGCGACTTCTGGGGTCACTCGGCATTCGTCATATTGGTTCGGAGACTGCGCGCGTTGTGGCTGCCAACGTGCCAGATATTCCATCACTCTTACGCATGACAGAAGAGGAAATACGAAACGCTGTTACACAATCTGGCGAAGGATCGCTATACAGAAGGAACAAGGACGCAGCGCCGAAAATACACGAGCTAATTCAATCTCCCGAATCTCAGGTGGTCGTTGAGCAAGTAAGAGCCGATCAATCCGATCCCAGAAAACAACTAAAGTCGTTCTTGGAAGCCTTGCCGGATCGGCAATGGTTTCAATGGGGCAAGAAACGGACAGGAAGGAAAGTTCAGGTATTCAACTCATTTTCTGACTTGGATACATTGCTTGATGCAACCGAAGATGAACTGTTTGACGTTATTGATCGTGAAGCAGTTGGTAAGGCTCTTTATCATTATCTTCAATCACAAACAGGGATTCATACACTTGAATCGCTGGCGCAAGCGGGCCTAGACATGACCAGCCATGATTATGGCAAGTCCAGTGTCGGCATAGAGTCACCTGTTTCGGGCAAAATAGTTGTCATTACAGGCAGCTTTGAAAATATCTCTCGTAACGTAATCAAGGAGCGATTAATAGCATTGGGCGCAAAAGTAACGGGCTCTGTTTCAAGTAATACAGACATCCTCATTGCAGGCGAGAAAGCTGGAAGCAAACTTGAAAAAGCAGCTCAGTATGATGTTGGCATATGGACAATAGACGTAATACAAAAGGAATTGCCACAATTACTAGGCTGATTTGGGGGATTTATGTCACAGCCTCTCGATAAAGATGGCCAACCGCTCAGCAGAAGTTTCAACAAAACACGTTTGCAGAACCGTACTCTTGATGAACTCATTGGTTTATGCAAAGGGGTACTTGCAGATGGCGCTGTGACCCAAGAGGAAGCGGAATTTTTACAGGAATGGCTTCTCGCAAATAGCCAAGTTGCAGATGTGTGGCCGGCTAATGTCCTGTACGATCGCATATCTCGGATGCTTGCGGATGGAACACTAGATTCTGATGAAGAAGAGGAATTGATTCAAACTCTGCTGGAGATCACGGGAGGGCCAGTGCTTGATCCTGCCGTGGCTTCAATGTCGACGGGTTTGCCTCTTGATGATCCACCCCCAGTGATTATTTTTCAGGACCAGCAGTTTTGCCTAACAGGGCGTTTTGTGTATGGCTCGCGGCGTGAGTGCGAAAGTGAAGTCGTTGCTAGAGGCGGATCGGCACAGAAATCACCAACCCTGAAAACGAATTATGTTGTAATTGGATTGGCGGGCAGTCGCGATTGGATTCATTCAACACACGGCCGAAAAATTGAAGCTGCGGTTCGTTTGCGCGATAAGGGTATTCCGGTCCGAATCGTGACGGAAGAACATTGGGTGAATTCGCTTTGACCTTCTGATCGCCGGCGCGTCGGCGGGCAGCAAGCTCGACAAGGCGAACCAACTCGGCGTCGAGGTGTGGGACGAGGCGCAGCTGCTCGAGCACCTGCCCGAGTAGTCGGCGTCGCGCGGCGGGCCGGTGGTGGTTCTACGCCAGGACGTGTCGGGCGTACGTGCCGCACAGCTCGGCGTACTGGTGCAGCGGAAAGGCGGAGGACTGCCCGCTGCGCCGCTGCTCCGCCTTGCGTTGCTGTTCTTCGCCCCAGCGCTGGAGGTCGTCGGCGTACACGATCAGCAAGACCGTCGTCACCGCCGTCAGCACCAGCGCCAAGCAGCTGAGCGTGATGCCGGCCGTGGCCATGCCGCTGCCGCCGCCGGTGCCGGCCTTGACGTTGACCTTGGCGATGATGCCCAGGATCAAGCCCGCGATCGCCAGCGGGCCGCAGACGATCCATAGGCAGAAGGTGACCAGCGCGAGGATGCCCAGCACCATCGACGCGATCGCCAGGCCGGCGGGTCGCTGCTCGGGGTATAACGGGTTGTCGTACGGCATGGGGTCGAACTGGGTCATGGGCTCCACCTTGAATTGGGTTGCGCGCTCGAGGCGGCACCAGCATACGGCGGTTGGCGGCAAAATGAAAAAAGCCGACTCGCGGCGAGCCGGCTTCGATCGGTTGGGTTTCGGCGCTGGCTTACAGCGTGGCCGAGGTGTAGGGCAGCAGGGCCATGTAGCGGGCCCGCTTGATCGCCTGGGCGACGAGACGCTGGTCGTAGGAGTTGAGCCCGGTGCGTTTGCGGCCCTGGATCTTGCCGTTGGGGCTCATCATCCGCCGCAGCGGTTCGCTGTCGCGGTAGTCGACGTAGTTGATGTTGGTCGAGCTCTTGACGACCACCTTCGTGGCGCCGCGGGCGCCGAATCGTTCAAACTTGGCCATGGCTTGGGGTCCTCCGTCCTGGCTTGGCAGCCCCCGAACCGGGTCGGGGGCGACGGGTGATGTACGTACTGCGAGCGGGGTAGTTTAGCTACCCGCCCGGAGAGGTCAAATGCGGATTTCGGATTGCGGAATGCGGAGTGCCCGTCTTCGAACGAGACTCCGCATTCCGAACTCCGCACTCCGCATTAGCCCAGGTGTGTGCCGCGGGCGCCGGGGCCGGCGTGGGTGGTGAAGCAGGTGGCCTCGACGCCGTGCTTATCGCGGTAGCCGGCCATGACGTGGTCGATCACCGTCTGGGCCGCCTCGGTCTTCACGAGGGTCACGGTGCAGCCGCCGAAGCCGCCGCCGGTGATCCGGCTGCCGTACACGCCGTCGACTTCGCAGGCCAGTTCGACCAGCGTGTCGATCTCGGGCACGGAGACCTCGAAGTCGTCGCGCAACGAGTG
Source organism: Phycisphaeraceae bacterium (assembly GCA_028282805.1). Lineage (GTDB taxonomy): Bacteria > Planctomycetota > Phycisphaerae > Phycisphaerales > Zrk34 > JANQHD01. The sequence goes on along the minus strand of JANQHD010000004.1, from coordinate 82,192 downwards.
GTGGCTCTCGACCATCAGCCGGCCGAACTCGGCGTAGTTGGCGCGGCGCAGGGCGTCGGCGGCGCGCTGGGTGCGGTCGTTCTCGCTGATGACGTGGCGGGCGCGGCGGAAGGTCACGTCGTCCATCTGGTCACGCGCGGCGACCAATTGGTCCATCGTCGCGTCGCGCAGGAACTTCACGCCCAGCACCTTGGCCGCGGCCTCGCACTGGCTGCGCCGCTCGGCGTACTCGCCGCCGTCGAGCGAGTGCTTGAAGTTCGAGTTGGTGATCAGCACCTCGATATTGGGGTCGTCGAGGGGGAACTGCTCGGTGTCCTGGCTGCGGCAGTCGATCAGCAGGGCGTGGTCCTTCTCGCCGAGGGCGGAGATGAACTGGTCCATGATCCCGCAGGGCACGCCGGCGTAGTCGTGCTCGGCTTTCTGGCACCATAGGGCCTTGCGCTTGGGGTCGATCTGGATGCCGAGGAACTGCTCGATCATGGTGGCGGTGCACACCTCGATCGCCGCCGAGCTGCTCAGCCCCCCGCCCAGCGGCACGTTGCTGGTCAGCACCGCGTCGAAGCCCGGCACGGGGTGGCCGTTGTCGAGGAACTGGGCGACCACGCCCTTGATGTAGGTCGACCAGTGGCCCTTGCTCGGGGCGATGCCTTCGATGGTGAAGCTGGCCATCTCGTTGTCGAGGTCGGCGGCCACCAGCCGGCACCGGCCGGAGTTGTTGACCGAGGCGACGAGCACGGCCTGGCGCTCGATGGCCATGGGGAACACGAACCCGTCGTTGTAGTCGGTGTGCTCACCGATCAGGTTCACGCGCCCGGGGGCGATGGCCAGCACGGCCGGGTCGTGTTCGAAGTGCTCACGGAAGACCGCCGTGGCGGTGTCGACCATGGCTTGCAGCGATGTGTCGTTGATGAGTGTCATAGCCCAAACGGTACCGGGGCGCGGCGGGCGCGGCAAGCGAACCAAATTATCCGCTTTGCGCTAGAAAATCCCGCAGGATCGCCGCCGCCGCCAGCGCGTCGCGGCGTTGTTTTTTTTGACCGTGCGTTAAACCGGTTTGACCGAGTTGTTGTTCGGCCTCGTAGCTCGTTAAACGCTCGTCGAAGCCGTGCACGGGCAGGCCGGTGTGGGCTTCGAGCAGCGCGGCCAGCGCCTGGGCTTTTTTCGCGCGGGGCCCGAGGGTGCCGTCCATGTTGTAGGGCAGGCCCACGACCAGCGCATCGGGCGCGAACTCGTCGATCGCCTCGGCGATGGCCTTCAACAACGCCGCCGGCTCGCTCGCCTCGACCACGCGCAGCGGGCTGACGAGCTTGGTCTCGTCGTCGCCCGTGGCCAGGCCCGTCCGCCTGTCGCCCAGATCGATCGCCAGGTATTGCATGTACGGAGTTTAACCACAGAGGCGCAGAGGCGCAGAGGTTTTTTTGTTTAGCCGCGACCCGCAGGGGAGCGCGGTAGATAGCCACCAAGCCATCCAGCCACCGAGCCACCCAGAACGTACCGCAGGTCTGTTGGCTGATGGCTATTGGCTTATGGCTAACACACACGCTCCCCTGCGGGTCGCGGCTAAACGGGCTTGATCGGGTGACTCCGGACTCCGGACTCCGGATTCCGGATTTTTAGAGAAACGCTTCACCCAGCTGTTCGCCGACCAACCCGTGCAGGTCCTTGATGCGTTGGGCGTGGTCCTTGTGGCAGACGAGCGTCGAGGTGGGCGTATGAATGATGACCAAATCTTTGACGCCGATGGTCGCGATCAGGTGCTCGTCTTCGCTGGAGGCCACGAGGTTGTTCTGGCTGTCGAGGTGGATGTGCTGCCCGCCGCCGGTGGCGTTGAGCGTCTCGTCCTTCACGCACACCTCCGCGTAGCTCGGCCAAGAGCCCACGTCCAACCACGTCAGCGGCATCGCCACCGCCGCCACCGTGAACTCCCCGTCCCGGCTGGCCGGCTCCATGACCGCGTAGTCCACGCTGATCTTCGGCAGTTTCGGGTACACCGCATCCAACACCGCAAACCGCTCGTCGGTACGCCACGCGGCGGCGATCTTCATCAGTCCCGCGTGGTTCTCCGGGGCGTGCTTGGCGATGCAGCGCAGCAGCGTCGACGCCTTCCAGATGAACATGCCGCTGTTCCACAGGTAGTGCTCCGGCCCGGCTTCGTGGTACCGCTTGGCCGTGTCGGCGTCGGGCTTCTCCTTGAACTCGCTGACGATGCGGCCGGCCGTGCCGGCGAGCGCTTCGCCCAATTGCAAATACCCGTAACCCGTCGCCGGGTCCGTCGGCGCGATGCCGAACGTGACCAGCGCGTTTTCAACCTTGTCCGCCAGGTCGAAACCGCTGGCGACGACCTGCCTAAACTCGTCGACCGGCTCGATGATGTGGTCGGCGGTGAACACCGCGATCGTCGCGTCGGGGTCGCTCTCAGCCAACACCGCCGCGACAAAGCCCACGGCGTTGAGCGTGTCGCGCCCGGTCGGCTCGGCGAAGAACCGCTCGCCGGTCATGCCCTCGATGTTTTTCACGATCGCGTCGCGGTGCGTGATGCCCGCGCAGATCAACTGTTGGTCGGTGGGCACCAGCCCTTCGAGCCGATCCATCGCGATCTGGATCAGCGATCGCCCATTGATGAACGGGATCAGCTGCTTGGGCTGGTCCTTCGTGCTCATCGGCCAAAGCCGCGTCCCACTGCCGCCCGCCATGATCATCGCGTAACGCATGATTCTTTCGTTCCAGGTTTCAAGTTCCAGGTTCCAGGTTGACCACCCCAAGCCGGACCGTAGCGCAGCGCAGGTCCGGATTCCCGTTTATTAAACCCCGCTCTTCACCTTGAACACCTCGGTGATCACCATTTGCGCATCGTCGAGTTCCGGTTCCTTGGTCAGCACCTGGTCGATCCATTGGATCGCCTGCGTGCGGTTCTCGCCGAGTTGGACGAGCACTTCTAATGCCTCGCGCGCCGCGGCGCGGCCGGGGGCGGCTTGTGCATCATCGGCGGTGTCGCGTGAGCCGTAGACGGCGCCGCTGACGAACGGGTCGACCTTGCCATGCAGGGCGGCGACGATCGTCTCGGCGGTGCGCTTGCCGATCTCCGGCAGCGACTGGAGCAGCTTCACGTCGCGGTCGGCGATGGCCCCGGCGATCTGGCCGGTGTCCAGCGTCATCGCCCGCATCGCCTTGCGCGGCCCGATGCCCTTGACCGTCGTGAACAGCTCGAAGAAGCGTTTATCCTCGACCGTGAGAAAACCCATCAACCGGGGCGACATCGATGCGCCCTGGGCCGTGCCTTCGAGCAGGTAGACCGTGTGCAGCGTGACCGGCTGGCCGAGCGACCCGCCGAGCCGGGCTTGTGCGTACGATGGCACGAGCACCTCGTAGGTGAGCCCGCCATCGACGACGACCTGCGCCGCGCCGTTTTCAACTGTCTCCAACACGCCATAAATGCGGCTGATCATGGGGGTAGTTTACCCGCACAGGGGTGATGGGTTAACCGCGAAGACGCGAAGGCCACTGGGTTATGCCCAAGGCCATAGGATTTCGATGTGCACGTTGTTGAACTCGGGGTCGTCGTGATCGCCACGGTGGTGGCAGGTCATACCGTCGGGTAGGGACTGCATGCGTATCTCTTGGCCTTCGGGAACGATCGCCCCAAACGCCTGCATTTCAATGAAACGGCTCAAGAGTTCTATCACAGGTCCTCCCATCTCTGGCCGCACGCCATGGATGCTCAGGTCCGGCCGACCGTATTTGATCATCCCGCGTGTGTGGTACCAACAGGCTTGGTCGTTGTGTTCGTCCTCAGAGTAGAGGATCATGACATGATGTTTCGGGGCGGGGATATCACGATCGAAGATTTGGTTTCGCCAATCTTCCGGCGACCAGAACTTGATCATCAGTGGGTCATAGATCGCTGCCGCGCCTTCGTCGAGCAGGTAGGTCATGAAGCCGACGACATCCCGATGGTAATTCAGTGTTGTTTCGTCAGCGGGTGTGCCCCGAATGATGCAGCACTGATCCGCATCTTCGATCGATGAAGTCAATAGCGGGTCTTCGCGAGTCAGTTTTTCCCAGACAAATTCTTCCCGAAATCCAGCGAAAACATCCGGCCGTTGTTTTCGGTCTACACCCATGATTTCGATACCATCCGGAATACCACTAAAACGGTAATGTGCTCCCGAGATTGTTGATGGATTCGGGATTTCGCCAAATACGACGTAATACAAAAATGGTTCACCACCGTCCGGCTCGTAATACGGCCGTTCCCAATCGGCCAGAGTCTCTTCGTTCACAATTATTCCTCCGAAATTGCTTGAATCATGATAGGTTCTTCGCGTCTTCGCGGTTTACATCATCTCCACGGCCAAGCGTCGGGCGTGGCAGGTGGCGATGGCGATGGCGTCGGACACGTCCACGGGGGTTGGCGGTTCGTCCAGGCCGTATTGGGTTTGCACCGCGAGTTGGACTTGCTGCTTGCTGGCGTGGCCGTGGCCGGTGATGGATTTTTTGACTTCGGTGGACGGCAGGTGTTCGAGTTCGAGGCCGGCGGTGGCGGCGGCGAGGAGGATGACGCCGCGGGCGTGGGCCATGAGGATCGCGGTGCGCGGGTGCTTGTAGTGGGCGTAGAGCTTTTCGACGGCGAGGCCGGCGGGTTTCAGTTCCTCGATTAACGCACTGAGGTCGGCGTGGAGTTGGGCGAGGCGTTTTGGCATGGGGGCCTTGGCGTCGAGCTTGAGCACGCCGGCCTCGACGAGGCGCGGCTCGAGCTGGCCGGGGGTCACGTCGACGCAGCCGTAGCCGGTGACGCGGGTGCCGGGGTCGATGCCGAGGATGCGCATGGGATTAAGGGTAACACAAAGTGGGGGTCCGGTTCCGGGGGATCCGGACCTGCGCTGCGCTGCGGTCCGGCTTGGCGCTGCGGTCCGGCTTGGGTTAGTCGCCGCCGAACTTGAGGGGTGGGTCGGCGTCTTCTTCGTCGAGGTCGTCGATGTCTTCTTCCTCGGCGTCGGGTTTCTCGCCGCGGTGGAGCAGTCGGGCGACGGGGGCGCTGAGGGCGTAGACGACGAACCCGCCGGCGATGGACAGCTGGGGGATGGTCGCCAGCAGGAGGACGAGGACGACGCCGAGCGCGATGTAGTGGAAGCGGCCCCGGCCGCGCATGTAGCGGTTCATCACGTGCACGTAGGGCAGGTTGGTGACCATGGCGATGGCGACGAGCAGGGTGAGCAGCACCATGGCCACGCCGACGGCTTCCTGCCAGAGGGCGCCGGCCTCGCGGATGGCCAGCCACTGGTAGACCAGCGCGATCGAGGCGACGGTGCCGGCGGCGCCGGGGCTGGGTAGGCCCTTGAAGTGCATGTACGCGTCGTGGGCGGACTCGTCGGTCTCGACGTTGTAGCGCGCCAGGCGCAGGCCGGTGCAGGCGACGTAGATGCCGGCGACGACCAATACGGCGCGGTCGAAGTAGTTGTCGACGCGGTCGACGCCGAAGAAGGGCGTGCCGATGCCGACCAGCTGGATGATGATGAACGCCGGGGCGACGCCGAAGCTGACCATGTCGGCCATGGAGTCGAGCTGCCCGCCGAAGCGTGAGGTCTGGCCGGTCATGCGCGCGATGCGGCCGTCGATGGCGTCGAAGAGCATGCCGATGAAGATGAGCGACGCGGCGACGCTGAGCGGCTTCCAGTTGCCGAGCACGAGGTTCGCGCCGCCGTCGGGCAGCATCTCGGGGCGCGAGGCGTAGAACACCGCGGCGAAACCGCACAGCAGGTTGCCCAGCGTCATCATCGACGGCAGGATCGCCACGGTCTGCAGGCGGCGGGTTTTGGGGCGCTTGGTTTCGGTCATGGCTTGCGTTTGCTCAGCGTGAGGTGATCACCAACACCATACGCACGGGTTTGCCGTGGAGCTCGCCGCACATCATGGACTGGCCCAGCAGCGGGGCCTCGATGGTTTTCGTGGTGTCGATGGGCCGGTTCGGGTCGGGTTTGGCGATCGGCAGCGGGTCGCTCCAGATCAGCCAGGCGCGGTTTTCGGGCATCGGGTGGAGCAGGCGGAGCTCGTCGAAGGTGGTGCCGTCGAGCAGTTTTTCGCCGGCCGGCCGGGCCAGCAGCGAGTCGCGCGGCCCGTAGTGGTGGGGCAGCAGGTCGAGGCGGAGTTGGTCGTCGTCGATCGAGCCGACCATCTTGGCGAGGAATCGGTAGCGGCCGCCGATGAAGCGGTGGACCTGCGCGTTGCCCTGGCGGTCGATGTAGCGCGTGGGCTGGCGGCGGGAGGTGCGGCTGATCAGGTCGATGGGCCCGTAGTGTTTGCCGGGCATCAGCTCGAGGGTTTCGAGGCTGACCGTGCGCGGCAGGTTCGCCTTGAACATGCCCAAATCTTCGCGCCGCAGCTCGGCGATGTGCAGGCCGTTGGCGCGCCAGCGCGCGAGCAAGGGCTGCGACAGGCCTTGCGGTTCGTCCAACGCCGACAGCGCCACGTCCACCCGCCCGTCTGCGCGCGGGTACACCAGCTTCTGGCTGATGATCCGGCGGCGCTTGACCTCGGCCAGCGGCGCGACGGCCCCGGTCGATTGCGTGATCACGCCTGGCTCGAGGTCGGCCAGCTTCGGCAGCGGCCGGGGCTTGGCCTTGGCGTCGTCGCAGCCCGGCGATGACAGCGCCGCGGCGCACAGCAAAGCCGCGACACACACCACGCGTCGCCAGCCCGTACCTCGCTGTCGGGTCGTTCGTTTCACCCGGTCAACACACCCTCGAGTACGCTCAGGCCCTCGTCCAGTTCTTCATCGGTCACGATCAACGGCGGGGCCAGTCGGACCACGTTGCCCTGCGTCGCATTCAACAAGACGCCCCGCTCCAGGCAGGTTTGCACCACGTCGGCGGCGATCGGTTCGGCCAGCTCGACGCCGATGAACAGCCCCTTGCCCCGCACCTCGGCGACGGCGTCGGCCTTCTCGGCAAACGCCAGCAGGCGCGACTTGACCTGCTCGCCGGCCAGCGCAGCCCGCTCGATGAGGTTGTCGCTGTCGAGCACCTCGAACAGCCGGGCGGCGACGGCCATCGACACGCAGTTGCCGCCGAGCGTGGTGGCGTGGGTGACCCGGCCCATCTTGGCGGTGTCGAAGCAGTCCGCGGCCTTGGGCCCGGCGCACATCACGCCCACCGGCAGGCCGCAGCCGACCGCCTTGCCCAACGTCATCACGTCCGGTTCGACGCCGAAGTGCTGGTAAGCGAAATACTTGCCCGTCCGCCCGCAGCCGGTCCACACCTCGTCGCACACCAACAGCAGGTCGCGCTCGTCGCAGAGCTTACGCAGCTTCGGCAGGTAGGTTTCATCGGGCACGTGCACGCCGCCTTCGCCCTGGATCGGCTCGACGATGATCGCGATCGCGGTTTCGTCGAGCTCGGCTTCCACCGCGGCGAGGTCGTTGTAGGGCACGTTCACGAAGCCCGGCAGCAGCGGCTCGAAGCCCCGGCGCACGGCCTCGTTGCCCGTGGCGCCCATGGTGGCGAACGACCGGCCGTGGAAGCTGCGGGTGGTGGAGATCACCTTGAACCGGCCGAACGCGTGGGTGGCGTTGCCGGGGTTCTGTTTGCCGTACAGCCGGGCGAGCTTGACCGCTGCCTCGTTGGCGTCGGCGCCGCTGTGGCTGAAGAACGAGCGGCCGCCGAAGCCTTTTTCGGCGATGTGCTCGGCCAGGCGGGTCTGCGGCTTGGTGTGCAGCAGGTTGCCCACGTGCCACAGCTTGTTCATCTGCTTGGTGCCCGCGGCGACCAGGTCGGCGTGGCAATGGCCCAGGATGCCCGCCCCGAACCCGCTGAACAGGTCCAGATAACCGTTGCCCTCGGCGTCGGTCAGCCGACAACCGCTGCCCTCGACCATGGTGATGGCGAAGCGCGGGTAGTTCAGCGTCATGTACTGGTCGTGGCGGGCGATGACCGGGTCGGATGTCTGGGTGTCACTCACGGCGCATATCCTCAAAGCAAAGGCGGGGATTCTACCATGGCGGGCGGGGCGGCCGAAACTTCGGGCGTTTGGCGCGCGGCGAGGCTTTACACGCCGAGGCGGGATGGGTTATATTAGCAGTTTCCGATTCGGACCGGGATCGGGCGGTGGGTAAGCCAAGGTCGGCGTGCCCCCGAAAACCTCATTCGTATTGAAAAAAAGCGCCCTGGAGCGGGCGAGACGTGTGGTTGCCGCCGATGGACGAAGCGGCCCCAGCGCATCGCCCCGGTCGTCTTGCCCGCTGGTGTCGCTGCACAAACGGAGGCCATGACATGGCATCACTAGTCAAGTCCCTGATCGAGGCCGGCATCCACTTCGGCCACCGCACGTCCGGCTGGAACCCCAAGATGGCGCCGTACATCTACGGCAAGAAGAACGGGATCCACATCATCGACGTGCGCGAGACGATCAAGGGCCTGCTGCTGGCCAAGAAGTTCATCACCCGCACCGTCGCCGAGGGCAAGGACGTGCTGTTCGTCGGCACCAAGCGCCAGGCCCGCCCGGCGATCCTCAAGGCGTGCGAAGAGTCCGGCATGCACTACGTCACCGAGCGCTGGCTCGGCGGCACGCTCACCAACTTCCGCACCATCCGCTCGCGGCTGAAGCGCCTCGAAGAGCTCGAGACGCTGATGGCCGGCGAGGAGTGGGAGAGCTACTCGAAGAAGATGGCCTCGCAGCTGACGCGCGAGCGCCGCAAGATCCACCGCAACCTCTCGGGCATCCGCAACATGGATCGCCTGCCGGGCGCGCTGGTGGTGGTCGACGTCCGCCGCGAGACCAACGCGCTGCGTGAGGCGCGCACGCTCGGCATCCCCACGGTCTGCCTGCTCGACACCGACGGCGACCCGGACATGGTCGACATCCCGATCCCGTGCAACGACGACGCGATGCGTGCGATCAGCCTCGTGCTGGGCGAGCTGGCCAACGCGGCCAACGAGGGCAAGAGCGCCCGCGCCCAGCAGGGCAAGGCGGCCGGCGCACCCGACGCCGAGGGCGAAGAATCGCGCCCGCGCCGCCGTTCGAGCCGCAGCCAGTTCCGCGCCGACGAGGGCGAAGAGAAGCCCGCCGCCGACGCCGAGGCCCCCGCGGAGCCGAGCCCGGCCGCCGAAGCCACCGCGCCGGCGACCGAAGCCACCAACTAACCGGTTAGAAACACGGAACGGCGCAGTGTCGACGCGGTCGGTAAGATCGGCCAACGCGTCAGCCCGGTCCGCAACCAATAAAACCGCTACCAGGAGAATCAGCCATGGCCATCAGTGCCGCTGATGTCAAAGCCCTCCGTGACCGCACGGGCGTGGGCATGATGGAATGCAAGAAGGCCCTCACCGAAGCCGGCGGCGACGCCGACAAGGCCGTCGAGATCCTGCGCGAACGGCTCAAGGGCAAGATGGACGACCGCACCGACCGCGCCGCGGCCGAGGGCGTCATCGCCGTCGCCGTCTCCGGTGACGACAAGTCGGTGGCCATGATCGAGGTCAACACCGAGACCGACTTCACCGCCAAGAACGCCGACTTCATCGCCGCCTGCCAGAAGATCGCCGACATCGCCCTGCAAGGCCCCGACGGCGACGTGCAGGTCAACGACGCGATCACCGAGGTGATCGACAACATCCGCATCACCACCAAGGAAAACGCCTCGTTCGCCCGCGGCCTGAAGGTCACCGCGCCCGACGGCGGGTCGGTCGGCATCTACCTGCACCACAACAACAAGATCGCCGGCCAGCTCGTGCTCACCGGTGACGTCGACGGCGAGACCCGCACCGGCCTCGCCCAGCACATCAGCGCCCTCGACGGCATGATGCTGCCCGTGCCCGCCGCGATCGACCCCGACGCGCTGCCCGCCGCCGACGTCGAGGCCAAGAAGGCCGAGTTCGTCGAAGAGGCCACCGCCACCGGCAAGCCCGCCGAGATCGCCGAGAAGATCGCCACCGGCAAGCTCAACAAGTGGCTCGACGACAACACCCTCGTCGGCCAGGCCTACATCAAGGACATGACCGGCAAGTCCGCCGTGCGCGACGTACTGCCCGCCGGCGTCGCCGTCGCCAGCTACACCCGCTACGCCGTCGGCACCGCCTGACGGCGAGCGGCCCGCGTCACCCGGCGAGCGTCGCTTCAGCGACGCGGGTCAACGACGCGGGTCACACGCAATCACACACCCCGCCCGATGTGGCGGGGTTTTTGTTTAGCGCCGCGGCTCCGCCGCGTTTTAAAAACACCCACCACCCACGCCCAACGGGCACAACCGACCCCGAATCTTGCCGATACCGGTGAAAAACCTGAAATCAACCGCCGCTTCGTGCGTCGTTTCTTTTAGGTTCGCCGGGCGCAAGGCCCTACAATGGTTCGCAACCCGCCACGCAGCCCCCGCCGGGAGTACGACGTGATGAACACCACCAAGCTCGCCCTCGGTTTCGCCGCGATGCTTCTCATGCTCGCCGCCGCGCCCGCCTCCGCCCAGGCGCAGCTCGAGCGGATGTCGTTCCAGAACACGCCCGCCGAGCAGGCCTTCGTCTGGTGGGCCAGGGCCACCGGCCACAACCTGGTCATCAACTGGGACCGCATGGAAGAGGCGGGCTACGACCGCTCGACGCCGGTCACCATGGAGCTCGGCGGCGTCTCGTCGCTGACGGCGCTGCGGCTGCTGCTGATCGAGGCCTTCGACGACGGCGTCATCGCCGAGGTCCGCCCGGAGTACGTGCGCATCATCACCAAGGAGCAGGCCGGGCGCGAATCGGTCATCCGGGTCTACCCGATCGGCGACCTTTTGTTGAAGGTGCCGAACTTCAGGGACGCGCCCGACTTCGACCTCTCGCAGGTCACCGCCGACACCTCGCAGGGCAGCAGCAGCAGCATCTTCGAGGAGAACGACAACAACGAAGAGGAACTGGTCACGCAGGGCGAGCGGGTCGAGGAGATCATCGACCTGATCCGCCAGACCGTCGAGCCGGACATCTGGCAGGCCAACGGCGGGATCGACGGGCGCATCACCTACATCCGCGGCATGCTCGTCATCCGCGCCCCCGAGTACGTGCACCGGCAGATCGGCGGCGGCCAGGCCGCCCAACCCCAGCCCGCCCCCGCCGCGCCGCAGCGCTCGGCCTACCACAGCTACCCGCAGCGCACCGCCGGCGGCTACGGCCACTACCCCCAACGCCGCACCTACGGCAAGTCCAACGGCGTCAGCGGCATCGCCCCTTCGTACTGAGCACAAAACCAAAAACCCCGGCCGCCCGGCCGGGGTTTTTTCATGCGCACCTACCCACCTCACCCCGCGCGGGCGGGGGTTTTCGTTTACTGCACGGCTGTGGTCTCGGCCTCGGTGTCGGCTTTGTCGACGACCTCGTCGGTATTGCGTTTCTCCCAGAACAGCGCGAAGAAGACGATCGTGATCACACCCGCCATCGCCGCCGGCAGCAGCCAGAACTCTTTCCACTGGGCCATGGTGTTGGCGACGAGCTGCGCGTCGACGGTGAGCTTGTCGACGGAGAACATGCTTTTGAGCGTGTCGAAGAAGCTCATCGCCTGCTCGGGCTGGCTGGCGTTGATCGCCTCGGTCAGTTCGGTGTACTTGTCGACGGTCTTGCCGTGCTGTGCGAACGCGACCATGTAGCCGAAGTACATGCCCACGCCCTGGGTGAAGAACACGAGCATGGATTGCGCCTGACCGCGGGTGTCCTTGGCGGCGACCTGGTCGGTGTACATGAAGCCGGTGACGAAAAAGAAGTCGTAGCACACGCCGTGCAGCGCGATGCCGAGCATGAGCATCCAGACGACCTGGTCGGGTGCGCCCAGCGCGAACAGCCCGTAGCGCGCCACCCAGGCGAGCATGCCGATGAGGATCATGTTCTTGACGCCGAGTCGGCTGAAGCAGAACGGGATCGCGAGCATGAATACGATCTCGCTCATCTGCCCGAGGGTCATGCTCGACGCCGGCGCGGCGAAGCCGGTGTTTTGCAGGTACATCGACGTGATGCCGTAGTAATACGCCAGCGGGATGCAGATCAGCGTCGAACAGACGATGAACACCGCGAACGCCGGGCGCGCGAACAGCTTTAACGCGTCGAGCATGAGCAGGGTGTGCAGGTTGACCGGCTTGCCCCGGGCCGGCGGGGGGGTGTGCGGCAGGGCGAAGCTGTACAGCCCCATGGCCAACGAGCAGACGCCGGCGACGTAGAAGATGTTGAAGCTCGCCGACCAGCCCATGAACCCGACGAACAGGCCCGCGACGATCCAGCCGATCGTGCCCCACACGCGGACCCGCGGGAACGAGTTGCGGTCGGGCAGGTTGGTGAACGCGATCGTGTTACTCAAGCCCAGCGTCGGCATGTAGCAGAGCATGTGGCCGATGAACAACCACACCATGATGTTGCCCTTGCCCTGTCCGGCGAAGTACGGCACGGCGCACATCAGTCCGCCGCCGATCAGGAACAGCACGCCCATCACACGCTCGCTCGAGAAGAAGCGGTCGGCGATCAGCCCGAGGAACAGCGGCGCGATGATCGCCGCGATCGGGGCGCTTCCGTAGGCGCCACCGCCAAAATCCTTGAGCCCGTTCTCGCCCAGGCACTGGCTGAGCGTGACAAACCACGCCCCCCAGGTAAAGAACTGCAAGAACATCATAACGCACAGGCGCGTCGTCACGGCTTTCGAGTGAGGTGTGTCGATCATGTGTGTTTCACCATCAAGCTGAGATATGTGGTTGGGGGTATGGTAACCGCATCGGCGGGTTGGTCTAACAGGACGCTTGCCACGCGGCGCATCTTTCGCCTGGCGAGCGGGCGCGGATTAATAACAGGCTCCGCCTGCGCCGCGTGGGCCCGCACCGCGCACGGTTCACGGCCGCCCGCGAGGGCGGTTTTTGTGCCCCGACCCGCGGTTGGGGCGCGGGCTTTGGGTGGGCGCGACGGCCGTGATCGGGGCAATTAATAACGCGGGCCTTGCGGCGGATTGAGGCGACGCCGCGACTTTCTGCCGGGAGCCGGTTTCGGTCGCCGCCATGGGGTAAAATGTACCCGTCGCTTAACGAGGGGTGGAGTCGATGCGCACGCACATCGCAAGCCTGGTGGTCGCCGTGGGGCTGGCGGTCGCTGCGCCTTCGCGCGCGGCGGTCGACGACCTGTTTGTCTTCGGCGACAGCTTGTCGGACGTGGGCAACGTCGGCTCGACTTTTTTGGGGCAGTTCGCCATCCCCCCGGAAAACTTCGGCGACCGCTTCACCAACGGGTTTACGTGGGTGGAGGTGCTGACGGGCAACCTGGGCCTGGCGCTCGACGGTTTCAGCCGGGGCGGCGGCGACAACTACGCGCACGGCGGGGCGACCACCGGCAACGGCACGGCGGGCCTGGGCGTGATCCGCAACCTCGGCCGGCAGCTGAGCGACTACCTCGGCGACAACCCCACGCTCACCGCGAGCAGCCTGCACGTGGTGTGGGCCGGGGCGAACGATTACTTCGACGGGCAGACCAACACCGCGGCGCCCGTGGGCAACCTCGCCGCCGACATCGACACGCTCATCGCCCACGGCGCGACGCAGCTGCTGGTGCCGAACCTGCCGCCGCTGGGGCAGACGCCGGACTTCAAGGGCACGGCCGACGAGGCGGCGCAGGACGCGCTGGCCACATCGCACAACGCGCTGCTCGAAGCGCAGCTGGCAACGCTCGACGACGACCCGGCGCTCGCCGTGTACCGCCTTGACGTGGCCGGCCTGTTCGACGAATTGCTCGCCGACCCCAACGCGTTCGGCATCACTAACATCACCGACCAAGCGATCAACTCCGGCCCGGGTGGCGGGGTGGTGACCAACCCCGACGAATACCTGTTCTGGGACGGCAAGCACCCGACCGGCTACGCCCACGCGCTGCTCGGCGACATCGCGTTCGACGTGGTGACCAGCCCCACGCCCGGCGACACCAACCTCGACGGCGCGCCGGCGGCCGACGACATCGACCTGATGTACGACGCGATCGACGCGGGCGTCACGCACGAGCGCTTCAACCTCGACGGCGCCGGCACGGTCGACGCCGCCGACGCGACCGCGCTGGTCGAAACCGCGTTCGCCACGGCGTTCGGCGACGCCAACCTCGACCAACGGGTGACCTTGCTCGACCTGAACACGCTCGGCGCGAACTTCGGCCAAGCCGGCGGGTGGGCGGACGGCGACTTCAACGGCGACGACGAAGTCACGCTGCTCGACCTGAACCTGGTCGGTGCGAACTTCGGTTTCGACGGCACGGCGGCCGCGCCCGCGACGCCCGAGCCGAGCGCGGCGGCGTTGCTGGTCGTGGCGGCGCTGGCGCTTCGGCGTCGGCCGTGATGGCGGTCGCTGTGGTGCCCGACGCGTGTATCCCGCATAATCGTGTGACCTGTCAGATCGCTTCGTGACCGAGCGTCTCTGCTTGGTTCTATCACACGCGGAGGTCGGCAATGAGCGAACAGGTGAACGACGAAAGCACGGGCTTGACGCGCCGCAACTTTTTGCAAGCGAGCGCGGCGGCGGGCGCGGGCGTGATCGCCGGGCCGCGCGTGGTGGCGGCGGTGACCGGTGAGCGCCGGCGCAAGCGCTTCTGCATCGTCGGCGTCGGGTCGCGCTCGTATTTTTTCAGCCGGGCGATCACCGGCAAGTACAAAGACCACGCCGAGGTCGTCGGCCTGTGCGACGTGAACGCCGGCCGGCTCCGCCTGGCGCAGGGCAAGATCGAGCAATCGACCGGCGTCGCCGTGCCGACCTACGACGCGGCCGACTTCGATCGCATGATCAAAGAGACGAAGCCCGACACCGTGATCGTGACCACCGTCGACGGCTACCACCACCAGTACATCGTGCGCGCCATGGAGCTCGGTTGCGACGTGACGACCGAGAAGCCCATGACCACCACCGCCGCCAAGTGCCAGCAGATCGTCGACACGCAGCGCAAGACCGGGCGGACCTGCACCGTGACGTTCAACTACCGCTACTCGCCGTCGCGCACGCAGCTCAAGGACCTGCTCATGTCCGGCGTGATCGGCGAGGTGCTGTCGGTCGATTTTCATTGGATGCTCAACACCAGCCACGGCGCCGACTACTTCCGCCGGTGGCACAGCGAGAAGAAACACTCCGGCGGCCTGATGGTGCACAAGGCCACCCACCACTTCGACCTGGTCAACTGGTGGCTGTCGGCGGTGCCCGTCGAGGTGTACGCCACGGGCAAACGCGAGTTCTACACGCCCGCCATGGCCAAGCGCTTCGGCCTCGACAGCCACCACGAACGCTGCGCCACCTGCCCCGAAAAAGCCAAGTGTGGCTTTGAGATGAACCTGAACAAGGGCTGGTTCAAGCGGCTGTACAAGGACAACGAGAAGTACGACGGCTACTTCCGCGACCGCTGCGTGTTCCGCCCGGGCATCGATATCGAAGACACGATGAACGTCGTGGTCACCTACGACAACGGCGTGCAGATGAGCTACACGCTCAACGCGTTCAACTCGTGGGAGGGTTACACCGTCGTGTTCAACGGCACCAAGGGGCGCATCGAGCACGTGGCGCAGGAGCGGGTGTACATCTTCGGCGCCACCGACACGCCCGGCGCGATCAAAAAAGAAGGCACGAAGACCCGCGTCTACCCGCTGCGCATCGCGCCGTACGAGGTGGCGGTCTGGCACGGCGCAGGCGGCCACGGCGGGGGCGATGCGCCGCTGCTCGACGACTTGTTTCATGCCCGCAAGCGCGACGACAAGTACCTTCGCGCCGCCGACCACCGCGGCGGGGCGTACTCGATCCTCACGGGCGTCGCGGCCAACGCGTGCTTCGAGACCCATCGCCCCGTGAGGATCGCCGACCTCGTGACCGGTTTGAACTACCCCGACTACCCGCCGATGCCCTCGCGTACCGGCGAGCTGCCCATGCCGCGGAAAGGTTGAGTTGATGAACAAGCTCGTGTTGTCACTGTTGGTGGTGTTGGTGGTGTGTTTCGTCGCGGCGCGTGCTGCGTCGGCGATGGAGCGGCCGAACATCGTGTTCGTGCTGAGCGACGACCACAGCTACCCGCACTTGGGTTGCTACGGTGACCCGGTGAAGACGCCGAACCTCGATCGGTTTGCCGAGCAGGGCTTGCGTTTCGACCGCGCGTTCACGACGGCGCCGCAGTGCGTGCAGAGCCGGGCGTCGCTGATGACCGGGCGTTCGCCGATCACGGCGGGCATGGCGCGGTTCAGCGCGCCGCTGCCGCCGGGCGTGCCGACGCTGCCGGGGCAGCTGAGCAAGGCCGGTTACTACACCGGCGTGTGCCGCCGGCCGTACCACCTCGACGGGTCCAAGCGTATCAACTACGCCGAGTGGCTCGGGCCCGACCGGGTGGGCGCGTTCCGCAAGCAGCTGGACTTCGTCGACAACGGCTCGCCGCGCAGCAACACGAAGCCCGTGGTCAACAAGTTTCTCGACGCGGTGCCCGAAGGCCGGCCGTTCTTCTTCTGGATCAACTTCAACGACCCGCACCACGTGTGGGACAAGACGGGCGCCAACAAGCCCGACGCGATCGCCGTGCCCGGTTACCTGCCGGACCTGCCGTCGGTGCGTTCCGACCTGGCGCGTTACTTCGACGAGGTCTCGCGGCTCGACGAGGAGTTCGGCTGGATCGTCGAGATCCTCGAGCAGCGCGGCCTGAGCGAGAACACCATCGTCATCTTCATGGGCGACAACGGCCTGGCGTTCCCGCACGGCAAGGGCTACCTGCACGACCCCGGCCTGCACGTGCCGTTGCTCATCCGCTGGCCCGGTTGGATCAAGCCCGGCCGCACGACGAGCGAGCTGATCAGCGGTGAGGACCTGATGCCCACACTGCTTGAGGTCGCCGGCGCGCCGAAGCCCGCCGGCATGCAGGGCCGGAGCTTCGCCAAGTTGCTGAAGGGCGAACCGTACCAAGGCCGCAAGTACATCCACGGCTTCCGCGGCACGCACGGCGGCGCGCCCTGGTGTACTTACCACGAAAACATCGCCGCCAACGCGCTCGACCACGCGCGCTGCGTGCGGTCCGATCGGTTCAAGCTCATCTACAACTGCTCGCCGCAGCACAAGGTTCAGCCCGTCGACTCGGGCGGCCAGGCGTACTGGCGGCACATGACCAAGCTCGCCGCGTCTGGCGATCTGGACGAGAAGTTCGTCATGGCGTACTTCACGCACCCGCGACCGGTGTGGGAGTTGTACGACTTGGAAGCCGACCCCGACGAGCTGGACAACCTCGCCGACGACCCGAAGTACAAGGAGATCAAGGGCGAGCTGCGGGTGGCGATGGCCAAGCGCATGGCGCGCGTCGGTGACTTTTTGCCGCTGCCGGCGACGGGCAAGTAGGCCGCCCGCCGCCGGGGGTCGCGGCTATGCGTTTGCGCCGGCGGTCGCTTCGGGCTTCGAGCTGACGAACGGGAAGTCGATCTCCGTGTCCGCGATGTGGTTGAAGTAGTTGGAGAAGATGTTCTGCACCACGGCGGCGACGATCTCGGCGACCTCGCCCTCGCTGTAGCCGGCGTCGCGCACGGCCTGGAGCTGCTCGTCGGAGACCCAGCCCTGCCGCTGCACGATGGCTCGGGCGAAGTCGAGCGCGGCTTGCGTTTTGTGGTCGGCCGAGGCGCCGCGCAGGTTCGCGGCGCGTTCGGTTTCGTCGACGCCGAGCTTTTCGCCGATCGCGTTGTGCGCCGAGGCGCAGTAGTCGCAGCCGTTGACGCCGGCCACGGCCAGCGCGATCTGTTCGCGTAGCGCGCCCGACAGCGACCCGCCGCTCAGCGCCTGGTGCATGCCGAGGTACGCGCCGAGCACCGCGGGGGAGTTGGCCATGGTTTTGAACAGGTTCGGCACCGTGCCCAGGGATTTTTGGGCGCCGTCGAGCAGTGCCTTGGCCTTGCCCTCGGCTTGCTGGGGGTCGATGGGTTGGATGCGTGGCATGGGGTGTCCTTTCGCTTGGGGTGTGTCGTGTAAAGCCGCGCACGGGTTTTCACCTGTGCACGGCGGGGTTGGGGGTTCACGTGCCGACGGCGTCGAGCGAGCGGTCGAGCGCCTCGGCGAGGGTTTGCTTGGAGACGAGGCCCACGAACTTTTCGACCACTTCGCCGTTCACGAACAGGAGCGTGGTCGGGATGGCGCTGATGCCGTAGCGTTCGGCCAGCGCGCCGTTCGCGTCGACGTCGACCTTGGCGACGGCGGCCCGGCCGGCGTACTCGCCGGCCAGCGCGTCGACGACGGGGCCCAGCAGCTTGCACGGCGGGCACCACTCGGCCCAGAAGTCCACGAGGACGGGCACATCGGCGCCAACGACTTGCGACTCGAAGTTGTCCGTGTTGATCGTTAACGGTTTGGGCTGGCTCATGGCGTGGCTCCTTTCCGCGTTCGTGTTTGTCGAGCGGCAGTGAGGTAGATGTCACGCCCGGCGAAAAGTTACAGCGGCCGCGGGCGGTCACGCGTAATAGCGGATCGTCCGTGATCTGCGCACCACGGTGCGGTGCGCACGGGCGCGCGGGTCGCGGTTTTGGGTTGTGAGCGGGGGTGGTTTTGATGCGGCGCGCGCACGGCGACACTGCGGTGCGCGGCGGCGTGCGCGCTGCTGGGTCGTTGTGCGCGCCGGGGTTTCGCGGCGGGGGGTGTAACCTTGTTTGTGCGGCGCAATCGAAGGTGGTGGTGGGTTGCGCGCGGGCGTGTGACGGGGTGGTGCGCGGTGCGATTTGCACCCCCGGGGTTCGCTTGGCTCACCCCGGGGCTTGAGGGTTGGGCGGACAGGGTGGGGGGTTTGGCGTAACATGAGCGCGACATGTCTTTGTGGGAACTGCTTCAAGACGATTACGTGAGGTACGCGCTGGTCAGCGCGGCGGCGGTGGGGCTGGTCTGCTCGCTGCTGAGCGTGGTGGTCGTGCTCAAACGCATGGCGTTCATCGGCCAGGGCGTCAGCCACGCGGGCTTCGGCGGGCTGGGGGTGGCGACGGTGCTGGGGCTGACGGGCCCGGGCGCGGACCTGGTGGTGCTGGGCTTCTGTTTGTGCACGGCGCTAGGGATCGGGCTGTTGGTGCGGAGCGGGCGCGTCGAGGCGGACACGGCGATCGGTATCCTGCTGGTATTCGCGATGGCGTTCGGGGTGGCGATGTACCACCTGCGGATGCGGTTGCAGGAGTGGCGGGCGTATTACGAGTGGGTGGGCGGGCCGACGTACAACGTGGAGTGGCACCAATTGTTGTTCGGTTCGCCGTTCTCGGCGGGGCCGAGCGGGATGTGGTGGTCGATCGGGCTGGCGGTGGTGGTGTTGGGGGTGTGCGCGGCGGTGTTCAAGGAGCTGTTGTTCGTGGCGTTCGACGAGCCGGCGTCGGGGGTGTTCGGGGTGCGCAGCGGGGCGATGTATTACCTGTTGCTGGCGTTGTTGGCGCTGGTGGTCGTGGTGGGGATGCGGTTGGTGGGGTTTTTGTTGGTCACGGCGTTGCTGATGATCCCCGGGG
Organism: Phycisphaeraceae bacterium; assembly: GCA_028282805.1. Taxonomy (GTDB): domain Bacteria; phylum Planctomycetota; class Phycisphaerae; order Phycisphaerales; family Zrk34; genus JANQHD01. The sequence goes on along the minus strand of JANQHD010000004.1, from coordinate 62,755 downwards.
CGTCGGCGATGATGCTCAGCCGGCGGCTGACGACGGTGCTGTGCTGGTCGGGGGCGATCGGGGTGGTCGGCACGTTGGGGGGGCTGGTGCTTTCGCTGGGCGTGGGGCATTTGAGCCCGGGGGCGTCGATCGTGCTGGTGCTGGTGGGGTTGTTTGTGATCGCGTGGGGCGTGGGGCGTTTGCGCGGGTCGGCGGTGTGAGCCGGTCAGCCCCGGCGGAACTTGCGGCGGTAGGCGGTGGGGGTGATGCCGACGGCCCGGCGGAACACCGCCGCGAGCCGGTCGGCGCTCTTGAAACCCGATTGACGCGCCACCTCGGGCACCGACAGGTCGGTCTCGGCCAACAGGTGCTGGGCGTGTTCGATGTGCACGCGTTGGATCTCCCGCTGCGGCGTTCGGCCGAGCACGGCGCGGAAACGGCGCTCGAGCGAGCGGCGCGAGATCGGCACGGCTTCCAGCAGGTCGCTGACCTGGATGGGGCGGTCGGCGTGGCGGCGGATGAATCGGATCGCCGCGGCGACCTCTTCGTCGCTGATGGCGGTCAGGTCGCTGGAGAGGTTGGCCTCGACGCCGAGCGGCTCGTAGAGGTATTGCGTGGGCTCGACGTGTTGGCCGAGCATGAGTTTTTTCAGCGCGGCCGCGGCCTCGTAGCCCATGCGCTGGTAGGGCAGCTTGACGCTGGACAGCGGGGGCATGGTCAGGGTGGTGAGGTTGGTGTCGTGGCCAGCGCCGACGATCGCCACGTCGTTGGGCACGTTGACCGGCGCCCGGTGCGCCGCTTCGATCGCGTCGCAGGCGCGCAGGTCGTCGCTGGCCAGCAGGCCGCACGGCTTGGGCAGCTCGACGAGCCAGCGCGAGATGTCGTTGATCATCACCGCCCACGAATCGTGCGGCTGGGTGCGGGGTTGGTAGACGTGGTAGTCGAAGCCCGCCTGCCGCAGCGCCTCGGCGTAACCGGTTTGCCGCAGCTGCGTGGCGCGGAAGATCGAACGCGAGGGCAGGTACGCGTAGTGCTCGACGCCGGTGGCGACCAGGTGCTCGGCGGCCATCCGCCCGACCGACAGGTTGTCCTCGCAGATCGTCACAAACCCCTCGTCGAACTGGCTGTCGGCCACGTTGACCGCCGGCAGGCCCAACGCCCGAACGAACTTGGCCCGCGCCGAGGTGTTCAGCGCCACGATCACGCCGTCGCACCCCGCCGTGCGCAGCTGACGCATCACCCGGCCCAGCCGGCTGGGGTTGATCATGTACATCCAACGCTCCGACGGCCGCGCAAACTGACGCACCCCCTCGATTACCCCCGGCCCACGCGGCGACGCCATGTCCAACAGCAGTGCGATCCGGTGATAGTTCACGTGATTGGCCATAGCGCTCTAAAACTCCCCCAAATTCCGCCGGCCGACTTTATCTATCGGACCACGCGACGCAAAAACGCTATGAAATGACGCAAGATGTGGTTGTTCAAATACCATAACTTATGCGATATTAAGTGTAACAGGACGCGGCCAAGATTCATTGGCAAAAAGCGGCCTTTCATATGCCCCCGGAAGCCCGTGTCGTTCCTTTCAGGAGCGGCGCGGGTTTTTATTGCCGCCTTAAACCGCTTTTCTTAACGAAATGCCAACAAAAGGCGGCCGACCCCATCAAGGGCCGGCCGCTGTGCGGTGCGTGGCTCGTAAGCCGAGTTCTGTTCCCCGCAAGCGGGGGGTGACCATTCATCTAGGCCCGCCGTTGCCGACGGGCTCGAGCAACCTACCCGCGATGCTCCCCGTAGGGACGGCCGGACCAGCCGCGCCGTGCGGCGCATCGCTGCTTGGTCTTGCACGCGGTGGGGTTTACCGTGCCCGCACGGTCGCCCGCGCGGCGGTGCGCTCTTACCGCACCTTTTCACCCTTGCCTGTGCCCTTTCGGGCCATCGGCGGTTTGCTTTCTGTGGCACTGTCCCGCGGCGGCCCGTCGCCAGGTCGCCGGGTGGGCGTTACCCACCACCGTGTCCTGCCGTGCTCGGACTTTCCTCCCGGCCGACTCGCGCCGGCCCGGCGGTCACCTCCGCCACGCACGAACCACACATTATATCGTCCGATTGCCCCCCACGCGTGGCAAATGGTACGCTATCGCTCACCATGCCGGGCACGCACGACACCACCGAAGCCGCCATCTGGACCGACGCCAAGCGGTCCGCCCTGTGCCGTCGCGTCGCCGAAGCCCTGCCCGCCGTCCGCGTGCTCGCCGTGGGCAGCGGTCGGCGGTCCGACGCCGCCGAGCTCGCCGAGCCCCTCGACGCCGAGCCGTTCGACGACCTGCGACAGATGCTCGTCGAACGCCCACCCAGCCACCTGCTGCTGGCCACCACCGTCGGCGTCAAACGCGACGACCTCCGCGCGGCCCTCGCCGACGGCGTGAACGTGCTGACCTTCGACCCCTTCGCCGGCAACGTCGACCAGGTGCTGAGCGACGACCGCAACCGCGACACCGTCGGCCGGCTCGTCCAGGCCCCGCTGCTGCGCCTCACCCCCGGCTGGCGCGCCGCCGCCGACCCCCAGCAGGTCACCGGCCCCGTCCGCTCGCTCAACATCACCGCCGTCTCACCGCCCGAAGGCGGCTCGCTGTTCGCACGACTCGCCGACGCCTTCGACACCGCCATCCACCTGATCGGCATCCCCGAACGCATCGACGCCATGCTCGCCACCACGCTGCCCGAGCCCCCGCAGGAGCTGCGCGGCCTGACCGGCAGCATGTCCGTCCAACTCCGCTACGGCGACGACGCCGGCGCCACCTTCCAGGTCTCCGACGACGCGGCCGTCTGGCGCCGCGCCCTCGTCGCCGTCGGCGCCCAAGCCACCTTCCGCCTCCACGACGCCGGCTACGAGCTGTTCGGCCCCGAAGCCGAGCTGATCGACAGCGCCACCGACCTCGCCGAGCCCGACCCCGCCGCGCTGATCGCCGAGCAATGGCGTTGGATGATCACCCACCGCTCCGGCCCCGCCCCCGTCGACCGCCGCGCCGTGATCGCCTGCTGCGAGACCGCCCTGCTCTCCTGCCGCACCGGCGAAAGCGAAAGCCCCGACACGCTCTTGCGCCTTCAGGGCTAACGCCTCTAGTCTCACTGCGAGCCGGGTCGTCCCCGACCCCGGCGCCGATCCAACGTCAACCCCCATTGCTCGCTGGTGGGGCCGGCGACCCGTTCGCTCGCGTTTGATCGGAGTTCATGTTGTGTAGCCTTCGCAGCATGTCCTGCTTCGGGTACGCCACCACGCTGTAGATCGTGCTCCAACTATCTTCTACGCTTTCATTGATTGTGATTACTTCATCAATCTTTGTTTTCTTTTCCGGTGAGAGCACATTCAACGTAGCCGTGAACTGTTCTTTGCCTTGTTTGCGGTCACCATCGAGCTTTGCGGCGTCGTCTCCAGCGTCGACTGGCTTATCACCCTCATCACCCTCATCGCCTTTCGCATTCTTCTTGTTCTTTGGGGCATCAAATGTCTGGTCGGGCATCAATTGGTAACCAAGCTTGTACGGCTTGGTCCTCCAATTCAGGCCGGGCAGCGCGCCGATGTTGCTCAGGTCGGCCGCCTGCGCGAGCTCCGCCTGAATGGTGATCTTGTCGAGCTTCGTGACGCCGCTCAGGTTGCTCTTGCTCAATTGCGCATTGAGGCGGGCGGCGAACTCGGCTTGCAGGTCGCTGGCGTAAGCGATGTCCTTGGCTCGCAGCACGAACATCGTCAGGCCCAGCTTCCTGCTGTCCAGCATCTTCTTCATGGTTTCAAGGCCCTTGATCTCACCGGCGTGCAACATCCGAAGGTCTCTCAGCAAGTCGTTGCCCACCACCAGCTGCGAGACGGTGATGCCGCCGAGCACCACGTAGCCGCTGCGCCGTCGCCCTGCCTGGAAACTCCCGCTGCCGAAGTCGTCGCCCGCGTTCAGGCTCAAGCCGCCCGTTTCCGACGCGGCCCAACGCACGATCAGGATGCCCGTGCCCTTGTTCTTTTTCTCTTTATCGGTGAACGTGAAATCATTGGTATTTTGACCGTTGAGCAGTTTGTGGATGTTTGCACGCCCGGTGACGATATTCTCACGTACTTTCGTGATCTCACTCCTGATCTGTTCCAACGCGTCGTCACCCTCATCTTTTAACTGTGCTTGCGCCAACTGGATCCGCAGGTCGACAAGGGCCAGCGTGTAGACCTGCACCTTGTCGATCTCCTTGGCGATCTCACGCACGATTCTCTGGCCGGGGCTGTCGCACCAGCCGATCCGACGATAAGTATCGTTGCGGTCATCATCGGGTTTGGTGCTGTCAGCCGGCTTGACGTGTTCCATCGGAAACGCCGTTGAGGGGTTCAGGTCACGGTCTTGCCACAGCGGCCAGATCGGCTTGAACACCGCGTTGACCAACTGCGTCGGGATGCCTTCGTACGGCTTGCCGTAGTGGATGGGCCGGCCGACCATCTGCGTGGGGTTCGTTCCATCAAGGGTGATGATCTCCTCGAAGTAAAAGTCATACGACTCGCTGAGCCGTCGTTCGGAGCGCAGGTCGCCGAGCGAGGTGACCATGGGGTATTGCGCCGCGCCGCAGCCGACGAGGCCGGTGGCGAGCAGCGACGCCAATGCGATATACAACCGGTGGGGTTTCGACCATGTCATGATGTGCCCTTTCGTTGATTGTCTAGACGTGACCCGCCCGCTCAACACCCGAAGGCCGCCGTGTGGCTGGCGCAACCCAGACCGGTCACGCGACAGACACATCGGCCGCACCAAACGCGTGCACCCGTGACGAAACGTGTTGAACGAGCAAGCGACTCCCCGGAGACCCCGAGGCCTCCGCACCTTGCATCCTACTCGCCTCGCGCAGCAACCCAAAGCGTTTTCTGATGGGTGGTGACAAGCCTATGTCACACTAAATAACAAATCTTGCATCATCGCGTGCGCAACGAAAACCGGGCCGCTGTGGCGACCCGGTTTCCGCTTGGAGCATGGAGGGCAATCGATGCGCTTTAATCGTTGTCGTCGTGGTGTGGGTTGCGTTTTTGGTGATGGCCGTGGTGTTGCGGCGGGTGGATCGGGCCGAGCAGTTGCTTGAAGTCGAGGGTGCTGGCGCGGCGGTCGCCGCGGGCGATGGCCTCGTCGAGCAGGGCGCCGGCGCGGGCGTCATCGTCCATGATGATGCGCAGCGCCGCGGCGGAGACCAGGTCGTTGAACGTGCCGTGGCGGCTGTGGCCGCGGTACTCGAGTCGCTGGGCCTGACGGGCGAGCCTGTCGAGCAGGGCGGGGTTGTTGGGGATGCGGTCGAACGCGCCCGGGTCGATCCGCACGGCGCGGATAAACGCGACGTGGGCGCCGCGGTCGTTGCCCAGCACTAGGTGCGCGATGCCCCCGCCGATGATCGGCCCGCCGATGCGCGAGTTCTTCACGCGCTTGGCGTGGAAGATCTTTTTAGCCAACTCGTCTTGTCGGTCGGCCAGCGCCTGCCAGCCGTTGAGCTCGTGGTAGATCGGCTCAGGTTCGTGCACGATCGGCGGGTGGTGCACGACCACGGGCTGGCGCACCACGGGTTGGTGCACCACGACGGGCGGCGGGCACGTGACGACCGGCCGGTGTCGCACGACCACCGGGTAGCGGCGCGTGTACACCGGGTAGCCGGGGTGGCGGTACCGCGTGTAGCCGTACGTGTGGTAGCTCGGCCGGTGGTGCGAGTAACGGTAGCCGGTGTGGTGCGGCGCGTGGCGCGTCGACCGGTGACGCGAGTACGCCGAATAGCGCCGATCGTAATCCGATTTGTGGTACGAGACCGCCAAGCCCGAACGCCCGTCGTGCGAGCCGACGCGGACGCCGAAGCTCACGCACGCTCGGTCACCGGCTTGCGCGGTAGGGGTGGTGGGGGCCAACGCCAACAAACCGGCGATCGCCACGGTCAGTGTGGTCAGGCGTGTCATGGCAAGGCTCCTTTCGGTTGCTTAGTTCACCCGGGAGGGGCGTGCGTGTCGGTCGGCCCGCCGCCCCCGGGTGTGGGTTTCGTCTTCACCCATTAGACGCCCGGATGCGTCAGTGCTATTCCGTTCTGCACGCAATGCAGCCAACGGGCGCGTTTGAATTTGGAGCTTGTTTTCAAGGGGTAACTGCGCACGCTGCACAACTTGCACGCGCGCGTTTAGCGACGGCCCGCAGGGCCGGGTTTTCGGTGTTACAAGATTTCCAACAACACCAACACCGCGACCACGACGGCGAGCGCGACGCGGTAGTAGCCGAAGATTTGCAGGCCGTGGCGGTTGAGGTAGGCGACCATCCACTTGACGGCGAGCGCGGCGCTGAGGGCGGCGAAGACGAGGCCCACGGCGAGCGTGAGCGGTGAGTAGGTGTCGAGCATGTCGCGGCCGTGCTTGAGGCCGTCGTAGCACGTGGCGGCGCCGAGCGTGATCAAGCCGAGCAGGAAGCTGAACTCGACGGCGGCGGCGAGGCGCAGACCGACGACCACACCGCCGACGATGGTGACCAGCGAGCGCGACACGCCGGGCCACATCGCGATGCACTGAAGGAAGCCGATGATCAGCGCCAGTTGCCAGGTCAACTCTTCGAGCGACTTGCCCTTGTGTGGGTCGCGCTCGCCGCGGCGGGTCCAACCGACGATGAGGATCGCCAACCCGCCGGCGGCCCATGCGCCGATGGTCGGCCAAAGCCCCCACGCGCCGCCGGCGAAGAGTTTGCTTTTTATCACGTCGTCGAGCAGCAGCCCGATCACCGCCGCGGGAGCAAAACCCGCGAGGATGCTGAGCAGCAACCGCCTGCCTTCGGCGTCGCCTGTGAAGCCGCGCAGCGCCTGTTTCACGCGCCCGAAGTAGAGCAACAGCACCGCGAGGATCGCGCCGGCCTGGATGCAGATCGCGTAGGCGTCGGCGGCGCGCTTCGCCTTTTCGACGGCCTCTTTATCGTCGAGGTCGAGCATGCCGATGCCCATCGCCTGCTGCGCCAGGATCAGGTGGCCCGTCGAACTGACCGGCAGGTACTCGGTCAGGCCTTCAACGACGCCCAGCACGGCGGCCTGCCAGAGGGCCATGTCTGAATCCGGAATCCGGAGTCCGGAATCCGGGGTCGTTTGCTCGTTCTGGGAGCCCTGATCGGCGAAGGTGACCGTGTTCAGGCCAAGCAACAACAGGATGAACAATGGTCGGATCATGGATACTCCATCGGCGGTTTCGGAGGCGGAATGATGGCCTTGAAATAGCGATTCCGCAATCCGGATTCCGCATTCCGCATTTATATCCATCCAATCATCCGCATAAACGGATGAAATAGGCCTTGCCATTTCGCCCGCCGAAAGCAATAATGTCGGGCTCACGGTGTGTTACGCTCATTCGAACACGGAGTTCAAAGCCTTGCCCAATAGGTTTTTAGATCATCTGGCCAAGCGTGTGCTCTTCCTCGACGGGGCGATGGGCACGCAGGTGCACGCGCTCGAGTTGGATCTCGAGACCGACTACCTCGGCAAAGAGAACTGCACCGAGGTGTTGGTGCTGACGAGGCCGGACGCGATCCAGGGGATTCACGAGGCGTACCTGTCGGTCGGCTGCGACGCGGTGGAGACCGACACGTTCGGCGGGATGCCGCACGTGCTGTGCGAGTTTGATTTGCAGGACCGCTGCCGGGAGGTCAACCGCGCGGCGTGTGAGGTGGCGCGGGCGGCGTGTGAGAAGTATTCGACCGACGACAAGCCGCGCTTCGTGGTCGGCTCGGCCGGGCCGGGCACGAAGCTGATCACGCTGGGGCAGATCGACTGGGACACGATGTTCGCCAGCTACCGCGAGCAGGTGCTGGGCCTGCTCGAAGGCGGCGCGGACGTCGTTCTTTTGGAAACGTGTCAAGACTTGTTGATGATCAAGTGCGCGCTGAGCGCCGTGCTCGACGCGATGGACCAGCGCGGCGTCGCGCCCGCGGTGAACACCGGCGACGACGGCGTGCCCATCATGGTGCAGGTCACGATCGAGCAGCAGGGCACGATGCTCACCGGCACGGAGATGGCCGCGGCGGCGGTGGCGCTGCGCGGCTACCCGATCGTGTCGCTGGGCATGAACTGCGCGACGGGCCCGACCGACATGGCCGAGCACCTCGCCTACCTCGCCAGGCACTGGGACCGGCGGATCAGCGTGCTGCCCAACGCGGGCCTGCCGACGCTGGTCGAGGGCGAGACGGTCTACCCGCTGCAACCCAAGAGCTACGCCGAGGTGATGGACCGCTTCATCGCCGAGTACGGCCTGAACATCGTCGGCGGTTGCTGCGGCACGACCCCGGCGCACCTCGAAGCGCTCGTCGAGCGCGTGGGTGTACGCGCGCCGGTTCAAGTTGAAAAGCAACCCATGCCCACGGCCACGACCTCGCTGTACGGCGTGACCGAGCACCGGCAGGACGTGTCGCTGCTGAACGTCGGCGAACGCTGCAACGCGTCGGGCTCACGCGCGTTCAAGCGGCTGCTGGAAGCCGAAGACTGGGACGCGATCGTCTCGCTGGCCCGCGACCAGGTGCGCGAGGGTTCGCACGTGCTGGACGTGAACGTGGATTACGCCGGGCGGGACAACGCCGCGGACATGCACGAGGTTGTGCACCGGCTGGTGCGGCAGGTCAACGCGCCGCTGATGCTCGACTCGACGCAGCCGGCCACGATCGAGGCGGGCCTGCGCAGCGCCGGCGGCAAGTGCATCATCAACTCGGCCAACCTCGAAGACGGCGAAGAGAAGTTCGCCGTGATGTGCGGGCTGGCCAGGCGGTACGGCGCCGCGCTCGTGCTGGGCACGATCGACGAGGACCCGGAAGAAGCCATGGCCCGCACCGCCGACCGCAAGATCGCGATTGCCGAGCGTATGTACGACCTGGCGGTGAACGAGCACGGGCTTGCGCCCGAAGATTTGTTCTTCGACCCGCTGGTGTTGCCGATCTCGACGGGCATGGACAAGGATCGCCGCAGTGGACTCGAAACGATCGAGGGCGTGCGTCGGATCGCGGAGAAGCTGCCGCGGTGTCAGACGACGGTGGGGCTGTCGAACGTGAGCTTCGGTTTGAAGCCCGCGGCGCGGCAGGTGCTCAACAGCGTCTTCCAGCACGAGCTTCAGCAGGCCGGTTTGACCAGCGCGATCGTGCACGTGTCGAAGATACTGCCGAAGACGCGCATCGCCGACGAGCACTGGGACGCGGCGTTGGATTTGATTTACGACCGCCGCGCTGCGGCGCCGGTCGAGCTGGCCGACGGCAACAAGACCGACGACCCGTTGCAGATATTCGTCAACCTGTTTGCTGACGACGCGGAGGTGCAGTCGGCCAAGCAGGAGATCGCCGACCTGCCGCTGGAAGAGCGGTTGCAGCGGCACATCATCGATGGCGAGAAGAAGCACCTGGAAAACACGCTCGACGAGGCGATGAAAAAATACGCGCCGCTCGACATCATCAACGACCACCTGCTGGCGGGCATGAAGGTCGTCGGCGAGCTGTTCGGCAGCGGGCAGATGCAGCTGCCGTTCGTGTTGCAGAGCGCCGAGGTGATGAAGATGGCCGTGGCGCACCTCGAGCCGCACATGGAGAAGGTCGCCGGCCAGGCCAAGGGCAAGATTGTGCTCGCGACGGTCAAGGGCGACGTGCACGACATCGGCAAAAACCTGGTCGACATCATACTGACCAACAACGGTTACGAGGTGGTGAACCTCGGCATCAAGCAGCCGATCGCCGACATCATCAGTGCGTTCAAGCAACACGACGCCGACGCGATCGGTTTAAGCGGCCTGCTCGTCAAGTCCGTCAACGTCATGGAGGAAAACCTCAACGAACTCAACGCGCAGGGCATCGACGTGCCCATGCTGCTCGGCGGGGCGGCGCTGAGCAAGTACTACTGCGAGTCGCACCTGCGCAGCGTTTACGAGGGCAGCGTGTACCACGGCCGCGACGCGTTCGAGGGCTTGCGGATCATGGACCACCTCGTGTCGGGCGAGCTGGGCGTGCTCGACCACGAGATCGAATCACGCCTCACCAAGCGCGCCGAAGTCGAGAAAAAACTCGCAGACAAGTCGGCGGGCGTGGCCACTTCAGTGGCCACGGTCGAACAGACGAGGAGCGACGTGGCGACCGACGTCGACGTGCCGACGCCGCCGTTCTGGGGCGACCGCGTGGTCGAGTCGGTCGAGCTCGACGCGGTGCTGCCGTACGTGAACCGCGTGGCGTTGTACCGGGGGCAGTGGCAGTTCAAGAAGGGCCGCAAGAGCGACGAGGAGTATGCGCGGCAGCTCGAAGACGAGGTCGACCCGATCTTCGACCGGCTCGCGGCGCAGTGCAAGGCCGAGGCGATCCTTCAGCCGCAGGTGGTTTACGGGTATTGGCCGTGCCAATCGGATGGTGACGACCTGGTTTTGTACGACCCGGAAAACGGGTCGCGCGAGGTCGAGCGTTTTTCGTTCCCGCGCCAGGCCGGCAAGAAACGCTACTGCATCAGCGACTTCTTCCGCTCGGTCGACACCGGCGAGCGCGACGTGATCGGCTTGAGCTGCGTGACCGTCGGCCCGCGCGCCAGCGAGATCACCAAGCAATTGTTCGACGGCGATGAGTACCAGGAATACCTGTACCTGCACGGGTTCAGCGTCGAGTGCGCCGAAGCGTTGGCGGAGCTGTGGCACAAGCGTATGCGGCAGGAGCTGGCGATCGACGGCGACGATGCGCCCGAGGTTCGCAAGCTGTTCACGCAGCACTACCGCGGCAGCCGGTACAGCTTCGGTTACCCCGCCTGCCCGGAGATGTCCGACCAGGACAAGCTCTTCCGCCTGTTGCGACCGCAGCGCATCGGCTGCACGCTGACCGACAACTGGCAGATCGACCCCGAACAGTCGACCAGCGCCATCGTCGTGCACCACCCGCAGGCGAAGTACTTCAACGTGTAAAACCCGCCGTCACAAAAACGTAGAAGCAAACTCGGTGTGATGTGCGGTCACGCGCGGCGCGGGTGGGGCGTCGTGTTGTATCATTGGCGCTTACACGAAAGGTTATTCACGCGAGGTTGGTACACACATGCGACACGGCAGCGGGTTTGGCGTTTATGGCGTTTTGGGTGTGGGGCTGATCATGGCGATGTGCGGGTTGACAGCATGTTCGACAGATCACGCCGTCGACTTGTCGGGCGACTGGCGGTTCGCGCTCGACCGCGACGACGTCGGCGTCGCCCAGCGATGGTATGCGCGGGACATCGACGGCTCGATCGGGTTGCCCGGTTCGGTGCAGGCCGCCGGTCTCGGCGACACGGTCACGCTGGACATGGGTTGGATCGGCAACATCCGCGAAGACGTGTTGGCCAACCCGAAGTACGCGCCGTACTTGAGGGGTGAGAACCCGAAGCTGCCGTTCTGGCTCACGCCCGAGACGCACTACGTCGGCGCCGCGTGGTACCAGCGCGCGGTCGAAGTGCCGGAGCGGTGGCGGGGCAGGCGCATCGTGCTCAACCTCGAACGCGCACACTGGGGCACGACGCTGTGGGTCGGCGATCAAAAGGTCGGCGATAACCTGAGCCTGTCGACGCCGCACCGCTACGACCTGACGGGGCACCTGACGCCCGGCACGCACACGCTGACGCTGCGCGTCGACAACCGCTACCTCGTGCCCGTCGGGCCCAACTCGCACTCGGTGTCCGACCACACGCAGGGCAACTGGAACGGCGTGGTCGGCGACATTTCGTTGCAAGCCACCCCGCCCGTGTACGTCGAGCACGTCGAGGTGTACCCCGATGTGCAAAGCAAATCGGTCAAGGTCAAGGCGTTCATCGGCAACGCGACGGGTCAAACACTGAGCGCCACGCTCACTTCCAGCGCGGCCGCCGGGAAGCACACGGCCGGCGTGCAACTGAAAGACAATGATACGACCGTGGTTGAGTACGAGGTTGCGCTCGGCGACGACGCGGAGCCGTGGGACGAGTTCAACCCGCACCTGCACAAGCTTAAGGTGACGGTCGCCGCCGAGGTCGACGGCGAGCCGACTACGCACACGCTCACCGAGCGCTTCGGCCTTCGTCAGATCACGACCGCCGGCACGCGGTTCGTGCTCAACGGCCGGCCGTTGTTCTTGCGCGGCACGCTCGAGTGCTGCATCTTCCCGAAAACGGGTTACCCGCCGACGGACGTCGGATCGTGGAAGCGGATCATCCGCATCTGCAAGGCGCACGGGCTGAACCACATCCGTTTTCACTCGTGGTGCCCGCCGACCGCCGCGTTCGTCGCCGCCGACGAGCTGGGCTTTTACTACCAGGTCGAGTGCGCCTCGTGGGCCAACCAGGGCGCGGCGTTGGGCGACGGTGGGCAGCCGGAGGCGTGGTTGTACGACGAGGCGAAGCGCATTTTGGCCGAGTACGGCAACCACCCGTCGTTCGTGCTCATGGCCTACGGCAACGAGCCGGGCGGCCAAAACAAGGACCGCTGGCTGGGCGACTTCGTGAGATACCACGCCGAGCTGGACCCGCGTCGGGTGTACACGTCGGGCGCGGGTTGGCCGATCATCCCGGAGAACCAGTACCACGTGCCGCCGAACCCGCGCATCCAGCAGTGGGGCCAGGGCCTCGGCAGCCGCATCAACAGCCGGCCGCCGGAGACCGAGACGGATTACGCCGACTACATCAACCGGTTCGACGTGCCCGTCGTTTCTCACGAGATCGGCCAGTGGTGCGTGTACCCGAACTTCGACGAGATGAAGAAGTACACCGGCTACCTCAAGCCGCGTAACTTCGAGCTGTTCAAACGGCTGCTCGAAGGCAACCACATGGCCGACCAGGCCCGCGATTTGCTCATGGCCTCGGGTAAGCTGCAGGTGCTGTGCTACAAGGAAGAGATCGAGTCAGCGCTGCGCACACGCGGCTTAGGCGGGTTCCAGCTGCTCGACCTGCGCGACTTCCCCGGCCAGGGCACCGCGCTGGTCGGCGTGCTCGACCCGTTTTGGGACTCGAAGCCGTACGTCACGCCGGCGCAGTTCAAACGGTTCTGCAACGACACCGTGCCGCTGGCGCGCATGCCGAAGCGCACGTGGCTCGCCGGCGAATACCTTACGGCCGACATCGAAGTCGCGCACTTCGGGCCGACCGACATCGACGACGCGGTGGTGTATTGGCAGGTCGTGGGCGACGGCGGCAAGGTGTTGCGCTCCGGCAAGCTGCCGAGCAAGGCGCTCGTCACCGGCGAGTTGAACAAGGTCGGCCCCATCGCCGCGGACCTCGCGGGGCTCGACACGCCGCAGGAGCTGCGCCTGGTCGTGGGCGTGGCGGGCACCGAGTTCGAGAACGACTGGCGGGTGTGGGTGTACGCGCCGTCGGTGGAGACGCGCACGCCCGAAGACGTGATGGTGGTGCGCGTGCTCGACGACCGTGCCGAGGCGCACCTGCGGGCGGGCGGCAAGGTGCTGCTGGTGCCGCACAAGTCGACCGTCGTCACGCCGGCGCAGATCGGCTTCTCGCCGGTGTTTTGGAACACGCTGTGGACCGGCAACCAACCGCCGCACACGCTGGGCATTCTGTGCGACCCGGAGCACCCGGCGCTCGCGAAGTTCGTGACCGACTACCACACGAACTGGCAGTGGTCGGAATTGATCCGCGCGTCGGCGGCGCTGCACCTCGACGGCATGCCCGCCGAGCTGCGGCCGATCGTGCAGGTGATCGACACCTGGTTCGAGGCGCGGCGGCTGGGCCTGGTCGTCGAAGCGAAAGTCGGCGAGGGCAAGCTGCTGATCTGCGCCGCCGACATACTCGACGCCGACGACATGCGCCCCGTGGCGCGGCAGATGTACCACAGCCTGGTCGGCTACATGGCGAGCGACGAGTTCGAGCCCGCCGTGTCGGTCAGCGCCGAGCAGGTGGGCAAGATGTTCAGGAAGCCGAGCGGCTTGCAGGCGTTGGGGGCGACGGTCACGGCCGATAGCGAACAGGTGGGCAACGAGGCGCGGCTGGCGATCGACGATAACCCCAAAACGCTGTGGCACACGAGTTGGGAACCGGCCACGCCGCAGCCGCACGCCTTGACGATCGACCTGAAGGGCCCGACCAAGGTGAAGGGTCTGACGTACCTGCCGCGGCAGGACATGCCCAACGGCCGGATCGCGCGGTACGCGGTTTACGTCAGCAACGATGCGCAGCGCTGGGGTGAGCCGCTCGCCACCGGCGACTGGGCGAACGACACGAAACTGAAGACCGTCGGTTTCGATCGGCCGGTGGTCGGCCGTTACGTGAAACTGGTTTGCTTGCGCGAAGTCAACGGCCAGGCCTACGCGTCGGCCGCGGAGGTCGGCGTGCTGATCGGCAGCGATTAACCCGACGATCACACCCGCGACCGGTCGCCGCGCTGTGCCGGACGCCGGGCGTTGCGTGTACCATGTTGCGGTTGCGATACACGGGCACGTGCGGTTTGCGGAAGGGCAATCGCGTGATCAAAACCATCAGCTACTGGTCGTTGCCCGAGGGCGGCACCCAGCCGCTCGGCTCGGCGTTGGCGCGGGCTGAGGCGCACGGCTACGCGGCGCTCGAGCTGACCATCGGCCCCGAGGACACGATCCGCCCGAACCTCTCGCCGACCGAGTGCGACGCGATCCGCCAGCAGGTGCACGATTCGCCGATCCTCGTGGAGACCGTGGCCAGCGGGATGAGCTGGTCGACCAACCCCGTCAGCGACGACCCGGCGGTGCGGCGCGCGGCGTTGGCGCAGAACGACTCGGCGATCCAGCGCGCCGCTTGGCTGGGGTGCGACGCGTACCTGCTGGTGCCGGGCATCGTCGCCTGCCCGTGGGTGGAAGAGAAGGTGCGTTACGACCACGCGCTGCAGCGCAGCCGCGAGATGATCACGCAGCTGCTGGAAACGTGTGAACGGTTGGGCGTCGACCTGTGCGTCGAGAACGTGTGGAACGGCATGTTCTACTCGCCCGTCGAGCTGCAGCAGTTCGTCGACTCGTTCGGCAGCGAGCGGTTGGGGGTGTACCTCGACGTCGGCAACCTCATCGGCATCCACCAGCACCCGCCGCACTGGATCGAGCTGCTCGGCTCACGGATCAAGCGCGTGCACGTCAAGGACTACGCGCCCAAGCAAGGGTTTTGCGACTTGCTGGAAGGCGACGTGCCGTGGGCGCAGACGGTGGCGGCGCTGCGCGGCATCGGCTACGACGGCACGGTGGTCGCGGAGATGATGCCGCCCGGCGAAGGCCTGCTCGAGCGCACCAGCAAGGCGATGGACGAGATACTCGCGATGTGATCACCCGGCGGGGGCGAGCACGATGTGGCAGCGGAACACCATGGTGTTCGAGGCGGTGTCGTGGCCCGGCGGGCCGTCGAGGCCCCAGTGTTTTTTCTGGTTGAGTTGCCACGAGCCGTCGATCACGAGGCGCGGGCGGCCGTCGTCGCCGATGATCGGCTCGACCGACGCGGCCGCGGCCAGGTCGATGGTTTTGTTCATCAGCGTGAACCGGCCGACCAGCGTTGCGGGCGTGACCCGGCCGAACGCGATGCGCTCGAACCGGCTTTCGATCTTGTCGAAGGTAAAGCTCGCCTCGGGGTGGTCGGCGGTCATGAGCATGGTCGTGTGGATCGCCTCGTCGAGGTCTTCTTCGCCCATGGTCAGCGACTTGACCGCCGCGACGAAGCGGCCGGTCGCGCCGGTCAGCGCGCCGTTTTTACCGAGCTTGACGTGGCCGGTCAGGTCGGTGACCTCACCGGCGTAGCCGTCGAGCGGCGGGGCGAAGCTGAACTGGAGCACGGGCTCGGCGTCGCCGGCGTTGGCCGCGGCGCGCCATTTTGTGGACAGCTCGACGTCGGCCACGATGCGCGGGGCGTTTTTCGGTTTCGGCGGCAGCGGCAGGCCGAGCGCTTCGTAGCTTTTGATGGGCGTGTCGGCGGGCAGGGCGTCGAAGCCGTCGCCGAGCTTGGTTTCGCTCATGTGCGCGACGGCCGCGCGTTCGAGGTCGGCCGCGGCCTTGGCGAACACGGTGTGGCGCTGCGCCCACGGCCCGTCGTGCTTGGCGGTATACACCGGGGCGTGGCAGTGGAACTGCGAGAACAGCGCCACGCCCACGAACAGCTTTCCGTTGGCCGAGCGGTGCGGGTAGAAGTCGAAGTAAAACAAACGATCGCTGCGCCCGAACGCGGCCCGCTCGACCACGCGGTACTTCGTAAAACCCTTAGCGAGCGCTTCGTTCATGTCGGCCGCGAACATCGCTTGGTCGAACCCTTCGGGGGGCGTGCCGGTCAGCGGCGTGAGCTTGATCGGCGAACCGACCTTGGCCCGGCCGAGGTTCATGACGGGCAGGCCTTTCAGTTCGAGCGCACCGTCGAGCTTCGGCATCACCCGCGCGGTGCGCACGAAGTTTTTGATGCGCGGCAGCGTTTTGTACCGCCCCTGGTACACCGACCGCCCGCGGTGGTTTTGAAACACGACCAGCGGCGTGATGCCGACCTGCTGTGGGGCGCCGGCGGTGATGTCGATCACCTTGAAACCGAGCTTCATGTCGGCGGCGAGCTGGCGCAGTTTGGGCAGGTCGTTGTCGGCGAACGCGGGCGCGGCGGTGAGGCCGTCGCGTTGCACGAACACGATGAGCTGTTCGTCGGCGTGCGCTAAGCCGCAAGCGGCGAGGGTGATGAGCAGCGCGGCGAGCTTTCCGGGGGTCATTTCGAGTAGCCCACGATGCTGGCGATGACCTTGATGGTGGGGCCGACCTTCTCGGTGCCCATGTCGGGCTTGATGCCGAAATCGGTGCGGTCGATGGCGAAAATCGAACGCAGCACGACGAGGTCGCCGCGCTTTGCGCCGCCGCGGCGTTTGGCGCCGTCCTTGATCTTGCGGGCCTTGATGACGACTTGTTTGTCGATGGTGACGCCGGCGATGGTGAGCTTGCCGTTGACGGTCAGCGCGACGTGCTTGCCGTTGGCGCTCATTTCCACGGCCTCGACTTCGTCGAACGTGAAGGTGATCTGCTTGTTGGCCTCGGCGTTGAGCCAGTCGGGCTTGTGCAGCACCTTGGTCATGGCGGGGTTGGTGGTGTGCACCGAGGCGGTGTCGATCACGACCTTGCCGCTGAACGCCTTGGGGTTGGCCGGGTCGAAGCGGACCGAGCCGCTGATCGCGCTGGCGGTGCCGGCGAAGGGCTCGAGCTCGCTGTCGACGAGGAACACGACGGTGTTCACGCCCTTGGGGTCTTTCAGGTCGAACGTTTGGCCCGCGGCCTGCGTGGCGGGCCGGGTGGCCGGTTGTGTGGCGGCGTGGCGGTCGGCGACGAGCTGTGAGACGGCGAGGCCCGCGAGCGCGACGGCGACAACGACGACGGCGGTGGGTTTCGTTCGTGGCATCGGGTGTTCTCCGGTTGGGGGTTACGGGGGCTGTGCCCCATGGTAGTCGGTTTAATCCCGCCGGGCCCAACGCGAGGCGACCTCAACTTCATAACCGACTAGACTGTCCGGCCATGGCCCTGATCAACGCGATGAACCTGACCCACGCGCACGGCCCGAAGCGCGTGCTCGACCGAGTGAACCTGGCGCTGAGTGCCGGCGAACGCGTGGGCCTCGTCGGGCGCAACGGCTGTGGCAAGACCACGCTCATGCGCCTGATCAACGACGAATACGAGCCCGACGACGGCGCGATCCAGCGTGCGCGCGGCGTGCGCGTGGGGTACCTGCCGCAGGACCCGAAGCTCGACGGCTCACGCACACTTCGGCGCGAGGCGGAGCAGGCCTTCGCCAAGCTCGCCGACCTGCACGACCAGCGCGATGCGCTTTCGCACGACATGGCCGATGCCGACGGCGACGAGCTCGACAAGCTGATGAAGCGCTACGAGCAGCTCGAACACGCGATCGAGGCGGCCGGCGGCTACGCGATCGACCACCGCATCGACGCGACGCTGCACGGGCTGGGTTTGGGCGATGAGACGTTCGACGTGCCCGTCGCCGGCCTGTCGGGCGGGCAGAAGGCGCGGCTGGCGCTGGCCAAGCTGCTGCTGGAAGAGCCGGACGTGCTGCTGCTCGACGAGCCGACCAACCACCTCGACATCGCCGGCCGCGTGTGGCTGGAGCGCTTCTTGAAAGAGTTCGGCGGCGCGGTCATGGTCGTCAGCCACGACCGCTGGCTGCTCGACGAGGTCGCCGACCGCATCGTCGAGGTCGACCGCGGCAGGCTGTTCGAGTACCCCGGCAACTACGGGGCCTACCGCGAGCAGCGCGAGCTGCGCCGCCTCGAACAGCAACGCGTGTTCGACAAGCAGCAGACCTACATCCGCCACCAGAAGCAGTACATCCAACGCTACAAGACCGGCCAGCGCGCCAAGGAAGCACGCGGCCGACAGAAGAAGCTCGACCGCTTCATCCGCGACGAGGTCGTCGCGCAGGTCAGCCACGACGGCAACATCGGGCTGGACCTGCCGGCCGCCCCGCGCAGCGGCGACAACGTCGTCGTCACCAACAACAACGGCATCGCCGTGCGCTACGGCGACAAGACGCTGTTCGAGAAGTTCGCCGTCAAGGTGCAGCGCGGTCAGCGCATCGGCGTCATCGGGCCCAACGGCTGCGGCAAGTCGACGCTCGTCAGCTGCCTGATCGGCCTGCGTGACCCCGACGAGGGCTCGACACGCCTCGGCACCAACGTGAGCATCGGCTACTACCGCCAGACCCACGAACACCTCGACGACGACGACACGCCCATCAGCTACCTCCAACGCCGCGTGCCCGACAACGCTTACCAATCGGCGCGCGACCTGGCGGGGGCGTTTTTGTTCACGGGCGACGAGCAGGAAAAAACCTTCGGCACCCTCAGCGGCGGCGAACGCACCCGCGCGGTGCTGGCGGGCCTGTGCATCGGCGGCCACAACCTGTTGGTGCTCGACGAACCCTCGAATCACCTCGACATTCCCTCTGCCGAGCGCCTCGAAGAAGCGCTGCGCCAGTTTGACGGCACGTTGTTGTTGATCACCCACGACCGCATGCTGTTGCAGGACACGGTCGACGAACTGTTGGTCTTCGAGCCCGGGCAGCCGGTCAAGCATTTTTACGGCACGTACCGCGATTGGCTGAGCGAGAAGAACAAGGCGGAGGAGGCGGCGAAGCGGCCGGCGCCACCCGAGCCGAAGAAGAAGACGGGCGCTAAGCCGCAAGCGGCGGCGGACAAGCCGCGCAACCCGTTGGTGAAGATGAAGGACAAGGAGTTGGAGAAGCGGATCATCGCCGCGGAGACCAAGCTTGCCGAACTCGACCAGCGCCTCGCCGACCCACAGCTGTACAAGGACACGGGCGCGTTCCGCGCCGTACACGACGAGCGCAAACAGCTCGCCGGCGAGCTCGAACCGCTCGAGGCCGAGTGGCTCCGCCGCGCCGAGCGCGGCTGAGTTGCGTTACGATCGGCGTCATTCGAGAGCGTCCGCTTTGGCTTTGCTTTCGACCGGATCGCCGTCGTTGTGCTTGCCCAGCCACCCGCCGGCCGCCGGGTCGGGCCAGTCGGCGCTGAGCACGGTAGGTTTGTCACGGTCGTCGAGCTTGAGGTGAAGGACCTCGCGCGCGTGCGGGCCGAGCTTGCCGTCGGGGTTGGGCGCGAGGACGGTCAGCTCGTTGGGGTTGCGCCACGCGGGCATCGTGTAGTTATCATCAAAGTCGCCGGTCTGTACGGGGTGGGCGTCGCCGACGGCGATGTCGAACACGAGCACGCGGCCCTCGTCGCCGAGCACGGCGAGCCGTTTCTCGTCGGGGCTGACCGTGTAGTAACTCACGTTGTTGGGCATCTCGCCGAGCGTGCCGCGCGGGATCAGCCGGGCGAGCGTGGCGCGCCGGGCCGGGTCGAGCACGAACAGCTGCTGTTGCTGCGGCACGTCGTTTTCGGTCACGGGCAGCGTGATCTCGATGGAGTTGAACAGGACGCGGCCGTCTTTGAGGCAGCGCACGCGGCCGAACGTGGCGAACACCAGGCCGGCGAGCGTGTCGGTGTCGTCGTCGACGGCGATGCGGCCGGCGTCGTCGCGCACCTTCTGGCGCAACAGTTCCCCGACCATCGTGTTGCCTTCGACCTGTCGGAAGTAGACCGCGTGCTTCGAGTCGGCGGTCCAATCGGGGTAGGCCGAGGTACGGTCGTTGAGCAGCCGGCTATCGCCGCCGGTGGTGCTGACGACCCACGTGCCGTGGATGACATCGTTGTCGTCGTCGCCGGCATCCCGTCCGACGGTGTAGAGCACCGCGCCGCCGTCGGGCGCGATGCGCAGGGACATCACGGCCTCCTCCGTCGCGGCGAGCTGGGTCGGTTCGCCCAGGCCGTCGGCGGTCACCGGCGCGATGGCGATGGCGTGTTCGTCGTCGCCGGTGTTGGCGGCGTAGACCAGTTGTTTGCCGTCCGGTGTCCACGCGGCGGCCTTGACTTGCTGGGCCTGTAAATCGCCGAGCTTGCCGTTCACATCGCAGAAGCGAAGGCCGTCGTCGGCCAGCACGAACGCGCGCTGGCCGTCGGGCGACCAGCCGATGCGCGTGGGGATGCAGCCGGCGACGAGCAGCGCCAGCGCGACGGTCAAAGCGAAGCGCAATGCGCGGCGCGTGGTGTGGTGTTTCGTCTTCATTGCAGCACCTCTCGGTAGGCGGTTTGGTCGGTTAGCGAGGTCCAGGTCCACTTGTTGCGTCGCGGGCGTTCGGTGCGCTGCTCGGCCAGGGCGGCGATGCGCTGGGCCGACCAGAAGCGCGACGGGCCGTCCGCCGGCGCGGGTTGTGCTATGACGGGCGTGGGGTTGAAGCGGGGGTGTTCGGGCACGGTGCGGGTCGAGCCGTAAATGAAGCCCAGCACCAGCACCGCGGCGAGCACGGCGGCGTTGAGCAGGTAACGGCGCGCCCGGCGGAGTTGCAAGGCCGTGTTGACGCGCGACGCGTCCAGCGGCGGGGGGGTGACGGCCACGTCGTCGGTCAGCGCCGCGTCGGCCAGCGCGACCGTGTCGTCGATCGATGCGCGGGCCGCCGCGGCCTGCGGGTCGGTCGCGAGGTAGGCGTCGAGCAGGGCGTCGACGTCGGCGTGGGTCTCGCCCAGCGCCCGGTCGGTCAGCAGGCGTTCGATGATGTCGGGTTCAATGTGCATCGTCGGTGTCCTTCAACATGTCTCGCAGCCGGCCGACCGCGTGGTGGAGGCGCGAGCGCACGGTGCCGATGGGCAGGCCGAGCGCCTCGGCGATCTCGGCGTAGGTCAGCCGTTCACGCAGCCGCAGCTCGAGCGGTCGGCGGTGGGCTTCGGGCAGCTCGTCGATGGCCTGGCGCATCGCCACGAGCCGCGCGTCGTCCGGCGGGGCGGCGACGGTTTGTTCGGTCAGCGGCGCGGTGTCGCGGCGCCGCTTGCGGGCGGCGGTGACCCCCACGCGGTGGGCGATCGTGAACAGCCAGGCCCGCGCCGACTCGGGGCGTTCGAGCGCGTCGAGCGATCGTGCGGCCTTGACGAACGTCTCCTGCAACAGGTCTTCCGGGCTGTCGACCCAGCCGAACCGCCGGCGCAGGTACCCCAGCAACGCCGGGGCGTGGTCGCGGTAGAGTTCGGCCAGTTGTGCGATGTCCGGTTCCGCCAAGCTCGACTCCCCGTGTGCCTTTTACCTGTTGAGTCGCGCGCCGCCACCAAATAGTTCATGGCAACACGCGACGATTTGCGGCGTCTATCGCTATGATGGGGCCGGCGGGCCGACGGGCACAAGGAGATTCGACCATGTTTGGTAAAACGTTTGGTGTGGCGGCGGTTTTCGTGGCGGCGATCGTGGTCGGGTGCGGCGAAGACGAACCCGAACCCACACCCCCGCCCACCCCCGGCGGCGCGACCGAACCGGCGCCACCGCCGACCACGTTCGACGACGTGAAGCAGCAGACCGCCGAAGCCGCCGAGGCTGCGCAGAAGTACGCCGAGCAGCAGAAGCGGGTCGCCCTCGCCGCCGCCAGGTCGAAGCTCGACGCGCTCGAGGCGCGCTGGGCCGACCTCAAGGACCAGGCCAGCGACGCGACCGCGGCCGAGTGGCGGGCGCTGTCGCAGGGCGTCGGCGAGCAGATCGACCAGTTGGACCAAAACATCTCGCGGTTGAACGTCGCCGACGTGACGGTCGACGACGTCAAATCCACCACGGCCGACGGCCTTGCGTCGCTGTCGGATCGGCTCGACCAGGCCGCCGACTGGCTCCGCAAGCCCAAGGCCCCGACCGTCACCGTGCCCCCCGCCGGCGCCGCCCCGGCGACCCGGCCCGCCGGCGCCGACGACGAGCCCGAGAAGTAAGCCGGCTTTTCGCTACAATGCCCGGCTTATGCCCACCGCGCGGTACAACCTGGCGATCGAAACCTCCTCGCCGGCCGGCAGCGTCAGCCTTGGTGCGGGCGATGAACTGCTGGAAAGCGGGGTTTTGCCCGCGCAACAGCGGCACGCCATCGCGTTGATGCCGGCCGTGGACGCCATGGTCGCCCGCCACGGGTTTCAGCCGCGCGACTGCGAGGCGGTTTTCGTCTCCGTCGGGCCGGGCAGTTTCACGGGCTTGCGGATCGGCGTGACCATCGCCAAAACACTCGCCCGCGTCAGCGGCGCCGCGATCGCCGCGGTGCCCACGCTGGACGTGATCGCCGAAAACGTCACCGCCGACCACGAGCGCGTGGCGGTCTGTTTGAACGCCAAACGCGGCCAGTGCTTCACGGGCGTCTACCAGCGCACCGAAGACGGCTGGCAACGCATCACCGACCCGGCCCTGCTCACGCCGCCGCAGGTGGCCGAACACGAACCGGCCGCGGTGGTCGGCGACGCACACGTGGTCGAGCGCCTCGATTGGCCCGGCGCGATTGAGCGGTTGGGTGTCGAGCTGGCCGTGCCGCGCAGCGAGGTGGTGTGGCGACTCGGCAGGGCCATGCTCGAGCGCGGCGAAACCACCGACCCCTACGCGCTGAGCCCGCTGTACGTCCGCCTGCCCGAGGCGGAAGAGATTTGGCAGAAGAATCAAGCCACCCAGCCAAGGAGCCAACAAGCCACCTAGATCAATGCGGGCCCCCCGTCGTTCTCGATGGCTCGGTGGCTCGGTGCCTGGTTGGCTGACGAGACAACAATGCTTCCCCAAGTCGCCATCGTGGGCCGCCCGAACGTCGGCAAGAGCTCGCTGTTGAACATGCTCGCCGGTCGGCGGATATCGATCGTCGACCCCACGGCCGGCGTGACGCGCGACCGCGTGACCTACGACGTCGACCTGCCGCCGGCGACCAAGGGCGGGCCGGCGCGCTGGTGCGAGGTCATCGACACCGGCGGCTACGGCATCTACTCCGGCGACGATGAGTACCACGTGCTCACCGACGACGTCGAACACCAGATCGGCACCGCGCTCGACGAGGCGCAGCTGATCCTGTTCGTCGTCGACGCCCAGGCCGGCGTCACCCCGCTCGACGAACAGGTCGCCGCGATCCTGCGCCAGCGCGTCGCCGGGCGCGTGCCGGTTTTGCTCGTGGCCAACAAGGTCGACTCCGAGAACCACGAGGCCGACGCCTACGAGGCGGCGGCGCTGGGCTTCGGCGAGCCGATCATGGTCAGCGCCCAGACCAAACGCGGCAAGTGGGACCTCGTCGAGGCCATCGCCGACGCCATCGACTGGGACGCCGAGCAGCAGGCCCCCGCCGAGACGGAGATGCTGCTGGCGATCGTCGGCCGACGCAACGCCGGCAAGAGCACGTTCACCAACGCCCTGGCCGGCTGCGAGCGCGTCATCGCCAGCGAGCTGCCCGGCACCACGCGCGACAGCGTCGACGTGAAGTTCACGTTCGACGGCCGGTCGTTCACCGCGATCGACACCGCGGGCGTGCGCAAGCGCAAGAGCATCCAGGACGACGTGGAGTACTACTCGACCCACCGCACGCTGCGCTCGATCCGCCGGGCCGACGTGGTCATCCTCATGGTCGACGCGACGCAGGACATCAGCCAGGTCGACAAGAAGCTGTCGGGCGCGATCCTCGAGGGCCACAAGCCCTGCGTGATCGTGCTCAACAAGTGGGACCTGGTCGGCGAGCGGGCCGAGCCGGACCAGTACCTCGACTACCTGACCGAGCAGTTGCGCGGCTTGGAGTTCTGCCCGATCATCTTCACCAGTGCGCTGAACGACGACCACGTGACCGAGGCGGTGGAGCTGGCGCTGTCGCTCAACGCCCAGGCCGGCACACGCGTGGGCACCGGCGAGCTGAACGCGGCGGTCAAGCAGATCCTCCAGCAGCGCGGCCCGTCGTCGAAGCTCGGCAAACGCGTGAAGATCTTTTACGTCACCCAGCCCGACACCGACCCGCCGACGGTGGTGTTGTTCGTCAACGACCCCGACCTGTTCACGCCGCAGTACCAGCGCTACATGATCAACAACTTCCGCGAGCTGCTGCCGTGGAAGGAGGTGCCGATCAAGCTGGTCATCCGCGGCCGCCGCCGCCGCGGCCAGGAGCGCGACGAAGAGCCGATCGTGGAAGTGTGAGCGAGTGCGGAATGCGGAATGCGGAGTTACTCCCCCATTCCGCACTCCGAAATCCGCACTCCGCATTTCATCAGAACGGGATGATGCCGTCTTCTTCGTCTTCTTCGAAGAAGTCGGTCATGCGGTGGTGGACGTTGATCACGCGCACCAGGTACTTGGCCAGAAGCGGCGCGATCGCGCCGACCAGCTCGAGGTTCTCGTCGTCGTACGGCTCGTTGCGGTCGCGGTCGAGCAGGATCGACGCCAGCACCTCGCCCTCGTCGTCGCAGCAGGGCATCGCGATCATTTCCGATTCGGCCAGCCAGTGGTCCTCGTGGCCGAGGAAGCGCTGGACCTGGTCGTCGCGGACGTGGGCCGGCTCGGTGAGCTCGGCGATGATGGGCGCGACGTTCTCGGCCAGGTGTTGCGTGAAGACCTGGTGCGAGTCCTTGTTGTGGGAGTAGTTGACGTAGCCGCCGACCGCGTAGCCGCCGCCGGGGTTGGGCAGGAAGATGACGGCGTTGGTCGGGCCGATCTTGTTGATGATGAACTCGAGCGTGCGGCGGATGACCTGTTCGAGGTCGAGCTCGCCGTGCAGCTCGGCGCGCAGGTCGCCGGTCATCTCGAAGCCCTGCACCTGCGTGGCCAGGTCCTGGTAGGCCAGTACGAGGTCGTTGCAGAGGATGTCGACCTGCTGGCTGATCTCGTGGCGGGCCTTGTTGAGCTGTTTGCAGAGCGTGCGCAGACGCGCGAGGCGCTGCTCCTTGCGCATGGCGCGGCGTTGCTTGCCGAGCGCTTCGTGCACGCGCTGGTTCAGGTCGTCGACGTCGAACGGCTTGGTCACGAAATCCAACGCGCCGGCGCGCAAGGCCTTGGTGATCCGTTCCACGCTCGGGTCGCCGGTGATCATGATCGACCGCGTCAGCGGGTGGTCGGCGGCGATCTGGTCGACCAGGTCGATGCCGTTGCCGTCGGGCAGGGCCACGTCGACCAGGCACAGGTCGATGATCTCGGTTGCGAGCTTGACCTCGGCCTCGGTGGCGTCGGCGGCGTGGTGGATGATGCGGTCGGGCTGGTCGAGGGCGAGGGCGATCGCCTCGCGGACGTTCGGGTCGTCGTCGACGATCAGCACCGCGCTGGGGGTGTCGATCGCGACGACGCGCTGTGCGGTTGCGGTGTTATGGGTCGGCGTGAATGACACGGCCTTCTCCGTTTGCCTCCGGTGTCGCGGCCGTGCCCGATGCACTCCCGCCCACCTCGTCTTTCACCTTGCCGACCGGCAACCGGATCGACGCGGTGGTCCCCTCGCCCGGCTGGCTGGCCAGCTCGATCCGCCCGTCGATCGCTTCGATCAGGCGTTGCGCCCGGGCGAGGCCCAGGCCCGGCTGGCGGCCGGCCGGCTTCGACGAGAAGAACGGGTCGAACGCGTGTTTCAGCGTGTGGGCGTCCATGCCCGGTCCGTCGTCTGTGACCTTAATCACCAATCGGTCATCCAGCGGGTCGACTTGGGCAAGAACCCGCACGGTTTGTGTCGGCGACGCCTCGTAGGCGTTGAGCATCAGCTCCGCCAGCGCCTGGGCGACGTGCTGGCGGTCGGTGTGCAGCAGCGGCAGGCCCATCGCGGGGTTGAACCGCAACGCCGGCAGCTTCGGGTTCCGCTTGCGCACGATCGACACCGCGTCCTGCATCACGTCGACCATGCCGACCTGCTCGTACCTCGGCTCGGGCGGCTCGGCGAACAGGTGCAACGCCGTGATCATGTCGCTGAGCTTCTGGCTCTGCTCGTAGACCTGCGCCGCGGCCTGCTGCTCTTTGGTCGCCTTGGGCAACTGCATCGCCAGCAACTGCGACCGGCCGCTGATCACGGCCAGGGGGTTGTTCATCTCGTGGGCCGCGCCCGCCGCCATCTCGCCGAGGCGCGCCAGCGATTGGTTGCGCAACAGCGTGTCCTGCGTTTCGGTCAGCACGCGGTTGGCCTCGGCGAGCTGTTCGCTCATGCGGCGGGCGCCCTCGTGCTGGGTGGCGGCGCCGATCGCGGCGCCCCAGGTGTAGGTCAGCGCCTTGAGCTGGTCCTTGGCCGGCAGCGCATCGCGGTCGTGCACGAGCACCGCCGCGGTCCCCCACGCGCAGGGCAGCGGCATCAGCTTCACCCGGCGCAGGTCGTCGAAGCCCACCAGGTAATCGCTCAGCCAGGGCATCACGCCCATCAAACTGATCGGCAGGTCCTCCCGCCGCGCCAGCACCGACAGCTGGCCGACCTGCGGCGGCGGCTCGACGAGGTGGTTGGCGGTGATCCGCCCTTCGTGGGTGTGGCGGCTGATCTGCCAGTTGCTCTGGCCCGTCGGCTGGTAGATGATCGCGTACTGCCCGTCGCCGAGCACCGACGCGGCGCTGGCCACCACCGTCGACAGCACGTCGCCGACGCTGCGGGCGCTGCTGGCGGCGTTGGCGTGGAAGTTGCGGATCGCGTCGATCGCCTTCGTCTGCCGCGCCGCCTGGCGCCGGTGGGTCTCCAGCCGGCTGTTGAGCCGGCCGAGCACGGCGTTGGCCTGCATGATCGATTCCATGAACAGCTCACGCGACGGCGTCTCGCCCAGGCCCAGCGCCGCGCCGCGCTGTTCGAGCTGTTCCATGACCGTCTCCGCCGCGTCGCGCACCTTCGCCGGTTCGAGGCCGAGCGCCTCGGCGCGCTCGTCGATATCGTCGACGACCAGGTAGTTGCCCGAATAACCGATGTGCTGGGCACGCACGACCGCTTCGCCCAGGCCCACCAGGCCCACCAGCCGCCGGTGCGGCACGTCGGGCAGCGAGCGTGCGGGGCTCTCGTACAGCCACATGCTGTCGCACAGCGTGTGCGGCAGGTTCCACTTCTCCGCCAGCCGCTTGCCCGCCGTGTGGTGGTCGATGCCGATGACCCGGCGTTCGACGTCGGCGATGTTGCCCTGCGTCTGCTCGGTCAGCTCGATCACGCGCTGGTAACTCTTGGGCAGCACGTGTTCGAGCGCGAGCTTGCCGATGCCGTGCAGCAGGCCGCACACGAACGCCTCGGCGGGGTTGAGCTCTTCCTGCCCGCCGTGCGCCGCGGCGACCAGCTCGCAGCAGATCGCCGTGGCCAAACAATGGCGCCAGAACGCCGGCCGGCTGAAGCGCGTCAGCTCGTCTTCTTCGGTCGGTTCGTCGCCGTTGAACTGCTCGAAGACCTTGATCGAGAGCACCGCGTTGCGGATCGCCTCGAAGCCCAGCAGCACCACCGCCTTGTCGATGGTCAGCGTCGTGACGTTCACGCCCCCCTCGGCCGCGCCCTTGCACAGGCTGAGGATCTTCGCGGTCAGCGACGGGTCGGCCCTGACCGTGTCGATGACCTCGCGGGCGTCGGACTCGTCGTCGCTGGTGATCTGAAGCAGCCGCATCGCCACCGCGGGCAGCGTGGGCAACGCCTCGACCTGCTCGAGGATCAGCTCGATACGCCGGGCGGAGGTTGGGTCGGGGGGTGTGGGCATTGCGGAGTTTGGATTTCGGAATGCGGAGTTTTCTGCGGCTGCGCAGGCTTAGTCATTCCGCAATCCGCACCCCGCACTCCGCACTTGCTCAGCCTATTTCTAACAGTTCGTTGATGCGCGCCATCAACCGTTCGATGTTGAACGGCTTCTTGACGAAGTCGTCGGCGCCGGCTTGGAGCAGGTCGTCGATCTCGTCCTGGTTGACCACGCCGGAGACGATGATGATCTTCATCGCCGCCATCGCCGGGTTGTCGCGCACGGTCTTGCACACGATGTTGCCGTTCACGTCGGGCAGCATGTAGTCGAGGATCATCAGGTCGGGGCGGAACTGCTGGCTCTGCATGCCCGCGTCGTAGCCGGTCGACGCGGTCTTGACTTCGAAACGCCCGTCGCGCGACAAGACGTCGACGAACAGCTCGACGATCTGCTCGTCGTCGTCGACCACGAGGATGCGCTTCTTGTCGGACTCGAGGCGATCCAGCGGGATGTTGTTGTCCTTCATAAAGCGCACGAGTTCCTCACGCGGGATCCGGCGGAACCGGCTGCCCGGCACGCGGAACCCCTGCAACCGCCCGGCGTCGAAGCACCGGATGATCGTCTGCTGCGAGACCTGGCAGACCTCCGCCGCCTCGCCCGTGGTGAACACTTGCTTGTTTCTCAATTCGCTGCTCGTTCCGCTGTCGGTCATGGCGGACCTCTCTCCGCCGCACATGCGGCATTGTAGGCAGAACAGGCACAAAACTCATCCTAGTTTTGCCAAATATCCTACTTTTACATCGGGGGCCCGTTTGTGCGACTTAATCGCCGGTCCCAAAGATGGGAATAAACCGGACGGCGGCGGAGTTGGTGCTGTGGGTTATCGGGCGGGCAAGCGCGATGTCCGATCGGCAATGTGCGCTCTGCGGTCGAACCCGGGGGCGCACGGCGCGCCGACTCGCTTCACGGCGTGGGGGCCTTCGATTCAGTCTCGGGGGACGTCGTTTTGCCGTAGCGTTTTTCGAGACGGGCGTTGACGAGCTTGCCCATGTAGTGGCTGACGGCGCCCTCGCACAGCGCGATGCGGACGCGGTGGTCTTCGGTCGCGTTGAACAGCTTGTTGAGCATGTCCTCTTGCTCCAACAGGATGCACGCTGCGCCGATGTATGACCACAGGTAGCTGCTGACCAGGTCGCCCTGGTCGTCTTCGGGCTCGACCTGCCGGCAAGCGGTGATCGCGGACTTGAGTTGCGCGATCGCCTGGTCGGTCTCGCCCTCGTCGTGCAGGTCGGTCGCCAGCGTGACCGCCAACTCGACCGCTGCGAGATCGTCGTTGCCCTTGAGCGATTTGTAGAGCGCCAGGCCTTCTTCGTGGTGGTCGCTGCCGATCAACGCCTGCGCGTAGCGCACCTGTTCGTGCGGGTAGCGGGACGCCGGCGGGGTGTTGCGGTAGGCCTTGCGGGCCAGCTCGATGTAGCGGGCCTTCGGTTTGGCCTGGTACTCATCGTTGCAGTGCCCGGCGACGCAGCCGTAGTAATAATAGGCCTGGGTGGGCGGCACGGATTGTTCCGCGAGGGCGTCGACGCGGTCGAACCGGTTGCGGTGCATGTACGCCACGCCGAGGTTGATCGTGTGGTCGCCCCGCACGCGGCCGATCTTCTTGACCTCCCCCGCGGCGCGATCGAGGATCGGGTCGAGGTTTTTCTCGTCGAACATCCCCGACGTGACCGCCTGCCAGGCGTGCAGGCTGTGGGCGTGGCCGCGCAGCGCCGGTATGTCGATCGCGTCGAGGGTCGCCTGCGCCTTGTCCTTCTGGCCCATGGTCATGTAGTTCGCCGCCAGCACGGACATGGCGTACCGCCTGAAGTCGGGGTCGGCCACCGCGCGGCTGGCGGCGTCGCACTGTTTCATGTGCTCGGCGGCCTTGGCGTTGTTGCCGAGCATCCAGTAGTAGGTCGCGTGGACGCCGCTGGTGTACACGTCGCGCCGCGCCCCACCGGCGACGTCGTGCGCCTCGGACTTCTCCAGCCACTCGGCCGCCTTGGCCTTGTAGTGCGCCTCGGTGTCCTCTTCGGCCGAGATACCGGCGGATAGCATCATGGCCACGATGAGTGCGCATCCGATGATGTGATTGCGATGACGCTTCATCCCGGTTCCTTCCCGCGTAGGTGTGGGGCGGAGTGGCGTTAGTATACCCTTGCGTGATGTGTGTAAAAAGAAGCCCACATTCGTCGAACGTGGGCTCCGTCGTTTCTCACCATATGTCGGGTTTGCTTACATCCGCCCCTGCTGGCGTTGTTTTTCTTCCCACGCCTTCTTGCGCTCGGCCTTGCCTTCCAGGCGTTTGACCGCGTAGGCCTTCAGCGCGTTCAGACGCACCAGCAGCTCGCCGACCGATTTTATTTTGTCCTCCGGCGGCGGCTCGTTGCGCTTCATGCGTTCGAGCTTGCCGGCCACGCGCTCGAGCTCCACGTCCAGCTGCGCGATCTTCTCCTCGAGCTTGGCCATGTTCATCTCGTTGATCTTGGCCAACGAGGGCGAGGGTTCGCCCAGCAGCATGGGGGGCGGGGGGGGCTTGCGTGGGCCGCCGCGACCCCGGCCGCCGCCTCCGCCGCGGCCGCCGCCGCGTTGCGGGCGGGAGCCGCCGCCTCGGGATCGGGGGGGGCGATTGAATGAGCGTCGTTCGTTCATGGGTGACTACCTGTGATCTGGCACAAAAGAATCCGTCCCCAGCGAGTGCGTATTGTGACCGACCCGGCGGGAAGTTCAAGTCCCGCCGCGATTTGCCGGTTTGGGGACGGTTTATCAGCGCAGCTCGACCGACCAGTAGGCGTTGTCGAGGAACGCCTGCCAGCAGGCGTACTTGTCCTGCCCCAGGCGCATGGAGATGACGGGGTTGCGTTTGGGCTGGGCGGGCTTGCGGATGGTCTTCATGTGGGCTTGGGCGGGGGTCCGGCCGCCTTTTTTGCTGTTGCACTTGATGCAGGCGCACACCAGGTTCTCCCACGTGTTGCCGCCGCCCTGGCTGCGCGGCACGACGTGGTCCAGCGACAGCTCGTTGGTCGGGTAACGCTCGCCGCAGTACTGGCAGGTGTTGTGGTCCCGCGCGTAGATGTTGCGCCGGTTGAGCTTGACCGACTGCTTGGGCAGGCGGTCGTAGCCGAACAGCCGGATCACCTTCGGCACGGCGATCTGCATGCGGACCGTGCGGACGAAGTCGTACTCGTCGCCGAACAGCTCGTGCAGCTCGCTCAGCTCGGTCCACGAATCAAAGTCGTACGAGAGGTACTTGCCGTCCTCGACGCTGATCACCTCGGCGAGGTCCCGGCAGAGCAGCGAGAAGGCACGGCGGGCGTTGACGACACGGATCGCCATGTAGAGCCGGTTGAGCACCAGCACGTTCGAGTTGAGCGCGGAGCTATGCGCGATCACGATCGGCCGCCTCCTGTTCAACTGCCTACCTACAGGATGTTATCGGCCATTTCACGAGGTCGCAAGATTAGCTCTCGGTAAGTTTTGCGCGAAGGCCCCGTCTCACGACACCCGCAAACATTGCGCGACCGATAATACGGCGAAGACGATCATTCCCGACCGGTCTTGCCCGCCCCGATGGCGCGGCGGATCATCTGTTCTACGGCGGGGTTGGCGTTTGTGTGTTTCAAGACCACTTCGGGGTGTTCGTTAGCGAAGACGCGAAAAAGTTCGTCGGCGAAGGATTGACCAATACGGCTTACAGATTCGAAATCGAGAACAACCTCGCGGAAGCGTTCAAAACGAGCGCTGACACGACGCGCTTGCGAACGCGAGACGAGCAACTCGTCGCCGTACTGCGCGAGCCGAACGGGCACCAGGGTTTTCGAGAACGCGTAGTCTTCATCCGCCGCGTAGCGGTCAAATATCTCTGACAGTGTGCGATTGGAGTTGAGCGCGATGGACA
Organism: Phycisphaeraceae bacterium; assembly: GCA_028282805.1. Lineage (GTDB taxonomy): Bacteria > Planctomycetota > Phycisphaerae > Phycisphaerales > Zrk34 > JANQHD01. The sequence goes on along the minus strand of JANQHD010000004.1, from coordinate 30,923 downwards.
GGCACACGGTTGTGCCTTCGTCGGGGGGAGACATGCCGCCAATAAAGTCGTGCTCGCGGGTGTTGTCGAGTTGGTAGTAAGTCCCACCGGAGAATATCCAGAACTGGTCAAAGGCTCGCGAAGTAAAGAAGATCCCTTCGCCGGTGTGATGTTCAGGCTCGGTGGTCAACTTGCCTTTGGCCAATTCGAGAAAGACATCGCGTTCGTCGTCGGTTCCCAAAGCGTCGGACAATTTCTTGAAGATGCCCACGCCGTCGTCGGTGATCCAGAAATCGATCTTGACCCCATCGCACTCCGATTGAACTTCGATGCTCCGGCATCCCGAGTGGTCCAGCGCGTTATTCAGCATCTCCGTGAAGCCGTACTGGCAGATGTCTCGGACCTCTGCCGGTACTTGCTCCATCTTTTCGACGAACAGATCGCGCCACACGCGGTCTTCCTTGAGGCCGTCGTGGCGGTCAAATGCTTCGTCGATGTGCCAATTGGGCGCGTTCATGTGTCAGTGCCTGAAATGGCGTCGGCCGGTAAACAGCAGGGTCACGCCGGCCTCGTCGCACGCGGCGATGGTCTCGTCGTCGCGCTTCGAGCCGCCGGGCTGGACGATCGCCCGCACGCCCGCGGCGATCAGCTTGTCCGGCCCGTCGCGGAACGGGAAGAACGCGTCGCTGCCCGCCACCGCGCCCTGCGCCCGGTCGCCGGCCTTGTCGATCGCGATGGCGCACGAGGCGAGGCGGTCCATCTGGCCGGCGCCGGCGCCGACGAGCATGCCGTCGTTGACCAGGCAGATCGCGTTGGACTTCAGGTGCTTGACCACGACCATCGCGGTGACCGCTTCGCTCAGCAGCGCCGCGTCCGGCGTCGGCCCGGCCTTGTGCTCCCACTCACCCGGGTCGAACTCGGCCAGGTCGCGGTCCTGCACCAGCAAGCCGCCGGTGATGCGCTTGATGTCGGTTTCCTTCGTGTCACGCGCCGGCGGGGCGGGCAGGTCGCCGGTCTCGAGGATACGCACGTTCTTCCAACGCTCCTGCAACAGCTCCAACGCCTCGGCGTCGTAGGCCGGGGCGATGATGACCTCGAGGAACTTCTGGCCCTCGGTGATCTTCTGGGCGGTGGCGGTGTCGACGGCGCGGTTGAGCGCGACGATGCCGCCGAACGCCGCCAGCGGGTCGCCGGCGTAGGCACGGTCGAAGGTGTCGGCCAACTCGTCGCCGGTCGCGAAGCCGCAGGGGTTGGCGTGCTTGATAACGCTGACCGCGGCCCGGTCGGCGGGGTCGATCTCTTTGACCAGTTCGAGCGCGCCGTTGGCGTCGTACAGGTTGTTGAAGCTCAGGGCCTTGCCGTGCAACTGGTTGGCGGTGGCGACCGACGGCTCGGTGCTCGTGGGGTCGAGGTACAGCGCGCCCTGCTGGTGGGGGTTCTCGCCGTAGCGGAGCTCGTTGGCGTCTTTTTCGAGGCGGAGCACGAGGCTGTCGGGCGTCGAGCCGCCGAAGCGGCCGGTCATCCAGCCGCTGATCGCCGTGTCGTACGCGGCGGTGCGGGCGAAGGCGGCCAGCGCCAGCTGCTTACGCAGGGCGAGCGTGGTCGCGCCGCCGTTGGCTTCCAGTTCGTTGACCACGTCGTCGTACTGCGCCGGCGACGTGACGACCGCGACGAAGCGGTGGTTCTTGGCCGCCGAGCGGATCATGCTCGGCCCGCCGATGTCGATGTTCTCGATCGCCTCGGCCTCGGTCACGTCCGGCTTGGCGACGGTGGACTCGAACGGGTAGAGGTTCACGCAGACCAGGTCGATGGCTTCGATGCCGTGCTCGTTCATCGACGCGACGTGGCTGTCGTTATCGCGCAGGGCGAGCAGCCCGCCGTGCACGCGCGGGTGCAGGGTTTTCACCCGGCCGTCCATCATCTCGGGGAACTCGGTGACGGCGTCGATGGCGACGACGTCGAGGCCGGCTTCCTGCAGCTTCTTCGCCGTGCCGCCGGTGGAGATGAGGGTCACGCCGAGCTTGGCGAGCTTGGTCGCGAAGGGCACGAGGTCGGTCTTGTCGGAGACCGAGATCAGGGCACGCTTGATTTTGACTGGGTCGTTCATTGGGTGTGTGTCGAGTGCGGGGTGCGGATTGCGGAATGCGGATTTCTTATTTGCGGGGGCCTCGAGCGGTCTTAATCGAGGCCACGGTCATGGCGATGATCTCGTTGGTTTCATTCATCAAGCCGTCGAGTCGTTCGTGAACGATCAGCCCGGCATCGACCAGCATCTCCAGCCAGAGCCGGGTTTCATCACACTCCTCTTCGACGATGCCCAGTTTAGCAACAAACTCGGCGTTGGACCGCGCCCGACAAGCGGCGCGGTAGTTCGCGGCGACGGAAGTTGCCGAGCGGATCACCTGGCGGGCAATCACCTCGGTTGTATGGCCCCGGGGTAACGACTCTGCCATCCGAATCACCCGCAACGCCATGGCTTTCGTTCGATCTTTCAAGTTCTCGGCCGTACCCCCAGCCATGCGATCCACCTTCTATTTCGCACTCCGAACTCCGAACTCGAATCACCGGGGGCCGAGCTTGAGGATCTTGCCGCCGTCGTGGATGAGGTACAGGTTGCCGTTGGCTCTGGCGTCGGAGAACAGGCGGTCGGCGCGGGGGAACGAGACGGTCTCGATCACCTCGCCGTTGTCGAAGTCGACAAGCTTGACGTCGGTGCCGTCGAGGACCATCAGGTCGTTGCCGTTGAGCTGGGCGGGGTCGCCCTTGAGTTCGGGCGAGCGCCAGTACTCTTCGCGGGTGAGGGTGTCGAGCGCGACGGTGCCTCGCCCGGGCACGTATTGCAGGAGCTTGTTCTTGAAGATGGTCGGGCCGGTGGTGAGCTTGGTCTCGGCGATGTACTCCCAGATGAGCGTGCCGCCGGTGCGGTCGAAGGCGTAGAGCTTCTGGTCTTCGCTGGCGATGAAGATGCTGTCGGCGTTGGCCGCGGGCTCGGCGGTGGTCGCGCCCCAGGGCGGCTGGAAACTGCGCCAGACGATGCGGCCGCTGCCCTGGCTGAGCACGGCGACGTTGCCCGAGCCGTCGGTGGCGATGACCAGGCCGTCGGCGACGACCAGCGGGGCCATGACCGCCGCGGACATCTGGTACCGCCACTGCACGATGCCGGACGTCAGCGACTGGGCGAACAGCAGGCCGCTGGGCGAGCCGGAGATGACCAGGCCGCGGTCGATCAGCGGCGTCTGGGCGCTGAGGGCGGGGAACTTGAGCACGTCGCGGATGCCGCCGTTGTCGAGGCGCAGGGTGTACATCTGCGACTGGCTGCACAGCAGCAGGTTGCCGCCGACGACCTGGGCGCGGGTGAAGATCTCGCTGACGTGCCCGATCGAGCTGCGCCAGATGGTGTTGCCGGAGCGTGCGTCGACGAGGTGGATGATGTTGCCGGACTCGAAGATCGCCAGCCGGTTGCCGGGCAGGGGGGTGATCATTTCGATGTGTTCGGCGCCGGCCAGGCCGAGGTTGATCTGCCACTGCACGCGGTAGCCGAGCTTGGCCGCTTCGTCGACGTCGGCCAGCAGCGGGTCTTCGACCTGCTCGTCGTCCTTGTTGTCGCCGACGAACGGGATCCAATTGACCAGCGGACCGATCCAGTCGTCTTTCTCGCCGTCGGCCTTCTGCTGCGACGAGCACGCGGTCGCGCCGGTCAACAGCGCCATCAGCACCGCCGCCTTGAGCCAGTTGGTTGTCATGCCGGGTTCTCCTGGTCGGGGATCGGTTCGAGGAACGCCGCCAAGTCGACCTCGTAGTGGGTTTCCAGCTCGCGCATCTGCGCGATGCGTTGCAGGTCGTCCTCGATGCGGTGGGCCAGTTTCAACACGTAAGGTCGGCCCTGCAGGCGGTTGGTCAGGTCGGCGACCATCGGCCCCCAGTCGCCGCCGTACAGGTCGCGCTTGAGCACCAGCAGCAGCGTTTGCTCCGGGGTCAACCGGTCCATGAACCGGCGCAACGGCTCGGGTAGCCGGTCGATGGTCGACAACACTTGCACGCCCATGCGCTCCTCCACGGGGGCAGCAAGTATCGGTCGGCGAGCGGTTTGGGTCAAGCAATCCCGGCCGAACACGCCGCCCGCTCGCCCCTCAGCCCGTACAGCTGAACCGCCCGCCGGCGTTGGGCGGCCAGGTGTTCGGCTAAGGCCCCGGGCGCGTCGATGTGCGCGATCAGCCGCCGCGCCGCCTGCCGCCAGCCGTCGCTTGCGACCGACCAGCTTGCCCAGCCCTCCACCTCTGCGGCGAGCCGGCCCATGGTCAATATCGGCACGCCCGCCGCCGCCGCCCACGGCACGCTCCGCCGCGCCGCGCGGCCGCCGTCCATCGCCAACGCCACGTCGCAGCCGCTCAGCACCGTCCACGGCTCGTGGGCATATTCGAACCCGATCAACCGGTGCCGCCGGCCGAGTTGCTCGACCATCTGGCGCGCCGCGTTCAGCCGTCGGCACGCCGGGTGCACCACCAGCCGCGCCCGCCGGCCGGTCTCGTCGACCAGCCCGAGCAGACGCATCGGCGCCATCGCGTCGCCGCCGGCGCAGTGGTCGGCCATCAGCCACACCACCAGGTCGCCCTCGGCCGCGCCCAGCTTCAAACGCAACCCCTCCCGCCGGTCGGCGTGCAGCCGCGCCGGGTCGATCAACGCCGGCTGGCGCTCGCCGCGCTTGCGGATGGCGCGGCCGGCCAACCGCTCGGCCAGCGCCCGCACCCGCTTCGACCAGGTGACGACCGAGTTGAACGGGCCGTGCGTGTCGAGCCAGCGCCGCAGCGGCCGGTCGCGTAGCGGCGAAGCGAAGCGCGGCAGGTTGAGCGACTCGTGCGGGCCCAGGCCCAGCGCCGCCCCGTCGTAGGCGCCGCCGAGCACCAGCAGCCGCGTGGGCTTGGGGTTCTGTGCGATGTGGTCACGCATCAACGCCCCGATCACGGGGGCGTCGGTGAGCGTCTGGTCGTCGATGAGGTGCAGCTCGGCCATGGTCGGTCAGCCGGGCAGCCGTTCGCCGACGTCCGGCAGGCGGTGGTCGTAAAACAGCTTGGCGACCTTGTCGGCCAAAGCATCGGCGACCCTGCGGGCGATGATGCCGTCGGTCTTGCTCGAGGCGCCGTCGCGCGGCACGGGGCGTTCGGTGGCCACGACCACGTGCCCGTTCGGTTCGCTGACCGGGAACAGCCGCTTGCTCGAGTCGACGTCCAGCACCTTGACCGTCGCCGTGGCCTGGGGTTCATACACCTCGTTGTTCTCCGTGAGCACAAACGACTGGATCACCACGTACACCACCTGGTCGGCGCCGACGCGTCGGCCGACCTTGTCCAGCGCCCAGGTGTCGAAGTCGGGGTTGCCGGCCGCCAGGTCGTTGATGACGCGCGGGCCGATGACCTGCGTGACTCGTTTCTGCGCCACCAGTTCGTCGCCGACGCGGCCTGCGATGCGGTTGGGCAGGTCGCGCGTGGGCAGCAGGTCGCCCGGGTCGTCGACGAGCACGACGGTCTTGGCCTTGGGCAGGTCGTACACCGCGTCGACGCGCGGCGGGCCGGCGATGGCGTCCGCCACGACGCCGATCGCGTTGCAGCCGGTCGCCGCCGCCGCCACCAACACCAGCAGCGCGCCCGTCGCTATCCGTGGGTAACCCATGATCGCCCCCTCAACCGCCGCGCGGTTGTTTGTGGTCGTAGAACTTGCCGCCCGCCGCCAGGGCGAACATGTCCAACATGCCCTTGCGGATCGTCACCTCCTGCGCGCTGGGCACCGGGATCGGCTTGCCGCCCGGCGGGTACTGCACCTCGACCGTGCCCGAGTACGCCACGTCGTCCGGCCGGCCGCCGTCGGCCTCGACCACGTCCACCCGCGCGATGATCACCCCTTGGTACACCGCCGCGTTGCCCCGCTCGCGCGTGCGGTACTCCAGCAGCTCCACCACGACCAGCCGGCTGACGTTCAGCTTGTCGGCCAGCACCGAGTAACGCTCGTTCGTCCAGTGGTAGTTGCGCACCTGGAACTCGTAGCTCTGCCGGGCGTCGATCACGCGTGCGCCCGCGACGTTGGCCGTGATCTTCCGCGCCAGCGCGTCGGCCACCTCGAGCTGCGCCTGCGGGTAGGCGTAGATCACCGGCAGGTCGGCGTTGACCAGCACGGCCACCGACTGGTTCTCCAGCCCGTAATACTCGGCCGTCACGTTGATCGGCGGCGGGTCGCCCGCCACGCCCTGCGCGACGAAGCCCACCACGTTGCAGCCGCCCAGGCTCATCACGCCCACGCCCAGCGCCAACACCGCCCACAGCCGTCTACTTGTCTGGTACATCGTTGGTTCCATTTTGGTTCAGGTCAGGGTCACGATCTTATACACCCACGCCGCGGCGATCAGCGCCAACAACGCAAACACCGCGCGTCCCCCGGCCAACGGCCGCAGGTGCACCGCGACGTTGTTGCCGGTGACCGCGATGTAGCCGGCGATCAGCACCGCCATCGCCGTGGCCAGCGCCCCCACCGCCCCCGCCGGCTGCGCGACCAGCGCCAAGTCGAGCCGGCCGTCCGCCGCGTGCGCGAACGACGTGGTCATCCCGCAGCCCGGGCAGGGCACGTCGCTGAACGCCATCAGCGAGCACTGCGGCAGGCCCACCTGCGTGTGCGTGCCGTGCCCGTCGGTGCTGGGGGTCAACGACCCGGCGAACGCCAACAGCGCGAAGCACGCCAGGCACACCACGGCGGCGACGACGCGTGTCGTCACGTTGGCCGCATGCATGCACACTGGTTGGGCGTTTGCTGTAGTCATGGCGGGAACAAGAGTTTACGACGACGGCGGGGGGCGGGCAATGCGAAAGTTCGGAGTCCGGAGTTCGGAGTCCGGAGTCGCCCGTTTGCGGTCGTCAGCGTGAGTTTCGTATGGCGCTGACAACGATGGCGGTGATTTCACGGGACTCGACAGACAACGGCTCGACCCGGTCGGCGGGCAACAGCTCGTGGGCGGCGATCAATTCCAGCCAGTATTCGCACTCGTCCGCCTCTTCCTCGACGATGCCCAGCTTGGCAATGAACTCCTTCTGCGACCGCCCCCGGCACGCGGCCCGGTAGTTCGCCCCCACCGAGGTTGCTGCGCGAAGAAGCTGATCGCCCACCACCCACGCGCTACGCTTGTTCGGAAGCGCATCAACTAACTTCATCACCCGCAGCGCAAACTGTTTCGTTCGTTCAGTCATCTGTTGTCGAAACTGCCGCTTATCCATGACTCGAACTCCTCCAGAATAACTCCACAACTCCGGATTCCGGACTCCGGATTCCGGATTTAAGACGCCCAGTCTAAAAGCTGTGGCGCAAAATACGTCACCACCCAGTCCGCGCCCGCCCGGCGGATCGCGGTCGTCGTTTCGACCGCCGCCGCTCGCAGGTCCACCCAGCCCCTTTCGGCCGCCGCGTGAAGCGTGCTGTACTCGCCGCTCACGTGGTAAGCCGCCACGGGCATGTTTCCGGGGGTGTGGTCGCGCACCCGGCGGATGATGTCGAGGGAGCTCGCCGCGGGTTTGACCATCACGCCGTCGGCGCCCTCGGCTATATCCAACGCCAACTCGGTCCGCCACTCGTCGGATCGGCGGTAGTCCATCTGGTAGCCGCGCCGGTCGCCGAACTTCGGCGCGCCGCCGCCGGCGTCGCGGAACGGCCCGTAGTACGCCGAGGCGTACTTGACCGTGTAACTCAAAATCCGCACCGCGTTGTGGCCGTGTTGGTTCAAGGCTTGCCGGACCGCGCCGACCATGCCGTCCATCACGCCGCTGGGGTCGACGTAGTCGGCGCCGCTCTCGGCGAGCGCGACCGCCTGCTCGCCGAGCAAATCGAGCGTGGCGTCGTTGTCGACGGTGACGTCGGCGTCGTCGTGCAGCACGCCGCAGTGGCCGTGGTCGGTGTACTCGCAGAAGCACAGGTCCGCGTGCATCTCCACGTCCAAGCCCGCGTCGCGCCCGCGCCGCAGCGTCTGGTGCACGGGGTTGTCGGGGTTCAGCGCCTCGCTGCCGGTCGCGTCTTTCTTCGCCGGGTCGATCACGCCGAACAGCATGAACCGCCGCAGCCCGCGCTGCGCCAGTGTTTGAATCATCTGCACCGCCACGTCCGGCGACACCTGGTCCACGCCCGGCATCGACGCCACCGGCCGGCGCTCGTTTCCGCCCTCCAACACAAACACCGGGTAGATCAACTGCCCGGCATCGAGCTTCACGTCCGCGTGCCGGTCGCGCTCGGCCTGGCCGCGGCGCTGGTCCCGGGGGCGCTCGGTGGGGCGGTTGGGTTCATTCGTCGCGTTCATGGTGTGCATCATACGCCCAACGGTCGCCGATGGCCGATACACTGTGTGCCATGAGCCAGCCGCCCAAAAGCCTCGGCCGAAACTACAGCTTCCACTTCTTGTGGACCAGCACGTTCGCCAGCGGGCTGGCCGACCGGCTGGCGATGCTGTCGGTGCAGGTGATGCTCTGTTACGGGGTGGCGTTGGAGGTGGTGCCGGATCGTTTGCCGAACGCGTCGATCGTGGCGGGCATCAACTTCTTCTTCTTCCTGCCGTACGTGCTGTGGGGGCCGTTCGCCGGTTGGCTGGCGGACGTGCTGCCGCGCAAGTGGCTGATGTTCGTCTCCGACGAGGTGCGGGGGCTGATCATCCTCTTCGCGTACACGCTGATCCCCGAAAACGACGTCGACGGCGCGGTGCCGGAGCTGTACGAGCACTGGGTCACCGTGGCGGGCTTTGACCTGACGCACACGTGGAAGGTCTGGGGGTTGATGTTCTGCATCGGCCTGTTCGCCGCGACGTTCAGCCCGGCGCGCAACAGCATCATCCCCAACGTCGTCGGCTACCACGTGCTGCAACGCGCCAACGCCGTGATCGTCGGCATGGGCGTGATCGGCAACCTGCTCGGGTTCCTCGTGGGCGGCCCGCTGAGCGAGAACTTCCTGCGCGCCTGCATCCTGACCAGCGCGCTGGCGTACCTGGTGCCGGGCTTCATGTGGCCGTTCCTCAAAACCCCGGTTATGCGCCACGCCCCGCCCGGCGGCAAGAAGCTGCTCAGCCCGGTTACACCGTTCGTCGAGGTCTTCCAGGGCGCACGCTACGTGCTGCGACACCGGCCGTTGCTCGTGCTGACCGGCGTGGGCGTCATCTTCTTCTCCGGCGCGCAGATTGTGTTGTCGGCAGGCTCGGCGATCGTCGTCGACCTCTACGGTGGTATGGCTAAAGAGTTCGCCTACATCGGCGGCGCGTTCGGCTTGGGCATGCTGATGGGCGCGGTGTCGTTGGGCTTCATCAACAGCCGGCTCGGCGGCGAACTGCTCATCGTCGTCGGCATGATCGGCTCGGCGATCTTCCTGTCGCTGCTGGTGTCCGTCCCGGTGATGGCGCTGGGCATCGCGCTGGCGATCTGCTGCGGCTACTTCGGCGGGCTGATCATGATCACGATCAAAACCATGCTCCAGCAGCTCGCCGCCGACGGCTTCCGCGGGCGCGTGATGGCGTTCCACGACCTCGCCGCCGACACCGGCACCGTCATCGTGGCCTTCATCATCTGGCGCCTGCCCGACGCCGACAAGCAGGTGCTCTACGCGGCGCACGGCTTTTCCCTGTTGCTGGTCGGCGCGGCCGTGTTCGGCATCCACCGCTACGTGCTGCGCGGCCCGCTGGCCACGAAGTTCCTCAACCTGCTCTGGCGCATCAACCGGCTGTACTGCCAGGCGTTCCACCGGGTGAAGTTCGTCGGGGCGCACCGCGTGCCGCGCGACGGCGGGGTGCTGATCGTCTCGAACCACAACGCGGGCATCGACCCGCTGCTGATCCAGGCGGCGCTGCCGCGGCGCGTGCGCTGGTTGATGGCGCGCGACATGATGGTCCGGGCGATGCGCTTCATGTGGCGGGCGCTGGACATCATCCCCGTCCACCGCGACGGCAACGACCGCGCCGCGACGCGCACGTCGATCGAGGCGCTGCGCGACGGCGAGGCGGTGGGCATCTTCCCCGAGGGCCGGATCGTGCGCGACCCGGGCGACCCGCCCGAGTTCCAGCCGGGCCTGGCGCTGATCGCCCACAAGGCCGACGCCCCGATCGTGCCCGTGTACGTCAGCGGCACCCCGCAGGGTTACGGGCCGTGGGGGGCGCTGCTGCGCCTCTCGCACGCGACGGTGACGTTCGGCCAACCGGTGTCGATCGGCGAGCTCGAAGCCGAGGCCGGCGTCGGCGATGAAAACCGCCACGAGGCGTTAACCGAGGCGATCCGGCGGCGGGTTTTCGCCCTCGCCGAAGGCGACCATACCGAGTGACAGCGGGGCGCCGTTCGCCTAACATCCCACGAGCGGGCCGTTTGAGGCCCGACGGGTGCAACCATGCTGCTGCTTGACGAAAAACACCGCGCGGTCAACGACATGCTCGCCGCCGAGCTGGCCGAGGTCGAAGCGCGCTTCGCCGCCGAGCTGACCAGCGATTTGGCCTGCGTCAACGACCTGGTCCGCCACATCGAGCGTTACCGCGGCAAGATGCTCCGCCCGACGCTGGTGCTGCTGTGCGGCACGGCCGCGGCCCCCGACCAACCGATCGGCGACGCCCACCGCACACTGTCGGCCGTGGTCGAAATGGTGCACATGGCCACCCTCGTGCACGACGACATCCTCGACGACGCCGACACCCGCCGGCAGGGCGCCACCCTCAACGCCCTACGCGGCAACGAGGCGGCGGTCATGCTCGGCGACTACCTCGTCTCCCACGCCTACCACCTGTGCAGCGCGCTCGACAACCAGGCCGCCGCGCGCCGCATCGCCGCGGCGACCAACACCGTCTGCGAGGGCGAGCTGCTCCAATTGGCCAACCGCTACAACTGGTCGATCGACGAGCAGACCTACTTCGACATCATCGACCGCAAGACCGGCGCGCTGTGCGGCGTGGCGTGCCGGCTGGGGGCGCTGGCGTCGGGCGCCGGGCGCGACGTGTGCGACGGGCTCGACCTGTTCGGCCGGCAGCTCGGCTCGGCGTTCCAGATCGTCGACGACGTGCTCGACCTGCTCGGCAACGAGCAGATCGTCGGCAAGTCGCTGGGCAAGGACTTGGAAAAAGGCAAGCTGACGCTGCCGCTGATCCGGCAGCTGGAGACCGCCGCGCCGGCCGACCGGCAGAAGCTGCTGTCGCTGCTGCGTGGCGAAGACGAAGACCGCGCCGAGCGCGTGGGGCGGATGCTGATCAACTCCGACGCGGTCAACGAGGCGCGCAACCGGGCCGAGCGCTTCGTGCAGCAAGCCAAGGGCCAACTGGCGAAGCTGCCGCCGTCGCCGGCCCGCGACGTGCTGGAAGCGATGGCCGACGCCGTGCTGACCCGCCAGGCGTAAGTAGTGGTCGCGTCGCTCACGCCCCGCCGCCCGTTGACCGATGACAGGGCCATGCCATCAGGGGAAAGCAACATGTTTCGTGTGTTCACAGCGTTATCAGTGGTCGCGCTCTTTGCGCTGGCCGGTTGCCAGAAGTCGATCACCGTGGCGGTCGACACGCACCGCCAGGCGGGCTTCGATTACCAACCGTTGCACCGCTTCGCCGTCGCGCACGAGCCGGCCCGCGACCAGCGGCGCGGCGCCCTGCTCAGCGCCGTCGCCCAGCAGCTGCGCTGGTTCATCGACCACAACGGCTTCGCCGCCGCCGAGAACCAGCGGCCGATGATGACCGGCCAAACGCACCCCGCCGCGGTCAAAGAAGTCGGCGCCGTGGCGCGGCGCATCGCCGAGCACCAGGGCTGGCACGCCGACGCCCACGACCCGCAGTTCGTGATCAGCGTCGACTGCGTCACCGGGCCGTACGCGTTCTACGTGCCGCAGCGGCTCGACCCCAACCCCACCGCGCAGGGCGCCGGCACGTCGCGCATCGGCGCCATCGACGGGCGCGACGTGCGCGTGGCCGACCCCTCGGCCGGCGAACGCATCTCCGGGCACCCGGCGCAGGCCCACGCCCACGCGGTGGCGCTGTACATCTACGCCGTCGACGGCGCAAACAGCCAACTTGTCTGGTCGGGCAGCGCCATCACCATCGGTGACGAACCGAACTTCAACGCGATCGCGCCGCACCTGGTCGACGAATTGATGAGCGAGTTCCCCACGCCCAGCGCCAAGCCCGCCCTGCGCAAGGTCGTGATCGCCGGCGCGAACTGACCGGTCACCACTTGTCGACCGCCTCGCCCGGCTTGTAAGCCAGCAGGTAATCGACCGCCGCCTCGGGTGTGTCAGCCACGTGGTAGTGCGTGCGGTACACCGGCTTGGCGAAGCGCTGGTCGTAGATGCGTTCGAACATCTCGATCAGCGGCGCGTAGAACCCGTCGGTGTTCAGCAGCACGATCGGCTTGTGGTGGTAGCCCAATTGCTTGTGGGTGAGTATCTCGAAGAACTCTTCGAGCGTGCCGAACCCGCCGGGCAGGGCGACAAACCCGTCGGCGCGGTCTTCCATCAACTGCTTGCGCTGCCGCATGGTGTCGGTGACGACCAGCTCGTCGGCCGCGGCGTAGCTGATGCCTTTTTCGTCCATCAGCTTGGGCGTGACGCCGACCACCCGCCCGCCGGCTCGCTTGGTCGCGTCGGCGACGGTCTTCATCATGCCCACGTCGTTGCCGCCGAACACCAGCGTGCCGATGCGCTGAGCGATCAACGCACCCACGCGCTCGGCCGCGGCGAAGTAGCGGCCGTCGACGTGCGAGCTCGACGAACAGTAAACACAAACACTTTCCATAGGCGTATATTTAGCGACGCGGCTCCGCCGCGTAAACGCGACACAGTCGCGTCGCTAAATGTCGCGCGGTGTGATGAACGTCCAGTATTGGCGGGGTTTGCCCTCTTTTTCGGGGTTTTTCTCGGTGTATTCGATCGCCGCCCGCACCTGGCTTTCATCGTTAATAAACACGCACCACTTGCCACGGGCCCACGGCGAGGGCGGGTCGTCGGGTTTGTGCGGCGCCAGGGGGTGTAACCCCGCCGCGCTCAGCTGGCGGGTCGCCTTGGCCTTGAGGTGCGACGCGATCTGGTCGACGTGCCGTTCGTGGCGCGCCATGACCAGGTGCGTGTGCTCGGGCAGCACCGCCAGCGCGTGCACGACGTATTCACCTTCTTCCGCGGCCCGCTTGAAACCCAGCGCGATCGCCCGCGCCTGTGCACCCGTGAAGTGCACGGGCGGGTATTTCAACAACCGCTTGGCGGCGATCCGCTTGTGGTAGTCGTGCACTTGTTCGGCGAGCGAGTGGCGTGCGTCGGTCTTGGTCGCTTCGCCGTAACGCAGCAGCTCCCACTTGCGGATGGTGGTCGACCACGACCCGCGCGGGTCGTTCGGCAGCCAGAACCCGTACGCCGTGAATATGAAGTGAAACCCACGGATCACCGGAACGTCCCCCATGTGTTGGCGCCACGCCCATCCGCGGCGCGCCCATTTAGCGACGCGGCTCTGCCGCGTAAACGCGACACAGTCGCGTCGCTAAATATTATGCAAACTTACCCCGTAGTGACATGGCAAAATAACCGCGCGCGTTGTTGAACGAAATGTTTTCAACCAGCGCCCCCAACATGCCCATGTCGTTCGGCAGCAACCCCGCCTCGACGTCGCGGCCGAGCACGTCGCACAGCAGCCGGCGGAAGTACTCGTGGCGGGGGTAACTCATAAACGAGCGCGAGTCGGTCAGCATGCCCACGAACCGGCTGAGCAACCCGAGGTTCGACAGCGCGTCGATCTGCCACCGCATCGCTTCGAGCTGGTCGCAGAACCACCAGCCCGAGCCGAGCTGCACCTTGCCGGGTGTTTGACCGTCCTGGTAATTGCCGATCATGGTGGCGAACACGTAGTTGTCCGCCGGGTTGAGGTTGTACAGAACCGTCTTCGGCAGCTTCTGGCGCCCCGCGAGCGTGCCGAGGTAACGCTTCAACCCCTCGGCCTGCGGCCAGTCGCCGATCGAGTCGTACCCCGTGTCGGGCCCGAGGTTCGCCGTCGCCCACCGGTTGGTGTTGCGCATCGCGCCGAGGTGCAGCTGCTTGACCCACCCCGCGTCGGCGTCGAGCTCGCCGAGCTCGAGCATGAGGTACGCCGTCAGCTGTTGCTGTTCGAGCGCGTCCAGCGGCTTGCCGCTTAGCGCGTTTTTGACGATCGCGCTTGCCCGCTTGTCGTCGCACTCGACGTCCGGCAGGTAGCTCAACCCGTGGTCCGAGAGGCGCGAGCCCGTCTCGTGAAAATGCGCGTGCCGCTTGCCCAGCGCATCGAGCAGCGCCTCGAGGCTGTCGATGTTCACGCCCGTCGCTTCGCCGAGCTGTTCGATGTAGCCGTTCCACCGCCCGGTGTCATCGGCGGCGTACACGCGGTCGGGCCGAAACGCCGGGTACACCGCGGCCTCATAAAGTTGATCCTCCGCCAGCGCCCGGTGCTCGGCCAGGTCGTCGGCCGGGTCGTCGGTGGTGCCGATCAACGCCACGTTGAACTTCTCGAGCACCCACCGCACGTCGACGTGGTCGGCGATCTGGCGGTTGGCGTCGTGCCAGATGCCCTCGGCGGTGTCTTCGTTGAGCGGCGCATCAATGCCGAAGTAACGCAGCAGCTCCAGGTGCGTCCAGTGGTACAGCGGGTTGCGCAGCGTGTGCGGCACGGTCTTCGCCCACGCCATGAACTTCTCGAACGGCTCGGCGTCGCCGGTGATGAAGCGCTCGTCGACGCCGTTGGCGCGCATCGCGCGCCACTTGTAGTGGTCGCCCTCGAGCCACAGCTCGTACAAATCGTTGAACGAGCGGTTGGCCGCCAGGTCGCGCGGCGGCAGGTGGCAGTGGTAGTCGTAGATCGGCACGGCCGCCGCGTGCTCGTGGTACAGCCGGCGCGCCGCCTCGTTGCTCAGCAGAAAGTCGTCGTGAATGAAGTTCATGTTTCGCTTCCGCTACGGGCGTTTGAGTATACCGGTTGCGCGCGGGTTTGCGATACAATGCCGCCGATGTTACTTCTCGCAGCGGCCAACGCCGAGATCGATTGGGTCAAACTCGCGGTCGAGATGGCCGGCGGCCTGGCGCTGTTCCTGTTCGGCATGGAGATCATGACCGAGGCGCTGAAGGCCGTGGCCGGCCCGGGCCTGCGCAACCTGCTCGGCAAGCTCACACGCAACCGGTTCGTCGCGGCGTTCACCGGCGCGTTCGTCACCGCGGTCATCCAGTCGTCATCGGTCACCACCGTGCTCGTGGTCGGCTTCATCAGCGCGGGGCTGATGACGCTCAGCCAGTCGGTGGGCGTGATCATGGGCGCCAACATCGGCACCACCGTCACCGCACAGGTCATCGCCTTCAAGGTCACCAAGGCCGCGCTGCTGCTGGTCGCCGGCGGGTTCGCCGCCTCGTTTGTCGCCCGCAACGTCCGCGTCAAGCAGGTCGGCCAGGCCGTCATGGGCCTGGGCCTGGTCTTCTTCGGCATGACCGTGATGAGCGAAGCGACCGAACCGCTCCGCGCGTTCCCCCCGTTCATCGACCTGATGGCGAAGATGTCCAACCCGCTGCTCGGCATCGCCGTCGCCGCGGCGTTCACCGCCCTCGTGCAGAGCAGCTCGGCCACCACCGGCATCATCATCGTGCTCGCCTCGCGCGGGTTCATCACCCTCGAGGCCGGCATCGCCCTCGCCTTCGGCGCCAACGTCGGCACGTGCGCCACCGCCATGCTCGCCACCCTCGGCAAGCCCCGCCCCGCGAAACAGGCCGCCATCGTGCACGTGCTGTTCAACGTCGCCGGCGTGCTCATCTGGCTGCCGCTGATCGGTTACCTCGCCGAGTTCGTGCGGCACGTCTCGCCCACGGCCGACGCCTCGCTCGACGCCACCGCCCGCCTCGCCGCCGAGACCCCGCGCCAGATCGCCAACGCGCACACCGTGTTCAACATCGCCAACACGCTGTTGCTCATCGCCTTCACCGGGCCCATCGCCTACCTCGCCCGCAAGCTCGCGCCCGACCGCCCCGAGCCCCAGCCCGCGGTGATCGAAGCGAAGTACCTCGAAGCGGTCTACCTCGAAACGCCCGCCCTGGCCTTCGACCGCGTCGGCCTCGAGCTCAACCGGCTCGGCGCGCTGACCATGCGCCTGTTCTCACGCACCCGCCAGGTCTTCCTCGCCGGCAGCGAGCCACAACTCGACGAGCTGGCCGGCACCGAAGACGACATCGACGCCCTGCACAAACAGATCGTCCGCTACCTCGGCAAGATCGAGCAGGACCAACTCACCGACGAAGAGACCGGCGAACTGCTCGCGCTGATCGCGATCGCCAACGACCTCGAAGCGATCGGCGACCTGGTCGAAACCAACATCGTCGCGCTCGGCCGCCAGCGCCTGCGCAAGGGCCTGACCATCAGCGCGCAGACGCTCGAAAAAACGCGCCCCTTGGCCGACCGGGTGCGCGAGGCGTTGCAGCTGACGCTCGACGCGCTGGCCCGCAAAGACGCCGAGCTCGCCCAGCGCGTGGTGGATTTCAAGTCCGAGATCAACGCCGCGGTCGACGCCCTGTCCGCCCACCTGACCCAGCGCCTCGCCGCCGACGCGCCGCACCGCGTGTCGACGTATCGGCTGGAAACCGAGGCCATCGAACAGCTCAAGCGCACCTATTACTTCTCCAAACGCATCGCCCGCCGCATCGTCACGCAGTGGGGCGAGTGAGTTCCGGGTTCCAGGTTTTAAGTTCCAAGCCGGACCGTAGCGTAGCGCAGGTCCGGATGGCCAACCGGGCCTCGCGTGATCTGGGTGGCTCGGTGGCTACGATCTCATCGCTCACGTCGCCGCTACGCGTCGAAAACGGCCCGCAGGGCCGTCGCTAAATAGTTGCGCCGCGATTCGTTTTGACCGACGCCCCAGGCACCTCGTTGGCTGGGTGGCTCGATGGCTCGGTGGCTATGAACTCATCGCTCATCGCTCATCCGCTATCATGCCTTCATGCCGAACGTCGTGTTCACCTTCGCCGTGCACCGGCCGGGCCACCTCGCCGCGGTCGCGTTCCTGGTGATCGCGACGTGGGCCTGTTGCTGGTGGGGCCGACGCCTGCGGGCGCGTGGCACGGAACCGAAGTTCCGCCGGGCGCTGGGTTGGACCATGCTCGCCGCGACGCTGTTCACCGTCGTCGGTTACGGGGCCTACGCCCTGGAAGAACCGGGCAAGTACCTGCCCCTTCAGATCTGTGACATCGTCGGCCTGATCGCGCCCGTGGCGGTGCTGACCGGTTACCGCCCGCTGCTGGCCATCCTCTACTTCTGGGGCATCGGCCTGACCACCCAAGGCTTCATCACCCCCGTCGTCCAGCAACACCCCGGCGAGTTCTTTTTCTGGCTGTTCTGGATCAACCACTTCATCATCGTCTTCCTTGCGCTGTACATGCTGATCGCCGGCGGGTATCGGCCCGACCGCCGCGACCTGCTGCGCACCGTGGGCTTCACGACCGCTTACGCCACGGCCATCTTCTTCCTCAACCGCGCCACGGGTTGGAACTACCTCTACATCGGCCCGACCAAGCCCGAAGCGACCACGCTCGTCGACGCCCTCGGCCCCTACCCCCTGCGCGTCGTGTGGATGATGCTGCTGGGGTTGCTGGTTCACGTGCTGATCTACCTGCCGTGGGAGATCGTCCGGCACCAACGCCGTCGGACCCAGGCAAATTGAACTCCAAGCCGCTCACTGCTGTGGCACCTTTCAAAGGCGAGCGTGTACTCGACGCAAGGGAGCTTTGTGATAGTAACCTGGGGTTATTATCAGGTTTTTGATTGTTCGGACTCGCTGGCGCGCAGGGCCGCTGCGCTCGCCACCTCTATGTTGGGGGGCAATCGTTTGCACTAGGAATTACGAGCGGGTTTAATTCACACCATGCCGGGCGATCACGACAGAAGATCGAGCTTGGAAGTCCTTATTGACCATGCCAATCGGCTGTGGATGTCTGAGTGTGAAAACGCGGCCCGGATAGCTCGACGCAGCCAGATACTTACGGCTGGTGGGCTTGGTGTTTTGGGGCTTGGGTTTTTCAGCTTTGCATGGCGGTACTCGACAACGAGCGCGCCAATGCTGCACCCAGCGGTCACCATCGCACTCCACATCGTTCTGATCGCTGCGGTTGGCGCAATTGGCCGGTCCTTGTCGGTCATTTATTTGAGGCCGAAGGGCTACGCCAGTAGGGGCACCGCGCTAGAAGTCATGGAAGTGACGCAAAGCGACCTCGGAAAACCCACACGGCAAATGGTGTTTGGAAAGACATACAGGGCCTACCTTGAGTTAAAACGACGCAACAATGAGATGTGGTTCAGGCTTAAAAGGGGCCAGTCTTGGTATGTTATCGGCGTTAGCTTCATTTTTATCGCGATTTTGACCTACCTTGTGGCCAGTATTCCGGCTAAAATATCCGATGGAGTAACAAGCAATGGCGACGACAACGCAGCAACATCAACCGAAAACGGATCGCCAAACGGTGAAGGAATTGTTGCGCCAAGTGGCAGCGGAAACGGAACAGACAAACGCGAGCATCAATAAGTCGGCCCAAAAAGACCCCGATTTCATGCAAGCGTTTCTCCGCCACATCCCGTTTTTTGGGCGTGTGGACAACACCGAGTAATCAAATTGCTCCCGGCGGGACTCGAACCCGCAAATCCTGCCCGGATCGCCCCACCCAAAGGGGTTGCGTTTACCGGTTTCGCCACGGGAGCCACCACCCGCCGCTAGGCGGGTTTTTAATTTCTACGCCTGACGCCGTTTCAAATGTGTTTCAAACGGAATGGGCGCATCATTGATTCTTAGCGGGCGCTTTATTTTGGCACATGCATCGATGAAGTCAGGCTCATCAGTCATGAGCAATTCAAGAAGATCGCCGTCGGTGTACCCGAGCCCTCTTCGATGAATGTCTATGAGTTGGTATATCAGTGATGGCTGTTCAATTGCTATCTCGATCGGCTCGGCCAGCCTATACCCAAGTCTGCCCAGTGTTGCGAAAAGCGATGTGTATTTTGAGTTGCTGATGCATCCCAATTCTTTGGCGCGATAAACAAGTGCAGCCATTGACACCCGCCACCTCTGCTTAAGCCCTGCAAGTTTTTCAAGGGTCAAGTCGTGCAGTTCTTCTGAGATTTCTCTTGCGGGCATCAGAAACTCGGCGGCAAATGTGTTTGCCTCCTGTTCTATGTCGCCAGCAGGGAACTGGTGCATGACCGCGTGACCAAGCTCATGAGCAAGATTGAACCTGTGACGATCACCCGACCTGTGCTTGTTCATGCAAAACAGTGGCGGACCGCCAGGCACCCATAGATGCGCGGCATCAATGTCGGTTGTATTGAAGTCGCAGAGTAAGACCACACCACCGGCAGATTCAATTGCCGTTGTCACGCTCTGGATGGGTCCCATGGGCATGCGCCAGCCAGCACGAACTCGCCGTGCAACCTCGGACGCATCGCCATCAAAGTCTTGCGAATCAATCGCCTCGAATTGATTCAGCGATTCAATTTCCGCTGATCTAAGAAATCGCTCAACCTGCATTCTGGCAATGTTTACTTTTGCTTGTACTTCCCGCTGCTTTCCTATCGGCGCAGTTTTTTTCTTACGGTTGAACAACAAACTACTGCCGAGACCGTATATCGGGTCAGTACAAAAGAAGAACTCTCTTGTGTATCCGGTTTCTGCGGCTATCGCATTTAGGTCTTCGTCAGAAACCAAAAGCAAGCCGTTTTCGTACTTAGAAATTTTTGCTTGTGACACGCCGATTTTTTTTGCGAGTTCTTTTTGTAGCCACCCGCGTGAATCGCGCGCAAGAACAATCATGTCTGTATTTACTGGTCTTTTCATGTTGAACCCAAACCGCTAAGAGACTATTCACGCGCCGTCGCCCATCGACTTCGTATCGGCATCTCGTTCGCGATCACGCGACATTTGGATGCGCTTTCGTTCCGAGTCGACGCCAACCTTGTTCGACAAGTCTTCTGCCACCGTGGTGTCCGGGCGGCGAATCTTGACCAGCGCCTGCGGGAATAGCGGCTGCTGTTCTTCGGGATGTGGCACCATGAAACCTTGGTCGAGCGACCATATCCGATGAGCCCACTCAAAGCCCTGATGGGTTTCAAGCCCAATGTAGATGTGATCGATCGTAGCCAAGCCGGCCATGTTTTCGGATAGCGTGTAACCGCACACGATCGGTACGAGGCTACGACCATTCAGGACCAACTGACCACACAGGCGGTCGGAGCGCTGAAGAGTCGTGATGCCGTCAGACCGAAGCGCGTCATTCCAGTAGCGCAGTTTCTTGAAAAGCACGGCAAGGTCCGCGTCCTGGCCATAGTATTCAAGAAAGTGCAGTCCGAGTTTGTGCGCTGGACGCAGCACAGACATGATGTGTTCGTCAGCCCGGCAACGCGCCAAGGTCTTCTTTTGGATGAAGAGCGCGCGATGGGTGGGGCCAAGTTCAAGCTGGTCGGCATCGGAGTGCCGCGCGTCAAACTCGGCCTTTGAGTCCAGCCAGTTCTGCGCTAGGTGTCGCAGCACAGGGCTAAGAACTTCCAAGACGGGGGTTTCGGTTACCATGTTCGTCGTTCCTGACAGTTGGGTGTGTTCCGCCGCCTCATAAACTATCAGACCGACAGCCCATCGTCAATAAATATTCCAATCCGTATTATCAACACACATTTAATCGCTAAAATCAAGGATTATCAGTATTATCTTGACCTAGTAATTGCGTCATGTATAATAATTCGTGAAAGGGGCAAGCGATGGCCCAAAAAGGCGAGAAAACCAAAGTTGGACAGGACAAGAGCGAGACTGTTGCCAGCATTCCACTGGCTTGTGCGAACGAGCAAGCCGCGGTGGAGTTCTTCGAGCGCCAGCGCTGGGGTGACAAGCCCTGCTGCGCCCATTGCCAGAGCGAGAACGTCTACCAGATGAAATCGGCCAAGACCGGCGAGCGGAACGCCCGCTATCTGTGGCGATGCCGGGAGTGCAAAAAGCAATACACCGTGCGCATCGGAACGGTGCTGGAGGACAGCCGTATCCCGCTCCGCCATTGGGCCTATGCGTTCTGGCGTGCCTGCACGTCGAAGAAGGGCGTCTCGGCGTTGGAGATCAAGCGGCACACCGGTCTGTCGTATAAGTCGGCCTTGTTCCTCATGCACCGCATCCGCTTCGCCATGAGTCCAATCAACGATGATGGCGACAAACTGACCGGCACCGTCGAGGTCGACGAAACCTATGTCGGCGGCAAGCCCCGTGGCCGTCGCCGCTGGATCAAGGGCACAACGAAGCGCAACAAACGCGGCATCAGCAGCAAGCAGCCCGTGCTCGCGACCGTCGCCCGTGAGACCGGGCAGGTCAAGGTGCGCGTGATCCCCGACGTGAAAGCAGAGACCTTAAAACAAGCGGTAAACGAGCTGGTCGACAAGTCGGCGCACCTCGTCACCGATGAGCTTCGCCCGTACTTCCGCATCGGTCGTCAGTACGCCAGCCACCGCCACGTCAAGCACGCGCTCGGCGAGTACGTGCGGGGCGACGTGACGACCAACACGATCGAGGGCTTCTTCTCCATCCTCAAGCGGGGCATCTTCGGTGTGTACCACAACGTCAGCCGCAAGCACCTGTAACGCTACGTCGATGAGTTCGAGTTCCGCTACAACAGCCGGGAGATGGAGGACGGGGAGCGAACCGTGATGGCCATACAGGGGGCGGTTGGCAAACGACTGACGTACCGCGATCCCCTGACCGCGTGAGGGTATAATCAGGTCATGGACGACCCCAAGGACGACAAATCGAAACCAGGGCCGGAAGAAGAGCGCCTCAAGCTCGACGGCGATTGGGAAGACGCCGTGAAGAAGGCGATGGACCGCCCACGCCCCGAGGACGGCTGGCCCGACCCCGACGCCCCGGAAAAAGAGGGCGGAGAGCCCGAATCAGACGACGAGCAGACCCCCGCCGAGTGACACCGCCCCGGCACCACGTTCAATCATCTGTGAAAAAGGTTGCGTAAAGTTCATACTTGCGCTTGCGTTCGGCCGATGTTCGGGTATCCTGACATCAACCAAACATTGACCGAAAGGCAGGAGCGAATTATGGTAGCCACAGCGACAAAAATCGGTTCTAAATCAGCACCTAAGAACGGCAGGGGTACGGCCATGGCCAAGGGTAACGGCTCGAAATCCAACGCCGCCGACGGGCGGGAAGCGGCACTCGACCGCGCGGTCACGCAGATCGAACGCGCCTTCGGCAAAGGCTCGATCATGCGCCTCGACGACGACCCGTCCAACATCCCCCCGGGCATCCAGACCGGGTCGATCAGCCTCGACCTCGCCCTCGGCGGACGCGGCATCCCACGCGGACGCGTCTGCGAGTTCTACGGGCCCGAGTCCTCCGGCAAGACCACCCTCGCCCTGCACGTCGTGTCCAATGTCCAGAAAGAGGGCGGCGTCGCGGCGTTCATCGACGCGGAACACGCCCTCGACCCCTCGTGGGCCAAGCGGCTGGGCGTCGACCTCGAAAACCTCCTCGTCAGCCAGCCCGACGCCGGCGAACAGGCGTTGGAAATTTGCGAGTTGTTGGTGCGGTCCAACGCCGTGGATTTGATCGTGGTCGATTCGGTCGCGGCGCTGATCCCCCGCGCCGAGATCGAGGGCGAGATGGGCGACACCCACGTCGGCCTCCAGGCCCGGCTCATGAGCCAGGCGCTGCGCAAGCTGACCAGCGCCATCGCCAAGAGCAAGTGCACGGTGATCTTCATCAACCAGTTGCGCGAAAAAATCGGCGTGATGTTCGGCAACCCCGAGACCACGCCGGGCGGGCGGGCGCTGAAGTTCTACTCGTCGATCCGCCTGGACATCCGCCGGACCAGCTCGATCAAGGACGGCGACAAGGCGGTGGGCAACCGCGTGCGGGCGCGCGTGGTGAAGAACAAGGTCGCGCCACCGTTCCGCGACGCGGAGTTCGACATCATGTTCAACGAGGGCATCAGCGCCTCGGGCGACCTGTTGGACCTGGCGGTCAACGAGGCGGTGGTCGACAAGTCGGGCGCGTGGTTCAGCTACGGCGAGGTGCGGCTGGGCCAGGGCCGGGAGAACTCCAAGCAGTTCCTCAAGGACAACCCGGACCTGTTCGAGCAGATCAAGCGCGACGTGCTGATCGCCAAGGGCATCGTCCCCGAGGGCGCACCGCCGGCCGGGCCGGATATCGACGTCGAAGCCGACGCCGACCAGCCGACCGAGGCGTGAGCGGCGCGCCGCCGGCGCAACGTTCGCGCACGATCGAAAGGGTATTCGCGAACCTTTGCAAGCTTACCTACGAATCGTTCCGCCCCCGCGCCAGCGCGGGGGTTTTTCATGGTGGCCGCGCGCCTGCCGCTACGGGCCCGCACCCGCCCGCGTGTGCCGTCGAAAACCGGACCCGTCGTGACGTTTATACGATCGGCGGGATTGCGGGAAAACGCGCATCGGCGCACGCGCTGCGCGCCTCGGCGTCGAGCCGGAAGCCGCGGGCAATTCACGGCTTAACGTGTTTTGCCGCGCCGATGAGCCCACCGCCGGCCGAGGTTGCAAAACACCCCCCACGCTTCTATCGTTGTCGCTTCGTTTGAGGCCGGTCCGCGGGTGGGCCGTGCCGACTTGTGAGCCACGAACCGGTGACCGCACCCGGATATGGATATTGCCTTCTACATCGCATCCGTGCTTGGGGCGTTAGGTGTGTACCTGATGATGCCCGCCGCGGGGCCCAAGCCCAAAAAGGTCGGGGCGCTGCTGGCGTTGGCGGCCGGCGGGGGGCTGCTGCTGTTCCTGCTGCGTTACGCCGAG
Organism: Phycisphaeraceae bacterium; assembly: GCA_028282805.1. GTDB lineage: Bacteria > Planctomycetota > Phycisphaerae > Phycisphaerales > Zrk34 > JANQHD01. The sequence continues at coordinate 7,135 of JANQHD010000004.1, read as the reverse complement.
GCCGACGATCGGCCGAGCCTGTACTTTTACATCTTCGCCCTCATCGCCGTCGCCTCGGCCGTCCGCGTGATCACACACCCGAGGCCGGTGTATTCGGCGCTGTTCTTCGTGATGGTCGTGTTGGCCGCCAGCGGGTTGTTTTTGGTGCTCGAAGCGGAGTTCATGGCCTTCGCCATGATCATCATCTACGCCGGGGCGATCCTGGTGACGTACCTGTTCGTGATCATGCTCGCCACGCTGCCGCAGGCCGAGGGCCAGGCCGAGCAGGCGCCCGAATACGACCGCGTCGCCCGCGAGCCGCTGAGCGCCGTGCTGGTGGGCTTCGCGCTGCTGGCGGTGCTGTGCCACGTGGTGTTCGACAACCGAAACGAACTGCAACCCAACCCCGCGGCCGCGGCGCAGAGCAAGCTGCAATTCGCCGTCGAGTCGATCCCCGGCCGCATCGTGCCCGTGCTGGTTAAAGCCGAAGCGCTCGACGCCTCGGCCGCCGCGAGGGGCGCGGGCCTGGCGATGACGTTCACCGAGCCGAACGTGATCGAGGCGAAGTGGGGCGAGCGGTCTGAGACCATCACGCTGACCGACGAGCTGAAGGCGCAGCTTCAAACCAAGGTCGCCAACATCGACCGCGTCGGTTGGGCGCTGTTCGATGGCCACGCGCTGGGCATCGAGCTGGCGGGTGTGATCCTGCTGCTGTCGATGGTCGGCGCGATCGTGATCGGCCGCAAGCGTGTGTTCGTCGATGACGGCGAACCGCTCGAACCCGATTTGAAGATGATGCACCACGACGAGCCGCTGAGCGACGTGAGCGTGGGGGAGCAGGTTTAGCAAGGCAATAGCCACCGAGCCAACAAGCCATCGAGCCACCGAGACCGAATGGCAGGCCTTAGAGGTAAGTAAACGGAGACGCACGCGATGCACTAAGGGATGAACAAGCTACTCAAGCCCCACCCGGCTCCTCGATGGCTGGGTGGCTCGATGGCTTGATGGCTAATCCCCCATCGCCCGACGACCATGCCCGACGCACTGTCCAACATCGCGCTGAACCATTACCTGCTGGCGGGCGCGTTGTTGTTCGTCATCGGGTTGATCGGTTTCGTCGCCCGGCGGAACCTGATCGTGATGTTCCTGTGCACGGAGATGATGTTCCAGGGCATCGTGGTGACGATGGTCGCGTTCAGCCGGTACCACATGAACTTCGACGGGCAGGTGTTCGTGATCTTCGTTTTGACGATCGCCGCCGCCGAAGCCGCGCTGGCCCTGGGCCTCGTGGTGCTTCTGTTTAGAAGGAAACACACGCTCGACGCCGAGGCGTGGAGCACGATGAAAGGCTGAGGTAATGCGGATTGCGGAATGCGGATTGCGGAATCATTCCCCACTCCGCAATCCGAACTCCGCACTGGAACCATGCTGACGCTCGCCGCAAATCCCGCTGACACGCACGACATCGCCCAGGCCGTGTCGGTCGCCAAGTACATCCCGGTGCTGCCGCTGGTGTCGATGTGCGTTTGTGCGTTGCTCGGTTGCCTGCCCGCCAAAGGCCTGCGCAAGCTCGCGGCCCCGGTGACGATCGCCGCCATCGCCGGCTCCTTCGCCCTGTCGGTCATGGTGATGCTCGGCCTCGGCGACGTCACCCAGCTGCACGGCGGGTTCACCGTCCCGGGCTTTGACTGGATCCACGTCGGCGACTTCGCCGCGAACTTCAACTTCTACATCGACGGCTTGTCGTCGGTGATGCTGATCGTCGTGACCGGCGTGGGCATGCTCATCGCGATCTATGCCGCCGGCTACATGGCGGGCGACCACGGCTACGCGCGGTTCTTCGCGTACATCTCGCTGTTCCTTCTGGCGATGACGTTGCTGGTGTTGGCCGACAATCTGGTGCTGCTGTACCTCGGGTGGGAGGGCGTGGGCCTCGCGAGTTACCTGCTGATCGGGTTCTACTACCGCAAGCCCTCGGCCGTCGCCGCGGCGAAGAAGGCGTTCATCGTCAACCGCGTCGGCGACTTCGGCTTCGCCCTGGGCATCATGACGATCTTCCTCACGTTCGGCGCCATCAGCTACGACGCGGTCTTTACCTCGGTCGGCGACCGATCGCTGATCGCCGGCTTCGAGGGCACGTGGAAACACACCGCCGTGCTCGTCGCGCCGTTCCTGCTCATGCTCGGCGCGTTCGGTAAGTCGGCCCAGCTGCCGTTGCACGTGTGGCTGCCCGACGCCATGGAGGGCCCGACCCCCGTCTCCGCGCTCATCCACGCCGCCACCATGGTCACCGCCGGCGTCTACATGATCGCGCGGTTCATCCCCGTCTTCCAGCTCTCGCCGTATGCCCTGACCACCGTCGCCGTCATCGGCGGGGCCACGGCCCTGTTCGCCGCGACCATCGCCCTCTGCCAGTACGACATCAAACGCATCTGGGCCTACTCCACCTGCTCGCAACTCGGCTACATGTTCCTCGGCGTCGGCGTGCTCGGCACGATGGGCGGCGTCTTCCACCTGTTCACCCACGCGTTCTTCAAGGCCCTGCTCTTCCTCACCGCCGGCTCGGTCATGCACGCCATGGCCGGCCAGCTCGACCTGCGCAAGATGAGCGGGCTGTTTAAGAAGATGCCGGTCACGGCCGTGCTCATGCTCTGCGGCTGCGTGGCGCTGGCGGGCGTGCCGTTCACCGCCGGCTTCTACAGCAAGGACACCATCCTCACCGACGCCCTGGCCAAGTACCCCGTGCTCGGCTGGATGGGCATCGGCACGGCGCTGCTCACCGCGTTCTACACCTTCCGACTCTGGTTCCGCGTCTTCATGGGCCCGACCGAGTACACCATGGGCGACGAGCACCACGGCTACTCGCCCACCGAACACCCGCAAGAGTTCGAAGACGCCGACCACCACGACGAACATGGTCACGACGATCACCACCACGAGCCGCACGAGATGCCCTGGCTGATGAACGCGCCGCTGCTGGTCCTCGCGGCCGGCGCGCTGCTGCTGGGTTACTTCGGCAAGGACTGGATGGCGAACATGATCGACGCCTCCTCGGCGCACGTCGATCACGACGAGCTGGCCAAGGCGGCCGGCATGACCCCCGAGCAGCACCACAAGCACCACAAAGAGCTGCACACGTTCGTGTCGATCGTCTCCGGCGGCGGCGCGCTGGTCATGATCGCCCTGGCCGCCTACTTCCACTGGTTCAACCGCGGCCTGACCGCGAAGATCGCCGGCTTGACCCGGCCCATCGTCACCTTCCTCAACAACAAGTGGTACATCGACGAGCTGTACCACCTGATCATCGTCACGCCGTTGCGTATCCTCGGCTGGGTGTTTTACCTGGTGTTCGACCGGTTCCTGCTCGACGGCGTGATCTACGACGGCATCCTCCAGTGGACGCCCAAGCTGCTCGGCGAGGCCCAGGCCCCCACCCAACGCGGCAAGCTCCAGGGCTTCGCGATGTCCATGGGCGTCGGCCTGCTCATCGTCCTGGCGATCGTCGCCTACGCGGTGATGGTGTGATGAAAGGAATTGCTGATGGCTGATCTCGGATTGCTGATCTCAATACATCAGCAATCAGCAATCAAAGATCAGCAATAAGATACGCGAATTGAGTTGAACAGATAAGCAATGAACACAGTTCTCCCCATCCTCATCTTCGCCCCGATCGTGCTGGGTTTTGCGCTGGCGCTGACGCCCCGGGGCAACGACAAGCTCGTGCGGGTGCTCGCGTTGGCCGTGGCCACCGGCGTGTTCGCCGTGTCGCTGTTCGCCTGCTTCCGGTTCGACTTTACCGCCTCGGCGACCAACCAGTTCGTCTTCAAGTACGACTGGCTGCCCGCGTTCGGCGTGAGCCTGCACCTGGGCATCGACAGCGTCTCGCTGTGGCTGGTCATGCTCACCACGTTCCTCATGCCTCTCACCGTGCTCGGCAGTTTCAGCGCGGTCGGCGAACGCACGAAAGAGTTCTTCCTCTGGCTGCTCGTGCTCGAGGGCGCGATGATCGGCGTGTTCTGCGCCCAAGACCTGATCCTCTTCTACACCTTCTTCGAGGCCACGCTCATCCCGATGTACTTCCTCATCGGGATCTTCGGCTCGACCCAAAAACTCTGGGCCAGCAAGAAGTTCTTCATCTTCACCCTCACCGGCTCGCTGCTGACCTTCGCGGGCCTCGTGTGGGTCGCCTACCTGCAAGCCAGCGTGAAGGGCAACGCTTGGACGTTCGACATCGGCACGCTCACCACCTTCGCCGTCACGCAGATGACCGCCGGGCAGCAGGCCTGGCTGCTGGCGGCGCTGATGGCCGGCTTCGCGGTCAAGGTCCCGCTGTTCCCCGTGCACACCTGGCTGCCCCTGGCCCACACCGAAGCGCCCACCGCCGGATCGGTGATCCTCGCCGGCGTGCTGCTCAAGCTCGGCACCTACGGCCTGCTCCGCTTCGCCCTGCCCATGGCACCCGAAGCCGTCGTGACCTACGCCCCGGCCGTCGCGGTGTTCGCCATCATCGGCATCCTCTACACCGCCCTGATCTGCTGGGTGCAGCAGGACGTGAAAAAACTCGTCGCCTACTCGTCGGTCAGCCACCTGGGCTTCTGCATCCTCGGCATGTTCGCGCTCAACGCGACCGGCGTCAGCGGCTCGGTGATGTACATGATCAACCACGGCCTTTCGACCGGCGCCCTGTTCCTCTGCATCGGCATGGTCTACGAGCGCTACCACACGCGCGACATGGACGAGATCTCCGGCCTCGGCAAGAAGATGCCCGTCTGGGCCACGTTCACCGTCTTCTTCTGCATGGCCTCGGTCGGCCTGCCGGGCCTCAACGGGTTCGTCGGCGAGTTCCTCACGCTGCTCGGCGCGTTCACCTCTGATGCGCTGGGTTGGGGTTACGCCGCGGTCGCCGCGATCGGGCTGATCCTCGGCGCGATCTACATCCTGTACATGGTGGGCCGGGTGTGCGTCGGGCCGTTCAAGGTGCCGCGCAAGTACGCCGACCAGGTCACCGACCTGAACCTGCGCGAGATCGCCGTGCTCACGCCGATCGCCGTCGCGTGCCTCTGGCTCGGCGTGCTGCCCACGCCGATGCTCAAGTCGATGGAACAGCCGATCAAGGCGTTGACCGGCCAAGCCCAGCTCGTGCTCGACCGCGAACGCGAAAACTCAAATGACAAAGCGCAAATGGCAAATGAATCGAGCCCCGGTTTTGGCCATTTGAATCTTGCCCTTGAACCTTCCGCCGAGGGCGCGGGGGTGACGCGATGATTGAAAAGCTGCACACCCTCTGGCCCGAGATCGTGATCCTCGCCACCGCGTTCGTGGTGATGATCATCGGCCTCAGCCCCAGCGCCAAGGTCCGCCGATTCACGTTCTGGCTCAGCGCGATCTCGCTGGTGGCCGCCGGGTACATGATTTTGCGCGGCGAGACGTTCGGCCTGCCGGCGCTGACGCCGCTGGCGTACTTCCTCAAGCTCGCCATCCTCGGCATCGGCTTCCTGCTGCTGCTGGCCGCGGCCGAGGTGCCCGACGAGGCCCACGCCGACCCGGCCGACGCCAAGAAGTTCATCCCCGGCCTCGTGTCGCGCGGCGAGTTCTACGGCTTCTTCCTGCTGTCGCTGGTCGGCGCGATGCTCTGCGTCGGGGCCGATGACCTGATCTGGCTGTTCCTCGCCCTTGAGCTGACCTCGCTGCCGACCTACGTGATGGTCTCCATCGCCCGCGAGCGCATCGAAGCGCCCGAGGCGGGTGTCAAATACTTCTTCCTCGGCGCGTTCGCCGCGGCGATCTTTCTCTACGGCTTCACGCTGCTCTACGGCGCCACCGGCACCACGATGTTTGTCCCCTTCGGCGGCGAAGCGCCGCAAGGCGCGGCGACGATCAACGCTTACTTCGCTTCCAACGAGGTCTCGGCGATCGGCATGCTCGGGTTGCTGCTGTCGGTGGTGGGCATCTGCTTCAAGGTCGCCGCGGTGCCCATGCACGCCTACGTCGCCGACGTCTACCAGGGCGCCGCCACGCCGGTCACGGCGTTCCTCGCGTTCGTGCCGAAGACCGCCGGGTTCGTCGCCATGCTCGCGATCCTCGGCCTGGTCGGCTGGCCGCTCGGCGATGCGGGCTACGGCGGGGCGTTGTACTGGCTGATGTGGGTGCTTGCGGTGTCGACCATGTTCGTCGGCAACACGCTGGCGCTGCGGCAGGGCAACGTCAAACGCGTGCTGGCGTATTCGTCGATCGCGCACTCGGGGTACATGATGGTCGGCCTGCTGGTCGGGCCGAACGTCGCCTCGGCGATCGGCGGCGAGACCGTGTCCAACGGCGTCGCCGCGGTGCTGTTCTACCTCGTGGCGTACGGCGTGATGAACCTGGGCGCGTTCGCGGTGCTGGGCATCTTGCGCAGCCGGGGCGACGACTGCGAGACCTACGACGACCTGCGCGGCCTGGTCCGCCGACACCCGGTGCTCGCGTCGATCATGGCGGTGTGCGTGTTCAGCCTGACGGGCCTGCCGCCGATCCTCGGGTTCTGGGGCAAGGTCTGGCTTGTTGGTTCCGCGGTCAGCGCCAGCGAGGGCGTGCCCTCGATGATCTGGTTAGTGGTGCTGACCGTGCTGGCCAGCGCGATCGGCGCGGTGTATTACCTTCGCATCATCGGCGCGTGCTTCCTGCCCGAGCCGAACGAAGCGACGGCCGCGTCGCCCACCGCGGCCTGGCGCTCGGTTGCCGCGCTGGCGTCGGCGGCGGGCGTGATCGCCTTCAGCCTCGGCGCCAACTGGTTGGTCGACGCCTCGTACGCGGCCGCGACCGGCGCGTCGGCCGAGCCCGTAAAGATCGTCGCCCCGACCGAGTCGCAACCGCTCAAAGCGGTGTCCGCGGTGATCGAGTAACACCCCGCTCCATCGCCCACCTGCATCACGCCCCGCACAGGCCCGGTCTTGCGCCGACGGGTGATCGAACCCAATTCCTTTCTTTGATTGTTCACGCCGCACCGCGCGCTGACAGAGCGCCCGATGAACTTGGGGTGCGATCGTTTTATGGTTTATAGACTAAAAACTATATATAATCAATGCAATCGGCAATCGGCAATCGGCAATCGGCAATCGGCAATCGGCAATCGGCAATCGGCAATCGGCAATCGGCAATCGGCAATCGGCAATCGGCA
>JANQHD010000042.1 GCA_028282805.1 Phycisphaeraceae bacterium | reverse complement strand
CGTCGACGCGATCAACGCGCCCATGCCCTCCGACGCGGTCGCGGCGACGACCAGTAAGACCACCCACGTTCCAATTCTTCTCAGCATCTCCGACTCCTTCTTCCGTTCGTGTGCTGGGTTCGTGTACATCAATCACTTCAGCGTCAACGCGACGCGATAACAATCACAACTCCGGCTCTCTCTCTGGTTTGGGATTGTCGCCGCGTGCTGAAAAACGCACCGGCCAACAACTGATGATCAGGCGTGGAGCGGTTCGGCAAGAACTGCCAACCAGCTCCCTCTCGTCATCCGGACTATACATTACCAAATCACCCGGGCCCCGCGAAAGACCGTTTATAAAAAGTTAATCGATTATCTCGCCGAGCCACGCAACGACAGCCTTGGGCAACATCGGTTGCCCAGATTAACACCGCTCGAAGATGCGAATTAAACGCGCCGCGAGATGCGCGCACCCGTTGATCAGATGCGAAAGATCGCGCCCAGTTTTTTGCCCAGCATCAACGATGCACCGATCAGCGTTAACGCCAATAGCACCATGCCCCACACGCCCATCGCGCTGGCGACGTTCGGCCCGTCGCCCAGCCGTTGGAACAGCTCGTAGATCGCCTTGGTGATCGGGAAGTGCTGCGGCGTCTGCGCCAGGATCAACGAGTCGCTCACCTCCAGCATCGCGAAGCTGAACGCCAGCAGCCCGCCCGCGATCAGGTTCGCCATGATCAGCGGCATCACCACCTTGCGGATCGTGCCCAGCTTGCTCTCGCCCAGGATCAGCGACGCCTCTTCCAAATCCACCGGCGTCTGCTCCAGCCCCGCCGACGCGCTGCGCACCACGTACGGCAGCCGCCGCACCGCGTACGCGATGACCAGGAACACCATCGGGTTCGGGTTCTCGCCCACGACCTGCAACCAGCGCGGCGGGTCGTCGAACCAGCCGCTCACCGTCTGGCTCATCGCCACGTAGCCGAACGCCATCACCAGCCCCGGCACGGCCAACGGCAGCATCGCCAACGCGTCGAGCACGCGCCCGCCGAACACCCTGCCGCGCACCACCAGGTAAGCGATCGTCAAGCCCAGCACGATGTCGACGCTCATCGCCAGCACCGACAGGATCAGCGAGTTGCGGATCGAGCCCGACGCCAGCGGGTGCGCCAGCGCCCCCTGCTCGCCGACGTAGTGCTCGAGCGTCAGCTTCTCCGGCCAGACCGACCGGTACCACGTGCCCGGCTCGGCCACCGACGCCAGCACCACGCCGATGTGCGGCAGCACCGCGAGGAACGTGATCAGCGCGAACGGCGTCAGCGCGATCAACCCCTTGCCCCACGGCAGGTCGGTGGTCAGCGATTGCGTCGACGCCCGCGTCGTCGCCGCGTAGCTGCGCCGCCCGAGCGTGAACTTGCCCAGCATGTACAACGCCGCGCTGATCGCCAGCACCACCACCACCAGCGCGAACGGGCGCGGCGAGCCGATCTCCTGGATGCCCCAGAAGATCTGCACGGGCGCGACGGTCGTGTAGTCGAACATCAGCGGCGTGCCCAGCTCCGTGAACGACCAGATGAACACGATCGTCGAACCCGCGAACACCCCCGGCAGGATCAACGGCAGCACCACCCGGCGGAAGCGCGTCCAACGCGACGCGCCCAGGTTGTCGGCCGCCTGTTCCATCGCCGGGTCGAGGTTCGCCAGCGCGGCGGTCACGTTCAGGTAGATGATCGGGTACAGGTGCAGCGCCTCGGTGATCACCACGCCCCAGAACCGCGCCCCGCCGAGGAAGTCGAGCGGGTCGTGGGGGTCGACCAGGCCCGCGTCGATGGCCAGCGTGTTGAGCGAGCCCATGCGCCCCAGCAGCGCCCGCAGGCCGATCGCCCCCACGAACGGCGGCAGGATCAGCGGGATCAGCAGCAACGCCGAGAAGATCGCCTTGCCCGGGAAGTTGTAGCGCGTGGCGATCGACGCCAACGGCAGCGCGATCGCCAGACACAGCGCCGTGGTCACCGCCGCGATCAGCAGCGAGTTGACCAGCCCGTCGCGCATGACCGGGTCGCGCACGACGTCGAAGACGTAGGCGAGCGTGAAGCTCGAGCCGGCCTCGCCGCGTTCGATGAACGCGTCCTTCACGGTCAGCGCGATGGGCCCGATGAGGAACACCACCAGCACCGCCAGGCAGCCGAGGTAGATCGCGTACTTGCTGAACGTCGCGGGCTTCATGCGCCAAGCATTGTGGGCGCTGCCCCGCCGGCCCGCAAATCACACGCACCGTTAGGTTCGTGCTACCATTGGCCCCGGCTTCCCAGGGAAAACGACATGACCCCACCAGACCCGGACCGTACCGAACGCCTCGAGCAATTCGTCGATTGGGTCAGCGCCAACACCAAAGGCGACGAAAAGGGCGAAGCACAGATATTCCTCGAGCGCCTCTTCCAGGCGTTCGGCCACGCCGGCTGCCTCGACGTCGGCGGCACCCCCGAGTTCCGCATCCGCAAGGCGCGCGAAGACGGCGGCGGCACCGCCTTCGCCGATTACGTCTGGAAGCCGCACGTCCTGGTCGAGATGAAGAAACGCGGCGAAGACCTCGCCCGCCACCACCGCCAGGCCTTCGACTACTGGACCCGCCTCACACCCGGCCGACCGCACTACGTCCTGCTGTGCAACTTCGACGAGGTCTGGGTCTACGACTTCGACGTTCAGATCGATACCCCCGTCGACCGTGTACCTTTGGCCGAACTGCCCCGGCGTTACGGCCCGCTCGCGTTCCTGTTCCCCACCCACGAGACACCCGTCTTCGGCAACGACAACGAAAAGGTCACACGCGAGGCCGCCGAACGCCTCGCCGTGCTCTTTAACAAGCTCAGCGTCCGCCAAGACGTCGGCCACGACAAGGCGCAACGCTTCGTCCTCCAACTGCTCGTCGCGCTCTTCGCCGAAGACATCGGCCTGCTCGACCAATACACCATCGAACGCCTCGTCGCCGACTGCAAGCAACCCCAGGACAGCTACGACTTGATCGGCGGCCTGTTCGAAGCCATGAACGAGCCCGACCTCCGACGGGGCGGCCGCTTTAAGGGCATCCCCTACTTCAACGGCGGCATCTTCGCCGACCCCGCCCACGTCGAGCTCCACCCCGACGAACTCAACCAGATCAAGAAGGCCGCGGAAGACGATTGGTCCATGGTCCGCCCCGAGATCTTCGGCACCATCTTCGAACAGACCTGCAACCAGGACGAGCGCCACGCCTACGGCGCGCACTTCACCTCCGCCGTCGACATCTACAAGATCATCCGCCCCACCATCGTCGAGCCTTGGGAGCGCCTGATCGACGGCGCAAAAACCCTCAAACGCCTCCGCGAGCTACAGGAACGCATGCACACCTACCGCGTGCTCGACCCCGCCTGCGGCTCGGGCAACTTCCTCTACCTCGCCTACCGAGAACTCAAGCGCCTCGAAAAGAAGCTCAACGACCGCATCGCCGAACTCTCCAAGCGCCAGGACGCCGACCAGATGCGGCTGTCTTTCGTGACCACCAAACAGTTCTTCGGCATGGACATCAACCCCTTCGCCGTCGAACTGGCCAAGGTCACCATGATGCTCGCCCACAAGCTGGCCATCGACGAGCTGCACTCCGACGAGCCCGCCCTGCCGCTCGACAACCTCGACGACAACTTCCAGTGCGCCGATGCGCTGATCGATGAACAAGGCCACCCCACCGCCTGGCCCGACGCCGACGTGGTCATCGGCAACCCGCCGTTCCTCGGCGCCAAACGCCTCAAGCCCGAGCGCGGCGCAGACTACGTCAACGCCGTCCGCGCCCTCTACCCCGGCGTGCCCGGCATGGCCGACTACTGTGTCTACTGGTTCCGACGCACCCACGACCACCTCGCCCCCTGCACCCCCGACGCCCCCTTCGCCGGACGCGCCGGCCTCGTCGGCACGCAGAACATCCGCAACAACAAGTCACGCGAGGGCGGCCTCGACCACATCGCCGCCTCCGGCACCGTCGTCGACGCCGTCGACAACCAGCCCTGGTCCGGCGAAGCCAACGTCCACGTCTCCATCGCCAACTGGGTGAAACACGCCCCCGACACCGACCCCGATGCGCTGCTCATCCCTGAAAAGAAGAAGCTCTGGTTCAAGACCGACCCCACCCCCGGCGCCAAGAAAAAACGCAAACGCGGTGACGGCCCCGCTACCAAGGACTACGAACTCGACCACCGCCAAGCCGACCACATCAACGCCGCGCTGTCGGATCAAACCGATGTGACGGGGGCCTTGATCTTGCGGTGCAACACCGAGCCACAAGTCGTTTTCAATGGCCAGTACCCGCGACACGCAGGGTTTAAGCTAACAGAAGGACAAGCCGATTCGATGATCGAAGCGGACAGGCGTAACCGAGATATTATCCACCCTTCGATGGTCGGCCGGATTATGCTGACAGATGGCAAACCAGACCGATGCGTGATTGATTTCCGTGACATGGACATCTTGATCGCCAAGTCTTATCCGCAACCCTTTGCTTATCTTGCTGAACACGTGTTACCCCACGTAGAGCAACTTGCAAACACAGAACGCCAGAAAACCGGTAGAGAGACGGGACAGGATCAAAACTGGCTCAAAACCTGGTGGCAACATTTTCGCGCACGAAAGGAGATGTTGGATGCAATTGGTGATCGGCAACGCTACATCGCGTGCGCCGAGGTGACCAAGCGTCCAATTATGGCCTTTATCGATGCAGATATTCGTGCCGATAAAACCATGGAGGTATTCGCCTTCGACGACGACTACAGCTTCGGCCTGTTGCAATCGGATGCTCACTGGCAATGGTTCGTCGCCAAGTGCTCGAAGCTCAAAAGCGATTTCCGTTACACGCCCGAGTCGGTGTTTGACACCTTCCCCTGGCCGCAGTCGCCGTCGGTGAGGGATATCGACGCGGTGGCGGAGGCGGGGCGGGAAGTGCGGCGGGTGCGAGCGCAGGCGTTACAGAACATCACCGGCGGGCTGCGGGCGGTGTACCGGACGATGGAACTGCCCGGCCGCAACCCGCTCAAGGACGCCCACGCCGCGCTCGACGCCGCCGTGCTCAAGGCCTACGGCTTCGACGCCAACAAAGACCTGCTCGGGCAGTTGCTCGATTTGAACCTCGACGTGGCCGACCGCATCGAACGTGGCGAAGACGTGACCGCGCCGGGCGTGCCGCCGAACCACCCGGACCCCGACCGGCTCGTGACCGACGACTGCATCCGGCCGTGACGCGGCCGCGTCGTGTAAACTGCGGCCATGCACCCCATCGGTCGGCGGATCATCGTGGGCGGGGCGTCGGGCGCGGGCAAGACGTATGTGGCCGAGGCGCTGGCGGCGAAGCTGGGGGTTCGGTACGTGTGCAACGATGAGATCTTGCACGGGCCGAACTGGACGCTGCGCGACGCCGACGAGCGCCACGCGATGTTCGACGAGGCGACGCGCGGCGAGGCGTGGACCATCGACGGCAACCTCAGCGACCCCAAACACCCGGTGGATCGGCTGATATTGCAGAGGGCCGACACGCTGATCTGGCTGGACCTGCCCCGCCGGGTGGTGCACTGGCGTGTGCTCAAGCGCACGCTGCGCCGTTGCTGGACGGGCGAGGCGCTGTGGCACGGCAACCGCGAGACGTTCCGCCACTGCTTCCTGGACCGCGACGGGATCGTGTACTGGTCGATCAAGACGTACCGCCGGCGCAAGCGGGAGTACGGGGCGATCTTCGCCGACCCGCGGTGGTCGCACCTGTCGCGCATCCGGCTGCGCAAGCGGCGCGAGGTCGCGGCGCTGCTCGCCGGCGCGTAGCCACCCCACCCGGTCGCCCGGCGACACGCCACCCCGGCAAAACGCGTTTACCCCCTTATTTTGCAGGTGTTTGTGGTCGGATATGATTCTAATGTTCTTAAGAACTTTAGAATCATTGCGCGCGGCGATTGCGGGGTGTCGGGTGCGGTCGTGCTGGACGGTGTGGGTGGTGCGCTGGGTGCAGCGGGCGGCGTTTGGTGAATCAAGGCGGTCCCGTGTTTTGGCCGATATGATGGTTCGCCATGGCACAACCCCACGACCCCCAAGTTGTCGAGCAGTTGAACGCGCTGATCGCCGCGCTCGGCGGCGAGCCGGAGCGGTTCGAGGGCCAGCTCGTGCGCGAGATGATGCAGACCGCGCTGAAGCTGGTGCGCGACGGGGCGGACACGGGCGAGCTGAAGCTGATCAGCCGATCGTTTAAGGAATTGCGTTACGCGATGAAGGTGTTCCGGCCGTACGGGGGCGTGCGGAAGATCAGCATCTTCGGCTCGGCGCGCACGCCCGAAGACGACCCGACCTACACCGCGGCGATCGACTTCTCGCGCAAGATGAGCGACCGGGGGTGGATGGTGATCACCGGCGCGGGCGACGGGATCATGAAGGCGGGCCACGGCGGCGCGGGGCGCGCCGGCAGCTTCGGCGTGGCGATCCGCCTGCCGTTCGAGACCACCGCCAACGAGATCATCGCCGGCGACAGCAAGCTGGTCACGTTCCGCTACTTCTTCACGCGCAAGCTGATGTTCCTCAGCCAGTCCGACGCCATCGCGCTGTTCGCCGGCGGGTTCGGCACCCACGACGAGGGCTTCGAGACCCTGACCATGATCCAGACCGGCAAGAGCCCGCTGATCCCGCTGGTCATGGTCGACGCGCCCGGCGACGACTACTGGAAGCAGTGGGACCAATACGTGCGCGAGCACCTGCTGGCCAAGGGCATGATCAGCCCGGAAGACGTGCGGCTGTATTACGTGACCGACGACACGAAGGACGCGTCGCACCACGTGTTCGACTTCTACCGCAACTACCACTCGCAGCGGTTCGTCAAGGACCGCATCGTGCTGCGCATCCAGCGGCCGCTTTCCGACGACCAGATCGAAGAGCTCAACGACACGTTCGGCCCGCTCGTCGACGAGGGCCGCATCGAGCAGTCCGGCCCGCTCGAGGGCGAGACCGCGCACCTCGAACTCAACCGGTTGTCGTGGGTCTCCAGCCGGCGCGACTACGGCCTGCTGCGCATCATGATCGACCGCATCAACGAGTTCGCCGGCGCCGCGCCGATCGCGTAAACCATCTAACGCGCCATCGCGACGACCTTGCGGTACTGGGCGCGGAAGAACGCGGTCCACGCCATGCGGTCTTCCTGTTTCTTGCGGTCGTTGTTCTTCCAGCTCTGCTTCGCCTCGAACAGCTCGGCGTGGGTGAAGGGCATGCGGTCGAACTCGGCGAGCATCTCCGCCTTCAGGGCCGGGTCCTCGCAGGTGTAGATCGCGCGCCAGGCGGCGCGCAGCTCGTCGTGGATGTCCATGCACATCGCGTGCAGCAGCGTGGGGATCACCGAGTTGTAGCTCGGCACGCCCTCGGCCACCGGCTCGGCGATCTCGAACGGGTTGACGCGGTCGATCATGCGCTCGGTGTACAGCGCGTACATGTCCCGCCGGATCGGGCTGCGGCGGAGCTCGAAACGCCGCGGGCCCATCTCGTCGCCCACGCGGAAGTTCCACACCGCCTGGCCTTCCTTGCTCAACAAGAACTGGATGAAGCGCACCGCGGTCTCGCGGTTTTTCGCGCCGCGCAGCACGGCGATCGGGTCCGACGAGACCAGCGTCGCCCCCGCCGGCGCGACGAACCCGACGCGCCGCCCCCCGCCGACGGCCTGCGACTGGTACCGGCCGTAGAAGTCGATGCAGATGCCCGCCGCCGCCTCGCCCTGGCTCACGTCGATCGGCACCTTCGAGGCGCCGTCGGCGAAGTAACGCGCGTTGGCGAACACCCGGCGCAGCGTCGCGACGCCGCGCTCGTAGCCGTAGCGCTGGATGATCGCGTTGTACGTGACCTTCACCGAACCCGAGTGCGACGGGTCGGCCAGCGCCACCCACCGGTCGTACTTCGGGTCGGCCAGGTCGGACCACGTGGTCGGCTCGCCCAGGCCGCGCATCGCCAGCACGTCGCGGTTGTACACGATGCCGAAGCTCGACAGCACCACGCCCCACCAGTGCCCGTCGGCGTCGTACAGCTTGTTCTTGCCGTCGA
Source organism: Phycisphaeraceae bacterium (assembly GCA_028282805.1). Taxonomy (GTDB): domain Bacteria; phylum Planctomycetota; class Phycisphaerae; order Phycisphaerales; family Zrk34; genus JANQHD01. Next base: position 29,768 of record JANQHD010000042.1, on the reverse strand, counting down.
TGGTGTGCGTCGGGTACGCCGCGCGCAACAACGCCTCGCCCAACTCGTCGCGCCCGACCGGCTGGCTCATCGACACGCGGCGTTCGGCCGGCTTACCGTCGTCGCCGAGGGTCGTGACCTTCACGCCCGGCTTGAGGTTGACGTCGAACTCGTAGTCGCCCCCGCCGAACATCATGTCGAAGCCGCAGCCCTCGTCCTCCCGGCCGGCCTCGGCGAGCAGCCGGTACTGGTTGCTCAGCGTGCGCACGATGTCCGTGGTGCCGCCGATGTTCCGCCAGTCGACCGCGACCGGCTTGCCGTGGTGCTTTTCGTGCCAGGCGCTGAACGCCCGCGCGAACTCGTGGCGGATCTGCTCGTTGTGCGGCGTGACGACGACCAACCGCAACGCATCATCGCTCACCGCCTCACGCCCGCCGCCGCCCCACAGCAGCGGCAACGCGAGCGTCGCGATGAACAACACCCCGATGATGACCCGCGGCAGCCAGTCCTTCATGCCGTTAGTTTAGCAGTGAATCAGCGAATTGGTGAATCGGTCAATCGGTCAATCGGTCAATCAGATTTGACACATACCCTTTTATTCGCCCGATTGACCAGTTGACCAGTTGACCAGTTGACCAGTTGACCGATTGACCGATTCACTGATTCACCAATTCGCCACTCCGCCACCCGCCAAAGCCGCGGCGTTTCCCCCGCACGAGAGCGATCTGATATCCTTACCCCTCATGATCCCCGTCACGTGCGACAAGGTGACCAAGCGGTTCGGCCAGACGGTCGCGGTCAACGACGTGGACTTGGCGATCGAACCCGGCGAGCTGTTCTTTCTGCTCGGCCCGTCGGGCTGCGGCAAGACCACGCTGCTGCGTATGATCGCCGGGCTCAACGAGGTCACCGCCGGCCGCATCCGGTTCGGCGACGCCGACGTGACCGACCAGCCCACCGGCAAACGCAACTGCGCGATGGTGTTTCAGAGCTACGCGCTGTGGCCGCACATGACCGTGGCGCAGAACGTGGCGTTCGGGCTCGACGTCCGCAAGGTGCCCGCCAACGAGAAACAGGCCCGCGTCAACGAGGCGCTGGCCCGCGTGCAGATGCGCGACCTGGCCGGCCGCCGGCCCACGCAGCTTTCGGGCGGCCAGCAGCAGCGCGTGGCGCTCGCGCGGGCGCTGGTGGTCAACCCCGACGTGCTCTTGCTCGACGAGCCGCTGTCCAACCTCGACGCCAAGCTGCGCATGGAGATGCGCACCGAGATCCGCCGCATCTGCAAGACCGCGAACATCACCACCATCTACGTGACGCACGACCAGGAAGAGGCCCTGTCGATGGCCGACCGCATCGCCGTGATGCGCGACGGCGACCTTATGCAGGTCGGCCCGCCGCGCGGGGTGTACGATCGGCCGCACAGCCGGTTCGTCGCCGACTTCCTCGGCACGACCAACTTCATCCCCGCCACCGTGCAGCGCCGCGACAACGGCGCCCTGGTCATGGAGTCGCCCGCCGGGCCGATCCGTTCGACCGTGCTGCCCGACGACTGCCCCGACAAGGGCAACGTCACCTGCTCCGTGCGCCCCGAGGCGATGAAGATCGTCGACGCCGGCGACGCCGAGAACGTCGTGGCCGGCCGGCACCTGTCCACCGTGTACCTCGGCAACGTCGCCCAGCACCGCTTCGCCATCGGCGACGACCTGACCGTCGAGGTCGATGAGCTGGCCCCCCGCGACCGCGACTGGTCGAAGCCCGTCCGCCTCGCCTTCAACGCCGCCGACGTCGTCGTGCTGACGAACTGATCGACTTATTTAGCCCCCGGCATGCCGGGGGTTGTATGGGTCACGCCCCGTTCGCCGGCAAATAATAGTTGCTGATGTAATCACCCACCATGCGCTGCGTGCTGAATTGCGCACACACCGTCTTCATCGACGCGCGCATCATGCGGACCCACGCCTGCGGGATGCCCTTGCCGTCGCGCTCGTAGAACGTGGGCACGATCTCGTCTTCTAACAGTTCGTAGATCGACTCCGCGTCGTGCGCATCTTGTTTGGCTTGCGCGCGGTGCTCTACGCCGCCGCCGATCTCCCAACCGTTGCGGCCGTTGTAGCACTCGGGCCACCAGCCGTCGAGGATCGAGCAGTTCAGCCCGCCGTGCAGCGGGGGCTTCATGCCGCTGGTGCCGCTGGCTTCGTGCGGGCGGATGGGGTTGTTCAGCCACACGTCACAACCGCTGGTGAGCATGCGGCCGACGTGCATGTCGTAATTTTCGATCAGCACCACGCGCCCACGCAGGCCCGCACGCCGTGCCATGCCGTACACCTTCTTGACGAACGCCTGGCCCGCCGCGTCGGCCGGGTGGGCCTTGCCGGCGAACACCAGTTGCACCGGCATCTCCGGGTCACCGACGATCCGCTTGAGTCGTTCGACATCCTTGAAGATCAGCGGGGCGCGCTTGTACGTGGCGAACCTTCGAGCAAAACCGATGGTCAACGCCTCGCCGCTGAACACCTCGTGCGCCGCGACCAGTTCGCTCAAGGGCTCGCCGCGCCGGTCGATCTCGATCGCCAACCGCTGGCGGATGAAGTTGACCAGTTTGCTGCGCAGGTTGCAACGCATCGCCCACAACTCCGCCGCGGGGATGCGCCCCACGTTCCGCCACGGGTTGAAGTCGGGGCCGGCGCCGTCCCACCTCGGCCGCAGGTGCTTGCGGTACACCGCCTCGGCCTCGGGCGCGAGCCAAGTGCGGCTGTGAATGCCGTTGGTCACGTGGCCGATCGGCACGTTGCTGGGGCGTTTGGCGTCGTACACCTCTTGCCACATCTGCCGCGACACCTCGCCGTGCAGCTTCGACACGCCGTTGCAGTGTGCCGCCAATTTCAACGCCAGCACCGTCATGCAGAACGGTTCCTTGTTGTCATTCGCGTCGACCCGGCCGAACGCCAACAGCTGTTTACGCGACAGGCCCGCGTCGGCGGCGAGGTCGCCGAGGTAGCGCGACACCTGCGCAGGCGTGAACCGGTCGTGGCCCGCGGGCACGGGGGTGTGCGTGGTGAACACGGTTGAGCGGCGTACCTTCTCGACGGACTTGTTCATCGACCTGCCGCTAAGCCGCAAGCGGCGGAGGCGCTCGAGCGCACAAAACGCGGCGTGGCCCTCGTTGAGGTGATAAACCGTGGGCTTCTCGCCGACCGCGTCGAGCGCGAGCGTGCCGCCGATGCCCAGCAACACCTCTTGTTGAATACGCGTTTCGTTGTCGCCGCCGTACAAATGACTGGTCAGGGCGCGGTCGGCCTTGCGGTTCTGCTTCAGGTCCGTGTCGAGCAGGTACAACGGCACCCGCCCCACGTCCACCCGCCACACCTTCGCCCGCACCGTCCGCCGGCCCATCGGCACGTCGACCGCTTCGCCCGTGTCGTGCACCGGCGCGGCGTCGAAGTCGTGCTGCGGGTACTCGACGATCGTCGCCCCGTCGCGCCCGATCCGCTGCGTGTAGTAACCCCGGCGGTACATCAACCCCACCGCGCACAACGGCGCGCCCAAATCCGAGGCGCTCTTGAGGTGGTCGCCGGCCAACACACCCAAGCCGCCCGAGTAGATCGGCAAACATTCGTGCAGCGCGAACTCCATGCTGAAGTACGCCACGCGCATCCGCTTGCGTTTGCGCCGGGCGTACCACGTCTTGCCGCGCAGGTAGTCGCGCAACGCCTTCTCGCACGCGGCCAGTTCATTGACGAAGCCCGGGTCGTCAAGCAATTGCGCTATGCGCTGCGGCGTGACGCAACCGAGCGTTTTGACCGGGTGATGGTTGGTCGCGTCCCACGCCACCGGGTCGAGCCGGGCGAACAGGCGCTGCGTCGGGTGGTGCCAGGTCCAAAACAGGTTGCGCGCCAACGCCTCGACGCGCGCGGTCAGTTGCTCCGACGAAACGGATCGCTTGCGAGCCATGCGGCTGCCTCCACCCCGAACCTGCTTGATTGTACGAGTGATCTCTCAAACCGATCGACGAAGCGCGTGCCACGCCGTGATCGTGCATCCAGAACGAAAACGTATACCCCGTGCCTGCGCCCGAAGCAAACCGCAAATCACAAAACAACGAAATCACCCCCCACTGACTGCCCGCTTGGTACGCGGTTCAAGTTAGTCTATTTTCGTCGAAAATAGATTAATAGTCAGCAACGTAAACTTCACAATAAAAATCATTTACACGCGATCAACGGCGTGCATACAGCTCGACCAAGTTCGCGAGTTTCCGGGCGTCGGCGGTGCGCAGGTCGCGGGCCTGTAGCCGCCACGTCCAATTGTGTGGGCCGGTGGTGCCGGGCAGGTTCATGCGGGCTTCGTCGCCCAAGCCGAGCACGTCCTGCATCGGCACGACAGCCGTGTCGGCCGACGACGCGAGCAGCGCACGGATCATGTCCCAGTGCAGCGTCTTCGGCGTGGCGTTGAGGTACGCCAGGGCCCGCTGCCGTTCACTGAGTTTGCTGTTGCGACTGGGCTTGAGTTGATCAAACCAACCGCGCACCGTGGCGTTGTCGTGCGTGCCGGTGTACGCGACCGAGTTCTTAGGGAAGTTGTGCGGCGCGTGGTAGCTGTTGCGGCTGACAAACCCGCACTGCATCACACGCATGCCCGGCAGTGCAAAACGGTCGCGCAGCTTCTCGGCGGCGGGCGTGAGTATGCCCAGGTCTTCGGCGATGATCGGCACGTCGCCCAGCGCGTCGAATATCGCCTCGAAAAACCCCGCCCCCGGGCCGCGCTGCCACTTGCCGTTCCGTGCCGTCTTCGCGCGTGCGGGCACGGCCCAGCACCGGTTGAAGCCTAAAAAGTGGTCGATGCGCACACCGTCGAACTGCTGCATGAGCCGTTCAAACCGCGCGATCCACCAGCGGTAGCGGGTTCTGCGGTGCGCCTTCCAGTCGTACAACGGGTGGCCCCAGCGTTGGCCGGTCTTGCTGAACGCGTCGGGCGCAGCGCCGCTGAGCACCTTGGGCTTGCCGTTGTGGCCGAGCTGAAACAGCTCGCGGTGCGCCCACACGTCAGCCGAGTCGAGCGCCACGAAAATGGGCAGGTCGCCGATCAGCCCCACCCCTGCACGGTTGGCCGCGCGCCGCAGCTTGCGCCACTGGCGGTCGAACGTATACTGCACAAACCGCGCAAAGCCAACCTCGTCGCGCAATTCGCGCCGTGCCCGAGCGATCGCATCGGGCTCACGCAGCCGCACGCCCTTCGGCCACCGCCACCACGGCTTGTCGCCGTTCGTGCGTTTGAGCGCCGCGAACAGCGCATAATCGTCGAGCCAGCCGCGGTGCGTACGGCAGAACGTTCGATACGCGGTGCGCTTGTCGCCGCCGTTACGCACAAAACGCCCGTACGCCCGCCGCAGGCGCGACATGCGAAACCCGATCGCCGCGGGGTAATCGACCGCGTCGCTCGGCAGCGGTTGCTCGAGGCGCAGGTCGCGCCGCGTGAGCAGGTCTTCATCTCGCAACTGTTCAAGGTCGATCAGGTGTGCGCCGCCGGCGAACGCGCTGGTGTTGCTGTACGGCCCGCCGTCGCCCAGCACCGGGCCGATGGGCAGCATCTGCCACCACCCCTGCTGCGCCTTGGCCGCGTAGCCGATGAACCGCAGCGCCTCGCGGCCGATGTCGCCCGAGCCGAACCTGCCCGGCAACGACGTCGGGTGCAACAGCAAGCCCGCGCGGCGTTCGTTAAACGTGAACTGCTTGGCCATCGGCGTCCAACTCCGAGGTCTCGCGGGCGATCCGGCGGCACCGTTTGACAGCGTGCATAAGGAAGTCGATGCTGCGGCCCGACATGACCCAACAGTTTAACGATGTGAACCGAAGGGTGTTAGCCTGCGAGCGTTGCGAGCGGTTGATCGCTCACTGTCGCGATGTCGCCGCCGAAAAACGTGCCGCGTACCGCGACTTCGACTACTGGGGCAAGCCCGTGCCCAACCTCGGGCCCGCCGACGCGCGCCTGCTCATCGTCGGCCTCGCCCCCGGCGCCCACGGCGCCAACCGCACGGGTCGCATGTTCACCGGTGACAAGTCGGGCGACTTCCTCTTCGCCGCCCTGCACGCCGAGGGCTTCGCCAGCCAACCCCAGGCCACGACGCGCGACGACGGCCTCGAACTCATCGACTGCGTGATCACCGCCGCCGCCCACTGCGCGCCGCCCGGCAACAAGCCCACCGCCCTCGAGTTAAACAACTGCCGCACACACCTCGTCGACACCATCGCCGCCATGCCCCGGTTGCGCGGCCTGCTCTGCCTCGGCGGCATCGCCTTCGACGCCGCGCTCAAGGTCGGCCGGCAACTCGGCTGGCCCATCCCCAAACCCAAGCCCAGGTTCGGCCACGGCCTCGTGCTCGAACCAGGCGCCGGCTTGCCCTTCATCGCCTCCGCCTACCACGTCTCGCAGCAAAACACCTTCACCGGCCGGCTGACCATGGCCATGTTCCGGCAGGTGCTCGCCGACGTCCGCGCCCGGCTCGACGCCTAGCCCCCAACCGCCCCGAACAGACACGACGCACGAAAACCGGTACGCTGATGGCCCGGTAAGCGGTTTTCCGCCCCGGCGTCTTAAACCCCCGGCCCACGCCGTGTCGATGCTAATGCCATGACCGAACACGCCACGCCCCCGTCCGCGCAACGCGCCGCCCGGCTCTGCCTGGCCCTGGCGCTGTTCGCCATGGCGATACAGATCGGCATGTTCTTTTTCGGCCGCGACCCGGGCCGGGTCAACGTCGACACCCTCAACCTGCTGTTCTACATCAGCATCGGTTGCGTCGCCGTCGGCGGCGTCGCGGGCATCAGCGCCATGGTCCGCACCACCCACCAGCGCGAGCTGAACATCCGCCCCACCGCCATCACCGGCCTGTGCATGCACGCCATCATCGCCGGCATCATCGTCTGGGCGTTCGCCAACGGCGCCGCCACCTCCAACGACCCCGACGCCGACCGGCAAAACGAAGCCCTGCTCATCGGCATCTGGCGCGGCGACTACGCGGTCAACGACCTCAGCGAGCCGCTCGACATCCGCTTCGACGTCAACCGCAAGTTCCGCTTCATGCTCTCCGGCGCCGACAGCGCCGACTTCATGGGCACGTGGAAAATCTCACGCGGCCAGCTCGAACTGCACGTCACCGAGATCATCGAGCAAACCAACAACGTCCGGGTCGGTGAAACGGTCACCTGGTCGTTCCAGCGCGTCGACGACGACCACGTCAAGCTCGCCGGCCGGGTCTATCAGCGGATCGCGTCCATGCCCCCACCGGCCCCAACCCCCGCGCCCGACGCCTCGCCCGCGCCCGCCCCGTGACCGCGCAGGCGCAGGTCGGCCTGCTTCATCTGCGCTTCCTGCTCACGCAGCTGCTCGACCAGCGCCAGCCCGTCGATAAGCTGGATCTTGCCGTCGTCGTGCTCGACCAGCGCGGTGCACGACTCGACCCAGTCCCCGCAGTTGTAGTAGGCCACCTCGCCGTCCGGCCGGCACTCACCCTTGTGGATGTGACCGCACACCACGCCGTCGAACCCCTTGCGGCGGGCCTGCTCGACGAGCGTGGTCTCGAAGTCGCTGATGAACCGGCAGGCGCTTTTGACCTTGAGCTTGATCGCCTGGCTGAAAGACTTATACGGCATGCCCATCGCCTGCCGAACGCGGTTGTAGAAACGGTTGGCCGTGACCAGCCAGTCGTAGGCCCACGACCCGACCACGCTCAGCAGCCGCGCGTTCTGCACGACCAAGTCGAACTCGTCGCCGTGCGTGACCAGCAGCTTCTTGCCGTCGGCGGTCTCGTGCGCAGCGTGGCGCTTGAGCTTGACGTCGCCGAACGTCAGCCCCACGAACTGCCGCGCCGCCTCGTCGTGGTTGCCCGGCACGAGGATCACCTCCGTGCCGTGGTTGGCCAGCCGCAGCAGCCGGCGGATCACCTTGTTGTGCGCCCTCGGCCAGTACCAGCGCTGCTTCAGCCGCCACATGTCGATCACGTCGCCGACGAGGTACAGCTTCTCGCACTTGATGCGTTTGAGGAAAGCGTTGAGGTCGTCGGCGCGACAGCCGCGCGAGCCGAGGTGCAGGTCGCTGATGAAGACCGAGCGGTATTCCAGTCGTATCGCCATGGTCGTGCTCGATTGGTCGATGCGCGGTCGGCTCCGCCGCCGCGATCACCTGTCTCCCATCGGGTGGGCACGAAAACATAGCCGATATCGGCGGCGTGTCAGCCCCCACGCGATTAGGAAATGGTTGGGTTTGGTTAAAAAACGATGAGCACCGCGGCCTTCTTTACCTTTTTTGCCAACAAACACTTACATCGCCGCACCCCGCCCGCCCAACCGCCCGGTGACAGGCCCCACAGCCCAGTTGCGTCTTGGTTGGGGCAGCCGCCGCCGGCCGCCCAACGGAGATGTCAATATGGACCAAACCCGTCGCACCACCTGCGCCCTCGCTGCGTGCCTGGCCCTGCTCATCGCGAGTCAAACCCGGCTCGCCGCCGACCCGCCCGCCAATGAAGCTGAATGGATCAGCCTGTTCAACGGCACGGACCTCACCGGCTGGGTCACCCCTCAAAACGACCACACCTGGCGCGTGGTCGACGGCGTGATCGACTACGAGGCCAAGGGCGGCAACCTCGTCACCGCCGAGCAGTTCGAAGACTACACCCTCCGCTTCGAGTGGCGCTTCAAACGCACCGCCGGCCCGCCCTACCACGCGAAAGTTTTCAACCCCGACGGCACCCAGAAGAAAGACGAAAACGGCAAGCCCATGACCCGGCCCGTCGCCAACGCCGACTCGGGCATCTACGTGCGCGGCACCGGCAAGTCGCAGGTCAACCTCTGGTGCTGGCCGTGCGGCTCGGGCCAGCTCTGGTCGTACCACACCCACAAAGACCCCGCGCTCCGCAAGGGCGCGCTGCCGAGGGTCAAGGCCGACCGGCCCGTCGGCCAGTGGAACGAGATGCAGATCACCGTGCGCGGCGAGAAGATCACCGTCGTGCTCAACGGCCAAACCGTGATCGACACCGTCATGCCCGGCATCGGGTCCAAGGGCCCCATCGCCCTGCAACACCACGGCGGGTACAACGCCAAAAAGAAACAATGGAACCCCGCCTCCGCGCTCGTGCAGTTCCGCAACATCCGCATCAAGAAGCTGCCGAAACAAGAGTGGGTCGACCTGTTCAACGGCAAGGACTTTACCGGCTGGAAGTTCCACCTCGGTAAGACCGGCACGGAAAACAAGGGCACCTTCAAGGCCGTCGACGGCACCATCGTCTGCACCGGCCGGCCGGCCGGCTACATCTACACCGCCGAGTCGTACAGCCGGTACACGCTCGAGTACGAGTGGGCGTTCAAGCGGCCCGAGAACCTGACGGACGACGCGAAGTTCCGCGCCAACAGCGGCTGCCTGATCCACATCGGCAAGGCCAACGCGCTGAACATCTGGCCCGTGAGCATCGAGGTCCAAGGCATGTACCGCGACGCCGGGCTGATCCTGCCCATCCCCCGCAGCGTCAAGTGCAAGCACACCTTCGACCGCGAAGCGCTCAACAAGGTGCGCAAGCCCGTCGGCCAGTGGAACAAGAACGTCATCGAGGTCGACGGCGGCGAGATGAAGATCTTCATCAACGGCGCGTTGATCTCGACCGTGTCCGGCTGCGAGCTGACCGAGGGCCCGATCGGCTTCCAATCCGAGGGCAAGGAGATCCACTGGCGCAACCTGCGCATCCGCGAGGAGTGAGCGTGCTTAGACCTTCAGGTCGCGCGTGCAGAAGCGGACCATGCCGACGATCACCAGCGTGGCGTTCAGCGCCAGCAGGTAGATGTACGACTGGCCGACGGTGTGCCACGCGACGGGGTCGAAGAAGGTGTGCGTCCACTTGACGGTGTGGTTGGTGATGAAGAACCGCTTGTAGCTCTCGAAGTACGGGATGTTGCGGAGCACCACGTCGAAGAACAGGATCGACAGCGTGATGATCGTCGCCGCGGCGGGCTTCATGCGGAAGCAGCTGAACATGAACGCCATGTTGCTGATCACCTGCGCCGAGAGGGCGAGGAACAGCATGCCGCGCGCGTAGCGCCACAGCCCCTCGGCGGTGTCGAACACGGCGAACAGCCCCTCCTCGGGCGCGAAGACGAACAGCTTGCCGAGGTAGCCGCGGTAGAGCGTGGCCGCGACCAGCGCGACGACGCCGAGGAACGCGATCAGCGTCACGGTGTACACGGTGCAGCTGGCCCACTTGATGACCAGCAGGCGCAGCCGCGAGATCGGTCGGGCGAGCACCATGCGCATGGTGCCCTCTTCGACCTCCTTGGAGATGATGTCGCCGGCCACCAGCGCCAGGTACAGCGCGCCGAGCAGCATGAACGTGGCCACGATCATCACCACCGACAGCGTCAGCCCGCCGTAGAACTCGTCGAGGCCGTAGCCGTTGTCTTTGAGCAACTGTTCGAAGCTCTCGCGCGCGGCGGGCAGTTGCAAAAGGCCCAAGATCGTCACCTGCACGACAAAGAACGCGCCGTAGCCGATGTAGGTGCGCTTGCGCGCGAACATCTTCAAGAGCTCGTGGCCGAACTGTTGTGCGAATCGCTTCACGCGGCCCCCCCGTCGTCGATGGTTTTCAGGTAGAACGATTCGAGCGTGAGCTTGATGGGCTTGACCGTGCTCACGCGGAAGCCGCTGCGCACGAGGTGTTCGGTCAGGTCGGCCGGCTCGAGGCCCTCGCTCAGCCGGACGCGCCCGTCGACGGCCTCGGTGACCATGCCGAGCGATTGCAGCTGCGCGACCGCCTCGTCGGCGCGGTCGACTTGGAGCTCGACCCAGCCGTGCGCATCGTGCCACGCGCCGCTGTGCAGCAGCCGGCCCTGGCGCATGACCGCGACGTGCGTGCAGACCTGGTCGGCCTCCGACAGGTGGTGCGAGCTGAACAAGATGGTCAGCCCCATCTCGCGGTTCAGCCGGGCGATCAGGTCGCGCAGCTCGGCGATGCCCTCGGGGTCCAGCCCGTCGGCCGGCTCGTCGAGGATGAGCAGCTTCGAATCCGGCAGCAGCGCCTGGGCCAGCGCCAACCGTTGACGCATGCCGTGCGAGTACGCCCCCACGCGGTCGTGGATGCGCCCGGTGAGCCCGACGAGCTCGACGACCTCGTCGATGCGCCGGCGCGGCACCGGGTGCGAGTAGCTCGCGAAGATGCACAGGTTCCGCCAGCCCGACAGGTAGTTGTAGAACACGGGCGATTCGAAGATCGCGCCCACCCGCCGCAGCGCGCCCGGCCGATCGGCAAACACGTCCCGCCCCTCGATGCGCAGCGCGCCGGAGTCGGGGAACACCTGCCCCAGCAGCATGCCCAGCGCCGTGCTCTTGCCGGCGCCGTTGTGCCCGAGCAGGCCGAACACGCTGCCCTCCGGCACGACCAGCGACAGGTCCACCACCGCGTGCTGCTTGCCGAATCGCTTGTTGACGTGTTCGAGTTCGATCATGTTGTTTTTACCACAGAGGCGCAGAGGCACAGAGATGCGTTTGTGTTGACGTGGGCTGCGTTGCGCATCGAATCAAAAAGCCTCTGTGTCTCTGCGCCTCTGTGGTTAATCTTCTTCCTTTTGGATCGGCTGGTCCGCGTCGGGCATGCGGCGGCGTCCGCCGGGCCCCCGTTGGTGGTGTCGGCCGCGCTGCATGATGGCCTGCATCTGTTCGATCAGGGGTTGCAGGTTGATCTTCGTCTCCGCCGACGCCTCCGAGAAGTACGTCGCCAGGCCCGCGTCGATGATGCGTTGGAGCGTTTGTTCGTCGATCGCTCCGTCGATCTCGTCGTGGCCCGCGCGCCGGTGCGCCTTGCGCAGCTCCTTCAGCGCCAGCGCAACCAGCCGTTGGCGATCGGCCGGGCTCATGTTGTTCAGCGCTTCCATCGCGCGCTGGAAGCCGCGCGGCAGCACGCGCTGCAGGTATTCCAGCCGTTCGGCTTCGGTCATCCGGTCAAACACCCGCGCCAGTTCGTGGTTCATCGCCAGCTCGCGCCGCTGCTCGAACGTCAGCGCGTTGACCCGGTCGGCCAACCCGTCGAGGTAACGCGCCCGCGCCGCGCCGGTCAGCGTCGACAGGTCCTGCGCCCCGGCGTACGCGACGACCTTCTCCGGCGTCGGCGCCAGGCTGCCCGCCCAGCTGATCCCCAGCCACGCCAGCAACCAGATCCCCACGATCGCCGCCGCCCCGGTCGCCACCGTTTTTCTGCGGTATCTCATGCGTTTCGCTCGCCCAACAGGTAGACGGCATTCTACGCCGTCCGCTTCACCTATAAGACGCCATAACGCACGGAAGTGTTTGCCTGAATTTCACAAACCACCCCCCAACAGCCGGCACCATACCTGGTGCCGGTCAGCCGGCGGCAGGTATGCCGCCGGCTATTCTGTGACGCGTCATTGACCCCTGCGAACTCCCCAGTAAACCGCGCTCATCCGCTCGATGCGATCCTTGTGCTCCGGGCGATCGATGAGGTTGTGTTCCTCGGCCAAGTCTTCCGTGAGGTTGTACAACGCCGCGGGCTCGTCGGCGTCGCCGGCGAACACCAGCTTCCAGTCGTCTTCGTACAGGGCGAAGCCGAGCACCCTGTCCTTCTTCGCCTTGTCCGCTACGTCCGGGCCACTCTGGTTGGCGCGGAAGCCGTAGTCGTTCGTCGGCCCACGCCCCGGGCTCGACTGCACCAGCAAATGCTCGCGCACCGGGTTGCGGTCGTCGCGCTGGCCGAGCAGCACGGGCGCCAAACTCACCGAGTCGATCGCCTGGCCCTCGGGCACGTCGACGCCCGCCAGCTCGAGGGCCGTGGCCACGACGTCGTGCGCCCCGACCACCTGGTCGCGCACCGCGCCGGCTTCGACCGTGCCCGGCCAGTACGCGATGAACGGCACGCGCTGGCCGCCCTCGAAGATCGTGCTCTTCATGCCCCTCAGCCCCGCGACCGCGTCGTGACCGAACCGGCGCTCGTAGGGGATGCCGCCGTTGTCGGAGGTGTAGATCACCAGCGTGTTGTTCAGCACGCCGCGCCGCCGCAGCGACTCAACTAATTTGCCGGTGAGGATGTCGGTCTCGTGCACCATGTCGGTGTGGTCCGTCATCTTGGTCACGCCCTTGAGCGGCTCGCCCGCGAGCGTCTCGGCGGGGTGGAACGGCCCGTGCGCCCCGTCCGTGCAGAAGTGCATAAAGAACGGCTGGGCCTCGCCGCGCGCGTTGCGCGCTTCCCAGTCGTCCAGGAACGCCATCGCCTTGTTCAGCAAGCGTTCGCCGACCTTGCTGTGGTCCCAGTCAACGGCCCGGGTGTTCACGCCCCGGCCCTCGACCTCGCCGACGGCGACGCCGTTCTCGTAGAACGCGTGCGGCTTGGACTGGTGGCCGCGCGGGATCAGGTACGAGTAGTCGAAGCCCCACTCGATCGGGGCGAGCGTCTGCTTCGGCCGGCTGGTGCCTGCGTCGGCCCAGTACCCGCCGATGCCCGCCTTGCCGAACATCGCCGTGCGGTAGCCCCCGGCCTTGAGCATCTGCGCCACGGTCAGCTGCCCCGGTTTCATCTGCGACGGCACGTTGAACCCCCACGTCCCCCCGGCCGCGCGCCCGCGCCACGCGTAGTTGCCGGTCAGCATCGAGTACCGCGTCGGCGCGCACAGCGCCGCCGGCGTGTGCGCATCGGTGAACCGCATGCCGCCCCGCGCCAGCGCGTCGATGTTCGGCGTGGGGATCTTGCCCGCCCGGTTGTAACACCGCAGGTCGCCCCACCCCACGTCGTCGGTGAGGATAACCAACACGTTCGGCCGCGGCGCACCGGCCTGAGCGATGACCGGGATCGCAAGAACGAAAAACAACACACCAAACAAGATGCGATGAACCATGCGTACCATCCCTTCACATGTGATGCGCTTCGCGCTCGCAAACTAGACGTCGCTGGCGCTGAAAATCTGCCGTTTAGCCGTGACCCGAAGGGGAGCGTATGAATGATAAGTCACCACCGGCACAATGATCACAGAATAGGGCTATTGATTACGAGAATAATTCGCCTTCAACATGCTTCATGTAACGATTAGCATAAAACAAATCGGGCTGCTGGAATCTGGCACGCGACCTAATCACAAACTGCGGGTCTTTGGGGTTGTCTGCGTCAAACAACACTAAGCCAATACTAAAAACCTGGCACAACGCATCCAGCCTTGCGATTTCATCATCCGGTGACTTATCAGAAATCACCAAATAGCTCTTGTGGCTGAACAGGCAGTACGCACAAGCTTGGCCGAATGCGGTAACTAATTGAGACGTATCTGGCTTGACCTCCGCGGACACAATTTCAATCGGTGCCTGAATTATATCGCTGCGCTTTGTTTCGCGTTTGCCGATCACATCAGGAGTTCCCCACTTATCTCTAAAGCAACTACCACCCAATGCGATCGCTTTGGTGCATTCCTCAACATCATTGACAAGCCAGTCCGCAAATGGCTCGTAAAACTCCTCTTCCTTAATCTTTTTCTGCTGTTTCGGCACCAGCTCGTCTTTGAGCTGATCTGTATCTGGGCTGCGATACTTGGTTAAACGGAACAACCCACGAGCAGGTTTATAGATCGTGTCCACATATTGCTCATGAAGATTCCAGACAACACCGTGAATAGTGTTGTGTTTTAGCTTGTCGTCACGAGATTGTATCTGGCGCACGAGTTCGGAGTACCGCACACCCTCAGGATTCGCCTCGAGTATGTCTCGAGCCATTACAACGATACGTTCGGTGATAGTTGCCATGTTGCCCCCTAGTGGTTACATGAAATCATATTGTAACCGATAACACCCCGCCCAGCGCAATGGCCAGCGCGTCCCTGCGCGGTCAGTGCTTGCGGTACTCGTCGGCCGGGGGCGTGGGCTTGCCCTCGTCGTCGTGCAGGCAGCCCGAGTTGAGCACCGCGTGCTTGGCGCGGTTGCCGGTGAACCACGCGTAGCGCTCGACGTAATCCAAACGCTCGAGCCGCGGCAGCACGTCGCGCATGAACTTCACCTGGTCGGCGACCGTGACCTTCTCGGGGTTGTCCCAGTTGGCGGGGCAGAACTCGGTGACCCAGATCGGCTTGTTGTACAGCTTGTGGATGCGTTCGAGCTTGGCGATGAAGTTCGGGCCGCTCTTGCCGCCGTACCAGTGCACGCAGACGAAGTCGATGCGCAGGTTCCTCTCCGCGGCCCGCTTCATGAACTGCCGCATCCATTCGCCCTCGGCGTTGACGCACGCCGGGCTGCCGAGGCGCAGGCCCGTGGCCTCGAGCTTCGGCCAGTGCTCGATCGCCTCGTCGACGGTCATGTTCGCCTGATCGCCCTTGTCGGGCTCGTTGTAACCGAGCAGCGTGGTCACGCCCGGCGTCCGCTTAACGGCGTCGAGCTTGTCCACGCCCCACTTGCCCCAGATCATCGGCACGAACTCCGCGCCCGCGAGCGCGCGTCCGAGCTCGGTGTCGGCGTCAAACGGCTCGAGTCCCCAGTTGTAGTACCAGTCGAGCCGGGCGTGCGCCACGGCGTCGGGGTGCGCGCCGATGTTCTTCAGCGTGATGCCCAAGCCCTTCTTGCCCACGGCGCGGTCGGGTTGCGTCTTCTCGAGCCAGGTAAACGCGCGCCTCATCCGGCCCCACACGTCGACGCGCCAGCCGTGCCCGCCGCGGTAGGGCGCAAACTTCACGTTGGCCCCCGCCCCCTTGAGCGTGTCCCGCGCCAGCTCGGCCAGGCGGTACGGGCAGACGCGGTCGTCGGGCGCGTGCTCGATGTAAAACGCCCTGCCCTTCGCCTGCTTCATGGGCGGTAGTTGATCGGGTTTGAAGACCGACTGCGACACAAACCCGCCGGTGATCACCGAGCCGTGCTTCATCACCATCGAGTACACCGGCATGCCGCTCGACGACCAGCCCATCGCGTAGATACGCTGCGGGTTGATCTCGTGCAGGCTGCGCACCTCGTCGATGGCCGCCATGGCGAACTGCTCGGTGGTGAACTTTTGGCCCTCGACCTTGTTGCGGTACGTGGGCCAGACGATCTGTTGGTCGGCGGCCCACTTGTGCGCCACGAGCTGCACCACCAGGCAGTCGGCCGGCGCCGCGTGCTTGGCGATGCGCTTCACGAACGGGTTGAAATCCGCCGAGCCCGGCCCACCCGGCAGCACGACGACCAGGCCGAACCCGCCCTTGGGCGTCGGCCGATCCGGGTGCGCGTTGATCAAAAAGTAGCTCTGCCGTTCGTCGCCCCCGACCGCCCTGCGCTGCGAGCGGACGTCGGCGACGTCCGACTGCCCCCACGCCGCGCTTGTTACGCACAGCAGCAAACCGAGTATGACACACCACAGACAACGCACGCACGCCACCTTTCGCGGCCGGTTGTAACCCCATGATCTTGAATAAACAACACCGGTGCAAGATTCGCACCGCCCCCACCGTTAGCCCCCGGTTTCACCGGGGGGCCCGGGGGCATAACCGGGGGGTTCCTCATCAACCTCCTCCAACACGCGCCCGCCGCACTCGGGGCAGTGCTTGGTGGCGATGATCAGGCCCGCGCCCAACTCGGCGAGGTTCGCGCCGCAGTGTGGGCAGGGCAACGGCCGCCTGCTTACGCAGAGCTTGCAGCCGTACCACAAGCTAACGCCCATCACGGCCACGACCGACAGCGCCTGCAAAGTGGGCACGACAAGGTCGCCCCACTCGTCGACGTCGTGCAGGTACGGCTGATCCCTCATCATGCCGAATGCAACCATCAAACCGATTGTCAACGCGAATCCAACCACCAACACAACCACCCCACGCCGCCGGCTGGCGCGGTTTCTCGCCGAACACCCATCGCGGAATGTCGCCACCGTCATCAGCACGAGTCGGCCTCGCCGTCATCTTTGTGCAACACGCGCCGCCCGCACTCGGGGCAGTGCTTCGACGCGATCACCACCCGGCCCCGGCGAACGTGCGCCAGGTTGGCCCGGCAGTGCGGGCAGTGCAGCACGGTCTCATCGCGGTGCTTGCGGTTCACAAGGATCAGCGGGATGAACCACAGGAACATGGGCAGATAGATGACGATGATGAGCAACTGGCGTACGCCTTGACCCCACCGCACCACCAGGTCGTCGACCACGAAATACCAGGCCGTGACGGCCACCAGTATCCCTAGTATCACGAGTAAGACGCCGCGCACGAACGCGCGGTGGGTCGCCCGTAAGTACTCATCGTGCTTCCGTCGGAACTCGTCGACGCTCACCATGGCCCACACCCCTTTCACGGCGTGCCGCGGCTCAACCGTCCATGATAAGCGATCCCGTTACGCACGCGTGCGGCCAAAGCAGCGGTTTAGCGCAAGTTCGCGATGAGGCAAACCGACGCGAAACCCCAATCGCCAACCGATCCACCTCCTCGATCAGCAACACCGTTAGCCCCCGGTTTCACCGGGGGGCTCCCCGGGTAGAACCCGGGGCTAATGGGCACGGCGGGCGACAGGGGCGTGGGTTGGCCTATCGGCCAACCCACAGGCGGCATGAAATTAGTAGCAAGGTCGGCGCCGCTTGTTGGTTATAATATCTAAAGGCCGAATGCTCATGAATCCGATTCGTCCCAAGGTGCCAAACGCAACCGAGCAAAGGAGCGATCCCGATGAGTGATCAGGAACACCATGGCGAACACCCTCACCAGCACGGCCCCGGATGCGGACACACGGCGATCCGTCACAACGGCCATGTTGACTATCTTCATGACGGACACCTCCATCACCAGCAAGGCGACAAGGTGCTCGAACACACCATCGAGGTCAGCAGCACGAACCCCGATCAGTGCCAACCGGTTGACGCCTCGGGGCATGAACCCGGGCACGTGTGCGGCCCCGGTTGTGGACACCAGCCGGTCCCGCACGGCGATCACATCGACTACCTCGTGATCGACGCGGATGGCAATGCGCGCCTCCACCACCCGCACGGCGACCACTGCGACGATCACGGACCCGTGGAGATCGTTCAGGGCTAAACGCGCAGCTGCCGGTCTGGTTCCGTTCCGACGGCGACCTCTCCCTCAGCCCGTGCACTGACAGCCGGTGGGCTCGGATCCCTGCCGGAAGCAGCGGCAGCCGTGCAGGTTGATGCCGTGCGCCAGGATCAATAGCACGCTCGCGGCGAGGTTCGCCGCGCTGGCCGGGGGGACATGGATGCTTGCGGCCTGGGTCGCTGGGTCGTACTCGATGGTGGGGCAGCACGAGTCGGTGCATGTCGTCGAGGCAGCCGAAGTTTCGGCGGCGGCTTCCGGCACGAGAAGCCCGGCGATGAGCAACACCGAGCCCAGCACCGCAGCGACCAGCGCGGATCGGCGCCGGTGAACGCGGTAACCGCGGTAGATCACGATCAGGGCCAATGGCAACACCAGCCCGGCCAACGCCCAATGCACCGCCGGGTGGGACCACGCCGGCCCCACCGCGGGGATCAGCAGGATCAGGAACGGCGCGACCAGGCAGTGGATCGCACAGGCCAGCGACCCGGCGATCCCGAGCTTGTCCATCCCGGGCATCCAGTTGCGCCCGGCCGCTTGTGCGTCAACCGTTGCTTGGCATGAAAGCTGTGTCATGGGGTTATCGCGTCCCAATCAGACCGTGAACCGGGCCCAAGCGGGCAACGGGCGATAATGATATTGCAATATCAATTAATGTCAACCTCGTGATACGCACGTTGCCCCACGGCAGCACCGTTAGCCCCCGGTTTTACCGGGGGGCGCGAGGGGCGTGGGTTAGCCGAAGTTTCGTGCCGATGAAGCCGAGGTCGACTCGCGATGCTGAGCCGTCGCCGTTGGCGATCGCCGCCATGAAAAAGCCACCGACCGGACTCGAACCGGAAACCTGCGGTTTACAAAACCACTAGGCTATTTCGCAACCCATTTTCTCAAGAGCTTTTAAAGTACCCCACTGTTCAGTGGTAGCTTAGCCGGTAGCTGATCCCCATCTTCCGAACAATCTCGACTACCGGCGCCCCCGACTCCGCCTGACGTAGGGCAAAGGCGATCTGCTCTTCCGTGTAATGCTTACCGGCCATGGCAACGTTGAGGCTGTTCCACTGCGGCCAGGACATCATCGCGGCTGGACGCAAAATGATATCGTGCGAACCATGGGCCCATGGCCAAGCCCGAAATCAAGGACCACGTGTAGACGGTACTTGGATAGCTGATGGATAAGCTAGCTCAACAGAGACTCAACTTAGCATTGAGCGATTCCTGCCGCTATTTCGGCCTGCGCGCCATGAGGTCCGCTTCGACCTTGAGTACGTCGTCGTAACTCGCCTGCAGGATAGCAACGTCTAGCGATGTATAGAAAGTGCTGACGTCGTCGTGTTCTTGCGGACTCATCCTGCCGAATACATCCTTGAGCTTGATCGCGTCGTTCTCCGTTAGCGCGACCAGCTTGGTACAGGCAGTGAAGTCTGACACCTTCTGGCCGCTTTGCTTGTACTGCTGTCGTTGGCCATTGAAGGCTCTAGCGTTCACCACCGCTTCCGCGAGAATCCTGATCCACTTCGCTACATCCTCCTTCTCGTGGCGCGAGAGTGCCTTGGCGGCGAGTGAATTCTGGATATCTTGCTTAAGCTCGTCGATTCGCTCCTTGTACTGCTTCACCGTGGAGCACTCCTCGACGACCTGTATCTCGTAACTATTGTTGAGTCCAGAATTGTTCAGTACGTTTTGGATTCGGCAGAAAAACTCCCAACTGTGTGTGAAGATTATGAACTGCCGTTCAGGTGTCGCTCGAATCAGATCACGCAATCGCTCACAGAACGTACGGGTGTAATTGTAGTCGAAGCTGTTAACGGGATCGTCGAGCACGATCACATCAGTTGGATTGACACTCGCCTCGGCAAGAAACAGTGATAGGGCGTGTACCTTCTGCTCACCTTCACTCAAGACGCGTTGTATTGCTGCGCCACCGATCTGCGGGTCAATGGTTACATCCTGATCTGATGCACGCCTAACTAGCTCAATCCCGAAGTCCGCCATCTTCTTGCCTGTGAGTGCTTGGTATTCGGCGTCGAGTCGCTGGCGGAACTGGTCGATCACCAACTCATCGTGTACCGTCTTGCCAAGGTTTGACATTTTCCGAAGGACGGTTGGGAAATCGGTGATTTTGACAAGCTGATCGATTGTATCGGCCATCCCCAAGTGGCTGATGATCTTCTTCAGCGTGTCCAAGCAGTCCTCAAAGTTGCGCCGGTACTTTTGCATACGGACCAGTGCCTCAGCGGCGACAATCTCCTTTTCTCTCGCCTCCCTACCCTCTTGCGAGGTCGCGACGCTCGCCTCTCGCGACTTGATAGCATCCGAGACGGTCTCCTTGGGGCCATCAACTTTGCAGGCTTTGTCATACACGTCTGCAAGTTCGTCAGTTGCATCTTCGCGCTTAACCGGTATTGCTTTGATAAGGGTGTCGTACTGCCGCTTGATAGTTTCTCGAATGTCATCAGCCAACAATGCTTCGTAGTTGGCGAGCTCGGGTAACTTGAGTCGCTTTACTGCGACGAGGGTGTTCCATGCCTTCTTCAACTCGACTTCGGCGTTCGCGATGCGGGATGACAGTTCGCTGGCAACAAGCTCTCGGTATTGCGCAAATACTGCCCTCGCGTCTGCGTCTAACACACGCCTGCAGAGTGGGCAGTCATCCCGGTCCTCGCCAATGCTTGCTGCTTCGTGAGCGATTTGGAGGAACTGGATGAACGAGTCTGCCGTGAGATCGGTTGGCGTAACGGCCTTAACCAAGACGGAACGCTGTTGCTCCAGTGCTGTTAAATCCACCTGTTTCTTGAAGATGCCGCGGACGGATTCGGCACTGGCCGCCTTCGTATAGTCTTCAAGCCATGTCGCGAGTTGCTTGAGGATCTGCACTTCTGTCTTGAGGGCACGCAGGCCCTCTTCGCTTCCCGCCTGCTTTAGGCGTGCGATCTTCTCCTCCGCTTCCTTGGCCTCTTTCGCGTCTTCATCAGTCAGCGGTTTGTGCGATTCGATCGCCGTTTTCAACGGCTTCCAATCGCCTTTCGCGAGTGATGTGATTGCCGTCTCGCCTTCTGGGAGTTGATCGCCGAATCCCTTCACAACTGGGTCGATGAGCAGCTGGGCCGCATCACGGCTCTCTCTAGCCTTCCCGTCCGCTACGGCTTTGAGTTCACGCACAAGTGCCCTGCAGTAGTCAAAAACCTCTAGCCGGAACGGCGATAGCTCCACCACTCGCCCAGCATCAAGTGAGGCTTCAAGGTGACGGATCGCTATTGTAGTGTCGAAGTAGCGTAGTGTACCCGCGTGGAATCCAAATCCGTCGCCATTGTTCCATGGGCTAAGCGTCTGGCCCCGAAATTTGTATTCGAAACCAAAGGGCTTGTCGCGCGACACAATGTTGGCGTACTCAGCGGGAGGCGGCGACGCGCTAGCTAGGATCCGCACGGCATCGCAGATACTCGATTTGCCACTACCGTTCGTGCCAAAGATCACGGTCAGTGGTTTTCTAAACGATACTCCGAGGCCGTCTGTCAGGCGTCGGAAATTGCGGAAGCCACCGATCGACTCAATACACGAATAGGTGGTCGGTGATGCGGACGAAGACGACGAGCTAGGGCTGATTGATTGTGGCGAATACGCAGCCCCACTGGTGAACTGCTGCCACAATTGCTTCCTGTCGTCGTCGGATATAGAACCATCATTCGACATCATCGCGAGATCACAGGCAAGACTGAACCAGTCGAAGCCAATGTCATCGCGAAGATCAAGAAGGTAACCTGTGGCGTCTGAATGCTCTGGCATGGTGCCTCCTCCGCAACGAGTCTCATACCGATTCGAGTAGTAACTTCGCTCGTTCGTAAGCATCTCGGGCCGCAATTTCCTCATCTTCACCGTGTTCGGCCGCCACTTGGCCGGCCCACACTGGCCCGACCGCTCTTTCCGAATCGAAATGCGTCCGAAGTGAATCGACCGCTTCCCGCACGAGCGGGCTGTCGCCGATGACCATCAGGCCTTTGGCCAGATCTTCCGGGCCGTTGCCGTAGTGCCGCAGGCAAAACAGGATGTCGTACGCATCCTTCGGCTTCTTCCGCTCGATCATCGCGATGGCCTTCATACAGACGAACGCTGGGATCGCCGCCACACGAGCCTTTACCTGCTTCTCGCCACCGTCCGGCAGTTCACCTGATATCTGAACGTCGATGGCGTGATCCAACGCAAGGTCCGTCCCGCGCAACTTCGAGACGTTCATCCCATGTATATGCTCGTGCGCCCTCTCGGAAACCGATCCGGCGTGTTCGCCTGTGATCAGGTCGAGTTTCACCGTGATGGTCTGACCGGTCTCTTCCACGTCTCGTAAGAAGATGTTGGTTACGCCCGGTGTCTTCTCGCGGTAGCCAGCGTCCAGCAACCGCGTCCGGATCGTGTTGTAGGCCGCCGGTTCGATGCGACGGCCATCGAGGGCCAGGTCCACGTCCAATGATCCGATGTGACCGGACTCCGGGAACACCAACTCCGGTACCCAGCCACCCACGACGACCATCTGTTCAACGAAAGCGCCCAGCACCGTCAGCACATCGACGAGCACGCGATGGCTCACATCGACTTCGACGTCGCGTTGATCCCGCTCAGCATTCATGTTCAATCCTCCGGTGGGTGTGCTCATTGCGGCAGGCCGCAAAATGCTCGCGCATATGCTGATCGTAAAGCGCCTCCGCTGCTTCTTCGCCCCGACCCGTCTTGACCTTCAGGTCAAGATACAACTGCAAGGGTGACAACACAGTCACTACGTCAAGTGCGCGGGACTTGTAGAAGGTGTATTTATCACCCGTGAAGCGCAACGACAGATTCGCACCGCTATCTACTTGCTTGGCACGCAGGTGCTCCAGTAAATCGCGTCGCCATTCTCCGGCGCCCACGTTCAGTACCGCGATGCTCGTCAGTTTGTGGCGCACCATCGGAGATAATCGCCACGCGCCGCTGAAGTCACACAGCGCCCACTTCACCTGCTGGCGTTCACACCAGGAACTCAGTCGCTTGATTAAGTCGCGCTCATCCGACATCATGTAGTAGCTGACCGTCTCATCACGGTTCGTATACGAACGACACCAGCTCTGCAGAAGACCATCGGGATCGCTGAGGCGCAGGAACCCTTCGAGGAACCGCAGGTAGCCCTCTTCCATAAGGGCCTGCTTGGCCTTGGACACCAAGCCGATGCTCACATCCGCCTCGCGCGCCAATTCCTGCACGTGCCACGGCCGCTCGGGCTCCTCCAGCATCAATCGGACAATCCGACTGGATTTCGGGGAGAACGGATTCGTCAGCGGCCTGGTGTCCGGCGCGGGATTATCCCGACCAGTGACATGTAGGAAAAAACCCTGCCCCGCGATGCGGGCGTTGCCACCTTGGTCGATGTAGCCCACCCGCTCGCCCGTCAGAATCTCAGCCACACGCGGCGAGATGAAGGGGCAGCACACCACCGGGATACCCGGCTCATCGGGACGTCGAAGCACGGGCGCCAACGCCATCGCCTCGCGCGGCGTTAGACGCTTCTTTGTCTCAACCAACAGCGCCACGTGGGGCAACCCGCTGGGGCGGATGGTCACAATCGCATCGCTGCGGTAGTCCGGTTCGTACCCGTCCTCCACCACCTCGAACGCCTCGGTCTCGCGACCGACCCGCTCGATCCAGGTGATGGCTTCACTCGTCAAGTCTCGGTCCACGTTTCACTCCTGAGCATTGTTTCACCACGCGGTAAAAGTATGCACACCAGTGAAATCATCGGCAGATGTTTCACTTAAAATCATAGTTTCACCGCGCGGTGAAATCAATATATTAAGTGAAATGCGTGGCGCGACATCTTCGTATCACGTAAGATGCTTAATCTCAAATGGTTATACACGGACAGGCCATGCGGCCTATCTGGCGGATCATTCTTATCGGTCTGACGTGCTTCGATCCCGCTGAGCTTTGGCACGCCTACCGGCCTGCCGCACACTAATTGGCGGAAGGCAGGAAGGCCAATCCATCAACAAAAAGCATGATGGCATTGTACCGCTCATTTTGAGAAAGCGTCCCACGGAATCGCGACTTCTATTGTGTGGGGTCCTGTGCTACATCCCTTACGTTTCCATTGCTTGTTTCCAAGCGGTCGGCTGTCAAAGGCATCGCGATAGCTATCCAAGTGTTTTCTCCAAACACTCCGAATCATCGTGCAGATACCATCGCAATTCCATGTCCCATGGCGAGAGCCCATGGGCCTGCCGCTCTCTAAATAACCTTTGGCCTGGACCGTGGTACGGCATGAATCCGAATGCAGCCCCAAACCATTCGCCCACACGTTTAGCGAGAGTGGAATTCTCGCCTGCTTTCACACCACCAATGTAGATGAATCGCGAGTGTCCATGACATGCCGGGTCGTATCGGTGTTCAAGAATGGATATGACATAAGCACCATGTGCTTCTGGGATAGGTGATTCGGGGTGGCCAATCAGTTCACGGATTTCCCATGGACCTTGCGGCTTAAGCATATCCGTATTACCCAAAGACACGAGGTCATTCATTATGCCAAACACATGAGCAAATGTGTCGATGATTACAGTTCCACATATCATACACTCTCCGCCATGAACTTCCTGTACCATCGGTAGCCAAGCGGGTATCTTACTGGCTCACCTTTAATATCGGGGCGGTATGTGGCCAAGCTATCTGATATTCTCACTACTTTTTCTCGTGACCGGCGGGCAATGTTTGGCAATGCGTCTGGTATTTTCGAATCGGCCGCAAATACACCAAACACAACACCTTGTCAGGCTACACCAACCATCTGACATCAATTTGCGAGGTTAATTGGAACGTGACGTTCTTTAAGCCGCGTGCAGCACACTTGGGTTGGATGATCCGGACCGGAAATAATAGTCAATCATTGACCTCTTGCTAGGCAACGAGTGGCGCAGACAATTTGATTCCGATACATTGGTCGACACGCATCGCCTCATTGGAAAACACGGTCGATGGCAAAGAAGAAGCCTAAGTCTAAGAAACGTCCGATCGAACAATACGATCACTCCGATAAACAGCGAGTGAACAATCCGCCAGTCGGCCTCGTTACGCCCAAGACTGATCCGGACGACGACAGCAAAACCACCTACCAATACGATCCGCACCTTGACCCGCAATTGGTCTGGACCGGTAAGGCTGAGCGGACCAGCTTCGAAGTACCGACTGTCTCGCTGCACGTTCACGAACGGATCGATCCGCAGACGATCATCGAGGCTGTCCGCGCCCGCAATGGCAACAGGCACGATCCGCAGATGCCCCTGTTCGAATCACCCGACGAGAATCCGCCGTTACGCGATGCTTTGGACTTCTACAAGCATCCGCATAACTGGACGAACCGCCTCATCGCCGGCGACTCGCTGCTGGTTATGAACTCCCTACTAGAAAAAGAGGGCATGGCCGGCAAGGTACAAATGGTGTACATTGATCCACCTTATGGTATTCGTTACGGGTCTAACTTTCAGCCGTTCGTTGACAAACGCGATGTATCAGATGGCAAGGATGAAGACCTAACGCATGAACCGGAGATGCTTCGTGCCTTCCGCGACACGTGGGAACTTGGCATCCATTCATACTGCACATATCTACGCGATCGCCTGCTTCTAGCGCGTGAACTCTTAGCAGACTCTGGCGCGTGTTTTGTGCAGATCGGCCAAGAAAATGTGCATCACGCACGTGAAATCTGCCACGAGATTTTTGGTGCGAATGCCTTCGTGGCTCAGATTCCCTTTGTTACAACAAGTGGATCGACGCGACAGTATCTTGGCGCGACGCATGACTATTTGCTCTTCTTCGCCAAGAACAGAGAGTTGTTGAAATTTCGTCCATTACACAAGGACAAGAACATCGCAGAGGCTGTTCGCGGTCCTTACTCATGGCTGGAATTGGCGAATGGCGAACGACGCCGCATGACGGCTAAGGAACGCGTGTCTCCCGAAGCCTTGCCACCAGATGCCCGTATCTTTCGGTTGGACAATCTCCAAAGCCAAAGTGTTGGGCGACAAAAAGGTGAAGGGGCAGCATGTTGGTTCCCGGTAGAACTGGATGGCAAGGAATTTCTTCCTGGATCCAAGAGTCGATGGAAAACCAACGAAGAAGGCATGGCGCGGCTGCGCGTCGCCAACCGACTGATTTCGACTGGCACTGGTCTTTACTACGTAAGGTACATCGACGATTTTCCTGTCTACCCAATCACAAATCTATGGGATGACACTACTACGGCCGGATTTGCGTCTGACAAGCGATATGTAGTCGAGACCAATCTGAAGGTTGCAGCGCGATGCATGCTGCTGTGTACGGACCCTGGCGACCTTGTGTTCGATCCTACATGTGGATCAGGCACTACTGCATACATTGCCGAGCAGTGGGGACGCAGATGGATAACATGTGATACTTCCCGTGTGGCAGTGACACTAGCCAAGCAACGAGTGATGACTGCGACATATGAATACTACGTACTTGCTCATAAGGATGAAGGAGTGGCAAGTGGATTCGTGTATCGAACCGTACCTCACATCATGCTACGGTCGATCGCGAATAATCCAGAACTGATAGAAGGACTAAATCGAAAAGAAGCGCAGGCACTCGTTTGCAAGTATGCAGATCAGGAAACACTCTACGACCAGCCGAAACCCGACAGTTCTCAAGTCCGCGTGGCAGGCCCTTTCACCGTTGAGGCAGTGCCTTCAATTTCTGTTCGACCGTTGGATGACCTTGAAACCGAGCCGGCAACCGATAAGTCGCTCGCTCGATCTGGTTCTACGGCACGGCAAGACGAGTGGCGCCGCGAACTCCAATCCACAGGCATACGCGGACGAAGCGGCCAACAGATCGAGTTTAGCCGCATCGAACCGCTCGGCGGAACGCGGTTCCTGCACGCCACAGGTGAGACAAAGGACGGCGACGCCAGGCGTGTAGTCGTTTCGTTCGGCCCGGAGCATGCCCCGTTAGAGCAACGGCAGGTTGAGCAGGCGTGGGATGAAGCGCGAACGTTGAATCCGAAGCCGGACATGCTCGTCTTCGCGGCGTTCCAGTTCGATCCCGAAGCGGCGAAGGACATTGACGAACTGACACCTGAGAAGACAGGCATGACTTTCCTCAAGGTCCAGATGAATGCCGATTTGTTGACTGAAGATTTGAAGAAGAAACGGGCGAGCAATGAGAGCTTCTGGCTCATCGGCCAACCCGACGTGGAGCTTCGCCAGATCGCCAGGGGCGAAGACAAGGGCAAGTGGACAGTCGAAGTTCACGGCTTCGACTACTACAATCCGAGGACGGGCAAGGTAGATTCAGGGGAGACGAACAAGATCGCGATGTGGATGCTGGACACCAACTACGACGGGCGAAGCCTCTACCCGCGGCAGGTGTTCTTCCCCATGGCCGGCGCGAAGGATGGCTGGGCGCGGTTAGCCAAGAGCCTCAAGGCTGAGATCGATCAGGAGAGAATCGAAGCCTACCGGGGCACAAAATCGCTGCCGTTCGAACTTGGCGATTACAAGCGTGTCGCTGTGAAGATCGTCGACGACCGCGGGATTGAAAGCTTGAGGACCGTTGATACAGAATGAGGCCAGTCGGATCGCATAGATTGATTCAAGTCGATGAAGATACTTATTGCCACTATTTGTCGATGGATTCTTACTGTTGCGCCCGCGATATTGGTTCGATGGTACTGGACTGAATCTAGGTTACGCCGCTACGTGTCAATAGATGTACGACCACGAGGAAGACCATTGGAGTTGTCGGGAGGTGATCCGTCCAGCGTTGACCTTTATCTTCGCCTGTGGAATGCCCTGCCTTACGCACTAGAAATTGAACACGCCGAAGCCTCTGTTCGTTGCAATGGAGAGTTGTGCCAGCCATTAACTATTAGCCGTCGAATCAAGGTGCCACCGATAAGCGCAGTTGATGTGAGATTACGAGGCGGGCAAGGCATTGACTTCGGCAAGCGTTTTGAAAGGTTGGAGCGAATACCTCCCGCAACACTATTGATTCACGCAGAGCTAAAGTGCTCTATGCGTCGTTTCACTATCAACAACGATTCAATAGGATTTGTACCAATTACGATGATCAATGTATCCAAAGAACTCACCGGCAAGATAGAGCATTAGATGCCAGAGCGTAAGTTTCATATAGACAAACTCATCATCAACTCTCCGTACGAAGAACCACGGGAGCATTGGCGTTACGACCGTCAGATAAGGATGTTCGAACGAATGTCCGGACGCAGGCCGGCAGGATATGTGATGGCAACGCCGGAGGCTCAGGGGTTCGACGATCCGGGGGTGTTCGTGGAACTGCCGCTGGTGAACCAGATTCGCCCACGGGTGCAGACGTGGCGTGAGGCGGGATATCCCGGTGTAACAGGTATCACCCGGCGACTGTTGGAACATTGGCATGACCGCAGCCAGAGGCAATGGGCGTTCTTCTTCTGCCAACTGGAAGCGATTGAAACGCTAATCTGGCTGGCCGAGGCGTCGGCCGCAGACAAGCAGGGCATAGAGATTCCGGGCGATGGAGGGGAATTTCTCAGGCTGTGTGCCAAGATGGCGACGGGCTCGGGCAAGACGATCGTGATGTCGATGCTCATCGCGTGGCAGGTGCTCAACAAGGTGACGTATCCGCAACTGGCCCAGTTCTCAAAGAACGTGCTGGTGGTTGCGCCCGGACTGACGGTGAAGAGCCGGCTTGCGGTGATTATCCCCGACCGGGACGGGAATTACTACGACCTTTTCAACATCGTGCCACCAGCGCTTCACGACAAGCTGAGGCAAGGCAAGGTTCGGGTGCTCAACTGGCACAAGCTGGACTGGGAGACTGAAGAGCAGATCGCCAAGAAGAAGAGCGTGGACAAGCGCGGGGCGAAGAGCGATGAAGCCTATGTGCGGGATGTGCTAGGCGATATGGCGACTAGCCGCAATATTCTTGTTGTGAATGACGAGGCACACCATGCATGGCGAATCCCTGAAGGCAAGCACATCGCTAGTGTAAGTCGAGCGGATCGGGATGAAGCTACAAAATGGATCGGTGGCCTGGATCGGATTCATCGGGCTCGTGGGATTCTCAACTGCTACGACTTCTCGGCGACACCATTTGCCCCGACGGGAAAGAAGAGCAGTAAAGAAGCATTGTTCGGTTGGATCGTGAGTGACTTCGGATTGAATGATGCAATTGAGTCTGGACTGGTAAAGACACCACGGGTGGTTGTGCGAACTGATGCGCTACCAGACGCAAAAACCTACAAGCCGCGGCTGTATCACATCTATATAGATCCGGAAGTATGTACCGACCTTAACCGGAAGGCCGAGGAGCACGTGCCGCTACCGGACCTTTTGAGCAACGCTTATTACCTGTTAGGTGTGGACTGGTTAGAAACGAATCGATGGTGGAAGCATATTGGATTCAAAACCCCACCGGTGATGATTACCGTAGCAAATCGAACAGAGACCGCGGCTAGGGTAAAGTACGCCTTTGATCACGGTAAGATTCGGATTGAAGAGCTTTGCGATTCTGAGCGAACATTACACATAGATTCAAAGGTGCTTGATAAAGCCGAATCTCTAGACGAAGTACCCGAGCTCGGAAGCAACGGGAACGACGAAAGGCAGAATGACGACGAAGGATTGCTTGACCGGAAGCTAACGAAGCAGGAGCTGGCTGAGCTACTGCGACGAAAAGTTGATACCGTTGGGCAGACTGGTGAACCCGGCGAGCAAATACAGAACGTAATATCGGTCG
>JANQHD010000032.1 GCA_028282805.1 Phycisphaeraceae bacterium | reverse complement strand
GTCCCTGGCCATGAAAAGCACTCCTTTCCATGACCAACATGACATAAAGCACGCAAGAGCGCAAACTTATGGAACTTGGGGTTTTGAAACGGCTTCTAGACAAAACCCCAAGGCAGTGGCTGGATCAGGATTTAAAGGACTTTTTGAGTAAGAATCCTCAGCCTCGTGCGACTAGAATTAGGCACGGGAAGCAGTATTACCGTAGCACACAAACTTGGAAGTGCTTATGTAATGGAGATAAGCCACGTTTGAAGGAGCACACATATACAGGCAGGTAATTAAAGATCCAACCGCGTGGAGATTATTCTTGTAAACGGTGTCACTATGACGGCCAAACACCTATTGCTGGGAATGACGCTAGCAGCTTGCATCATTATCTACGGCTGTGACAGTAGTCGGCATTCATCCGAACATAGCAACAGTCCTCCCACACATGCTGTATCAAAACAAGATGATAGCAATAATACAAACAATGAAAACAATCATCTGACGCAATTAAAACCACAAGACACCACATCACAACATGCTAAAGCGATCAAAATCATAATCACTGATGATATTCCAGATGGCTTAGTATTTAAGCATAAATTGCCAATCGATAAGCTTGGCTTATCGCCGCGCGATGTTGTTCTTAAATACCTGGAGGACATACGAGACGACAAACAAGATAAATCGATAAAGTGGTGGACTGGCAAGCCCAAATCATCGATGCCTATCGGCTATGAATCTTATTATTTGTCGATGCGCTCAGTAGACACATACAAAGTAGGATTGGCTACCAAAGGGAAATCAGGATACTGGACTGTTTGGTACGATGCATACATAGGTGACAAACGAGCCCAAGTAGGGCACTCTTTTGACCTCAAAATATCAGATGGGCACTGGAGGTTGGTTAGAGGCTATAATTGGTAGTTACGTACGTCGAAGCGTTCGATATTCTTGTCCGCTGTAACTTTGGCCCCTGAAAACTAGTCCTCGACTTACACGAGAATCTCATGATCACGAACGCACTTGGGAAAGGTCTGCTTCTAGGTGATCGATCATCCCAACTCGTCTTAATCGGGGTGACTGGATTCGAACCAGCGCCCTTCTGCTCCCAAATGAAAACACCCACGATCGGCCGTGTGTTGTGACGGTGTAAAAAGACGATCAAAGCGGGATTTCGCGGGAAACGGCGGGTCGCGGTCAGTCGATCTGCAACCCCGCCAGCACCGTCGCGATGTCGTCGACGATGTTGAATACCTTGTCCAGCCCCGTGATCGTGAACGTGAACATCACCTTCTCCGGCACCGCGCAGAGCACCAGCTTGCGGTCGAGCTCGATCGCGCTCTGGCGGATGCGCAGCAATTGCGAGATGTGCGACGAGGTGACCGCGTCGACCTGGGCGAAGTCGATCACGACGTGCCGGGGGTCGCGCTCGAACTGCTGGCGGCACGACACCAACTCTTCCATCAGCCCCGGGCGCGGCGGCAGTTCCACCACGTAAATGCCGTCAGACCATTGTTTCGTTGCCATGATGTGTCCCCGTCTGTTGGTTAGGCTCCCGGTTCGTCTTCTTCGGCGTCGGCGATGAGCGCGGTGGCGATCAGCTTGTCGCCCGACTTGAGGTTGATGACCTTCACGCCCTGCGTGCCGCGGTTGGTCTGGCGGACCTCGCCGACGCGCGAGCGGACGATCATCCCGCCGGAGGTGATGAGCATCATCTGGTCGGTGTCGGTCACGCTCAGCGCCGCGACGACCGGCCCGTTCTTGCCCGTCACCTTCAGGTCGACCCGGCCCTTGCCGCCGCGGTTCTGCGGGCGCGGCGCGCCGGTCTCGGGCTGCACCAGGTACTCGCTCATCGGCGTCCGCTTGCCAAAGCCGTTCTCGCTGACGGTCAGCAGCTGCCGCTGGTCGTCGGCCTTGACGATCGCCACCACGCGGTCGCCGTCGCGCAGGCTGATACCCTTCACGCCGGCCGCCGACCTGCCCATGGCGCGGGCGTCGGACTCGTCGAAGCGGATCGCCATGCCCGTCGACGTGCACAGCACGATGTGGTCGTCGCCCGTGGTCAGACGCACGCCCACCAGCGCATCGCCCTCCTTGAGGTTGATCGCGATCAGGCCGCTGCGGCGGACGTTGGAATACAGCTTCAGCGACGTGCGCTTCACCAGGCCGTTGCGTGTGGCGAACACGAGGTAGTCGCCGTACTTCTCGAAGTCGCGCACCGGCAGGAACGTGCACACGCTCTCGCCGGGCCGCAAATCGATGATGTTCACGATCGCCCGCCCCCGGCTGGTGCGCGACGCTTGGGGGATCTCGAACACCTTGATCTTGAACACGCGTCCCTGGTCGGTGAAGCACAACAGGTCGTCGTGCGTCGACGCCACGAACAGCTGCTCGGTGAAATCGTCGGACTTGGTGTCGGCGCCGATCACGCCCCGGCCGCCCCGGCCCTGCGTGCGGTACGCGTCGACCGGCAACCGCTTGACGTAGCCCGCGTGGCTGATCGTCACCACCACGTCTTCCTCGGCGATCAGGTCCGCCATCACGATGTCGCCGACCTCGCCTTCGATCGTGGTCAGGCGCGGCTTGGCGTACTTGGCCTTCATCTCCAGCGTGTCCTCGCGGATGATGTCCAGCACGCGCGACTCGTCCGAGAGGATCAGCTCGTAGCCCTCGATCTCCTCCAGCAGTTCGGTGTACTCGGCCACGAGCTTCTCGATCTCCAACCCGACCAGCGAGATCAGCTGCATGCGCCCGATCGCCTCGGCCTGGGCCCGGCTGAGCTTGACCATGCCCTCCGGTGAGTCGGCGGCCTGGTCTTTGAGGCGCTGCGGGATGGCCGGGGCGCTGGGGTGGTCTTCGGGGATCTTAAAGCCGCGCTCCATCAGCCGGTCGATCGCCTCGTCGCGCGTCCGGCTGGTGCGGATGAGCTTGATCACCTCGTCGATGTCGCACACCGCGTAGATCAGGCCCTCGCGGATGTGCGCCTTTTGCTGCGCCTCGCGGAGCAAGTGCTGCGTCCGCCGGCGGATCACTTCCTTGCGGTGGTCGATGAAGTAGCCGATCAGCTCCCGCAGCGACAGCGTGCGCGGCTGGCGGTTGACCAGCGCGATGTTCATGATGCTGAACGTCGACTGCAACGCTGTGAACTGGTACAGCTGGTTGAGCACGACCTCCGGGTCGGCGCCGCGCTTGCACTCGACGACCAGCCGCATGCCGTCGCGGCCGGAGTAGTCGTTCACGTCGGCGATCTCGGTGATGCGCTCGTTCTTCACGCAGTTGACGATCTGGTCAATGATCGTGGTCTTGAGGATCTGGTACGGGATCTCGTCGATGACGATCAACGGCTTGGCGAGCGGCTTGCCCTTGGCGTTTTCGGTTTCGATGTGGGTGCGGGCCCGCATGGTGATCTTGCCGCGCCCGGTCGAATAGCCGTTGACAATGCCCTCGCGCCCGCAGATCGTCCCGCCGGTCGGGAAGTCCGGGCCGGGGATGATCTCCATCAACTCGCTGAGCGGCAGCTCGGGGTTCTCGATGATGGCGACGATCGCGTCGCACACCTCGCCCACGTTGTGCGGCGGCAGGCTCGTGGCCATGCCGACGGCGATGCCGACGCCGCCGTTGACCAGCAGGTTGGGGAACTTGCCCGGCAGCACGGTCGGCTCGGTGCGCGTCGCGTCGTAGTTGTCCTGGTAGTCGACGGTGGCGAGCTTGAGGTCTTCGAGCATCTCCGCGGCGGGCGCGGCGAGGCGGGCTTCGGTGTAACGCATGGCCGCGGGCGGGTCGCCGTCGATCGAACCGAAGTTGCCCTGCGGGTCGACGAGCGTGGCCCGCATCTTCCATTCCTGGCCCATGCCCACCAGCGTCGGGTACACCACCGACTCGCCGTGCGGGTGGTAGTTGCCCGAGGTGTCGCCGGCGATCTTGGCGCACTTGCGGTGCTTGCTGCGCGGCCCGAGGTTCAGGTCGTTCATCGCCACGAGGATGCGGCGCTGCGAAGGCTTCAACCCATCACGCACGTCGGGCAACGCCCGGTCCATGATGGTGCTCATCGCGTACGTCAGGTAGCTGTCGGCCAGCTCCCGGTCGATGGCGATGTCCATGATGTGGCCCACGGGAACTTCCGGGGTTTCCGTGGCTTGCACATCGGCGTGGTCGCCTTCGTTTTCAGGCATCTGCGGCACGTCGTCGGTCATGGGGTATAGCCTGCTTCTTGCGGTCTGAACAAGGTTGAAATTGTACCGCAGATCGGGCATTTTCGCGAACGCGCCGGGGGCGTTTGGGGCGGCTAAAAAGGGGGTTATGCCGCCCTCCGGGCACGTCGAAAACCACCCGCTGATTGCGGCGAGCTGCGAGCGGGCTTCACTCCACCGCCCGCAAGTGCGCCAGGTACTCGACGTTGCCGCGTTTGCCCTTGCCGGCGCCGCCGACGATGGGCGAGCGGATGTGGCCCAGCACCTCGACGCCGAGCCCGGGCATGGCGCGCAGCACCCGGTCGCACACGCGCTGCGCCTCGGCTTCGTCGAGCTTGCCCTTGCCTTTGGTTTGGCCCGACGCCTCGTAGTGCGGCTTGATCAGCGTGACGATGTGTCCCGGCGACCAGCGCAACGCCGCGGGGATCGCGTGCCGCTGTTTCGTCCAACCCATGTCGAGCACCACGAGGTCGACCGCCGCTTGGGGCTCGGCGTGCATCGCGTTCGTGCGTTCCATCACCACCACGCGCTCGTCGTTGCGCAACTTCCACGCCAGCTGCCCGTAGCCGGTGTCGACGGCGTACACCTTCGCGGCGCCGCGTTGCAGCAGGCAGTCGGTGAACCCGCCGACGTTGCAGCCGAGGTCGGCGCAGGTCATGCCGGTCACGTCGAGCCGAAACGCGTCGAGCGCCGCAGCGAGCTTGAGCCCGCCGCGTGAAACGAAGTTGTGCTCCGGCGTATCGCTCATGGCACCGTGTATTGCATCTGAATCACGTCGTGCCATCGGCCGAACTTGTGGCCCAGTTCCTTGAAGTGGCCGACCTTCTCGAACCCGAACTTTTCGTGCAACGCGAGGCTCACGGGCTGGTCGGCGGTGATCAGCGCGACGATGGTATGGTGGCCGATCTGCTCGGCGGCGTCGACGAGCTGTCGCAGCAGCGCTTGACCGATGCCCCGGCCCGCGTGGCCTTCCTTGACGTACACCGAGTTTTCGACCGTGTGCCGGTAGCCGCAGCGCTCGCTGTAGGCCGACAACGACGCCCAGGCAACCACTTCGCCTCGCGCTTCGGCGACGAACACGGGGTGTTTGTCGTCGTGCTCGGCAAACCACCGCCGCTGCCAGTCGATCGACACCGGTTCGTCGTGGAAGATGCACGTGCTGGTGGCGATGTAATGGTTGAAGATCGCGTTGATCGGGGGCACGTCGGCGGCGGTGGCCGGGCGGATGTGAAAATCGGCGGCGGCGCTCATCCCACGTCACCGTCGGCGGGCAGGTCGACCACGATGGGCGGCATGAGCCAAACCAACCAGGTTTGCGATGCGCCAGCGAGCGGGCCGCGCTGCGCATGCGAGCGTACGGCGTGCCACTTGGTTTTCAGCCACGTCCGCACGCCGCCGCGGTAGCGGTAGCCCACCACGCAGAGGAACATCGCGAACAGCGTGCCCACGATAAAGCCGGGCATCTCGGCGATCAGGTAACCCATCACAGAAAACGCCAACAGGAACACCAGCAGCAGGATCGTGCCGACGGTTTCGAACAGGTTGGACAAGCCCTCCGCCATGCGCAGCGTCGCGATCGCCAACGGCCCGATCACCAGCAGCCAGGGGAAGAAGCGCACCCAGTCGACGCGGGCGCTGCCGTTCGACTTCGCCATCACGTAGAGCGCCGCGAAGATGCCGCACGCGGCGGCAAGCTGGACGAGGTAAACGATCAACAAAAACCACCCCCACATCACGTCACCTTCACGCCGACGACGGCGATGCCGGCCTTGTCGGCGGCTTCAAGGAAGGCGGGCTTGTCGAGCAAAATGGTCTTGCCGGCCTCGACGGCGAGGCAGGTGCCGCCGGCGGCCTTGAGCTTCTCGATGGTTTGCGGGCCGACGGTGGGCACGTCGAAGCGCATGTCCTGGTTGGGCTTGGCGAGCTTGATGAGGGTCCACTTGCCGCGCTTGCACAGCGCGCCGGCGCGTTCGATCATGGCGTCGGTGCCCTCGATGGCCTCGACGGCGATCACGTCGCGGTCGTTGACGGCGATCGCCTGGCCGACGTCGAGGTCGCCCATGCGTTGCACGATCGGCAGCGCGAAGTCGATGTCCGCCTGCTGCGCGTTCGACGGTTTGGTTTTCGTCATCACGCCCTCGTCGGCGAGCAGTTCGGGGATGTAACGCGTGGAATCGATCATCGTGATGCCGTCCTGTGCGAACTCGTCGGCGATGGCCGTCAGCATGCTGTCGGCGCGTTTGTCGTGACGCGTGGTGATGAACCAGACCTTGCCGCCGCGCAGGTCCGGCACGTAGCGGAACCAGCGGAACGGCTGGTACATCTGCTCCTTGTAGACCTTTCCGACCATCACCGCCTCGCGGCAGCCGAACCTGCGCAACACGCGGATCCACTTGCCGAGCTGGATGAGCCCGGCGGACTTGAAGTCGTCGCACAGGGCCGGCAGCGCCCGGTCGTACTGCCCGAACAGGCCGACGCAGGCGACGCGCCGACCCGCGGCACGGATGCCGCGCGCGGTGGCGATGGGCAGTTGGCCCCCCGCGGCGACGATGCCGATCGGCGCTTGGCGGCCCGCGGCGTCGGGAGCGGGATGTGTCGTGCTGGCGCCCACTGGCCTGACTATTGTAATGACCGCCCGGGGCCTGTCACTGCCGCGGCCCGCGGGGCCACCATTCGAGGAACACGTACATCGAGTCTTCCGGCTCGAGGGGGCGTTCGGTCTCGAACCACAGCGGGCCGCCGGGCAACCGCTGGGGCTTGAGCACGACCTGGCGGCTTTTTTTCTTCACCAGGTAGGCCCACCCATCGACGATCTGGTCGCGCTGCTCCTCGGCCAAGTGCACCATGAGCGTGGCGTGCTCGATGGGCATGTTCCAGGGCCCGACCGGCTTCCAGCGGAACTTGCGCGTGTGCTTCGAGATCGATATCTCTTCCTTGATGCGGTAGCGGATCGTGTAGAGGTATCGGCCCTGCGTGAGGTAGACGTCGTCCTGAAGGATCGAAAGCCGGGGGCTCTTGTCCGACTCATCTTCGATCCGACAGAACGCGGGCTCGCCGTTGCGTTTGACGTCGATCAGTTCGTACTTCTTCTTGTTGCCGATGCCCAGGTAGATGCCGCGTTTGACCTTGTCGCCCCGGCACACAATGGTGATGCGCTCGATGACCATCAGGTCGCCGTTGGGCTCGGGTAGCAGCTGCACGAAGTAATCGACGATGCGCTCGTCGCCGAGGTGCGCGTAAGGCTCGGCCACTTCACTCGCCCGGGCTTGCTCCTCCGACACCGGCTCGGCGCGCACCGTCATCGCCGGCGGCACGATCGGCAGCTCGCCGGGGTCGTCGGCCCACACGGCGTACACGCCGCACGCGGCCAGGCACACCAGCGCCCCACACACCCACCGACGACGCCGTTCGTTCATCGCAAGGCCTCCCGTTTGTTGCCCACACGGGTTCATTGTATCGCCCGGCCGATCGGCGTGGCGCTCAACGCCGGATCAGCCCGCGTGCGGCCAGCCAGTCGACGGTTTCGCGGATCGCCGGGCGGATCGGCCGTGGCTCGATGCCGAGCTCGCCCAGGCTGGCGCTGGCGTCGAACCGCATCGACCGCCGCGTGAGGCGCACGCCGGTCACGGTCGCCATCGGCACCCGCCCGTTCAACCGGCAGTAACACTCTTCGAGGTACGCGAACGCCAGCGCCACCGGGTAAGGCACGTTGAAGCGTGGCCCGGGTCGGCCGAGCAACTCGCCGAGCAGCGCGAACAGCCGGCTCGTCGTCCAGTTCTCACCGGCCAACAGGTAGCGGGCGCCAGGCCGGCCGCGCTGCGCCGCCGCCCAGATGCCCGCCGCCGCGTCGCGCACGTCGACCAGGTTCAGGTCCGATTCGAGGTTCGCCTTGACCCGGCCGTTGGCGAAGTCGGCGATCAGCCGCGTCATCGGCACGCCGCCGTATGCGCCGGGCCCGATCGGCACCGTGGGGCTGGCGATCACAACCGGCGCGCCCTCGGCCGCGAGCCTTAAGGCGTACGACTCGGCCAGCCACTTGCTGCGGCAGTACGGCCCGGGCACGTCGTGGTAGCTCAACCAACACCGCTCGTCGACCACCGAACGGCGATCGGCCGACGCGAGGATCGACTCGGTCGACACGTGCACCACCCGCTCGGCGCCGGCCCGCAGCGCCTCGTCGAGCACGGCCCGTGCGCCGAGGTGGTTGACGCGCTCGAACTCATCGGGCCGTTTCGCCCACAGGTTCGGGTTCGCCGCCAGGTGCAGCACCACCCCGCAGCCGGCGACCGCCCTGCGCACGTCGCGCCGGTTGGCCACGTCGCCCCGCACGAGCTCGACCCCCGCCGGCAGGTGCGACGTCAGCACGCCCGGCAGTTCCATCACACGCACACCCACGCCCTGCTCGCCGAGCAGACGCGTGAGGTGTGAACCGATGAAACCCGCCCCGCCGGTGACCAGAACTTCGGCGACCATGAGCAAACTTACCCCTGCGACCGATTGGATTGACGGATTGTCGGCCCCGGCGTCGTGCTCGTCAAAGTTCGACCCTCTCGCACACGCCGCACGGATGCAAGAAAAGGCCGCCCCGCGCAGGGCGGCCCCGGTGTGATTCATCAGCGTGGCGGTTCGGATCAGAACGGCCCGGGCGGCGGATCGCCGCCGCCGCCGGCCGGCTCGGGGGAGATATCGGCCGCGGCGCTGAACCAGCCGTAGATCTGCTTGTGCGACTCAGCGTACGCGCCGCTGCTGTTGGCGACCACGGTGTACACCTTCAGGTCGCGAACCTTCTGGAAGCTGACCGAGCCGTCGAGCATGCCCGTGTTCGCGCCGGCCGCGTCGGAGTTCTCCATGCGTCTGGGCTTGCGAGTAATAAACCAGGCCGAACCCGCCGTGCGAGTAGGAGCAGTGGTGTTCGGGGGCCCAGGTGGCCTGCTCGGACAGGTCCGCCGTCACCGGCGTCTGGCCGTCCCGGCTGAGCTTGCTCGCCATGACCCACGCGCCGCCCTTGTTCAGCGGGTCGCCGGTCACCTTCAGGTAATTGAAGTTGTCGTTGCGGTTGGGGCAGTTGAACTGCTCCAGCTCCACCCCCGCCTCGCGCAGCTCCTGGTAGCAGTAGCTGTTGATCCACGACAGGTGGTCGTTGACCGCGTGGTTGCGGTGCGCCTCGCGCAGGCGGTCGGGGGAGCGCCGGACCTCGCGGTCGGAAGGGAAGAACGCGCCGCCGCGCTCGTCGGCGATCATGAACTGGACGTGGCCGAGGGAGCGGCGGTTCGCACCGCACACGGCGCGGGCTTGAGGAAGGGCCCGGAACGGCACGCAGCCCGCGGATGCTGCGGCCGCTACACCACATGATAGCTCGCGCGCCCCGGCGCGATCCACGGGAAAAGCCGCGGCGCGATCAAGATCGGATGTGTTTGTGACGCGTGATCCCTCGGATCGAGACAAACGGGCGACAAAAAAGCCGCCCCGTTTTTCGCGGGGCGGCTCGGTTCTCTTGCATTGTTCGCGGGCGAATCAGAAGACCTGGGGCCCGCCGCCGCCGCCGCCGTCGTCGGTGCGGACGTTGCAGTCCTTGGACCACCAGCCGCGGTAACTGGCGTTGCTGCCCGCGGTCACGTGGTAGACCCGCAGGTCACGCTTCTTCTGGAAGAGGACCGACCCGTCGAGGAAGCCCGTGTTGCCGCCGACCGCGTCGCAGTCGGGGTCCTTCATGCTCTTCTGATCGCTCCAGTCGTAATAGACCAAGCCGCTGGGGCCGTGCGGGAAAGAGTTGTGCTTGGGCTGGGGGCTGTCGGTGCCCGCCTCGTTCATGTCCGCGCAGAGCGCAAGCACACCGTCCTGTGAAGTGCGATGAGGTTTCTCCCAAGCGCCGCCCGGATCCATGTCCTCGTCTTCGGATTGGGTGAAAACGTCATAAGCTGGGTCCGTTTTTGCGACGGCGTCAGTCCACTTCGGCCGCCCCGCCATGTAGTAATAGCCCAAGCGAGCCCGGCTGACGTTCTCGAAATCGTCGAGCTTGTACGAATCGTCAAGGTCGATCTGAGTTCCACTCTTGTCCCAGGCGCGGAAGTTCGTGACGTCTTCACGGCCCTTGCGGTTGGGGCAATTAAAGACCTCGAGCTCCAGGTCGGATTCACGCAAGCTCTGGTACACGTAGCTGTTGATGTGCGAGATGTGGTCGTTCACGTTGCTGGCGTTCGCATAGCCCCGCCGCAAGAAATCCAGATCACGCTTGATGTCGCGCTGCGAGGGAATGAACTTCCCATCGCGCTCGTCGGCGCTGATGATCGACGCCTGGACCAGCGAACGGTTGTTCGCGCCGCAGACCGAGCGGGACGCCAGTTCCTTGGCCTTGCTGATCGCCGGCAGCAGGATCGACAGCAGCAACGCGATGATCGCGATCACCACGAGCAGTTCCACCAGGGTGAACGCGCGACGGCTGCCCAGAGACGGTAAGGAAACACGGGGTTGCATTGGTTCGCTCCTCGATTGCGGCGTCGGGTTGGCATGAAAAATAAATGCCCGACGCAAACAGGATGGATGATGCCCTCGAAGCAACGGGT
The DNA here is from genome assembly GCA_028282805.1 of Phycisphaeraceae bacterium. Taxonomy (GTDB): domain Bacteria; phylum Planctomycetota; class Phycisphaerae; order Phycisphaerales; family Zrk34; genus JANQHD01. The sequence goes on along the minus strand of JANQHD010000032.1, from coordinate 56,190 downwards.
TGCTCCAATACCTTTTCAAAGAAGAATAGCGCATCATTACAGCATTCATGATAGGGCAAAGCGAATTTCAGCTTCCAAAATGCGCAGATCTTGAATAGAAATCGCGGCGAAGGGGGCGGGAATTCAATGTATCTCCAATGCAAAAAACACCTTACAGTGATGCGTAGAAACCGTGTGTTGTCCGCCGTGCGCGAGAAAAGCCCACCGGAGCGCTCCGGTGGGCTGAGGGTTTTGTGTCGCAAAAGATCGTCAAAGGGCGGCGAGACGTGACCAAGCAACTGCGGCTTAACCCGGGGGCGCGATGCGGGCCCGAAGCCGGTCAGAAGACCGTCGGACCTCCACCATCGCCGCCGCTGGAGGTGCCGTCGTTGATGTTGACGGACATATCCCACCAGCCGCGGATGGTGCCGCCGTTGGCCAGGACGCTGTATTCGCGCATGTCGCGGACCTTCTTGAAGGCGACCGAGCCGTCGAGCAGGGCGGTGTTGCCACCGACGGCCTCGGAATCGGGGTCGTCCATGTCGATGCTGCCGATGAGGTAGATCAGCCCGCTGCCGCCGTGCGGGAAGGACGAGTGGGTGGGCTCGGGGTTGAGCGTGCCCTTCTCGTTGAGGTCGGAGACGACGACGTGGTTGGCGTCCTGCGACATGCGCACCGCGACGTTCCAGGTGCCCTGGCCTTCGTCGGTCAGTTCGGGGAAGGCGCGTGCGTTCTGGGTTTTGGTGTTCTGCCACTCGCGTCGGCCGGCCATGATGTAGTAGCCGAGGCGGACGCGGGTGATCTCGTCGTAGTCGTCGTACTTGCTCGGGTCTTCGATGAGCCCGCTGGCCGTGCGCGGCCGGAAGTACGTCACGTCCTCGCGCCCCTTGCGGTTGGGGCAGTTGAACTGCTCGAACTCAACGTCGGCCTGGCGCAGCTCCTTGTAGAAAAAGCTGTTGATCCACGAGATGTGGTCCTGTTCGGTCAGCGCGGTCTGGCCGAGCAAGCGGTCGCGTTTGTTCAACACGCTGCGGTCGGAGAGGAACAGCTTGCCGTCGCCCTCCTCGGCGAGGATGAACTGGCTCTGCGCCAGCGACCGGTTGTTGCCGCCACAGACCGCGCGGCTGGCCAACTCCTTGGCCTTGCTGATCGCCGGCAGCAGGATCGCCAACAGCAGCGCGATGATCGCGATGACCACCAGCAGTTCCACAAGCGTGAACGCCCGGGGCAGGCGATCGCCGGAGGGCTTCAATTCAAGCGATTGAATCTCGGGATTTTCCCAATTCTCACGCATTTTTGGTGATTGCATTGCGGTGACTCCTGAAGCGGTCGCAACGGCGAGTTGAATAGTGAGACGGTTGGGCCGCACGCCCACCGACCCGCGGGCAGGCCTTGCGTATTCACCATACACCCTGGACCAGCGGCCGGTCCAATGCAATGCGGTAACAACGACCGCCCAGCGAGCGACGCTGGCGGCCAAAACGAACCCGGGCGGGCTTTTCCGATGAAAAAATCGCGGCAATTTCGGGTTTTGTCACATGGTTCCCGTTTTCGGATCGTCCTATTTGCCACGGAGCAGAAGCCTTTGAAAACCGAACCGCTACACGACCGCCGAGACGCCCACGGCGAGAAACGGATCTCGCGCGTGGTGGTGTTCGTGAGCATGGCGACGGTGTTCGGCCGGGAGCTGGTGGCGGGGTTGAGGTCGTTCGCCAACGAGCTGCCCAACGGTGATCACTGGTTCACGCTGGTGCGGTCCGGCGTGAACAACTACGGCGAGCAGATCGAGCTGGACCAGCCGGACGGCGTGATCGCGCAGGTTTTTCGTGAAGAGCACGCGGCGATCATCGACGCGACCGGCGTGAAGTGGGTGAACGTGGGCGGCGACCTGCCCAACCACGACTGCCCCTGGGTGGTGACCGACGACACACGCATCGGCCAACTCGCCGGCGAGGAGCTGATCCATCGCGGGTTGCAGCACTACCTGTTTTTGGGCAACGGCCTGTCGTTTTCCGGCGAGCGTGAGCGGGCGTTCACACAGACCCTTGCGGCACGCGGCTACGCAGCCGAGCACCTCGAGTTCGAGCAGTACCTGCTGGCGACTTCGCGTGAGCTGAGCGAGGCGATGGACCTGGCGGTCGAGCGGCTGACGTCGTTGCCGAAGCCGCTGGGCGTGTTCTGCTGCAACGACGCGTTCGCTTCGTTCATGCTCGAGGTCTGTTACCGCGCCGGGCTGCGGGTGCCCGAGGACGTGGCGTTGATCGGCGTCGACAACGACGAGTTGCTCTGCGATTCGGTCTACCCCACGCTGTCGAGCATCCAGCCCGACGCCGAGCGGATCGGCTACGAAGCCGGCGCCGCGCTGTGCGGGCTGCTCAACGGCGACGCCGGCGTGCCGCGCAAGGCGGTCGTGCCGCCGATCGGCGTGATCCCGCGCATGTCCACCGACCTGCTGGCCACGACCGACGAAGCGGTGACCAAGGCGATGAAGTACATCCAGCAGAACGCGTGCGAGGGCATCAACGTCGACGACGTGGCCCAGAACGCCGCGATCTCGCGCCGGCTGCTGGAGATCAAGTTCAAGCAGGTGCTCAAGCAGACCCCCGCCCACGAGATCCGCCGGGTCCGCATCGAGCGTGCGATGGAGCTGCTGCGCAGCACGGACTGGGCGATCTCACGCGTGGCGCAGACCGCCGGTTTCGGCAACCCCGGCCGGTTCGCCACGACCTTCCGCGAGTGGGTCGGCGAATCGCCCAAGGCCTTCCGCGAGCGGTGCAGGTCTCGGCAATGAACGCAAGGTGACAGCCCCGGATTTCATCCATATGATCGTGAACACGTCTGTTAAACCCGAAAGACGAACGTCGCGTCGTGTACAGCAAACTAAGCCCTGACAATCCCGCCGGGTCGGCCGCCAAACGCGTCTCGCTCATGGTGTATCGTGAGTCGATGTACGGCCGGGAAGCGGTGGCGGGCATCCGCGCCTATTGCCAGGAGATCAAGCGCGACGACCCGTGGTTCCTGCTCACCCGCCGCACGTTCGACGACCTGCCGCTGCAACAGATCGCCAACGACCACCCCGACGGGGTCATCGCGCAGATCTTCAGCAACGAGATCGCCGAGCAGATCAACGCCACCGGCATCCCGTGGGTCAACATCGGCGACTCGCTGGACCTGCCGCACCCGCCGCTGAGCACCTCCAACAACCCCATGGTCGGGCAGATCGCCGCCGAGCACTTGCTCAACCTCGGCGTGTGCCACTTCGGCTTCGTCTGCAACAGCCAGCGCTATTCCAAGCAACGCCACGCCGGCTTCGTCCAGCGCCTCGAAGAGGAAGGCTACGAATGCTCGCGGTTCGACTTCTCGAAGATCATCAGCTGGAACGAGTCGCCCGAGCTGCTGGAACAGATCACGGAGAACGCCGCCGAGTGGCTCGAGGCGCTGCCCAAGCCGGTCGGCGTGTTTTGCAGCAACGACGATTACGCGCAGGCGATCAACGACGTGTGCGCACGGCACGGCCTGTCCGTCCCGCAGCAGGTGCTGATCCTCGGCGTCGACAACGACGACCTGATGTGCGAGGCGACGCACCCGACGCTCTCGAGCATCCAGCTCAACGCCGAGCAGATCGGCTACCAGGCCGCCGCCGTGCTCGACCGGATGATGGCCGGCGACAAGGGCGTGCCGCGGGTGACCACCGTCGACCCGGTCGGGCTCGTGCCGCGCATGTCCACGGAGCTGATCGCCGTCGAGGACGAGATCGTCCGCCGGGCGTTGATCTTCATCCAGGAAAACGCGTGCGGCGCGATCAACGTCGATCACGTCGCCGCGGACGCGGGCATCTCGCGCCGCCTGCTCGAGCTGCGGTTCAGCAAGGCGCTGCGTCACAGCCCGGCCCACGAGATCCGCCGACGCCGCATCGAGCGCGCCATGGAACTGCTCCGCGACACCGACTGGCCCATCGCCCGCATCGCCGAGGCCGCGGGATTCAACAGCCCCGGCCGGTTCGCCACCGCCTTCCGCAACTGGAACGGCACGCCCCCCCTCGCCTACCGCAAGCAAAACCGCCGACGCTGAATCGCGTGCGTTAGCCGACCTGCGATCAATCCGATCTTGATGCGCCTGCGCAGACAACAGCCGTGCTGCGCACAATCAAACGTGCTTCATTTAATCTACGGTTGGCACGCATTCGCCCACACGTGACAACACCGCCGTTGACCAAGTATGATCACGATACCCGTTTCCTATCTGCTCAAAGATGAACGCCTCTGAAGTGCCGAAGCCTGAGCATGTCGAACACTCGCCGCGCCCCCCGCTGAAGCGGGTTTCGGTTCTGGTCTACACCGAGACGGTGTTCGGCCGCGAGGTGCACGCCGGGATCCAGGACTACCGGCACGAGATCTCGCGCCAGCAGAACTGGCACCTGATCGAACGCCTGCTCGTCGAGGTCAAGCCCGAACAGCGGGTGCGGATCGACCGGCCCGACGGCATCATCGCGCAGGTGTTCGACGTCGATCTGGCCAGGCGGATCGATGAGGTCGGCATCCCGTGGGTCAACATCGGCGACCGCATCCCCGAGCTCGAGGTCCCGCTGATCACCACCAACGACCACGAGGTCGGCCGCGCCGCCGCCGAGTACCTGGCGCAGAGCGGCGTGCGGCAGTTCGGGTTCGTCAGCAACGGCTGGGCCTACGCCAAGCTGCGCTACGAGGCGTTCAGCGCGTACATGCAAGGCTTGGGCCTCGTGTGCGAGTACATCGAGGCCGAGCCGATCGCGTCTTGGAACGCGACCCCCGAACAGATGGAGCACGCCAACGAACGCGTGAGCGGGTGGCTGGTCTCGCAGCCCAAGCCGCTGGGCGTGTTCTGCTGCAACGATTATTTCGCACGCGCGGTCAACGACCTGTGCGCCCGCGCGGGGTTGGACGTCCCGCAACAGGTGATGATCCTCGGCGTCGACAACGACGACCTGATGTGCGGGTCGATGCAGCCGTCGATGTCCAGCATCCAGCTCAACGCCGAGCACATCGGCTACCGCGCCGCCGCGACGCTCGATCGCCTGATGAAAGGCGAGAACAGCCTGCCCATGGTGGACGCCGTCGACCCGATCGGGATCGTGCCGCGCATGTCCACCGAGCTGGTCGCCATCGACGACGAGATCGTCCGCAACGCGCTGCTGTTCATCCAAGAAAACGCCTGCGCGCCGATCAACGTCGACGACGTGGCCAAGCGGGTCGGCATCTCGCGCCGGCTGCTCGAGCTGCGTTTCAACAAGGCGCTGAACAAGAGCCCCGCCCACGAGATCCGCCGCCAGCGCCTCGAGCGCGCCATGGAACTGCTCCGCGATACCGACTGGCCCGTCGGCCGCATCGCCAAGGTCGCCGGCTTCAACAGCCCCGGCCGGTTCGCCACCGCCTTCCGCAAGAAGGTCGGCATCACCCCGCTCGCCTACCGCAAGCAGAACCGCCACCGTTGACGGACCGGCCGCGGTTCATCAGACTCTCAAACCGTGACCACGCACCCGCGACGTTACGCCATCCTCGGCGCCGGCGCCCTCGGCGCCTACTACGGCGCACGCCTCGCCCACGCCGGCTGCGACGTGCACTTCCTGCTGCGCAGCGACTACGGCCACGTCACCAAGCACGGCCTGACCGTCGAGAGCACCGAGGGCGACTTCTCGTTGTCGACCGACCGCATCCACGCCTACCGCGACGTGCGCGACATGCCGCCGTGCCACGCGGTCTGCGTCTGCATGAAAACCACCGACAACCACGCGCTGGCCGAGTTGATCCCCCCGGTGCTCGCCGACGACGGGCACGTGGTCATGATTCAGAACGGCCTGGGCATCGAAGCGCCGGTCGCCGCGCTCGTCGGCGACGGCCGCGTGATCGGGGCGCTGGCGTTTCTGTGTTCCAACAAGGTCGGCCCCGGCCACATCCGGCACCTCGACTACGGCAAGCTCAAGTTCGGGCGCTACGCCGCCGACGGACGCGCCGCCGGGGTCGACCAAGCCATGCGCGCCATCGGCGATGACTTCGAACGCGCCGGCCTGCCCGTGGAACTGGCCGACGACCTGGTGCTCGCCCGCTGGCAGAAGCTGGTGTGGAACGTGCCCTACAACGGCCTGTCGGTCACGCTCGACGCGCAGACCGACGAGCTGATGGGCAACCCGCTGCACAGGGCGCTGGTCGAAAAGCTGATGCGCGAGGTCGTGGCCGCCGCCGCGGCGTGCGGGCGAACGATCGGCGACGACTTCGTGCAGCTCATGCTCGACCACACCGAGAAGATGACGCCCTACCGCACGTCGATGAAGATCGATTACGACGAGCGCCGGTCGCTCGAGGTCGAGGCGATCTTCGGCAACCCGCTGCGCGCCGCCGAGGCACATGGCGCGACGCTGCCGGAGATGCGCACGCTGTACGAGCAGCTCAAAACGATGGACCAACGCAACCGCGCAACACAGTGAGGCGCCCATGCGAGTGACCTACGAACACGTGCAGGCCGCCGCGGCGCGGATCGCCGGCGGCGTGGCGCGGACGCCCTGCGTCGAGTCGGTGCCGCTGTCGCGGCTGACCGGCTGTCGGGTGTTCTGCAAATTGGACCACCTGCAACGCACGGGCAGCTTCAAGGAGCGCGGCGCGCTCAACGCCCTGTTGCAGCTCGACGACGAGCAGAAGCGACGCGGCGTCACCGCGGCGTCGGCGGGCAACCACGCGCTCGGCCTGGCGTACCACGGCCAACGGCTCAGCGTGCCGGTGACGGTGGTGATGCCGCGCTTTGCGCCACTGATCAAGGTGCGCACCTGCCGGCAGCTCGGCGCCGAGGTCGTGCTCGAGGGCCAAAGCTTCGACGACGCCCGCGCACTGGCCGACCGTTTCGCCGCCGAGCGCGGCCTGACCTACGTGCACGGCTACGACGACCCGACCATCATCGCCGGCCAAGGCACCATCGCCGTTGAGATCGCCGAGCAGGTCGATGCGTTCGACGCGGTCGTCGTGCCCGTCGGCGGCGGCGGGTTGATCGCGGGCGTCGCCGCGGCGCTGGCCAAGCTCGAGCCCGCGGCGCAGGTCATCGGCGTCGAGCCGGCGACCATGGCGTGCTTCGACGAAGCGCTCAAGGCCGGCCGACCGGTCGACGTCGAACCGCACCCGACGCTGGCCGACGGCTTGGCGATCACGCGCGTCGGGGCGAACGCTTTCGAAACGGCGCGACCCGCTGTCGAGCGCATCGTGACCGCCGACGAAGACGCGCTGGCCCTGGCGGTGCTGCGCATGGCGGAGCTGGAAAAATCGGTCGTCGAAGGCGCGGCCGCGGCCCCTCTGGCGGCTTTGTGCGGCGGTCAACTCGACGAGTTGCACGGCAAGACCATCGTGCTCGTCGTCGCCGGCGGCAACATCGACCCCGCCGTGCTGGGCCACGTGATCGAAAAAGGTTTAGTTGCCGACGGCAGGCTGTGCCGGTTCCGCGCGATCATCAGCGACCGGCCGGGCGGGCTGGCGGCCTTGACCAAAACCATCGCCGAGGCCGGCGCGAGTGTGGAACAGGTTGTGCACGATCGGCCCTTCACCTCCGGCGACATCGCGCACGTGTGCGTCGACGTGACCGTCGAAACGCACGACCACGCCCACATGCAACAGCTACGCCACGCGCTGGAAGCGGTCGGCATCCGTGTGGTCAGGGATTAACGCGCGGCTTGACGGTGATCTTCCAGTGGGCGGTGTGGATCGGTTGGCGCTGGCCCTCGTTTTTCAGCCAATCGCGTGAGGCGGGGTTGTACTTCGGGTTCGCCTGCGTGGGGATCGGGGCGTCGGTGTCTTTCTGCCAGGCTTTCAATTTCGCCAACAGTTGCTGGGCACGCCGCGGCTGAGCGTCGGCGAGGTTGTGCTTTTCGCCAAGGTCGGTTTGCAGGTCGTACAGCTCGAGCGAGCCGTCTTCGAAGTTTTCGATCAGCTTCCAGCGGTCCATGCGGATCGCGCCGGCGGGCGGTTGCCAGACCAGGGCGTTGGTTCGGCCGTTGCCGTTGTAGCCGGGCATGTGAAAATAAATCGCGTCGCGCTTCAGCGGCGCGCGTTTCGTGAGCATCGGCACGAGCGACTCGCCGTCGAGCGTCAGGTCGGCGCCGGGCTGGGCGCCCGCGGCGTCGAGCAGCGTGGGCAGCCAGTCGACGATCGTCACGGGCGTGGCGTTGGTCGTGCCGGGCTCGATGCGGCCGGGCCAGCGGACGAAGGTCGGCACGCGCACGCCGCCCTCGTGCAGGTCGCCCTTCTGCCCGCGCAGCGGCGTGTTGTCGGTGACGGTGATCTGCCCGCCGTTGTCGGAGGTGAAGACGATGAGCGTGTCGTCGTCGAGGCCGAGGGCTTCGAGCTTGGCGACGATGCGCCCGACCGAGTCGTCGACGGCGCTGACCATCGCGGCGTACTCGGGCATGTTCTGCCCGCCGGCCGGCGCGACGTTTTCGTAGCGTGCCACCCGGTCGGCGGTCGCGTGCACCGGCACGTGCACGGAGTAGAACGACAGATACAACAGGAACGGGCCCTGCTTGCTTTGTTCGATGAACGCCAGCGCCTCGTCGGTCAGCCGGTCGGTGAGGTACTCGCCCTCGGGGCCTTCGCCGACGTGGGGCACGTTCTTGTAGGGGCGGAAGTAGCTTTTCGGCGCACCCGTCGAGCCGCCGGCGAAGTTGACATCGAAGCCCTGGCCGGTGGGCAGCGTGTCGGGCTGGTTGCCGAGGTGCCACTTGCCGACCTGCGCCGACTTGTAGCCCGCGGCCTTGAGCAGTTCGGCGAACGTCACCGCCTTGGTGTCGAGCGCGCGTTTCGATTTGATCGGCTTGAGCTTCTGCATCGGCGCGGGCGTGCCGGCGAAGAAGTCGACGGTGTAGATGCCGTGTCGCGGCGGGTACTGGCCGGTCACCAGGCAGGCGCGCGTCGGGGCGCAGGTGGGCATCGCGTACGCGTCGGTCAGCACCACGCCCTGGCTCGCCAACCGGTCGATGTGCGGCGTCTGGTAGTACGCCGAGCCGGTGAAGCCGGTGTCTTTGTAGCCCATGTCGTCGACGAGGATGAAGACGATGTTCGGCTTGTCGGCCGCGCAGGCGGTCGTGGCCACGAAACCCAGAAACAGCAAGCATATCGGGATCAAACGACGCATCGTGCACCTCCGTTCGGCGATAAGTACCACATCTGCCGAGTCGCTACAATGACGCACCGCGCAGCAAGGAGTTGTCATGACCACCGCCACGGACAGCAACGTCGTCGAGATCGAGGGCCTGAAGACCCGGCTGAAGGTCGGCATGGAGGTCCACGTCGAACTCGGCACGCGGACCAAGATGTGGACCAGCGCGCCGAACGTGGCGCACCCCGAGAACTTCGACGCCGAGCCCAACACGCTGATCGACCCGATCGTGATCGGCATGCCGGGCGTGTTGCCGGTGATGAATCGCGAAGCGGTGGCGATGAGCATTCAAGTCGGTTTGGCGCTCGGCTGCGAGATCGCCCGCTGGTGCAAGTGGGACCGCAAGAGCTACTACTACCCCGACCTGCCGAAGAACTACCAGATCAGCCAGTACGACCTGCCGCTGGTGGGTACGGGCGTGATCGAGGTGCCGATCAACGATGAACCCGATGCGCCGACCAAGCCGATCCGCATCACGCGGGCGCACCTGGAAGAGGACGCGGGCAAGTTGGCCCACGAAGCGCCGGGCGGTCGGCCGATCGACTACTCGATCGTCGACCTGAACCGCGCGGGCACGCCGCTTTTGGAGATCGTCACCGAGCCCGACATCGAGACCGCCGACCAGGCGGTCATGTTCGGCCGGACGCTGCGGAACATCTGCCGGTTCCTCGGCGTCAGCGAGGGCATCATGCAGCGCGGCCACATGCGCTTCGAGCCGAACATCAACGTGATCATCGAAAGAAACGGCGAGCGGTTCGCCACGCCCGTGGTGGAAATAAAAAACCTCAACAGTTTTCGGGCCGTGCACGGCGCGATCCAGCACGAACACCGCCGGCAGGTCGCGCAGTGGCTGGAAGACGGCGTGGTCATGGGCCCCGGCGCCAAGCAGACGCGCGGCTGGGACGATAACAAGATGGTCACCGTGCTCCAGCGCGAAAAGGAAGACGCCCACGACTACCGCTACTTCCCCGACCCCGACCTCGTGCCCGTCGAGGTCAGCGACGCATGGCTCGAAGAGCTCGAGGCGCACATCCCCGAGCTGCCGTTGCAACGCCAGAAGCGCTACGTCGACGCATACGGCCTGAGCCTGGTACAGGCGCGCACGCTGACCGACGAGCGCGACGTGTGCGTGCTTTACGAGGCGGTGATCGGGGCGGGCGTGGAGCCCAAGCGTGCCGCGGCGGTGCTGCTGAACAACCTCGCCAAGCGCGCCAACGAGGCCGGTTGTTTGATTAGTGACCTGGCCATCACGCCCACGCAGATCGCGGCGATCGAGAAGATGGCGACCGACAACCAGATCAGCTCCAACGGCGCCGACGAGTTGTACGGTCTGTGCTGTGAAGACGGCGACGCCGAACCGGCGAAGCTCGCTGAGCAACACAACCTGGTACAGGTCAGCGACGATTCGGCGCTCGACGCGTGGGTCGCCGCCGCGATCGAAGCCGAGCCGCAGGCCGCCGACGACGTGCGCCACGGCAAGATGGCCGCGATCGGCCGGCTGATCGGCGCCGTGATGAAGGTCAGCGGCGGCCAAGCCAACCCGAAGGTCGTGCAGCAGAAGATCAAAGAGGCGCTAGGGCAATGACACATAGCCCCCGGCATGCCGGGGGCTAAATAATGATGGGGCACCCATGAACACCCGGGGCATTCACCTGATCTGGACCGGTTACGGGACGTGGTTACCGGGCGATCCGCGCGGGCACTGGTCGCCGTTGTTCAACCTATACGGCAAGCTGCGTGAGCGTGGGCACAAGCTGAACGTGCCCGACACGGTCACGCATCATCGGGCCAAGGCGCTGATGAAAGAGCCGAGGAAGGTGTTGTCGCCGTGTGAGATTGCGGTGGTGGCGCGGGTGATCGGCGCGCAGGTCGCCCCCGGCGTGCCGGGGGCTAAATACCCGCCCATGGAAGGGTTGCGCGTGCACGCGGCGACGATCGAGCCGACGCACGTGCACCTGTTGATCGGCCCGATTGGAGAAGACATCGCCGCGGTGGCGGGGAAGCTGAAGAGCCGCACGTCGAGCGCGGTGTTGGCGATGCCCGAAAACGCCGGACGAAAGCGTACGTGGACGGCGGGCTATTGGAAGGTGTTTCTGTTTGACGACGAAGCGCTGGGCGCGGTCAGGCAATACATCGCCGAGCACAACGCGCGGCGGAGGTTGGCGGAAGACCCGTACGAGTGGATTGGGTGATGACATATAGCCCCCGGCATGCCGGGGGCTATATACACGCCCATAAGCGCATACAGAAAACCCCCGGCGCCGTGGCCGGGGGTGAATTGGGGGAGCATGTCCAAACGGGGTCACTTGTCGACGCGGCCCTTGAGGTCTTCGGGGGTCAGCTCGCCGACGGACAGGTCGCCGAAGACGGCGCGGTAGTTCGGCTCGTCGGCCTCGCGGAAGTAGCAGACGATCCGCCCGGCCTCGCCGAGCTCGACGCCCTTGCCCCGGTAGCCGTAGTCGCCGCCTTCCATGAACCGAGTGAGGAAGGTGACGCCGCGCATGAACCTCTCGACGAGCGCCATGATTTCTTCCTCATCCGGCTGGCCGTCGATCGATTGCATGACCTTCATCATCGCGCCCTGAAGCGCGATTTGATTGACCTCGTCCGGGAAGGTGTTGTCGTTGGACTCGGCCCAGAGCTTGAGCGTGTTGACCAGGTCCTTCTCGGTCAGGTTCGACAGGTCCATGCTGTTGATCTTGTAATCGTCGGGCACGTCGGCCGCGAACAACGAATCGGGCGCATCGAAGTCCCACCGGAAATCTTTGAGTTTCACCTTCATCTCGAACGGCCCGGTCATGGTCATCTCCATGCGGATCGGTCGCAACTGTTCGGCGTCGACCCAGACGGTCATCTTGACCATGCCGCCTTCCGGCACGAACGGGTTCTCGCCCTTTGTCTGGGCCGAGGGGTCGACCTCGTAGACGAGCAGCTTGCGGCCGTCGACGGTCTCCTCGCGGACGAGCTTGCCGGCCTCATCGTCCATCCGCGTGAACTCGCTGACGATGTTGATGTTCTGCGGGTTCTTGACGAAGTCCTTGAAGTCGAACTTGACCTCGTTGGCGACCTTCTGCTCGTCCATGACGGTGAGGATCGTGCCCTTTTCGTAATCGATGTAGTTGACCATCTCCATCTCTTGGCCGGTCATGGGGTTGGGCATGAATATGACCTGCCGCATAGAGCCGGGGTTCTTGACGATCATCTCCATGCGCATGTGCGTGGGCGCACCGGGCTGGGGCGGTTTGTCGAAGTCGATCGTGGCGGTGAACGACATGGTGCGGGCATTGACGATGCCGTCGCGGACGTCGGCGAAGGCGGGCGTGGACGGGGTGAGGTTCACCGCGACGATGACGCCGATCACGCCGGCGATCAGGATCGCCGCGGCGTATTTGGTGAGGGATTGCATCTTGAAAGTCCTTTCACGGACCGTCGTCTGCACGGCGGGCAGCTGCGCCGGCGGGCCGTCGTCGAGACCGTCGAGGTCTTCGAGTTGGGCGATGCGGTTGAGCAGCTGTGCTTCGAGCTCGGGCGACGGGCCGTCGGGGACGGCCTGGCCGCGCATGGTCTCGACGGCGCAGACGAGCGGGTCGTCGGTTGGGTTTCGGTGGTTGTTTTTTCCGTTGGGATAGCTCTTCATTTCGCTACCCTCGCTTTCAATTCGGGGTATTCGGCGGCGAGCCGTTCCCGCAGCCGTTGACAGGTACGGTGCAGCAGGACGCGGACGTTGCCAGCTTTGAGCCGGAGGTGTTCGGCGATCTGCTGGTGATCCCATCCGCTGATGTAACGCAACGTGAAGGCCACCGCGGCGCGGTCGGGCAGGTCGGCCAACTCGACGCGCAACCGTTCGAGCTTCTCTCGATCGGCGGCGCGGCGGGCGGGGTCGTGCCCGAGACGGTCGGGGGGCGGCGCTTCAGCCAAAGCCTCCTGCCGGCGACGGTGGCATGCCTGTGACCTGATCAGGTCGATCGCCCGTCGCGTGGCGGTGTGGACCAGGAAGGCGGGCCAGTTGGCGACGATCTTCCGCCTGGTTTGGCGTACCGCGGCGACGAACGTTTCCTGGTAGCAATCGTTCGCGTCCTCGGAATTGCCAAGCAGGCGGTAGGCCGTGCGCCAGACCAATGGCCCGTGCTCTTTGATGATGTTCGGCCAATCTACCGTGCTCATGGTTGCGTCCAATCAACTGACGGTCCCGTCACCTTACATGTCGCTGGGGCCGGCCGGTTGTTACAACACATGCCAAAACAATAGCGTCCGATAAAGCAAGACGCCGAGCGACAAGCACTTGTGTCCGGCTTGGCGTGGCTGAAACCCGCAGGGGCTGATAACATGGGCCGTGTTGAGGGAGCCATTGGCCCATCGCACAGGGACGTGCGGGAAGAGCAGATCAGGGGTTATCGCCATGCGCCACACGTCCGCGCCGTTCGGGTTGGGTTTGCTGCTTGTCATCATGGCCGTTGGTTCGGTCGCCGACGCGGCGGTCGAGTCGGTGTCGCTGAGCCCGGCCGAGCCGTCGGCCATGCAGCCGTTCGAGCTGTTCGCGGCCGGCGCGTTGAGCGACCTGGGCTACGCGCTGCACACAACGCCGCCGACACTTCGGCCGGGCGGCTACCACGTCGACCTAGTGATCTACCGCGACCCGCTGGCGCTGGCGGGGCAGGCGATCGTGCCTTTTTCGCAGGCGATTGCGCTGCCGGGCCTGCCGAGCGGTGATTACGAGGTCGTGCTGCGTGAGCACACGCTGTTGGCGACCGACCCGGTCGAGCTGGCGGCGTTGCTGTCAGACCCGGGGGCCTACGGCGGGCCGATCGGCGACCCGTTCGGCTCGTACCACACCGCCGACCACACGCTGGGCCTGACGATCGCGCCGCTGCTGAGCCCCGAGCCGGGGGCGCTGGCGTTGGTGTTCATCGGGGCGGTGGCGCTGGTCCGCCGGGGCCGCTAAGTGGCGATGTCGGGGTCAGGCGACGCTTTTTCTTGCCAGTTCTGATCAAGATGGGCGTGCATTTCGGCCCTCATGGTGTATCTTTTTGACATGCTGGAGGGCATCACCGCCGTGGCCTAATGACGGGCCGCGAGGCGCGGTGATTGTCATCTATGGAGATAACATGAACACCGCAACCACGATCCGGACGTCGATCGCTATCACATTGGCGGCGGCGCTAAGCCTGGGCGCGACGACCCCTCACGCCACGGCGCAGCAGATGAACATCATCCAACTCTTCGCCGACGACCTGGGCTGGACGGACCTGAGCACGGGCCTGACCAGCAAGGGCAACGGCTCGCTGTATTACCAGACGCCGAACATCGACCGGCTGGCCAACGAAGGCCTCTCGTTCACCAGCGCGTACGCGATCCAGAACTGCGAACCGACGCGGGCCACGCTCTTCGCCGGCCAGTACCCCACGCGCACGGGGGTACACAACGTCGACTCGCTCAACCGCAACAACTCCGGCTCGCTGCTGGTCGGCATCAACGACCTCGACGGCATCAAGACCGACGCGATCACGCTCGGCGAAACCCTGCAGGCCGCCGGCTACACCACCGCGCACGTCGGCAAGTTCCACGCCACCGACTCGACCGGCCTGATCACCTCCGCGCACGGCTTCGACGTGAACATCGGCGGCAACACCATCGGCAGCCCCGACAGCAACTACGAGGCGAGCGCCTCGGGCGTGTTCGACGACCGCGTCAGCTCGTCGATGGACGCCTACGGCGCACCCTACACCCAGGCGTTCATCGACGAGCACCTCGCGTCGCACGCCAACGGCAACAACCCGCAGGACATCCTCGGTGACAACAAGCACCTGACCGACGCGACGACCGACGCGGCGATCGACTTCATGGACGACCACCTCGCCCCCGACGACCCGTTCTTCATCAACGTCGCCTACCACGCCGTGCACACGCCGATCAACAACAACGTGCCCCGCGACGACCTGAAAGCCAAGTGGGACGCCGTACCGACCAACACCGACCCCCGGCACAACGACCCGAACTACGCGGCGATCCTCGAGGGCATGGACCAGTCGATCGGCCGGATCTACGAGTTCATCCACGACCCCAACGGCGACGGCGACGAGTCGGACTCGATCGCCGACCACACGATGATCGTGTTCGTCTCGGACAACGGCGGGCACGAAGGTCCGACCGACAACGCGCCGCTGAAGAACCGCAAGGGCGCGCAAGACGAGGGCGGCATCCGCGTGCCGATGATCGCCTGGCAACCGGGCTCGATCGCGCCGGGCACGGTCAGCGACGAGGCGGTGCACGTGGTCGACCTGTACCCGACCTACGCCGAGTTCGCCGGCGCGGCCCTGCCCGACGAAGACGACCACGCCATCGACGGCGAATCCTTCGCGCCGATCGCCAAGGGTGAAACGACCGAGCTCGACCGCGACGCGATCTACTTCCACTTCCCCGGCTACCTCGAGCCGCGCTCACGGCCCACGTCGACGGTCATCCGCGACTTCGGCGACGACCGCTTGAAGGTGATGTACTTCTACGAGGAATCGCCCCACGCCGAGGGCGTGAGTTATTCGTCGGTCGACGGCGCGTACCTCGCGTTCGACCTGGACGCCGACATCGGCGAGGCGAACAACCTATCCGACGGCGAGATGGACGCGATGACCTTCAAGCGCGCCGCGCGGGCGAGCTGGGACATGCGCCGGTTCCTCGACGACACCGAGGCGATCTACCCGACCATCCGCAGCAACGGCAAGCGGCTCCAGGGCCCGCACCACACGCCGCGCGCCCTGTTCAAGCTCGGCGAAGACGCCGGCGCCGCCTACGACGGCAACGCCTCGGCGCAACTGACCGTGGCCGACATCACCCTCACCCTCAACGCCGTCGGCTCCAACGCCGTGCTCGACACCAACGCGACGGGCGTGGGCGTCGACTCCGACCTCGACACCGGCGACGAGACCGTCCAGCGCGGCATCGACGGCACGCTCGCGACGCCCGAGAGGATCGAGTTCTCCTTCACCGAGGACGTGGTGCTCAAGAGCCTGCTGCTCGGCGGCATCTCGCCCGCCGGCACCGAGTCGATGGTGCTCGACTTCATCTCCGGTGAGAACCCGTTCATCGGCCTGACCGGCTACCTCGCGAGCCAGGGTTACATGATCAGCGGCACGTCGCTGAAGTTCACCAAGACCGGCGGCGGCGTGGCGCCGTTGCTGGTGGAGTTCGGCGTGCTCGACCAGGATGAGGTCCTCATCACCGCGGGCACCGTGCTGGGCATCAGCGCCGACCCCGCGACCAGCGGCGGCATCCTGCTCAACGAGATCGGCATCGCCCTGCCGATGGACAGCGTGCCGTTGTACTTCGCCGACTTCGACGGCGACGAACAGCTCGACGCCGACGACATCGACCTGGCCTTCGCCGGCGGTTTCGACATCGACCTCGACGGCGACGGCGACACCGAAGACGTCGCGGAATTGGTCGAGGGCCTGCTCGCCACGGCGTTCGGCGACGCGGACCTGAACCAGAAGGTCGACATGGCCGACCTCGATGCGCTGGGCAAGGCGTTCGGTCAATCGGGCGGCTGGGCCAACGGCGACTTCGACGGCAGCGGCGACATCACGCTGGCCGACCTTGACGTGCTCGGCAGGACCTGGGGCTTCGACAACACGCCCGACAGCGGGCCGCCGGTTTTTATCTTCGAATCCGTGCCCGAACCGGCCAGCGCGCTGTTGCTGCTGGCGGGCGGCTTGGCCTTGGCGCGCCGGCGGCGCTAGGCTTGTGCAACCCACTTAGCGCGGGCGGGCCGCCCGTGACCCGTTACCAGGATGGCGAACATGAAAGACGTTGATTCCCGTTTCGTGTGCGGTTGCGCGGTTGCGCTGGCCCTGTTGATCGGCGCCGGCGTCGCGCGGGCGCAGCAGCCGAATATCATCCAACTCATCGCCGACGACCTGAGCTGGGTCGACCTGAGCAACAGCCTCTCGGCCTACAGCAACGGCTCGGGCTTTTACCAGACGCCGAACATCGACCGCCTGGCCAACGAGGGCCTCTCGTTCACCCACGCCTACGCGATCCAGAACTGCGAGCCGACGCGCGCCGCCCTGTTCACCGGCCAGTACCCCACGCGCAACGGCGTGCACAACGTCGACTCGCTCAACCGCAACAACGGCGGGTCCGTGCTGCTCGGCGCCAACGACCTCGACGGCATCGTGCCCTCCGCCGTGACGCTCGGCGAGACCCTGCAATCCGCCGGCTACACCACCGCGCACGTCGGCAAGTTCCACGCCACCGACAGCGCCGGCGAAATCACCTCCGCCCACGGGTTCAACGTGAACATCGGAGGCACGACCACCGGCTCGCCCGACAGCAACTACGAGGCGTCTTCGTCGGGCGTGTTCGACGGCCAGGTCGGCCCCGGCATGGACGCCTACGGCGCGCCATACACCCAGCAGTACGTCGACGACAACCTCACCCCCCACGCCAACGGCAACAACCCCAATTCCATCGTCGGCGATAACAAGCACCTGACCGACGCCACGGCCGACGCGGCGATCGACTTCATGGACGACCACCTCGCCCCCAACGACCCGTTCTTCATCAACGTCGGCTTCCACGCGGTGCACACGCCGATCAACAACAACGTGCCCCGCGACGACCTGAAGGCCAAGTGGGACGCGACTACCAGCAGCGACCCGCGCCATTCCAACCAGAACTACGCCGCCATCCTCGAGGGCATGGACCAGGCGATCGGCCGGATCATCGCGTTCGTCGAAGACCCCAACGGCGACGGCGACCAATCCGACTCCATCGCCGAAAACACCATCATCACCTTTGTCTCCGACAACGGCGGCCACCAGACCATGACCAGCAACGCCCCGCTGCGCGGCCACAAGGGCACACAGGAAGAGGGCGGCCTGCGCGTGCCGCTGATCGTGTGGGCCCCGGGCATCATCGACCCCGTCACCGAGGGCGGGCGGACCAACGACGAGGCGGTGCACGTGGTCGACCTGTACCCGACCTACGCCGAGTTCGCCGGCGCGACGCTGCCCGACGCCGAAACGCACGCGCTCGACGGCGAGTCGCTCGCGGGCATCATCCAGGGCACGGAGAGCGAGGCCGACCGCAACGCCGTGTTCTTCCACTTCCCCGGCTACCTCGAGCCGCGAGCCCGGCCGACCTCGACGATCGTGCGCGACTTCGGCGACGAACGCGTGAAGCTCGCCTACTTCTACGAAGAGGCCCCCCACTCCGTGACCACCAGCTACAGCGGCGTCGAGGGCGCGTTCCTCATGTTCGACCTGTCGGGCGTCACCGACACCAACGGCAACGTCATCGACCAGGTCGACCTCGGCGAGAACAACAACCTCGTCGACCGCGACATGACCAACATGCAGTACAAGCGCGCGGCGCGGGCGACGTGGGACCTGCGCAACTTCCTCGACGAGACCGGGGCGGTCTACCCGACCGTGCGCGCGACGGGCGCGGCGATCGATGCGCCGCACCACACGCCGCGCATCACCTTCGACCTGAACGGGATCGCCGAGCCCACGCTCGACGGCGCCACCGCGTTCGCCACCGACGAGCAGGCCGTCACGCTGTCGATGACCGCCGTGGGTCAGAACGCCGTGTTCGACACCAACGACCTCGGCGTGGGCGTGAACTCCGACCTCGACGGCACTAGCCCGGATGTCGAACGCCGCGTCGACGGCACCCTCGCCACGCCCGAGGCGATCGAGTTTTCGTTCGACGTCGACGTGCTGCTCAAGTCGATCCTCGTCGGCGGCATCACCAACTCCAACGAGTCGATGCTGCTCGAGTTCATCTCCGGCGACAACCCGTTCACGGGCCTGAGCGGTTACACCGGCAACGGCTTTGCGCTCGGCTCGAACACGCTGAGCTACACCCGCTCCAGCGGGTCGGGCCCGGAGTTGGTCGAGTTCGGCCTGCTCGACCAGGACGAGATACTGCTCACCGCGGGCACGACGCTGGCGTTCTACGCCAACCCCGCGACCAGCGGCGGCGTCCTGCTCGACGCGATCTCCGTGGCGCTGCCGATCGAGGGCGTGCCGGTGTACCTCGGCGACTTCGACGGCGACGGCGAGATCGACGGCGACGACATGGACCTGGTCTACGCCAACGCCGGCAACGCCGCGTTCGACGTCGACCTCGACGGCGATGCCGACGACGACGACGTGCAAGACCTGGTGAACAACCTGCTCGGCAGCGTGTTCGGCGACGCGAACACCGACCTGAAGGTGACGCTGATCGACCTCAACGCGCTGGGCGCCAACTTCAACCAGGCCGCGGGCTGGGCCGGCGGCGACTTCAACGGCGACGGCACCGTCTCGCTGGCCGACCTGAACTACCTCGGCGCAAACTTCGGTTTCGACGGCACGCCCGACACCGGCCCGCCGGTCTTCAGCCCCTCGGTGCCCGAGCCGGCCTCGCTGGCGCTGCTGGCGTTGGCGGCCGCGACCCTGCCGACCCGGCGCAGGCGCGCCGCGTGAGGCTTACAATCCAGCTCACCATGATCAAGCGACTGGCGCTGGCGTGCGTGCTGTGTGTGGCGGGTCTCGCGTCCGCCGCCCATCGGCCGAACCTGCTCATCATCACCGTCGACGACATGAGCGCCGATTCGGTGGGCGCATTCGGCTGCGCGCTCGCGGGCACGACGCCCCACATCGACGAGCTGGCGGCGTGTTCGCTGCGGTTCGACCGCGCTCACGTGCAGGTGGGCAACTGCATGCCGGGACGTAACGTCATGTGGTCGGGGCGTTACCCGCACAACAACGGCGTCGAGGGGTTCGTGCAGAACAAGAATCCCGGCTACCCGGTGCTGACCGACCTGATCAAGAAAGCCGGTTACTTCACGGCGATCCGCGGCAAGGCGGCGCACTCGACGCCCTACCACCCTTACCCGTGGGATTTGGTTCTCGACACGCTGTCCGACGGCACGACGGCGCACAAGAAAGACGCCGAATCGTTCGGCGTGTCGACGGCGCACGGCATCGCCGCCGCGAAAGAAGCGGGCAAGCCGTTCTGCCTGATGATCAACATCGCCGACCCGCACAAGCCGTTCCACACCGGCAAGGACAAGCACAAACCCTCGCGCGTGTACACCGCCGACGAGGTGCCGGTGCCGGGCTTCTTGTTCGACGACCCGGCGGTCCGCACGGAGCTGGCGCAGTACTACTCGACGGTGCGCCGCGCCGACGACGCGGTGGGCGCGATCGTGCGGACGTTGCACGAATCGGGCGCGGCGGGCGACACGGTCGTCGTGTTCCTCTCGGACCACGGCATGCCGCTGCCGTTCGCCAAGACGCAGCTGTACCACCACTCGACGCGCACGCCGCTGATCGTGTGCTGGCCGGGCGTGACGAAGGCGGGCGCGGTGGACCGGGCGCACATGGTTTCGGCGGTGGACCTGCTGCCGACGCGGTTGGACATCGCCGGCGCGCCGCACCCCGGCGGGCTCGACGGGCGTTCGTTTGCGCCTGTTTTGAAGGGCCAGACGCAAACGGGCCGCGGCATGGTGTTCAAGGAATACAACCAGAACTCGGCGGGCACACGCGAGCTGATGCGGGCCGTGCAGACGAAGAAGTACCTGTACATCTTCAACCCCTGGTCGGACGGCGTGCGCGACATGCGCACCGCCACCAAGGGCACGGCGACCTACCGGCGCATGAAACAGCTGGCCAAGACCGACCCGGCGATCGCGGCCCGGCTGGACCTGATCGACCACCGCGTGCTCGAAGAGCTGTACGACATCGAACGCGACCCCGATGCACTGGTGAACCTGATCGACGACCCGGCGCACGCCGACGAGTTAGCGACGCTGCGCGCGGCGCTCGAGGGTTGGATGGCCGAAACCGGCGACCCGACGCTGGGCGTGTTCCGCGAGCGCGATAACGCCGAGGCCCGCGCCGCGTTCAACAAGCACCAGGAATCGATCAGCCCGCGCGCCAAGCGCAAGGGCAAGTGATCAGCGCTTACCGGTTTTCACCTTGATGTCGACGGTTTCTTTGCCGCGTTCAACGGTGAGTTCGACCTCGTCGCCGGGCGTGGTGTTGCCGATGCGCTGCATCAGTTCGGTGGTGTTGTTCACGGTCTTGCCGTCCCAGCCGACGATGACGTCGCCAGCGAGCAGGCCGGCCTTTTGCGCCGGGCCGCCGGGGGTGATGGCGTCGATGCCGGCGCCGTTCTTGCCGTCGCGGTCGGTCATGCGTGGGCGGATGCCGAGGAACGCGCGCGGCGGGCCGGCCTCCGACGGCGCGACGAAGGCGACGGTGACCGGCTCGGCCCACAGGTCGAGCATCAGCTGTTCGAGGAACGCGACGACGCGCACGCCGCCGGCGGCGTTGATCTTGTCGGCGGTGTCGGTCGGCTGGTGGTAGTCGGCGTGGAGCCCGGTAAACAAGTGCAGCACGGGGATGTCGAGCGCGTGGAACGGCGAGTGATCGGAACGGTTGCCGGCCGGGCCCGTCAGCACGAGCTGTAACCCCATCGCCTCGCCGATCGAACTGACGCGCTTGCGCCACCGGTCGCCGGTGTCGACGCCGCTGACGAACAGGCGGTCGTTTCTCAGGCGGCCGACCATGTCCATGTTGAGCATGGCGGTGATCTGGCCGGCGCTGAGTGAGGCCTGCTCGAGGTGCTTGGCGAAGTACTTTGAGCCGATGAGCCCGCGTTCCTCGGCGTCGAAGGCGACGAACAGGATCGCGCGCCGGCCGGCGGGTGTGTTCTCGTTTTTTGCACGAGCGGCGAAGCGCTGCGCCAGCTGGACGAGCGCGGCGGTGCCCGAGGCGTTGTCGTCGGCGCCGGGGCGGAAGACGAGTTTCTTGTTCTTGCGGCCGACGGGACCGAAGCCGAGGTGGTCGTAGTGCGCGCCGACGACGACCACCTGATCGGCCAGCGCCCCTCGGCCGGGCAGCGCGGCGGCGATGTTGTACGCGGTCACCTTGATGCTCTTTAGCTCGACCTCGCCCGACAGGGTGAC
This sequence comes from Phycisphaeraceae bacterium, assembly GCA_028282805.1. Taxonomy (GTDB): domain Bacteria; phylum Planctomycetota; class Phycisphaerae; order Phycisphaerales; family Zrk34; genus JANQHD01. The sequence goes on along the minus strand of JANQHD010000032.1, from coordinate 34,088 downwards.
GCCGAGCGGTACGATCGCGGGGCCGACGTTGGCTTGTTGTTCGAGCTGCTTGGCGAACTGTTCGGGGTTTTCTTTGCCGGCGCGTTTGAGCAGTTGCTTGAACACGGCGTAGTCGGCGCTGAAGATCGGCACCTTGCGGGCGCCGCCGAACACGCTGCCCGACGCCGAGCGGATCACGGCGTTACGCCGGGCGGGCGGGTTGAAGACGACGATCGCCGCGGCGCCGTGACGCTCGGCGAGCTTGATCTTCGAGTCCAGCGAGGCGTGCGAGGTCCACGAGCCGTCTGCGGTCCAGGCGCTGCGGCCCTTGTCGTTGGTCGGCTCGTAGCGGTAGACGCAGAACACCTTGCCGGTCAGCGCGTCGGCCTGGTCTTTGGGGTAGCTGTGGTAGTCGTGCCGTTTGCTGTCGATGGAGTAACCGACGAACACGGCCTCGCCGGCGAACGCCGCGCTGGCCGAGGTGCCGAACGGGTCGTAGTCGCCTGAGTCGGCGAAGGGCTTGTCGTTGGCGTGCAGCTTTTCTTTTTTGACCTCGACGCCCGCGGTCACCTCGAACGGTTGGGTGTACCGATCACCGAAGGCCGGTTCGAGCCCGGCGTGGCGGAACTGTTCGACGAGCCAGTCGCGCGCCAGCGCCGCGCCGGCGGTGCCGGGGTTGCGGCCTTCGAGCTCGGGCGACGCGAGGTGCTCGACCATCTGCTGGTAGTGCGCCACGGCGGGGTCGACGGCGACCGTGGTGGCGGTGGTCGTGCGCGGTTGTTCGGCAACCACCGGTGCGCTCGGCCGGCTGCAACCGGCCAGGGCGAGGGCCAACGTTAAGGCGAGCGTGTGTCGGCGCATGCGAGCGACCCTATTGAAGAACAACGTGACGGTGATACAGCATACACGCCCGGTCGGCGCAAAGTTACGCGGTTAATCGGTCGTTTGGATCGGCGGGATACGCCAGACGATGTCTTTGCCGCTCAAGCGTTTTATCGGGTCGTCGGGCAGGCCTTCGCCGCCGTCGTCGGTGCCGTTGTCGCCGATGGACCAGATCAGCCGGCGCTGCGGGTCGTACCGCAACGGCCCAACGCCGAACGGGTCGGCGGGCAGCGACTTGAGGATGCCCGCATCGATCAGGCCGGTCAGCTTGTCGGGTAGTTGGCCGAGCTTGCTTTCAGCGAGGCGCAGGGCCGCGAGCGTGCGGAGGCCGTGACGATCTGAAAGGCGTTTGCGGTCGATCCAGATCAGCCTTTGCTGCCACAATTCGCCCGACTTGCCGGTGATGTTGTCGAACTCGGTCGCGATCTTCTGTTGGAACTCCACAGGGGGCTGTTCCTCGTTCGTGACGTACTTGACCAGTTCGGCTAACAATTCGCCCCGCTCGGTGAGATCGAAGAGCCCTTTTGGCATTTCCTTGAGCGAATAGGTCGCGGTGTAGGCCGCGCTGAACTGCTTGTGGTCGGTCGCAAACGACTCGATCGTTGCGTTCGCATCAAACAGGCGTGCATGCTTAAGGAGGTACCGGCGGACGCGATCTTTCCGGTCGTCGTCGAGCACATGATAGTGCAACATGCTGGGCAGGTCCGGGCACATCGCCAGGTCGGCGACCTTGAAGCGCTCCCGCTCCGGCTGGTCCTCCGCGAATTGCACGGCCAGATAACGCAAGGCGTTGATTGTGAAATCGCGCTCCCGGCCATCGCAAGCCGCACGTAACGATCGGCCAACGGGCTTCTCCTCTGCGGCCAGGTTCATCACGGCTCGCAAGGCCGTGACATCACCGCTTGTTAACGCGATCCGCGTGAGCTGTCGGTGCGTGAGCGCCTCGATCGCCGTGCCGACCAGGTAGTGGACCATCAATCCCTCACGCAGCACTTGGCCAAGCTCCAAGGCCCGGCGATACGAATCCATCGCCTCACCCGGCTGATCTTTCGCCAAGTAGACGTGGGCTTGGAGCAAGATCATTTGAGCCATCAGGTGCAACTCAGCGGTCAATTCCATGTCTTGGGCATCGGGATCTAGCGAAAAGGGGATATGCAGTTTGCCGCGCGCAAGGATGCGGTCGATCCGCTCGAAGACGGGCTCCTGCTGATCCAGCAGTTCGGCGAACACGTGGAGTTGGTCGGCGTCGAGTTTGTCGGGCGGTTGGCCGAGGGCGTGTTCGATCTGTTCGCGCGTTTGGTTAGGGATGGCCTTCAACAGCTCGGTCGCCTGGCGCAGATCGTCCCACGACTTGAGCGCATCGGGGTGCGGCACGTAGGTCTTGCGCATCTCGGCGGGGATGTGGCGTTCGATCAATTCGTTGACGTGTTTCAGGGCGGCGCGGGAGCCGGGGGTCTGGGGGTTAACCACGATGTACTGGGCAAACGCGGCAGTGGCGAGGGTGAGAATCAGTGTGAGGGAGAGGATCAAGCGCATGAGGGGATTCCCGGGGCGGTTATGCGGGGGATTATAACATGGGATACCCGGATTAGGCCCCCCGGCCTTCGCTGCGCTTAGGCCGGGGCTTGTGGGGTCAGGCGCGGTCGGCGATCAGCACGCGGTCGAAGCCCTCGGCGTCGGCCAGCACGCGAGCGCCGGACAGGTGCGGCTGTTGCTCAGCCAGGTCGGTGACGGCCTGTTTCTGGCAGGCGGCGATCTCGAAGGCGAGTTGGCCGGGCTCGAGCAGGTGGTCGGCGGCGCGCTCGATGAGCGGGCGGAGGCAATCGAGGCCGTCGGGCCCGGCGCGCAGGGCGCCGGTCGGCTCGTGGTCCTTGACGTTGGGCGCGACCGCGTCCCATTCGTGGTCGGGGATGTACGGCGGGTTGCTGCACAAAAAGTTCACCCGCTCGGGTAAGGCCTCGTAGAGCGAACCGGCGCGGAACTCGACGCGGTCGGCCACGCCGTTGGCCTCGGCGTTGGCGCGGGCGAGTTCGAGCGCCGCTTCGCTGACGTCGGTCGCGATCACGCGCGCGCCTTCGATGTGCTTGGCCAAGCTGATGGCGATGCAGCCGGAGCCCGTGCCGATGTCGGCGACGAGCGGCTGGTGGAAGCCGGGCGTGCGCTTGGCGTGCTGGATGACGTGCTCGACGAGCGACTCGGTGCTCGGGCGGGGGATGAGCACGTCGGTCGTGACGTTGAAGACCATGGAGAAGAAGTGCGCCCGGCCGGTCAGGTACTGCACGGGCTCGTGCTCGGCGGCGCGCTCGACGAGGTCGCGGAACGCGGCCCGCTCCAACTCGCTGGCCGGGCGGTCGAGGTCGGCGTAGAGCATGACGCGCTGCACGTTTAAAACGTGGGCCAGCAGCAACTCGGCCGACAGCCGGGGCGCATCGACGGCCTTGCGCTCGAGGTGGCCGGCGGTCCAGTCGAGCAGCTTGCGCGTGGTCCAGGTTTCGGTCGCAGCGCCCATGGCCCGGTATTCTAACGCCACCGGCCTTTAAAACGCGCCCCCGCCACACACGGGGCCCAAGGTTTGTTACAATCCCGGCGTCCTACACTCAGGGGTCGTGAATGGGTCGTTGAGTTCGACCGTCTTCGGACGATCAGGGATCAGTTATGCGCGTACTCATGTTGGGATGGGAGTTTCCTCCGTTTATCAGCGGCGGTCTCGGGACGGCCTGCTACGGCTTGACGCGCGCGATGAGCTCGATGGGCGTCGAGGTGTTGTTCCTGCTGCCCAAACACGTCGACGAGAGCTACACGTCGCACGTGACCCTGCTCAGCCCCGCCGCGCCCAAGCCGCGCGGCCAGGCGCCCACGCTCGACCAGGCGCAAACCACCGGCGCCAACGGCGGCGAGACGATCGAGCCGTTTTTCATCGACGAGCACTCACGCATCAGCTACAAGATGACGCCGCACTGGCTGGCCGGGCCTTACCAGACGCCGAAGACCTACCAGCGCACCAAGGCGGAGGAGGAGCGCATCCGCCGGATCCGCGCGGGCCTGCCCGCCGACGAGGTCGTCACCTCCGCGCAGGAAAACCCCCAGGCCCGATCCGCGGTCGACGCGGCCCGGGCGCTGCACGCCCCCCCGCCGCCGGCGGAAGACGACGAAGACTACGGCGGCGACGTGATGAGGCAGGTCCAGCGCTACGAGCAGGTCGCCGTGGCGTTGTCGAGCGGCCAATCCTTCGACGTGATCCACGCCCACGACTGGATGACCTACCCCGCGGGCCTACGCATCGCGGCGATCACGGGCAAGCCGTTGGTCGTGCACGTGCACTCGACCGAGTTCGACCGGGCGGGCGAGAACGTGCACCAGCTGATCTACGACATCGAACGCCGCGGCATGCACGGCGCGATGCGCGTGATCTGCGTCTCGCACCTGACGCGCAAGATCTGCGAGCACCGCTACGGCGTCGAGCCCGAAAAGATCCGCGTGTGCTACAACGGTATCGACACCGACGAAAAACCCCCCGCGCCCCACATGACCCCCATCCAGCGCGGCGACAAGATCGTGCTCTTCCTCGGGCGCATCACCATGCAGAAGGGCCCCGAGTTCTTCATGGCCGCGGCGAAGAAGGTGCTCGCCAAATACGACAAGGTCAAGTTCGTCATCGCCGGCTCGGGCGACATGGCGATCAAGATCATCGAGCTCGCGGCGCAGATGGGCATCGGCCACAAGGTGCTGTTCGCCGGGTTCCTGCGCGGCAAGGACGTCGAGCGCGTGTTCCGCATGGCCAGCGTGTACGTCATGCCCTCGGTCTCCGAGCCGTTCGGCATCGCGCCGCTCGAGGCGATCCGCCACGACGTGCCGGTGATCATCTCCAAGAACTCCGGCGTGGCCGAGGTGATCAACCACGCGCTGAAGGTCGACTTCTGGGACGTCGAAGAGATGGCCAACAAGATCATCGCCGTGCTCAAGCACCCGCCGCTGGGCCAGGTCATGCGCGAGGGCGCGGACCTGGAGGTGCGCTCGCTGACGTGGGAAGGCGCGGCGACCAAGTGCATCGACGTGTACGACGCGGCCGTCATAGCCGTGCAAGACCCCACCCCGGGCGGCGCCCCGACCATCCCCACGGGCAAGTGATGCTCGGCCGAACGCTACTCGGCGCAATGGCGGCGTTATGGCTTGTCGCGTGCGCCGCGCCGGCCGACCCTGAAAGCAGAAACCTGTTGGTCAACGGCGGCTTCGACGCCGGCGACGAGCCTTGGGCGACGCACACCTTCGCCGTGTGGCGACGGCGGGCGTTCGATGTTCACGACCCGGCGATCAGACCCAAGGGGTACGGCGACCGCACCGCCGTGGTGATGCTCGTCAGCGCCGAGCCGCACGAACCGCGGCAGCTGATGGGCCTGATCCAAGACGTGGCGGCCGCCGAGATGCCCCGCCGGCTGCGCGGCCGATACCGCGTCAGCGAATGGCTGCGCGGCACCGACCAGCAGTACGTGCAGGTGGTGGTGATCGTGTTTGGCGCGGCCAACGCGCCGAAGGCCGCGAGGGCGACGAACCACCAGCTGCGCATCCCGCTGGCGGGGATCACCGCCCCGGCGTTCGAGGTGCGCAACGCCAAGTGGGTGTTCGCCGGGCCGCGCGAGCCGCGCGTCGGTCAATGGGTCGACTTCGACCTCGACCTGCACGCGCTGTTTACCGAACATTGGGGCGCGGTGCCGCACGGCTTTACGAAGCTGCGCGTGCTGTTCGAAGCCCGCTGGGACGGCGCCAACGAAAACGACGGCCCCACGCGCGCCGTCGTCCTGTTCGATGACCTGTACCTCGGCGACTGACCGCCACGCTTACGCGTCGCCACCCGGCGCGGGGCTGGCGCGGCACTCGGCGTTCTGGTGCAAAAGGTCCGCGGTCAGCTTCGTCAAGCCCTCGCGGAGGTTGTCGGCCCGGTCGCCGATGTGCTCGGGGCTGTGCAGGCCGTAGCGGGTGATCGCGCCGTCGATCTCGAGCACGTTCTGCACCACGGCCTGGCCGCGGTACCACTCGAAGCCGTGCTCGAAGGCAACCTCGACGCGCTGGCCGATCGCGTAACCGGGTGCGGCGAAGACCGACAGGCCCGACTCGCTCACATCGCCGACCTCGATCTCGCGGCTGCCGTCGAACTCAAGGGTCAAGTCGCAGGGCAGCACGGGCACGCGCCGGCTCTGTCGGCTCTCGGCGGAGATGGGCAGGCCCGTCAACTCGATCAGCGCCCGGCTGTGCGCCGCCGCGCCGCTACCGGCCGGTTGCGCATCGACGCGGACCAGGTGCGCCGCCTGCTGCATGAACTCGTCTTCGGGCATGTGGTAGATGAGGATGTCGCTGTCGTCGTCGAACGGCAACGCGCCCTGCTGGAACAGCACGACGGGGCGATCGCCTTCGTGATCGACGACCACGCCGGGGATCAGCTCGCGCGATTGGTCCGCAGCCGGCAAGCGAAAGAACACGTCGTAATCAAGCGGCAGCATGTTCCGCCTCCATGGATGGCAAGCCCCCTTTGCAGAGCGGACCGGGAAGCACCGAGCGCGAAGCGTGACGGGATCGCCGAGCTACCTAAGCATCCCCCAGCCCCCGGTCGCGTACTGCCGAAGAGAAATATCGGTCATCGCCACAATCCGCTTTATCGCGATTGCACTCGCCACGAACAGGTTCCCCGAAATCAGCGATACAAGCTACGGCGCAACCCGGTGCGGGCGGGTTTATCGGCCTAAGCGCCACGATCACACGCCGCTGGCGCCGGCGTGTCGGCGGAGCTGGGCGCGTTGCAGCGCCATCGATGGTTTCTACAACCCACGGCGCAACACAAACCACACCCTTGATAAGCGTAAACCACAACCCCCCGGAAAATTGCCAGAAGATCATCAACGCCGGCGAACAATCGCCAGGCCGCCCAGCGCCAGCAGCGCCAACGACGCCGGCTCGGGCACCGCGCCGAGGTAGAACGGGCTCAGCGAGTCGGTCTCGACGGTGATCGTGTTGTTCACCTCGTCGATGATGCCGGTGAGCACCTCGAAGCTGCCGTCGCGTAGCAGGTGGTAGATCGCCAGATCGCTCTCGTCGACGCTCAGGTTCGTGTCGTCGTAGCCGAAGGTCAGGCTGATGGACCCGGCGGGGTCACCGGAGATATCGATATCCCAAGCCTGGACCACGCCGTTGGTTGGCAGGAAGAAGCCCGGGTCGCCGCCGGCGCCGGTCACGGCGTTGATAAACTCGGCGGGCGTGAGCTGCTCGAACGAACCGGTGAAGTCGCCCGGGGTTTGGAGGTTTTCGAAGCTGACGGAGACGCCGCCGGGACGGTTGGCGCCGCCCATAATATCAAGGGCGACATCTAAACCGGGGTCGGCGGGAGCGGAGAAGGGGTCGAGCTTGTGGATGCCGACGATGTGGTCGACGCCCGTGTTGTCACGGACGTTGAGCATGACCATGCCGTTTTCGGCGTGGAAGTTCTGGATGCTCCAGTTCTGGCCGTAACCGACGGTGGAGATCGCGCCGTTGTTCAGTGTGTCGCCGGGGGTGAACAGGAGCGACAGCGTACCCTGTTCGTACTGGTAGATGCGGAAGTCGGACATGATGTAGATGGTGTCGTCGTCTTTGGCCACGAGTTGCGGGCCGTTGAGTGTGGCGCCGGGCGCGGCGTTGGGGGCCGGATCGCCGCGTTCGAAGATGCGCTGCCAAGGCCCGTCCTGGTTGGTGAACACGACGGTGCTTTGTGAGGTGAAGTCGTTGATGAGGCTGGAGATGAAGGCGATGGAGCCGTTGGCGTAATCGTAATTGTTACCGAGGTTGAGCCCGCCGAGCAGGTCGCCGAGGGTGGAGGTGCCGCCATCGCGTTTAGGCAACGGGGTGCTGGTGGTGACGATGGGCGAGAGCGAGCCGTTGGAACGATCGTGCTTGAAGTAGCCGAAGCCGCCGAAGGCCTGGCCGCTCGCAAACGCGAGGAAGACGGAATCGTTGCCATCCCGAACGACGGCTCGAGGCAGGCTGGTGATGTTCGGCCCCAACCCGGTCGGGGCATTCAGGCCCACGAGCGTGACGTTGCTCGTCCCGGAGGCGTTGAGCTGAGCGGAGCCGCCGCGTGAGAACTGGTAGACGATCTCTCCGTTGTCGGCGTTCTTGCCGGGCATAAAGTTGAAGCGATTGGTGGTCGCGGTGGAGCCGGGGCTGGCGAAGAAAGTCGCGCCCTTGTACAGGCGTTGGATAGCCTGCCGGCTGGCGTTGCGCCCGAAGGCGTCGGACCAGACGTTGGTGCCGTCGAAACCCGCGAGGGTGACCGCGGTGAAATCGGGCGGCAGCTGGGTCGTGTCGAGCACCCGGGTGGGCAAGCCGGTCGCGGGGTTGACGCTGTACACGCCCCAGAGCGGTTGCCCGACCATCGTGATACTGTTGACCGTGTTGATCGCAAGCCCGCCGTTGGTGTAATCGAACGTGCGGATTTCTTTGAACGTCGCGCCGTTGCCGAACGGGACCGCGGCGTTCGTGCTGAACATGACGTCCGCCGACCGGTCCGCCGCGTGCACATCGGGCGATGACGAAACAACCACCGCCAGCGCGGCGACACACACCATAAACTTACGCATGAGTCTCTCCCTCGATGTCTTCCCAAGCACGTGTGAACGAAGTGTTCCCAACAGCGGAAATATACCACCCGAATTGGGGAAGGGTTAAAGCAATTTGAGCAATTTGCGGCAATAAATCACGCGAGCCCGGGATTCAAATTACCCGCCTTCGCATTTCCGTCGTTATGGCACGTGTTTAACCGCTTCACCCTCGCCACGGTTGGGGCGGGCTGATAGGATAAACGGCCCATTTCAAGTGGTTTGCGACCCGCTGAGGAGGCAGGCATGGCGCAAGTGGTGCTGAAAGACGTGGTCAAGGTCTACCCCAATGGTTTCCAAGCCGTGCACGGTTTCAACCTCGACATCGCCGACCGGCAGTTCGTGGTGTTCGTCGGGCCGTCGGGCTGCGGCAAGTCGACGACGCTGCGGATGATCGCGGGCCTGGAAGAGATCTCCGACGGCACGATCGCGATCGGCGACCGCGTGGTCAACGACGTGGCGCCGAAGGACCGCAACATCGCGATGGTATTTCAGAACTACGCGCTGTACCCGCACATGTCGGTGTACAAGAACATGGCGTTCGGGCTGAAGCTGCGGCGGATGGCCAAGGCGGAGATCGACCAGAAGGTGCGCCACGCCGCGAAGATACTGGGCATCGAAAGCCTGCTCGAGCGTAAGCCGAAACAGCTATCGGGCGGTCAGCGCCAGCGCGTGGCGGTCGGCCGGGCGATCGTGCGCGACCCGGCGTGCTTCCTGTTCGATGAGCCGCTTTCCAACCTCGACGCGAAGCTGCGCGTGGAGATGCGGGCCGAGATCAAGAAGCTGCACATGCAGTTGCAGACCACGACCGTGTACGTCACCCACGACCAGGAAGAGGCGATGACGCTCGGCGACCGCGTCGTCGTCATGAAGGACGGGTGGATCATGCAGGTCGGCAGCCCGCTGGACATCTACCGCCACCCGGTCAACCGGTTCGTCGCCGGATTCCTCGGCACGCCGCCCATGAACTTCATCGACGGCACGCTGACCCAGGAAGGTTCACAGATCTGGTTCGATGAGGGCGCGTTCCGCCTCGCCGTGCCGGGCTGGGCGGCCGACGACCTGGCGGGCAAGGTCGGCTCGCCGGTGGTCATGGGCATCCGCCCCGAAACCCTCAGCGAAAAACCCATCGCCGGCCAGGCCGACAACGCGCTGGCGGTGACGGTCAACGTCGTCGAAACGCTCGGCGACAAGATGGACCTGTACCTCACGGCCGGCGGCCACGACCACCTCGTCGCCCGCGTCGACGCGCGCCTGGAGACGCAGCCGAACACGACGGAGACGATGCACGTCGACCTCGAGCGTGTGCACTTTTTCGACCCCGACGCCGACGACGGGGCGCCGGGCGCGAACCTGTGCCTGGAAACCGAGAAGGCCCGGGCTTGAGCAAAAATCGGTGCGCAACGATTAAGCCCCGCTCACCCGGCGGGGTCCAATGGTGTGTGTTCAGTTCATCGCCGCCGGCGGTTAGACCGCGCCGCTTGAGGGCAAACACCGCCTGCGCAGCCTTGACATCCCCAACCCAGCAGATAGGCTATTTCGCTCGCTTTACCGGTCGGCCAGGTAGCTCAGCTGGTAGAGCATGCGACTGAAAATCGCAGTGTCGGCGGTTCGAGCCCGCCCCTGGCCACTAAAGCCGGCTGCCTGACGAGGCGGCCGGTTTTTTCGTGCGCCGGCGCGCGGCCAAAGCCAACACCGCCAGCACCGGCAACGCGGCCGGCTCGGGCAGGGCCAGCGGGTCGTTGATCGCGCCGGGCGTCAGTGGCGAGCCGTTGGGCAGTTGCAGGTGTACGTCGAGCGGGCCGGTTGACCACGTGGGCAGGTGACCGATCTCGTCGCGGTGGCGCGACATCGCGTGGCCGGTCGTGATCGCCTGCACACGTTCCCCGAACGCCGGGTTGGCGGGCCAGCCGCCGATGCGCCAGGTCGCCACGTCCACCACCGCCGGCAGGCCGTGCGAAGCGTCGGCCCACTGCGCCAGCGGCGGCGCGGTCGTGCCCTGCGACCAACCCGTCACGCCCGCGAACGTCACCAGCCGGCGCGAGGCGCCGGCCTTGTTTTGCCCAAGGTCCAACGCGCCGACGCTCAACCGCGATGCGCCCGCGGGCAGCGGCAGGGCCCAATCGCCCTCGTGCACGATCAACACCTCGGCGTCTTGCGGCTCGAGCGTCACCGCCCAAAGCACCACGCGCTGGCGATCGGGGTTCGCGTCGAGCATGACCAAATCGAACGGCCCGGCCCCTGGCGTGACCAGTTCCACGTAAGGCCCCACGCCCCCCGCCGGCCCGGTCACCACCTCGCTGACGACCGCCGCCCGCACGGGCAGCACGCCGCACAGCACCACCGCCGTCGCCCACACCGCCCACGCCATGCGTATTGAATAGATCACCGGGTGCTCCCTCGTTCTCTTCAAGTTGAAAGTATGCCACGCGAAAGCCGCCTCGCCAAGTTTAATCTATACCCGACACCCACAAAGCCCACCCATGGCCATGGGTGGGCTTTGCCCCAGCGCACGGTACAATCGCCCCCATGATCCACTTCGCCGACCGCCTGATGACCGCGATCGACCAGAAGGGCGCCCCCGTCTGCGTGGGCATCGACCCGGTGTTCGACCGCCTGCCGGCCGCCATCCGCGACCAGACCGACCAGCCCACCGCGGCCTTCCAGGCGTGGGGGCTCGGCCTGCTCGAAGCGGTCGCCGCCCACACGCCCGCCGTCAAGTTCCAGTCCGCCTGTTTCGAGCGCTACGGCTCGGGCGGCGCAGCGGTGCTCGAATCGCTGATCAACCACGCCGCGGCGCTGGAGCTGATCGTGATCCTCGACGCCAAGCGGGGCGACATCGGCATCTCCGCCGAGCACTACGCCGCCGGCTGCCTCGCCGACCCGGTCGACGCGCTGACCGTCAACCCCTACCTGGGCCCCGACACGCTCGAGCCCTACGCACAGACCGGCAAGGGCGTGTTTGTGCTCGTGCGCACCTCCAACCCCGGCTCCGACGACCTGCAAACCCTGCCCCTGATGGACGGCCGAACCGTCGGCCAGACCGTCGCCACCTTCGTCGCCGACCTGGGCATCTCCCGCCTCGGTGTGCGTGGCTACAGCGACATCGGCGCCGTCGTCGGCGCGACCAAGCCCAACGAGATCGCCGAGCTGCGCCAACGCATGCCCCAGCAGTACTTCCTCGTGCCCGGTTACGGCGCACAGGGCGGCACCGCCGACGACGTCAAGCCCTGCTTCAACGCCGACGGCTACGGCGCGCTGATCACCGCCAGCCGCAGCGTCATCTACGCCGGTGCCGACTCGAGCGATTGGTCCGCCCCCATCGCCGACGCCGCCGCCCAACTCAACCGCGACATCGCCGCCATCCTGTGACGTTCAGACAGAGCTTCAACAGGCATGAAAAACTCGATGGGCTTAACTACACAAGAAAGCGATACGCCGAAGGTCAATCGACACAGTCGCGCATTCGTATTAGCCCTGCTAATCGCCATCCCTATTTGCCTGCTCATTCACGACATCTATCAAGCACGCCGATTTCGAGGGGCCGCCAAGAAGATCACCTTGGGGATGACAGTTGAGCAAGTAAACAAAATCGTGGGGCAAGATAAAACCCCAGCGGGCTTCTCTGTAGCTTTTCTTCAATATAAACGAGAGGATTTCCCCATTACCGATTGGCGCTGGTGGCGAACCTTTATCGACGCCAATGCCACTTACGAACCTGATCAAATCACCGTCATGGTCGACGGCTTTGATGGGAAAGTCGTGATGGTGACGTATGTTTCCGCATCAAAACAGCCGTATTTCCTCGAGCAATCTCAACATTAACTATGACACCAGTACCCAAGCCGGACCGAAGCGCAGGTCCGGATCCCCCGGGGCTTACCCCCATGGCTCACCCCCCGAGCCCCTGCTATCCTATGCGGCTCGCCGGGCCACACCCCGATTCCCCCGGTATACGCCACAAGGAACACGCCATGACGACCACCACCAACCGCATCTTCAACTTCTCCGCCGGCCCGTGCACGCTGCCGCTGGAAGCCCTCGAACGCGCCCAAGCCCAGTTCGCCGACTACGAAGGCCAGGGCATGTCGCTCATCGAGATGTCGCACCGCTCGAAGACCGTCGACGGCGTCCACAACGAGGCGATCGCGCTGGTGAAGGAGCTGCTCGACCTGCCCGACAACTACGCCGTGCTCTTCCTCGGCGGCGGCGCGACGCTGCAGTTCTCCATGGTGCCCATGAACCTGATCCGCAACGGCGGCTCGGCCGACTTCACCCACTCCGGCGCGTGGGCCAAGAAGGCCATCGGCGACGCCAAGCTCATCGGCAACACCCACGTCGTCTGGTCCGGCGAAGAGTCCGGCTTCACCACCCTGCCCGACCCCGCGTCCGTGCAAACCACCGACGGCGCGAAGTACCTGCACCTGACCAGCAACGAGACCATCGGCGGCATCCAGTGGCAAGACTTCCCCGACGTCGACGTGCCGTTGGTCAGCGACATGTCCAGCGACATCCTCAGCCGACCGCTACCGATCGAGAAGTTCGGCATCATCTACGCCGGCGCCCAGAAGAACATCGGCCCGGCGGGCATGGGCCTGGTCATCGTCCGCGACGACATCCTCGAACAATGCCCCGACGACCTGCCGTTGTACTACAACTACAAGAAGCACGCCGGGGCGAACGCCATGCTCAACACCCCGCCGGTCTTCCAGATATGGATGGTCAAGCTCGTGCTCGATTGGCTGAAGGAAAAGGGCGGCGTGCAGTGGTCGCAGCAGATGGCCGCGAAGCGCTCCGGCCTGCTCTACGACGCGATGGCCGCCAGCGGCGGTTACTACCGCTGCCCGGTCGACGAAGCGGTGCGCAGCCCGATGAACGTCGTCTTCCGCCTGCCCAGCGAGGAGCTGGAAGCGAAGTTCATCGCCGAGGCTTTAGACAACGGCATGAGCGGCCTCAAGGGCCACCGCAGCGTCGGCGGCTGCCGGGCGTCGATCTACAACGCGATGCCCCTCGAGGGCGCCGAGGCGCTGGCGAGCTTCATGGCCGACTTCGCCGCACGGAACGGGTAAGCCGGACCACCGGGGCTCGCTCACGCTCGCCCCGGTGCTTGCCCAAGCCCCGGGTTGAGCACAGCGAAACCCGGGGGTCTCACCACGGCGTGATTACCCCCTCGCGAAACGACCACACCCACGCGCCCTCCGCGGCGTGCTTGAGGATGTACCCGTACACGTTGCGCTGGTGCGCGCGATCGTTGACCCGGTCGAACCCACCGTCGCGCCCCCACACCCGCCCCGGTAACCGGTCGCGCACCGCGTGTGACGCGGCCGACTTGCACTGGCCGATGATGCGCTTGGTTTCACGCAGATCGGCGGGTAATTCAACCAGCAGGTGCACGTGCATGCCGCCGACCGAAACACACAACAACTGTTGCTCGTATTGGGCGAGCTTATCGATGAACTTCGTGCCGATCACCGGTCGGCACGGGCGCGGGATCACGATCGGCTTACCGCTGATGCGCTTCGAGTTTCGGTGAATATCGTCGTGCTCGCCTTCGGGGGGCCGGCGCTTGTAATCACCGGACGAGTGTTTGCGGTGGCCCCGGCTGCGCCAGCCGCGCGGGTCGCCGGGCAGCCAGCTGTTGAGCGTGCCGAGCACGACGTGGCGCCAGAGTTGACCCGGAGTTGGCATGAGAAGAGTTTAACACAGGGGGACCACCGGGGCTCGCGGCGCTCGCCCCGGTGCTTGGGGGGCGCTCAAGCCCCGGGTTGAGCGGAGCGAAGCCCGGGGGTTCCGGGAGTTCCGGGGGCTGCGGGGGCGACCCGTCGCGCGCGCAGGCGGCGCAGCCACGTCAGGCGCAACGGCAAACGGTTGAACCAGTGCTCGGTCAGCGTGTCGCGACCGCCCCAGACGGGGATCGATCGGCCGAACTGCGCAAACAGGTCGAACAACACGAACCGCGCCAGCCGACCGCTGCGCCCGCTCGACGACCACGCCAGCTGCGCGGGGAACGCGGCGTTGCCGATCACGGGCAACAGGCCCACCGCCAGCGCCAACCACGGGCGCGGGCGGCGCAGCGCAAACGCCTGCGCGATGCGCAGCAGCGTGTAGGCCGTACGGACGACCATGCCGCCGAGCACGATGCCCAGCCCGAGCGTCAGCGGGCCGATCACGCCGGTTAAAAACAGCATGGGCAGCAGCCACCACTGCACGAGCTTGACGAAGGGCTTGACCGCCAGGTGCACGCCGAAGTCGCTGATATAGCTGCCGGACGGGTCGGCGTCGAGCTGCTTGCGCAGGCCGCGGGCCTCGGCGGAGCTGATGAACCTGCGCCGGTGCCACGCGACGATGCGCCGGCGCACGAAGCGGTGCGCCACCAGGTCGCGGTGGTGCTGGCTGGTCATGAAGCGCAGCAGGTTCATGGCCAGCAGGCCCCAGTTGAGCCCGGCGATCTTCTGCACCAGCCGGTAAGCGCGGCGTGAACCGGAAACGACGAGCTTGCGGGCGCTGTAACCGAACAGCCGGGCGTACCACCGCAGCGGGTGGGCTTTGGCGCGGGCGGCCTGTTCGTCGGTGAGCTTGCCGGTCGCGTGGAAGTAACCGACGCTGCGCTCGAGGCGCGACAACGACTTCCAACCGGTTTGGGCGCGTTCGAGCTGATCGACGTCGCGCCACAGCGCGATGACTTCGTGTTCGCCGAGCGATCCGCGCAACGCCGAGTCGTGCTCGGCGAGGTAGACGCGCAGCTTGTCGCAGTCGACGTCGTCGAACAGCAGCCGGCGGTGGCGGAAGCTGCGGGGCAGGTAGAACGTCAACAGGCGCAACACGTTCAACGGCAGGATCGCGGGGATGCCCGACTCGCAGTCGATCCACACCCACCGCCCGTCGCGGTGGCGCATGAAGTTACCCGCCGCCACGGGGTTGCCGAGGCCGGCCTGCCACACCATGCCGTCGAAGCCCGAGTCGATGAGCTTGCGTTGCAGCGGGCGCATGACGCGGCGGGTCAGTTCGGCGAGCTGCTGCACGCGCTGGGTGCGCCCGGCGAACATCAGCGCGGCGTGGGCGCCGTCGATCATTTCCATGCGGATCGCGTGCGCACGGTGGGCTTCGTCCCACCGGGCCGACGCGCCGCGCGGCAGGCGCAGCGCATCGCCGAACCAAAAGGTCAGCAGGCGTTGCAACACGGCCCGCCGGGCGACGGCGGTGTCGATCGCGTCCTTGCACCACCGGTACGGGTTGGGCGCGCCGGTGAGCACGGCGAGCATCGCGTTGGACAGCGTGTCGCCGATGAAAACTTTCTGTGCGCAGGGATCGCCGGCTTCATCCCGGTCGGCGTAGACCACGGCCGACCTGCCCCGCCCTAGCTGGCGCCGCTCGCCGGTGCTTCCGTTCACCGCGGCTCTCCGTGTGGGGCGAATGTCCGACAACGCCACTATGATACCAGCGATGAACCCGCCACGCCCCAAGCACCTGGATTTGAAGAAAGACGCCGCCCTGACCATCACGTGGGAAGACGGGCGGGTGAGCGTGTACCCGATCGGTTACCTGCGCAAGCTCAGCCCGTCGGCGGACATGCGCGAGCTGCGCGAGCTGCAGCAGCGCAACCCGCTGACGGTGCTGCCGAGCAAGTTCACCGACCACGAAGGGCCGCTGACGGCGGTCGACGCGGAGCTGCTGGGCAACTACGCGATCAAGATCACGTTCTCCGACGGGCACAACACGGGCATCTACTCGTGGCAGTATTTGCGGGAGATCGACCCGGAACAACAAGAGGGGCAACAACCGGAGGATCGGGCGGGGCCGTACCGGGTTTGAGGTGTGAGGGGGTGGGGACCACCGGGGCTCGCTCCGCTCGCCCCGGTGCTTGACAGGAGCGTGTGCAATGGTGCCGGGCAATGCGTTTGTGTTGGAACTCACGGTCGGGGCCGACGACATCGATGCGCTGAAGCACGTGTCAAACGTGACGATCGTCAAGTGGTTCAGCCGGGCGGCGTTCAAGCACAGCGAGGCGCTGGGGTACGACGTCGAGGCGTACCACCGGCTGGGCGCGTGGTTCGTCGTGCGCCGCCACGAGATCGACTACCACAACTCGGCCAAGGCCGGCGATCGGCTGAAGCTGTTCACCTGGCCGAGCGGTTTGAAGAAGGTCACGGCCGAGCGGCGTTACGTGCTTGAGCGCGACGACGGCGCGCCGATCGCCGAGGGGTTGACGGTGTGGGCGTACGTCGATGCCGAGACCGAACGGCCGAGGCGCATCCCCCCGGAAGTACGCGCGACGTTTGATCCCGCCAAGTGGATTGCTGATGTCTGATTGCTGATCGCTGATGTTTTCAGATCAGCAATGCGTTAAAAGCCCTGCTCGCCCACCAGCGGCACGAAGCGCACGGGCAGGCCGGGGGTGCGGCCGAGGCGGTCGCCGCGGCGGGTGACGGTGACGAGCAATTGTTCACCGACGCCGCCGACGGGCACGACGAGCTTGCCTTCGTCGGCCAACTGGTCGCACAGCGCCGCCGGCACGTCGGGCGCGGCGGCGGTGACAAGGATGCGGTCGTAGGGCGCCTCGTCGGGCCAGCCCAGCGAGCCGTCGCCGACCCGGCAGGTGGCGTTGGTGACTTGCAGTTCGTCGAGCTGTCGGCGGGCGCGGCGGGCGAGGTCGGCGTCGCGCTCGACGGTGACGACGCGCGCCGCCAGGCGGGCGCAGATGAGCGTCTGGTACCCGCTGCCCGTGCCGACCTCGAGCACGCGGTGGTGGGGTTGGGTGTCGAGCATCTCGGTCATGAGGGCGACGATGTAGGGCTGGCTGATGGTCTGGCCGTGCATGGTGGGCAGGGCGCAGTCTTCGTAGGCGCGGGCGATGAGGGGCGGGTCGACGAAGCGGTGGCGCGGGGCGGCGCGCATCTGGGCGAGCACGGCGGCGTGGCCGATGCCGCGTGCGGCCAGCTGCTCGGCGACCATCCGCTCGGCGGCGTGGCCGAAGCGTGTTTCGTCGAGCAAGAGGGTCGCGTCGCGCCAGGCGGCCATGGGCCGGTGCCTCCTGCCGAACATCCTCGCCGATTGCCGATACAATGGCCAGCTTGGAAGGACCGACGGATCACCCCGGGCGTACGAGCAGCACATGACAGACCCCACCGGCAAGCCAGAGAAGAAAGACGAGCCCGCGCTCGACAGCTCCATCAAGGAGACGTTCGAGTCGATCGTGATCGCGTTCATCCTCGCGTTCGTGTTCCGGGCGTTCGTGGTCGAGGCGTTCGTGATCCCCACCGGTTCCATGGCCCCCACGCTGCTGGGCAAGCACCTGTCGGTCGTCGACCAAACCTCGGGCTACCGCTACAAGACCGACACGCGCGACAAGTTCGGCACCGTCGGCGGCCGGGCCGAGCCGCACCTCATCCAGGGCAAGGCCAAGCTGTACAACAAGGACGGGCAAAAGGTCCGCGACACCGGGCCGCTGAGGTTCCGTTCGCCCATGACCAACCTGCCATGGAACGAGCCGGTCCAGCGCACCGAGGCGGGCGACCGCATCCTGGTGCTCAAGTACGTCTACGCGATCAGCGAGCCGCGGCGGTGGGACGTGGTGGTGTTCAAGGACCCGACCAACCCGCAAGACAACTTCATCAAGCGGCTGGTGGGCCTGCCCAACGAGCAGCTGCGCATCGTGCGCGGCAACATCTACAGCCGGGCGGCGGACCCCAAGACGCACGAGCCGACGGGCCGTTGGGCGGTGCAAGCCAAGCCGGACCACATCCAGCGCGTGGTCTGGCAGCCGGTGTACCACAGCCAGTACGTGCCGCGGAACAGCAATAGCTGGACAAGCCCGTGGAAGCCCGCCGGGCCGATGACGGTCGAGCGTGGGGGGCGGTTGTTCAAGTACGAACCGGCGGGCGGTGCGCCGGGCGTGTTGAGCTTCCGGTTCGACGACCGGACCGCAAAGGATTACTGCGCGTACAACGATTCGCTGGTCGGCGCGTTCCGCCGCGAGGACGGGCCATACTACGTCGAAGACCTCGCGGTCGGCGTCGACGCCAAGCCCGTCACGCAAGGCGGCGCGGTCACGCTGAGCATCGGCACGGAGCTGTGCGACTTCCGCGGCGGGGTCGCGACCGACGGGGCGCCCTGGATCCAGGTCAGGCCCGCCGGCGCCGAGCAGTGGCACAGCGTTGGCCGGTTCACCACCCGCGCGACGCCGCTGAAGCCCGGGCGGACCACGCGCGTGGTGTTGTGGCACGTCGACCACACGGTGTCGTTGTTTGTCGACGGCGAGCCGGTCGGCCGGTACACGATCCCGCTGTACGACACGGTCGCCGCGGCGCAGGCGGCCGACGGCCCGCTGGCCTTGAGCTACGAAGGCCTGCTCGACCGCCGCGAACCCGAAACCGAGGCGCGGGTGTCGGTCAGCGCGAGCGGCGCGGCGATGACGCTGAGCCACGTGAACCTCGATCGCGACCTGTACTACACGCACAACGGCCGGACCGCCGTCACCGGGCCGATCGACATCCACAGCGACGAGTTCTTCTGCCTCGGCGACAACAGCCCCGCTTCCAGCGACAGCCGGCGGTGGGGCCCGGCCAGCGCGAGCGTGTGCCTGCACACCACGCCCGAGCACGGCCCCGACGGCATCCGACCGGGCCTGGTGCCGCGCAAGCTGATGATCGGCCGGGCGTTTTTCGTCTACTTCCCCGCACCGCTCAGCTCCCACTCGAAGAAGATCGCCGTGGTGCCCAACTTCGGCGAGTTGCGTTTCATCCGTTGAATCGCCCGTCCAGCGCTCGACAAACAATTGGCGATTCGATGTTTATCCACATCACGGGGGTCCTTCGCCTTGGAACGGGGCTTCATTGGCGCGTAACCAGACGATTTGAGCCCATCTGAACGCCGATCAGTGAAGAATCGCGAAATATACCCCAGAATTAACCCATTTAGCCGTAGCGCAACAGGGTAAGTCATCCGTGCAGGGTTAAATGAGAAAAAATGGAGAGTTTTTGCCCTGATCGCGGCAAGGCCCTTGATGAGCCCCCATCGCGGCGTGGTCGATCTGTTCACATGTTTTCCACACGCCTGCCCCGGGCGCACCCGCGATTTTTGCCCTCTGGCCCACGATCCGGCCAGCCGGTAAGATGCCGCCTCGTTACCGCTCGTCAGTGTCGATGTAAACCGACGGATACGCCCAAGAATGGTCATCGAAGCTCAACTGTTCGTTTCCTCGATCACGCTGATGGTCATCCTGCACGTGATCCTCGGCGGCGTGGCCTACGGCATCCTGCTCGAACGCAAGATCGCCTCCTACGTGCAGGACCGCATCGGCCCCAACCGCGTGGGCCTGACCTTCGGCTTCGGCGACAGCGCCAAGAAGCGACACTTCGGCCTCGGTCAACCGCTGGCCGACGGCATCAAGTTCCTCGTCAAGGAAGACTACAACCCCCGCAACGTCGACAAGTGGTTGTTCCTGCTGGCGCCCGCCATGGCCGTGGTCCCCGCGATGATCGCCTGGGCGATCGTGCCCTGGGGCGGCGTGTACGAGTTCCCCGGTTGGACGCACTGGTGGGGCTGGCTGCCCGTCATCGGCGGCGAACCGCTGCCGTTCGGTTTCCAGGTCGCGCCGGGCAGCACCGTCGTCGCCGTGGCCGACATCAACATCGGCGTGATCTACATGCTCGCCACCGGCTCGCTGGCCGTGTACGGCATCGTCGTCGGCGCGTGGGCGGCGAACAACAAGTTCGCCTTCTTCGGCGGGCTCCGCGCCACCGCGCAGATGCTCAGCTACGAGATCCCCATGGGCCTGATGGTCCTCGTCGTCCTGCTCATGGTCGGCTCGGCCCGCGCCACCGACATCGTCGACTCGCAGGCGCTGCACACCTGGGCGCTCGACTGGAACCTCTGGCACCAGCCGATCGGCGCGGTGCTGTTCTTCGCGTGCGTCCTCGCCGAGTCCAACCGCGCCCCGTTCGACTTAGCCGAGTGCGAGTCCGAACTGGTCGGCGGTTACCACACCGAGTACTCGTCCATGAAGTTCGCCCTGTTCTTCCTCGGCGAGTACATCCACATGGTCGGCGGCTGCGCGTTCTTCGCCATCCTCTTCCTCGGCGGCTGGCACGCGCCCGGCCTGACCGCCGACGCCACCGGCCTCGGCCCGGCGCTGCTCAAAACAGGCGTGTTCCTCGGCAAGGTCGTCGCCCTGCTCGCGATCATGATGTGGATCCGCTGGACCCTGCCCCGCTTCCGCTTCGACCAGCTCATGCGCCTCGCCTGGCGCAGCCTCATCCCCCTGTCGCTGCTGATCCTGCTCATGACCGGCGTGTTCGTCTTCCTCGGCATCGAACGCTACGTCCTGCTCGGCAACCTCGGCATCCTCATCGTCATGATCGCCGCCCACAAGCTGGTCCCCCCCGGCCCCTCGGTCAACCGCCGCGTCGAACTGCAAGGCTCCCGCTTCAGCGCCCCAACCACGTAAGCCTTGAGTCTTGAGTTGTGAGCCCTGAGCCAAGCCCCATGCCGAGCCCGCGAGGCGTGGGGGGTCCGGGGCTACCGTTCCCTCAATAAACATTCCGCTTCCGCACCGGCACCCGGCGCAAATCGATCTCCGCCAACACCGCCGCGATGCGCTGCGCGCTGCGCCCATCCCCATACGGGTGCCGCATCCTTCTCAGGTCCAACGCCAGCGCCCGCCCGATCGCGTCGCGCACGCGCCCCTGCCCGTAATCGCAATCGACCACGTTCCCCGGCTTCTCCCTTCCCCCCTGCCGCGGCCCGACGTTGACGCACGCCGTCTTCAACACCGCCGCCTCGATCAGCCCCGCCGAGCTGTTGCCCACGATCACCCCCGCCCCCGCCAGCAGCGACAACCACGCACCCCGCGGCACATGCTCGATCGGCTCGACCTTCATCCCCTTCATCGCCCGCCGTATGCCAACGCACCCCGCGTCCCCGTTCGGCGCCATCACCACGACCCGCCCCCCAAGCCCCGCGCCGAGCCCCGCGAGGCACGGGGGTCCAAACACCCCCCGCAACGTCCCCCGCATCCACTTCTCCTCCTCCGCATCGCTCCCCCCCACCGGGTGCTGCAACACGATGACGCGAGGCGCATCTTCATCCGCCGTCACCTCGCGCAACCCCTCCACCGCCGGCGACCCCACGTTAAACACCAAACCCTCTTGTTCCCCCATCCGCACCAACCGCCTTCGGCTTAGCGCCGTCGCCGCAAAATGCACGTGTGCCAACTTGCTCGTCGCGTGCCGCATCGCCTCGTCCGCCACCCCCTCCGCGCGGTCGCCCCCGTGAACGTGCGCCACCCGCACCCCCGCCACACTCGCCGCGCTCGCCGCCGCGAACACCTCCACGCGGTCGCCCAGCACCAGCACGCAATCGGGCTTCGCCTGCGCATACAGCTTCGCAAACCCGCCGATACCCCGCCCCAACGCTACCGCGTCCGCCGTGCGCCCCACCTCGCCACGCTTCTGCATCGGCACCCGCGCAGCGATGTCAAACCCCGCGCGCTTCACCTCGCGCCACGTGCCAGTCACCAGGTGCACCCCCGTCACCGCTACGCTCAACCGCAACCGCCGCTGCGCTTCGATCGCACGCATGACAGGTTCGAGCAGCCCGAACTCCGCCCGCGTGCCCGTAACGACCATGATGTGTCGGCGGCCCTTGCTCATCCGGGTTCCACGTCTCCGTCGTGCAACAGCTCGTTCGCCTTCACGTCACGCCGCAGCGCCTTGCCGACCACGTCGTGCAACCGTGCCGCGGGTATCCCCGTGCCCGGCCGCTTGACCGTCACGTCCTCCTCCACCACCACATCGCCCGCTTTCAAGTCGCGCACCGCGCACACGCTCTGCCGCGACACACGGCGCACGTCGGCTTCGAGCTCGTGCGGGCCGTGTGTGCGATCGAACGTTTCGTTGCGCGTCGCGCGTCGGCCGATATCGATCAGCCGCACATACTCAGCAAATTGTTCGGGGTCCAGGCTCGCCGCGTGATCCGGCCCCACCGCACCGCGGTCATACGTGAGGTGCTTCTCGATCACCACCGCCCCGAAGCTCGACGCCAGCATGCCCGTGTAAACCGAGTCCGTGTGGTCCGAGTACCCGCCGTGCGCCCCGCCCGCAACCGCGCCAACCACCCCCGGCGTCGCCAGCTCCAACGGCGTCGGATACGCGCTCACGCAGTGCATCACCACCAACGACACCCCACGCACTCGACGACGCATCGCTCCGATCTCACCCATCGATGTGGCGCCGGTCGACACTAACATCGGCTTGCCCAGCGTCACCACCGCATCAAGCAACGGCGCGTTCACGCAATCCGGCGACGCGATCTTGACCGCGTCGACATCTAACTCACGCAGCGCACCGATGTTCTCCAAGCTGAACGGCGTCACCACAAAACCCATCCCCAACTCGTGCGCCAGCGCCTTGACCCGTTGCATCTCCCCGACGCCCAACCGAAGCGCCCGCAGCATCGCGTGCGGGTCGTCCGCCGCCCCTTGCTGGTAACCCGCGAGCTCCGCCTCGGCGCTGAACAGCAAATCCGGGTCGAACAACTGCAACTTGACCGCGCTCGCCCCCGC
Source organism: Phycisphaeraceae bacterium (assembly GCA_028282805.1). Taxonomy (GTDB): domain Bacteria; phylum Planctomycetota; class Phycisphaerae; order Phycisphaerales; family Zrk34; genus JANQHD01. The sequence goes on along the minus strand of JANQHD010000032.1, from coordinate 11,045 downwards.
CTTGTGCGCCGCGTACGTCAGTTCCAACGCCCGCTCCACCGAGCCGTCGTGGTTCACGCCCAACTCGGCGATCACGTACACCGGTTCGCCCCGCCCAACCGCCCGACCGCCGATCGCCAACGGTTCGGGCGGCGCATCGCTCGGTTTCAACGCACGCTCCGCCGCGGGCAGGTCGTGCGCCACGTCGATGTCCACCACGGCCCCGACTTCCGTGATCACCGCCCGCCGGTCGGCACCCAAAAACGCGTGCGGCTCACCATCCCGCTCCGTGAACAGCGCCGCGCGCGTCACCGCGATGACCCCGCCGTCGAGCATGTACACCGCCGGCAAGTCCTGCCGCCGGTGCACATCGTTCTCCTCGTACGGCAGCAACCGATCGCCGTCGACGCGTTTCATCCAGTACGGGTGGTTCTTGCCCACCGGCGCCACCGACTGCACCGAGTCGCAGCCGGTCTCCTTGAGCTTCGCCACCGCGCGGTCGATCAAATCGGCCGGCCGTGCAGGCACGTTGCCGTACAAAATAACGACATGTGCGATCTTCGATGTGCGATCTTCGATCTGCTCCACCGTGTGACGCGCCGCCGCGTCAACGGTCGCCGTGTCGCTCGCCAACTCGTCGGGGCGCAACACGACTTCGACGCCCATGCCGTGCGCCACCTGCGCGATCGCGTCGCCGTCGGTGCTGACGACCACACGGTCGACCACACCACGTCCCTGCGCTGACAGCGCTTCGTCGATCGTCCACGCGATCATCGGCCGGCCGCAAACATCTAACGTGTTCTTACCCGGCAGCCCCTTCGAGCCGGCCCGGGCGAGTATGACGCATAACGTGCTCATCGTTCCCTCACGCCGCCAGCTCGGCCAGCGCCGCGTCCACCTGACGCGCCCACACCTCAGCCACCGGCTCGACGCACAAATCGCCGATCGCGTCGTGCCCCAGCCAATCGTCGGCCGGCGCCACGCGACCGTTCGACAACACCGTCATCGCCGTCGTGTCACGCAGCGCCACGTAACGCGCCGGCAACGGCATCGCCATCACCGACTGGTCCGGCATCGCGCCGCGCCCCGTCGAAGGCCCCGTCACCAGCGCGTGGCCCGCATAGTACGTCCAGCGGTCGACGAACGTCTCCAGTTCCTCGACGTTCTCCGTCGTCTTCGTCATCGCCGGCACCACCCACGGCAGCCCCGCACGGCGGTTGGTCAGCAGCCACTCGATGTTGTGAAAAACCTGCTCGAACGCGTCGACACCCATCAGCTTCGTGTAACGCGCCGCGCTGTCGGCGTTGACCCGCACCGTGATCACGTCCACCGGCGACGCCACGAGTTGCTCGAGCGCCGCCTGGTCGACCAGCAGGTCGGTCTGCACACCAACGCCCCAAGCCCCGCACTCGCGCGACAGCCGCACAAAATCCCCCCACCGCTCGTGGCACAGCGCATCGCCGATCCCGCCCAGCGTCACCACCAGGTCGTCGACTGGCTCGAACTGCCCCACGATCCTGTCGAACAACTCCAACGTCATCGGCTGACGGTCGAACACCGTGTGGTGCTGAGGCGTGATGGGCCCCGCCGCCCGACGCTTCGGCGTGATCTCGATGTTCAGCTGCTGCGGCAGCCGGCGGTCGGGTTGCAAACGCGTCGCCACCTCGACCGCGGCGCAGTCGCCGCCAAACGTTTCGAGCCCCTTGCGCCAGCGCGCGTGCCCGCTGGTGGCCCTGACCATCGCGCCGCGCAGCTCGGCGGGCGTCTGCACGCAAACGTCCTTGGCGATCGGGTCCCCCTGCGGCGCAGCCGGCTGGTACGCCAGCATCGCCCCCAGCATCACACGCTTCTCCGCCGCCTCGCCGAGCAGCTCCGCCGCCAACACGATCCCGCACAAGCCCGGCGGCGCCTGCGTGAACACCATGCGGTGCGAGCGCGGGTTGCCCAAGTGCCGTTCGATCACCGCGTCACACAGCGCCGGGTCGACCACCGGCCAGTCGGGCCCGACCAGCAGCCCCGCGTCAACGCCTACCAAACGCATCGCCTCGGCCAACGCCGCCGGCTCGATCAGCTCGTCGTACACCGTCGCCCCGCCGACCCCACCCCGCCAGCAGGTCGTCGCCCACTTGCGCCCCGCGATCGCCCGGCCGCGCACCGGGCCCATCAGCGGCCCGCCCACCGCCACGCGCTCGGCGTCGAGCGCCGGCGTGTCGCCCACGCCGTGCACCACAACCACACGCTCCACGCGCTTGCAGCGCCTGAGCCTTTCGATCACACGCTCGACCGGCGCCCCGCCCTCGTACGGCACAAACGCCGTCAACCGCTGCGCCTTCGCCTCCACGATCATGCCACGGCTCCCATCGGCGGCTCGTGCTCGTCGGCCAACACTTCCAGCCGCGCCGCCGACTCGCCGAACATCTCCAACACCAACTCGCACGCCTCGATCAGCCACTTCACGTTCGCGGTGTCGCGCTCGAGCTGCGCCTTCTGCCGGGCGTAGTCGTCGAGCTCGTCGTTGACCTGAATCGCCCGGTCCGCACGCAGCCGGTTGAACGCGCCGATCTGGTTCAACTCGTTGACCAGCCCGAACGCCTCGTTCAGCTCGGCCACGCGCCGCTTGTTCGCTTCCAGCTTCTTGAACAGCTTGCCCATGCGGTGCAGGTCGCGCTGCTGCTCGACCATCTCGCGCAGTATCGGTAGCGTCTGCCGGCTGGTCTGCATCAGCTGCCGAACCTCGTCGACCCGCCGTTGCAGGTGCAACGAAACCAACCGCAGCCGCTCGTGGTCGAGCCGGCGCGGCGGCGTGGGCAAGGGCTCGCACAGCTCGCCCGCGTGCGCCGCCAACGCCTCGCTCAGCGCCATCCGTGTCGTGTGCGCCTTGGGCAGCCCGCCCTCGGTCGCGTCGATGATCGTCTGCGCCGCGTTGCCGAAGTCGCGCTCGAACTGCCGCAGGTACGTGAGCATCTGCTCGTCGGTGTAAATCGGCCGACCGTTGACGTCATCGAGCTTGCGCAGGTGCGCCTTGTGCCGGGCGATGCGTTGCCACTCGAGCATCTCCAGCGAGTTGAACGGGTTCAGCTCCGCCGACCAAACCTCGTGGATCGCCGTGCCGGGCATGTAGTACAACCCGTCGGTGAAGCCCAAATCCTGCCCGGTCAACACGATCGGGTCGCACCCCAAATACTGCGCCAGGTACAGCGACAGGTGCGCCACCGTCGAACCGGCGGGCAGCGCATCCATGGGCTTGCCCAACTCGCCCAGCAGCGTGTCGATGAAGCCCGCCCGGCAGAAACGCACGGGCCCCGGGTAGTGGTCGACCACGGCGCTGTTCACCTTGGGCTCGGCGACCAGCGTCACGTCGGGCAGCTCGGGCAGCCCGTCGTAAAAGCGTTGGCTGATGGGGTGGTAGTCGAGCGCGGTGACGAAGTGCGGCTTGATGCCGCGCGCCAGCAACGGCTTGAGCGCCGTCTGCGCCGCGATGATCACCACGCGCTGACGCAGCTGGGGGTCTTCGAGCAGGTGTATGTTGCGCGCCAGCGACGGGCCCGCTGCGACCAGCACGGCCGGGCGACCGGCGGCGGCGTCTTTCAGCTCGTTCAGCGAAGCGCCCGCCGCGTAACGCCCGAGGTTGTTGGCGTAGTTGCGGCACGTCTGCAGCGCGATCACCATCGAGGTCGCGACGTTCGTCCGGCAGTACGCGACGAACTGCGTGAACCGGTCGGCGAACACGTTCATCCGCTCGCCGTGCATCTGCCTCGTGGGCGCGTGGGTCAGCACCTGCACCCCCTGGGCGATCTGCGGGGCGTAGGTCTCCAGCCGACGGGTGATGGTCGACACGTCCGGCTCGTCGCACATCAGCTCGACGTGCGGCGCGCCCAGCCAGTCTGCGTCGATCGTTTCGAGCACGCTGCGCAGCAGCGCCGTGTCCGGCTCGTACACCACCAAAAGCGACTTGCCCGCCAGGCGTTTGGCCAGCTCGCGCACGTGGTGGCCCAGGCCCACGCCCATGCACACCACCGCGGCGCGATCGGTCACGTCGGCCTGCTCGGCGAACCGCCGGGCCTCGTCGCTCGGCCGGTGGCGCGACGCCAGCGTGATCCGCCTCGCCCCGCCCGCACCGTCGCTGACCGCCACCGCACCGGTGAGGTAGCCGGGCTGCTTCGACGGCTCGACGACCAACGCCTCGCTCGGCTCGACGGCGCCCAACCGCTCGGCCAGTTCGGGCCAGCGGGTCCGCAGCCGTTCGTAATTGCGTTCAAACGTGTCACTCATCGCGTCGCTCGCCTGCTACGGGTAAGCTATGGGCGCACCAAACCAACGGGCCGCGTGCGGTTCGACCCGTCTTCTTATCGGAACCCGCCGGGAAAGGACTTGAACTTTGGACCAATGGCCCGACTCGCCCCTGATCGATCAGCTCTTGTTTGACAACTGGGTGCCCGGCCTGCTCGTGGCGCTGGTGGTGGGCGTGTCGCTGGTGGTGGTGGGCCTGAAGCGCGGCCGGGTCAAGCCGCTGGTCTGGGCGCTGGTCGTCATGCTGGTCGGCGGGCTGTTCCCGATCTGCGAGATCGTGGTCGTCACCCCTCGCGAGCGCTTCATCGACCGCACCGTGCGGCTCGCCGACACGGTGTTGGACCAGGCCGACCCCGCCGCGCTGGCTAAGTGGGTCACCGACGACGCGGTGCTCACCGTCGGCACGTCCGCGAACCCGCACCTGTCGGGCAGGCCGAACATCGTCAAGCAGGCCGAACGCGCCCTGCGCCGCTACGAGTTCCGGGGCCACACCTACTACATCGTCGACGCGCGCCAGCTCAGCGACACCACCGCCGAGAGCTACCTGAAGGTGGGCACGAGGGTGCACAGCAAGGAGTGGGACATGGGGGTGCCGAAGGTCACCGAATGGCTGTTCACGTGGACCGGGTCCGCCGACCAATGGCGGGTGAAAGAGGTGCGTTTCCTCGTGCTGGACAACCAGGAGGCCCGGGCCGCGCAATTGCCGTAGGATGTAAGACCATGAAACGCACGCACACCCTGTCGTTGCTGGTGACCTGCCTGGCCTTGCTCGGCGCACCGGCGCGGGCGCAAGACGAAACCCACGACCTGCGGCCGATCTGGCGCACGGGGCAGAAGTCCACCTACGAGGGCAAGTCCAACCGCCTGGTCAAGCGCCGGCTGATCCTCCCGGGCATCGAGACGCAAGAGATCGAGACCTCGTTCGTGTTCACCAGCAAGTTCGAGTGGGAAGTGACCGAGGCCAACCCCGACGGCGGCGGCACCGCTCGCATGACCGTGGTCGGCTTGGAGATGGTTCTCACCGACGCGAAGGGCGAGGACCACAAGATCACCAAGTCGTCGGCCGAGGAGGGCTACGAGCCGTTGCAGGATCTGGTCGGGGCGATGATCGACAAGCCCTTGACCGTCGAGATCGACGCGACGGGGCGGGTCACGTCGATCAAGGGGTACAAGGCCGTCATCAACCAAGCGGGCGAGGCGGGCGAGAGCCTCACCGAGCGCGACTTTATCGAGATGGCGTACGACCTGGCCGTGCTCGTCGGCGGCGCGGGGGGCGTGAGCGTGGGCGACAGCTGGAACGACAAACCGGAGTGGGACCACGAGTTCGGCTCGCTCAAGTACGACACCGACTTCACCCTCAACGGCGTGGAGACGATCGCGGGCATCCCGGTGGCGTTGGTCGGCGCCGACACGGAGATCAAGTTCAAGTTCGACAAGTCGAAGCTGACCGAGGGCAACGACGGGCCGGACATCGGCGTGAAGATGAAGGACGCCGCGCAGGCCGGCCAGTACCTGTTCGACGTGTCGCGGCGGGAGATCGCCGGGGCGTTTGTCGAGCGCACGCTCGCGTTTGAAATGACCATCTCCGCGCAGGGCCGGGTCATCAAGCAACAGATCGAAAACCAATACACCAGCGAGCTGATCCGCGCATCGGAACAGTAACGCGTCGCCGGGCCGGGCCGTGGTACAATGGGTCGTCACCTCACCACACGCCGCAAAGGAGGCCGCCCGATGCGTTACGCCCTGTTGACTTTGACCGTGATGTTGCTCGTTGTCGCCTGCGGGCCGAAGCTGCCGTACGAGCCCGAGAGCCGCGTCGACCAGGCGCCGAACTTCTCCGCCGACTACGAGGTCGCCGACGGCCGCGTGACGGTCGAGGTGTACACCGACGGTTTCAACCTCGACGACACCTGGCTGGTCACCGCCGACAACCGGCGGGTGGACCCGTACCGCATCGACTACGAGAAGAACCGCTCGGGCGGGCTGGGCGGTGTGTCGGTCGGCGTGGGCCACGGCTCGGGCGGCGCCGCCGTGGGCGGTTCGGTGGGCGTCGGGAGCGAACGGCCGGGCGAGTACAACCGCGCGTTTTTGCACTTCAAACGCGACGCCGCGGGCGGCCCGCCGTGGACGCTGTCGATCAAGCCGCTCGGCGAACCCCGCACGATCATCGTGCTGCCGGTCAAGGAAGACGACGAACGGTAAACCCGGCAAACAGCGCACGAAAAAACCGGCGACACGTGCGCCGGTTTTTTTGTTGCGCAGTGTGGTGCTCACTCGTCGAGCACGAGGACCTCCACGTTGCGGAACTGGCAGTTGTGGCTCTCGGCCTGGAGCGAGATCGTGCCCTCGGAGATCGTCAGGTCGCCGTCTTTGATCAGCTTCTGGGCGGTCTTGTCCTTCGGGTCGTACTGCGGCTTGGCGTATTGCATGACCACCTCGCCGTCGACGATGTGCTTGATCAGGTCGTTGCCGCGGACCTCGACCTCGACCTTGACCCACTGCTGGCCGTGGTAGGTTTTCGACGCCGAGTTCTTGCAGTGGGCCTTGTGGAGCTTGCCGTTCATGACCACGTGCGTGCCGGGCGTGCAGAGGTTGGCGGTGGGCCGGTCTTTGCCGTCGGACTTGCCGCCGAGCAGCTGGACCTCGAGGCTGACGGGGAAGTTCTGGTTCTTGGCCATGGACTGCGGCGTCTGGCCGTGAACCATGATGCCGCTGTTGCGGTTGGCCCAGCCGGGGCCGCCGGCGAGCTGCTCGCCGACGAACCGCACCTCCAACCGCAGGCGGTAGTGCGAGAAGGTGTCCTTGTAGAACAGGTGGCCGAACTGGCCTTCGAACTTGTCGAACCCGTCGTACGACACGGTCAGCAGGCCGTCTTCAACACGGAAGATGTCGCCCGGGTTTTCGCCGGCCTCGTAACCGGTCACCTTCGGCGTCCAGCCGGTCAGGTCCTTGCCGTTGAACAGCGAGACCCACTGCTCATCCTCGCCCTTGTCTTCCGCGGCCGCCACGCCGACCAGCAGCGCCACGGCCAAGCCCGTCAAGCCGATGCACACACGTTTCATGGGGTACCTCCTCGGGGGTGTCACACGATTATCGACGCCCGCCGCCGCTCGGCAAGTGTCACCGATCCGGCCGGTCGCGCACAAAGCGTTCGTTGGCAAAACCCGCCCGCGCCACCCCCTCGATAACAAGCCTAAAACAAGGCTCGCCCCCCACGCACGGCGTACCCGTGCGCAACACGTCGCATCAGCGCGCACCCCGCCGCGCACCAAAGTGACGCCGTGCGCACCAGCGCGGATGAAAAACCGCACTCACGCCGCCCAATCGATGCACGACACCCCCGCGCGCACGGCGCACCGGCGTGGCCGCCACGATCGGTCCGCTATTACGCGTTGGGTTTAAGCCCGTGAACCGAACCCACGATCGCCCCGCCGCGGCGCCCGACCGACCCGCGGTTAGAGCCCGTTTTCAGCGTCGCAAGCGCGATCTAGCGTGACTTTGCGCGATACCCCTGCTAACAACCCACAACCGTGGGGTACTGCGATATAGATTGCGCCCACACTTTCGACGGCTCCGACGACCCCGGCAACAGCCGCATCTTCTGATTCAACGCCGCGGCAGCGCGATCACCGTCGGCTCGGCGCGGTGCTTGAACCGCCCCGTCGACGGACCCACCACCACGCGCGCCGCTTCGACCGCGATCGCGCATTCGTCGCGGTCGCCGAGGTTGATCGAGCGCACGTGCTTCATCAGCAGCTGGTCGTACGCCTTGCCCTCGGCGTCGTAACCCGTGCCCTGCTCAAACCGAACCAGAAGCAACGTGGTCCACACGCCCGTGCCGTGGTTGTTCCACTCCCGCACCCGCAGCGCCACCGTGCCGTCGGCCGTCACGCCCAACCGCTCGTAAGCGACCCACCGCTCGATCGGCGTGCCCCCCGCCGAGGCGTCGACGCCGTGCCGGCAGCGCACGTCGCGGCCCGTGACGGTCACGTCGGCGTCGTGGTACTCGTCGCTGCCCGCCGCCGCCGCGACGTCGACCACCAGCGTGATCGGCCGCCTGTCCGACAACCACGGGCTGAACTCGTGCACCAGCTTCGGGTGGATGGGCTGGCCCCGGTAAATAAAACCCTTGCGCGCTTCGGCGAGCACCTTGTCGACCGCCTCGGGCCCCTCGGCCGTCGCCCCGCCAGCAAGCAGCAGAAGCACAGCCACAGCAGATAATCCGTTCCGCATCGTCACGACTCCTTTCTGCACGGAGTATACCCCACCAGCGAGCCGGGCCGTGCCGGCCCGGCCCGTATCGACGTACAAGCACGGCGCGCCACGATTCGCGGCGCGACGAAGCAAGCACCCCTTCACGGGCCGGCTCGACACGAGCCGGCTCGCCTGTCATTCACAGCGTGCCGCGCCACATGAGCACGACCAAAAACGTGAACACGGTCAGCACGACGAAGAACATGGGCCAGACCGCCGCGGGCGTGAGCGGGCCGTGCGCCACGCGGAACGCGTCGGAGAACCGCCGCCGGCAGCGCTTCAGGCGCTTGCGGAACCGCTTGAGCTGTCTGTGGCTGAAGTAGAGGTAGATGCCGTTGTACACCAGGGCGATGAACATCAGCTCCGAGCAGAGCACGCGGGAGAAGAACACCCCGTCGGCGCTGCGCTCGAAGGCGTTGAGCTCCACCGCGTACAGCGCGTAGATCGCGACCAGCGCGAGCACGCACTGCCACGTCACCCGCCACGCCCACTGCCGGGCCCGGTCGACCTCCCGGACGGTGACCTCGTACACCATGCGCAGTTCCGAGTGTTCGTGATCGCTGCATCCGTTGACGTTTGTCTCGTGCATGACCGTGATCCCCGCGCTGGTGTTTCCGGCTCCGCGTACCAGATCAGGCTACCGCAAACACCCCGCGTTGCCAAAACAAACCCCACAAGCGAGCCGGGCCGTGCCGGCCCGGCCCGTCAAAACCCACAAATACGGCGTGTCGCCAATCCGCGGTGCGCCAAAACAAGCCCCCCCTCACCCACCGGCTCGACACGAGCCGGCTCGCCGGGGTACCGTACACCGCATGATTCGGGGACTCGACCCAAAACACACCACGTGGCACATCACCTTCGGCACGCACGGCTCACGCCTGCACGGCGACAATCGGCCGACCGTCGAACGCCAACACAACCGACCCGGCGAACCATTCGTCGAGCCCGATACCAACCGTATGAACAACGAACGCGAACGCCTGCGCGGGCAAGCCGTTCGTTTGACACAAGCGCAACGCGAGTTGATCGAAGCAACCGTGCCCGCGCTGTGCGAGCGTGGCAGGTGGGCATACCGCATCGCCGCGGCCCCGCCGCCGCCCGAGGACCACCACGTGCACGTGCTGCTCGACGCCGAACCGAGCGTGCACGGCAAAGACATCCGAAAGTGGCTCAAACGCTGGCTCACCGAATCGCTCAACTCAAGGTTCGCACCCCCGCCCGCCGGCTGGTGGGCCGAGTGCGGCTCGACCAAACCGGTCAAGGATGAGTCGTACCTGCGCAACGCTCACGATTACATCGAGCGCCAACGCACGACATAACGCCCATCGGAGCGAGCCGGGCCGTGCCGGCCCGGCCCGTAAAGACACACAAGCACGGCGCGCCACAAATCGCGGCGCGCCGAAACAAGCTCATTCTCACGTGCCGGCTCGACACGAGCCGGCTCGCTGTGTTTCAGAAAGAGTAGACGAGCAGGAAGATCGCCAGCCCCTCGTCTTCAAGGCGGGCGGGATCGTCGTAGGGAGCGAGCTGGTCGCCGAAATGTTGGGCGACGTCGGGCAGCCATTCGATCGGGACCCGTTTGAGCGTGATCGTGCCCAGCTCGTCGTTGCCGATGAGGAACGGCTTGGCGTTTTCGATGAAGTCGCCTCGCCGCAGAGAGTGGAGCTGGAAGTCGATCGCGATCGGCTTGGCCGCCCTCAGGGTTTCGGTGACCTCGTCGAGCGGGGCGCAGCCGGTGAGCTCGTCGATGCCCTCGGGGAAATACGTGGTGACCTCGGTCGGTTCACCCGTGAACGGGTTGGTGATCGTCTTCTTGACGGGCTCGGCCAGCGGCCGCCGCCAGCCCCGGCAGGCGGACTCGACGGTCTCCGCGTCGGTGATCAGCAGCAGGCCGAACTGTGACATGCGGGGGCTCCTCGGAGGTTGGTTAGTTACACTTGAGAAACGAATCCCGACACCTATTCTTTGTTCAAACACCTATACGATCTAACTCTCTTTTAAATTGATCTAAGGAATCTGGAAGATCAAAAACGTATTTAAAATGCAATGTGTCTCCAGAAGATGTATCATAAACTATTAACTGATCGAGAAAATCGAAGACTTGATGAACAGCATTACGAATTGTTACTGTCCATTCTTTTCGCAATTCGTGCAGACTTTCGTATTCTTCCGGAGGAAGAATTGCCACTATGTTTCGTTCTAGCTCAAATGTCTGGTGATAAACATCAGCTACCTGCTCGACTACGTTTCGTATTGCTTTAGGATCTGGAGGACTACTTTTAGTACCAGACCAGACACGAGGAAGGTCATAAAGAAGAATGTCTTTTGTTATTTCAATCAATTGCACTATATTCCTCGGCTGAACTGTTGCCCAATTTAAATAATCCTGCTGAGACAACGACTTCATCGGAATAAATAATCGCCTGCTCAGTAGAATCCATTCCGTCTTGCGGGGCCTTGCCTAACGCCGGATGGCATAGGTGAGCACCTTCATCGCGGCCTCGGCGAACAAGGCACGCTCG
>JANQHD010000010.1 GCA_028282805.1 Phycisphaeraceae bacterium | reverse complement strand
AAAGCGCAAGGCTTGTGCGCGGCCGACGGTTTAGCGTGGTCGCCCGCGACCACCGCGAAGCCACCACGCCATCACAAGCACCACCCCCGACGCCGGCTCCGGCACGCTCGGCGGTGCGCCCGCCGCGCCCGCCGCGGTGTGATCGAAACCGAAGTTCGCCCCCAGCGCGTTGAGGTCCACCAGCGTGACCTGCCCGTCGCCGTTGAAGTCGCCGGCGGTCCACGTGCCGGCCTGCCCGAAGTTGGCGCCGATCCGGTTCAGGTCCGCCAGCGACACCTCGCCGTCGAAGTTCGCATCGCCCGCGGTGATCTTCAAAAGGTAGAACTCGACGCCGTCGAGGTTGCCGTCGTCGTTGGTCGAACCGGGCAGCTGCGCGCCGCTGAGCAGCAGGCCGCCGTCGTGCGACTCGTACACGCCCACCGCCAGGTACAGCTCCGTGGGCACGCCGCCGAACTCGTCGGTGAGGTTGATCGTGCCCTCGAGCACGCCGCCGTTGACGCCGGTCATCGCCTCGGCGGCGCCCGCGGCGTCGGCCCAGCCCTCGTAGTCGTTGTCGTTCTCGTCGGCGAGCAGCGCGTCCCACTGCGCGACCTGCCCGGCCTTCGCCCAGTTGGCCGCGGTCAGCGGGCCGGGCAGCGCCGCGAGGTAGATGAAGTGGTCGTTGCCCTCGCCGGCGTCGTCCGTGGCGACGTACAGCGTGTCGCCGCTGAGGCCCACGTACAGGTGCAAACCGCCCGCCGCCGCGACCTCCACCGCCTCGGCGTCGAGCTGGCCGTCCATCTCGAAGCCCGGCAGCGGCACGCCGCCCACGACGTTGAAGTGCCAGTCCGCGCCGCCGTTGTTGTCCCAGTTGCCCAGCCCGTCGTTGAACACGATGTCCAGCAGCGTCGCATCGATGTCGACCGGCACCGTGATGTCCCAGTACCCGGCCGCCGCGTTCCAGCTCATCAGCGGGTCCGGCGCAACCACGTTCGCCCAGTTGTCGAACCCGTAGTGCAGGTAGATGTCGCTCGCGCCCGCCAACGGCCCGCCCGCCGGGTCGTAGGTGATCGTCACGCCCTCGCCCGCCACCGCCGGGTCCGGGCCGATCGTCACGTTCGTCCCGCCCCCCGGAACAACCGAGCCGACGTGCACGTGTTGGATGTCGGTTTTCGTCACGTTGCCGTTGGCGTCGACCGCTTCGACGTAATAATCGATGAGCACGTCCTCTTGGCCGGTGATCATCGCGCCGTAGCGCAGCGCACGGTACGTTGGGTCCAAGATGCCCGCCGGCGGGGCGACGTCGCTGCTGCTCATCTGCACGGTCTGCCAGTCGCCGACCTCGTCGCCGCCGGCGTAAGTCTCGTTGTCGGTCGTCTCCAGCGGGTTTTCGCCATCGTTGTCGACGCGCCATTTCAGCGTCACGCTCGTCAGGCCGCTCACGTCGTACGCAAACGTCCACACCTCGAAATCGCTGGGTTCGGGGTCCTCGCTCCACTCGAACCCGCCGGGGTTGTACGACTCGCGCTGCGGCAGAAACACGCTGGGCGCCGTGCCCTCCGTGCCTGAAAAACCGCTGATCACGCTGTCGGCCTGCGCCACCGCGAGGTTGCTGCCGCGCGTCACGTTCGAGTCCCACACCTCCGTGCCGTCCCAGTACCAGTGGTCCGACGCCTGCGCCTGAAGCAGGTAATGCCACGCCCGCTCGGTGGCGCTGCCCGAGTTGGTCATGACGTTCTGCATGTCCGGAAAGCTGTTGGGCCCGCCGAGTTGGATGTCGTGCGCGGTGTACACGCGGTTCTTCGCCGCCGTCAGCACCGCCCACGAGTTGCGGTCCGGGCTCCAGCCGCCGGCGTCGGGGTCACCGAGCCACTTCTTGAACTCCGGGTCGCCGTTGTCGGCCCCGGCCCACGAACCCGGCTCGATGTGCACGACGTCGTTGGCCGCGACGGGGTAGCGGTCGAGGTAGTCCTGGATCGTGGTCACGTCGTAATTGCCGTTGGCCTGCGCCCAGTTGACCATGTTGTTGAAATTGCCGTGGTAGTACGCATCGCTGCCGCCGCCGAAGTTGTCGCCGTCGTGGTGCAACACGACCAGCATCGGGTGGTTGGGGTCGGTGTTCAGGTGGCGGTACTGCTCCATGACCTGTTCGTACTGCAAGGCGCCGAACCCGCCCCGGCCGTCCTCGTTGCCCTCGTAGCGGGCCGCGGGCACGGCGACGATCCGCTCGACCGCGCCCGTGTTCGGGTCCACGTGCTGCGCCTTGTGCGGCCGGTACGCAAACGGCGCCGCCACCTTGCTCGGCGCCCACAGGTTGTTCAACTGCACCCACTGCTCGGCGGGCAGGGCGGGGTTGACCTGGTCCGCCTTGTTCGGCGCGTACAGGTTCGACGAATTGGTGTGCGGGTAGTTCGCCACCGCACGCTCGAGGTGGATGCTGTCGAACAGCGTCCACTCGATGCCCTCGGCCTTGAGCGCCGGGATCATCCGCGTCGCGAACGCCGTCTCCGCCGGGAAGATGCCCTTGGAATACGGCACGCCCGGGCCCCACGTCTGCGCGTGCACCTGCTTGTGCAGCTTGATCTGCATGCGCATGTCGCGCTCGTCGAGCAACGGCATCAGCGGGTGGTGGTAACCGAAGCCGACGAGGTCCATGCGCCCGTTGCCCTCGGAAGTCTGCCACTGCGCCGCTTGCGTGTACGACGATTGCCAGTTGTTCCACATCCCCCCGTTGGCGCCCGCCGCCTGCAGGTTGTTCAGGTTCTCGATCAGCGAGCCCGAAAACGACACCTGCGCGCCCAAGTGCGGCAAGCCCAACCCCGACTGGATCGCGTCCTTCGGCCACGACGTGTACGGCCCGAACCGCTGGTTGTGCACGTCCGCGATCGAAAACGAGAAATGCCCCGACGCGTCCGTCTGCGTGATCGACTCGCCCGGGTAATAGATCGGCTGGTGCATGTGCCAGAGGAACCCGATGTGGATCGGCTCACTCGCCCGCGCCGTGCCGATGACACAACCCACCGCCACGCCCGCCGCGATGACCCGCCATGAATACGACATGAAATCGCCTCGATCGATTAATCGTTTAACTGAACCCCAAAATGCTATCACGCGGATTTGTTGTCGGTGACGACAAATTGCCAGTTAAACAATTTAACCTGCATCGCCACGCGGCAGACCGGCTGTGGCAATACTCGACCATTTAAGTTGTTGACGCACCGCCCTGCGGGCGGTCGCTAAACGGGGATGAAAAAACGCACCGATGTTACGCGGTGCGTTTTATGACTTCGGTGTGTGGTTAACTTACTCGGCGTCCTCGTCCTTCGCCGGCGTGCCGTAGACCTCGACTTCGATCATGTGGTTGGATTCGTCGGCGGTGTTGCCGTTGGTGTACAGGCGGACGTAGCGGGCGTTGACCGCTTTGACGGGCATGATCTGGCCCTCGAAGGTTTCGATGTACTCGAAGTCCTTGCCCTCGCCGAGCTCGGAGGAGTTGTCGTGGTCGTTGTTGTAGACGGTGGTCACGCCGTCCTTGAACTTCGGGTCGTTGGACACCTGCACCACCACGTCGCGGTAGACGCGCACGTCTTTGTGGTAGTGCCAGACGACGATCGCGTGCAGGTCGGCGGCTTTTTCGAGGTCGACCTGCACCCAGGTGATGCCGGGGAAGAACTCGATGAAGGAAAGGCCGGCGTCCTTGTCGCCGTCGGTGACCATCTCGAACTCGCCGATGATGATCGCGTCCTCGTCGCCGGTGACGGGTTTCTCTTTGCTGAGCAGGACGGTGCCCTCGGGGACCTTGAAGGGGGGGCGTTTGCCGAGCTTGGGCCGGTCGGGGTCGAGGCGGACGCCGGGCATGTTCTTCGGCGTGCCCTCGATCATGGGCTTGGGCAGCTCGAGCTTGAGCTCGACCATCTTGGTTTCTTCCTCGGCGGGTTTTTCGGTGTCTTCCGCCTGCGCGACGCCGAAGCCGAGCGCGACGGCGAAGGCCAGGGCGGCGGCGAACGGTGTGATCGTGCGGGTCATTTGCGGTGCTCCTTGGGGCGGCTGGGCTGAGCTTTTCATCATAGTCTGTTTATGACGTGCGGGTGGGGAGGTTGGTGTCACACGGCGCCGCGCCAAGTACGCCAAGGGCGCGACAAATACGCGCGATCGCCCGATGCGTGAGCCTTGGACGCTCTAGGCGGCGTCTAGAGAAAAATATTGGGCCCGGAAGCCCCATCCAGCGGTGAAAAACCGCCTTTGGGGCTATCCTTCATAAAAGGATCACGCAAACCCACGAGGTGCGAGCGATGTCGGAAGACACGAACCACGAACAGGCGACGACGGACATGACCCGCCGGACCTTCATCAAGGCCGCGGCCTTCACGACCGGGGCGATGGCGATGACCCAGCCGCTGTGGTCGCAGGTCGCCGCGGGCAAGGACACGATCAAGATCGGCATGGTCGGCGTCGGCCGGCAGGGCAAGATCCTGCTCAACTACATCCTTCAGATCCCCAACGTCCGCGTCGAAGCGGTGTGCGACATCTGGTCGTACAGCCAACGGCTCGGCGGCGGGCTGGTCAAGCGCTCGAACAACCCCGACGTGCGCGTCTACGGCGAGTACGACGAGATGCTCGCGGCGGAGAAGGACCTCGACGCGGTCATCATCGCCACGCCCGACTTCCTGCACGAGCCGATGACCAACAAGGCGCTGGCCGCGGGGTTGCACGTGTACTGTGAAAAAGAGATGTCCAACACGCTCGCCGCCGCGGCGAGCATGGTCACCGCCCAACGCGCCAGCGGCAAGCTGCTTCAGATCGGCCACCAGCGCCGCAGCAACCCGTACTACCAGCACGCCTACCGCCTGATGCACAACGACAAGTTCTGCGGCGACGTCACCGTGGTCAACGGCCAGTGGAACCAGCTCAAGCCGCTCCGCCCGCTGCCGGCAAAGATGATCCAACGCTACTCGATCCCGCAGGACGTGCTGGAGAAGCACGGGTACGGGTCGATGGCCGAGTTCTACGACTGGCGCTGGTTCAACAAGTTCGCCGGCGGGCCGATGACCGACCTCGGCTCGCACCAGGTCGACATCTTCGCGTGGCTGCTCGACACGCCGCCGAAGTCGGTCATGGCGTTCGGCAACGCCCACCACGCGATCGCCGAGGCGAAGGCCAACAACGTCGGCTTCGTGCCCGAGTGCTTCGACCACACGCTGGCGTACTACGAGTTCGACTCGCCGGCGTTCGGCCCGGTCAGCGCGTTCTACCAGGTCGTGCTCACCTCGAGCCACGGCGGGTTCTACGAGGTGTTCATGGGCGACAGCGGCTCGGTCCGCATCAGCGAGATCCGCGAGAAGAGCATGATGCTCAAGGAGAAGGTCGCCGATGCGCTGGCGTGGGAAGACCAGGCCGAGCAGGTCACCCAGGGCGGCGACACCGGCTACCAGTTCGACCCGCTCAAGTCGCGCAAGCAGAAGGGCCAGACCGCCGAGGCCAACCCCGAACTCGCCGAGATGGAAGAGAAGCTCGAGAAGGCCAAGAGCAAGGTGCACCTGCTGCACCTGGAGAACTTCTTCGCGGCGATACGCGGCGACGAGAAGCTCACCTGCCCGGCGGACGTCGGTTACGAGACGGCGGTCTGCGTGCTCAAGGCCAACGAGTCGGCGCTCACCGGTAAGAAGATCGAACTGACCCACGACGACTTCAAGGTCGCGTAAAGCGAGATGGCGGCCATGGCGATCGAAGGGCGCGACCCGCACAGCGTCGGCGCAGAGCCCCCGGACTGGGCCGGGCCCGGTGCGAACGCGTTGCGTTTCAAGCACCGCGCGATGGCGTGCGACTTCGAGTTTTACTTTTACGACGAGCAGATGAACGACGCGCAGCAGGCCGCGGAGGCCGCGTTCGAAGAGATCGACCGCCTCGAAGCGCTGCTCAGTTATTTCAAGCCCACGAGCAACGTGTCACGCCTGAACGTGTCGCCGGCGGGCGAGCCGGTGGTGTTTCACCCCGACGCGTTCGACTGTTTGGTGTTGGCGAAAGAGATCAGCGAACTGACCGGTGGCGCGTACGACCCGACGGTGGGCCCGCTGCTCGGCGATCGCGAGCCGTGGGACTTCGACGAGAAGGAAACCGGCGAGCGTTGGGCGCCGCCGGGGGTGGGGGGCGTGCCGCACGTGGGCGTGGCGCTGCTCGCGCTCAACGCCGAGTTGTGCGCCGCGGCGCGGATGACCGACGGCGTGCGGGTCGACCTCGGCTCGATCGGCAAGGGCGCGGCGATCGACGCGGCGGCCGCGGTGCTTCGTGATTGGGGCGTGGGCAGCGCTATGCTCGTGGCGGGTCGGAGCACCATGATGCCGATCGGTCTGCCGCCTAGCCGCGACGCCTGGCGGATGCGGTTGCGCGACCCGCAAGACGAGGCCACGCTCATCGACACGGTGGCGTTGGAAGCCGGTGCGATCAGCGCTTCGTCGGTCGTGGGCGACGGGCACGTGCTCGACCCGCGTACGGGCGAGGCGGTGGGCGAGGTGCGCGGTGCGTGGGCCGTCGCGCCCGGCGCCGCCGAATCGGACGCGCTGGCCACGGCGTTCATGGTGCTCGACGACGAAGCGGCCGAGCGGTTGGTTGAGCTTCGTGAGCACGCCGGCGCGTTCCGTGTGGATCGCACCGGCGAGGGGCGCGCGTTTGGCGCGTGGGCGTCGTTGCGGGATGATGTTGAAGGACCATGAAGAAGAACACGGCGCACATGTGGATGCGTTTGTTGATGCCGGTGGCGGTGGGGGCGCTGGGGTGGGTGGTGTTGGCCTCGTCGGACAAGGCTGAGCCCGCCGGGGGCTGGCAGCCGCCCGCGCTGAACGCCGGGGGCGAGGCGCCTTACGTTCACAAGATCAACCTGTACGACGCCGAGGGCGTGGTGATCGACCCGAAGACGTCGACCGACCTGTACTCGCCGCGCGAAACGTGCGGCAAGTGCCACGACGTCGACGCGATCAGCCACGGCTGGCACTTCAACGCCGGCGCGCCGGGCTTCGACGGCGACGGGCGCGTCGGCGAGCCGTGGTGGTGGACCGACAGCCGCACGCAGACGCAGCTGCCGATCAGCGCCCGCGACTGGGCGGGGCCTTACAAGCCGGCGGACGTGGGTTTGACGCCGTGGCAATACGCGCTGCGCTTCGGCGCGTTCACGCCCGGCGGGGGCATGGGCGACGCGCTGGCCGAGTCGGTCGATGACCCCGAAGCGCGCTGGCGGGTTTCGGGCAAGCTGACCGTTGACTGTTTGGCCTGTCACCTGGGCAACCGCGACTACGACCCCGAAGCGTGGGCGAAGGCGATCAAAGCACAGAACTTCAAGTGGGCGGCGACCGCGGCCGCGCCGTTTGCGCGCGTCAAGGGCGAAGCGAAAAACCTGCCCGACGATTACGACCCCGAGTTCGACCTGTTCGGCGAGAACCAAGACCTGCCCGTCGTCGAGTACGTCGAGCACCTGTTTGACCCGGCCAAGCGCATCCACCTCGACATCGTCGCCCGAACGCCCAACGAAAGCTGTTACCGATGCCACTCGCAGCAGCACGTGGGCGTCGGCGCCACGGCGCACTGGCTGACCGACCGCGACGTGCACATCGCGCGCGGCATGAACTGCGTCGACTGCCACCGCCACGGCCTCAACCACATGGTCAGCCGCGGCGGCGAACACGACCCGCTTTTGAAAACCGAGCCGGGCTTGCAAACGCTGACCTGCGACGGCTGCCACGGCGGCGGTGGCGGCGGGCGGTTCGCCTCACCCAAGCCGAAACACGCGGGCATCCCGCCGTTGCACTTCGAAAAAATGGCTTGCACCGCCTGCCACAGCGGGCCGATGCCGGGCGACGCGGCGGTGCTGACGCAGACGTCGATGGCGCACGGGTTGGGGCTTTCGAGCGAACACCGCACCAGCGCCACCATGCCGCACATCGTTTCGCCGCTGTTCGTGCGCGACCAGTTCGGCAAAATCGCGGCGCACCGCGGCGCGTGGCCGGCTTACTGGGGGCGCGCCGACGACCAAGGCGCGATCACGCCGCTGGCCGTGACCGAAGTCGAAGCCAGGGTCGCGCCGCTGCTGCCGAAACCGAAGCACGAAGACGAGTGGCAGCCGCTGGCCGACGATCAAATCGCCACGGTGCTCGAGGCGCTCGGCGACGGCGCGGTGTACGTGTCGGCCGGCGAAGCGCGTCGACTTGATAACGGCGAACTGGTCGTGGTTGAAGGCGATGCGGGCGTGTCGCCGATCACCTGGCCCATGGCCCACGACGTGCGGCCCGCGGCGCAGTCGCTCGGCGTCAAGGGTTGCGCCGACTGCCACGCCGCCGGCGCGCCGATCGACGCCATGACCGCCTACGCCGCCGGCCAACCGCAGGCCGGCGTCACCGTGTCGACGACCCCCATGCACGAGCTGCGTGGCGACGACGCGCTGCGCACGTCGCTATGGAACGAGGCGTTCCGCGGGCGCCCGCTGTTCAAGGTGATCGCGTGGGCGTCGGTGGGGGTCGTGGTGTTGATCGTCGCCACGGCGCTGATGATCGGCACAAGGCGTTTGCTGCTCGGCAAGCCGGAAGGGCGCGAATCATGACCACCGCCACCGCAAACACCACGCGCGCGCCCCTCGCGCGCATCGCCAAGCTCGATGCGCTCTGCCGCGTGTTGCTCGTCGTCAGCTTCGTCGCGCTCGCGGTCACCGGCATCGGCGGCTACTACGCGCTGGGCGCGGTCGACGGCTACGGCCTGCTCGTGCACATGGCGGCCGGGGGCGTGTTTACCGTGTGCCTGCCGGTGGTCGTGCTCACCGCGAGTTCGTCGGCGCTGACCCGGCCGAACGGCGCGCTGCGCACGCTGGTGTACTGGCTGACGGTGCTCGCCGCGTTGGTCGCGCTCGGCACGATCACGCTTTCGATGACAAAGCTGTTCGACACCGCCGGCCTGCACGACCTGCTGACCCTGCATCGCTGGGCGGGCTTGGCGTTGGTGGCGCTGTCGATCTTGCAGCTATTCTTGCGCGTCGCCTGTCGCCGATGATACAATCGGGCACGCCGTTCGTGCGGCAGGTGGATCGTCATGCAGAAACATCGCCAACGCTTCTGGGTCGTCGTCGGCCTCATCGCGGTCACGGCCGCGTGGCTCGGCACACGCCTGCCCGGCCTCGACGAACGCCCGATGCACACCGACGAGGCGACCAAGGCGTATATGCTCGGCGAGCTGATGGCCGGCCGGGGCTACCGCTACAACCCCACCGAACACCACGGCCCGACGCTCGTCTACGCCGCCCGCGCCGTCGCCGCCGTGCGCGGCAAGGCCACCTACCCAAACGTGACCGAAACCGACCTGCGCCTCGTCGCCGTGCTGGCGGGCTTGGCGATGGTGTTGGCGGCGCCGCTGTTGGGCAAGGGCCTTGGCGGGGTCGCGGTCATCTGGGCGGTCTTGTTCTTTCTCGTCGACCCGGCGTTCGGTTTTTACAGCCGGTACTTCATTCACGAAATGCTGTTGATGGGCGCGGCCATGGCGGCGCTGGCCTGCGGCTGGCGCTACTTCGATTCACGCCGCGCCGGTTGGGCGCTGGGCTTCGGTTTGTCAGTGGGGCTGATGTTCGCCACCAAGGCCACGTTCGTGCTCATGGGCGCCGCGGCGGTCGGGGCGCTGGCCATCTGCGGGTTGTGTTGGGGGCGTCGTCAAACCAACACCGACGCACGACCGCCCATCCGCCTGTCGCACGCGGCGCTCGCGCTGCTCGGTTTGGCGGCGGTGTGGCTGTTGCTTTTCTCGTCGCTGTTCACCAACTGGCAGGGCCTGGCCGACTCGTTCGGCGCCTACACCCACGCGTTGAAGCGCGGCTCGGCCAGCGACGGCAGCGCCGCGTGGCACCACCACCCCTGGCACTTCCACCTCCACCGCGTGCTGTGGTGGGAGTTCGAACCACGCTGGCCGACCTGGTCGCAGGCGTCGCTGGTCGCGCTGGCCCTGGCCGGCACGTTCTTCGCGCTTCGGCGTAAGCAGCGCTTTGACGTCGACCCGCGCCTGCCGCGCTTCCTGGTTTTCTACACGCTGCTGCTGTTCGTGATCTACTCCGCCATGCCCTACAAAACCCCCTGGCTCGTGCTCGGCCCGATGCAGGGCGTGATCCTGCTGGCCGGCTACGGCGCGGCAATGCTGGTGCGGGCGTGCCGGCGCGTGTGGTACAAAGACGCGATGATCCTCGTGCTGCTCGCGCTCTGCGGCCACCTCGGTTTCCAGGCCCACCTCGCCAGCCACGTCTACCCCCACCAACCCTACAACCCCTGGGTCTACGCGCACACGAACAAAGACGTGCTGAAAATGTTCAAGCGCATCGACGACCTGGCCGCGCTGTTCGACGACAAAAACGACATGCCGATCCACGTCATCGCCCAGCACCAATGGCCGATGCCCTGGTACCTGCGCGGCCTGCGCGTCGAGAAGTACGACACCGCCGTGCCTGACAAGCTCGACACCATCACCGCGCCCGTGCTGATCCTCGACGAGCAGGCCGTCGAAACACTCGAACAGGCCGAAAGCGAACAACAGCAGTCGTGGCTCCGCCAACGCTACCTCGTCGAAGCGTACGGCGTGCGCCCGCAGGTGCTGATCTGCTTGTGCATCGAGAAAGACCTGTGGGAGCGCTTCATGGACCAGCGCCGAAGCGTCCAACCGATCGACGACAGCCGGTAAACGCCGGCTGAGCCGGGTTTTGGCGGGGGCTTGCGAACCGCCTTCACGGTGCGCCAACCGTGAAACTTCGGGCCTTTCACCCGACCAACTTGTAAGTGGACGATGATGTCCATTAAGATGCTCGCCGAGCGGTGGTGCCGTTTCTGTCAACGCTCAAAACGGGATGGGCTGCGCCGTGCAGCACGGTTGTGGTATTGAAACTCACTTTTTCATCAGGTGCGAAGACATGATGATCGCTAACCATTGGGCCGTGGATTTGGGCTGTGACTCGAACTGGAGCCGGATTAAACGCGGTTTGTTGGCGGGGCTGTTGCTGGCCTTGCTGGCGGCGCCGGCCGGCGCGGAGTACGCGCTGCTGGCCGACGACGCGGCGTCGGTCGAACTTGACCCGGTCGAGCAGTTCTTCGCCGACACGGGTGATGCGCTGCTGGGCGGCAAGATCGATTTCAACTTCCGCCTGCGCTTCGAGAACGTGCACGACGAGGTCGTCGGCGGCATGGGCCGGCTCGGTGCGGGCCACGCGCTGACCGGCCGGCTGCGCCTCGGCTACACCAGCGCCGAGTGGAACGGGCTCAGCTTCCACGCGGACATGGAGTCCATCGTGGCGGTGGACGACCACACGTACAACGACCTGCGCAACGGGCGCGCGTGGCGGCCCGTCATCGCCGACCCGGAGGGCACCGAGCTCAACCAGCTGTACGGCAAGTTCAAGTGGGAAGGCTTCACCTTCATCGGTGGGCGGCAGCGGATCGTGCTCGACGACGCGCGCTTCGTGGGCAACGTCGGCTGGCGGCAGGACGAGCAGACCTTCGACGCGGGCACCGTCGAGTACGAGGGCCTCGATGACTTCGTGTTCTTTTATGGCTACCTCGACCGCATCAACCGCGTCTTCGAGGAGTCCGCCGACTTCCAGTCGGACTCGCACATCGTCAACGTGTCGTACGACGGGCTCGAACTCGGCAAGGTCACCGCGTTCGTGTACCTGCTGGATTTTGAGGGTGATTCGAACGTCAACGACGGCAACACCTACGGCGTGCGTTTTCAGGGCAACACGCAGCTCGACGACGCGGGCGAATACACGCTCGGTTACATCGGCTCGTACGCCCGGCAGGAAGAGGCGGGGGTGATGGAGGCGTTCGACGCCGACTACTACCTCGCCGAGCTTTCGCTGAAGAAGAAGTCGTGGCACACCACGTTCGGCGCCGGCTACGAGGTGCTGGGCACGGACAACGGCATGTACGGCTTCCGCACGCCGCTGGCGACCGGCCACAAGTTCAACGGCTGGGCGGACCGCTTTCTCGCCACGCCGAACGGCGGGTTGCAGGACGTGTACGTCTACGCGGGCACGACCTTGCCGTGGGACATCAAGGGCAAGGCGGTCTACCACCTGTTCTTCGGCGAAGAGTCGGCCAAGGCCGGGGCCGCCCACGGCAGCCAGATCGGCAGCGAGCTCGACCTCGTGGCGTCGAAGAAGCTGACCGAGCACGTGTCGGTGCTGAGCAAGTTTGCCTATTACTTCAACGACGACGCGGGGGCCGGCGGCTTCGGCAGCGACGTGATCAAGTTCTGGTTCCAAGTCGAAATCACGTATTGATCGCGGAAACGTCGGTCGCACGGGTCAGCGCCGGTGGTGCGGCGTGGTGTTTGTTGCGCCGCCGGCGGAGACGCTGATTCACGACCCGGGGGGCGACGTTATAATCAGTGCATCGAATCGGGTGAGCCGTTGCTGTTGCACGTGATACAAGCCGAACCGGTGTCGGTCGCGCCGCGGGCGTCGTCGCGGGGTTTCGTGCGCGACGGCAGCGGGCGGGGGATCGGGTATTTGCGTTTGTCGTTGACCCGCAACTGCGCGATGCGGTGCACGTACTGTCGGCCGGGCTTTGTGACCAACGCCCCCGAGCCCGACGCGATGGGTGTTGACGAGATCGAAGCGCTCGTGCGGCACCTGGTTGAGCGGCACGGCGTGCACAAGGTGCGGCTGACCGGCGGCGACCCGACCAGCCGGGCGGACCTGCTGGCGATCGTCGAACGCATCGCGGCGATCGGGGGCGTGGAAGACCTGGCGATGACGACGCACGGCCTGACGCTGGCGCGTGATGCGCAGCGGCTGAGGTCGGCGGGGCTCAAGCGGGTGAACGTCAGCCTCGACACGCTCGACGCGCAGCGGTACGAGCGGTTGACCGGCGTCGACGGGTTGCCGCGTGTGCTCGAAGGGATCGACGCGGCCGTCGAAGCGGGGCTTGCGCCGGTCAAGCTCAACGCGGTGGTGGTGCGCGGGCGTAACGAGGGCGACCTGCTTTCGCTGGTTCATTATGCGGCCGAGCGCGGGGTGGGGTTGCGTTTCATCGAGCTGATGCCGATGGGCCCGCTCGCCGAGCGTTGGCGCGAGCGTTACGTGACCGCTGCGCAGATGCGCGCGGCGCTCGAGCCGGCGCTCGGCGTGTGGGAGCGACTGCCGCAGGGCAGCGAGTCGGCGACGCGCTACCGCGTGACGCTTGCCGACAAGCGGGTGACGACGATCGGGTTTATCACGCCGATGAGTTGCAACTTCTGTGCGGGTTGTGATCGGCTGCGCATCGCGGCCGACGGGTCGGTGTACCCGTGCCTCATGGACCGACCGGCGGGCAACGTGCGCCCGGCCCTGCGCCCGACGCTCGACGCCGACGCGTTCGACGCGGTGTTGCGGCGGGCCTACACCGCCAAGCGGCCCGAACACCCGCACGACGGGGCGGCGATCATGACGCACGTCGGCGGCTGAAACGCACCGGGTGCGACCGAGCGTGTATCATGGTGGCATGGCCGACCCTAAACTCACACACATCGACGAGCACGGCAAGGCGCACATGGTCGACGTGTCGCACAAGGGCGTCACGCGGCGCGCGGCCGTGGCGACCGGGCGCGTCGCGATCAGCGACGAGCTGGCCCGGGCGATCACGCAGAACACGCTGGCCAAGGGCAACCTGCTCGAAACGGCGCGGCTGGCGGGGATCATGGCGGCCAAGCGCACGGACGAGCTGATCCCGCTGTGTCACCAGCTGCCGCTCGACGGTGTCGACGTGGCGCTCGAGGTCGAGGGCGGCCACGTGGTCATCACCGCCGAGGCCCGCACGCACGCGCGGACGGGCGTGGAGATGGAAGCGCTGGTCGCGGTAACGGTGGCGGCGCTGACCGTGATCGACATGGGCAAGGCGGTCGACAAACGCATGCGGGTCGAGGGCGTGCACCTGGTGCGCAAGACCGGCGGGGCGAGCGGCGACTTCGTTTACGAGCAAGGCGGTGAGCCGTGAGCGGGCCGATGCGTGTGGCGGTGCTGACCGTCAGCGACCGTTGCAGCCGCGGCGAGCGCGACGACGCCTCGGGCCCGGCGCTCGTGGCCTACGTCAACGATAACTTCGACGCGACGGTGGTGGCCAGCGCGTGCGTGCCCGACGAGCAGTCGTTGATCGCGTCGCGTTTGAAGGCGTGGTCGGCGCACGACCCGCCGGTCGATCTGGTGTTGACCACGGGGGGCACGGGCTTGGCGCCGCGTGACGTGACGCCCGAGGCGACGCGCATGGTCGTCGAGCGTGAGCACGCGGGGCTGATGGAGCTGGTGCGGATGCGTTGTTACCCGATCACGCCGCGTGCGTACCTGTCGCGCGGCATCGCGGGCACGCTGGGCAAAACACTGATCATCAACCTGCCCGGCTCGCCGCGCGGGGCGACCGAGTCGCTCGAAGCGTTGTTGGATTTGTTGCCGCACGCGATCGAAACGCTGCGCGGCGACGTGGTCGACGGCTGATCGG
This sequence comes from Phycisphaeraceae bacterium, assembly GCA_028282805.1. Lineage (GTDB taxonomy): Bacteria > Planctomycetota > Phycisphaerae > Phycisphaerales > Zrk34 > JANQHD01. The sequence continues at coordinate 319,356 of JANQHD010000010.1, read as the reverse complement.
ATGGCATGGAACCGCTGCCCTGTTACATCCTCGCGGGCGGGCGCAACCGGCGCTTCGGCTCCGACAAGGCGCGTGCGGCCATCGATCATCAACCGTTGATCACCCACCAGTTGAGCCAGCTGCGTGGCTTGGTCGAGCCCGTGACGGTCGTCGCCGAGTGGGCCGAGAAGTACGCCGACCTGCAACTGCGCACGATCGCCGATGCGCGGCCGCACGAGGGGCCGCTGGTCGGCTTGGCCACCGCGATCGACGACCGCGTGCGGCAGCTCGGCGCGGGGTGGCTGTTGCTCACCTCGTGCGATCGCGTGATCACCAAGCCGGTGTGGGTGCAGCACCTGTTCGACCACATCGCCGGCGAGCACCAGGCGATCGCGTACCGCGACGGCGACCGGTGGGAGCCGCTGCTTGCGCTGTACCACACGTCGGTCGGCGGGGCGATCGAGGCGGTGGGCCGCTCGGGCAAGGCCTCGCTGCAACGGCTGTTGGACGCGGTCGACGCGTTGGCGCTGGAAAAAGACGCCGACTGGCCCGAACTGACGCAGGCGAACACCCCACAGCAGCTCGAATCGCTGATCGATTCGCTCGGTCGGTGAACATTTGTGCGTGTGTGACGTCAAATCTTTTGGCACGATCATCAAAAAGGCGGAGCAACGGGCGTCTAGGGGCTTGGTACGTATGATCGGACAGGCGATGGGGCAACCGAAGCAGGACGTGATCCGGTCGGCTGCCGTGGACGTAGACGCCGCGGCGGAAGAGGACTTTGCCGCGCTGATCGATCGCCTGCAGACCCCGCTCCTGCGCTACACCCGACAGCTGATCAACTCGGCCGAGGACGCTGAGGACATCGTGCAGACGGCGTTTTTGCGCCTGCACAAGCACGTGGAAGACGAGGGCTGGGCGTCGATCAAGAACGTGTCGAGCTGGCTGTACCGCGTGGCGCACAACCTGGCGATCGACTTTCGGCGTAAGCGTCTGCGGCGCACCGGGGCGCAGGACAACCTCGTCGACCAGGCCCAGGACGCCCGCGAACGCCGCGCGCCCAACGAGGGGTTGGAGGACCTGGTTCAGCGCGAGACCGCGCAGCACGCTTTGGCGTTGCTGGGCACGCTGCCCGAGGACCAGCAGCAAGTGATTTTGTTGAAAGTCGTCGAGGGCCTGACCCTGCGGCAGATCGGCAAGGTGCTCGACATGAAGGTCGGCAACGTCTACTACCGCCTGAACCGCGGCCTGGCCGACCTGGCGAAGCAACTGAAGGAGGCCGGCGAGATCTAACCGGACCGCCCACCATGATGTCCGAATATCCATCGGCGTTTTTTCGCGGGGCTGACGCGTTTTTCTCAAAAACGCCCCGGCTCCTGCGTCTGGGATGGGTGGTGAAAGATCACTTTTCGCCGTCACCGGACGGCCGTCTCACGGGCCCGGCGCCCGAGGAGGCAGAACCATGAACCGAGAACAAGCCGAAACCCTGCTGGCCAAACTGCTGTTCGACGAACTCGACGACGCGACGCGCGACGAGCTGTCGGCGTACCTCGAAACCGACCCGGAGCTGCGCGAGCAGCTCGGCGACATGCGCCTGACGGTCAACCTGTTGCGCGAGGCGGTGGCCGACGAATCACCCACGCTCAGCGACGACAAACACAAAGCCTTGCTCAAACAGGTCGCCGCGTCACCGAGGAAGCGCCGCCGGGACAAACGCGAGGTGGTTTACCGCATCCGCCCGCTGCTCGCCGCCGCCGCGGTGCTGATGATCGGCGTAGGCCTCGCGGCGCTGGTGCTGCCCACGCTCAGCACGGCGCGGGAGTACGCCGAGTCGGATTCGGTCGGGTACCTGTCCGAACGCTTCGAACGCCGTGATTCGAACGGCGACGACGCCACCGGTGGGGCAACAACATGGCATAGCGTCGACGGTTACGTGGGGGTCGACACGTATGATTACGACGAAGCGATCGACGCACCGGCCGATGTGGCGAAGGGCTTGGCCGCGAACGAAGCCAACTCGTTGCACGCCCTCGGCCTGACGAAGAACAGGGAATCGCTCTCGCGGGAGGTAGAAGTCAACGCGGACGAGACATTCTCAGCAGGCGGTACGGCCGTGTACCACCGGTTCGACGCGCGCGGCACGAAAGCCGAAGCGGAAGCAACCCGACCGGGCGAGGTCGCGGCGAACTTTGCCGACGGCGGCGTGTTGCTCGATTACGCCGGCGTCACGCCGCGGCCACAAGCCACGCCGGAGTCGGCCGTGAAAGGCGACGACTTCGGCGAGGCGCGCACCTGGTCGGGCGAATGGGCGGTCGGGCGCAGCGATACGGTCAACGTGAGCAAGCGGGGGGCGGATTCGCTCGCCATCCGTGTCGATGATTCGCTCGCGGGCAACGGCACGGTCGTCGCAGCCGGGGACGAGTTGAAGGTGCTCGAAGACGGCCGCCGGGCGTCGGGCACGTGGGCATACGGCAACTGGAAACAACCGGCCCCCGAACGGGCCGCCGAGCAGCGCTCGCAGGCCGATGTGTCGGGGCAGGGGGTCATCGCGGGCGGCACCGTCACTACCAACGGTCACGCGGTTGCCATCGAGGGCGCCGAGGCGCAGTTCGAACACGCGGGGGACGGGGCCCGCCGCAGTCGCGGCCGGTATTTCGGGGATGGCGAGACACGCTACGGTTCGGGCAACGAAGCGGTGGCCGGTGGCGGCGTGGGTGGCGTGGCATCGGGCGATGCCGCCGGTCAGGCCAAGGCCGCTGAAGACTACATCGCCACGCTGCGCCAACCCATCGCCCCGACAGGCACACGTTCGCTCAAGTGGAACGAGCAACCCGCCCCGGTTACCGGGCCCGTCGCCGGCAAACCCATCGACGCGGTCGCGGGCGGCACGGTGGACCTCGGCTTACAAGGATTTGAGGAAGTCGAGCTGGCGGACGCCGAGAAGAACGCGGCGCTGGGCGCTTTGAGGACGTACACCGTGTCCGCTTCGAACAACGCCGGCGCCGTCGACCGTGACCGCGACGGCTTGCGCGGCGAAGACCCGCGCAACGGGCGCGACGACGACGACGACGGCGACGGCCGGGTCGACGAAGACGTGCCGATCGGCTCATTGTTCGCCTCGGGCGTTACCGACCAACTCGGTGAAGCTCGTGCACGCCGCAAGCGCGAGGTGCGAGCCGATATCGAGGCGCTTCAGCGCGAGAAAGACGAGATTCAAAGCCTTTTCCGCGCCGGCCATCAGGCAGAGGTCGTGAAGAAGATCGATCAACGGATCGCCCAACTGCAATCGGAGAGCGCGTCGCACGCAGCAATCGGGCCCGACAAAGATGCGGCTCACTACGCCCAAAGCAAGAAGGTCGATGAGTTGCTGAACCGCGCTCGCGACCTCAGCCAGGAGCAGAAGTACGAATCGGCCCTCGAGGAACTGGAGAAGGCCCGCTACCTCGACCCCGACAACGCCCCGGCCCAGTTCATGCAGGACACCATCAAGGAACAAGTCGTTCGCGAACGCCTCGTGGAAAGCAATCGCCTACGCCTGCAACCCGGCGCGGCCGGCGTGCGTATCGTGGAAGAGCTCGGCGATACGGTGGTCGTGACTTCCCCCGAGCCCATCGTGGCCACCAACGCCACCGCGTTCGATCCCTCAATCCGGACCGTCACCCGGAGCAAAGCGCCCGAGAGCGGCGCGATCGCGGTTGAAGAGCTGATCACCAGCCCGGCGGATTGGCCGGACCTGACGCTGCGCAGGCACGGCGGCCGGGCCGGGGGTTCGCGTGAGAACGCCGACGAGTTGTACGACGAGCGCCTGGTCGTGCTGGGCGAGTTGGTGGAGACCAAGGAAGCCGAGGCCGCGGCCAGCGGTGAGCAGGGCGTGCCCGTGTTGAGCAAGAAGCCGACGCTGGGCGTGATGTTCCGCGACGCGCCCGAGTTCGACCTGAGCTCGGTCACGACCGACGCCAAGTTCACCGGTGAGGCCAGCGAACTCGGTGACGCCGGGGTCGAACGCAAACTCACCGAGCTGCGCGACGAGCCCACGAAACGGCTGATGGACCTGGTCCGCGAGAGCGTCGACCCCGAGAACTGGAGGTCCAACGGCGGGCTGACCAGTTCGATGAACGAGACGAACGGCGCGCTCATCGTCACCACCACCAGCGAAAACCACCAGCAGATCAACGCGTTGCTCAACCAGGTCCGCTTGCAGAGGAGCGGTTACACGCTGCCGCCCGACGACGCGCTCAAGCCCAGCAAGGCCGACCGCGAAACCAAGCAGAAGCTCGGGCGGCCGGTCACCGTGAACTTCCAGGGCACGCCGCTCAAGGACGCGGTGGCCGAGCTGCGCAAGAAAACCGATTCGAGCATCTTCGTGCATTGGGAATCACTCGAAGCGTACGGCGTGAAAGAGGAAACGCCGATCACGATGCGGTTCGATCGCATCAGCGCGGACAAGGCGTTGCAGGTCGTGCTGGACGAGGTCGGCGGCGCGGGCGTCGAACTCGGCTACACCATGGACGACGGCGTGGTCATCGTGGCGAGGGACGAGGACCTGGCGACCAAGGTTTCGATCGCCGCGCACGACATCCGCGACCTGCTGACGGGCGAGCCGAACGAGCCGCAGCGCAGCGCCAACGCCGCCAACGCCTACCGCCGGTGGGCGAGCGTGGCGGTGAAGGGGATGGAGTCGGGCGACCTCGACGAGGCCGAGCAGGGCCTGGACGAGGCCGGCAAGCTGCTGGTCAGCTCGCGCGTGCACATGGACGTGGACACCTGGGACAAGCTGCGCGGCATCCAGCGTTCGCTCGAGGCGGACCTGGCCGAGTCACAAGCCACGAAGCGCCAGCTGCAACAGCAGGTGGCCGTCATGCAGCGTCAGGCCGAGGCCCGCGCCCGCGCCGAGAAGGCGGCGCCCGTCGAGGAGCCGATCGTCGAGCAAGGCAAGCTGCCCCCGGCCAGCAACTTCAAGCAATACCCGGTCAACCGGTGGGTCATGGCCGAGCACGACAACCTGTCGACCTTTGCGCTCGACACCGACACCGCCTCGTACCGGTTGGTTAGCCGGTACATCAGGGGCGGCTACCTCCCGCCGCACGGCGCGGTGCGGATGGAAGAGGTGGTCAACGCGTTCGACTACAACTACCCGACGGCCGGCGACCAGGCGTTTGCCGTGCACGTCGACGCGGCGCCCGCGCCGTTCGCCAAGCGGGGCGCGGACACCGTGTTGCTGAAGATCGGCGTGCAGGGGCGGGTCGTGGGGCGCGAGGGCCGCAAGCCGGCGCACCTCGTGTTCGTGGTCGACGCGTCGGGCTCGATGAACCAGGCCGACCGCCTGCCGTTGGCGCAGTTCGCCATGACGAACTTCAACGGCAACCTGACCGCCGGCGACAACGTCTCGCTGGTCACCTACAGCTCCGAGGCGCAGGTGCAGCTCGAGAACGCGTCGCTGAAGAACCTGCCGGCGATCAACGACCGCATCAACCGCGTGCAGACCTCGGGCTCGACCAACACGATCGACGGCCTGAAGACCGGTTACCAGATCGCCGCCCGCCACTACGACCCCAACCGCACCAACTGCGTGGTGCTTTTCTCCGACGGCATGGCGAACATCGGCGAGACCGATGCGCGGGCGATGCTGTCGAAGGTCGACGACTACCGCCGGCAGGGCATCACCCTCACCGCGGCGGGCGTGGGCTTGGGCGGTTACAACGACGAGCTGCTCGAGCAGCTGGCCAACAACGGCGACGGCAACTACCTGTTCCTCGACTCCGCCGCCGAGGCGCGCAAGCAGTTTGTCGACCGCATGGACGCCAACCTGCAGACGATCGCCAAGGACGCGAAGATCCAGGTCGAGTTCAACCGCGAGCGCGTCCGCCGGTACCGCCTGATCGGCTACGAGAACCGCGACATCGCCGACAAGGACTTCCGCAACGACGCGGTCGACGCCGGCGAGGTCGGTTCGGGCCAGTCGGCCACGGCGCTGTACGAGGTCGAGCTGATCGGCCCGTGGCGTCACGCGACCGGCCTGCCGCCGATCGGCACCGTCCACGTCCGCTACCGCGACACGCAGACGGAACGCGTGTGCGAGATCGCCTCGTCGATCCGCAACGACCACGTCAAACAGACCCCGGTCAGCCAGCGCCCGCGCTTCTACCTCGCCGCGGCCGCCGCCCAGTTCGCCGAGCTGATGCGCGGCTCGCTCTACGCCGACGGCGGGAACCTCGACGACGTGCTCCGCGTCGTAAACGAGGTCAGCGCCGCGCTGCCGCTGGACACGGACATCAAGGAACTACGCGACCTGGTCGGCGAGGCACGCAACCTCAGGCGTGCGCCCTGAGCGAAGCACGGCCGGGCAAGGAAAGGAACAGACATGGTGCGTTGGCTTGCGCTTATCATCATCTGCACGTGGGGGATCGCGCCCGCGACGTTCGCAGACGAAACCGCCAAACCGGACGACGCGGCCGCCGAGGCCAAGCCCGACCCCATGGCCGGGGTCACGATCCGCGAGATGCTGGTCAACGGCAAGGTCGACGGCGAGAACGTCGACATCACCATCGCGTTCGACGCCGTCACCGCGAGTGAGAACCGCGAGATCCCGCTGATCCGCGGCGACGCCGTGCTCCAGTCGATCGACGTGGCCGGCCCCAACCACCGCGTCCGCTACGACCAGAAGACGCGCACCTACCACCTGCTGCTGGCCGGCAAGGGCGCCAGCCACGTCACCGCGTCGTTCGCGGTGCGCCCGCGCGCCATCAACAAGGCCGAGTGGCGCGAGGCGACCTTCGAGGTCCCCGCCTCGCAACTCCGCCGCATCAGCGTCGAGGCCGGCCGCACCGACCTGCAGGTCAAGTTCCCCCACGCCATGCGCGTCACACGCCAGGCCGTCGACGGCAAGCTCGTGCTCAGCGCCATCCTCGGCCCGGGCAAGCCGTTCGCCCTGCAGTGGAAGCCGCAGGTGCAGACGCTCGACGCCAAGCTCGTCGCGTCGGCCGAAGCCAACACCATCGCGATCGTCTCCGTCGGCACGCTCAAGCTCGACTCGCTGTTCATCGTCGACATCTCGCAGGGCAAGCTCGACGAGCTGGAGCTGGAAGTGCCCAAGGGCCTGAGCATCACACAGGTGCGCGGCGAGTACATCCGCGACTGGTCGCTCGACGGCGAAGCCGACCGCCGCACGCTCCGCGTCTCGCTCAACCGCGAGCAGACCAAGCGCTACGCGTTGCAGGTGCTCGCCGAGGTGACCCTGCCCGCGTTCCCCGCGGAGATCGATGTGCCCGTGGTCCGGCCCGTCGACCTGCACACGCGCGGCAACCTGATCATCGGCACCCACAGCGCCGTGGCGCTCGTCGTCAACCAGACCTCGGGCCTCAGCCAGATCGACAACGCCGCGTTCCCCCGCATGATCCTCCGCCGCGAACACCCCCGGCCCATGCCCCTCAGCAAGGCGTTCAGCTACACCTACGCCTCCATGCCCTACAGCATGCGGCTGGCGCTGGCCGACATCGTGCCCACCTACGACGTCATCCAACAGCTGACGGTCAACCTGAAGGAAGACGACCTGATCATCGACGGCAACATGACGTTGGATGTGCGCGATGCGCCGGTCCGGTCGCTCACCATCGAGGTGGTCCAGGACATCAACGTCGCCAACGTCGCCGGCCCGGTCGTGGCCGACTACCGCGTGATCGGCCCGGCGCGAGACGGCGGGTACAAGCGCATCGAGATCGAGTTCGCCAAGCCCGTGATCGGTTCGACCGCGATCGGCCTGCGCCTGGAACTCGGCCACACCCCGCTCGGCCGCCCGCTGGCGGCCACCCCGCCGTCGGTCGTGGGCGCCAAGACGCAGCGCGGGTACCTCGTGGTCGTGGCCGAGCCGAGCGTGCGGATCGAGAAGTCCGCGCCCAGCGACGAGGAGAAGCTCAAGCCGGTGCACACCGGTTCCGTGCCGCTGCGCGTGCCCAACGCGCAGTACGCCTACCGCTTCCGCGACACCGACTGGCACCTCACGCTCGACGGCCGCAAGCGTGAGGCGGGCGTGGTGGTGGAGACCTTCAACCTGATCTCGCTCGGCGAGGGCATCGCCCACGGCACGGTCGCCGCGAACTACTTCATCACCGGTTCGCCGATCGACGAGTTCAAGTTCGCCGTGCCGCCGGGCCTGCGCAACGTCGAGTTCGTCGGCCGCGACATCGCGCGCAAGCGGTTGGACGGCAACGTGTGGACCATCAAGCTCAACCGCAAGGTCATCGGCGACTACAACCTCGCCGTCACGTTCAACCAGCGCTACGCCGACGGCGCGGCGGTCGCGGTGGGCGCCGTGCGCTGCGTCGACGTCGAACGCCAGTCGGGTTACGTGGTCGTGACCTCGCACCTGAACCTCGACCTGGCGACCGCGCCGCAGCGGGCGGGCCCCGGCGCGCTGCTCGAGATCGATCGCGACGAGGTGCCCGCGAACTACCGGCTGTTGGCGCACGCGCCGATCCTGCGCTGCTTCAAGTACGCCGCCGTGCCCACGCCGACCGTGGTGACGGTCAAGTCGTTCGACCGCGCCCCACTCGTGCCGGCGGTGGTCGAGATCATGGAGGTCCGCACCGACCTGGCGATCGGCAAGGAGGGCGACGCCGAATCGATCACGCGCGCGCTCTACCACGTCAAGAACACCTCGCGGCAGTTCCTCGAGCTGATCGTCCCCGCCGGCGCGAACGTCATGCACGTCAACTCCGTCAAGCTCGACCCGCAGGGCAACTTCGAATCGCTCGAGCGCATGGCGGTGGCCACGGCGCAAGACAACCCCCAAAAGCTGCTCGTTCCGCTGCGCCGCAACCTCAACCCGAACGAGCCGATCATCATCCAGCTCGAGTACTCGCAGACCCACGGCCAACTCGGCTGGGCGGGGCGCATGCGGCTCGAGTCGCCGCGCAGCGCGCTGCCGGCGACCTTCGCCGACTGGCACGTGACCGTGCCCGTAGAGTGGTCGGCCCGCGGTGTCGGCGGCAACATGATCGCCTCAGCAGAGGGCGCCCAGCGGCTCGATGTGGCGTGGGTTGGCGCCAAGGTGGCCGCCGGGTGGTTCGAGCCGCTCCGCCGGGTCTTCGGCGACCAAGCCGCCTCGCAGATCGGCGTGAAGGTCGGCGTGACCGCGGCGCTGGTGCTCGGCGCGGTGCTGCTGGTTTACTGCTTCCTGCGACGGTACACGCTCGACCTGCTGGTGTTGATCGGCTTGTGCGTGTTGGTGTGGTGGGGCATCGCGGCGCTGCTGCACGTCAACGAGGTGACGGACAACCCGCCGGCGAACACGCGGATCGGCTTCACCCAGGCGGTCAACGCCGACGTCAGCCAATCCGCCGAGGCGGCCAAGCCGTTGCAGGTCGAGCTGGCGGTCGTGCCCGCGTGGCGTCAGCACGCGCGGGTGTCGTGGGTCGTGGTCGCGGGGATCATTGCGGCGTTGAGCGTGGCGCTCGCGTTCGTGTTCCGCCGGCTGCGCGTGCTGTTCGGCGTGTTGGCGTTTGTCGCCACGGCTTACGCTGTGGCGCAGTTCCCCGTCACGGCGATCCCGCTCGTGCACGTGCTGACCTGGGTCTTGCCGGTGTTGCTGTTGGGCGCGTACGTGTGGCGTGCGATGATCCGACCGCCGGCGGCCGTGGTCCGCGCTGCCGCGGCGGCGACGCTCGTGCTGCTGTGCGTCGGTCTGCCCGGTTGTTTCGAGCGGCCCTGGGTGCCCCCGGTGGACGACCAGCCCGTGATCGATCACGTGTGGGTCGGCATGATCGCGGACCAAGACAGCATGGCCGTCAAAATGAAGATGAAGGTCACGACGGCCGAGCCGATGCAATTCGCATTGCTCGACCAGAGCGCGGTGCTGATGTCGGACGACGAACCACACCCGAACGTGAAGATCGAGCGCGTCGACGGCCGTTACCGGGTCCGCATCCTGCGTCCGGGTGAGTACGAGATCGAATCCGAGTGGCTGACGCCGTTGGCCGAGGCCGATGCCGAGCGCGTCCGCCGGTTTCACATGCCCATGCCGGTGGCGCTTTCGAACGAGGTGGTGCTGGGCGTGCCCGGCGGGGGCGTGGACGTGCTGAGCCCGACGGCGATCCGTTCCCACAGCGAAGAGCGCGACGGCACGACCGTCACCACCATCAACGTCGGCCCCACCGATCCGGTCTCGTTCGTGTGGCGGCCCCGGGCGCGACAGTTGAGCCTGGAGGAAACGGTGTTCTACGCGGACGCGGTGAGCGTGTACCGCTTCGACTCGGGCGTGATCCAGGGCCGTCACCAGCTCCAGTTGAAGATCGCGCAAGGCCAGGTCAGCGACCTGCAGGTGGCGCTGGCCGACGGCATGGCCGTGACCTCGGTGCAGGGCGCGCACATCGGCGCCTGGCGTTACAACCCCGCCACGCAACAGCTCGAGGTGCGTCTCAGCCGGCCCGCGTCGGGCGAGTACCGGCTCAACCTGGTCACGCAGCGGTCGTTGGATCGCTTGCCCGTGGACGTCGAACTCGGTGGGTTGAGCGTGGCCGGCGCCGCCAGGCAACAGGCCAACGTTGGCATGGTCACCTCGCCGATGGTTTACGTCGAGACCGGGCGCAAGGAGGGGGCGGTCAACGTGGACGACTTTGCGCGCGACGCCGCGGAGCTGCTCAAGCGCGTCGGGTCGCCCTCGCCGGTGCGCTACGCCTTCCGCATGAAAGACAAGGCGGACACCGTGCCGCTGTCGGTGCACAAGGTGCGTTCTGAGGTGCGGGCGCAGGAGATCACCAAGCTGTCGATCGCCGACGACAAGCTGACCTACAACGGCCAGGTGACGGTCGACATCGCCAAGGCGGGCCGGTTCACCTCGCAGCTGTACGTGCCCGCCGAGTACGACATCGACACGCTCAGCGCCGCGGAGGTCAGCCACTGGGACGAGCAGGTCGAGGGCGACCGGCGGCGGATCGACGTGCACTACAAGCGGAACCTGTTGGGGCGGGTGACGCTGAACCTGACGCTCAGCCGGTCGGTCGCTTCGCTGCCGAAGCGCATCGCCGTGCCGCGCATCGAGGTGGTGGGCGCGGTGAAGCACACGGGCTGGGTGCAGGTCGAGCCCGAGCTGGGCATCTCCCTGACGGTGGTCGAGCGGAAGGGCGTCAGCGAGCTGCGCGCCGCCGACATGAACATCAACAAACCGGGGGTGCTGGCGTACAAGCTGTTGCGGCCGGACTGGTCGCTGGCGATCGAGACGGAGGTGGTCGAGCCGTTGATCACCGCGGAGTTCCTGCACAAGGCGAGCGTGTCCGACGGCATCGTGCGCCACGCGCACTACATCCGCTACAAGCTGCAGAACGCGGGGACGAAGTTCTTCGAGTTCGAGCTGCCGACCGACGCGGTGGGCATCCAGGTCAACGGCCAACGCATCGCGCGGCGGGAACAGGTCGCCCCCGGACGGTGGCGCGTCGAACTCACGGGCAAGTATTTCGGCCGGGCGTACCAGCTCGAGGTCCACTACGAGACACAGTACGACCAGGCCGACGGCAAGATCGTGATGGCGCCGGTCGTGGCGCTGGGCACCGACCGCCAGCGCGGGCACGTCGTGCTCAACAAGACCGATCGCATCGAGCTGCGACCGGCCAAGGTCGGGCCGATGCTGCGCCCGGCCGACGCGCGCGCCATCCGTGATTACTTCGGCGTCGACGACCTGTCGAGCGCGGCGTACTGCTACGCCAGCCTGACGCCCGAGTACGAACTCGAGCTCAACGTCCGCCGGCTCACCTCCGCCCAACAGCTGGAGGCGACCGTCGAGTTCACCCACCTGTTGACCGTGCTGACCGAGGACGGCCAGAGCATCAACCACGTGCGCATGCGCCTGAACGTCGGCTCGAAGCGGCTGCTGGAAACCCGCCTGCCCGAGGGCGCGGAGATCTGGTCGCTCAGCGTCAACGGCCGGGGCGTGGCGCCGAGCCACCGCACGGACGGCGGCGAACAGGTGCTGCTCGTGCCGCTGGCGTTGGCGTCGTTGGGCAAGCTGCCGGTCGAGATGGAGATGGTCTACGTGATGAACCGGCCGTTGGATTGGCGCGGCCGGGTCAATATCGAAGGCCCGCGTTTCGACCTGCCGCTGCGCGAGATGCGGTGGTTCCTGTTCGTGCCGCCCGGTTACCGTTACGACGAGTTCGAGGGCACGCTGACCATCAACGAAGAGATGGTCGATCAGCCCAAGTACGCGCGGTACAACCTGCAACAATACCGCTACAACCTGGTGCAGGCCAACCGGCGTGACTACGGCGAGGCCCAGGATTGGCAGCGCCGGGGCAACACCTTGGCGCAACAAGGCGAGCAGTACGAAGCGCTGCAGGCCCTCGAGACGGCGCTGAACAACTCGTTCTCGTCGGCCGACCTCAACGAAGACATCCGCGTCGACCTGTACAACCTGCGGCAACAGCAGACCAAGGTCGGCCTGGTCGGCACGCGCGACCGGTTGCGCTTCGTCGACGCGGTCAACAACACCAACATCAGCTCCGACAACGACCTCGGCGACAACTACAAGCTCAAGGACGCCGACCGGATCGTCGGCACGCTGAGCCTGGCGGACAGCGAGAACCTCGACACGATCTCGCGCCGGCTGATCGAGATCCAGCAGGAGGCGTCCAACCAGGCGTTCCAGCTGGCGATCGACATGCCGTTGCGCGGCCGGGTGTTGGAGTTCACGCGGCCGTTGCAGGTCAAGGAGAGCGCGCCGATGAACGTGAGCTTCGTGGCGGACCCGCCGTTGACGCGCGCGGTTTCCCGCGAGCTGCCGTGGTTGGCCGGGTTGGTGGCGGGGCTCTCGGTGGTGCTGCTGTTGGGCGGTTGGGCGATGCGTCGCTGGCCCGACGTGCGCGACCGCTTGAAGGCCAAGCCCGTCGACGAGGCCGCCGACGAAACCGAGGCGGCGGACGAGTGAGCCCCGATCTGTGGTTGACCCGCCCCGGCGTTCGGCGCGGGCCTCAGATCAGTTCGGTCAGACGGTCCGACTGGTCGAGGGATTCCTCCGCGTCCGACAGGTCGTTGCCGAACCACGAGTTCTTCTTGAGCATGTTCGTGATCGTCTCGTTCGGCAGCGGCTGGGCGAAGTAATAACCCTGGCCGTACGTGCAGCCCATGGCCTGGAGCAGCAGCAGGTGGTCGGAGGTCTCGACGCCCTCCGCGACCACGGTCATGCCCAGGTTGTCGGCGAGCGTGACGATGGCGTTGACCACCGCCGCGTGCTCGCGGCTCTGCATCATCGAGTTCACGAACTGGCGGTCGATCTTCAGGATGTCCACCGGGAACCGGTGCAGCGACGCCAGCGACGAGTAGCCCGTGCCGAAGTCGTCCATCGCGATGCTGATGCCCATGTCGCGGATGCGGTCGAGCACGGGCACGATCCGCTCGACGTCGTGCATGATCGTGCTCTCGGTCACCTCGACGTGGATGTCCTTCGGCTCGAGGTCGTTGACGTGCAGGGCCTCGGCGATCACCTGCTCAAGGTCGTTGTTCATCAGCTGCACCTTGGACAGGTTCACCGCCATGTGCAGCCCCTCGGGGATGTCGTTGCTGTTGCGCCAGCGGCGGAGCTGGCGGAACGCCTCGTTGATGCACCAGCGCCCGATGGGGATGATCAACCCCGTTTCCTCGGCGATCGGCACGAACAGGTCCGGCGACAGGTTGCCCAGGCGCGGGTGCACCCAGCGCAGCAGGGCCTCGAAGCCGCGCAGCTCGCCCTGGTCCATGTCGATGACCGGCTGGTAGGCGAGCGACAACTCCTGCTTGTCCAGCACAAGGTGCAGGGCCTGCTCGAGGTCCAACCGCGCAGCGACGGCGTGGTGCATCTGCTCGTCGAACAAGACGCACCGCCCCTTGCCCTCGGCCTTGGCGTGGTACATCGCCGTGTCGCTGTCTCGCATCAGCTCGTCGGGGTTGCCGTCGTCCTTGTCGCACAGGCGGATGCCGATGCTCGCGCCGACGTGAACCTGGTGGCCGTCGATGTTGATCTGCTGGGTCAGCGTGCTCCGCAGGCGGTCGGCCAGGTCCAGCGCCCAGGTCTCGTCGTCCACGTTCTCCACGACCACGGTAAACTCGTCGCCGCCCATGCGGGCCACGAAGTCCGAGTCGCGCTCGCGGAAACCGTTGGTGGCGCTGCGGATCGACCGGCGCAGGATGTCGGAGACCGCGATCAGCAGCTGGTCGCCGACCGAGTGGCCGAGGCTGTCGTTGACCTGCTTGAACCGGTCGAGGTCGATGAACATCAGCATGAACCGCGTGTCGTTGGCGCGCGCCCGGTCGAAGACCTGGTTCAGCCGGCGCTTGAACGCGGCGCGGTTGGGCAGGCCCGTCAGGCTGTCGGTGGTGGCCTGGGCCTCGAGCGCGGCGACGAGCGCCTGCTGCCGCAGCGCCGAACGCACCCGCGCCATCAACTCGCAGGCGTCGAACGGCTTGGTCACGTAGTCCATCGCGCCGAGCTCGAAGCCGCGCGACTTCTGGTTCGGGTCGTCCGAGCCGGTCAGGAAGATCACGGGGATGTCGCGCGTCCGCGCATCGTTGCGCAGCCGCTGACACACCTCGAAACCGTCCATGCCCGGCATCGACACGTCCAGCAGGATCAGGTCCGGCTCTTCGCGGTGGGCGGCGCGGAGGCCCTCTTCGCCCCCTTCGGCGCAGATCACCTTGGCCTTCAGGTCGCGCAAACGCACCGAAAGGAGCTTGAGGATCATCGGGTCGTCGTCGATGGCGAGGATCGATTGTTTGTAATTCATGACGCAACTCCGCTCGGCGTCCGGGGCAGGCTGGCGCGTTCGCACAGCGCCTTGAGCTGGGCCACGCTCTTCCGCAGCGCCTCGACTTCGCGATCGTCGCGCGCTTCCTGCTCGACGACGCGCGACGCTTCGGTGATCTGAGGGTAACCGTACCCGCCGGCCGCGCCCTTCAGCTGGTGCGCCAGCGACGCGATGCTCGCTGTGTCGTGCGCGTTCAACGCCTGCTCGAGGATCACCAGCCGTTCGGGCAGCTCTCGCAGGAACTCGCCGATCAGCTCGCACATGTCCGGGTCGTCGGAGAAGGTGCTGAAGATGGCGTCGGGTTTCGGCGCGCCCGGCGCATCGCTGGTTTCATCCGGCTGGTCGTTCGGTTGCACCGGCAGCAAGCCCCCGCTCATTTCGATGTAGTGATCGATCAGGTTGATCAGCTTCTCGCGGTCGATGGGTTTCGTGGCGTAGTCGTCGCAGCCCGCGTCGATGCAACGCTCGCGGTCACCGGCCATCGCGTGCGCGGTCAACGCGACGATCGGCATCTTGTAACCCCGCTCACGCAGCTTGCCCACGGCCGTGTACCCGTCCATGACCGGCATCTGCATGTCCATGAGGATCACGTCGAAGATGTACTCGGCGTCATCGCCTCCGCTCCAAGCCGCTTCGAGCGCGTCCTTGCCGTTCTCGACGATGGTCACGTCGAAGCCCGCCTTGCCGAGCATGTGCCGGATCAGGCGCTGGTTGTCGGGGCCGTCTTCGGCCAGGAGGATCCGCCCGGAGTGTTCGGTGCGGATGACCTCTTGCGCGCCTTCGAGCGGGCGCGACATCTGGCCGACGTCGGACTCGCGCACGTTGGTCAACAGCGTGACGTTGTCGAGCGGCCCGATCGGCAGCGTGAGGGTGAACGTGCTGCCGGCGCCCGGCGTGGACATCACGGTCAGCTCGCCGCCGAGCATCTTGGTCAGGTGGTGGGTGATCGCCAGACCCAGGCCCGTGCCGCCGAACCGGCGCGTCATGGTCTCGTCGGCCTGCGAGAACGGGCGGAACAGCTTCTCGACCTGGTCTTCGGTCATGCCGATGCCGGTGTCGATCACCTCGAAACGGATCGCGGGGTTGGCCGGGTCCGAGCGGTTGAGCTGGATGATCAGCCGGACGCTGCCGCCGGCGTCGGTGAACTTGGTGGCGTTGGACAGCAGGTTGAGCAGCATCTGCCGCAGGCGTGTGGGGTCGGTGATCACGCGCTGGGGGATCGGCCCGCGGTAGTCGACGGACATGTCGATCTTGTTGTCCGCCGCACGCACGCGGGCGAGCGAAGAGATGTCGGCCAGCAGCGGCACGAGGTCCGCCTCGATCTTCTCGACGGTCATCTTGCCGGCTTCGATCTTGGAGATGTCGAGGATGTCGTTGATGATCGCCAACAGGTGCTGGCCGTTGCGTCGGACGGTCTGGGCGACGTCGAGCCGTTCGCTCGGCGTGGGGTCCGGGTCGATCAGCAGGTCGCTGAAGCCGATGATCGCGGTCATCGGGGTACGGATCTCGTGGCTCATGTTGGCCAGGAAGTGGCTCTTGGCGCGGTTGGCTTCTTCGGCCCGGTCCTTGGCCTGTTCCAGCTCGACGGTGCGCTCGGCCACGCGGACCTCGAGCTGGTCGTGGGCGGCGCGGAGCTCGGCGTTGTTGGTCTCGATGCGCTGCAGCATCTCGTTGAACCGGTTGGTCAGTTGGCCGAACTCGTCGTCGCTGATCCGCTTGGCCCGCACGGTGTAGTCTTGATTCTCTGACACGTGGTCGGCGGCGCAGACCAACTCGGCGATCGGCCGTTCGATGACCTTCCGCAACCGCCAGCCCAGCACGCACGCCGCGGCCAACGCCAGCCCGCTGACCAGCAGCGACGCCAGGACGTTGTTGTGGAGCTGGGCCCTCATCTCGCCCTGGTCGAAGCGCATGACCAGCTGCCCGAGCCTCTCGCCCTCGAGCTCGATCGGTTTGGCGATCAGCCAGGCGAGGTCGGCGTCGTGGATGCCGTCGTCCATCGGTTGCAGCGTCAAGCCGTTCCTGCTGACGTGGTACTCGGCGAAGACCTTGCCGTCGGGCAGGAACACCGCGGCGTCGGTGATGTTGGGCTCGGCCTTGAGGGTCGTCAGCGATTCGGCGCCCGCCTTGGGGTCGATGAAACTGATCGGGGCGCTGAGGTTCAGCGCGGTCATCGACGCCTGCGTCTCGAGCGACTCGCACTCCGCCTTGCGGATGGCGCTGTTGCTGGTGATCACCTGGGTGATGCACGCCACGGTCACCGCGAAGCCGCTGGTGCACAGCATCAACAGCAAGAGCTTCACGCTCACCCGGTTGCGAATGGTGGCTAAGAACTCCATCCCCTTACTCCTCTTCTTCCACGATGATGGCCAACTTCAGCAGCTTCGAACTGATCTTGACGCCCTTGCTCTCCGAGGCCTTGCTGTTTGCGTAGATCACGATCCGGCCCGAGTCTTGCACCATGCTCAGCAGCGCGCCGTTGCGGATGCACCGCACGTTGTCGCCGACGTAAAGGATCGGGCGGTCGACCAACGCGGCGGTCACCCCGCCCAACGGGCAGTCGGGCAGTTCCGAACAGAAGACCACGTGCGAGTTGGATAGCAACTGGTAGGTGTCCGCCCAGGCCTGCTCGAGCTTGTCCTTGTTCTTGATCTGTTTCGGGTCGGGGGGCGTGGCGTGTTGGATCACGATCTGCCGGCCGTGGACCTTCACGCCCTTGGTCGTCTTGTTGAGGATCGGGACGATCTTGCCGTTCCCGAAGACGGTGATCACGATCGGCGAGTCGTCTTCGGCGAACGCCCCGTCCGGCCAGGTCGTGAACTTGACGAAGTTCAGCAGGAAGGCCGACTTGAGCTTGGCGATGCGGACCTCCTTCTCGTCGTCAGCGGCTGACGCGATCGGGTTGGCGCACACCAACGCCAGCAGGATGCCGGCCAAGCCCAGGTTGTAATGCCAACTTCTCATCACGCGATCCAGTCCGGCCCCCCTGGACTGTTAGAACCTCCAAGTCGCCTGCACGTACATCGAGCGCGGCACCTCGACGGGGCTCGAGACCAGCGGGTCGGTCGACTCCAGGTGGTTTTCTTCAAACAGGTTCTGTCCCCACGCGGAAATCTCGATATCGTGTGTCGGCCGCCACGTGACGCCCACGTCGAACCGGGTGTACGACCCGACGTCGGGCGTGGGGCGGTTGCTGACGATCTGTGTCACGGCGTTCAGCTCGATGTCTTCGGTCAGGTCGTACGCCAGCCGCAGCCGGCCCTGGTGCTCGGGCGTCGATTCGTTGACGCGGAGCGTCGAGCCCTGCATGTCCATGTGCAGGTGGCTGTAGCTCGCTTCGATCATCAGGTTGTCCGCCGGCAGCCACTTGACGATGACCTCGCCGCCGTAGGTCTCGGCGCTGCCGCTGTTGTCGTAGGGGCCGGGGGTGGTGGGGATGACCGCCAGGTCGTTGTAGTCTGACCAGAAGCCGGCGATGTCGACCGACACCTGCTCGCTGAGCTGCGTGCGGTAACCGGCCTCGAAGGTCCAGATCGTCTCGGCGACGACGTCACTCGAACCCGTGACGGTGACGGGTGTGGTGACCGGCCCGACGACGATCTGCGCCACCCGCTGGATGAGGTCTTCGTCCGTACGGTTGGGCGTGCGCACCGGTCGTGAGACCGCGGCCCAGATGGTGTTCCGCTCGTCCGGCGTCCACCACAAGCGCACGCTCGGCTGCAACTCGAACTTGGTGTGGGTGTTGTACTCGATCTTCGAGCCGAGCATCACGTACCACTCGTCCTCCGCGAGTTGCCAAGTGTCCTGCAGGAAGCCCGAGAAGCGGTGGTGCATGTGCGAGGCCTTGTTGAAGAACAGGTCGTTGCCGTCGTCGAAATTGTCGTAGTCGCCCCGGTAGTTCAGGCCCCACACCGCTTCGTGCTTGCCGTCGGCCCATTGGAAGTGGTGCTTCCAATCCACCTGGATCGATACACGCTCGTACTGGAACTCGGCGAAGTCCACGCGCTCGAGCCAGTCGGCCGACGCCTGCAGCGACCAGCCCGACGTGGCTTTTTCCTGCGCGACCCGGCCCAGCAGGTGCGCCGCGTCGGTTCGTCCGTCGTCGACGCGCGGGGCGAAGCCGCCACCGGTCGGCGGTGGCCCGGGCACGGTCGTGTTGTTGCTTGCGCCCAACCGGCCGCTGGTGTGCACGGCGCCGTCGATCACGACCGAGCCGCCGTCGTCGCCTTCGTGGTCGAAGCGGAAGCCGCCGCGGAACATGTCCCAGTCGTCGGCGAAGTCGGCGCCGGCCGATGTTTCGGACTCCCCGTGATCGATGTACTTGCCCCACACGCGGAACCAGGAGTTCTCGTCGACCTGGTCGCCGTAGCGCACCGAGGCGATGCCGCGCAGGTTGGAGCCGACGAGCCCGGAAGCGTAGAAGCCTTGGGTGTCCTTGGCGGACTTGGTGGTGATGTTGATCACGCCGTGCACCGCGTTGGTGCCCCACAGCGTGGCGCCGGGGCCGCGCACGACTTCGATGCGGTCGAGGTCTTCGAGCACGAACTCGTGGGCGTCCCACAGCACGCCGCCGAACGCCGCCTCGTAGATCTCTCGGCCGTCCATCAACACCTGCGACTTGTTGTGGAACAAGCCCTCGTACCCGCGGATACCGATCTGCCAGTTCCGTGAATCGACCTTGGCCACGGTCATGCCGGGCACGTTGCGGAACACCTCGGGCAACAACTGGTGGCCCGTGCGTCGCACGTCTTCGTCGGTGACCACGTACAACCCCGCGGGGGTCCTGAACAGGTCTTCCGCCACGCCCGCGATGGACGTGACCTGGATCGCCATCAACTCGTCGAGCGAGAGCAGCGCAAACTCGTTGTTGAAATCGTCACCGTGCGATCCCGCTTGCGCCGCTCGCGTGTGCGACAGCAACAACGCCAGCAGCAATCCCCATGTCGCGAGATGGTATCGATTCCTCTTCATGGTTGCCCCAGCTTATGCGTACACCACTCGGCGTCTCCGTGAAGCTTGAAGGTCAGCGAAGCGTGAGCAGCGGTTGGTGTTGCGGGATTGGGTGTCGAGCGCTTTGCCGTGCCGTTTGAGAAAGAGGAAGTGGTCGCATGCACCGATCGCGCAATGTGATTGGTGGATGTGAGATTGAGTGCGTGACCCGGTATCGTTGCGTCGCAATGCCCCGTGTCTTTCGCGCACCTCGGAATTGTCAATCGGGCCTGGCTCGAAGCCCATAGCGCATCTCCTACCCGCCGACCTTCCCACACGTAGTCAATCGGGTAAAAAGCGCGATTGATTCATTTCGGTTTATGCGCTAATGCGAAATAACCCGCACAGACGCACCCGCGCCCACGGTCGTGTCAGCGCGCCGGAGCGCAGCGGCCGTGAGCGGGGCGGCCGGCCGATAAGCACCGTCAATCGCACGGGAAAGACCGGTCGGTTGCCTTGCTCAACCCGATAACGCCCCGGCCGCCCGCTCCCGCCCAACGGCCGGGCCGCCGCTCACCTTCCGGCCCCGTCCCACCCCTCGCCAAGCGAACCCGGTCTAGTCCCGGGCGGAAACGATTTGACGCGTTTCATAGTGTATGTTACACACTAACCAAGGAGCCTCCAACATGAGCGAACTGAACACCATCTACCGCACGCCGCTCGGGCTGTTAACCGACCTGTACCAATTGACCATGGCCTACGGCCACTGGAAGCTGGGCCGGGCCGAGCAGCAGGCCGTCTTCCACCTGTTCTTCCGCAAGTCGCCGTTCAAGGGCGGCTACGCGATTGCCGCGGGGCTATCGCACGTCGTAGATCTGCTCCGTGAGTTCCGCTTCGACCCCACGGACATCGCGTACCTCGCCACGCTGACGGGCAACGACGGGCGGGCGCTGTTCGAGCCGGCGTTCCTCGACTACCTCGGCGAGATGCGCTTCGCGTGCGACGTCGACGCGATCCCCGAGGGGACGGTGGTTTTTCCCAACCAGCCGCTGTTGCGTGTGCGCGGGCCGATCCTGCAAGGGCAGGTCATCGAAACGGCGCTGCTGAACATGGTCAACTTCCAGACGCTGGTGGCGACCAAGGCGTCTCGCATCTGCGCGGCGGCGGGGGGCGACCCGGTGTTGGAGTTCGGCCTGCGGCGGGCGCAAGGCGTGGACGGCTCCCTCGCCGCGAGCCGCGCCGCTTACATCGGCGGTTGCAGCTCGACCTCCAACGTCCTCGCGGGCAAGCTCTACGGCATCCCGGTCAAAGGCACGCACGCGCACAGCTGGATCATGTCTTTCGACAACGAGCCCGACGCGTTCGCCGGATACGCAGAGGCCATGCCCAACAACTGCGTGTTCCTCGTGGACACCTACGACACGCTCGTCGGCGTACGCAACGCGATCGACGTGGGCCTGCAACTCCGCCGCCGGGGCCACGAGATGGTCGGCATCCGCCTCGACTCCGGCGACCTGGCGTACCTGAGCATCGAGGCCCGGCGTTTGCTCGACGAGGCCGGCTTCCCCGACGCGGCGATCGTCGCGTCCAACGACCTCGACGAGCATATCATCAAGGACCTGAAGAACCAGGGCGCCACGATCGCCGTGTGGGGCGTGGGGACCAAGCTTTCCACCGCCTACGACCAGCCCGCGCTCGGCGGCGTCTACAAGCTGGGCGCAGTAGAAGAGAGTGACGGCGCCTGGGCCCCGCGCGTCAAGCTCTCCGAACAGGCGATCAAGACCTCCATCCCCGGCATGCTCCAGGTCCGACGGTTCGCCGACGCACGCGGCATGATCGCCGACATGATCTACGACGAACTCACGGGCGTCGACGGCGCACGACGGGTGGTCGACCCCACAGACCCCACCCGCCACAAGCGCATCAGCCCCGACGCGGACGCGCGCGACCTGCTCGTGCCCGTCACACGGAACGGCCAAGTCGTTTACGAAAACGAACCGCTGGTCGACATCCGCGACCGCGCGCAACAGGAATTGGCCAGCCTGCACCCCGGCACACGCCGTTTCATGAACCCGCACGAATACCCGGTGGGGCTGGAGCCGACGTTGCACGAGCTGCGCCGCCGGATGATCGACGACGCACGCACCGTAGCGGAGGCCAACTGATGAAACTTGTCCGTGTTGCCGCCGCGGCATTGAACCAAACCCCTTTGGATTGGGACGCGAACGCTGCGCACATCACCGAAGCGATCGAGCGGGCGCGCGCCCGCGGCGTGGGCCTGCTCTGCCTGCCCGAGCTGTGCCTCTGTGGCTACGGCTGCGAAGACGCGTTGTTCTCTCCCGCCATGCGCCGCACGGCGCGAAAGATGTTGCAGCAGGTGTTGCCCGCTACCGAAGGTATCGCCGTCACGCTCGGCCTGCCCGTGCTGCACCAGGGATCGTTGTTCAACGCGTGCGCCCTCGTCGCCGACGGCCGGCTCGTGGGGCTGGCGCCCAAGCAGCACCTCGCCGGCGACGGCCTGCACTACGAGCCGCGCTGGTTCAAGCCCTGGCCCGCCGGCAGCGCCACACGCATCGATGTCGACGGCGACGACGTGCCGTTCGGCGACCTCGTGTTCGACCTGGGCGGCGTGCGCGTCGGCTTCGAGATCTGCGAAGACGCCTGGGCCGCCACACGCCCGGGGCTCGCGCTGGCCGAGCGGGGCGTCGATGTGATCCTCAACCCCAGCGCCAGCCACTTCGCGTTCGGCAAGCAGGCCGTCCGCCGCCGGCTCGTAGTCGAAGGCTCGCGCGCGTTCGGCGTCACCTACGTCTACAGCAACCTGCTCGGCAACGAGGCGGGCCGCGCGATCTACGACGGCGGGGCCCTGGTCGCCACCGGCGGCGAACTGGTCACGCAGGGGCCGCGCTTCAGCTACCGCGACGCCGTGTTGACCGACGCCGTGGTGGACCTCGACCGGACACGCACGCAACGCGCCCAACGCGCCAGCCACACGCCCGCCACCGACGCCGACCACGGCGTGATCGACGTGGCGTTCAACTTGCCGAGCGCCCAACCCGACGCACCAGATTGCACGCAACCGACTTGGGAGAACGCGGCCGAGCCCGAACTCGAGGAGTTCACCCGCGCGATTGCGCTGGGCCTGTGCGATTACATGCGCAAGTCGTGCTCGCAGGGATTCGTCGTCTCGCTCAGCGGCGGGGCGGATTCAACCGCCGTCGCCTGCCTGGTTCGCCTGATGGTGGACCTGGCGCTGGCCGATTGGCCGATCGGTGACCTCGTCAAACGGATGAACTTGGCCGGCCCTGCGCCGAGTGACGCCGACGAACTGGCCAGCCGCCTGTTGACCACCGCCTACCAGGCCACACGCAACAGCTCCGCGACCACGTGTGACGCGGCCCGCGGCGTCGCGCAGGCGATCGGCGCTCGCCACCTCGAGCTCGATGTCGACGGCCTCACCGAGCAATACGTCGTGCTGATCGAACAAGCGATCGGGCGCAAACTGACATGGGAGCGTGACGACATCGCGCTGCAAAACATCCAGGCACGCGTCCGCGCACCCGGCGTGTGGATGCTGGCGAACATCGAGAACAAGCTGCTGCTGGCGACCAGCAACCGCTCCGAGGCGGCGGTCGGGTACGCCACGATGGACGGCGACACCTGCGGCGGCATCAGCCCCATCGCGGGCATCGACAAGGCGTTCCTGCGACGGTGGCTCGTCTGGCTCGAACGCGACGGGCCCGAGGGCGTGGGGCCGATCGGAGCGGTCGCGCGCGTAAACCAATTGAAACCCACCGCCGAGCTGCGCCCGCAAGATCGGGGCCAGACCGACGAAGACGACCTGATGCCCTACGAGGTGCTCGACGCGGTCGAGCACCAAGCGATCGGTGAGAAGCGTTCGCCGGCTGAGGCGCTGGCAGTGCTACAAGCACGCTTCCCGCAATGGGGTGATGCGCTGGCTGCCTGGGTCGACCGCTTCTACACGCTGTGGTGCCGAAACCAGTGGAAGCGCGAGCGCTACGCCCCCAGCTTCCACGTCGACGACAAGAACCTCGACCCCAAAACCTGGTGTCGCTTCCCCATCCTCTCCGGCGGATTCCGGCGTGAGCTCCGTGAGATGCATTCCGAATAATTAAGATAAAACATTATCAATGCATGACTTGTGGCGATCGCGATTGTTTCTAAATTGCTCCTTGACTTAGTGTGAATTATACACGATACTAAGTGTGTAAATAACATTAAGAGGTGCCCCATGACCTACAGTTACGAGTTCCCCCGCCCCGCGTTGACCGTCGACATCGTCGTCTTCGCCCTCGACGAAGACGACCTGAAGGTGATGCTGATCCAGCGCGACCTCGAACCGTTCGCGGGCCAGTGGGCGCTGCCGGGCGGGTTCGTGCGGCTGGACGAGACGCTCGACGCCGCGGCCCGGCGCGAGCTCGAAGAAGAGACCGGCCTGAAGGGCATCTTCCTCGAACAGCTCTACACGTTCGGCGAGGTCGACCGCGACCCGCGCGAGCGCATCGTGACCGTGGCGTACTTCGCGCTGGTCAACCTCGAAGGGCACAAAGTGCAGGCGAGCACCGACGCCCGCAACGCCGCGTGGTTCGCCGCCGGCGACCTGCCCGCCCTCGCCTTCGACCACGAGCGCATCTTCGACGCGGCGCTCGATCGGTTGCGCAGCAAGGTCCGCTACCAGCCGATCGGCTTCGAGCTGCTCCCGCCGAAGTTCCCGCTCCGAAGCTTGCAGCACCTTTACGAGGTCGTGCTCGACCGCGAACTCGACAAGCGGAACTTCCGCAAGAAGATCCTGAGCATGGACGTCCTCGTCGAGCTCGACGAGATCGAAAAAGACGTCTCGCACCGCGCAGCCCGGCTGTACCGGTTCGACAAGAAAAAATACGACCGCAAGACACGCAAGGGATTCAACTTCGAGCTTTGAACATGGACACGCACGCACACATCCTCGGTTGCCTGCTCGGCACCGCCGTCGGTGATGCGATCGGCCTGCCCCGGGAGGGGCTGAGCCGGCGCAGGGCGGCACGGATGTACGGCGAGCGTCCGCTGCGGCACGGGCTTCTGGGGTCTAAAGGCATGTGCAGCGACGACACGGAACACACCGTGATGGTCGCTCTGGCACTGGTGAGCAGTGGGGCGGAACCGCAGCGGTTTGCCCAAGACTTGGCCGGGCGGCTGCGTTGGTGGTTGGTTCGGATTCCCGCGGGGATCGGGTTGGCCACGTTGCGGGCCTGCCTCAAGCTCTGGCTGGGATTCGGGCCGAGCCGAAGCGGTGTACGCAGCGCGGGCAACGGCCCGGCAATGCGCAGCGCTTTGCTCGGACTCGTAGCCGAAACACCGCAGGACATGGCCGAGCTGGTTCGTGCATCGACCCGGGTCACGCACACCGACCCACGCGCAGAACAAGGGGCGGCCATCGTCGCCGCGGCGGCACGGCTAGCTGCCGATCAACAAATTAAACCCGGGGACTACGCCGCACTTCGGCAGGCCTTGCTTCCGCTCGCCACGGATGAGCAGTTGCAAGAGTACTTGGGGAAGGCGATCGACGCCTCCGAGCGGGGCGTGGCACCCGACGAGTTTACGAACCAACTCGGTTTGAGTCGGGGCGTCAGCGGGTTTGTCAACCACACGGTGCCGGTTGCGATCTACTGCTGGCTGGTGAATCGCGGCGACTTTCGCGCGGCCGTGGAAACCGCGGTCTGTCTCGGCGGCGACAGCGATACCGTCGGTGCGATCGTTGGAGCGATCAGTGGTACCGAGGTCGGCCCGGTGGGGATCCCGAAGGATTGGTTGGACGGTTTGGCGGAATGGCCGTGCAGCGTGAGTTGGATGACACAGCTCGCTTCCGCGCTAGCGGAGACGGTCAACACGCCCCGCGCCATGACCCCGCCGCGACATGGCACGTTGCCGCTCGTACTCCGGAATATCTGGTTTACGTGCGTGGTGCTTGTTCACGGTCTGCGCAGGCTATTGCCGCCTTATTGATTGAAGGAATGAGATGATGACCAAGTTCAGACGCAAGCCCGTCATCGTGGAAGCCGAGCCGTACGAGCCGAACAACGCCGAGCAGCACGCACGCCTTGGCCTGCGGTTCGATGAAGCGTTACAGAAGCACGTCATCGAAACGCTCGAGGGCGACATACAGGTCTCCCGTGGCGACTGGATCGTGATCGGCGTGCACGGCGAACGCTACCCGTGCAAGCCCGACATCTTCGAAGAGACTTACGAACGCTCAGAGTAAGGAACGAACGATGAAAGCGCTCATCCTGGTCGACATCCAGAACGATTTTATCCCCGCCGCCCCCGGAAAACCCGAAGGCGCATTGGCGGTGCCGGGTGGCAACGAGGTGATCGAAGTGGCCAACCGGTTGTTGCCGCAGTACGAGTTTGTCGTCGCCACGCAGGACTGGCACCCGGCCGAGCACAAGTCGTTCGCCAGCCAACACCCGGGCCGTTCGGTCGGCGAAGTGGTCGACCTCGCCGGTCTCGACCAGGTGCTCTGGCCGGACCACTGCGTGCAGGGCACGAAGGGCGCCGAGCTCTGCGACGAGCTGAACCTTTCAGGTGTTCACGAAGTGGTCCGCAAGGGCACCGATGCCGACATCGACAGCTACAGCGGCTTTTTCGACAACGGCCACCGCAAGGCGACCGGCTTGGAAGACCTGCTCAAACAACACGATGTCGACGAAGTCCACGTCATGGGTTTGGCCACCGACTACTGCGTGAAGTTCACGGCGTTGGATGCCGTGCAACTCGGATTCAAAACCACACTGATCACGGACGGCTGCCGCGGCGTCGACCTCCAGCCCAGCGATTGCGATCGGGCCGTCGAGGCGATGCGCCAAACGGGCGTCCGGATCATGACGAACATCACAACATAAACACAAGGAGCGGCTGACATGAACCGTCACGCTCGAAAACAAACCGCAGAAGAAACACTCAAGATCGTCGAACGCGGCGAGTACAGCCCACGGCCCGGTTCGCGCGTCGTGATTGCCGACGATGTCGCCGCAGCCGTAGCCGGCACGCGCGTATACACACCCTCGGAGCTCGCGAACCTGCTCGAATCGGGCGGCAAGCCACAGACAGCCCACACCGAGTTCGACGTCCGCAACGAAACCACGCTCTCCGCCGCCCGCCGCCTGGTTGTAGAGCAAGGCCTGAGCAACGTGCTGTGCCTCAACTTCGCGTCGGCCAAGAATCCCGGCGGGGGCTTCCTCGGCGGCAGCCAGGCCCAGGAGGAAAGCCTTGCGCGGGCGTCGGCCTTGTACGAAACACTGATCGCTGCGCCGACCTACTACGAGGTAAACCGCTCGTGTGGCACGGCGATCTACACCGACCACATGATCCTCAGCCCCGATGTGCCCGTCTTCCGGGACGACGCTGACCAAATGCTGGGTCAACCTTACAACGTCTCGATCCTGACCGCTCCCGCCGTCAACGCCGGCGCGGTCTGTCGAAACGAACGACAACGAGTCTCCCTGATCACCGAGACGATGCGCCGGCGCATCGCCATGGTTCTGGCTGTGGCGGCTCGATACAACTACCGGCATCTGGTGCTCGGTGCGTGGGGATGCGGCGTATTCCGCAACGACCCAGCCCAGGTCGCCGGCTTGTTCGCCGAGTGCCTGCTCGGTCAAGGTAAGTATGTCAAGTGTTTTGACAAGATCGTATTCGCCGTACTTGATCGGCCCGATGACGACATCATCGAATCATTTGTGCGTTGTTTTGTATCAGCAGAGGTAGCTTAATTGTCCGCTTGTACGCATAGAGGTTCGTAGAAACTGAATTAGGAAAACTGGTCTCTGATTATGGATGAAGCATTGCGAAAACATGCATTAAGCACATACACGAAAAGCGAAGTTCTAGATAACGTGCGTGGTGCGATCTTGGGGCATGCGGTTGGCGATGCATTGGGAGTGCCAGTCGAGTTCACCAAAAGAGATTGTTTGCAAGGCAATCCCGTAAGCGGCATGCGCGGGTATGGCACGCACAATCAGCCGGCAGGAACATGGTCAGACGATACATCTCTCTCATTATGTTTGGCCTCCAGCTTGTGCAATGGCTACGACCTGAACGACCAGGCCCGGCTATTTGTTAATTGGTTGTACGATGGCGAGTGGGCACCGCACGGTGAGGTGTTTGATGTTGGTTGCACAACGCGTGAAGCTATTTCCAGTCTGGCAAACGGTTGCAATCCTATTCACGCTGGTCCGAAACACGAACATAGCAATGGCAACGGGTCACTGATGCGAGTCCTACCACTCGCGCTATACTGTGCAGCGGCGAATCCTGAAAAACGGATTGAGATGGCCATGCAAGCGAGTTGCCTGACGCATGGGCATCTACGCTCACAACTGGCTTGTGCCTTCTACGTGGACCTCGCGGCACGCCTCATCGGCGGGGAGACCTACCCGCACGCATTGGCCGAAACTCAGCAATTGCTCGGGAACCTAATTGAAGATCAGTACTTCAAAGAACGCGCTTCGTTCAACATGGTGCTCGACCCAGACCTCGCTTCGCGTGAGGAAGAGAACATATCCGGCGATGGTTATGTGATGCACACGCTCAGTGCCAGCCTCTGGTGCTGCTTACGCGCCGATAGCTATGAGCAAGCTGTTCTGCTCGCGGTCAATCTCGGTGAAGATACGGATACCACGGGTGCGGTCACCGGAGGTTTAGCGGGTCTGATTTACGGCTCCAGTGGTATTCCAGCGATTTGGGCTAATCAATTAGCACGGATAGAAGATATCGAAAATCTGTGCCGACGTATATCCGATTCATGTATGCACAATTGGAAGGGATTGTCATGATCGGCGTCACCACAATCCGGCAAGGCGAGCGCGTCGCGGTGTGGAACCTGGGCGGGCAGGTGCGTTACATCGACGGCCCGAAACGGCTGTGGCTGTTCCGCGAATCCGTAGATCCGTTGCGAAGGTTCAGCGCGGAGGCGGGTGAGTACCTGGTGATCACGCATCGTGACGGATCAGCCCAGCACCTGGGCGGGCCGGTCGATGCGTGGTTCGATCCCGTGGAACACGAATCGATCAACACGATACCCCTGATGCCTGTGGATGCGAACGAGGCGCTGGTCGTCTACCGGCGTGGCGTGGCGGGCGAGGTGAGCCGGCACGTGCTAAGAGGTCCCGCCCAGTACATGCCCGAGCCGAACGAGTGGCTTCACGAGTTCGTCTGGCACGGGGCGGACGAGAAGAACCCACGCCGCAAACTGCCTTACGCGTTGCGGTTCAACAAGCTTCGCGTGATCCCGGACCAGACATACTTCGACGTGGTCGACGTGCGGACGGCGGACGACGCGTTGCTCACCGTGCAGGTGATGATTTTTTTCGAATTGGCCGAGATCGAGCGCATGTTGGACCAGACGCATGACCCGATCGCGGATTTTATCAACGCGGTGACCGCGGACGTGATCGATTTTGCTGCGGGGCGTCCGTTCGAGGCGTTCAAGCAAGACACGGAACTGCTCAACGAGTTGGAGACGTACCCCAACCTGACCGGCCGGGCCGAGCGCATCGGCTACCGGATCAACAAGGTCGTCTACCGCGGCTACGAGTCGAACCCGAAGCTCCAGGCGATGCACGACAACGCGATCGAGTCACGCACGTCGCTGCAACTGGAGGCCGAGACCGAACGCCAGGCGCAGGAGTTGGCGGACCTGAAGCTGGCGCGCGAGGCCGAGCGGGCCAAGCAACAGCGCGAGATGCAACACGAGCAGACCACGCACGAGCTGCGTATGAAGCAGTTGGCGCACGAGCAAGCCGTGGCGTTCAAACAGGAAGTCAACGGGCTCGAGATCGACCACACACGGGCCGCGAACGCCGAGCGCGCGGCGTTGATGCGGGCGATGCGCGAGATGCAGGTCGACCTGACCCGCTACCTGGTCGCCCGATACCAGAACCCCGATCGGCTGATCCGCATCGACGGCGGGTCGGGCGAACAAACGCAACTACACTGGCACGAAGAACCCGGAGGCGCCTGATGCACGACACGGACCGACCCGCCACCGTATACGAAGGGCGTTACCTGCGCGTGGTCAAACGCGACCGGTGGGAGTATGCGACGCGGCCCAACGCGACGGGTGTCGTGGGGGTGGTCGCGCTGCACGACGACGGGCGCATCGTGCTGATCGAACAATACCGCGTGCCGGCCGGCGCTCGGGTGATCGAAATCCCCGCGGGGCTGGCGGGTGACGACGACGATGGCGAGTCGCTGCTCGACGCCGCACAACGCGAATTAAAAGAGGAGACCGGCTACACCGCCCGGCATTGGCGGCCGCTTGTCACGGGGATGAGCTCGCCCGGCATGACCGATGAGACCATCACCTTCTTCCTCGCCACCGGCTTGCAGAAGCGCGGCAGTGGGGGCGGCGTGGACGGCGAAGACATCACCGTGCACGAGGTGGACTTCAACAACCTGATGCCGTGGCTTAACCAGCAGGTCGCCGCCGGCAAGCGGATCAACCTCACGCTGCTCGCCAGCGTCTTCGCCGCGACGACGGTCGGTGAGTGAGTCGTGATGAACAAGGACAAGTTTAAGAGAGTCAGCAAGTCGTTGAGTTACGTGTTGCGGCATCGGCCGGACGCGATCGGCATCGAACTGGACTCGGCGGGGTGGATCGCCGTGGACGAGTTGCTGCAAGCCTTTGCGCATCACGGCAAAGCGTACACGCGCGGGCTGATCGAACGGGTCGCCGCGGAGAGCGACAAGCGGCGGTTCGAGTTCAGCGCCGATGGCGCGATGATCCGTGCGCGTCAGGGCCATTCGGTCGAGGTCGATCTGGCGTACGAACCGGCCACACCGCCCGACGTGCTCTACCACGGCACCGCGCGGCGGAACCTCGATTCGATCTTCGAGCGAGGGTTGCTCAAGGGCAAGCGTCACCACGTGCACCTGTCGACGGACCGCGACACCATGTGGGCCGTGGGCCAGCGTCACGGCGTGCCCGTGCTGATCCGCGTCGACGCCAAACGCATGCACGCCGACGGGTGCGCGTTCTTCGTCACGGGCAACGAGGTCTGGCTGACCGAGCACGTGCCGGCCGAGTACCTGAGCCTCGATGAATGAGCACTGCTGCGCCACGTCACATCGACACCGCTTCGTCGGGCACGCGGCCGAAGGCGATCTTGTCGTCCATGTCGTGGCGGAACCGGTGCATGCCGCCGAAGTAGACGGTGTGCCGACCCCAGCGCCGGTTGAGCTTGTCCATCGCCTCGCTCAAGCGCTGTGGGCGCTGGGCGTCGTCGAACAGCGGGTCGGGCGTGCTGACGACCGGTGTCAAACCCCACGCGGTCATGTCGACTTGCTTCGGCGGGTCGTGGGGGTTTTGCAGGGCGATGGGCATTCGTTGCCAGAGGCGGTCGAAGTGTTCCAACAGCGTCGGCGTGTCCTGGCAGCCGGGCAGGGCGATCGTGTCCAGCCAGCGTGCGCCGGACTCGTGCCTGACGCCCGCGGTCAGGCCGTGCGCGACGTAGCCGTGGTAGCGGAGGCGCACGCCGAGCTTGTGCAGCAGGCGTACGAGGATGCCGTGCGCCCCCGCCGTACTGCGGAACTCGGGCGCGAGGACGTTGGCGTGGCTCATGGAACTGCGGCGCTGGGGTGTTTCGGGGTCGTCGACGCCGTGGAACCCGCGCCACCAACGCTTGCCTTCGACCGAGCCCCAGACCTCGCGCGACTGCTGCTCGGTCAGTGCCCAAAGTTTTTCAACATCGGTCACGCCGTGGCGGTGGAGACGCTTGGTCATGCCGGGGCCGATGCCGGGCAGGTCGCGGATACTTAAGTGCGCGAGACAGCCGGGTAGGTCGGCCAGGTCGAGCGTGGTCAGGCCGTCGGGCTTGTGCAGTTCGCAAGCGGTTTTGGCCAGCAGGCGCGTGGGCGCGGCACCGACGGAGCTGGAAAGACAAGCCCCCACGTCGTGGGCGATCCGATCCTTGATGCGCTGACCGAGTGCGAGGGCATGGGCGGGGCGGCGTTCGTCGCCGAGCAGGCGCACGGCCCACTCGTCGATGGAATACACCTTGTGGATCGGCGCGTGCTGCTCGACGGCGCGGAGGATCTGGTGATGCACCTCGACGTACAACTTCGGCCGGGCCTTGACGATCACGATGCCCGGGCACTTGGCGCGGGCTTCGGGGATGGCGGTGCCGGTGCGGATGCCGAAACGCTTGGCGTCGTAGCTGGCGGCGATGACGCAGCTGCGATCGGAGTCGACGGGCGCGACGCCCACCGGCCGGCCGCGCAGCTCGGGGCGGAGCTGCTGCTCGACGGAGGCGAAGTAGCTGTTCATGTCGATAAAGAGCCAGCGCAGCATGGCGTGACCTCCCCGTGGCGGCTCGGTGGGATACCCACACATAAACCTAACAAAAATAGCCGGCGAAGTCCAGCGGTTTGTGCCGTACAATGCCCCGCTTTGTGCGGATCGAGCGCTATGGAAAGCGGTTACGACATCCTCGTGATCGGCGGCGGTCACGCCGGGGCCGAGGCGGCCTGGGCGGCGGCAAACCTGTTGCGCGCCGAGCACAAAGCGGATCAGCGCCGGGGCCGGGTGGCGATGATCACCATGGACCCGGCGCGGATCGGGCAGATGTCGTGCAACCCGGCGATCGGCGGGCTGGCCAAGGGGCAGATGGTCCGCGAGATCGATGCGCTGGGCGGGCTGATGGGCCTGGCGATTGACGCAACGGGCATCCAGTTCCGCCTGCTCAACCGCTCGAAGGGCCCGGCCGTGCGCGGCCCGCGGGCGCAGGCCGACAAGTACGCCTACGCCCGTGAAGTTCAACGCCTACTCCGCACCCGACCGAACCTCGACATCCTCACCGGCACGGTCGACGAACTGCTCGTTGAAAACGCGCGCTGCATGGGCGTGTTATTTAGCCCCCGGCATGCCGGGGGCTATATGAAGATGAACGCTCGCGCGGTGGTGCTGACCACCGGCACGTTCATGCGCGGCCTGATGCACACCGGCGAATCGCAAACCCCCGGCGGACGCATCGGCGAAGCGGCGGCGCAGGGCATCAGCGCCAACCTCGCGCAGCTTGGTTTCGAGCTGGGCCGACTGAAGACCGGCACGCCCCCCCGGCTCGCGGCCGAATCGATCGACTGCACCGGGCTCGACGAGCAACCCGGCGACGACCCGCCGTTACCGTTCAGCGAACTGACTGAGCGCGCCGCTTGCGGCTTAGCGCCGAAGCATTTCCCCCAACTCGAACAGCGCGTCTGCTGGGTCACGCACACCAACGAAACGATCCACGAAGCGATCCGCGCCAACCTCGACCGGGCGCCGATGTACAACGGCCAGATCGAAACCGCCGGGCCGCGCTACTGCCCGAGCATCGAGGACAAGGTCGTGCGGTTCGCCGACAAGCATTCGCACCACGTGTTCCTCGAGCCCGAATCGCTGGAAACCAACGAGGTCTACTGCAACGGCATCAGCACCTCGTTGCCCGCCGACGTGCAGGAAACGATCGTGCGCCACATGCCGGGTTGTGAGCAAGCCCGGATCGTGCGGCACGGTTACGCCGTCGAGTACGACATGGTCCGCCCGCACCAGATCGACGCGACGTGCATGACCAAGCGCATCACGGGCCTGCTGCTCGCCGGTCAGATCAACGGCACGAGCGGCTACGAAGAGGCGGCGGGGCAGGGGTTATTGGCGGGGTTGAACGCCGTGCGTTACATGCGGCGTGACGAGTTGGTGCGCTTCAACCGCGACCAAGCGTACATTGGGGTGATGATGGACGACCTGGTGACGAAGGTGCCGGTCGAGCCGTACCGCATGTTCACCAGCCGGGCCGAGCACCGGTTGTTGTTGCGTGCGGACAACGCGCCGCAGCGATTGACGCCGATGGGGCGCACGTGGGGGTTGGTCGACGACGAGCGCTGGGCGGTTTACGAACAGACGCAACGAGCGACGCGGGCGCTGCGCGACTACTTCAACGCGACCCCTTACGACGGCCGGCGCTTGGCCGACTGGATCAAACGCCCGGACGTGAGCGAGGCGGACGTGCTGGCGAAGCTCGATGGGGGACTGTCGGCGCTGGCGCGTGAGCCGCGCGTGGTCGGTGCGCTGCTGAGCGAGGTGCGTTACGCCGGCTTCATCGACCGCCACCACCGCGAGCACGCGCGCGTGGCGAAGATGGAGCACACGGAATTGCCGGCCGACCTGGACTACGCCGCCGTATCGGGCCTGCGCAACGAGGCGAAGCTGGTGCTCAACGAGTTCAAGCCCGCCACGCTCGGCCAGGCCTCGCGCCTCGCCGGCATCAACCCCGCCGACCTGACCGTGCTGGCGATGACGGTCGTGGGGCGTTGAGGTTGATTGGTTGATCGGTGAATCAGTCGGTCAGTCAACCGGTCAATCAGTCAATCGGTCAACTGACCATGCGCGCCAAATGTCATATGATTGACCAGTTGACCAGTTGACCAGTTGACCAGTTGACCAGTTGACCAGTTGACCTCGCCGCGCTCGGCCGCCTGAAACGTTTCCGCCTATAATGCGTCAATCACTTCAGACAAAGGGGTATGTGCGTGGAATGGCTCATCGCGGGTATCGTGGGGTTTATCGCGGCGTTCGTGCTGATGCTGGTGCTCAAACGCGGCGGCGGCAAGTCGCCAACCGTTGAGGTGCACCAGTCGATCGAGAACATGCGCAGCGTCGGCGAGCTCGTCGTGTTCCGGCTGGTCACCAAGGAGATCGTCACCTCCACCGACCACGGCCTCGGCGACCTCGGCCGCAAGTACCTTTCGTGGCTCATCAGCGAAAAGAAGATGGCGATGATTTTTGAGTTCGGCATCGACTTCAAGTTCGACCTGAACCGCAGCGAGTTCGTCATCGATGACCAGGGCGACGGCCGCTACCGCCTGCAGATGCCCGACTGCATGTACACCACGAGCATCCTCGACATCAGCTTCTACGACGAGCAGGGCAGCCGGCTCCTGCCCGTGTTGCTGCCGGACCTGATCAACCAGGTGTTCAGCGGCGGGTTCGATGAAGACGACAAGAACCGCCTCAAGGAAGCCGCGAAGGATCAGGCCAACGTGCTTGCCGAACAGATGGTCGAGCGCATCGCCAGCGATGTGCAGGCGTCGGCCCGGCAGACGCTCTCGGCGCTGGCCAAGGGCTTTGGCGCCAAGCAGGTGACCATCGATTTCCCCCGCACATCACCCGTGCTGGCGAAGATCGACATGTCGACCGAGGCGGAAGAGAAGATCGACCAGGCGGGCTAAACCGTCACGCCATCACCAACACGCCCGCGCCGTTGCCAGCGACCCCGGCTCGTCGATCAACACCCAGCAAGACCACGTCGTGAAGTGATCGGTGCTATGGCGCCGCCTTCTCGCGGAGCGGGGCGTGGGTTGTCATCGCTAACATTGCTCGGCCGAACGCGACGCCCTTGAGGTAGTACGTCTTGCCCGAGCCGAGGTAGTGGTACGGCCGGTCGTTGCCGACCGATCGCCACATCTGTTTCTGCTCGGGCGTGCTGTTCTTCTTCCAGTAACCCTTCTCGTAGTACTCGTGCGCCACGGTGTCGTAATACTCGGCGGTGGGCACGAACGCCACGTCGCCCTCAAAACCGGGCGCCTTGACGGCGTTAGCTTGCGCGGTTTGAAACGCGCCACGATTCGGGATGCCGCCCGTGCCCAACTCACCGATTACAAACGGCATGTCGGGTGCACCGAGGTCCTTGCGCACGTCACGTATAAAGTGAATCAGCAACCGCGTGTACTCGGCGTAATCGCGCTCGCGCAGGTCGCGGTTGACCATGTCGTTGAAGCCCTGGTGCCAGACGAAGCCCGCAAGCTCTACCTCACGTCCGGCGAGCGACGGGAAGCGCTGGTCGAGTTGGGCGAGTTCATCCTTCGTGTGTGCGATTGTTTTGGCGTAGTACACGCCGTAGCTTTCTTTGACCTGGTCGAGCGTGGCGTTGGGGTTTTTCTTCTGTGCCTTGGCCAGCGCGGCCTGTAACTCGGCGTCGGTCGGTGGGGCGCTGGGCGGGCGGAAGTCACGCACGAGGCTCTTGCCGCCCCAGGCGAGCTTCACGAGCACGACCGGCGCATCGATCGCGTCGCCGACGGTGTGCCCGAAGCCGAACTCGGGGCCGATCGAGTTTTCGCCCTTGGTGCCGAAGCCGACGGTGAGCGGGCCGTGCTGTGCGCCGCCGCGCTTGGAGGGGTAGGTGATAAACACGTCGTTGCGCGCGGCCCAGCCGTCGCCGTCCTTGAGCTTGCTGTAATCGCTCTTGATCAGTGGGTCGTCGCGGTAAGTGTCGAGGTGGCGCGGGTCGCCTTTGCCTTCCATGTTGGATTGGCCGACGAGGAAGAACACTTGCACCTTGCCGGTGGCGTGCGTGGGGGTCACGAGCCAGGCGATCAGAACGAACGCTGCGACGGCGCTTGTCATGCGGTTCATGAGTCGGCCTTTTGACCGCCGATGGCATCGGCGGCTTTACGTGTGTTGTTCGATCGGGCGGAACAGCGCTATCGACGCGGTGAAGCCGTGCACGAAGTTGTTGCGGCCGATGGGGCCGATCTCGCCGGCGGCGAAGAAACCGGTCAGCGGCACGTCGCCGAGGTGCTGGGCGATGATCGTCGTTTCGCGATCGGGCTGTTCGTACATGCCCGAGCCCCGGCCGTTGCAGGTGCACAGGAACACCCCGGCCGGCGGGCCGTGCAGCTTCTGGGCATCGAGCAGCAGGTGCAGGTCTTCCTCGGCGGTGCGCTTGTCGCGCACGTGGAACTGAACGGTCATGCCGACCTTCACGAAGTCGCTGACGGCGATGAACGATTCATCTTTCGCGGCGCCGATGACGTTGCGGATGAGGAAGTCGCCTCGCCCGAAGCGATCCTTGTACTCGTTGATCACGCGCCCGACGAGCAGGCCCTGCTGCATGAGCGCGCGGTTCTCGGCGTCGAGCTGGTCGGTCAGCTCGCGGACAACTTCCATGACGTTCTGCCCGCCGAGCTGCTGGATGAGGTTCTTGTTGCACTGGGTGATGACGTAGGGTTGGCCGATCGGCCGGCACCCCTGGCTGACGGTGGTCTCGACGCTGAGGTTGCCGGTGAGCACGACGCCGACCGCGCCTTCGTTGAGGGCGCGGCCGTCGATGAGCATGCGGTTGCCGTTGGGTTCGAGCGAGCCGCTGGCCATGCCGCCGACGACCGGCGTGCCGCCGGTGGCCTTGTCGAGCGTGGGCAGCAGCTTGCTCATGGGCACGGAAAACGGGTCGGCGAACATCATGACCAGCTTCGGCTCGTGCTCGTAGAGGTCGCCCATGAGGTTGTGGCGCAGGTCGTGAGGGGCCTGGGCGCTGGCGGGCCAGTCGAGGTCGTTGTAGGTGAAGGTGTTCATCTGAACGCCGGGCAGGTGCGCCGCGAGCAGCGTGATCGCCGGGTCGCCCTCGACCTCGATGCCGCTGGCCACGACGCCGCCGGCGGTGGTGCCGATCATCGCCGCGGGCGTGAGCAGCGTCATCGCCTGATCGACGATGTGGTCGGCCTCGTCGGCGTGGTGGTAAGTCATGGTGATGATGAGCAGGTCGATCGGCAGGCCCGCCATCTGGTCGGCGATGTCGTGCAGCGCCGAGTCGATCGCAGCCCCGCTGGTTTCGGCCTGGCTGATTGCCGAGGCAAAGCGCATGGTGGTCGTGGTTTGGGGCATGCCTAAAGCATACCGGCTTTAGTGGAACAGGGCCGGTCGGTATTCAACTTTTTCGTCGAATGGTTCGAGCTGGCCCACAGCG
Source organism: Phycisphaeraceae bacterium (assembly GCA_028282805.1). Taxonomy (GTDB): domain Bacteria; phylum Planctomycetota; class Phycisphaerae; order Phycisphaerales; family Zrk34; genus JANQHD01. The sequence continues at coordinate 281,909 of JANQHD010000010.1, read as the reverse complement.
ATGCGGTACAGGCGTTCGTGGCTGGCGCGGGCGGCGTCGACCAGCGCTTGGTAGGGCTGGTGGCACACGTCGTAGAAACCGATGTTGTACGCCTCGCCGTCGAACCGCCCGAGGCACGACTGGTCGTACAGCGTAAACCAGTGCGCCCCGACGCACGCGGGGTGCGCGGCGGCGAGCTCGATGTAGCGCCGGTACGCCTTGCCGCGCTCGGCCTGGTCGGCGACGCGCTGGATGCCCGTCGCCGGCAGACCGCGGTCGAGCGCCCCGAAGTGCCACTCGCCGATGATCACGGGCTTGCCGGTCGCCTTGCTCATCGCGGTCAGCGCCTCGGCGTCGGGCGTCTGGTCGTAACGGTTGATCGAGAACACGTCGAAGCTGGTCATGCCCGCCAGCGCCCAACCGGGCGGCGGGCGGAAGTAACGCGCGCCGAGGTTGAGGTGGTGTGCGTCGACCTTGCGGCAGGCGGCCGAGAGCGTGTCGTACAGCTTGCGCACCATGGCCGTGCTGAACGCGCGCAGGTCGGCGCGGGCTTGTTGCGTCAGCGTGTGCGACCAATCACCCGAGGCGACGTCATCGAAGGTCACGCCGCCGCCCCACGCCCTCGCCAGCGCAGCGGGTGTATCGCGTTTCTGTTTCAACCAGTCGGCCAACGCCTCGCGCGTACGGCAGCGGGGCGTGTTGATCAACATGCCCTCGGCCGGCGTCTGCTTGGCAAAGCCCCACTGCGGCTCGTTCATCAAGAAATAACCAATCAACGCCGGATCGTCGGCCGACGGCTCGAGCGCCTCGGCGTACTCGGCGGCGTCGGCTTCGAACGACGCCGCGTCGAACACGTCGGGGAAGTCGCGGAAAACAGTGCGCGTGCGCCGGCTTCGGAAGCTGAGCGGCCGAACGTACGGGAACCGCGCCCCGCTGGCCGTTCGCCAGTCCGACCAGTTGCCGAACGTGTTAAACCCCGCATCGTGCAGCAGGTGCACGACAAGCTTTTGCCACTGGGCGTGCCAGTCATCACCGAACGTGCGGTGCAAGTGGCCGACCATGATGTCGAGCGACCGCGACTTGCCACGCCGGTAAGCGGGGTTGTCGATCAGGGGACGCGGCACGGCCGACTCGATGCCCGCAACCCGAGCCTCGATGCGCGGGCTAGTCACGTCGGGCCCGGTCGACCAGAACGCGTAGCCCTCGGGGTCTGTTAACCACCAGCGGTTGCCGTCGTGTTGCGTGCGGAAGTAGCCCGTTGCCTCGAACCGTTTGCCGGACCAGCCGCCCCAGCGCGTGCGCTGCGCGGGCTTGGCGCGCAGGCCCTTTCCCGCCGCATAACCTTTCACACGCGCGTGCATCTCATCAACCGACTTGGTTTTACCCGGCCAATCGCTCAGCGTGCTCTGCCCGAGCTCATCACACAACAACCTCTTCGGCAACACCGGCCGGTTGGGCAGCTTCGGCTCGGTCTCGCTCAGCACCGGCTCGGTCAACCAGAACCGCACGGGTTGGCCGTCGGTGCGCGCGACGGTCAGCTCGATCGTCGCCGCGTGCGCCGGCTCGACCGCGTCGCCGAAACATATCCGCTTGAGCACCGCAGCCTCGCGCCCCAGCGCCCACGCGTTCTGGTTCAACGCCGACATGTGCAGCCGCACCCGGCCTTGGCACTGGTTGAGCAGGCCGAAGATCAGCGTGAACCGGTTGCGGTCGTCGCCGCCTTCTTCCGTGATGGTCAGCTGGAAGGTCGCCTGGATGTGGCCCTCGATCAGCATGTCGCAGCTCAACCAGTGGTCGCGCGTGAGCGTGCCGGGTTCGATCGACCAGCGCAGCCCGTCGCCGCGTTTGTGCGCGGTGTACCCCATCGCCCCGGGCAATGGCGGGGCGTCGTCGCGCACCCGCAGGGCGCCGACGGTTTTTGGTGAACGCAAGGTCGCGGGCGTGCTAAGCATGATGTGAACTAGACGCACGCCGACGGTCGGGTGTTGTCAGCGATCACCGCACGGGTTTGGCCTTGCGGCGGCGCTTCTTGTCGACCATGAGGATCAGCACCTCCTGCACGAGCGCCGCGTGATGGATCACGTCGTTCAGCTCCTCCACCAGCGGCACGACCTCGTCCTTGCGGACCTTGCCGGCCACGGCCGCGGCGCGCACGGAGGTCAGCGACCGGCCGGCGCTGCGGACGACCTTGATCGCCGCGTCGAGTGCGTCTTCGCTATTGACCACGCCGTCCTCGTTGATGTCCAGGTCCAACTGGTAGTTCTGCACGCGGAACGAGGTGCCGGTGATGATCGTGGCGAGCAGCATCTCCTGCGCCCGCGGGTCGGGCAGGCCCCGGATCAACCGGCGGATCGCGTCGAACGACGGCTCCGACCGCCGGGCGATCCAGCGGTAGACCGTCGAGTTGCTCACGCCCGCGAGCTCCGCGACCTCGGTGACTGTGGTTTGTTCGGAATCGATCAACTTCTGCAATGCGGTGGCCAACATGAACGGTGCCTCCATCGTCGGATGATGGGTAAGCATACCACGCGGCGCGGCGCAGAACTGCCCGCCAGAAGGCCCGGCGCTGCACCCGTGCGATACGCCCGCGCGTATGCTGGTTTCAGTGATTGGATCACCCCGGGCGGTCCGGGGTCGACCCCGGGGGCCGGGGCAACCGGCTTCCGGGGCATGACGGGGCGGGGCTTCCGGGGGCCGGGGGCCTCGGGCGGGCTGGGTCGACCAAGGCTCGGCCCGCTCTGATTAGGGCGCGGCGCTTCAGGCGCCCGGCCAGCCCTTGCGGGTGAACTTGCCGTCCTTGCTGATCACCTTGCCGTCCACCGTGATCGTGCCGCCGGGGCGCAGGTCGCACACCATGTCCCAGTGCAAGCCCGACTCGTTGGTGTTGCCCGACTCGGGGTAGCCGGCGCCCACGGCCAGGTGGAACGTGCCGCCGATCTTCTCGTCGAACAGCGTGTTCTTGGTGTAGCGTTGGATGTTGTAGTTGGTGCCGATGGCGACCTCGCCGACGGCGCTGGCGCCCTTGTCGAGCTTGAGCATCTGCTTGAGGAACGCCTCGTTCTTGCTCGCCTTGGCCTTGGCGACCCGGCCCTTCTCGAAGGTCAGTTCGATGTCGTGCACCTCGCGGCCGTGGTGCACCGCGGGGAAGCTGTAGCGCACCACGCCGTTGACCCCGCCGTCTTTTGCCTTGAGGTTAGGCCCGGTGAACACCTCGCCGTCGGGGAAGTTCTCGTGGCCGGCGCAGTTGATCCAGGTCATGCCCTCGACGTTCACCCGCAGGTCCGTGCCGCTGGCCGTCTTGAAGTGCACTTCCTTCTTGCCGTTGAGGTAGTCGGCGACCTTCTGCTGCTGGCGGTCGATCTTCTTCCACTCGGCGACGGGGTCGGCCTTGTCGATGTGGCCCGCGGCGAAGACGAAGTCCTCGTACTCACGCAGCGACATCTCGGCGTCCTGCGCACTGGCCTGCGTGGGGAACAGCGTGCCGCACCAGCTCAGCTCGCCCTTGGCGGCGCGGTTGAAGAACAGCTTGGTCAACGGCTTGCGCGCCGCGCCGGCGATGGCCTGCTTCTTCGGGTCGATGCCGGTCAGCGCCTTGGTGTTCGTCGCCGCCCACAGCCCGATGCTCGCGTCGATCTTCTGCGCCTGGTACCTGGCGATCGGGTTGACGTGCTTGAGCTGAGCCGGCGAGGCGTTTTCATAGAAGATCTCGGCAAAACTGTCGGGTGCGCAGTTGAATGTCACGTGCGCCCCCGCCTTGATCAGCTGTTCGTAGAGCGCTTCGATCAAAGGCATGGCGATCGGATCGCTGGTCAGCCGAACGAGCTGGCCCTTCTTGGCGCCGATCGAGTATTGGACGATGACTTGAGCGAGCTTGTCGAGTCTTTGGTCACGCACGGCGGGTACTCCCTGGTCAACCTGCGGGGGTGGGGTGGCAGTCGGCCCATGCTAGCGGTTGGTGGCGGCGGTTGCACGTTTTCGCGTTGTCGGTCCGGCGGGCCGGGTGTACAGTGAATCCGAGCCGCAAGCCCACACCGCAAGGGGATTTGCCATGACGCGCTGGCTTCTCGTAATCGTCGCCTGTTCGCTTATCGCCGGCTGCTTCCCGATCGAGCTGTCCGTTTCGCCCCGCGGCGACGTGCTGATCGCTCGGCAGGAGGGCTTCGTCCGTTACGATCCGAAGACCGGCGAGGTCACCAACTTGTACAAACCGAGCGGCATCCCGGTGTTCGGCGTCTACCTGCCAAAGGGCAACGGGGCGTTCCTCGCGGCCAGCGCCGACGAAGATGAGTTTCAGCCCGAGATCGACATCGCCCTGGTCGAAGCGTCGGGCAAGGTCCAGCACCTGGTCACGGGCCAGCTTGTCAGTTACATCGCGCCAAGCCCTGTCGACGATACGTTCTCGTTCAGCGCAGAGGCCGAGGGGCCGGTCCCCGACAGGCGCCCGCCGGACCTTTACGTGATGAAGCCCGGCGACCGCAAGCCGCGCCGCATCGCGAAGAAGGTGTCGCTGCTGCACCGCTGGAGCCCGGACGGCAAATCGATCTACGCGTTTGTCACCGATGGCACGTACGAAACCGAACACGCCGATCTCTACAAGGGCCACGTCGTGCGCATCGATGTGGCCGACGGACAGACGCACCAAATCGCCGCCGTGCTCGGTGAAGAAACGAGCTTCCTTGCGCTCTCGCCCGACGGCGGCACGCTGCTGTTCACCGCCGCTGCGACGGGTAAGGTCGGCGACCCCCTCGAACTGCCGGTGCCCAAGCGACCGGATGCCGAAGGCATGTTCGGGGCGATCAGGGCTGGCGGCAACCCGATGCGGCGGGTCATCGGGGACACGCCCTCGGTGCTCTACAAGGTCGACCTGGAGACCGGCGAGGTCGAGGACCTCAAAGACGACGTGCGCTACGCGTTCTACTGCCCCGACGGCAAGCACCTGCTCGTCGGCTCCGGCGAAAACGGCGACCGGCTGTTGCTCGACGTGCACGAGGCCGATTCGTTCGACCACGTCAAACGCGTCGCCAGCAACGCCGCGCCGAACACGGGCCGTGGGATCAACTTCATGTTCACATCACGGGTCTACCCCGGCTGGTTGGACAGCCAGACCGTCATGTATTTGGCTAACGTCAAAGCGTACGGTTCGGCCGGCACGAACCTGAACCTGATCAGCGTGCCGATCGACGGCGACCAGCGCAAGAACCACCAACCCGCGATCGACGCGATCGCCAACCAATAGCGCCGGGCCTCCGCTCGGCGTCATGGGCCGCACCATGCGTTGGAAAAACGACTACAGCCACTACGGCGCGATCACCAAGGCGTTCCACTGGGCCACGTTCCTGCTCGTCGTCAACCAGTTCGTCACCGCGCTGGTCATGGAAACGCGCATCATCAAGGTCGGCGGCGGGTTCTACGACTGGCACAAGTCCGTCGGGCTGCTGGTGCTGGTGGTGGTCTGCGGGCGCTTGATCTGGCGCAAGGCGTCGCAGCTGCCCGAGTGGGCCGAGGGGATGTACGGCTGGGAAATATCCGTCATCCGGTTCGTCGAGCGCAGCCTGTACGTGCTGCTGTTCGCCATGCCGGTCAGCGGTATCGCGATGTTGCTTGGCGCGGCACAGAAGGTGCCGTTCTTCGGGTTGCTGCACATCCCGGCGCCGGCGAAACGCATCGAGCTGCTCGTCGCGATCGGCACGCTCGTGCACGTGGTCGCGGCGTATGCGCTGTGCGCCACGATCGCCGTGCACGTCGCCTTCGTGTTACGCCGACACTGGTACGAGCGCGGCGGCTACCTGCATCGCATGCTGCCATTCTCGAAAGACGACTGACCACCCTCACGCCAACAGGTTCGCGGCCACCTGCGGGAACGTGATCTCCAACAGCATCGTGTCGGCCTCGACGTGCACCTCGCCCTGGCTGATCGCCGCGGGCAGCAGCATCGTTTCACCCTTGTGGTAAGGCGTTTGCTCGACCGCCCGGCAGGTGATCCGGCCGTTGCCCTCGAGCACCATCCACACCACCGGCTCGGCGTCGGTCAGCTTCTGGCGGTAACCGGCGGGCAGTTTGACCCGGTCGATGTTGAAGTGCTCGCAGCGCACCAGCGCCTCGACCGTGGTCCGTTCGTTGACGATCTTGCTGCCGGGCTCGTTCGCGCCGCTGTCCGCCGGGCCGAACGTGATGCACTCCATCGCCTGTTCGATGTGCAGCTCCCGGCCGGTCCGGCCCCAGTCGTACACGCGGAACGTGGTGTCGCTCGGCGTTTGGATCTCCGCGACCACGATCCCCGCGCCCAGCGCGTGGCACGTGCCCGACGGCAGGTAGTGCATGTCGCCCGCCTTGACCTCGAACTTGAGCAGCAGTTGCTCGACGGTGTTGTCGCGGATCGCCGCGCGGAACTCGTCGGGCGTCACGCCCTCGCGCACACCCTTGTAGATCGCCGCGCCCGGGTCGGCGGCGATGACGTACCACGCCTCGCTTTTCAAAAACGCCCCGAGGTTCTCACGCGCGAACTGTTGCGAGGGGTGCACCTGCACCGACAGGTTCGCCGAGGCGTCGAGGAACTTGACCAGCAGCGGGAAGCCCCCGTCGTCGCTCGGCGGCAGGTGGCCCATCAGCTCCGGGCCGTGCTTGAGCATCGCGTCGTGAATGGTCAACCCCGCCAGCGGGCCGTTGCCGATCACCGACCGCTCGGCGCCGCCGCCGCCGCCGGAGACCGAGGTCTGACCGAGGTCAACCAGTTCCCACGACTCGCCGATCATCTCGTCGCCCGGCAATGTGCGTACGAACAAATCCTCCAACGCCCGACCACCCCAGACCTTCGCCTTGTAAATCGGCTCAAACTTCAGCGGGTACAAAGGCATCGTTCACACCTCGTTCAGCACGCGCCTCACGGCCGCTTCGATCGGCGGCCAAGCGGCTTCGGGCTGCTTGTTGATAGTCACAAAATCGCCCAACATCATCACGCTCTTTACCCCGGCAATGCCAAAAAGAGCCTCGGCCAACGGGTCGCCCCCGGCCTGCTCGGCGCTGAGGTAACTGCGCGTGCCGGCGCATATCGATTGGTCCAGCAAAGCCTTACGGGCGTTGGGGTTGGGCGTCTGCTCGAACTCGGTGACTAAGTAAGGCATTCAGCGGCGTTTCCTTCACCAGACGGCCCTCAGCCGACGATCAAGGTAGGCCGCCGTTGTGTCGCACGCAAGACGGAGCCGATCACCGGGCGTATTGACTTGCGGGGGGGTGTCGTTAACATACCTAACCCCCCACGCGGGTGTAGCTCAGTGGTAGAGCGTCACGTTGCCAACGTGAATGTCGTGGGTTCGAATCCCATCACCCGCTTACGCAAAAAAAGCCCCGCCATCAGGTGGGGCTTTTTGCGTCAATGGCCGGTTGGGGTGGGGCCGCATCGCATTTGTTAGGGACCGTGTCTTCCCCAGCGCCGCCGGCCCAACCGGTCAAGAGGAGTGATCGTCCTCTCGACCGACTGAGCAGCGGGTCGCCTATCTCAAAACGTCGACGAGTTCTTGATCGCGCGGTGTCGCCGACGGATCAGGGCGATCCCACCAATCGCCAGCAGCGATAGCGTGGCCGGCTCGGGCGCAGCGCCGAGGTTGAACGTGTAAACATCCGAATCCGCGTATGTCCCGGTTGTATCCGTGAGTCGATACGACACCGTGTAGGGCAGCGTCGGGTCCAGGCCGTCCGGCAGGTGGTAGCGCATGTGGACGTGATGGTTGGCGTAATCGCTCAGCGCGAAGGTTGACCCATCGGCGGTCAGGATCGGTTGCATCAGGTCATCGAAGAAAAGCAAGCCGGGCGTGGCGAAGACCCGCTCGACGAGGATGTTGTAGTCCGTCCCGCGCGTGCCTTCCAGGGCATGCATCGGATCGGTGCTCTCGGCGAAGCCGGGTTCGACGCGGATGTACCCGCCGCCGTACATCTCGGTGAACTCGTAATACTCCTGTCCATAGGGATTCAGGTTGGTGCCCCAGTCGGCGTTCCAGTGTCGGTAAAGCTGCGGCGTATCCAGGAACAGGGTTCCTTCGTCTTGCCCGACCAACAGGTGATCGTATGGGCAATCTGCGAAGGCAACAGAACCGGAGATACTGAACGTCAGTATAGCCAAGCAGATCATTCGTCGAAGTGGCATATCGTACTCCTTGTCTTTCGTTAGTAGTCCAAAGGCCCGGACCATGTCGGAGCCTTCTTGGGGTTCCATAGGTTTCGTGCGCCGGGTTTCCATGTGTCTTCCAGCACGAGCTGGTCAATATGTCCGTCGGCGTACAGGTAGTTGGCTTTGCCGAGATGACGATCATGGGCCACGTGGTTCTTCGGATCGGTGGCGCTGAACCACATCTCGGGATGAACGTGGTCCGCTCCGACCACGCTTTCGGGCGTTTCGCAGGCGTAGATCGTGTGCGAGGGCTGAGGGACCGCATCGAGGCGACTGAGCTGCTCGAAGTCGAATCGGGCGTTCGTGGAGTAGCTGGCCCAACGGTAATCCCCCCACTGCGCCACGGGTGGGGGCTCGGCCCAATCCATGAACGTCGTCGCTTGGTCGCAGGGGCAGCGGTAGAGCAGCCGCGTGGTGGCATAGGGTTGCAGGGCGTTGATCCACCAGTTTTCGGCGGCGTTCTCGTGGAGCCCGCACGAGCTGGGAGGATAGTGGTTGCCATGCTCGTTGGCGTACATCTGAATCGCCAGACCGGTGTTACGAAGGTTGGACAAACACACCGTGGCGCGCGCCGCCTCCTTGGCCCGGCTCAAGGCCGGCAACATGATGCCGACCAGCAGAGCGATGATCGCCACCACGACCAATAGCTCGATGAGGGTGAATGCTCTGCGGTTCATGGCTTGTGCCCTCCGCCGGGTGGGGCACCAAAACACCCCACCCGGCTTGCCGTACGGTTCTACTTGCGTCGACGACGCATCAGAGTCAGGCCACCAAGGCTCAACAGACCCAGGCTGGCCGGCTCGGGGACCGTCACGAACGAGATCGTGTATTCGTCAGACGCGGTGAAGCCGATCGCTCCGAGGTCAATGGCCTTGAACGTGGCGCTGAAGGTCTCGCCCGGCCCGGCCGCTTCCGCGATGAACCACTTGTGGTAGTGGAAGCCCCAAGCGCCAAGTTCGCCGTTCTCGTTGTATTTGTTTTCCATGAAAATCTTGGGGAACTCGTACGCGGCTCCGTCGGCGGTGAGTACCGGGACGAAGGTGTCGAACTCCGCCATCGAGAAGCCGTCGTCGAAGGCCACCCGCTCGAGGGCAATCCGCCAATCGGGCGTCGTGTTCGGGTCAGCCCCGCCCAACTGCCAGTTGCCGTGTCCGGGATGCCCCGAATGCCAGCAATACAGGTATTCACAGGCGTACTTGCCGGCCAGCGGACCGGACTCCTGGTAGACCAGTTCGAGCGGCTCGCCCCAATTCGGAAACCCGGGCGTACCGGGTACGGAGAAGAACCAGAGCTTGTCGTCGTCCGCAGTTCCCCAGGTCTGGTCCTGGTTTCGGCCGATGTGGGTATGGGCGTGCGCCGCGAACGTCGAGGTGGCGCTGATCGACAAGACCGCGACACCAAGCAATACAATGAAGATGCGTGTCATCTTTAAAACTCCAATCTCAAATCATCAATGAATGAATACTGTGAGGCTGTTCGCGCACCGCTACGGGTGTGCGACAGGACAACCTGTGACTGCCCAAGCGCACCGCATGTGCTCTTGGCCCGCGCCAAACCTTGAGTGCTGCCAGACGATTCATGTGAGTCGCAATGACAGCCACGGATACCAATGAGTTGTTGCGTGTCCTATACGACCGGGGGGCCGCGCGGCCCGAGATGAGCCTGGTGACTGTTCGATGTGGGCAGACTGTCCGGGATATGAATCACAGCTCTTGGCGGTGCGTTGCTGGCCAAGGCCGCGATGGGCGGGTTCACGATGCCATTAAGCCCGGCCAGTGCCTGGCAGATCGGGCATTTGGAGCGATCGTAATGCTTCCCGGGCGTTTCGTTTTGTTCTGATGCGAGGCAAGCGCGATCCGCTTTAAGGGCTGCTGAGCACGTTTCTGCCGATGTGCCAGCGTGTTCGTGGTTGCAGCCCTGGCATTTGGTGTGGAGAGCGCCGTGGTTACAGACGGGACAGTGATCCACCAGAAGATGCACGCCACGAATCAGCCCGCTGCCATGGGCGGCGATCAGCGTCAGCATCAAGTAGATGGGCAGGCAGCGTCTCAAATCACTTCCTTCGCTGCGGCAAGCGTACCACTGTGGGTGGCGCCGATTATTGATAAGACATTATCATCCTGATTTTTGCAAGTCAAGCGTGGATCGCTCGCCTATTGATTCACCGGTCGACGCATGATGGTGCCACGCTCACGGAAACCCGGACTCAGGCCAACACTTGTGAGGGGCTTTGTCTTTCAAATCTGTACGCCCTGGCGTCGTACGCGCTTCGGGGCGTAATTGGATGTGATTGGGCCGCGAGGCTCCACTTCGCAGGGCTTTTGCCAGCGACATGACCTTGTTAGGCGATGTCGCAACGATCTGCAGGCGTTGTCAGCCTGGGGTGTGAACCTGTTACACTGTATCTCTTGGGCACACCGTTAGAGCAAGGATGTATGATGAATCGCTTCTTCTTGGGTTTGTACGTCGTTGCGTTCGCCACGCCTGTGGCGTTCGCGCAGAACCGGACCGATGACCCGATCGCGGACAACGCCGACCGTGACGGTGGGCCGCTGATCGTCACCGCCTACTGGGAAAACGACGGCGGCTACCTCAAACGCAACAACCTGCGCGACCGCCACTACACCAACGGCATGGGCATCACCGTCGCGCACCAGCCGAAGTGGGCGGACGACCTGGCCAAGCACGTCCCGTTCGGCGAAGGCTTTACCGACGGGCCGTTGCGGACCGCCGCCGGTTACACGGCCGGCCAACTGATGTTCACGCCCGACAACATCGGCCTCGCCGCGCCCCAGCCGATGGACCGCCCGTGGGCGGGGTACCTGTACGGTGGCGTCTACTGGCAGCGTGCCGACAACAGGCAATTCGACCACCTGCAACTCGACGTCGGTGTGCTCGGCCCGTCCAGCGGCGCCGACGAGGTGCAGAGCGGCACCCACGAATGGGTCGACGACACCGATCCGAAAGGGTGGGACAACCAGTTGGCCGACGAGCCGACGTTCCAGTTCTACGGCCGCCGCAAGTGGCGCTACGACTTGAAGACGCCCCGCGCCGACAACAGCCTCGCCATCCAGGCGATCCCCACCGTGGGCGTGGCGCTGGGCACGGTGTACGTCAACGCCGAGGCCGGCGCGACGGTCCGCGCCGGTTGGAACCTGCCCGATGACTTCGGGCCCGGGCGGCTGGCCGACCCCGCCTCGGCGACGAGCAAGAAAGATGAGCGACACGAGGGTTGGTCGCTTTACTTTTTCGGCCGGGGCACCGCGCGGCTGGTCGCGCACGACATCTTCCTCGCCGGCGGCGTGTTCGAGGACGGGCCCGGCGTGGAAGAGCGGGAACTGGTCGGCGAGTTCCAGGGCGGCGTGGCCGTCGCGTACGAGCGCCACGACATGACCCTCGCGGCAACCTATTCGCAAACCTTTCAGACCGAGACGTTCGACGGCCAGCGCAACGGCGACGAGTACGGCGCACTGACGATCGCGCTGACGTTCTGGGATTAATCGGCGGCCATGAACTTCCTCGCGCACCTGTACCTGTCGGACGCCACCCCGGCCAGCGCCGTGGGCAACCTCATGCCCGACCTGGTACGCGGGCGGTTGCCGTCGGGCCTGCCGGCCGAGGTCGCCGCGGGCGTCGCCCGGCACCGCGCGGTCGACGCGTTCACCGACACGCACCCGGTGTTTTTAACGAGCCGCGCTCGCCTGCGCGAGCCGTGCGGGCTTTTCAGCGGCGTGCTGGCTGACCTGTTCTACGACCACGCGCTCGCTTCGTGTTGGACGCGGCACCACGACGAGCCGTTGGGTGCGTTCGTCGCCGAGCGCTACGCGCTGTTGCAGGCGGGGCGTGAGCTGATGCCGCCGCGCATGGCGACGGTCGTCGACCGGATGATCGGGCAGGACTGGCTCAACAGTTACGCGCAGGTCGAAGGGGTCGCGGCACGGATGACGCAGATGGCGCAACGGTTCGAGCTCCGTTTCGGGCGCACGTTCGACGTGCGGCGGGCGGTCGAGGTGTTAGAAGCACGCCGCGAACGGTTCTTTGCCGAGTTCGATGTATTTTTCCCCGAGTTGATCGGCGCGATCGGCGTCGGCCCCGCGGTGTCGCGTTCGGCTTGAGCGCGGCGGGTGGTTTACGCGTCACCGAAGCTGACGCCCATGCGGCGGGCGGACGTGACCCATTCGTGGTCGAGCGGCACGGTCTTTCGGTTGGCGGCGACTTCGGCGAGGGGCACGGGCGCCGCGCCCAAGCCGCGCGCTGCGACCATCACGCCGTAGCGCTGCTCGTTGATCAGGTCTGCCGCCACGGTGCCGAGCCGCGTGGCCAGCAAGCGGTCGGCGCCCGAGGGCGTGCCGCCGCGCTGCAGGTGGCCCAAAATGGTCAGGCGCGATTCGAGCCCGGTCAGGTCTTCGAGCTGGTGCGTGAGGCGCACGGTGTTGTCCACGTGGTGTTTGTCGAGCTCGATGAGCTTAGCACGGGCGGCGTTCTTCTCTTCCTTGTTGGTCGCGGCATCCTTCTCGGCACGGGCTTTCTCGAAATCGGCCGCCTCATCTTGCGACAGGGCCCCCTCCGCCACGGCGACGATCGAGAAAAGCTTGCCCTTGCGCGTCCGGGCGCGGATGGCGTCGGCGATGGCTTGCGCGTCGTAGGGGATCTCGGGGATGAGGATCACGTCGGCCCCGCCGGCGATGCCCGCGCCCAGCGCCAGCCAGCCGGCGCGGTGGCCCATGATCTCCACCACGATGATGCGGTTGTGGCTGGTGGCCGTCGAGTGGAGGCGGTCGATCGCGTCGGTCGCGATCTCCAGCGCCGTGTCGAAGCCGAACGTCGTGTCGGTCAGCGGGATGTCGTTGTCGATGGTCTTGGGCAGGGTGACGATGTTCAAGCCCTTGTCGGCGAGGCGGAGGGCGTTGCGTTGCGTGCCGCGCCCGCCGAGGCAGACGAGCACGTCGAGCTGGTGCTTGTGGTAGACCTCGACGATGGCGTCGGTCATGTCCTGGGTCTTGCCGGCGATGGGCATGCGGTGGGGCTTGTCGCGGCTGGTGCCGAGGATCGTGCCGCCGAGCGTGAGGATGTTGGATAATGCTTCGCTGGGCAGCGGCATCGTGCGGTCCTGCATCAGGCCGCGGAACCCGTTGCGGAAGCCGATCATGTGCATGTCGTAGGTTTCATACCCGGCCTTGCCCACGCCGCGGATCGCCGCGTTGAGCCCCGGCGCATCGCCGCCCGAAGTCAGAATGCCTACCTGCTTGGTCATGGTGCAACTCCCGCATGCACGTTTGCGCCAAGGTTAACGCATCGGGCACACGGCGTCGACACACTTGCGCTTTTGTGGTTCAGGCGATCCGCCGGCGCCGAGCCAACACGCCCACGCTCAACAGCAGCAGCACGCCCGCGGTCGGTTCGGGCACCGCCGGCGCCGAAGGCGGCGTCGCCATGAACCCGAAGTTGGTCCCGATGAAATCGAGGTCCACCAGGTCGACCACGCCGGAGCCGTTGAAGTCGCCGAGCCCCCAGCCGACCGATCGGGCCCAGTTGTTTCCGATGAAGTCGAGGTCGACCAGCGTGACCTTGCCGTCGAGGTCGGCGTCGCCGTACTCGGTATTGAGCACGTCGCGCACGAGGGCGTCGACGTCGGATTGGTCGGCCGCGCCGCCGTTCTGGGCCACGTCGAACTCGCTCGCCGTCGAGCCGAAGTTGGCGTAGAGGTTGTCGATGTCGGCCGCGTCGATGTCGCCGTCGAGGTCGGTGTCGCCGAGTTGCGCGGCGCGGATCACCACGCGGTCCGCCTCGTACACCACCGCCGACTTCACGCCCCCGGCGTAGGTGCCCATGCGGATGATGTTCGAGAACGTGCCGTTGATGCTGTCGGCGAGCAGGACCTCGAACTCGTCGGTGAGCGCGGGCACGAAGCCGTTCTGGAAGGAGACGACCAGTGATCCGTCGAGGTTGGCCGTGCCCGTCGCGGCGAACCGGCGGTGGCTGCTCACCGGCGTCGTGCCCCAGATCGGCGCGGTGGTGAAGCTGGTGCCGGCGAAGTCACCGACGATCAGGTCGCCGAGGTCCACGTTCGCGCCGTTCACGGCCACGTCTTCAAACGTAAAAGAACCGATCTTCACGTCGTAGTTGCCGTCGGCGATGCTCATCGAGAACGAGCCGTTGCCGAGCGTGGTCGTCGTGCCCGCCGAGCTCATCGTGCCGGCGTGGAAGAACTCGACCAGTTGCCCGCCGATGCCCTCGCGGTCGAGGCTGCCGGTGTCGTGCGCTTCCCATACCTGGCTGTTGTCCTTGTCGTCGAACACCAGCCCGAGCACGTAGTGCGCCGGCCCGGTCGAGGGCTTGGCGTAGTTGCGCACGCCCCAGGTCACGTCGCTGTCGCTGGTCATGTGGTAGCCGAACGCCGTGAACTGGTCGGACATGATCGTCGCGCGGTCGGCGGTGATGTTCCACCACCCGTCGTGCTGGTTCATGACGTTTTGCGCGGGCGTGCTGGGCGTAGGCGGCTGGGTCACCGCGAGGTTCTCCCCGCTAGCCGTGTGCGCGAAGCCGGCCGCGGCCAGGCGGTCGCCCACGGTCACGCCCGTGTACCCGGTGGTGGTGGTGGCGGGGGTGCCGCCGGGCTGGCCGTCGAGCGTTTGGTATTGTGTGAACGTATCGGGCACCCAATCCAGTTCGACCGTCGGCCAATCGGGGTTTTGGATCGCGGGGTTCGCGCGGTTATCACTCATCCAAAGCGCGTGGTCTTCGGCGGCCTGACCCACCATCAGGTCGTACGCCAGCGGCGCAACGGGTGTCTCGCCGAAGTCGATGGTCTGGCCTTGCGGGTTGGTGCGGGCGCTGTTGGCCAGGCGCAGGCTCAGCAGGTCGTAATCGTCGGGCGTGTGAGCGCCGGCGACGGCACAGGCTGTTGCGATGATAAGCGGCGCGGCAACCGCTTGCGGTCGGATCATCTTCATACCTTCCTTCGGGGAGACATCTCTCTCGCCCCATGGGGTGAATTGTAGCCGCCCAAAACCGCGGTGCGCGATCAAAGATCGCAAAACCCGCGAAAAACTGATGACCGGGCCGGTACAAACCGAACGCCGCCGCGCACGGCGCCCAACACGCCGTTCAGCGCCTATCCGCGGGTGTCTCGTGTAATACGCACAACCGGATCAGTTTCGCTATCTTGACGGTTTGCTTCGTGTGAGCCTATCGATACAAGGCTTTCGGCACCTCGACCGCCACGCCCGCCGGGGTTTCGACCTTGACCACGTTGTCGCCGTAGCGCAGCGTGACCACGCCGCCGCGATCGCTGGTGACGGTCCCGGCGGTGGGGCGGCCGTCTTTCCATGCCAAGTCGACCACGACCCCGCCGCGCGCCCGCAGGCCTCTGAACGAACCGCGCGCCCACGCTTTCGGCAACGCCGGCAGCAGTTCGACCTCGTAACCTAAGCGCGAATCGCCCACGTGGCTCTGCAGCAGCATCTCAGCGATGCCCGCGGTCCCGCCGAAGTTGCCGTCGATCTGGAACGGCGGGTGGTTGTCGAACAGGTTCGGGTGCGTGCTCTTGCGCAGCAGCATCAGCGTGTGGTGGTGCGCCGCGTCGCCGTCCTTGAACCGCGCGAAGAAGTTGATGATCCACGCCCGGCTCCACCCCGTGTGCCCGCCGCCGTGGCTCAGCCGGTGGTCGATGCTCTTGCGCGCCGCGGCGATGAGGCTCGGGTTGTCGCGGAAGTTGTACTGCCGGCCGGGGTGCAGCGCATACAGGTGCGAGATGTGCCGGTGGCCCGGCTCGGGCTCATCGAACGGCTTGACCCACTCCATCAGCCGTCCGTCGCCGCCGATGCGCGGCTCGTACAGCTTGCCGCGCGCCGCCTCGACTTCTTTCGTAAACCCGTCGTCGATGCCCAGCACGGCCGCCGCTTCCAGCGTGTTCGTCAGCACGTCCCACACGATCTGCTGGCTCATCGAGCAGCCCATCGACAGGTTGTACACCTTCCCGTCGGCCCCGCGGTAGCGGTTCTCCGGCGACGTGTCGAGGCCCGACACCAGCTTCCCCGTCGCCGGGTCTTCCGTGAGGTAGTCGAGGTAGAACAGCGCCGCCTGCTTGAGCACCGGGTACGCGCGCTCGCGCAGGAACACCGCATCGCCCGTGAAGCGGTAGCGTTCCATGTGGTGCTGCGACAACCACCCGGCGCCGTGAGGCCACATGCCGTACTGTGCCCGCCCGAACGGCGCGGTGTGCAGCCAGGCGTCGGTCGTGTGGTGCGCGACGAACCCGCGCGCGTTGTACACGGTTCTTGCCGTCGCCCGCCCGCTCGGCGCCAGCCGCTCGGTGAAACGCAGCAACGGCTCGTGGCACTCGCTCAGGTTCGTCACCTCGGCCGGCCAGTAGTTCATCTGCAAATTAATGTTGACGTGGTAGTCGGCGTTCCACGGCGCGGCGACCTTGTCGTTCCACAAACCCTGAAGGTTCGCCGGCATGCACCCCGGGCGCGACGAGCCCATCAGCAGGTATCGGCCGTACTGGAAGTACAACGCCACCAGCGCCGGGTCGTCGCCGCCTTGCTTGACCGCCTTCAATCGTTCATCAGTGGGGCGGGCGTTTGCATCGTGCCCGCCAAGGTCAAGCGTGCACCGGCGAAACAGGCTCCGATGATCACGTACGTGATCCGCAACAAGCAACTCGTACGGCTTGGCCATCGCCTTCGCCAGCGTCGCTTCGTTGTGCGCCTGTCGATCGCGTGACAACGGCTCTGCGGGGTGATCCATGTTGTAATCGGTGCACGCCGCGACATACAGCGTCACCGCATCGGCGCCGGTGATCTTCAAGCGGTTGCCCACCGCTTCGGCCTTGCCGTCTTCGCACCTGGCCTTAAGCACGCCCTGCCAGAACACGCCTTTCTGCTTGCCCTTGTGTTGTGCTTGCCCGCTCATCACAAGCGTGTCGTCGCCGATCGCGATCGTCTTGAAATCCGCCGGCCTGTCCAACGCAACGGTCAGCGTCTGCTTGCCGGGTTGATCCGCCGTCAGGCGCACGACGATCACATCGTCAACCGCTGAGGCGAGCACGTCGCGTCGATAGTTGACGCCGTCAACCGAAAACCGCGTGGCCGCGACCCCCGTGTCCAGGTTCAAATCACGCCGGTACGACTCGGCCTTGCCCGGCAGCTCGAACGACAACCGCAGGTCGCCCAGCGTCTGGTGGCTGCGCGGCGAGATGCGCGGCGCCATCGCTCCCTGCACCAGCTTCGTCGCTGTCGCGTAATCACCGGCGAACCACGCCTTGCGCGCCGCACCCATCGCCGCAACCATCTCCGCCCTCGCCCGCGGCACCGGCGGGCCGGCCCACACCGTGTCCTCATTCAACTGAACACGCTCAGCCTCGACTCCGCCGAACACCATCGCGCCCAACCGCCCGTTGCCGACCGGCAGCGCCTCCAACCACTTCTTTGCGGGCTGGGTGTACCACAACTCGTACTCGGGGTGGGCATCACCGTTTGTGGTCGAGCCGAAACCAAGCGCGACCATCGTGACAGCGAGAATCGTGCGCAGCATGCGTCGCCTCCTTGCAGACTACGACGCCCGTTGCGTGTCATTCGGCTCGTCTTATCGCACGATCCGCGCCCCGCCGCCGGCGACGACGTGTTCCAGTTCCTTGAGGGTGATCTCGCTGGTGTCGCCGCGCGTGGTCATCAGCATCGCCCCGTGGCACGTGCCATAGTTCACCGCCTGCTCGGGCGTCTTGCCCGCGAGGAACGCATACGTGAACCCGCTGGCAAACCCGTCGCCGCCGCCCACGCGGTCCTCGAGGATCAGCCGCTCGAACGTCGGGCCCACGTGGAACGTGTCGGTCTCCGCCCAGTACAGCAGCGCCGACCAGTTGTTCTCCGTGGCGTTGATCACCTCACGCAGCGTCGTGCCCACGACCTTCAGGTTCGGGTAATCGGCGCAGACCTTGCGCACCATCTTCTGGTAGTTTTCGATCGGCAGCTCGCCGCCGCCCTCGATGTCCGCCCCCTCGACCTCGTAGCCGAGCACCTTCTGGAAGTCTTCTTCGTTGCCGATCAAGCAGTCGATGTACGGCACCAGCGGCTTCGTCGCCGCAATCGCTTGGTCGCTCGACCACAGCTTGCTGCGGAAGTTCAGGTCGTAGCTCACGATCGTGCCCGCCCCGTGCGCCGCTTCGAGCGCCTCGGTCGCCACCGCCCCCGTACTCTCGCTGAGGCACGTGAAAATCCCACCCGTGTGCAGCCAACGCACGCCGCGCTTGGCAAACAAGTCATCCCAATCCACATCGCCCGGCTTCATCTTCGACGTGGCGCTGTGCCCACGGTCGTACAGCGTCACCGCGCCGCGCGGTCCGACGCCCACCTCCGTGAAGTTCAAACCGATGCGCGACGCGCGACCCACGCCATCGTACGGCATCACCACCGCGTCGGAGATGTCCATCCCCACGGCCCGCGCGTGGTTGGCGATGATCCCGCCGACCGGGTTGTCCACCAGCCCGCCCACCCAGCCGGTCCGAAGCCCCAGCCGCGACAGGGCGTAGGCGACGTTGAACTCCCCACCGCCGACGTACACGTCCATCTTCCTGGCAAACTCGATGCGCCCGTGTCCCTCGGGGCTGAGCCTGACCATGCACTCGCCGAGCGAGACGAGGTCGAGTTGGCAATCCGATTCCGCGCGAATGTTCAGTGACATGATCCGTTCCCGTGGTTAGAGGTCGTTGGGGCGCACCCCGCGGTACGCCCGCCGCACGTCCCTCCAGGCACCCTTCGACAAGCTCAGGGCCGACGACCTCCGTGCGGATCGTTGAGCGGCAAGTTTGACCCCACACCGCGCCGGTGTCAAGCCAAAACATGCGGCGGGCCGGCGTGCGCTCGCGTGCGTGAATTGGCTTTGTTTCAAGTGGTAAACGCGCCTCGGGTCAACCGCCGGCCTCGATCCGGCGCAGGCCGTCGAGGTAGGTCGCCGCGGCCCGTGCGTCGGCGTGGTGTAACAGCACCGCGGCCGCGACGCGCGACTCGAGCGCCCCCGCGTGGTCGCCCGCCGCGCTTTGCGCCTTGGCCTGCGCCCGCAACGCCGCGACCTCGCCCTCGACGGCCCGGCGCAGCAACCGCTCCGCCGTTTCACCCGCGGCACGGTCCAGCAAGTCGCTCCGAATCGTCGCGTGGTCGGTGAACTCCAGCGGGTCTTCGCCCAGCCCGATCGCCGGGTTAGCGCCGACCAGCGTCTTGTCCTCCTCGCTGTATCCTTTACGGATCGAAACCGCTTCGAGCTTGCGGTTGGTCTGCGCGTCTCGCAACGTCACCCGCCCGGTCAACTCGACTCGCTGGCGGTACGTATCGATCTTGTACGGCCAATACGCATCGACCAACGCCAGCACCGTCCTCGGTTCACGCAACAACGCGTGCTCGACGCGGCGCAGGTCGCGTTCGGCTTCGATGATGTCGCGCCGGTTGGCACGCAGTTCCCGCTGCAGCCGATCGATGTTGGCCTGCTTGGCCGGGTTGTCCGGGTCCTGCCGCTTCCATTGCTCAGCCCGGCGGATGCGACGCAACAGGTCTTCACGCTTGTCGACCAGCTTGTCCAGCACGCGATCGGCGCAGTCGATGTCGTGCCCGATCCGCCCGATCCGCGGGTTGGGCACGGCCTGTTCTACCTGGTACGCGTGCGTGCCGTGCGTGCGGTTGATACGCTCCACACTCTGTTGGCTGATGCCCGCGTCGACCGTGGCGGTGTACACTCGACCGAGTGCCCGGCCCGGCTGCGGCGCGATGTGCACGGAGCTGGGCGCGGTGTTATGCAACTGCCGCACCACGCGGGCTTGCAGTTCCCACGCCGTATCGTTCGCACCCGCGGGGGCGTTGCTGAACTGCACGCCGAAAGCGTGGCGGTCTTCCAACGTCTGGCGCAACCGCGCGATCGCCTCGGCGGAAGCGGGGGTGTTGATCTGCCGGTGAGCCTGCGTGTGCCACAGCAACGCCTGGCCCGGTCGGTTCTGCCGCTCGGCCGCGACGGCGCGTGTGGTCGCGGTGTCGGCCAGGCCTCGGCTCGCCGGGCCGTGTTTCGGCGCGTACGCCAGCGCCTTGCGGTAATCGTCATCGGCTTGGTCGAGCCGGCCGGCTTGCCGGTGAGCATCGCCGCCCGCCGTGTACTGCATGGCGGCCCGCGTGCGCAGGTCGCTTTCGACCCCGTCGAGCCGCGGGTGATAGGGGAATACCGCACGAGCCCGCTTAACCATCACCAGGCCTTGGTCCCATTGCGACCGGCTCATCGCCGCGACCGCCTGGGTCAGCAGCCGTTCGGTTTCGTTGCGGTCTGCCAGCAGCGCACGGTGTTGCGCATCGTAGCCGGTGTGGTGTGGGCGGATGGCCTTGGCGCGTTCGATGGCCGTGATCGCCGCGTCGAGGCGCTTCTGCTTTTTAAGGTCGCTCGCGCTGGCGAACAGTTCGTCCGCCTCGCGGATGGGTTTGCGCGCCTCGTGCCGTGCCAAACGCGCGGTGAGCAGCGACGGATCGGTTTTGACGGCGTGGTCGAACTGCGCGACCGCTTGCGCCCAGCTCTTGTGCTCGACGTGCTGTCGGCCCTGTTCGTAGGCGTGTTGCGCCCCTGGCATCGCTGAGCCCTTACCCGCCAGTGCATCGCGCGCCCGCAACGCTAGCAGGTGACCGGGTTGGTATGACAACGCGCGATCGATTGCTGTGACGGCTTGTTGGCGGTCGCCGAGGTCGGCTTGGTTGAGAGCTTGCTTGTAGAGCAGGTCGGCTGCCCCCACGGCGGCAAGCCTTCGCAACCGGATCGCTCCGGGGTGTGTGGGGTCGATTACGAGGGCCTTGTCGAGTTCATCGACGGCGTTGAGGTAATCGCCTTCGTTCATCCGGCGCTGCGCACGGTCGGTGTGTGCCCGCACTTTGGCCAGGTTGTATTGCGCGGCAAAGGTAGGGTCGTCGAGGAGCCGCGGCCGATCGGCCAGCGCCTTCTGGTAGTGCCTGACAGCCACCTCGTACCGGTTGGCTTCGAACGCCTCGTCCGCCAACTGGCGGTGGTTCGGGCCGAAGCAACCGGCGACCGTGATCAGCGCGAGCCCGAGCAACAAACGCGCAAGCACGCGGGCGGTGGGGCGGTGGGGTTGGGCTTGATCGGTTGCGTGACTGGCTGGCATGGCGAGCCCCCTTTCTTGTGTGCCCGCTCTATGGATTCAACGCCGGTCGAACTGTATTTTGCAGGGATTGCACGCCCGCGTACAGGTTCTTTTGTTTTTCAAACGCACCCGTTTTGCGGCGCATGCAATAACCCCGCATCGGCCGGGCGATGCGGGGTTGTGCGGTTCGGTGTGATGCGGCTTACTTGTGGGTCTGATCGACCTTTGCGTCGGCTTGGGCTTGGAACAGCGAATCGTCGGGGCGGGCATGGTGGAAGATGGCCTTGGTCACGTGGTAGGGCGCGCCCTCGCCTTCGGCCTTGCCGTCGACATAGCTGTAGAACGTTGCTTGCTCGACGATCCACAGGCCGTCAACCTGTTGCCAGTTGTCGTAGGTCAGCACCTTGCGGGGGGCTTGTTCGACCGACGCCTCTCCACGGATCGCCTTGTAGGTCACGGCGAACTGGATCGCGGCCACGCGGTGCGTTTCGGTGTCGAGGTAGACGACGTAATCGTCGTCGGCCGTGTCGCCCACACCACGCTCGTAGCTGATGCCGATCGTGTCGTAGGTCGTGTCGCGCAGTTTTTGTTGGCCGAGGTCGCGAACATGGATGCCCGGGTCGGCGAAGACGAACGGGATGCCCACGAAGTAGAAG
The DNA here is from genome assembly GCA_028282805.1 of Phycisphaeraceae bacterium. Lineage (GTDB taxonomy): Bacteria > Planctomycetota > Phycisphaerae > Phycisphaerales > Zrk34 > JANQHD01. The sequence continues at coordinate 259,984 of JANQHD010000010.1, read as the reverse complement.
TTGCCGTGAGTGACGAACCGTGCGGGGATGCCCGCCGCGGCGCCGTTGACGGCCCAGCCGTTCGTTCCGTCGTAACCGATCCGGTAGTTCGGCCCGACCATCAGGTGGCGACGGCTTATAAGGTCGGCGGTGTGGTTGAAGTTCATGGGCGCCTTTTCGCCGAGCGGGAAGTCTTCGATCGTGTAGTTGAGCGTTTGGTAACTCCGCCAGGTATCGAGCCCGCCGTGCGCCGCGAGGGCTTGGTTGAGCAATCGGCGACCGGCCTGGTTGTTGGCGGGCACATCGGCCCACAGCGTCGTAGTGCTCGTCAACAGCGCGGCCAAGGCGATTGCGAATCCGTGACGGGCGTTCGTGTGGTGGTTTGAGCGGCGTGTCATGGTGCACCTCTTTGTGGTCTGGGTGTGTGTCTGTGCCGGCCCGACGCCGGCCTTCACATGCTACGATGTACAGATTTGTACATACGTTACAGCAGGTTTTAAAAATAATTTCGCTTATTTTTAAACAAAATTGCCCATGCAAAGCGTAGCTAGACTTGCGCCAACTAATGAATATACTGAATTGTACAGATCGGAGTTGCCCTATGTCCGACAAGCGTGAACAACTCGTCGTCACCGCCCTCGGCCTGTTTCTGGAGCACGGCTACCACGCCACGGGGATCGATCGCATCGTCGCCGAATCGGGGGTGGCGAAGATGACACTCTACAACCACTTCGAATCGAAAGACGAGCTGATCGCCGCCGCGCTGCAACGGATGGACGAGCAATGGTCGACACGGGTCGACACGTACCTGACCCACATCGGCGGCTCACCGCGCGACCGGCTGTTGGCCGTGTTCGACCTGCACACGCAGTGGTACTGCGAAGACGATTTTCACGGTTGCGTATTCCTCAAGGCGTCGCACGAATACACCGACCCGGCCCACCCAATGCACGCGTTCGCGGCTGAGCATTATCAGCGCTTGCGCGAACGCCTGGCAGGGTTGGCGAAAGCAGCGAAAGCCAAGCGACCCGACACGCTTGCTCGGCAGCTGGTGCTGTTGTTGATCGGTGCGACGAGCCAGGCGCTGCTCGACGACGACCGCTCTTCCGCCACGCAGGCCCGCGAGGTCGCGCGCGTGTTGATCGACGCGGCCGTTTGATCAGCTCGCCGTGTCGAAGGTGTGCGTCTCGAACGCCACGCCCGCTTCGTCGGCGATGTGTTTCAGTTCGTTCAGCTCGGCCTCGGTGAACAGCAGGCCGCCGTGTTTGGCGCTGAGCGCAGCGTTTTGCGCCTCGATCTGGCCGGGCAGCATGCAGTTTTCGTTGCCGTGGCCGAGCAGGTCGTCGAGCACCGCCTTGACGTTGGCGTTCTGGTCGCGGCCCTGGGCGAAGTCGTCGCACGCCAGCGCATCGGGCTTGATGCACTGGAAGAAGAACTGCGGTGTATATTTCTCGTCGCTCGGCCCAATGCCCCAGCGGCTGCGCAGTGTGGGCAGCGAGCCGCCGGTGTACGCCGCGTAGACCTCGTTGATCAGCGCCAGGCCGTAGCCCTTGTGCTTGCCGAACGGCAGCAGGGCGACCGCTTCGTTGGGGTTAGTGGTGGGGTTGCCGTCGGTGTCGACGGCGGCGTCGGTGGGCAGTGTTTGCCCTTCGCGCTTGAACTGCTGCACGCGGCCCATGGCCACGGTGCTCGTGGCCCAGTCGATGCAGACCGGGTAGCCGATGAGTTCGGTTGTGGGGAAGGCCCAGCTGTGGGGGTTGGTGCCGAGCGTGGGGTGCTTGCCCATGAAGGGTACGACCTCGGCGAGCGCGGCCGTGCAGCAGGTGTAGGCGATGTAACCCTTGTTGGCCGCGTCGATGACGTAGCCGCCGCCCCACAGGTAGTGGAAGGCGTTGTCGACGGTCACGATGCCCACGCCGAACTTATCGGCGAGTTCCATGGCCTGTTGCATCGCGTCGAACGCCACGGCCTGCCCGAGCTTGCGGTTGGCGTTCCAGCGGTGCACGGCGGGGTACTTCGGCGGCAGCTTGTCGATCGCCGCGCCCGGCACGCAACCGCCGGCCATCGAGCCGAACAACTCGTCGAGGTGCAGCGCCTTGATCGCGTTGTGCGTCTTGATGCCATGCCACGACGCGAGCTCGCAGAACCGCGCTGCGGCGACGGCCTCGTCGTCGGTGAACCCGCGGTGCTTGAACGCCGCGGTCACCAGCGCGTTGTGGATGGGAACGGGAACGATGTGGTTCGTGGTCAAGTTCGTGTCCTCGGTCAATCGGTGGCGGAGAGAAAGTGGCTCGGGCCGATATCCAGTTTCTGGCCCGGCTTGGTTTCCAACGAAGCGCGCCGATCCCCCCAGCGCACCACGCACGGCCCGCCCAGTGTCGAGTGGATGGTGGCGCGATCAAACTCACCGCGGCGCCACACGATGTCGACCTCGAAGCCGCCGCGTGTTCGCAAGCCTGTCACGCTGCCGGTCGTCCAGGCGCTCGGCAGCGCCGGTAACAGGTGCAGCTCGCCGGTGTGGCTCTGCAGCAGCATCTCGGCGATGCCCGACGTGGCGCCGAAGTTGCCGTCGATCTGGAACGGCGGGTGGGCGTCGAACAAGTTCGGGTACGTCCCGCCGCCTTTCCACGTGCCTCGGTCGCGCGCCAAGCGCAGCTGGTTGCGCAACAGCCGGTACGCGCGGTCGCCGTCGCCGAAGCGTGCCCACAGGTTGATCTTCCAACCCATCGACCAGCCCGTGCCGTCGTCGCCGCGGAACTCGAGCGACCGGCGTGCCGCGGCCATCAGCAGCGGTGTCGCGCCCGGCGTGATCTCTTCGCCGGGGTGCACGCCCCACAGGTGCGAGACGTGGCGGTGCTGGTTTTTCGGGTCGTCCTTGTCTTCGAGCCATTCCTGCAACTGGCCGTGCTTGCCGATCCGGTTGGGCGCGATCCGGCTGTGCATCTGGCGCAGCTGTTGGCGCAGTTCGGCGTCGACGTTGAGCGCTTCCGACGCCTCGGCCGTGCTCGCGAACAGGTGGCGGACGATCTGGTGGTCCATGGTCGGGCCCATCACCAGGCCGCCTTGCTCCGGCGAGTTGGAAGGCCCGCTGATCAGCTGGCCGGTCCGCTCGTCTTCTACGAGCGTGTCGACGAAGAACAGCGCGGCCTGTTTCATGATCGGGTAAGCACGCTCGCGCAAGAACCGCTCGTCGCCGCTGAACCTGTAATGCCACCACAGGTGCTGGCAAAGCCACGCGCCGCCGGTCGGCCATATGCCGTGGTTCGAATGGTTGATCGGCGCCGCGCCGCGCCACAGGTCGAAGTTGTGGTGCAACACCCAGCCGCGCGCCCCGTAGTGCTCTCGCGCGACCGAGGCGCCCGATCGGCTCAGCTCCTCGAGCGCACCGAACAGCGGCTCGTGGCACTCGGCGAGGTTCGTGATCTCCGCCGGCCAGTAGTTCATCTCGGCGTTGATGTTCGTCGTGTACTTCGATTCCCACGCGGGCTTGAGGTCCTTGTTCCACACGCCTTGCAGGTTGGCCGGCTGCGAACCCGGTCGGCTTGAGGCGATGAGCAGGTACCGGCCGAACTGGAAGTACAGCGCCGCCAGGTGCGGGTCGTTACCGTCCTTCGCGAACGCTTCGAGCCGTTGGCGCGTGGGCAGATCCGGCGGGCCCGCCGCACCTAGTTCGAGCGTCACACGGTTGAACAGCTTCATGTAATCCACCATGTGGTCGTCACGGATCGCGCGGTATGGCTTTTTTGCCAACCGATCGAGCACGGCCTTGTTGTGCGCGCTCGGGTCGCCTGACGTATCACGAAAGCTCACGTGGTTGGTGTCAGCGGTCAGATACAGCGTCACACGCTTTGCGCCGCGCACGCGCAGCACCTTGTTTTCAGCGACGATCGTGCCGCCGCTGCGATTGACGGCCAGCCGCGCTTCGAACCCGATCGCACCGTCTTTCACGCCGCCCGACAGCACCAATGCCTCGTCGCCTTCCGCTTCGACGGTTGTGTTCTGGTGCGGGCTGGTCAGCGAGATGTCCACGTCGATCGCACCGGGGCCCTTGGCCTCCAGTTTCATCGCGACCACCTTGTCGGGGTAACTGGCGAACGCCTCGCGCGTGTACGCGGTCTGGCCCACGCGGTAACCCACCGTGTGCACGGCGTGGTTCAAATCGAGCCTGCGTTTGTAATCGCGCACTTCACCATCGTGTTGAAATAACAAGTGCAGGTCGCCCAACGGCTGGTACGCGTGCTGCCGAAGCGGGTCGCTCATGAACCGCTGCATCGCCAACCGCTCGGCTTGTTTCTGTTTGCCCTTGCCGAGCAGGCGACGCAATTCATCCAGCACCTCGTGTGCGCCTTCGTTGGCGTAGTCGTGCGGCCCGCCCGTCCACACGGTGTCTTCATTGAACTGCACACGCTCGCGTTCGACCCCGCCGTAGATCATCGCGCCCATATGCCCGTTGCCGATCGGGTACGCCTCGACCCATCGCTCTGCGGCGGCGGTCTCGTACAACTCGTGCGGCACGGCCCTGCACGCGTGAGCGTCCACGCACCCACCCACCGCCGCCAGAACGCCCGCGATCACGATCATGCCGATCAGTTGCAACATGGCTTGCCTCCTCGTGCGACCCGGCGGGTATCATTGTGCCATGATCATCGTGATCATGGGTGTCAGCGGCTCCGGTAAAACGACGGTCGGCCAACGCCTCGCCGAGCGCATCGGGTGGCCGTACCACGAGGCCGACGACTACCACCCCATCGCCAACAAGGCCCGCATGTCCGCCGGCCAGCCATTGACCGACGAGCACCGCTGGCCCTGGCTCGACGCGCTGCGCATCGTCATCGAGCAACACCTGATGAACGACGCGCACGCCGTGGTCACCTGCTCCGCGCTTAAGCGCGCCTACCGTGACCGGTTGCGGCGGGGCGATGAGGCCGTGACCTTCGTCTACCTCCACGCCGACCCGCTCACGCTGCAACAGCGCCTGCGCGATCGGCCCGACCATTTCTTCGCGCCCGAACTGCTCGACGACCAACTGCAAACGCTCGAACCGCCCGGCGGCGACGAGCCCGCGATCACCCTCGACGCCGCCAACGAACCCCAGCAAACCGTCTCGACGATCTGCGCCCGTCTCGGCCTCACGCCTTGAGTTGCGGGCGATCCGGCTCGGGCCAGTCGACGTGGAAAAACTTGCCACGTGGCTGGTCGGTGCGTTCGTACGTGTGGGCGCCGAAGTAATCGCGTTGCGCCTGCAACAAATTAGCGGGCAGCACCGCGCTGCGGTAGCCGTCGAAGTACGCCAGGGCCGAGCTGAACGCCGGGGTCGGCACGCCGTGCAGCACGGCCAGCGACACCACCTTCCGCCAGTTCTCCTGGCAGCGGTGCAGCTCCTTCTTGAAGTACGGGTCGAGCATCAGGTTCGCGAGCTTCGGGTCTTTGGTGTAGGCGTCGGTGATCTTCTGGAGGAAGCGGGCGCGGATGATGCAGCCCCCGCGGAAAATTTTGGCGATCTCACCGAAGTCGAGCTTCCAGCTGTGCTCCTTCGCCGCCTCGGCCATCAGCTGAAAGCCCTGGGCGTAGGCGCAGATCTTCGACGAGTACAGCGCATCGTGGATCGCTTCGATCAGCGCCTTCTTGCCACGCACCGGCTTGACGTTCTTCGGGCCTTTGAGTTTCTTGCTCGCGGCGACGCGTTCGTCCTTGATCGCCGACAAAAACCGCGCAAACACCGCCTCGGCGATCGAGTTCGCGGGGATGCCCAGGTCCAGCGCGCTGCCCGACGTCCACTTGCCCGTGCCCTTCTGCCCCGCGGTGTCGAGCACCACGTCGACCAAGAACTTTCGCTTGTTGACGGGGTCGCGCTGTTGAAGGATGTCGGTGGTGATCTCGATCAGGTACGAATCGAGCAGCCCTTTGTTCCACTCGTCGAACACCTTGCTCATCTCGTCGGGCTTCATGCCCAGCAGGCGCTTCATGAGGTTGTACGCCTCGCAGATGAGCTGCATGTCGATGTACTCGATGCCATTGTGCACCATCTTCACGTAGTGGCCGGCGCCGTCGGGGCCGATGTGCGTCGTGCACGGCACCCCCTCGGTGATCGGCTTGCCGGGCGCGTAGTCTTCGAACGGCTTGCCGGTCTTCGCGTCGACCTTCGCCGCGATCGCTTCCCAGATTGGTTTCAGCGATTTCCACGCCTTCTTCGACCCGCCCGGCATCAGCGACGGCCCGAACCGCGCGCCAAGTTCACCGCCCGACACGCCCGAGCCGATGAACTCGTAGCCCTTGGCGGTCAGCTCTTTCTCCCGGCGGATGGTGGCGTTCCAGTTGCTGTTGCCGCCGTCGATGATGATGTCGCCGGTGTCGATCAACGGCAGCAGGCTGTCGATCGTCTTGTCCACCGCGTCGCGGTCTTCCGGCAGCACGGCCGTCGACTGCACCAACAGAATGATCTTGCGCGGCTTGGCGATCGACTTGACGAAGTCTTTTAGCTCCGCGTAGCCGACTACACGCTCGGCCGACGGTTCGTTGGCCCGGCAGTCGGCGATGAAACTTTCCATCTTGCTCGTCGTGCGGTTGTACACCGACACCGTGTAGCCGTGGTCGGCCATGTTCAGCACCAGGTTCTGTCCCATCACGGCCAAACCGATCAGGCCCACGTCGGATTGCGTCTTGCTCTTTGCCATGCTTGGCTTCCTTTGCACACTGCGGCCCGTACGTCCTGCGGGCATAAATCACATCGATAAAGCGGCGATCGCCAGCGCGGCGCCGGTCAGCAGCAACGCTGTCGAACCGCACCCGCCGCCGCTGGTTTTGAACTTCTCGGGGTCACGTTCACGCAGCGCGGCCTCGTGGTCCTCGACCGTTTGTTTCGCGTTGACCAGGTCGCAGCCCGTCGCCTCGCGCAACAGCTTGATCGCCTGGATCTTCCGGCCGGCGTACAACTCGGCTTCGATCTGTTCCCACTGCTGAGGTGTCGGTTCGTTCATGGTGTGTCCTCCGGGTTAGAGTTCGCCTGGATGTAGCCGTCGCGGCCCTCGAGGTAATTGACGATGTTCAGCGTCGCACGCACCGCCTGGCGTTCGACGCTCTCGAACGTCCGGCTGCCCACGTGCGGCGTGACGATGATGTTATCCAAATCCATAAACGGGTGCGGCGTGGCCATCGGTTCCTCGGCCAGCACGTCCGTGCCGTACGCCCCGACCTTGCCCGACGCGCAGGCCGCGGTCATGTCGGCCTCGTCGATCAGCGTGCCGCGTGCGGTGTTGACGATGACCACGCCGTCCTTGCACAGCCCCAGCTTCTCGGCGTTGAAGTAACTGCGCGTCTCGTCGGTGGCGGGCATGTGCAGGCTGATCACGTCGGCAACCGCGAGCACGGCGTCGATCGACCCGGCCCGCTCCACGCCGAACTCGCGTGCGAACGCGTCGTCCCAGTACTTGTCGTACGCGATCGGCGTCATGTCGAACGCCTTGGCGCGCTTGATGACTTCCTTGCCAATACGGCCCATGCCCAGCACGCCCAGCGTCTTGCCCGCCAGCTCGTTGCCGGTCCGCCGCTGCCACCGCCCGGCCTTGACGGCGCTGGCGTGCAGCCAGAAGTGTTTCGCGCAAGCGATCATCAGCCCGATCGCGTGCTCGGCGACGGTCGTGTGGTTCACGCCCGGCGTGAACAGCACGGGCACCTTCCGCCGGGTGGCGTGGGCGACGTCGATCGAGTCGAGCCCGATGCCGTACTTGGCGATCACGCGCAACGGGGTGGGCGCGGCCAGCGCCGCGTCGATGAGCTTCGCGGTGATCGCGTCGTCGCCGTTGAGCAGGCCGTCGAACCCACCGTGCTCTTCGACGAGTTCGATCATGCGCGCTTCGGTGAGCGGGCCGCGGTCGCGCACGACATCGAAACCCGATTGCTCCAGCATTTCGTGGTGCTCGCCCGGCGTGTCCTGATAGCTGGTGGTGGTGAGCAGAATCCGCATGCGAGGTCTCCTGGTCTTGAAACGGGGCAGCGTTGGGTTGAGCGGTTGCCCGCTTCGGTTCAACGCACGTCCCTCCAGGCACCCTTCGACAAGCTCAGGGCCGACGACCTCCGTGCGATACGGTCGAGCAGACTCTACCGACGAACAGCCCGCCTGTAAAGGCCTTATTCAACGCGGAATCGGGCCGGTTGGCCGTCCGTTTCGATCACAAACACGAAGCCGTACGCGCCCGTTTTCGTGCGGTACGACTGGTGGCCTTCGTGGCCGGTCGTGGTCATGGTCACGGCCCGCCACCGCCCGTCGACCAGCCGCTCGAGCGTCGGCGGCGTATAGGTATCAAACCCTTCGATCATCAACGGCATCACGCCAAACCCGCCGGTCATGGTAAACGCGGCGCCGCCGTCGCGGGCCACGCGTACGCGTGCGGGGAACTGCTCAACCACCACGCCCTTCGCCGCCCGCACGGCCGGGTGGTTCAAGCCGTAGCGCTGTCGTTCGCGCACGACCGGCTCGTGGCCGCCGCCGACGTGGCCGTAGGGCATGATGATCAGGTCGAGCTCGATGCGGTCGCCGGGCTTGAACACGAGGCGCTCGGCGTCGAACGTCAGCCACGCCATCAACTCGCCGTTGGCCTTGCGGTCGAGCCCGGCAACAAGGCGTTTGATCTGTTTGCCGCCTGCGGTCGCTCGCCACCGCTGCACGACGATCGCGTTGTTGCCGTGCTGGTGGCTGTCGGCGCGGAGGCCGTAAAACGCAACCGCCGGCGCACGCGCCGTCAGCGGTGTGGTGATCGGCAGCTCCATATCATCGCCGATCGTGTGCGCCTTCCATTTGCCTTGCGCATCGGTGTAACCGAACCGCTCGTAGCGCAACCGCTGTTGGGTGGTGTCGAGGCTGAACAGCTTCAGGTCCTGCCGCGCGTTTTCGATGGTGACCGGTTTGTCGAACTCGACGCGCATCTTTACGAAGCTGCGCGTCTGGTCGGGCTGCGGCGGCTCGAACAGGTCGAAGCGCAAACGCGCCGCGCCCGTCTCGGTCACGTAGTCCATCCAAAAGTCCGCGAGGTTCGGCCCGGTCGAGCGGAAGCCGCTGCGCAGGTAGCGTGGGTACCGATCACGCTCGCCATCGCGGTAGTGAAAGACACGGTGCCCGGCGACGTTGTCGAACTGTGGCTGGCTGGCCCATTGCTCGCCGCTGATGCCGCGCAGGTCCGCGACCCAGATGCCCCCGTGCCCGCCGAAGCGGAACGGCACGTGGCACGTCGTCTCCGTCACGCCCAGCGACATCTGGTAGTAATGCATCCACGCCTGCAGCGAGCAGACCTGCTTGACCAAGTGGTTGCCCCAACCCTGGTACGTGTGGCAGCTGTTCAACGCAAGTTCGGCGTCGGGTTCGACCGGCAGCACGAAGTACGTCTCGTTGTACATCGGGTCGCCCGGGTCGTAGAACGCCTCTTCCTTTTCGCCCGAAAAGTTCTTGCTGTTTTGCACGAGGATCGGCAGCGCCCGCCCGTCCGGGTCGGTCACCACGCCCGCGCCCAGCCGCCCGCCGTTCTTCGAGTTGGCGTGACGGATCGCGACCGTGCGGGCGCGGCCGTCGTTGCGGATCGTGATCGGCGCAGCCTGATTGTATTCGGGGTTGTTGTACAGCCACCACAGCCCCTTGTCGCACGCCGTGCTCACCGTGTAATAGCCGGTGCGCGGGTTGTAGCCCTCGAACCTGGCCCCGTCGCCAACGGTGAACCGGTCGGCGGTGAGCGGGTGGCTTTCGATCGCGGCTTGCTGCATCGTGTCTTGGAAGCTCGTGCTCCGCGAGACGTGCAAACGAAAACCGATCGACGGCCGATCGCCCGGCTCGAGCGTCGTGCCGGGCTCGATGGCGAAACGGTGCGTGAGCCGTGCGCCCTCGCGTAAATACTCGGCTTCGCTCGTGCCCTCGGGCGATGTCAGCAGGTAACCCAGGCTCTGCGTACGACCGGTGAAGTTGCACCACCCGCCCGGCTTGATGGTCACACTCGGCAAACTAGCCGCGTCGTTGTGTTCGTTGCCATGTCCCGCATAGACCCCCGTGATGCGCCTCGGTTCCAACTGCAGGTCCACCGTCGCCGACTTGATAGGCACCGCTTGTTCGGGGTGCAACCGGCACTCGACATAAAGCCGGCGCGGCCACACGTGGAAGACCAACTCACCCTTGAGCGGCAGCGCGTTTCCCTGTGGGTCGGTTGGCGTCAGGTCGTACACGTGTATGTCGAAGTAGCGCGGCCCGTGACGGAAAATATTGATCCGCGCGGGCTTGCGCGCCTGGTGAGTCTTGTACACCTTGCCGTCGGGCGTGGTGACCGTCAGCGACAGCGAGCCCGGTTTCACCAGGCCCTGCGCCTGCCCGGACGGGCGCAGCTCGGCCAGGCCGATCGTATTGCCGTGCAGGTTGAACCGAAGGCCGCACGCATCGCTGGCCACCTCGAAGGCCCGCCGGTGGTGGTCGGTGTAATGCACTTCGAGCGTGCCCTGGCGCGAAAGCCCGGGGTGGGCGTCGATGTACTTGGCCAGCGCATCGCTGTGGTCGGCAACGGCGGAAAAACCGGGCAGCGCGATCGTGCACGCGGCGATGATCAGGGTAGAAATATGCTTGATGGGGCTCATGGCTCAACTCGTTGGGGGGTGGTGTGGGTAAAGACGTGGTCGGTGCGGTAGAACTGTCCCCGAGGCGGAGATTATGTCTTTACGCTTTGTGGTTGCCAACGTTATAGTACGCCCATGCCCTCGGACGCCCCGGTCATCTCACTGAACGAAGTGGTCAAGAGCTTCGACGGTCGCACGGTGCTCACCGGCGTGACGTTCGACGTCAACGCGGGCGAGACGATGGTCGTCATGGGCGGCTCGGGCTGCGGCAAGAGCACGCTGCTGCGCATGATCGTCGGTTCGTTCAGGCCCGACAGCGGCGCGATCAGGCTCTGGGGCGACGACGTGACCCGGATGGACGAGGCCGAGCTCAACCACGTCCGCTTGAAGTTCGGCATCCTCTTCCAATCCGGCGCGCTGTTTCAGAGCATGACCATCGCCGAGAACGTCGCGCTGCCGCTGCAGGAACACACCCAGCTCGACCAGGCCACGATCGACATCATGGTCAAGATCAAGCTGGAGCTGGTGGGCCTGCGCGAGCACGCCGACAAGTACCCCGCGCAGATCTCCGGCGGCATGAAGAAGCGGGCGGGCCTCGCGCGGGCGTTGGCGCTGGACCCGAAGATTTTGTTCTACGACGAACCCAGCGCCGGCCTCGACCCGGTGACCAGCGCCGAGATCGACCAGCTCATGGTCGACCTGACGAAGAAGATCGGCGTGACCAGCGTGGTGGTGACCCACGAGATGGACTCGGCGTTCACCATCGCCGACCGCATGGTGATGCTGGACAAGGGGCGCGTGCTGGCGGTGGAAGACCGGCAGTGGTTCGAGCGGGTCCGCGACAGCGAGGAAGAGTTTGACCACGACCACGCGTTGATCCGGCAGTTCTTGCGGGGCGATGCGCTCGGGCCGATCACGGAACGCAAGCTTGGCACGAATTACGCGGAAGACCTGTTGGGTGAAGAGGCCGTGCCGCGCATGGCGCCCCGCCCGTCGGTGGCGCCCACGCGCAACGCCTGATCGACCGCGACACTTCTAGGTTGAAGGATACGCTGCGATGAGTCAGAAGAGCGATAACTTTAAGGCCGGGCTGTTCGTGATCGTCGGGCTGGTCGCGGCGCTGGTCGCCGTGTTCCTCATGACCGACATCGAGGGACTGTTTACCAAGACCCAGGCGGTGCAGGTGCGCTTCAGCCTGAAAGACGGCCTGAAGGGGTTGAAGCGGGGCGCCTCGGTCACCATCGGCGATTTCCCGGCGGGCCAGGTGACGAGGATCGAAGACGAGAGCGAAGACGGGCGCGTCGTGGCGAAGATCGTCACCTTCGAGATCCCCTTCAAGTACAAGCTCTACGACAACGCCGTGATCGAGCTCGACGTGCCCCCGCTCGGCAGCGGCACGGAACTGAACATCCGCAGCGTCGGTTACGACGCGTCGGCCGAGCAGGAAGAGGCGATCGTGGTGCAGGGCGTCCGTGTGGTGCGGCTTGATCGTGACGGCAACATCATCAAGGTGCCCGCCGACCTGGCCGGCCGCTACACCGCGGCGGACATCATGGCCCAGGGCAGCCGGGAGACGGTCGACCGCTCCGGCCGCGTCCGCCTGGGCGACAGCTGGGAGTACGCCTACGACCCGAGCCAGTCGCTCCGCGGCGGCGTCGCGCCGAGCCAGATGATCGTCGACCTCGTGCACGAGATCGGCATCGACGAGGTCCAGCGCCAGCAGCTGCGCAACATCATCACCAACCTCGAGGTGTTCACCGACACCGTCGCCGCCAACAAGCAGGACGTGACGGAGATCATCGCCAACGTCAAGCAGATCACCGGCGACGTGAAGCTCGTGACCGCGGGCGTGCGCGAGCGGCGGCAGCAATGGTGGGACCGGATCGATTCGATCACCGCGAACACCGACGACGCGGTGACCAGCGCCAAGGCGATCCTCGCAGAGAACCGGCCGGTGATCAGGGAGGGCATCGCCAAGGGCCGGGACGCGCTGGACAACGCCGAGCAGGTCACCGCCCGGCTGAAAGGCGAGACGCTCGACAAGATCACCGCGGCGCTGGACAAGGCCGACGCGGGCATCGAGGACATCAAGACCACCACCGAGCAGTTGAAGACGCTGGTGGTCACGCAGAAGCCGGTGCTCGAGCGGATGATCGCCAACATGCGGTTGACCAGCGACCAGTTGAAGCTCGCGGCGATCGAGATCCGCCGTTCGCCGTGGCGGCTGCTGTACACGCCGTCGGACAAGGAGTTGGAGACCGACAACCTGTACGACGCGGCCCGCAGCTTCGCCCTCGCGGCAGGCACGCTGAACAGCACCGCCGAGTCGATGCAGGCGATGCTGGACAAGATGGACGGGCGGGTCGACCCGGCCGATAAGAACCTGCGCTTGATGCTCGAGAACCTGCACGAGACGTTCGAGAAGTACGCCGAGGCCGAGAAACACTTCTGGGACACGCTCGAAGCGCAGGACGAGTCGGGGGGGTGATCGCGGCTGCGCGCGGTTGCCGTGGGTTTCCGAGAATAAGCTCAATCCGGTGTCCACTTTTACCGACCTTGATGGTGAAGTGGCCGGCGTTCCAATCGGGGGATCGCGTCGGCGATAGGGGGTGATCCCATGTCCGTCGAAAGCGTGATCAACCATGCGGACGACCTGAAACGTCTGGCGGCGTTGTGTGCGTTGAACATCCTCGACACCGAACCCGAGGCGGCGTACGACGCGATCGTGAAGCTGGTCAGCGAGTTGCTCGAAGTGCCCATCGCCGCGGTGTCGCTGGTCGATACCGATCGCGAGTGGTTCAAGGCTCGCGTGGGCACGCCCGCGTGCCAGGGCGATCGCAAGCACGCGTTTTGCAACCACACGATCCTCGACGATCAGGTGTTGTTCGTCGAGGACACGGCGCTCGACTCGCGTTTCGAGGACAACCCGCAGGTGACGCACGACGGCATCCGTTTTTACATCGGCGTGCCGCTGCATGCGCCCAACGGCGAGCGTGTCGGTGCGCTCTGCGCCAAAGACCGCAAGCCCCGGCAGTTAAACACCGAGCAGTTGACCCACCTCCGCCGGCTGGCGGTGATCACCGAGTCGCTGCTCGGTTCGCGCCAGACGGCCTGACCGGGCCGGCCCGCCACGCCGTAGAATCGGTACCCGCCGGTCTGGCAATGCGCGGCGCGGGGCGCTTTGTGCAATCTTTACACGCGCCAAGCGTTTGAATCGGCCAAGCCGACGCCCCCGATGGCCGATCTGGTATCTGTGTGGGCGTGCGTGTAACGCAATGGCAGCCCGCGACATCCGATACGCCGCACTGGCAGTTCGCCGTCCGATTATTCGGTCACTAACCGTGTGTCGGGCGGCATCGGCCTTGCCCCTAATCTGCGGATAGGGCGGCTATAATGCCGACAGAGACGCTAGGCAGGAAGCCCAACGCGATTTTCAGCTGGGAGCAGATCATGTTTGAACGTTTTACCGACCGTGCTCGCAAGGTAATGGCCCTGGCCAACCAGGAAGCCCAACGCTTCAACCACGAGTACATCGGCACCGAGCACATCCTGCTCGGCCTGGTCAAGGAAGGCTCGGGCGTTGGCGCCAACGTCCTCAAGAACCTCGACGTCGACTTGCGCAAGGTCCGCCTCGAGGTCGAGAAGCTGGTCAAGTCCGGCCCGGACATGGTCACCATGGGCAAGCTGCCCCAGACCCCGCGCGCCAAGAAGGTGATCGAGTACGCCATCGAAGAGGCCCGCAACCTCAACCACAACTACGTCGGCACCGAGCACCTGCTGCTCGGGCTGTTGCGCGAGCACGACGGCGTCGCCGCCCAGGTGCTCATGAACCTCGGCCTGCGGCTCGAAGAGGTCCGCGAAGAGGTGCTCAACCTGCTCGGCGCCGGCTCGACCAACGAGGTCGCGCCCACCGGCGACCCCGAGATGGAATCCGAATCGCCCAGCGGCGGGCGGCGCGGCAAGAAGAGCCAGACCCCCGCGCTCGACAGCTTCGGCCGCGACCTGACCGAGATGGCCCGCAACAACGAGCTCGACCCGGTCATCGGCCGGTCCGACGAGATCGAGCGCGTCGTGCAGATCCTCTGCCGGCGGACCAAGAACAACCCCGTGCTCATCGGCGAGGCCGGCGTCGGCAAGACCGCCATCGTCGAGGGCCTGGCCCAGCGGGTGATCGGCAAGGACGTGCCGGAGATCCTCGACGGCCGGCGCATCGTGGTGCTCGACCTGGCGATGATGGTCGCCGGCACCAAGTACCGCGGCCAGTTCGAGGAGCGCATCAAGGCGGTCATGAACGAGGTCCGCCGGGCGAAGAACGTGATCCTGTTCATCGACGAGCTGCACACGCTGGTCGGCGCCGGCGGGGCGGAGGGCGCGATCGACGCGTCGAACGTGCTCAAGCCCGCCCTCAGCCGGGGCGAGATCCAGTGCATCGGTGCCACGACCATGGACGAGTACCGCAAGTACATCGAGAAGGACGGCGCGCTGGAGCGCCGCTTCCAGATGGTCATGGTCAACCCGCCCAGCAAGGAGCAGACGATCGAGATCCTCAAGGGCTTGCGCGACCGCTACGAGGAACACCACCGCGTGCGGATCACCGACGAGGCCGTGGTCCAGGCCGTGGAGCTGTCGACGCGGTACATCACCGGCCGCGTGCAGCCGGACAAGTCGATCGACGTGATCGACGAGGCGGGCGCGCGGATCCGTTTGAAGAGCATGACCAAGCCGCCGGACCTGACGGAGATCGAGGAGAAGATCGAGCGGCTGAGCGTCGAGAAGGACGAGGCGGTCAAGGCCGCCGACTACGAGCGCGCCGCCGAGCTGCGCGACCAGGCCGAACAGCTCCGCAAGGAGAAGGAGCAGGTCCAGAAGGACTGGCGCGAGCGCAGCCGCGAGGTGGACGGCGTGGTCGACGACGAGGTGATCGCCGAGGTCGTCAGCAAGATGACCGGCGTGCCGCTGACGCGCCTCGAGAAGGCCGAGAGCGAACGCCTGCTCCAGCTCGAAGACGAACTGCACAAGACCGTGGTCAGCCAGCACGAAGCGATTCACGCGATCGCCAAGTCGATCCGGCGGGCGCGCTCGGGGCTGAAGGACCCCAAGCGGCCGATGGGCAGCTTCATCTTCGTCGGGCCCTCCGGTGTCGGCAAGACGCTGCTCAGCAAGGCCCTGGCCGAGTTCATGTTCGGCGACGAAGAGGCGCTGGTGCACATCGACATGTCCGAGTACATGGAGAAGCACAACGTCTCCCGCCTGATCGGCGCGCCCCCCGGCTACGTCGGCTACGAGGAGGGCGGTCAGCTCACCGAGCGCATCCGCCGGCGCCCGTACGCCGTGGTCCTGCTCGACGAGATCGAAAAGGCCCACCCCGACGTGTTCAACACGCTGCTTCAGGTGATGGAGGAGGGTCGGCTGACCGACTCGTTCGGGCGGCAGGTCGACTTCCGCAACGTCATCCTGATCATGACCAGCAACATCGGCGCGGAGCTGATCAAGGGCGGCGGGGGCGGCTTCGGCTTCCAGAAGCAGAGCGAGGACGCCAACTACGAGGCGATGAAGACGACGCTCATGAAAGAGATCGAGCGCCACTTCCGCCCCGAGTTCATCAACCGCCTCGACGACGTGATCGTCTTCCACCCGCTGACCCGCGTGGACCTCGAGAGCATCGTCGACTACGAATTGAAGAAGGTCCGCAGCCGCCTCGAAGAGAAGGGCATCGCGCTCGAGCTCGACCAATCGGCCAAGGACTACCTGATCGACAAGGGCTACAACCCCGACTTCGGCGCCCGCCCGTTGCGGCGCGCCATCGAGCACAACGTCGAAGACTCGCTCAGCGAGTCGATCCTCCGTGGCGAGATGGAGGGCAAGAACCTGGTCTGCATCTCGCACGAGGCCGGCGAGGAGAAGCTGACCTTCGTCGCGACGTTCGACGAGTCTCGCGCGCCCAAGGAAGACGAGGCCGCCGAGCCCGCCCAGGAAGAGGCCGAGGCCGGCACGACCTGAGCGGACCGATAACCCGACTCGCTTGCGAGAATCACCCACGCCCCGCGCGCCTGCCGCGCGGGGCGTGTTTTTTCATCTGTTCTAAGTGCCTGCCTTTAACGCCATTATTGCGAGACATCACGCTGACCCGGCGCAATCGAGCCGTTAAGTACGCCGCTGAAGGGGTCGATACACCCAATGTGATTCAACAAGGGGTTGGGGGGGATGCTTCCCTCCATTGGTCTTCACGATGTTCCCTCGGACGCGAAGCGCTCGCGGGTGTGTAAGGGAAAGCAGTATTTCATGAGCCAGGTCATTATCGACAAGGTCCTCAAGTGCCCTCGGCTGCCTTCGTTGCCGACGATCGCGGTGGAGGTGATTGAGCTTTGCCGAACCTCCGACATCAACATCAAGCAGATCGCCACCACGATCAGCAACGACCCCGCGCTGTCGAGCAAGATCCTCAAAACCGTCAACTCGTCGTACTACGGCCTGAGCCAGTCCGTCAGCACCATCAGCCACGCCCTGGTCATCCTCGGGCTCAACAGCGTCAAGACGCTCGCGCTCGGCTTCAGCCTCGTCAGCAACTTCAAGGGTGACAAGGACTCCGAGTTCGACATGATGGAGTTCTGGAAGCGGTCGCTGTTCGGCGCCGTCGGCGCACGCACGATCGCCCAGAAGGCCGGCCTCATCGAGCACGAAGAAGCCTTCCTCGGCGGGTTGTTCTCCGACCTCGGCGTGATGGCCATGGTCCAGACCATCGGCAAGTCCGACGGCTACATCGGGCTCATCGGCGAAGCCGGCGACGACAACAACCTGCTGATCAAGCTCGAGCGCCAGCGCTTCGGCACCACCCACACCGAGGTCGGCGCCCAGCTGGCCGAGAAGTGGAAGCTGCCGCCGATCCTCGTCGCGCCGATCCAGTACCACGAGTTCCCGGATAAGGCGCCGCCCGCGGTCGAGAAGATCGTCAGGGCCGTCTCCCTCGGCCACAAGTCCGCCGGGCTGTTCCTCAACCGCCCCAACGCCGACATCGACGCGTTCTTCGCCGAGCTCCGCCAGAGCTTCGAGCTGAACCATGCCGACTGTGAGGAGTTGTTGAAAACCATCGGCGACGCGACCAAGGAGATGGCGCGCCTGTTCGACATCGACTGCGATTCGGTCAGCGACGCCGGCGCGCTGCTCGCCGAGGCCAACGAAACCCTGCTCCAGCTCACGCTCGAGTCGCAACAGAGCGCCGACCAGCTCCAGCAGACCAACGAGCAGCTCCAGGAACAGATGAACCGCGACGCGCTGACCGGCGCCGCCAACCGCGGCAGGTTCAACGGGTACATCGAGCAGCAGTTCGAGTTCGCCAAGAAGCAGACCAGCGCGCTGGGCGTGATCTTCCTCGACGCCGACAGGTTCAAGTCCGTCAACGACACGCACGGCCACGCCGCGGGCGACGCCGTGTTGATCTCGCTGAGCAAGACGCTCCAGGACACGGTCGGCGGCGAAGGGCTCGTCGCGCGTTACGGCGGCGAAGAGTTCGCCATCGTGCTGCCCGGTTACGACCGCAAGCGCGCCGCGCAGCTCGCCGAACAGATCCGCAAGAACGTCGAGTCCACGCCCATCGCCTACGACGAGTGCCTCACGCTCCACGTGACCATCTCGCTCGGCGTCGCGAGCTTCGACGGCGTGACCGTCTTCCAACGCCCCGACCAGCTCGTGCAGGCCGCCGACAAGGCCGTCTACGCCGCCAAGCACTCCGGGCGCAACTGTGTCCGGGTCTTCGCCCCGCGCACGCCGCAGGTCGCGGCGGGGTGACCACCGATCAATGATCTGCTCATGCAGTGGGTTCGCCGAGGTTCGCTCAGACCTCGGCGTTCTTTATGCGCCCGCTTCACCCGGCGCATCACCAGGCGTCAACCGCACCACCGTCCGCACCTCGAACCGGTGCGCGGCGCACAGCTCGCGGACCGCCGCGGCGTCGACCGCCCCGAGGCGGCGCAGCTCGTCGTCCAGCGACCGGTACTCGCCCGTCGCCAGCCAGTTGCCGCCCAGCGCCATCATCCGGCCGCTCGGCCGCTCGTTCTGCAGCATCAGGTCCACCGCGATCTTGTTGCGGGCGCGCTCGACCTCGCTGTCGGTCAGCCCCTCGGTCGCCGCGTCGAGCGTTTGCAGCAGCACACGCTCCACCTCCGCCGCCTTGCCGGGCGGGCAGCTCGCGTAGGCCACGAACGTGCCGGTGCGGTCGAAACCCTGGTGGCTCAACTCCGCTTCGTCGGCCAGGCCCGGGTCGATCAGGTTCCAGTACAGCCGGCTGCCGTCGCTGTCACCCAGCAGGTGCGCGAGCACGGCCGCCGGGTAGCGCGACTCGTCCTGCTTGCTCGGGCCGCCGCTGATCGCCACCACGTAGTGGTTGGTCAGCTTTTCGTCGACGTGTGTTTCGTCACGCTGCGCCGGCTCACCGCCCGCGTAATCGCGCGTGGCGCCCGTGCGTTGCCACGCCCCGCACAGCGCGTTCAGCTGCGCGACCGTGTGGTCGAAGTCGACCTTGCCGCTGAGCGAAACGACCATGTTGTCCGGGCTGTAGCGGCGGTTGAAGTAGCCGCGCATCGCGTCGGCGTCGAGCCCGCCGATCGTCTCGTGCGTGCCGAGTATGCGGTAACCCAGCGTGTGCGGGCCGAAGAACGATTCCATCGCCTGCTCGTACGCCACCCAGAACGGCCGGTCGGCGTACATGCCGATCTCCTCGAGGATCACGTTCTTTTCCATCTCGAAGTCGTCGTCACGCAGCGACGGCCGCATGATGTCCGCCAGCAGGTCGACCGCGTCGTCGAGGTGCTCCGGCAGCACGTGCGCGTAGTACACCGTCGCTTCCTGCCCGGTCATCGCGTTGTACGAAGCGCCGATCCGGTCGAAGTCGCGGTTCACGTCGTCGGCGCTGCGCCGGTCGGTGCCCTTGAAGCACATGTGCTCCAAAAAATGGCTGACCCCCATGACTTCGGGCGTCTCGTCGCGCGTGCCGACGTTGACGAAGAAACCCACCGCCGCGGTGTGCGCCGAGCCGTTGACCTCGCCGATCACGGTCAGGCCGTTGTCCAGTACCGTCTTCTTGAACTCGATGCTCATGCTTGTTGCCCGATCAGCGGTTGCGGTCCGATGGTCACGGTCGTCATCTCGCCCGGCTTGTTCTCGGCTAAAAACGCGTTGAGCTTGTCCAGCGTCACCGCGTCGACCTCCGCGGCGCAGTCGTCGAGCGTGCGCGGTCGGCCGAGCAGAAACTCGTCCTGCGCGATCGCGCTGGCGCGGGCGCTGGTCGATTCGCCCTGCATCACGATCCGCGACTTGAGGCCCACGACCGCCCGCTCGAACTCGTCTTGCCCCACACCCTCGTACAGCCGGCGCAGCTCCTTGCCCAGCACGTCCAGCGTCTCCGTCGCACGCTCGGTGGTCGTGCCCGCGTAGGCCGTCACCGCCCCGCGGTCCAGCAGCGAGCTGTAACCGGCGTAGACCGCGTAACACAGCCCGCGCTTCTCACGCACCTCCGTGAACAAACGCCCGCTCATGCCGCCCGACAGCACCGCCGTGGCCACGTGCTGCAGGGGCGCCCGCTCGTCGCTCGCCGCCATCGCGTCGTAGGCGATGCCGATGTGCTGTTGTGCCGAATCGTTGTGGTGGTGGTGGTAGGCCGGCGTCGGCGCCGCGTCGGCGGCGGGGCGGTCGAGCTTGCCCGACCAGTCGCCCAGCAGCCGCCCGACCAGTTCGTGCGCCCGGGCCGGCTGCACGTCGCCCGACAGCGCGATGATCGCGCCGCCCGGCACGAACGTCCGCGCGTGGTGCGCCCGCACGTCCGCGTTGTTCATCGCCAGCAGGTGATCGCGATCACCCATCGCCGACCGTGACAACGGCCCCGGCAGGTGCGCCGCCTTCAACTCGATCATCAGTTTTTCCTGCGGCTCGTCCTCCAGCGCATCGATCGCCTGCACCGCCAACTGCCGGGCCGGCTCAAAGCCCTCGTCGATGAGCCGTGGCCGGCGCACCATGTCCGTCAGCAGCGGCATCGCTTGTTCGATCTGGTGCCCGATGAACGTGGCGCTCAGCCGCAGGTGGTACGTCTGCACCGCGCAGCCGCGCTTCACGCCGAGCTGGTCGAGCGCATCGCTGTGGGCCTTGGCGTCGAGCTCGCCGGCGCCGCGGAACACGCAATCGCTCAGCACCGCCGCCGCGCCCAGCCGGTCGGCCGGCTCGCTCGCCGTGCCGCCGGGCAGCAGCAGCGTCATGCCCACGCTCGCCACGCCCCCGATCGGCTCGACCAATAGCGTCAGCCCGTTGTCGTAATCGAACTTCTCGATCATCCGTCTGTGGTCTCCATGTTCGGCGGCCGCATTGTACGGGCCCGCGCAACCGGTTCAAACGTCGCAGACCCACCCGAATCTCACCCGCTGCGGTGAATACGCGTGCATCACCCGGCCCTGAATTGAACATAAAAGATGGCGGACTGTGCGCTGGAGGCCCTGTTGTGCGCTTGTTGGTTGATTTCATGATCGCGCTGATCGTCCTGGTCGTGATCGCCACGATCATGGTCCAGCAGCGCGCGCGGGCCGAGCAGAACAGCCTCGTGGAACAGACCCAACACGCGATGCACGCCATCGAGAGCAAAGCCATCTTCCACGCCGGCCTCGGCGAAACCGACCTCACACGCCGCGGCTACCCCATGGTCATCGACGAGCTGTGGTTCGACCAGCTGCCGGTCAACCCCCTGACCGGCCCGACCATCGTCTGGATCGAGGTCGCCGCCGACGACAACATCAAGGCCTTCAACCCGCGCTACGTCACCGCCGAGCACGGGCGGTCCGCCTTCTGGTACAACCCCTACCTCGGCATCGTCCGCGCCCGCGTGCCCATGCAGACCAGCGAACAGGCCACCGTTGACCTCTACAACATGGTCAACGGCACCACGCTCCGCGCCGGCGACGTGCGCTGGATGCCCGGGGATTGACATCGCACACGGCCGATCCGCATGCCGCGCACCGCGGCGCCCGCGCACAGACCGTGCGCCGGGTTTCGTGACCGATGCCCCACCCCGGTTCCCGACGCGTCATCGAGGTTCGCCACCCGCTGTGCCGGGCCGGTGCGCATCGCCGAACAGCGCGGCGCACGGGGTTGTCGTTCCAGCGCGTAATAGCGGACCGATCGTAAGGCCCCGATCGCCGATTACGGCCTTAGAAAGCGGGCTTGCGCACGGTGCGCACAAACGGTCGTGGTGAGCTTGTCGATGCGACCGCTATTACGCGCTGGGCACAAGCGAGCCGGCCCGCCCCGCGTTTTGTGCCACAGGTCGATACCATTTTTAAGTTAAAATTGATGTTTGGTTATGGATTATCCGCACGGGTTCGTCGGTGTTGAGAGCGCGGTTGGGCCCGTCCCGGTTCTTCCTCGCGTCGTGAAACAGCGCGCGCCGAAACAGGCCCACCGCCACGGGCCGGCTCGGCACGAGCCGGCTCGCTTCTCAATGTGCCTGTGCTTGATTTGGTTTTGTGGTCCCCGCGAACCATCGCCCAGCGCGTGTTTGGCGTGGTCACTTAAGTGACCACGCCGCCCGGTCATGACCCGCCGGTCGGTTAGGGGCGAGTGAGGTGCGCGCGGAAGAACTTCGAGCCCTCGGGGTGGAGCTTGCCGGTGGGCAGGCCCGCGGGGTTCTGTGCCGCGGCCCAGCGTTTGAGGTGGGCTTCCAGCTCGGCGGCGACCTCGGGGTGATCGGCGATGACGTTGGCGTGTTCGTGCTGCGGCGACGCGAGGTCGAAGAGCAAGCGGTGGTGCTCGCCGAGCATGATCAGCTTCCACCGGCCCTGGCGCACCGCGGCCTGCGAACGCCAGCGCCAGTACAGCCGGTCGTGGGGCGGCACCTCGGCCTCGCTGCGCAGGTGGGGCACGAGGTTCACCCCGTCGAGCGCCTCGTCGTGCGGCAGGCCGGCCAACGCGTTCGCGGTCGCCGCGACGTCCAGCGAGATCACCGGTTTCTCGTACACCTCGCCCGCCGGCAGCACGCCCGGCCAACTCACGAGGAACGGCACCCGCACGCCGCCGTCGGTGAGCATGCCCTTTTCGCCCACCAACGGTTCGTTGAGCGACCCATCCCACGCGCCCTGTTTAAGCGGCGCGCCGTTGTCGCTGATGAAAAAGACGAGCGTGTTGCGCTCGACGCCGTGTTCTTCGAGCTTCTCCGTGATCCGGCCGACACCGTCGTCGATCGCGGCCAGCATCGCCAACGCCAGCCGGCGCTCATGCGGCATCTCGCCCGGAAAACGCGCAAGGTATCTGTCCGTCGCCTCCAACGGCACGTGCGGCGCGAAGTATGACACGTACAACAAGAACGGCTCGTCGCCGCCCGCGTGGCGGTCGATGAAGTTCACCGCCCAGTCCGATTGCACGTCGATGCGGAAACGCCGGTCCTCGACCATGGCGGGCTTGTCGAGTTTGTTGCCCTTGGCGTCGTGCGACGCGAGGTAGCGCCGCCTCGGGCCGCACAGGTACTCGTCGAAGCCCTGGCGGTGGGGCATGAAATCCAACGGCTTGGCGCCCGGCGGCGTGTTCTTGCTCTGCCGGTTCGGGTTGAGGTGCCACTTGCCGCACATGCCCGTGATGTAGCCCGCCCGTTTCAATCGCTCGGCGATCGTGACCTCGCCGTGCAACAGCGGGCCGTCGTGGTTGGTTTCGAGGTTGAAGCGCGTCTGGTAGCGCCCGGTCAGCAGCCCCGCGCGCGAGGGCACGCACTGCGGGGCGGTGACGTAGCCGTGCGTCATCCGTACGCCGCCCGCCGCCAGCCGGTCCAGGTGCGGGGTTTTGACATCGTCGCGCACACCTTGGGCGCCGAGGTCGGCGAAGCCGTGGTCGTCGGTGAAGATCACGATCACGTTCGGCTTCGACGGGCCTTCGGTTGCTTGCGCCGCGGCACAACCCAACGCCAACGCAGACAGCGCCCACGACAGACCCAAACCGACCACCACGTCAGCCCGATTCATGCTCGTCTCCTTGCCTGTTGTGTCAAAGGACGCACCCGCCGGCGGGGCGCAGTCACCCGTTTTTCCGCATTTCAGGGCCGGATCGCCGCTTGACACCATTGTTTTAATGTACTAGTATGCTAATACAATAATTCAATTGCGATTTCGGCGACGCGCCCCCATGAACGCACCGGCCATCCAGATCGACAAGTCCGCGGGACTGCCGGTTTACCTGCAGCTGGCCGAGCGCATCCGGCTGCTCGTGCGCGAGGGGGAGTTGAAGATCGGCGACCCGATGCCGACCGTGCGCGGGTTGGCCGTCGAGTTGGGCATCAACGCCAACACGGTCGCCCGGGTGTACCGGGAGTTGCAGGCCGAGGGGCTGTTGCGCCTCGAGCGTGGCGTGGGCACGTTCGTCGCCGAGGGGGCGGGGGCGCCGATGAAGCGCGCCGACCTGCGCGCGATAGAAAGGGCCGCCGACCGGATCATCGACCTGGCGCAGGGCGCCGGGATGAACGCCTTCGAGTTGAGCCAATTCATCGAGACCCGATGGAAGGAGGTACGCCGTGTTAAGAGGTAGCGCTAATATCGTGACCGCGTTGATGCTGTTAGCCGCGTTGATCATCTCGGTGGTGCTCGATCTCGCGGTCGACAAGCTGTGGTTGACGATCGGCGTTTTCGTCGTGGGCGTCTACTTGGCCGGCTCGCCGCGGTTGATCCGCGAGTGGGAGCGGGGCGTGTTGCTGCGGCTGGGCAAGTACCAGCGCATCGTCAAGCCGGGCATCTCGTGGGTGATCCCGGGGATCGACGCGATCACGTCGATCGTCGACATGCGCGTGCGTTCCACGGCGTTCTCCGCCGAGAAGACGCTGACGCGCGACACCGTGCCCGTGAACGTCGACGCGGTGTTGTTCTGGATCGTCAACGACGCCGAGAAGGCCATCCTCGAAGTCGAGGGCTACCTCAAAACGATCACCTGGGCGGCGCAGACCACGCTGCGCGACGTGATCGGGCGCAGCGAGCTGGTGCGCATGATCTCCGACCGCGAATCGCTGGACGCGGAGTTGCAGGAAACGATCGATGCGAAGACCACGGAGTGGGGCATCACCGTGCAATCTGTTGAGATACGTGATGTGAAAATCCCGGGGGCGTTGGAGGACGCGATGAGCCGCAAGGCGCAGGCCGACCGCGAGAAGGAGGCGCGCATCATCCTCGCGGAGAGCGAGCTGTTGGTCGCCGAGCAGATGGAACAGGCGGCCAACGTGTACGACCGCAACTCGCACGCGATGCGGCTGCGCGCGATGAACATGACCTACGAGTCGATCAAGGAGCGGGGGGCGCTGATGGTGGTGCCGTCGGGCATGGCCAACGCGATGGACCCGGGCCTGGTCGGCATGGCGTCGATGGGGTTCAAGTACGAGGGCGACGAACCGAGCGAGCCGCGGGGGTAAGCCATGTTCCGCCCACCCGTCCGAGCGAAGGGCCTGCTCAAGCGCGGCGTCGTCATCGGCCAGACGGCGGTCGACGACGCGTCGCTGTTTCCGTTTTTTGACCGGGCCGGCCACGTGAAGATGCTGATGCTCGTCAGCGAGCACAGCGACGAGATCGTGTTCATCGATTGCGAGTCGGGGACGGCGAGCGCCTGGCCGTGGCGGCGGATCTGTTTGAACGTCGAGGGCGCCGAAGCGTTCGAACCCGCGAGGCCGGATACGATCGAGCGGGCGTGTCGTTTGTGGCACTTCGATCCGTGGTGGGTGCTGGGCGAGCCACGTTACGCGGGCCACTGGGCCGTGCCGCACCTGAAGCAGACGAACTTTGTGGGCAAGACCGAACGCGAGGTGTTCTCGGTCATGTACCGTGGCGACCTGTCGCGCATCTCGTGGGTCGTGCTCGCCGATCACGGCGGCCAGGCGAAGCACTGGAGAGCCGACCTGCTTCCCTCCGACCACCCACCGGCGCTGCCGACCGTCGCAACCAAGGGCCACGCACGACACGCCAGGGGTTGGCGCCTCGCCCCCGTCTGGCAGGGCAAGCTCAAGCGGTGAACGGACGGCGTGGTCACTTAAGTGACCACGCCAAACGACCACGCCAAACGTGCGGTCAGCGGTGGTGGGTGGGGATCGCGCGCAGGGCGGCGAGGTAGTCGCCGCTCAGGCCGTGCGCGAGCGCGCCGTCGATGATCGCATTCATGTAACGCGGTGACGGGTCGTGGCGCCCGGGGGGTTGGGGCTTGGCGATGTATGTCAGCGCCTCGTGCGATCGCCCGTGGTTGTCGACGACCTCAACCCTTGTTTTGCGGTACATGCCCTCGGCCACGCCTTCGTAGCGGTCGAGCGCCGCTTCGTTCTCGGCCGTGAGTTCGAACAACACGCCCTCGACCACGTCGCCCGCCGACGGTTCGACGCTCGCCACGCCGCCGACCCAACGGCTGCTCGCGCACGGGAACACCAACCGGTAATCGCGCAACACCGCTCGCGCGACCACCGCGTGCCCCGGGCAACGCTCGGCCATCTGCGGCGGGTTCAGGTTGGAGCCGTAGGCGAAGTAAAGCATCAGATTCCGGATTCCGCATTCCGGATTTGTCAAAGCCCCAGCACGTCGTTCATCGCGTACCGGCCCGCGGGTTGAGCGGCGAGCCATTGCGCGGCGTGCAGCGCACCGGTCGCATAGCTGTCGCGGCTGGTGCCGACGTGCCGCAGCTCCATGCGCTCGCCGATGGTGGCGTAGTGCACGGTGTGCTCGCCGACCACATCGCCGAGGCGCAGGGCCTGCACCGCGATCTCGCGGGGCTTGCGTTGGGCGTCGTCGCCGGCTCGGCCGAGCACCACGTCGCGGTCGAAGTCGCGGCCGGTCGCGTCGCAGATGGCGCGGGCGAGGGTGAGCGCGGTGCCGGAGGGGGCGTCTTTCTTGAAGCGGTGGTGGGCTTCGTGGATTTCGATGTCGTAGGCGTCGCCGAGCAGCTGGGCGGCTTGCGCGGCGAGCTTGTTGAGCACGTTGACCACGAGCGAGAAGTTGGTCGCCTGCACGACGCCGATGGTTTGGGCCGCGTCGTCGAGTTGGTGTTGGTGGGCGTCGGTCAGGCCGGTGGTGCCGAGCACGAGGGCGGTGCGGGTTTCGACGCAGCGCGCGATGTTCGCCGCGGTCGCCTCGGGCAGCGTGAAGTCGATCATCACGTCGGCGCCCCCGGAATATGTGTCGGTGATGACCGCGGCACACCCGGGGGCGGGGGCGGTTCCGGGGGCGGGTTGGCCGAGGGCGGGGCTGGCGGGCAGGTCGATCGCCTCGGCGAGCGTGAGCGCGGGGTGCTGCTGGCACAGGTCGCACAGCCGCTGGCCCATGCGCCCCGCGGCCCCGGCGATGGCGATACGGGTGATGGCTTGTTCGTTCATGGCGGTCATTGTAACGCAAGCGCCCGGCTCGTCTGACCGGCCCTGCACACCAACGTGTTTTTCGATTGCCGCCACACGAAATTTAAGTTAAATTTCGTTCATGTCCAGACCACGCATGACCGAATCGCAGCGGCGCGACGCGTTCCGGGGGTTGGCCCACCCGATCCGGCGGGAGATCGTCGCCATGCTCACCGCGGGGGCGGTGTCGGTGCTCGACCTGCGGCAGGCGCTGCGGCTTTCACCCGAAAACATCAACCAGCACCTGAACATCCTCCGCGAGACGGGGCTGATCCGAACTTCCCCGGTTGGCCGGCGGGTCATGTGCAAGCTCGACCGCCGGGCTATGCGAAAAGCGGCGGCCTGGTTGGAATCCTGCTTTTAAACCCAAGGGCGACCGCGTGTGATGCCTCGTGCGTTCTCGCTTTTAGCCACGCGCAAGCCCTCGCACGGGTGTCGTCGGATGCTTGGCTTCTGTTTGCACGCTGGTGGATGGGCTTCGGCGATTCGGCTACGATGACCCGCCGTTGGATGGCCACCATCCGCCTGTGAAGACGCTCGTTTTGACGAATAGCCGAACGCCATGCCCACCATCACCATTGACGGAAAGCGTTGTGAGTTCGAGGGTAAGCCGACCATCTTGCAGGTCGCGCTCGAGAACGGCATCGAGATCCCGCACTACTGCTACCACCCGGGGTTGTCGATCGTGGCCAACTGCCGCATCTGCCTCGCCGAGGTCGCCCAGCCCGACCCGCGCAACGAGGGCAAGCTGTCGCTGATCCCCAAGCTGCTGCCCACCTGCCAGACGCCCGCCGTCGACGGGTCCGAGGTGTACACCACCAGCGAAAAATCCGTCGCCAACCAGAAGACGGTGATGGAATACCTGCTCATCAACCACCCGCTGGACTGCCCGGTCTGCGACCAGGCCGGCGAGTGCAAGTTGCAGGACTACAGCTACCAATACGGCCGAGCCGCCAGCCGCTTCGAAGAGAACAAGCAGAAGAACCCCAAGAAGGACGTCGGCACCAACGTCTTGCTCTACGCCGACCGCTGCATCATGTGCACGCGCTGCGTCCGTTTCACCCGCGAGGTGACCGGCACCGGCGAGCTGTGCGTGTCCGGCCGGGGGCACAAGGAAGAGATCGACACCTTCCCCGGCAAGGCCCTCGACAACCCGCTGTCGGTCAACGTCGTCGACATCTGCCCCGTCGGCGCGCTGCTGGACAAGGACTTCCTCTTCGAGCAGCGCGTGTGGTTCCTCTCGTCGGCGCCCGGCATCGACGGCTACACCGCCTCGGGCGACAACCTGTGGATCGACCACAACGAGGGCCGCGTCTGGCGCTTCAAGCCCCGCACCAACCTCGAGATCAACAAGTGGTGGACCAGCGACGAGATCCGGTACTCGTGGAAGCACGTGCACAGCGAAGCGCGCTTGCGCAAGCCCATGGTCAAACGCGACGGCGCACAGGTCGAGGTCAACTGGAACGATGCGCTCGCCCGGGCGCTCGAGGGCATGAGCGGCAAGAAGCTCGCGCTGCTCGTCAGCCCGATGCTCACCTGCGAAGACGCCCACGAACTCGGCCAAGCCCTGCAAACACTGGACGAGGGCGTGATCGTCGGCGTCGGCCCCGTGCCGTTCGAGGGTGAAGACCAGGCGTTCCCCGGTGGTTACACCGTTTACGCCGAGAAGGCCCCCAACGCGCGCGGCGTCCGCCGGGCGCTCGAGGGCGTGTTCGGCGAAGGCCACGTGCACGACGAGGCCGCCTGGCGTCAGCACGTCAACGCCGCGGACGCCGTGCTCGTCACCGGCAACTACCCCAGCGACTGGGTCACCGAGCCGGTGCGTGCGATCCTCTCGGGCAAGTTCACGGTCGTGTGCGATACTTTGCCCAACGCCCTGACCGCCGACGCCGACGTGCTGCTGCCGGCCAGCGCCTGGGTCGAAAAGGCCGGCACGTTCGAGAACGTGCACCACCGGCTGCAAAGCTTCGAGCGGGCGATCCAACCCGTCGAGTTCACGCGCCCCGAGGCGCAGGTGGCGCTCGACCTGCTCGCCGCCGCGGGCAAGGCCGACCCGGCCCGCTACGCCGCCGCGGCCACCCGCGCGCGGATGGGCGCCCCGTTCGCCGACGCCGCGCAGCCCGCGGTCGACGCCAAGGCCCGCACCAGCGAGATGGCGTACGTCGAGATCTGACGCACCCTCGACCGCTCGCCCCATCCGCCTCCGTCACCCCTCCCGCAGGTTGCCCTCGTCCCCACCATAAGCCGCTCGCGGCTTAGCGCTATGATGATGACCCCGCGCAAACACGTGCGCCCCGCAGACCGAAGGCACCGTCTTCACCGCCCGCGCAAAGACCCACGGGTGTCTGATCATCGCCCCAAACAACCGGCCCATGGCTGTGAGATAGCGCTTCATGCCGTCCCTCGTGGTGATACCCGACGCTTACGTGGTCGATTCAATCAGGTCGTCAAACCGCTCAGACAAACGCAGATAATCCTCACCCCATCCGTTTTCGGTCGCGGTTTCTTGCAATGCTCCGGTTGGCGCGAAGAGCAGTTTCAATGCTGACTGTTGCGCTCCTGTGAGTCGGCCCGTGTTGGCTAGCGCATCGATCGACTCGTCCAACGTGTGACAGATTACCGGTGTCGAACCGGTCGTGAAGGCTGACTCATCGCTCGGTCGCACGAGGGACCGGCAACGCATCAGGGTTTCGATCAGCTCCTGTGGCTTGATCATGATGACAGGGTAACTCATGGGTCGTGTGCCGTACATGACCGCTCTGCCCGGACCGCTGTTTGAGGTGTTATCATCTGGTGATGACCGACCTGGGCCCCGACGATCACGATGCGGACCTGTTCGACGACGCGGCGGACGTGATCGACTGCCCGCACTGTGGGGCGGAGGTCTACGCGTACGCCGAGAAGTGCCCCGGGTGCGGCGTGTGGTTGCAGATGCGCCACCGGCAGGTCAAAGGCTTCGGACGCACACGGCACGCGATCTGGCCCTGGGTGGTGGCCGCGCTGGTGGCGGTGATCGTGTTGGTGTGGGTCGTGGGCATTTAGCCCCCGGCATGCCGGGGGCTATATGATGGCGGGCGTGACATGAGCACGAACGACGCAGCGCTACTGACGGGGGTCAGCCGATCCGTTCGCAACGGCGACGGGGAGCGGCCGATCTTGCGCGGCGTGGACCTGGCGATCACGTCGGGCGACGTGTGGCACATCGTCGGGCCCAGCGGCTCGGGCAAGAGCAGCGTGTTGCGTCTGCTCAATCGCCTCGACGAGCCGGACACCGGTAGCGTTGAGGTTTTAGGCAAGCCGATCGGCGATTGGCCGGTGCGCGCCTTGCGACGGCGTGTGGCGATGGTGTTCCAGGAGCCGACGCTGCTGGGGCGAACGGTGCGGGGGAACCTGGCGTTGCCGTTCGAGTTGCACGAGGGTGTGCCGGATGACCTTGACTCCCGCATCGAAGCGGCGATGGGCCGCGCGGGGGTGGACGCCGAGCTGATCGACCGTGGCGAGCACGAGCTGAGCGTGGGGCAGAAGCAGCGCGTGACGTTGGCCCGGGCGTTGATCACCGAGCCGGACGTGTTGCTGCTCGACGAACCGACCGCGGCGCTCGACCCGCGCACCGCAGAACGGCTGCTCGATGATATCGAACAGTTCAGCCGGGTGACCGGTTGCACGTGCGTCATCGCCACGCACCGGCTCGAAGAGACGCGGCGGGTCGGCGGGCAGCTCGCCGTGGTGATCGACGGGCGCATCGAAGCGACCGGCGAAGTCGGCGCGGTGTTCGCCGAGCCCCCGAACAAGTCGGTCGGTCGTTTTCTGCACGGGGGTGGCGATGAGGCCTGAAACAACCATCGCGGTGATCGAACTGGGCTGGCTGTCGCTGGTGCTGTTGGCGATCCCCGTGGCGGTGGCGGTCGGTTTGTCGATCGGTTTGAAGCTGGGCTTGGCCGGTCGCATCACGTGGGCGATGCTGCGCGCGGTGGTGCAACTGGTCGCGGTCGGACTGGTGATCGGTTACGTGTTCGCCGCGGAGCGTTGGTACTGGGTCGTCGCGCTGCTGGTGGCGATGACCCTGGTCGCTGGTTTCACGGGCGCGGCGCAGCTGCGCCGGCACGTCGGGGCGCTGCGCGGCGTGCTGTCGCTGGTGCTCGGGGGCGTGACGGCGATGATGCTGCTGTTCTTCGGCAAGCTGGTGATCGGCGTGGACGGGTGGGACCCGCGATACCTGATCCCGATCGGCGGCATGCTGCTGGGCAACGCGATGACCGCCGCGACGCTCGCCGCCGAACGCGTGGCGGCGGACACGGCACGCGATGCGCGCGATGTCGAAGCGATGCTCGCGCTCGGCGCCAGCCCGTGGCAGGCGATGCGGCCGGCTTACCGCGCCGCGGTCGGCGCGGCGCTGACGCCCACGATCAACGCGATGCTGCTTGTCGGCGTGGTGAAGCTGCCGGGCATGATGACCGGCCAGATGCTCGGCGGGTCGCCGCCGTTTGACGCGGCGATGTACCAGCTGCTGATCCTCGTGGGCATCCTCATCTGCGACCTGCTGTGCGCCGTGGCGATCGGTGCGTGGGTGGGGCGGCGGTTATTCTCGAACGCCTGGCAACTCGACCGCGCGGCGCTGGGCGCCACACGCAACGGGTCACGCCGGTAACCGAGGGTTGCGCACCCGTGTGTGGCCGAGCTGGTGCGCAATCACCCTGCGCGCCGTTAGACCCGACGGCGCGCGACACGGTCAGAAATCGCGAAGCGATTAATTGAGCACACACTATGAAACAAGGGGTTTGATTGTGTTTAGGGTGCGCTTCATTATTCTAAAGTTCTTAAGAACATTAGAATAATAATTCAGGGTTCAATCGTTTGGGGTGGCCGTGCGTTGCGTGTGAGGGTTGCGTGTTGCGCTTCGTTAATACGGCTTGTTGGTCTCAGCGCGTACCCCCGGGTTTCGGCCTCGCGGGCTCGGCGCTCAACCCGGGGCTTGGGTGAGATCGAAGCTTGAAGATCGCAGGTCGCCGGTTGACTTACGCGATTTCTTTGACGGCGGCGACGATGCCGTCGGCGTCGATGCCCTGGTGGGCGTGTTGTTCCCACAGGCCGCCGCAGCCCTCGCGGGTGACGCCGAGGTAGGCGTAACGCGGCGTGAGCCGGCGTTCGAGCAGCCAGCTGCCCATGCGGCTGCCCAACCCCGTGCGGCGGTTGAACGACTCGACCACCATCACCCACGGCGCGGCGCCGAGGCGGGCCATCGTCTTTTCGTCAACCACGTTGAGCGTGGGCTTGTTGATCAGGCCCACGTCGTAACCGTCGGCGCGGAGCCGTTCGACGGCGTCGAGGGCGCGGTACAAGCACTCGCCGAAGCTGACGACGAAGCCGCCCGACTCGGCGTCGCGCACGACCTCGTCGACGCCGGGGGTGAACGTGTAATCGCCGGCGTACAGGTCGTCGCCGTTTTCGTCGAGTATGTTGGGCACCTTCGAGCGCGTCGAAAACACGAAGCGCAGGCCGGGGTCGTTGAACGTGGCGTCGACCGCCGCGCGCATCTGGTTCGCGTCGGCGGGGAAGTAGACTCTGGTGGGGTGGCCGTCGTCGAGGCCGTTGTCGGCGAACAGGTTGTTCAAGCCGAAGTGGCAGGTGTTGTCGGCCATGTCGTCGATGCCGGCGTGCGAGAAGTGGCACAGCACGTTCGAGAAGTTCAGCCGGGCCATGGTGACCTCGCTGACGCACATCTCGAGGAAGGCGCTGAACGTGCCGAAGATGCCCTGCTTGCCCTCGGCCATGCCGAAGCCCGCCGCGGCCGACAGGTTGCCGCGCTCCATGATGCCCGCGGAGACGAACCGCTCGGGGTGCGCGGCTTGAACTTTGTTCAGCCCGCACGAGCCGGCGAGGTCCGAGTCGATGCACAGCACGTTCTCGCGCTCGGTTTTGGTCATCGCGCTCATCAACTCGGCGACGGTCTGCCCGAACACGTTTCGGTTCGAGTCCCACTTATCGCCCGAGCCGCGGAAGTCGACGGGGCGGGCGGGCTTGTCGATCGACCGCAGCGCGTCGACGGCCTCGGTGCGGCCGCGCTTAGTCAGGTGTGCGATCGCGTGGTCGACGCTGATCACGTCGTGGCCGTGCGTGGTGCCTTCGATGGGTTCGATGCCGACGCACATCGGCCGCTTGTTGATCACGGCGACGGGCCCGTCGGTGGTCACGGCGGTGCGCATGCGTTCGTAGAGCGCATCGAGGTCTTCGCCATCGCCGACGAGCGTGGGCAGGCCGTGGCCTTCGAGGGTTTTGGCCACGTCGAAGCCGGGCATGTACTGCGAGGGGTGGCCGGCGATGGTCACGTCGTTGTCGTCGATGAGCAGCTTGATGTTGAGCTGTTGCGAGACGGCGAGCCGGGCGGCCTCGGCGTCGTTGCCTTCCTGTTGCGAGCCGTCGGAGCCGAGCATGAGCAATGTTTTGCCCGGGTTGGCCAGCGCCACGCCGTTGATGTACGGCCAGATGTGCCCCAGCCGGCCCGACGAGAACTTGACGCCCGGCGTGAGGCCGAGTTCCGGGTGGCCCGGCAGCGTCGAATGCGCCTCACGGTAGCGGTTGAGTTGCTCGGCGGGCAGGTCGCCGTGCACGGCGGCCATGAGGTACTGCGTGGCCACGCGGTGGCCGGCCTCGTCCCAAAAGATCGGCACGAACTTGTCGGGTGCGCCGCGGAACAGCGCGTCGGCGATTATCACCTCGGGCACGGTGTCGTACGGCCCGCCGGTGTGCCCGCCCACGCCCTTGGCCGCGCCGGTGGCCGTGAAGTACACGATCGCGTCGCGGCAGAGGTCGATGTTGTACCGCAAGGCCTGTCGCTGCTCGTCGGTCAGCGTCTCGGTCGCCCACGGGTCGATCGCGACGGGGCGGTAGCTGGCCAGGTCAATGGGAAAAGCGGCGGTGGCGGTGGGCATGGTCTGATCCTGTCGGGTTTACGGGCGTGCGTGCATCGCTACACGAAACGAAAGCGGCGTCGACCACGTTTAACGCGGGCGCGACGGCGGATCATAACCAAGCGTTTCGGTCAGGTCGAGGCCAACTGCAACATGGTCGACGCGGTGTTGACGATGTCGTCGACGGTCAGGCCCTGGTCGGCGATCACCTCGTCGGGCTTCAACGCCGATTTGGGCGTGGTGGTGACGAACTTCTGCACGACCTTCGCCCCCACCCCGCGCTCGGCCAGCGCCTCGCACACCGCCGCACCGATGCCGCCGACGTAGTTGTCTTCCAGCGTCAGCACGTTGCCGCCGGCGTTGATCGCCAGCTCCGCGATCGCGTCGCGGTCGAACGGCAGGCAGTACAGGTCGACCAACGTCGCGCTGACGCCCGCGTCCTCCAGCGCGTCCAACGCGCGGTGGGCCTGGTGCACCATGTAACCGCTGGCGCAGATCAGCAGGTCGCCGCCCTCGGCCAGCAGCTCGTGGCCGCCGAGGGTGAACGGCGTCTTGTCGTCGTACAGCACGTCGGTGTCCGGCCGCATCGTCCGCATGTAACACGGCCCGTCGTGCGCCGCCATCACGCCGACCAGCTTGTACGCGGCGAACGCGTCGGCGGGGTTGAGCACGTACATCGCCGGGTGCCCGTCCTTGCGCCGCACCTTGGTAAACGCGCGGAACCACGCCACGTCCGGCATGCCCATCTGGCTCGGCCCGTCGGCGCCCAGCGTCACGCCCGCGTGCGAGCCGACCAGCTTGAAGTTCAGCCCGCTGTTGATCGCCATCTCCACCTGGTCGTAGGCCCGCGTGAAGAACTTGGCGAAAGTCGAGGCGAAGGCGACCCTGCCGGCCGCACCCATACCCGCGGCCACGGAGACCATGTTCTGCTCGGCGATGCGGCACTCGACGAAACGCCCGGCGAGCCGGTCGTCTTGCGCGAAGTCGGCGGCGCCGGTCGAGCCTTGCACGTCGGCGTCGAGCGCGACGACGTTGCCGTTGGCCAGGCCCAGCGCCCGCAGCGCCACGCCGTACGCCCGGCGAGTGGCCCACTTGCCCTTACCGAGCACATCGGCCTTGCCGAACTGCTCGAGCGCCCCGCTGAGCGTGGGCATCGGCTGCGGTTCGGCCGGCGCGGGCGGGGTGTGGGTGATCGGCTTGATGGTCAGGTCGCCCTCGGTCCACGTCGCGCCGAGCTGCGCCGCCGTGGCGTCGAACTCGGCGCTGAGCGCATCGAGCGCATCGGCTTTGACCGCCGTGCCGTGGTGCCCGTTGCCCTGCTGGCTGGCCGCGCCCCAACCCTTGGCGGTGCGGGCGACGATGGCGAACGGTCCGCCCGCGCCCGCCTGGTTCGCGGCGTGCGCGTCGAGGGCTTGCTTGATCTGTTCGGGGTCGTGGCCGTCGATGTCGGCGACCTCGTAACCCACCGCCTTCAGCTTCGCGACGGTCACCTCGGCGGTCTGTTGCGCGGCGACCGCGTCCGACTGGGCGAACGCGTTGCAGTTGAAGATCGGGCACACCGCTGCGAGCCGCTGGTCGGCGATGAAATCGACCGCTTCCCACACCTGGCCCTCGCGGCTCTCGCCGTCGCCGATCAGGCAGAACACGCGCCGGTCGCCGCCGTCGAGCCGCGCGGCCAGCGCGATGCCGGCGGCGACCGACAGGCCCTGGCCGAGCGAGCCGGTGGCGGCGTCAAAGAACGGGAAGCCCTCGACGGGGTTGGGGTGGCCGTCGACGGGCGAGTCGAACTGGCGCAGCGTCATCGCGTCGTCGCGCGTCATGGCGCGGACCCGGCCGTCGAACACCGCGTGCACCCCCAGGTCTGCGCACGCCGCGTACACGACCGGCACGGCGTGGCCCTCGCTGAGCACCAGCCGGTCGGACGCCGGGTGCGCCGGCTCGGCCGGGTCGTGGCGCATGTGGTCGTACATCAGCACCGTCGTCAGGTGCGCCAGCGACGCGCCGCTGGTCGGGTGGCCCGAGCCCGCGGCGGTGGTCATCGCGTAGGTCAGCTTGGTCAGGTCGATCGCTTTGGCGTGCACCGAGGCGGTGTAACTCATCCTTGTCAACTCCCTGTGGGGATGATGCGGTCGATACCGCCCCGGTCGGCATCTTCGTTGTGGGTCGGGCAGATTATGGCGAAACACGCGTTATCGGGCAATGTCCCTGCCATTCGGCCCGAGGTGTTGTGATCGGGCCAGGAACGGTAAAATACTCTTTTCCGCTACGCACCCCAATGACCGGAGCGCCCGAACCTTGGCCACCAGCCGCATCCTCGTCGCCGTGAGCACGCCTTGGGCGAGCGAAAAGCTGTGCGAATCGATCCGCGACCTCGCGGCTCGGTTGTCGGCGTCCGTGGTCGTGGCGCACGTGGCCCAGACCCAGGACGAGGACACCAGCGAGTCCGACGCCCGCGAGCGCGGCGAACAAACCCTCGCCACCCTCACCGGCAAGCTCGCCGACGCCCACATCACCGCCGAGGGCGTGCTGCTGTTCGGCGACGACATCGGCCGGGCCATCCTCAACGCCGCCGCCGCCCACGACGTGACGATGATCGCGCTCGGCGCATCCGGCAAGGGCCGCGTCGCCCGCCTGCTCGCCGGCGACATCCCCCAACAGATCATGCGCTCCAGCGAACTGCCCGTGCTCGTGTTTCCCCCCGACTGGGCGGGGACGATCTAACGCCATAGCCACCGAGCCATCGAGCCACCCAGCCAACGAGAACAATGTGACATCCGCGAAGTTCGGGTGGTTGCCCGTTCTTCTAGATGGCTGGGTGGCTCGATGGCTCGGTGGCTATCCCCTACACCGCCTGCGCCGCGCGCATCACGCCGACGATCGCTTCGGCCGCTTCGCGGCCGGCGTCGTGGCGCGAGAGCTGCTCGACGATGCCGTTGAGCGCCGCGACCTGTTCGGCGTAGGCTTTTTCGTCGTCGATCAATCGGCTCAGCTCGTCGGCGATCGGCTGCACGCCGCCGCCGAGGAAGGGCACGAACTCGCGCACCACGTGCTTGTCCTTGTTGGCGCCCTCGACCCGGCCGGCCGCGATGAGGTTGGGCAGGGTGAACGTGCGCGCCTTCACCAGGAACTGGCCGACCGTGTACCAGCTGAACGCGTTGACGCGGTAGAGCAGCGCCATCGGCTTGGACTGCCGGGCGATGTGCAGCGAGACCGTGCCGCTGACCGCGAGCACCACGTCGGCCCAGTTGACGACGGTGTCGGTTTGGCTGTGCACCAGCTTCATGTTCTCGGGGATGTCGGGTGTGATCTTGCGCAGCTTCTCGAGCGCGACCTCGTGCACGCCCGCCACCACCGCCTGCGCGTCGGGGTAGCGCTCGGACAGCTTCTGCCAGGCCTCGAACATGATCGGCCAGTTGCGCACCAGCTCCTTCGGCCGCGACCCCGGCATCAGCGCGACCTTCGGCGCGCCGGCGGGGTAACCGATCGACTGCCAGTTGAACGCGTCCTGGTCGATGGGGTGGTTGAACAGCGGGTGGCCGATGTACCGGGCGCGGATGCCGCGCTTCTCGAACCAGTTGGGTTCGAACGGCAGCAGGCAGAGCACCAGGTCGCTGCACCGGCGGAGCTTGCGGACGCGCCACTGGGCCCAGGCCCAGATCTGCGGCGCCACCAGGTGCACGACCTTGGCCGCGGGCCGGTCGGCGGTGGGCTTGCCGTAGCGGCGTTTGATGAGCTTGCAGATGTCCCAGTTGGCCGCGGGCGAATCGGTCGGCACGTGCACCGCGACCGGGTGCTCGGCCAGCCACTTTTTCAGCCGCCCCAGCCGGCGGAAGTGCTCGGGGATCTCGCCCGCCGAGTCGGCGAGCATCAGGCCCATGTGGTCGGTGTGCTCGATCAACTCGGCCCCGGCCTCTTGCATGTGCCGGCCGCCGGTGGCGTAGATGGGCGTGTCGGGGGCCATGCGGCGCAGCTCGGCGATCACGGGCGCGGCGTGCTCGTCGCCGCTCCGCTCGAACGCGGTAAACAGGATGCCGGGCCGCTTGGACATGCGCTCAGGGTCGCCCCGCCCACGCCGCCTGTCAACCAACGGTTTTGGCGCGTAACATAAGCCGTGGTGTCGTCGGCCCGGACCATGTCGAACCTCGTGCTGCTCGCCGCGCTGGTGCTGTGGGGCGCGGCGTTTGTTATGGCGCTGAGCACGCCCGCGCCCGGCTCGGACGCCGCGCCGGCCGCGCCCGCCGAACCGCGGGGCGAGTTGGATCGCTTCATCGGTTTTGCGCTGGGCGTGCACTACGTGGGCGATGTCAAACGCTACACCGACGCGATCGACGAGATCGCCGCGCTTGGCTGCGGGGCTGTTGAGCTCGTCACACCGATCTACCAGACCCACGGCGGGACCACCGACCTGGTGCGCGACCCCTCACGCTGCCCGACCGACGCCCAACTCGAGGCGATCATCAAGCACGCCAAGGCGAAGGGCCTGGCCGTGCACCTGATGCCGATCGTTTTGTACGCCGAGCCGCGCGACAACGAGTGGCGCGGCAAGCTCATGCCCGACGACTGGGACGCGTGGTGGTCGAACTACACGACGCACATGCTGCGGTTCGCGCGCCTCGCGCAGCGCAGCGGCGTGGACATGTTCAGCGTCGGCAGCGAACTGCTCAGCACCGAGGACCAAACCGAACGCTGGCACACGCTGATCGGCAAGGTGCGCGCGACGTACCGCGGGCGGTTGCTCTACTCGACCAACTGGGACCACTACCACGAGCCGGCGTTCTGGGACCGGCTGGACCTGGTGGGCATCAACGGGTACTGGCGGCTGACCGACGACGCGGCCGCCGCGAGCGACGCGGACCTGGTCAAGCGCTGGCGCGAGATCCGCAAGCAGGTGATGGCGTTCGCGGGGAAGAAGGGGAAGCCGGTGGTGTTTACCGAGATCGGCTACCCTTCGCTGCCGTGGGGCCTGAAAGACCCGTGGAACTACGTGGCCGAGGGCGGGACCGAGGCGACGCCCGACGTGCAGCGGCGCGGTTACGAGGCGTTCTTGGAGTGCTGGGCCGACCAACTGACCGGGCAACCGCCGAGCGGTGCGCGCACGCACTTGAAGGGCGTGTTCTTTTACGAGTGGGACATCCACCACCCGCCGGGCCCGGGCAACACGGGTTACGGCGTCAAGGGCAAACCGACTTACGAACTGTTGAAGACGTTTTTGAATCGTCGCAGCGCGGAGTAACGTGAGGGCCATGCAGAAACACACCAAAGAGGGCGTCGTACTCGCCTGCGATTTTTGCGAGACGGATTGGGACCAGGTCAAGCCCATGATCGAAGGGCACCGGGGCTCGATTTTGTGTTTGGCGTGTTTGGCCCGCGCGATCGACGAAGCGGCCGAGCTGCCCGAAGTGTTTAAGTGCACGTTGTGCCAACAGGAAAGGCAAGCCGGCGATCGCGGCTGGCGCAGCGGTGGGGCGGCGGTGTGCTTCGACTGCGTGCAACAGGCCGACCGCGCCTTCGCCAAAGACCCCGACACCGAGTGGGACCGCAAGATCGCCCCCGACGACCGCTGGCGCTGACCCACGCCATACGGCTTGTTCTATCACCCATGCCGGCGCACGAGCGGGTGTTTTGGCGTGATTTGCGGGCGTCTCTTATTCTAAAGTTCTTAAGAACATTAGAACAAATAACACGCGCAGGGTACGGCGTACAGCGGGTGGCGTTCGGCTAAGGAGTTGGTTCGTTCAGCAGGTCCGCTTCGCGCAGGAAGCGCTCGACGTCGGCCCAGAACTTCGGTGAATCGACCGGGAAGTCGTTGTGGTCGCACGGGTAACCCACGATCGTGCTGTTCGGCGCCGCGGCGTGCAGGCGTTGGGCGTGGGTGAAGGGGATGATCGAATCGTGCTCGCCGTGCATGATGAGCACGGGGCCTTCGAACATCGCCAGGGCCTCGGTGTTGCGGTAGTGGTCGCGCACGAACAGCGGCGGGATGAGCATCTTCTTGGCGAAGTCGTCGATGCTCGTGAACGTCGACTGCATGATCATCGCCGCGGGTGGGCGTTTTCGAGAGAGCGAGGCGAGCACACCACCGCCGAGGCTTCGGCCGTGGTAGACCAGGCGCGCCCCGTCGATGCCCGGGCGGGCGATGGCTTTGGCGATGGCGCGGTCGAAGTCGGCGACGATGCCCTTCTCGCTGGGCTTGCCGGCGCTGCGGCCGTAGCCGCGGTATTCGACGAGCAACACGCTCACACCCATCGCGCGGTAGGGCGACAGCATCGGCGGCCAGAAGTCGATCAGCTCCGCGTTGCCGTGCGCGAAGACCACCAGGGGCCCGGGCCGTTCGGCGCTGACGCCGTCGCCGGGGATCAGCCAGGCGTCGATCGCGCCGCCGTCGTCGGGCAGCGCAAGCGGGATGCGCTCGGCGCGCCACTCGGCAAGCTGCCTGTCGCTCGGCGCTTCGACGGGCGGGATCGCGTAACGGGGGTAGATGAGGTGTCGTTGCATGGCGCAGCCGCCGATCAACCAACAGAGGTACACGCCCACCATCGCGCACAGCAACCCACGGGTCGCGCGGCGTATCTGTCGGCGTTTGGGGTTGTCGGTCATCGCACCGACATGTTACCGCATTCAACGATAAAGCCCACGGATGGCCATCCGTGGGCTTTGCGGGTTAGTCAAATAGGTTCGCGTCACACCGTGGCCGCGACGGCCTCGAGCGCCGCGTCGTAGTTCGGCTCCTGCGCGATCTCGGGCACGAGCTCGTGGTACACCACGGTTCCGTCGCCGTCGATGACGCTGACCGAGCGGGCGATCAGGCCGAGTTCCTTGACGCGCAGGCCGTAGGCGTTCATGAAGCCGTGGTCCTTGTAGTCGGACAGCAGCTCGACGCGCTCGGCGCCGGCCGCGCCGCACCAACGCTTCTGCGCAAACGGCAGGTCGACGCTGACGGTGAGGATGACCACGTCGCCGCTGAGCTCCGCGGCCCGGTCGTTGAACGCACGCGTCTGCACGTCGCAGACCGGCGTGTCCAGCGACGGCACCGTCGACAGCACGACGGTCTTGCCGGCGTAGTCGGCCTTGGTCTTCGTGGACAGGTCGTTGGCGGTCAGCGCAAAGTCCGGCGCGGGCTGGCCGACTTGCAGTTCGTTGCCGACGAGGGTCATGGGGTTGCCTTTGAAGGTGATGGCGCCTTCTCGCTCGCTCATATCGGTTCTCCTTGTGGGGTTGGGCGGACGCGGGCATTCTAGGCCGCGACTCGCGGCGGGCAAGCGTTAGAATGTGGTGATGAAAGACGACGACCACGTCTGCCTTTGTTTCCGCGTGAGCAAGCGGAAGATCGTGAACTTCTGCCGGCGGGAGAAGCCGGCGGTGCCGTCGCTGATCAGCGAGTGCCTGTCGGCGGGCACGGGGTGCGGGTGGTGCGTGCCGTTCATCAAGGAACTGCACCGGCAGTCGATGGACGGCGTGGCCGAGCCGGACCTGTCGACCAGCCCCGAGGCGTACGCCCGGCAACGGGCGGCCTACCGGGAGACGGGGCGGCGGGGGGAGGATAGGGGGTGAATCAGTCAATCAGTCAATCAGTCAATCAGTCAATCAGTCAATCAGTCAATCAGTCAATTGGTCGACCGGTCGATCGGTCGATCGGTATCTAGTTGACCGGTTGACTGATTGACCAGTTGGCCAGTCGACCGGCTGGCCGCCTCACTTGTTGCCGCGCGTGACCATGGGCCAGTCGTCGGTGCGGAAGGGGCAGGCGGGCAGGCCCTCTTTGTTGTAGAGCGTGACGGCGGGGTTGTTCGCCCAGCCGTAGCGCACGGCCACGGGTTGCGCCACCGCGTCGGACCACACGGTCACCGTGTGGTCGGCGTTGATCTTTGCGCTTGCCCAGTGGAACACCCGGTCGTCGCCGGCGACGGCGAAGCCCTTGAGCGCATCGCCCTTGGTCACCAGGCCCGAACCGACGTGGTCGAAGGTGAGCGTGACGCGGTTGCCTTGGCGTTTCATAGCTTTGTACATCGGGCCGGCGTAGACGATTTTTTCGCCGTAGTGCTTGGCGCGGGCGATGAGGGCGAGGCGGTGGCCGACGGTCTGCTTGTCGCGCGGGTGGATGTCGTGGGCGGCGCCGACGTCGATGATCACGGCCTGGCCGGTGTTGGGTAGTGACAGCGTCATGGTCTGCGCCTCGCGTAGCTCGGGCCATTCGCTGCGTTCGTTGGGGTCGGTTTGCGGGGCGCGGAAGTTGGCGAGCTGCACGAAAAAGAACGGCATGCGGTCGTTGCCCCACAGCTTGCGCCAGTCTTTGATCATCAGCGGGAAGAGCGTGCGGTACTGGTGGGCGCGGCCGGCGTTGGCTTCGCCCTGGTACCAGATCACGCCGGTGATCGGCAGGTCGCCCAGCGCCACGGTCATGCCCTGGTACAGCGCCGCGGGGGCGCGCGGGTTTTTCGGGCCCAGCGGTGGGCGGGCGTTGATCGGGGCGGTGACCGACTCGGGCCGGTAGGACCACTGGCCGGCGAGGTTGATGGGCTGGGTCGTAGTTTCGCCCTTGATTTTCAGGGTCATCTGCGCGGGTTGGCCGTGGATGCCGCCGCCGGAAGCGCCGTCGAAGACGCGCACGGCGATGGTGCTGTTGCCGGGTTTGACCAGTTCGCCGGGCACGGTGTACACGCGGGGGACGGACCAGCTGTTGGGCGTCTCGGCACCGGTCGCGCCGACCTTGGTGCCG
The DNA here is from genome assembly GCA_028282805.1 of Phycisphaeraceae bacterium. GTDB lineage: Bacteria > Planctomycetota > Phycisphaerae > Phycisphaerales > Zrk34 > JANQHD01. The sequence continues at coordinate 217,425 of JANQHD010000010.1, read as the reverse complement.
TTGAAGAAGGTGGTGTCGAAGTCGTCGATGGGCCCGAGCGAGAGCGTCAGCGGTTTGCCGGCCCAACCGGCGGGGACGTTGACGGTCTTGCGGAACCAGACGGAGCCGTCCCACTGTTGGCCGCGCGCTTCCCACGTGCTGGGCAGCTTCATCTTCTTCCACTTGGCGTCGTCGAAGTCGGCGGACTGCCAGTTCTTTGTTTTGTTGAAGTTGCGCGCGGGCTTGAGGGCGTTGGCGTTGCGCTGGGCGAGCTTTTGCTGGTAGGCCTTGAGCTGTCGCGGGTAGTCGGCGAGGGCTTGGTCGGATTGGTGGATCATGTGCGCGAGGTCCGCGTTAGCCAGCAGGCTCTCGCGGCTCGAATAAGCCTCGGCGGGCATGCCGCCCCAGGCGTTGTCGATCAGGCCGATGGGCACACCGGTTTCCCGGTGCACGGCACGCCCGAAGTAATAGCCCACCGCCGAGAAGTCGGCGATGGTGTCGGGGCGCACGGGCTGCCATTGGCCGGACACATCGGGCTGAACTCGGTCGGCGCTGGGGTTGCGGGCGACGGTGAAGTGCCGGATGCGGGGGTGGTCGGCGGCGGCGATCTCCGCGGCGGCGTGGTCGGCCTGGCGCACGGCCCACTGCATGTTGGACTGGCCCGAGCAGACCCACACGTCGCCGATGAGGATGTCTTCGTAAATGATGGGCGGTTCGCCGGGAATAGATAAGATCAGGTCGTGTGGCCCGCCGGCGGTTTGCGGGGGCAGGACCACGGTGAATCGGCCGTGCCGGTCGGCTTTGGCGGTGGCGGTGGAGCCGGCAAAATCCGCCTTGACGGTGGCGTGAGGGGCGGTTTTGCCGGGGATGGTGAGCTTGACGCCGCGCTGGAGGACCATGTGCGAGCCGACGAGCCCGTGGGCCTCGAGGATGGTGGACTCGGTGACCTGAACCGGGTTCTGGGCGAGCAGGTCGCCATGGGTCAGGGGCAGCAGCAGGGCGAAGGCGGCGACAAAGGCCATGGTTGGGGCACGTCGCATGGGCGGTACCTCGTGGTGGGTGAATTGGTGGGCTTTTCCGTGTCTTGGCCCGTTGACAGGCATTTGGCGGGGCTTATACTACTCCGTCTTTGACTCAGCCGGAGCAGCCGGTCTGCCGGTTCCGACTGGGTTTGAATGAAAGTGAAGACGAACACGTAGAGGTTGATAGCTCAATGGCGAAGGTTGAAAACAAGATCCGGATCCGCATGGAAGCCTACGACCACCAGGCGCTCGACGCCTCGGCCCGCGAGATCGTGGATCACGCGAAGCGGACGAACGTCGTGGTTTCCGGTCCGATCCCGTTGCCGACCCGCGTCGAGCGGTACACGGTGCTCCGTGGCCCGCACATCGACAAGAAGAGCCGTGAGCAGTTTGAGATCCGCACCCACAAGCGGATCATCGACATCTACGAGCCGAACGCCCGCACCGTCGAGGCCCTCAACCGCCTCGTGGTCCCGGCCGGCGTGTTCGTGAAGATCAAGGCGTAACGCGAGTCGAGTGCGGAACTCGGATTGCGGAGTGCGGAATGCAAGCCGCGCCTTGGCACGACGGGAATATTTAACGACGCGACTTGTCGCGCGAGTGCAGTTAGAATCATTACTTGAATCGATAGGGGCAGCGTTCCTCTGCTTTTTAAGGCACGAACCGACCCGGCGTCGCCCCCGGAGGTTTACAAGGTGGCTCACCTTCTCGGCAAAAAACTCGGCATGACCCGGCTCTACACGGACGAGGGCGTCTCGGTGCCCGTGACCGCGATCGAGGTCGGCCCCTGCGTGGTGACGCAGATCAAGACCGCCGAAACCGACGGCTACACCGCCGTGCAGATCGGCTACGAAGACGTCAAGCCCCGGCGCTCGACCCAGGCCCTGATCGGCCACGACGCCAAGGCGGGCGCCTCGGCCAAGCGGCACCACCGCGAGTTCCGCGTCGCCGAGGACGAGCTGGAGACCTTCGAGCTCGGCCAACAGTTGACGGTCGAGGCCATGGCCGACGTGAAGTTCGTCGACGTCGTGGGCACCTCGAAGGGCAAGGGCTACCAGGGCGTGATGAAACGCCACAACTTCAAGGGCCAATTGGCCAGCCACGGCGTCGAGCGCAAGCACCGCTCCCCCGGCTCCATCGGCGGCCACGCGAACAACGCCGGCGGTGCGGGCGGCATCAAGAAGGGCAAGAAGATGGCCGGCCAGATGGGCAACGAGCGGGTGACCGTGCGTAGCCTGGATGTGATCCGGATCGATGCAGAAAAGAACCTGATCCTGGTCAAGGGCACCGTGCCCGGACCGAACCAGGGCCTCGTGGAGATCGTTCCCGCCAAGCGTCTTTACAAGAGTAAGGGCGAGTTGGCGAACGCGTCGTAAGTCGGTTTTCGAAACTGCGACGGCAAGACACGACCTAACGCATCACCCGCAAGTGGCGGGTGTGAACAAACCGAGTCGATCCGGCCCGGCTGGAGCAGTAAGCGGCCAGTGGCCAGGACGGCGAAGCGTCTCGAACGGTTCGAGACAGGTGACTAAGCGATGATCGAGATACCGGTCTACAAAACAGATGGTTCGGCCTCGGGCAGCCTCAAAGTTGATGAGGCGCTGCTCGGTGGCGAGGTGCGCCCCGTCCTGCTCAAGCAGGCGTTCGTGGCCATGCACGCCAACCGCCGTCAGGGCACCAACGCGACCAAAAGCCGTGGCCTGAAGGAAGGTTCGACCCGCAAGCTGTACAAGCAAAAGGGCACCGGCCGCGCCCGCATGGGCACCGTCCGGACCAACCTCCGCCGCGGCGGTGGCGTCTCGTTTGCCAAATCGACCAAGTCGTGGCGGCAATCGATGCCGGCCAAGATGCGGCAACTCGCCAACCGAAACGCGCTGCTCAGCAAGTGCATCGACGGCGAGATCAAGGTGGTAGACGACTTCAACTTTAAAGCGCCGAAGACCCGCGATTTCGCGAAAGTCCTCGGCGCTTTGTCGATTGACCGCACCTGCCTGCTGGCCGTCGACCCCGAGGACCACAACACGATCCTCTCGGCGCGGAACCTCAAGGACGTGACCACGATCCAGGTCAGCCAGCTCAACGCCTTCGACCTGCTCAACCACCGCTACCTGCTGGTCAGCAAGTCGGCGCTCGAGGCCTACCTCGAAGGCCTCAAGCCCACCACCAAGGAGGCCGCGTAATGTCCTTGCACGCTACGCAGATCATCCTCAAGCCCGTGATCACCGAGAAGAGCACCTGGGAAGCGGGGGCGCGCAACCGCTACGCCTTCGAGGTGCACCCCGACGCCAACAAGCAGATGATCCGCCAGGCCGTGCAGGACATCTACAAGGTGCGCGTGGTCGGCGTGTCGACCCAGACCAAGCCCGGCAAGTACCGCCGGACCCGCTGGGGCACGTTCCAGACCCGCAGTTGGAAAAAGGCCGTCGTCGCCGTCCACACCGACGACCGCATCGACTTGTATTGAACGGATTGACTATTTAGCGACGCGGCTCCGCCGCGTATTGAAGGAATTAGACCGATGGCGATTCGAGTCTACAAACCCACCAGCCCCGGGCGGCGCAACTCGAGCGTGAACCTCTACTCCGAGGTCACCAAGAAGACGCCCGAGAAGTCGTTGCTGCGCCCGATCAAGAAGACCGGCGGCCGCAACCACAAGGGCATCATCACCGCCCAGCACCGCGGCGGCGGCCACAAGCGCCGTTACCGCGTGATCGACTTCAAACGCACCCGGCGGCTCGACGAAACCGCGACCGTGGTCGGCATCGAGTACGACCCCAACCGCTCGTCGAACATCGCCCTGATCGAGTTCGAGTGCGGCGAGCGCAACTACATCCTCGCCCCGATCGGCCTGACCGACGGGATGAAGGTCGTCGCGGGCGCCGCCCACGTCGAACCCCAGGCCGGCAACAGCACGCTGATCAAGCACATCCCCGCCGGCTTGAACCTGCACAACATCGAACTCGTGCCCGGCAAGGGCGGCCAGATGTGCCGCTCGGCCGGCTCGTACGCCCGGCTGACCAACAAGGAGGGCAAGTGGGCCACGCTCGTCATGCCCTCCGGCGAGATCCGCCAGGTCTCGGTCAACTGCCGGGCCACCATCGGCCAGGTGGGCAACGCCGACCACACCCACGTCCGCCTCGGCAAGGCCGGCCGCAAGCGCTGGCTCGGCCGCCGGCCGCGCGTGCGTGGCGTGGCCATGTCTCACCACGCCCACCCGCTGGGTGGCGGTGAGGGTCGCAGCAAGGGCGGCCGCGCCCCGTCGAGCGCCTCGGGCGTGCTGTCGAAAGGCGGCCGGACACGGCAGAGCGGAAAGCCCTCGGACAAGCGGATCATCCGCGGACGTCGCAGCAAGCGCTACGGCATCCGCAAGTTCAAATAAAGGTAGGACCCGGACATGGCACGCAGCTTGAAAAAAGGTCCGTTCGTCAACGAGAAGTTGTACACGAAGGTGATGCGCCAGGAGGAATCCGGCCGCAAGATGCCCATCAAGACCTGGGCCCGCGCCAGCACCATCGTGCCGGAGTTCGTCGGCCACACCTTCCAGGTGCACAACGGCCGGCACTTCATCGATGTGTTCGTCACCGAGGACATGGTCGGGCACAAGCTCGGCGAGTTCAGCCCGACGCGGACCTTCAAGGGCCACCGCACGAAGTAACCAAGCATCCGCCCCGATGAGCGGGCGGCGAGGAGTTGAAAGCCATGGCTTTCAAGAGCACCTTCAGATACGCCCGGATCAGCGCCCGCAAGGCGCGTCTGCTCGCAGACCTGATCCGCGGCATGGAAGTCGAAGACGCCGTCACGGCCCTGGAGTTCTCCAAGAAGCGCGCCGCGGTCATGGTCCGCAAGACCCTGCTCGCCGCCACCGCCGCCGCGGAGGAACAGGAAGCCGACACGCGCAACCTCGTCGTCAGCGAGGCGCGCGTCGACGAGGGCCCGACCATCAAGCGGTTCCAACCCAAGGACCGCGGCCGGGCGCACCCGATCATGAAACGCACCTGCCACATCGTCGTGGCGGTGGACGAAAAGGCGCCGGCACTCGCGGAGTAACGATTTAGGCGACCGCGCACCGCGGCGTTTGAAAAAGGACCACCATGGGACAGAAGACACACCCATTCGGATTCCGCGTCGGCATCACCGAGGCTCACAAGAGCCGCTGGTACGCCCCCAAGGCGCTCTACGGTGAGCTGCTCGTCGAGGACGAGAAGATCCGCAAGTTCGTCGACCACCGGCTGAACCGCACCCCGCCGTTCGCCGCCGTCAGCGACATCCTCATCGAGCGCACCCGCGAGGAGCTCAAGGTCATCGTCCGCACCGCCCGGCCGGGCTTGGTCATCGGCCCCAAGGGCGCCGAGGTCGACCTGCTCACCCAGGAGCTGCAGAAGCTGACCGGCCGCAAGATCGTGATCAACATCATCGAGGTCAAGAACCCCGACACCGAGGCCCAGCTCATCGCCGAGGGCCTCGCCGAGCAGCTGAAGAAGCGCGCCAGCTTCCGCCGCATCATGAAGATGCGCTGCGAGGGCGCGATGAACGCCGGCGCACTGGGCGTGAAGATCCAATTGTCCGGCCGGTTGGGCGGCAGCGAGATGGGCCGCAAGGAGACCCAGCGTTTGGGCTCGATCCCGCTGCAGACGCTGCAGGCCAACGTGGACTACGGCTTCGCCGAGAGCCGCACGACGTACGGCACGATCGGCATCAAGGTCTGGGTCTACAAGGGCATGTTCTCAGAGCCCGGCGCCGAGGAAGAGTTCAGCCGCGCCGCGGGCGCACGCCCCCGTGCACGTGGTCGACACTGAGTCTGGTTATTTAGCGACGCGACTTGTCGCGCTGATGGAGGTTCGCCATGCCGGCGATGCCAAAACGAGTTAAGTACCGCAAGCAGATGCGTGGGCGCATCCGCGGCAACGCCACCCGCGGCAACTACGTCGCGTACGGCGACTACGGGCTGCAGACCCTCGAGCCCGCGTGGATCACCGCGCGGCAGATCGAGGCCGGCCGCATCGCCGCGATGCACTACCTGCGGCGTCAGGGCAAGGTGTTCATCCGCATCTTCCCCGACAAGCCGATCAGCAAGAAGCCGCTGGAAACACGCATGGGTAAGGGTAAGGCGGACGTCGAGTATTGGGCGGCCGTCGTGAAGCCCGGCACGATCCTCTACGAGATCTCGGGCGTGCCGGAAGACATCGCCAAGCAGACCTTCAGCCGTATCGCGCACAAGATGCCGGTACGCGTGCGGATGGTCGGTCGGCGTCACACCGTTTGATGCCGGAAGGTAAGAAGCCATGAGCACTGGTGAAGAAGTCAGAAAAATGAGCAACGAGGAGATCGTCGAGGAGCTGGAGCGCCAGCGCCGCCACCTGTTTGACCTCAAGAGTCAGGCGGTGACCGAGAAGCTCGACGACCCGACGTTGATGCGTAAGTCCCGACGGGAAATCGCCCGGCTGCTGACCGAACAGCGGGCTCGTGAGCTGGCCAACAAGGCCTGAGGATAACGATGAGCGACACGACCACGACATCACGCAAACCGCTGGTGGGCACCCAGACCGGGCACGTCGTCTCCGACGCGCGCGACCAGACCGTCAAGGTCGAGGTCAACTACCGCGCCAAGGACCCCAAGTACGGCAAGTACATCAAGCGCCGGATGAGCTTCCACGTGCACGACCCCAAGAACGACGCCAAGGTCGGCGACCTGGTCGAGATCGCGCCCTGCCGGCCGGTCAGCAAGACCAAGAGCTGGCGGCTGGTCAAGGTCCTCGAACAAGCGGCCGGCTGAAGGCCCCGAGCAAGGAACACGCCGCGGCCCGAGCCGCGCACGAGGTAACGATCCGATGATCCAAGCCGAAACACGCATCGACGTCGCCGACAACACCGGCGCCAAGGAAGCACAGGTCATCCGCGTGCTCCGCGGCTCGACCGGCGCGGGCAAGTTCACCCGCAAGACCGCCACGATCGGCGACCGCGTCGTCGTGACGATCAAGAAGGCCCTGCCCAACGGCGAGGTCAAGGAGCACGAGCTCTGCAAGGCCGTCGTCGTCCGCACCAGCTACCCGGTCAAACGCAAGGACGGCAGCTCCGTCCGCTTCGACCGCAACGCCGTGGTCATCATCGACGACAACGGCAACCCCCGCGGCACCCGCATCTTCGGCGCCGTCGCCCGCGAGCTGCGTGAGAAGAACTACATGAAGATCGTCTCCCTCGCCTCCGAGGTCGTGTGACGAAACGGGATACTTAGCGACGCGGCCCGGCCGCGTAATGGAAGCAAAGCCATGGCTCGACACGTGAAATCAGGCGACCTCGTCCAGGTCATCGCCGGCAACGACAAGGGCTCGACCGGCAAGGTCCTCCGCGTCCTGCCCGACAAGGACCTGGTGGTGGTCCAGGGCATCAACGTGCGTCGCAAGCACGTCCGCCCCTCGCAGAACAACCCCCAGGGCGGCCGCATCGACAAGGAGATGCCGATCCACATCTCCAACGTCCTGCCCGTCGCGCCCTCCTCGGGCAAGGGCTCCCGCGTCCGCTTCGATATCAAGGCCGACGGCTCGAAGGTCCGCGTGGCCGTCCGCGGCGACGACGAGCTGAGCGTGGTCCGCAAGGCGAAGAAGAAAAAGTAAACGACCCGCGGCGACGACCGCCGCACACATTGGGTGAAACACGATGACCCCGCGACTGAAAGAAAAGTTCGAATCCGCCGTGACCGAGAAGGTCGATGCCCAGTTCGGCATCAAGAACAAGCTCGCGCGGCCCAAGCTCGACAAGATCGTGATCAACGTCGGCATGGGCAAGGAGCTCGACGGCACCAAGGTCCGCGCCCACGTCAAGGACCAGGTCCTCGCCGACCTCGCCGCGATCTCCGGCCAGCAGGCCGTGCTGATCAAGGCCCGCAAGAGCGTGTCGAACTTCAAGGTGCGTGAAGGCTACCTCTCCCACGCCATGGTCACCCTCCGCGGCGACCGGATGTGGGAGTTCCTCGACCGGCTGATCTCGATCGCGATCCCGCGCGTCAAGGACTTCCGCGGCCTGCCCGACAGGAGCTTCGACGCCGCCGGCAACTACAGCTTCGGCATCCAGGAGCAGGGCATCTTCCCCGAGATCGACATGGCCAACGCCCAGTACAACCACGGCATGAACGTCAACGTCGTGCTGAAGAACTCGAACCCCGAGAAAAGCCGTTTCGTGCTGGCCGAGTTGGGCTGGCCGTTCCAGCGAGAGGATAGCTGACCCATGGCGAGCAGAAGCACTTTTACCCGGATGGCGCGCGTGGAGAAGACGGTCGACAAGTACCGCGAGCTCCGCGAGAAGCTGAAGCAGGAAGGCGACTACGCCGGCCTGGCCCGCCTGCCCCGCGACGCCAGCCCCACGCGCATCCGCAAGATGTGCAAGCTGACCGGGCGCACCCGCGGCGTGTACCGCAAGCTCGGCATCAGCCGCATCATGCTCCGCGAGCTCGCGCTGCAGGGCAAGATCCCGGGCATGAAGAAGGCCAGTTGGTAAGAACGGAAAGCCATCCAGGCATCGAGCCACCCAGCCACCGAGACGGCTCGATGAACCTGACCACGCAACGAAGACCTAGATGGCTCGGTGGCTTGATGGCTCGATGCCTTTAAGGCCGAGCCAGATCGGAGAAACGATCGTATGAGCCTTAGCGACCCGATCGCCGACATGCTGACCCGCATCCGCAACGCGGTGCGCAACCAGTCGCGCCACGTGATGATCAAGCGTTCCAAGATCTGCACCGGCATCGCCGAGGTGCTCAAGGCGGAAGGCTACATCACCGACTTCGACGCGGTGGACGACGGCCGCCAGGGCCTGTTGCGCGTGGCGCTGAAGTACGGGCCGCGCGGCGAGCAGATCATCCACCAGCTCAAGCGCGTCTCCAAGCCCGGCTGCCGCCGCTACACCGGCGTCGACGAGCTGCCGCGGCCGCTGGCGGGGCTGGGCATCGCGATCGTCTCGACCTCGCACGGCGTGTTGTCCGACCGCCAGGCGCGCGAGAAGAACGTCGGCGGCGAGCTGATCTGCACCGTCGAGTAACAAGCAAGCACCGGAAGCCCCCGAGCGTTCGGGGTGGAGCCAGACGGAACAGGAAACGAACATGAGCCGAATCGGTAAACAACCCATCACCCTGCCCGCCGGCGTCACCGCCTCGGTGTCCGGCCGGGTGGTCAGCGTTCAGGGCAAGCTCGGCACGCTCACCTTCGAGCACCGGCCGGAGGTCTCGGTCAAGGTCGAGGACAACGCGGTCGTCGTCGAGCGCGGCAACGACTCGAAGGCCTCCAAGGCCTACCACGGCACCACCCGGGCGCTGATCCAGAACATGGTCACCGGCGTCAGCCAGGGCTACTCGAAGGTGCTGGAGATCAACGGCGTGGGTTGGACGGCCAAGCTCCAGGGCCGCACCGTCGCGCTGAACGTCGGTTACGCCGACACCCGCACCGTCGAGGTGCCGATGGGCGTCGACGTGAAGATCGAGGGCCCGAGGATCACCGTCAGCGGCATCGACAAGCAGCAGGTCGGCCAGTGCGCTTCGATGATCCGTGCCCACCGGCCGCCCGAGCCGTACAACGCCAAGGGCATCAAGTACGCCGACGAGGTCGTGGTGCGCAAGGAAGGCAAGGCCTTCGCGGGCGGCGGTTAACTTTAAGCAGATGACTCGGTCCGCCGGTCGCGGATCGATCGAGGAAACGAACGATGGAAATGGCCACACTCAAACGCGTCCGACGGCACCGCCGCAAGCGGGGCCTGCGCAAGCGCCTGTTCGGCACACCCGCCCAACCCCGGTTGACGGTGTTCCGTTCGGGCAAGCACATTTACGCCCAGGTGATCGACGACGTGGCGGGCAAGACGCTGGCCTCGGCCAACAGCCGGTCGCTGGACAAGGGCTACAACGCCGTCGCCGCCGCCGAGGTGGGCAAGGCGCTGGCCGAGAAGGCCAAGGCCGCCGGGGTCGAGGCCGTCTGCTTCGACCGCAACGGCTTCCGTTTCCACGGCCGCGTCAAGGCGTTGGCCGACGCGGCCCGCGAAGGTGGGCTGAAGTTCTGACCTGAAAAGGCAGGAAGACAAACATGCCAGAGATTCTTGAAGACAACGCGCAAGGGGCACTCGAGTCCACCACCATCGGCATCTACCGGACCGCCGCCACCGTCAAGGGTGGCCGCCGGTTCAGCTTCGGCGCCATGGTCGTGGTCGGTGACCGCAACGGCCGGGTCGGCCTCGGCTACGGCAAGGCGCCCGGCGTGCCCGCCGCGATCGAGAAGGCCCAGAAGAACGCCAAGCGCAACCTCAAGCCGATCGTGCTCAACCGCAGCACCATCCCGCACGAGGTCAGCGGCCGGTTCCTCGCCTCCAGCGTCCGCCTCATGCCCGCATCGCCGGGCACCGGCGTGATCGCCGGCGGCACCGTCCGCGCCGTGCTGGAACTGGCGGGCGTCAAGGACGTGCTGACCAAGGCGTTCGGTTCGACCAACCAGAAGAACCTGGCCAAGGCCGTGATCGACGGCCTCGACCAGCTGCGCAGCCGCGAGACCATCGCTGGCTTGCGCGGCGTGACGATCGACAAGACCACCGTCGACGAGAAGATCGAGCTCGGCGAGAAGTACGCCCCCGCGGCGGTCGCCGACGAAGAGTCGAAGGCCAAGGCCCCGGTCAACGTCGTCGGCCAGCAGAAGGGCGGCAAGGGCGGCCGCGGTCGCGGCGGACGCGGCGGCGGCGGTGGACGCGGCCGTGGCGGCGATGCGCCGGCGCCGGAAGCCGCGGCTCCCGCTGAGGCCCCCGCCCCCGACGCCCCGGCTGAAACGCCCGCCCCCGAGGCCCCGGCCCCCGAAGCTGCGCCCGAGGAAAAATCCGAGTAACCACTGACCGGCGCGACCCGTCGCGCGTATGAAGGTTTGCATCATGGCGATGATCCACGAAATCACGGCTCAGGTTGGCAAGCACCGCTCGCGCAAGCGCATCGGGCGCGGCCCCGGCTCCGGCACCGGCAAGACCGCCGGCCGCGGCCACAAGGGCTCCGGCTCCCGCGCCGGCTTCGGCGGCTCCATCCACCCGCTCTACGAGGGCGGACAGACCCCGTACTTCCGCCGCATCCCCAAGCGCGGCTTTACCAACGCCCTGTTCCGCAAGGTCTACAACGTCGTCAACGTCAAGGTCCTCGAAGCCCGCTTCGAGGCCGGCGACGAGGTCAACGTCGAAACCCTCGCGGCCAAGGGCCTGATCTCGCACAGCCACGCCAAGAACCCGCTCAAGATCCTCGGCGAGGGCGAGCTGACCAAGAAGCTCACCGTCACCGCCGCCAAGTTCAGCGCCTCGGCCAAGCAGAAGATCGAGGCCGCCGGCGGCGAGGCCAAGAACGTCTAACGTGCTACCAAGGGAAACGGACTTCTCTTTTCGGGAAGTGAAATCTCAAACTTGAGATCGACACCATGCTCAGGGCACTGATCAACATCTTTAAGATCGCCGACCTGCGGAACAAGCTCCTGTTCACCATGGGCATGCTGGTGATCTACCGCATCGGGTTCTGGATCCCGCTGCCCGGCGTCAACCAGGCCGAGCTGACCAAGCACATGGAAACCCAGTCCGGCGCGCTCGGCGAGATCGCCAAGTTCGTCGGCATCTTCACCGGCGGCAACCTCCAGCAGTCGACGCTGTTCGGCCTGGGCATCATGCCCTACATCTCCGCGGCGATCATCTTCCAACTGCTCGCCACGGTCCTGCCCTCGCTGGAAAGGCTGCGCAAGGAAGGCGCCGCCGGCCAGCAGAAGATCCAGGAATACACCCGTTACGCCACCGTCGGCCTGTGTATCATCCAGGCTTTCGTGTGGGTCGGTTACGTCCACGGAAGCCCCGACAACCTCGTCTACCCCGAGCTGAGGGGCACGGCCCTGTTCTGGCTCAGCGGGATCGTCGGCCTGACCGCGGGCACCATCATCATGATGTGGCTCGGCGAACAGATCGACAAGTACGGCATCGGCAACGGCGCCTCGCTGATCATCACCGCGGGCATCCTCAGCAGCATCCCCAGCGCCATCGGCTGGGTCGCCAAGAACACCGAGATGGTCGCCGGCGCCGCCGACGACAAGCTCGGCCCCCTCAAGCTGCTGTTCCTCATCGGCTCGTTCGTGTTCGTCACCGGCGGCTGCGTGCTGATCACCCAGGGCCAGCGCCGCATCCCCGTGCAGCAGGCCAAGCACACCCGCGGTCGGCGCGTCTACGGCGGCCAGCGCAGCTACCTGCCGCTGCGCGTGAACCACGGCGGCGTGATGCCGATCATTTTCGCCAGCTCGCTGCTGATGATCCCGATCATGGGCTCCAAGTGGTTCTCGAGTTTCGCGCAGAACGCGACCGCGAAGTACGGTGTCGAAGGCTCGGACCCGATGCCGCTGTGGACGAAGATGTGGACCTCGTCGTTCTCCTGGTTCAGCGACAACTTCCAGATGGGCGCGTACCTCTACGAGATCATCTACATCCTGTTGATCTACTTCTTCGCGTACTTCTGGACCACGGTCCAGTTCCAGCCGCGCGAGATCTCGATCAACCTGCGTGACAACGGCAGCTTCATCCCCGGCCTGCGGCCCGGGCCGCGCACCGCCGAGTACCTCGAGCGGGTGATGGAACGCATCACCTACGTCGGGGCGGGCTTCCTGGCGATCATCGCCGTGGTGCCCAGCGTGATCAGCGGGGCGCTGGGGATCGACCTGTTCGTCACCAGCTTCCTGGGCGGCACGGCGTTGCTGATCTCGGTGAGCGTGATCCTCGACTTTGTCCAGCGGCTCGAGGCGGGCCTGCTGATGCGGAATTACCAGGGCTTCCTCGGCGAGGGCCCGGGCGGCGGCAAGGGCCCCCGGATCCGCGGCGCCCGCGGGTAAAACGGGATTTAAGGCCCTTTGCCCCCTTGGCACGGATGCGGGGGCTGGATAACATGACCGATTCGCGCCTAGCCGGTGATCGGTGGGGCGGCGAGACAGGAGTGACGGGACCGGCCCGGACTATCGACACCATGGCGATCAGCTACAAGAGCCCTGAGCAGATCGAGAAGATGCGTGTCGCGTGCCGGCTGGTCCACGAGGGCTTGGCGAGGGCCGCGGAGGCCTGCAAGCCCGGGGCGACGACGGCCGAGGTGGACGCCGCGGCCGAGCGTGTGCTCGACGGGATCGACGCGATCGCGCTGTTCAAGGATTACCCCGGCGTCACGCCGTTCCCGGCCAGCACGTGCATCTCCGTCAACGAGGAGGTGGTGCACGGGATCCCCGGCGAGCGGGTGATCGAAGACGGCGACATCGTCAGCGTCGACTTCGGTGTGAAGATCGACGGCTGGTGCGGCGACAGCGCCACGACCATCTTGGTCGGCGAGGTGGACGAACGCACCCGGCACCTGTGCGAGGTGACCGAGCACGTGCTGGGCATCGCGATCCAGAACATCCGCCCCGGCGTGAAGTGGAGCAAGATCGCCGGTTACATGGAGAACTACGCCCGGCGCGCGAGGCTGGGCATCGTCAAGGAGTTCGTTGGGCACGGCATCGGCGAGAACCTCCACGAGGACCCGAAGGTGCCCAACTTCGTCAGCCGCGAGTTGCGGCGGCGAGACATCGAGCTCAAGGCCGGCATGGTGCTGGCGGTCGAGCCGATGTGCTGCCTCGGCGGCGACAACGTGAGGGTGCTCGACGACCACTGGACGGTCGCGACGGTCGACGGCCTGCCCGCGGCCCACTACGAGCACACGATCGCCGTCACCGACTCAGGCTGCGACGTGTTGACTAACGGAAGCTAACGAACAACGAGGTCGAATGGCCAAAGAAGCGAAAATCCAGGTCGAGGCGGAAGTGCTCGACGCCCTGCCGAACGCCATGTTCAAGGTGCGTCTGGAAAACGACCACGAAGTGCTGGCCACCCTCGCGGGCAAGATGCGGATGCACTACATCAAGATCGTGCCCGGCGACAAGGTGACCGTCGAGATCAGCCCGTACGACCTGACCCGTGGCCGAATTACCTACCGCCACTAAAGGCGAGGTGGATCATGAAAGTACGCTCGAGCGTCAAGCGGATTTGTGAGAAGTGCAAGATCGTTCGCCGGAAAGGCGTCGTGCGGGTGATCTGCGAGAACCCCAAGCATAAACAACGCCAGGGCTGATGCCTTGAGCATTCGAACTTCGAGTTTCGAACTTCGATATTTAGCGGAGCGCTGACATGCCTCGTATCGCCGGTACCGACATCCCGGACAACAAGCCGATCCTGTACGCCCTGCAGTACATCTACGGCATCGGCCCCAAGTTCGCCGCCGACATCCTCAAGGAAGCCGGCATCGAACCGAACGTCCGCTCGCACACGCTCAGCGAAGACGAGCTGGCGAAGATCGCCAACATCATCGACAACGGCTACATCGTCGAAGGCGCCCTGCGCCGCTCGGTCGGCGAGAACATCCAGCGCCTGCGCTCGATCCGCTCGCACCGCGGCGACCGCCACCGCCGGGGCCTGCCCGTCCGCGGCCAGCGCACCCGCACCAACGCGCGGACCCGCAAGGGCAAGAAGAAGACCGTCGCCGGCAAGAAGGGCGTCAAGGGTTAACACCGTTTAACGACGGCCCGCAGGGCCGTGCTTTTGAAACACAACATCGTGGGTACGTTCCCACACACGGAAGTCAGCTACCCCGGTGGTAGCGCCAACAGCTTCGAGGTAAGACATGGCACGCAAGTCGAAGAAGGTTCGCCGCAACGTCGTCCGCGGCGTGGCCTACGTCAAGGCGACGTTCAACAACACCCAGATCACCATCACCGACACGAACGGTGAGACGATCGCGTGGGCCTCGGCCGGCACCGTCGGCTTCAAGGGCGCCCGCAAGTCGACGCCCTTCGCCGCCAGCCGCGCCGCCGAGAACGTCGCCGGCAAGGCCAAGAAGGTCGGCATGAGCGAGCTGGAAGTGAAGCTCAAGGGCCCCGGCCCGGGCCGCGAGTCCGCCGTCACCGGCCTGCAGGCCGCCGGCCTGAAGATCACCGCCATCGAGGACACCACGCCGATCCCCCACAACGGCTGCCGCCCCCGCAAGAAGCGGCGCGTCTAAACGAAGTGCGGAATGCGGAACGCGGATTGCGGAGTCACGCCCATGTCCGGGCACTCCGCACTCCGAAATCCGCACTCCGAATTAGAAACATCTCGCCCCGCACAGAAGGGTTCGGCCGACCGGCAGCTCGGCCCGATCACCGCGAAGCGGGGCGACGCCAACCAACACGGGCACCGCTGCCACACGACGAGGAGATCGCAACCATGCGTATCCGCTGGAGAGGTTTGGAACTGCCGAACCGCGTTCGCATCGAACCGGAATCGAGCACCGACACGTACGGCAAGTTCAGCGTCGAGCCGTTCGAGCGCGGCCTGGGCACCACCGTCGGTAACTCGCTGCGCCGGATTTTGCTGTCGACCATCGAGGGCGCGGCGGTCACGAAGATCAAGATCAACAACGCCCCGCACGAGTTCACCTCGCTCAAGGGCGTGCAGGAAGACATCACCGACATCGTGCTGAACGTGAAGAACCTGGTCGTTCAGCTCGAGGGCGACGAGCCGAAGACGATGACCCTCGGCGCCACCGGGCCCGGCGAGGTCACCGCCGACATGATCGAGGCCGACACGTCGATCACGATCCTCAACAAGGACCTGGTGCTGTGCACGCTGACCGAAGAGGTCGACTTCGACGTCGAGTTCGTGGTCGAGAAGGGCCGGGGCTACGTGCCGGCCGGCGAGCTTCAGGAGCGTGAGCCCGAGCAGGAGGTGGGCGTGATCCACGTCGACGCGATCTTCTCGCCGGTGCAGCGTGTGCGTTACAAGGTCGAAGACACCCGCGTGGGCCAGAAGACGAACTACGACAAGCTCACCACCGAGGTGTGGACCAACGGCGCGGTGACGCCGGAGATGGCGGTCGTCGAGGCGGCCAAGATCCTCCGCAAGCACCTCAACCCGTTCGTGCAGTACTTCGAGATCGGCGACGAGACGGTCAGCGAAGCCGCCGCCGCCGCGACCGCGGTCGACGAGGAGATGGTGCGGAAGCTGGACATGCGGATCGCCGACCTCGACCTGTCGGTGCGTGCGAACAACTGCCTGGAGTCGGCGGAGATCAAGACGGTCGGCGAGCTGGTCTCGCTGCCCGAGAGCGAGCTTTTGAAGATCCGCGCGTTCGGCAAGACGTCGCTCCGCGAGGTCAAGCGCAAGCTCGCCGACATGGGCCTGGCGCTGGGCATGAACGCCCCGGCCGGCAGCGGCATGGAGATCGGCATCGGCGAAGGGCTCGACTCGTTCTCCTCCGAAGACCTGTACGACGACGATGACGACGACGATTTCGGCGACGACGACGACGTGCTCGGGATCGCCCCCGAGGCCGACATCCAGGCCGACGCCGACCTGGACGAAAACAAGACCGATCAAGCGACGGAATGAAAGTAACGACCGACGTGGCGCTGACCCGCGTTGGAGGGTAACACCATGAGACACCGAGTATCCGGTTACAAGCTCGGCCGAAACACGGCCCACCGCACGGCGCTGTTCCGCAACCTCGCCGCGGGCCTGTTCCAGCACGGCCAGATCACCACGACCCTGCCCAAGGCCAAGGCCGTTCAGCCTTTCGTGGAGAAGCTGATCACCCTGGCCAAGAAGGGCGACCTCGCCGCGCGCCGGCAGGCCATCGCCAAGCTGCAGGACCGCCCGCTGATCACCGTGGTCAAGGGCGGCCAGTCGGAGGAGGTCGACGACAAGAGCCTCATCCAGAAGCTCTTCGACGAGATCGGCCCGCGCTACGCCGACCGCCCCGGCGGTTACACGCGGATCATCCGCCTGTCGACCCACCGCATCGGCGACGGCGGCGAGCAGGTCGTGCTGCAACTGGTCGGTGAGGACGAGGAGCGCCCCAAGCCGCGCGCCAGCTCGCACCGCCGCCAGGCCGCCGACACCCGCACCGCGTTCGCCGCCAAGGCCCTGAAGGGTGGCAAGGACGAACCGGCCGCGGAAGAAGCCGCCGTGGCCACCGAAGAGCCCCCGGCAGAAGAAGCGGTGACCGACGAGGCTCCCGCCGAAGAGGCCACGACCGACGAGGCCCCGGCCGAAGAAGAAGAGAAGACCGAAGGGTAATCCTTCGCCTCTCACCGAACGCAACCACAAAGCCCACCCATAGCCATGGGTGGGCTTTGTGCATAAGTTCACGCCGCATCACATTTAGCCCCCGGCATGCCGGGGGCTAAATAGATCAGCCCTCGCGCTTCAGGCGGCCGGTGCGTTTGGCCCAGCGTTCGGCGCCGCTGAAGACCAGCACGCCCATCGGCAGCATCAGCACGCCCATGCCGATCAGGATCACGATCGGCCGCCACAGCTCGGCCAGCGCCGCGCCTTCGAGCAGCGCGGAGCGCATGCCCTCGATCGCGTACGTGGCCGGCGACAGGTACGACAGCGCTTCCAGCCAGCCGGGCAAAACCTCGACGGGGTAGTACACGCCGCTGACCAGCAGCAGCAGCGACTGCGCAACGAAGACCATCTGGATGCCGCGCTCGGGGCTGAGCAACGGCAGCACGGCGGCGCACAGGCCCAGGCCGACCAACGGCGCGCTCGCCGCGGCGAGGACGCACAGCCCACCGAGCAGGTTGGCCTTCGACAGGTCGAGGTCGAAGAACAGCGTGACGACGAGCAGGATGACGCTCGTGAAGACCAAGCCGTAGACCAGCGAGAACAGCGAGGCGCCCACGAGGTGGGTGAAGCGGTGGATGGGCGCCATGAGCGTGTACTCGATGGTGCCGAACCAGCGTTCCCACTGGATCATCTCGCCGATGAGGTTGAAGATCATCGACAGGTAGTGCCACACGAGCGTGCCGGTGAGCAGGAAGATAACGAACCGCTCGGTGTCGATCGTGGCGCCGGTGATCGTCTGCGCACCGGCGCCGATGAACGTGATCGCCAGCGTGTTGGCCAGGCAGTACGCCAGCCACGCCACCTCCCACGCCCAGAAGCGTTTGACGATGTTGAAGTTCCGTTCGACGAAGCCGTACGCGGCACGGACTTCGCTGCGCAGGGCGGGGGTGTTCAGGGTTGTCATGGCGTCTGGTTTCCTTCTTCGCCGGTTACGCGGCGTCCTGTTTGGTTTTGTCTTCGTCCGATTCGTCGTCGAGCCCGTGGCCGGTGATGGCGAGGAACGCGTCTTCGAGCGTCGGGTCGGGTTGGTCGTCGGTGCGGCCCATCGCCTTGAGGCCCTCGGCGGTGTCCTCGGCGACGATCTTGCCGCGGTCGATGATCGCGATGCGGTCGCACAGCTTCTCGGCCTCGGTCATGTCGTGCGTGGTCAGCAGCACGGTCGTGCCCAGTTCGTCGCGCAGCTCGCGCACCAACTGTTGCACCTCGCGCTTGCTGCGCGGGTCGAGGCCCGTGGTCGGCTCGTCGAGCAGCAGCACCTTGGGCTCGGTCAGCAGCGCGCGGGCGACGGCGGCCTTCTGCTGCATGCCCCGGCTGAGCGTTTCCATGGGCCGGCCGAACGCCTCGCGCTCGAGCTTGAGGCGGTCGAGGATCGTGTGGATGCGCGACCTGCCCTCGCGCCCGCTCAGGCCGTGCAGGCGAGCGCTGAAGATCAGGTTCTCCATGGGCGAGAGCTGCTTGAAGAACGCCGCCTCGACCGACACGCGGTTGATCAGGCGTTTGACCGCGAGGGGTTCGCGCAGCGCATCGTGGCCGAACACGCGGATCTCGCCGCGGTCGGGGAGCATGAGCGTGGAGATCACGCGGATGAGCGTGCTCTTGCCCGAGCCGTTGGGCCCGAGCACGCCGAGTATCTCACCGGGCGTGATGTGCAGGTCGACCGCGTCGAGCGCGACGATCGGTTCGCGCTTGCCGTTCTTTGACTTGCCGAACCACTTGCGTTTCGGGCGGAACGTTTTGGTCACGCCGTCGAGTTGCAGGGCGTGTCCGTTTTCTTGTGACATGGTGTGACTCGTGTGTGGTGGTTTTCGATTCGATCACAATACAACAACGGCCGCGGTGCTTAGGGGGCGGGCCGCGGCCGGATGCTTGGGTATGGTTTCAAGCGATCACGGAGTGCGCGCACACCTCCCCTGGGGGGCGTCCCCGTACGGGCTGATGGTGATGAACATGCGCATCGGCGAACTCCTGTGATGGCGCACAGCCTAACCGGTGGGGCGGCCGGGCGTCAAGGTTTTTCTGCCGGGCCCCCGCTGTGCTATGCTGACCTGCCCATTGGAGACGCCGCCATGAGCAACGTTTACCCCTCGAACCCGGACTGTATTTTCTGCAAGATCGTGGCGGGTGACATCCCGGCGTACAAGGTCTACGAGTGCGCCAACACGCTGGCGTTCCTTGACGTCGGGCCGCTGAGCGAGGGGCACACGCTGGTCATCCCCAAGGGCCACTGGACCACTTTGGACCAGGTGCCCGCGCCGATCGCCGCGGAGATCGGGCTGGTGGTCAAGCGGGTGGGCCGATCGGTGGCGAAGGTGACCGGCTGCGCGGGGTGGAACGTTTTGCAGAACAACGGCGAATGTGCGGGGCAGGTCGTGCCGCACGTTCATTTTCACGTCATCCCACGCCGCGCCGGCGACGGTTTGGGTTACCGCTGGAGCGCGGGTGAGTTGGACAAGTCGAAAGCGGAGTCGTTGCGTGAGGCGATCGCGGTGACGGCCGACGGGTTCGCCGACGAAACGACGCCGCCGGCGCTGTGAACCGTACGCTGCACAATTTGTGGGTGGTTTGCGCCGCGGTGTGGCTTGGGCTGTTGACTGCGTGTGAGGGTGATCAGCCGACCCCGCCGCCGAGCGATCCGAGCGAGCTGCGCATCGTGTCGATGAGCCCGGCGATCACGCGCGTGGTGGTTGATTTGGGGTTGGGCGATCGGGTCGTGGGCGTGCACCGGTTCGACCCGTTGGCCGACCGCTACCCGGTCATGGGCGACAACAAAGAGATCAATTACGAGAAACTGCTTGTCGCGGACCCCACGGTCGTGTTGTTGCAGGTGGCGGCCGACAGCGTGCCGCGCAAGTTGCGCCACAAGGCCGATGAACATGGCTGGGCGCTACACACGTACCAGATCGAAACCGTCGCCGACGTCGCCGAGGTGATATGGAACCCGCGGGCCAGCGGCATCGGCGCCGCGGTCGGGCGGCGCGACGCGGCCAAGGCCTTGCGCGATCGATTGATCGGCCAACTTGATGCGATCCGTGGCGTCACGGCCGGTTACCCCGCCCCACGCGTGCTCGTGTTGACACAGACCGCACCCCTCGGCGCCGCGGGGCCCGGCACGTTCGTCGACGAACTGCTGACCATCGCCGGCGGGCGGAACGCGTTGCCTAAAGGCACGCAGCGCTACCCCGTGCTCGACCGCGAGGCGGTGCTGGTGATGAAGCCCCAGGTCATCGTGCTGCTCGAATTGAAGGGCGACCCGGCGAACACCGCGGTGCCGGCGGCGCTGGCGGGCTTGAACGTGCCGGCGATCCGCGACGGGCGGTTGGTGCGGCTGGTCGACCCGATGGCGCAGATGCCCAGCACGACCATGCCCCGTGTCGCGGCGAAACTCGCGAAGCTGCTGCACCCCCAAGCCGCCGCCGAGCTCGACGCTATCATGGCGGGCGATGGCTGAACCCAACTCACACACGCACAGCACCAGGCGGGCGGTCGCGATGACCGGCTTGCTCGTCGTGCTGCTCGGCGCGGCGGCCGTGTTGCGGCTGGTGGTGGGCGAGTCGTTCGGCTGGCCCGACGCCGAAGTGCTCCAGCTGCGCCTCGACCGGCTGTTGAACGGCCTGGCGGTCGGCGCGGGCCTGGCGGTGAGCGGGGCGGTGTTGCAGGCGCTGCTGCGCAACCCGCTGGCGTCGCCGTACCTCATCGGCGTCAGCAGCGGCGCGACGCTCGGCGTGGTGGTCGGCAAGTGGCTCGTCGGCGCGAGCGTGCTCGGCGCCGCGGTGGGCGCAAAAGCCGGCGGCGTGCACCTCATGGCGCTGAGCGGCGCGCTCGGCACGCTCGCCGTCGTGTACGTGCTCAGCCAGAAGTCGGGCTGGGTCGACCCGATCGGTTTGCTGCTGGTTGGCGTCATCGTTAACGCCATCAACGGCGCGGCGATCATGGCGATGACCTACCTCGTTCAGCCAGCCGACCAGGCGAACATCGCCGTGTGGATGATGGGTTACCTGTTCGACGACGTGCCCCGCCCGATGATCGGCGTCGTGTTGGTGGTGGTCGCCTTGTGCACGGCGGTCGCGGCCTGCCTGGGCCGGGCGATGGACATCGCCACGCTCACCGACGCCGAGGCCGAGTCGCTGGGCGTGAACCTGCCGCGCCTGCGCTTGGGCCTGTTTGTACTGGCGGCGGTGTGCATCAGCAGCACGGTCGTGCTCGCTGGGCCCATCGGGTTCGTCGGCCTGATCTGCCCACACCTCGTGCGGCTGCTGGTCGGCCCGGCCAACCGCTGGGTCGTGCTCGGCTCGGCGCTGGCCGGCTCGGCGCTGGTCGTCGCCGCCGACGCGACCGTCAAGGCGATCGACGTCGGCCAGGGGTTGATGCCGCTGGGCGTGCTGACGGCGGTGATCGGCGGGCCGGTGTTTTTGGTGCTGCTTCGGCCGCAGATCGGAAGGGCGACATGAACGCCGCGCCACCCGTCATGCGGCTCGATGGCGTGACCTTCGCCTACCACGGCGGCGAACCGGTCGTGCGCGACCTCAGCGCCGACGTGGCGCCCGGCAAGGTCACGGCGATCATCGGCCCCAACGCCGCGGGCAAAACCACGCTGCTGCGCGCCATGCTCGGCCAGCTGAGGCCGCAACGCGGGCGCGTGCTGCTCGACGACACACCCGTGCACACGATCGCCTCGAAAAAACGCGCCGCCGCGCTGGCGTACGTGCCGCAGCGCTCGGTGGTGAGCTTCGCGTTCAGCGTCGAGCAGGTGGTGGCCATGGGGCGTTACGCGCTCGGCGACGACGCGCGGGCGGTCGACGAAGCGATCGATACGTGTGACCTGGGCCACGTGCGCCGCCGGCCGTTCGCCGAGTTGAGCGTGGGCCAACAGCAGCGCGTGCTGCTGGCGCGGGCGCTGGCGCAGGTGTCGGCGGCGGGGCGGGTGGTGCTGCTCGACGAGCCGACCAGCGCGATGGACCTGGCGCACATCCACCGGGTGATGGCGGTGCTGCGCGGCCTGGCCGGGCGTGGGCTGGCGGTGGTGGTGGTGGTGCACGACCTGAACCTCGCGGCGCGTTACGCCGACCGGGTCTGGCTGATGCGCGACGGCGCGTTGGCGGCGGCGGGCGACTGGGCCGAGGTGTTGCGGCGTGACGTGCTCGAAGGCGTGTACGGCGTGTCGTTGGTGCAAATGCAACCGGCCGACCCGGACGAGGCAGATCCGCGACCCCGCTTCGATGTACGATTGCCTCACGCACACGACACGCGGTAGAATGACGCCGATGACAGATCACCTCACGCACATCCTGGCCGACGGCTTCGACCGCATCCTCGAGAACATCGTGCCGATCTTCGTGGTCGTGGTGGTGATCCTCGGCACGATCATCAAGGCGATCAAGGAAGCGGTGTCGGGCGCGTCGAAACAGGCCCGCCCCTCGTCGCCCGAGCAGAAAGAAGCCTCGCAGCGTGTGCAGGACCTGGCCGAGCGCCGGCGCAAGCAGTTGCAGGAACTGGCGCGTCGTCGCCGCGAGGGGGCCGGCGGTTCGCCCACGCAAACGCAAGCGCCCACGCCCGCGCCCGCGGCGCCGCAGCCCGATCACGACCGGCACATGACCCAACGGCGCGAGCAACTCGAGCGCCTCCGCCAGCAGCGCGAGCAGGCCGCCCAGCGCCAACGCCAGGCCGCCGAACTCGCCCGGCAGCGGCAGACCATCGAGCAGCGCGAAGCCGAGGCCGAGCTACGCCGCGAAGCCGAGCGTCAGCAGCGGCTCGCCGCGGAACTGGCCCAACGCGATGCCCAACGCGACGCCCAGCGCGCCGACCGCATGTCGCCGCGCTCCGCCATGCCCGGCCACGACACCGGCGCCGTGCAGCGCCACGTGGCCGATGTCCGTGCGCCCGCCAAGAAAAAGCGCCACACCCAGCACGACCAGTGGATCCGCCGCCTCGCCGATTCCAGCAACATCTCCCTGCAACGCGCCATCATCCTCACCGAGGTTTTCGGCCAGCCCGTCGGCCTGCGCAAGCCGGGCCAATCACAAGGCACCCACTTTTAAAACGCTTTCCCATCCCCGGGAGCATCGACGGCTTAATCCGCCGGCGGTTGCTGCTATAATCCTCGCCCATGGGTAAGAAAAAGCCGCCAACGTCCGCCGCCGCATCCAGATCTTCCGTCCCCGCTCACCTGGCCGCACGCGTCAAGAAGCTGCGCAAGCGCATGAGCGACGAGGGGCTCGACGGCTACCTCGTCACCTACGACACCGACCAGCGCTACCTCACCGACGCCGAGCTGGAAGACAGCATGGTGCTCGTGACCAGCCGCGCGGTGTGGGCGATCACGGACTTCCGTTTCGACGAACACGTCGACCAGGCCTGCCCGCACGTGAAGAAGGTGATCCGCAAGGGCGCGGTCACCGAGGCGGCGGGCAAGGTGATCGCCGACCTCAAGCTCGACGCCGTCGGTTTCCAGTCAGAGCACACCGCCTTCGCGACGCACAAGGCGGTCGCCAAGGTCACCGGCGCCTCGAAGCTCAAGGCGACCACCGGCTGGCTCGACGCGCAGCGCATGATCAAGGACGACGTGGAGCTGCGCCTGATCCGCCGGGCGATCGGGGTGATGGAGCAGGCGTTCGTGCAGACCGTCGACCAGATCCGCCCGCAGATGTCCGAGCGTGAGATCGCGGCGTTGCTGGAATACAACATGCGTTGGATCGGCGCCGACGGGCCGGCGTTCCCGACCATCATCGCCGTCGCGGCCAACGCGTCGATCTGTCACCACACGCCCGGCCGCACCCGCATCAACGCCGGCAAGGTCGTCCTCATCGACTTCGGCGCGGTGACCGGCGGCTACCGCGGCGACGTGACCCGCACCCTGTGCATGGGCGAGTTCCCCCCGAAGATGGCGGAGATCTACGACATCGTCCTCGAGGCCCAGCGGGCCGCCATCGCCGCGATCAAGCCCGGCGTGAAGCTGGCGGACGTCGACGCCGTGGCTCGCAAGATCATTGCCGAGGCCGGCTACGGCGATCGCTTCGGCCACGGCCTCGGCCACGGCCTGGGGCTGGACATCCACGAGAACCCACGCCTCGCCGCCCAGTCCACCGGCGAGCTGGAGACCGGGCAGGTGGTCACCGTCGAGCCGGGCATCTACCTGCCGGGCCTGGGCGGCGTGCGGCTGGAAGACGACATCCTCGTGACCGAAAAAGGCCATCGGAAGCTGACCGCCTTGCCATTGGGCCGTGAATCGGCGATCATTTAGACCGTTGACTGGGCCAAGCCATCGGCCCCCGCGGCACCGGACGCCGCTCGAGGGACCAGGTTGCTTGGCCTTCTTGCCATCAGGCCTTTGCACCCGATTTCGAAGGTAGGCCCATGATCGAAATGCGAAAGCTGCGTGAGCTCGTGAAGCTCATGAAAGAAAACGACTTAAGCGAGCTGGACCTGCGCGACAAGGACGAGCAGATCACGCTCAAACGTCCCACGAGCGAGCCGATCGCGGTTCCCCTCGCCGCTGCCCCCGTGGCCGCGGCTCCTCCGGCCCCGGCTGCTGCGGCTCCCACAGCGCCCGCCGCCGCCGAACCCGCCCCGGCCCCGGCCGACGACGGGCTGATCGAGATCACCAGCCCCATGGTCGGCACCTTCTACTCCTCCGCGAGCCCCGACGCCGAGCCGTTCACCAAGGTCGGCGCGTCGGTCGACGCCAACAGCGTCGTGTGCATCATCGAGGCGATGAAGGTTTTCAACGAGATCAAAGCCGAGAAGTCCGGCACCGTCGCCAAGGTGCTCGTGGAAGACGGCCAGGCCGTCGAGTTCGGCCAGCCGTTGTACCTGCTAAAACCATAATGAGGCTTGAGGGGTGAGGCTTGAGTCTTGAGCCCCCGCTCAGGTGACTCACCCGTATCTCAGGACTCAAGACTCAGGACTCAAGACTCAAGACCATGTTTTCACGCATCCTCATAGCAAACCGTGGCGAGATCGCCCTGCGGATCATCCGTGCGGCCAAGGAGATGGGCGTCGAGACCGTCGCCGTCTATTCCGAGGCCGACAAGGGCGCCGCCTACCTCGACTTCGCCGACGAGAAGGTGTGCATCGGCCCGGGCCCGGCGGCGCAGAGCTACCTGAACATCGCCGCGATCATCGCCGCCGCGGAGGTCGCCAACGTCGACGCGATCCACCCGGGCTACGGGTTCCTCGCCGAGAACGCGCACTTCAACGAGGTCTGCCGCTCGTGCAAGATCGAGTTCATCGGCCCGTCGGTCGAGGCGATGCAGCTGCTCGGCGACAAGGTCGCCTGCAAGCAGCTGGCGATCAAGATGAAGGTGCCGGTCTTCCCCGGCTCCAAGGGCAAGATCACCAAGGAGGAGAAGGCCGTCGAGATCGCCGAGGAGATCGGCTACCCGGTGATCGTCAAGGCGTCGGCCGGCGGCGGGGGGCGCGGGATGCGCGTGGCCCACAACGACATCGCCCTGCGCTCGGGCTTGCGCAGCGCCATGACCGAGGCCGAGGCCGCGTTCGGCGACGGCTCGGTCTACATCGAGAAGTTCCTCGAGCACGCCCGCCACGTCGAGGTGCAGGTCATCGGCGACAAGCACGGCAACGCCGTCCACCTCTACGAGCGCGACTGCACGATGCAGCGCCGCCACCAAAAGCTCATCGAGGAAGCGCCCTGCCCGGTGATCGATCAGGAAGAACGCGATCAGCTCTGCGAGGCCGCGGCTCGCCTGATCCAGGCCGCCAAGTACCACGGCGCAGCCACGGTCGAGTTCCTGCTCGACCCGCAGACCGATTCGTTCTACCTGCTCGAGGTCAACACCCGCGTGCAGGTCGAGCACCCGGTCACCGAGATGATCACCGGCGTGGACATCCTCAAGACCATGATCGAGGTCTCGGCCGGCGAGCCGCTGCCGTTTGCGCAGGACGACATCGAGCTCACCGGCCACGCGATCGAGTGCCGGATCAACGCCGAGGACCCCGACCGCAACTTCACGCCGCAACCGGGCCTGCTCGAGGTGTTCTCGCCGCCCGGTGGGTTGGGTGTGCGGATGGACACCCACGCCTACGCCGGCTACCGCATCCCGCCGAATTACGACTCGATGATCGCCAAGCTGATCGTGCACGCCGAGGACCGCGAGAAGGCGCGCTGGCGCATGCAGCGGGCGCTGTCGGAGTTCCGCGTGGGGCCCATCGCCACGACGATCGGCTTGCACCGCCGGCTGCTCAACCACTCGGCCGTGGTCAACAACGACACCGACATCCACTTCGTCGAACGCCTGCTCGGCGGCTGACCGCCCAACCCCCAAGCACCGCGGCGAGCGACGCGAGCCGCGGTGGTCCGCGCGGGTTAACTCAACAAAAAAACCGGCCCACACACGCGGGCCGGTTTTCGTTTGGCGATTTGCGATACGACCACGCCCTACGGCACCCGCAGGTTCAGTTGCTGCGTCTGGCGGGCGATGTTGAACTGCTTGATCGTGATGCCGCTGGGCACGCGGAACACCAGCATGAGCCGGTCTTTCTCGTTCATGCGGTCCAGCTTGATGTTCTTCACGCTGCGCAAGTTGCGCGACTGGTCGAAATCCAGGTACAGCTGCTTGCTGCCGTAGATCATGTAGCCGATCGCCTGGTATTTGTCGCCCTCGTTGTCGTACAGCAGGGGCGTGTGCAGGGCGGCGGCGGACTGGAGGATCTTGCCGAGGGTTCTGCCGGCCTGGGCTTTGTCCATCGTCACGAGGACGATCTTCGTGCCCTCGGGGTGGTAGATGTGCTTGACGGCCAGGGTCTTGCCGATGCGGGTCGACTCGGCGGAGATCGAGCCGGTCGCCGAGGCGAGGGCGTTGCGGTCGTCCATCTTCATCAAGCTGACGTTCGAGCACTGCGTGTTCAGCCGGTTCTTGCTGTAGATCCCGCCGGGCAGGATGTCGGAGACCTGGGCCCGGATGCCGTGGAGCTCGGAACCGGGGCCGCCGGACGGCAGCTCCATGTCGCCGTTGTTGTCGTCGACATCCACGACGGTCGGCTTGTCGCCGGCCTTCCAGCTCGTGGCGTTGATCCAGCGCTTGGCGTCGTCGGCCTTGACCGTGTCCTGCTCCGGCAGGGCGAGGCGGGTCTGTTTCAGCCGCAGGTACAGCGGCTCGGCCCGCTCGGGCAGGGCGAACAGCAGGTCGATCTTGAAATCGCTGGTGTTGCTCTTGGCGCGGATGAACTCGGTGTTGCTGTTGAGCCGACCGAACGTGTTGGTGCGCTTGCGCCAGGTCCAGCCGTAGGGGTGGACGGTTTGTCGTTCGCCGTCTTCGGACTCGACGACCAGCGCGACCTGTGCCTTGGACGCGGTGAACTGGCCGTCCTTGTCGGTGGTGGCGTTGGCTTCGGGGAACTTGAGGCCGATGACGTGGACGCGGGGCTGGGCGGGCCGGTCGCCTTTCTTCAGGCCCTTGAGGTCGGCGGTCTTGACCACGAACGCGCGGTCGACCTTGACCTTGCTCGGGCGGAGGGTGCTGCGGGCGCCGGTGCGGGTGTGGGTGTTGAACGTCGCCGCTTCCTTGGCCAGGTCGTGGTGGTAGGCGTCGAGGGTTTTGCCGGAGAACGGCTTGAGCGAGCCGCCGGACAGCGTGGTGTAGAGCGTGGCGGTGATCTGGTCGACGGGGACCCACAGCTTGGCGACCCGCTTGACCTCGCCGGTCTCGCTGACCTCGTAGGGGTGGTACTTGAGGTCGAGGTTGCCGATCATCTGCAGGCCGATGATGACCAGGCCCGCGGTGATCACGCCGCTGACGGCGCCGAACGCGCCGCCACCGATGGAGTTGACGAGGTTGTGGAAGTCCAGGTTGCCGGGGACGATCTTGTCGGCGAGGATGCGGATGACCAGCAGGGCGACGATGAACGGCGCCAGCAGCCCCACGCCCCAGGCCAGCTGGGGCTGGCGTTCGAGCAGCAACCCGAACACGATCGGCTCCCACAGCGCGAAGGCTAGGGCGCCGGCGAGGATCGTGCTGACCATGTGCAGCAGCGAGCTGAACAGCCCCTGCGTGCTCCACCAAAACGCCAGGCCGACGATCAACGCGATGACGATGATGTTCGCGATCATGCCCGCACCTCACTCACAGAAGTTGGGGTTTGGTCATTGGTCATTGGTTCTTCCCCTCCCCACCCATCGCGCGCATGACCTCGGAGATCGCGACCTCGCCGTTGACGACCTTGGCCATCGCGGCTTCCTGGAGCATGAGCATGCGGTTCTTGCGTAGCGAGTTGCGCAGGCCGTTGGTGTCGCCGGCGCGGATGAACTGGCGGGCCTCGTCGTCGAGCACCATGATCTCGAACGCGGCGGTGCGGCCGAGGTAGCCGGTGCCCTGGCAGGTCTCGCAGGGCTGCTCGCGCTTGTCGGTGATGATCTTGCCCGACGCCTTGTACAGCTGGCTGATCTTGTCGGCCGGCAGGTTCATCTTCTTCAGCGCCGCTGGGTCGGGCTGGTAGCTCTGGCGGCAGATCGGGCAGAGCTTGCGGATCAGGCGCTGGCTGATCACGGCGTGGAGCGTGTCGGCGACGGTGTTGAGGTCCTTGATCGCGCCCGCCCAGAGCTTGAGGGCGGAGAAGGTGTCGTCGGCCTTGAGCCCGATGTAGACCCGCTTGCCTTCCTTGGTGCCCTTGATCACTTCCTGCGCCGTGTCGCCGTCGGGGACCTGAGCGATCATGAGCACGGCGGGGTCCTTGAGCAGAACCGAGCGGACCGCGCGGGCCATGCCTTCCTCGTCTGGCTCGTGCTGGGTGACGCCTTCGAGGTCGACCTCGATGGGGTCTTCGACGGCGTGGATGTCCATCAGGTACGGGTCGTGCTCACCGAGCAGGCTGTAGAGCGTGGTGGTGCGGCCCTGGCGGGAGGGCGAGGCGACGATCACCAGGCCTTCGGCCTCGGCCAGCAGCGGCTTGAGCTGGTCGACCTGGCTGTCGAGCAAGCCCAGCTGGTCGAAGGCGATGTTGCGTTGCTTTTCGTAGTCGATCTCGATGGTGCAGGTGATGCCGCGCGTCGACCCGGCGGTCAGCACTTGCAGCGTGTGCACGCCGTAGTCGCCGACCTCGGCCTTGATGTGGCCCAGCTGCTTGCGGCGCAAGTCGTCCACGTCCAGCCCGCACTCGAGCTTGAGGTAGTCGACCATGCGCTTGCCCTCTTCCATGCTCATCGCATCGACGCGGTAGCCGGCCCCGTCGATGCTCATCTGCACCGCCGACTCGGTGGCGCCGACACCGATGTCCAGGCGGTGGGCCCGACGCATCAACGCGTTGCTCAGCAGCTCGTCGAGCTTGAGGTGCGGCTCGAAGTGCGGGTCTTCCTCGTCGGGCACGGCCTTGAAGTGGGCGCTGGACTGCGAGGCCATCTGGATGAACTTGAGCTGGGTTTCCTTGCTCTGCTTGGACTCGCGGGGCTTGAAGAGCTTGGCGAAGGTCTCGGCCGACAGCGACCAGCGCTCCTTCTCGGGCACCTTCGGGTTGCGGATCGACATGTAGGCGTAGCCCGCGCCGCCGGCCAGCGTCAGGAACACCAACAACCCCAGCGCGAAGAAGGGGATCAGCAGCCAGAGCACGAAGCCGAGCGCCCCGGCGATGAGGTTGGCGGCGTTGAGCATGCGGCGGGGCAGGAAGAAGTAGGCCGCGTCCTTGTCCAGGACCGTCACCCACTTGGCCCAGCCGATCATCACCGCGACGAAGAAGACCGGCTTGGCGATGCTCATCAGGATGACGGATTCGGTGGCAAGCGTGGAGGTCATGTGCGCGATCGCCTCATGAGGTATGGTTTGCGTGGCGTTGGCCAGGCTTGCGGGGGGGTTAGCCGATGCCCTTCAGACGCATCTTGAACTCGTCCGGGTTGTGGGCGTTCGCCTCTCCCACCTTCGGGTGAATGTACTCTTTCTGTGTGAGTTGAACAAGACTCGAGGTAAAGTCGAGCATGCCTTCCTGGTGGGAATCGCGGATCACGTCGTTCAGCTCGACCTCCCGGCCGTCCTGGATGTATTTGGTGACCACGGGGTTGTTCAGCAGGATCTCCAGCGCCGGCACGCGCGGCACGTCCTCCCGCAGCGTCGGCAGCAGCTTCTGGTACACGATCGCCCGCATGGTCGTGGAGAACATGTCGCGGATCAGGTCGCGCTCCTCGGGGGCGAAGAGGTTGTAGATGCGGCCGAACGCCTGTGCGGCGCCCGACGCGTGGATCGTGCCGAACACCAGGTGGCCGGTCTCCGCCGCCTGCACCGCGGCCTCGAAGGTCTCGCGGTCGCGCAGCTCGCCGATCAGCACGATGTCCGGGTTCTCACGCACCAGCGCCTTGAGGCCCTCGGCGAAGTTCGGCAGGTCCACGCCGATCTCGCGCTGGTTCACGATGCAACGCGCGTCCTTGAAGATGTATTCGATCGGGTCTTCGAGCGTGAGGATGTGCGCCTGGCGCGCCTCGTTGAGCTGCTGGAGCATCGACGCGATGGTCGTGCTCTTGCCCGAGCCGGTCACGCCGCACAGCAGGACCAGGCCCTGCCGCGCGTCGGCGATCTCCGCCATGATCGGCGGCAGGTTCAGCTGCTCGTAGCTGAGGATCTCGCTGCTGACGCGGCGCGCGGCCAGCGCGGTGTTGCCCTTGGCGCGGAAGATGTTCACGCGGAAGCGGTTGTCCTCGTCGAACTGGTAGGCGATGTCGACCGAACCGTGCTTCACGAAGTGCTGGAGCTGGGGCTCGGTGAGCATGTGCTCGATGTCGTCCTCCAGCTCCTCGGGGCTGAACGGCTCGGCGTCCAGCGGCTTGAGCTCGTTGCGCAGGCGCAGGCGGATCTTCGCGCCGGCCTTGAGGATCAGGTCCGACGCCTTGTACTTGATGCACTGCTGGAAGAACACGCGCAGCCGGCAACCCTCCAGCCGGTCGAGGTGCGCCTTGTCCGCTTCCAGATCAACGCTGATCGGTTGATCTTCGATGTGGGGGTGGGTGTGTGAGCTCATGCCGTCACTTCCTCCGTCGTTCTGACCGGGATGCCGCGCTCGGCCAGGTAGGCCTTGGCCTGCGCGACGGTGTATTCGCCGTAGTGAAAGATGCTCGCGGCCAGCGCGGCCGACGCGTCGGCGCCGCCCTGGTCCATCGGTTTTAACACGTCAAACATGTGCCCCGGCGACCCGCAGCCCCCGCTGGCCACCACCGGCACGTCCACCGCCTCGACCACCGCGCGCGTCAGCTCCACGTCGTAGCCGTCCTTCGTGCCGTCGGCGTCCATGCTGGTCAGCACGATCTCGCCGGCGCCAAGCTCGACGACGTGCTTCGCCCACGCGACCGCTTCCAGCCCCGTCGGCGTCCGCCCGCCGTGCGTGTGCACCTCGAACACGCGCCCGTCTTCGCTGAGCCGCTCGGGCGCTTGGCCCGTGCGCTTGACGAAATCGTCGGCGTCGACGCGCTTGGGGTCGATGTTCACCACCGTCGCGCAGCGCCCGAAACGCTTGGCCGTGGCGCTGACGATCGGCGGGTCGACCACCGCCGCGGTGTTGATCGAAACCTTTTCCGCCCCGGCCTGCACCAGCTTGGTCACGTCGTCGATCGTGCGGATGCCGCCGCCGACCGTGAAGGGCATGAAGCACTGCTCGGCCACCTGCCGCACGATGTCGTAAACGATGTCGCGGTCTTCGTGGCTGGCGGTGATGTCGAGGAACACCAGCTCGTCGGCGCCCTGCTCGTCGTACTGGCGGGCGATTTCCACGGGGTCGCCGGCGTCGCGCAGGCCGACGAAGTTCACGCCCTTGACCACGCGACCGGCTTTGACATCGAGGCAAGGAATCAGGCGTCGGGTAAGCATAGACCACGTAGTATAGCCCGAAACCGCCCGGCCCGAGTTATTCGTCGTCCGTCGTAGGCCCTTATTTTTTCATGGTTTCCGGTGAATCGGCCGGCTGCTTGTCGCCCGGTGGTGGTGGGGCGTTGTCGGCTTGGGCTTTTTGCCACAAATCCCAGCCCACCCACGCCACGGCCGCGACGATCACGACCGCGATCAGCCAGATCGCGTAGTTCCGGCGGATGCCCCGCGCACCCACCGGGTAGCCCGGCCGTTCGGTGAAGTACCGGCTCTGTGGGCGGTTTAACCGCATGCGGGCGTTGATCGCCCAACCCGAGCCCTCGAGCATGGCGCTGAGGTCCCGGCTGCGCAGCTTGACGAAGGCGATGACCAGCGTCGGCAACAGCACCGCCGCGATCGCGCCGCCGAGGCCCGCGGCGATTTGCCAGCCGTTCAGCCCCGCCAGCGTCTTGGTGATGAACGCCAGCGACGAGCCCAGCGCCGCCACCGCGATCCCCCCGCCCGCCAGCACGCCCCCCAGCTGCCCGGAAGCCGCTTGCGGCTTAGCGCCCTTCTCGTCCGGCGCCGTCCGCACCTCGCTCACCGCCTCCGCGCCCGCCTTGTCCAGCTTCTTCTCCGCCGATGCGCCGATCGATTCGATCTTCCCCATGACCGCGCCGCCCAACCGCTTGAACGGCGCCGCCACCGCCTCGCGCAGCGAGATCGGGTTGTCGATGATCGCCACCACCCGCGCGTCCAACTCCCGGCCCTCCACGTCGTGAAACACCCCACGCTTACCCACGCACAGGTTCCCCCTGCCCCCGCTCGTCACCGCCACCGCCACCTCGTAAGGCCCCACCCCGCGCCCCGTGACCTCCAGGTACAACACCGCCATCCGGCTCGTCTCCGCGATCCGCGCGTGGGCCTGGCGGTCGTACACCCGCACCGCCAGGTTGAACCGCCGGCCGTCCATGATCAGGTCGCCGTAGTCGAACAGCGCCCGCTCGCCGCGCTTGTACAACGACGGGAAGCTGACGTAGTTGTTGATGAGTTGCATCAGGTTCGCCTGATACAACACCAGCGTCTCGACCGTGCGCACGTTGTCCATCACGAAAGCCGTCTCCCCGCTCCGGTCGATCAGCGCCCGCACTCGCCGTTCGTAATCGCCTTCGAGGTAGTCGCGTAGCGCGTCCAACCCCAGCGCTTCGAGCGCGCCGCCGGCCTTCTCCGCCAGCCACGCCTCGCGCGCCGCGAAGGCCTGTTTGATCGCGCGCCAACGCGCTTCGTCCAGCTTGTCTTTTGGTTCGTCGAGCGCCCACTCGGCAAAGCACTTCACGTCATCGCGGTAGGCCGGGTTGATCGGCCCGCTCAGTTCGAGCACCCCCTCCGCGTTGGGCGCGGCGATCGGCGCTTCGCGCATCATCCGCTCGATCGCCGACGGGTCGCTCAGGTCGCGCCCCGCCGCGTTTTGGCTGAACCGCGTTGACAGCGACCGGTCCATCTGCAACGCTTTGCACTGCGCGAAAAACAGGTCCAGCTTGTCGCGCAAGTTCACGTAATTGTCGAACGCTTCCGGCTTATCGTCGTGCGGCCGCACCTCCGGCGCTTTGCCGCGCTCGTGCCAGTCGAGCAGCCCTCGCGCCAACTCCATAAAGCGCGTCAGGTCGTCACCGCTGACGCCCGCCTTGCCCGACGGGTGACCGCTGCCGCCCAACGTCTTGACGATGTCGGTGATGAACCGCGCCGTCGCCTCGTCTTCCGCCGCGTCGGCCAGCACCACGCCCGTCTCGCTCACCGACCGGTCGGCCTCGAGCCCCTTGATCGACCGCACCTGCTCCAGCGTGATCGCCTCAGCTCCGCCGCCCAGCCGGTCGAGCATCTTCCGCGCCGCTTCCCGCGCCCGCTTACCGTCGGCGTGGTCGGTGTTGATCGCACCCAGCACCAGCCGGCTGCTGCCCGCCTCCAGCCCGGCGTGGTCTTGCAACACGTCGAGCGTCCACGCGATCGCGTGGCGCAGCTCATCCGGCCGAATGCGCCCGTCTTTGTCGGTGTCGATGATCTCCAAAAAACCCCGGTCCATGTGCAGCGTGTTGATCGGCGCGCTGATCGCCACCCAGTGCGCCTCGTCGAGTTCACACACACGCGACAGGTCCGCCGCGCTGCGCACGCGCAAATGGTACGCCCGGCCGAACCGCTCGAACGTCAGGCCGCCCCGCAGGTTTTTGTCTGATGATGCCATGGCCCGCATGCTCACGTGCACGGCGCGGTCTGTCAATCCGTCAGACGCACATCCCGTACACCCAGCCGCCCAGCGTGCTCAGCGCAACGACCAGCAGCGCGAACACCGCCGTCCGGCCCGTGCCCAACACCGAGCGGATCACCAACAGGTTCGGCAGCGACACCGCCGGCCCCGCCAGCAGCAGCGCCAACGCCGGGCCCTCGCCCATGCCGTTGCCCACCAACCCCTGCACGATCGGCACCTCCGTCAGCGTCGCGAAGTACATCAGCGAGCCGATCATCGCCGCGCACAGGTTTGCCCACAGCGAGTTGCCCCCGACCAGCCCCGCGACCCATTCGCTCGGAACCAGGCCCGCCTCGCCCGGCCGGCCCAGCAGAAACCCCGACACCAGCACGCCGGCCAGCAGCAGCGGGGTGATCTGCTTGGCGAAGCCCCACGACTGGTTCACCCACTCGTTTGTTTCGTCACGCCGTTGACCGAAGCTCAGCGCCGCCACCAGCCCGACCGTCGCTGCGCCGAACGCCGCCGTTGCGCCGCCCGCGAAGCCCGCGACCGCGGTCGCCGCGCCGACCAGCGCCAGCTTCCACCAACCGACCCCGTACCCTTTGACGAGCACCATGCCCAACAGCGCCGCGCACACGCCGGTGATCAGCCACTTCGCCGACCACACGTATTGCCACAGCCCCGACCCACTGGCGGGCTCACCCCAGTTGGCAAACACCAACACGCCCACCATCGCGCCCAGCAGCCACAGGTGCCGCCCGCCCGAGCGCGTCGGCACATCGGCGAGCGTTTCGTTTTGTTCCGTGGTGATCACCGTTTCGCGCTTGCGGTAGATCACGTGCATCGCCACGCCGATCACCACGCTGAACGCCACCGCCCCGACGCCGCGCGCCACGCCCAGCCCCGGCCCGAGCACGCTCGCCGTCAGCACCACCGCCAGCACGTTGACCGCCGGCCCGCTGTACAAAAACGCGCACGCCGGCCCGAGCCCCGCGCCCATCCGCCGGATGCTCGCGAACAACGGCAACACCGTGCACGAACACACCGCCAGCAGCGCACCGCTCACCGACGCCGCCGCGTACGCCAGCGCCTTCGGTGCGTTCGGCCCCATCGTGCGCATCACCGCAGTTCGGCTCGTGAACGCCGTGATCGCGCCCGCGATAAAAAAAGCCGGCACCAGGCACAGCACCACGTGCTCGCGCGCGTACCACTTGACCAACCCCAGCGCCGCGCCCAGCGATCGCTCGAACCACGCCTCGCCCGTCGGCAAAAACCAAAGCCCCCCGAACACCGCCAGCCCGATCGCCAGCGCTTTCCATTCCTTACGCCACGCCGATGGTGGGGCGGCAGGCGCCCCGGCATGCGCCACGCGGTACGACGCCGCGTCGCCCGCCTTCCCGCGGCAAGCCCCAACCCCCCCGGAATGATCTGGACCCTGGGGCGCCCCGGAGCCCGTGGGGGCTTGCTCGGCTGATTGACAACAACGCGTGCTCATCGGCCTGCTCGTGCCCGGCTCAGCTGGCCATCAGCTTCGCACGCTCCTTGATGTCGAGTTCCAACGTCTTTGTCGCGCAACTCAAAAAACTCCTCACGCACGGCGTCCGCAACGCGTAGAACACCTGTAGCCCACGCTTGCGCATCGTGACCACGCCCGCCTTGTGCATCACCGCCAGGTGACGCGAGACGTTCGACCGCTCGGCCCCCACGTAATCGGCGATGTCGCACACGCACCGCTCGCCGTCCGACAACAGGTCCGCGATCGCCACCCGGATCGGGTGCGCCAACGCCTTGATCACCTCCGCCTGAAGCGCGTAACGCTTCTGGTCGGACTTGCTCAGCTTCGCCTTGCCCATAACATGACTATATGATTAAATTGTCACATAGTCAAATATGGGGTGTTCAGGCTTAAGGCTCAAGGTTTGAGCCCCCGAAGTCCGGCGCGTTATTTAGCGACGGCACTGCGTGCCGTTTTCGCCGCGCCGCGGCGAACTACCTCAAGCGCGATCCGTCGCTTACATTTGCACCGCGCATTCCCACCGCTCGCGGGTCATCGCGTAATAACGCATCTCCATCGCCCGGCGGTGTTTCTCGTTCCACTGCCGTTCGGTGCGGCTGAACGCGAAGCCGTGGGCCTCGATCGACCTGATGGAGTTGGTGTTGCCCGCCCACGCGCCGGTCTCGTAGCGGTCGGCCCGCAGCGGCCCGAACGCGTAAGCGAACATAAATTGTCGCGCCTCGCGGTTGTGGCCCTTGCGCCAGTAAGGCTTGGCGATGCGGTTGCCCTCACCGGCCACGCGCAGGCCGTCACGCAGCTCGAGATTCAAAAAATACCGGCCGACCACCCGCCCGCTCGCGTGGTCGACGATCACCCACGTGCTGATCCGGTCCATCGCCATGAACCGCTCGAGTTCCACCTGCGCCTCGACCACCGACCCCAGCGCCCGCTTGCCGCTCCACGTGTGCATCGCCGGCTCGCGGTTGAACTCGAAGTAATCGCGCGCATCGCCCGCCGGGTCAGGCTGACGCATGGTGATCAGCCGGCCGCTGAACTCGGGTACCGGTCTGGGCATCTCCAGGTGCACGACGCGCTGCCCTCCGGGTCGCGGCTAAACGTGAAACACGAATCACTCCGCACCCGCGCTTCAGTCGCGGCGCGGGGCGGCGGCCCACTGCATCTTCTCACGCAGGCGCATCCAGTACGCCATGCCCGGGTTGCGCACCAGCCGCAGCCGGCGGTCGTGGCTGAACACGTGCACCACCGAACCGCTGGCCAGCACGCGGTTGTCCCGGCCGTCGGTGGTGAGCGTCGTGCCCTCGTTGGCCGCGTGCATGCGGATGTGCACGTGGTCTTCGCCGTGCACGACCAGCGGGCGGAACGACAGCGACTGCGGGCAGATGGGCGTGACCACGAACGCGTCGACGTCGGGCGCGACGATGGGGCCGCCCGCCGAGGCGTTGTAGGCCGTCGAGCCCGAGGGCGTCGACACGATCACGCCGTCGCCGCGGAACAGCACGCCGCCGGGCCCGTGCTTGTGGTTGTTGATCTCGAGCTCGAGCTCGATCATGCGGAAGGGGTGGCCCGCGCTGACGGCGCACTCGTTGAGCGCGAGCGACCGGTAGGTGATTTCGCCGCCGTTCTCGGCAACCTCGACCTCGAGCATCAGCCGTTCGCTGATCGGGCACGCGTCGCCGGTGATGATCGGCCAGGCCGCCTCGAGGTGTTCGAGGTCGAACTCGGCGAGGAAGCCCAGCTTGCCGAAGTTCACGCCGACGATCGGCGCGCCGTGGTCGACCACGCGGTTGGCCTGCGCGAGGATCGTGCCGTCGCCGCCGAGCACGATGAACAGCTGCGCATCGTCGAAGCCGAGGGGCGTCGCGTCGTGGTCGTCGACCTCGCCGACGATCTCGGCCCGCCGCTCGAGCCACGGGCGGAACTCCCGCAGCGCGTCGACCACGCCTGCCTTGTCACGGTTCGCGATCAGTACCACCCGTGTCATATCGGGTTAGTTTATCCCCATCGCGTCGGGCAAGCCATAAGGTATAAGCCATAAGCCGCCCGAGGCGCCCGTTGGTCTATTGGCTTATGCCTCTTGCCTTACGCCTTTCTCGGCTGCACCTCGACCGTCACGTGCACCAGCCCCAACGCTTCGGGCAGCCGCTTGCGGTACACGTCGGGGTGCTGCGGCTGGTCGGTCGCCAGCGCGATGATCGCCGCGTGGATGCCCGGGCCGATCGACCAGATGTGCAGGTCCCACACGGTCGCGTCGCCCTCGGCCTCGATCGCCGCCTTGGTCTTCTCCAACAGGTCGTCCGACGTCTGCCGGTCGAGCAGCACGCCGCCCGACTGCCGCATCAGGCCGACCGACCACCGCGCCACGAGGATCGCGCCGACCACGCCCATCGCCGGGTCCATCCACACCTGGT
The DNA here is from genome assembly GCA_028282805.1 of Phycisphaeraceae bacterium. GTDB lineage: Bacteria > Planctomycetota > Phycisphaerae > Phycisphaerales > Zrk34 > JANQHD01. Next base: position 179,335 of record JANQHD010000010.1, on the reverse strand, counting down.
CGAAGTACTTCGCCGACAGCAGCGCCACGATCGCCAACAGGCTCGTCAGCGCATCGGCCAACACGTGCAGGTACGCCGACCGCAGGTTGTGGTCGTGGCCGTGGTGATCGTGGTCGCGATGATGGCTGTGCCCGTGGTGGTGTTCGCCGAGTATGACCATCGACGCGCCGTTGACGATCAGGCCCACGACGGCCACGCCGATGGCGAAGTTGAAGTGGATCTCGACGGGGTTGATGAAGCGTTCGAACGACTCGATCGCCATGATCAGCGCGAACACCGCCAGCAGGATCGCGCCCGCAAACCCGGCCAGGGCGTTGACCTTGCCCGTGCCGAAGCAGAAGCGCTGGTCGTGGGCGTGCTTGCGGGCGTAGCGGTAGGCCACGACCGCGATGACCAGCGCCACCGCGTGCGAGCCCATGTGCAGCCCGTCGGCCAGCAGCGCCATCGACCCGAACACGATGCCCGCGGCGACCTCGACGACCATGGTGACCGCCGTGATGATCACGACGATCAGCGTCTTGCGTTCGCCGGGCTTGACGCGGTCCTGCCCGAAGCTGTGGTCGTGCGTCGCCGGCAGCGCGCGTGTGTGCATCGTCATACTCCGGGGGTGGTGTAATGAACTATACCCCCGCGCACGCCGCGTCGCACGACTCAGCCAACCCTTCTTTACGGTTTAGGCTCCCCGAAAACCAAGCCGGACTGTAGCGCAGCGCAAGTCCGGATTCGAGTCACAAGGAAAGCCATCAAGCCATCCAGCCACCGAGCCACCCAGGTCCATCAATGACCTGTTGCCTCTTGCCTTATGCCTATTGGCTCACCCCTCACATCGCGTCGCCGCCGTAGGCGTGGGCGCGGTTCTCGAAGCGGGTGGTGTTGCCGTTGAAGTGCAGGCCGCAGATGCCCGTCGGGCCGTTGCGCTGCTTGGCGATGATCACCTCGGCCAGGCCGACCTTCTCCGGGTTCTCCAGCGCCCAGCCCTCGTCCTTGTGGTAGTACTCCTCGCGGTGGAGCATCATCACCACGTCGGCGTCCTGCTCGATCGAGCCCGACTCGCGCAGGTCCGACAGCAACGGCTTGTTGTCGGCGCGGCCCTCGGGGTTTCGGTTCAACTGGCTCAGCGCGATCACGGGCACGCTCAGCTCGCGGGCCAGCGCCTTGATGCCGCGGGAGATCTCGCTGACTTCCTGCTGGCGCGACTCGGCGCCGGCGCTGCTCATCAGCTGCAGGTAGTCGATGAACACCGCCTTGATGTCGTGCCGCGCCGCCAGCCGCCGGCACTTGGCGCGCAGCTCGAGGATGCTCAGGCCCGGGGTGTCGTCGATGTACAGCGGCGCGTCGTAGCTCTCGCCCACCACCTCCTGAAGCCGGCGGAACTCGTCGGCGTTGAGCATGTTGCGCCGCATCCGCTGGCCGTCCACGCCCGCCCGGCTGCTCATCAGGCGCTCGGCCAGCTGCTGCTTGCTCATCTCCAGCGAGAAGAACGCCACCGGCTGCTTGGCGTTGAGCGCGATGTTCTCGGCGATGTTCAGCGCGAACGCCGTCTTACCCATCGACGGCCGCGCCGCGATGATGATCATCTCGCTCTTCTGCAAACCGCTGAGCATGTCGTCCAGCTCGTGGTAGCCGGTCGCCTGACCGGTGAGGGTGATGCCTTCCTCGTGCCGGCGGTCGAGCTGCTCGTAGGCCTGCTGCACCAGGTCGATCAGCGACTCGGCCTCCTCGCCGCTGCGGCCCTGGGCGATCTTGAAGATCGCCTGCTCGGCGCGGTCGATCAACGCGTCGGCCTCTTCCGTCGATTCGTAGGCGCGTTTGAGGATGCCGCCGGTGGCGCGGATCAATTGGCGTCGCTTGGCCGCGTTCTTCACCAGCTGCGCGTAGTACGGGGCGTTCTCGGCGATGGGCACCGACTCGGCCAATTGGATGATGTACTCGCTGCCGCCGACCTCGTCGAGCACGTGCTGCGTGCGCAGCTCCTGGACGATCTGCACCGTGTCCAGCGCGCGGTGGCGGTCGTACAGCTCGACGATGATGCGGTAGAGCGTCTGGTGGGCGGGCTTCTCGAAGTCGTCGGGCCCGCCGAGGATTTGCAGCACGTCGCCGATGATGTGCACGTCGCCGGCGCCGGCGAGGATCAGCGAGCCCAGCAGCGAGACCTCCGCCTCCGGGGCACCGGGGGGCAGGCGGTCGAACAGCCTCGTCAGCTCGTCGCCGCGAATTTCAAAGGGCTCGGTGCGCGTCCGTGCGGTGGTCATACGTTCGGCATCCTACCGTCAGATGGGCGGCCCGCAACGGGGCCGGGATGGGCCGTGGAAGGCCTGTCAATTAACGATCGTACACCGCCCGGGCCCGCCCGGCCAATCTTTTTTGCACCACCGTGATCGCCGGGTTGCGGCGCGGTATGCTTTTGGTGTCATGAAGCCGATCACACTCATCGTGCTCGTCACTTTTGCCTCGCCGGCCCTGGCCCAGAACGACGCGCCGACCGCCGAGGCCAACGCCGAGGCGGACATCACCATCGTTGAGCGGGATGCCGAAACCCCGGTCACCGCTGACACCGCGCCACAGGCCGACGCGACCGAGGCCCACCCACCCACGACGCAGCCGGCCGAGGCGCCACAGGCCCAGCAAGCCGAGCCGGCCGCCCCGGAGCCGACCGAGAAGGTGTTGGCCGAGCGTGTGCGGAACCTGGTGATCCCGCCGGGCGAGCGGGCGACGCGTGCCGATGCGCAGCGTCAGCTGGCGGACCTGTCGGACAACGCGTACCTGCTGTACCAGAACAGCCGCCCGGGCCCGCTGCGGTTGCAGGCTTTGAGCGTGCAGTTGCAGGCGATTTACACGGCGATCACCGACGAACCGCACGCCGAGGGCGTCGACCAACTCATCAAGAAGCTGCGCATCACCGCGCGGCGGGCGAAGACCGTCGACGACGAACAGGCCAAGCCCACCGGCGACTTCTGGCTGATGACGGCGGACCTGTTGGAGATCGGCCGCACCCGGTTGCCGCTGGCCGAGCGCCAAACCCAGGCGGCGCAGGTGATGGGCGAGTACCTCGAGCGCCACGGCGAATCCGAGGCCGCGCCCGAAGTCAAAGCGGCGCTGACCGAACTGAACAAGGCCCGCGGCATCGCCGACGAGCCGGAAGAGGCGGAAACGCCCGACGAGCCGGCTCCAACCCCCGCGCCGGTTGAGCCGCAAGCCCAACCGGAACACGGCCACATCGAACAGCCGGTGCGCTAAGCCGCGAGCGGCTCGCGCACAGAACGATCGTTTTGCCAAAGCGCGATCGCGGCGATCGTGCCTCACGCGCTGTAAACCACGATTGCCGTTTTTTCGCGACGCGCCGGCGCGCCGCACGCCGCGCTGTTGCGCACGCGGTCGCGCACCAAAGTGACGCCGTGCGCACCGTGGCGCAGGCGCATCGGCGTTTGCACGCGAATAACACGGCACGGCGCGCCCGCGCGCACGGCGCTGCGGCGCGCAGAAAACGAACGATCCGCTATTACGCGTGGCCGCGCGGTCGGCCCAGACCGACCAGCTGCTGGATCGCGCCGTGCCTGGCCAGGGCGGTGGCGTCGAGCTTGGCCAGGTCGGCTTCGTGCAGCTGCACGTGGTCGCTGAGGCCGTTGAACCCCGCGCGGCGCAGCGCGCCGATCAGCCGCGGCGGCACGAACAGCACCAACGGCTCGCCGCTGGGCGGGACGACCTTGCGCTTCATCCAGGCCAGCAGCTGCTTGGCCGCCCGGTTGAGTTGTTCCTCGTGCTCGTGGCTCTCCGACGTGTTGCCGGTCAGCCCGGCGCGCGGCTGCGGCCGGCCGTACTCGCGTTCGTCGGCTTGCCAGCGGACCTCGTCGCGCTGCTCGACGTGGCAGCGGTCGAGCGGGGCGACGCTGCAATGCAGGTAGCGGGCGAGCACGGCGTCCGCCACAACAATCTCTGCGGTGTGCTTAGCGGGCATCAACCAATCTCCTCACGGCTACGGTTCAGAACGGACCAAGCAAACGTCGCGCCATCAGAACGTCAACGACGCGATCTTCGGCTGAACCAGCCGTTCGAAGTCGTCGTAGGCCATCTGAACCAGCTCGGTGTGCGAGCCGGCGTTGAAAGCGATCGTCTCGTCGTCGCGCAACGACTCGTCGACGTACACGTCCATGTCGTACAGGTTGCCGAAGGGGGGCATCGCGCCCACCTCGCAGCCGCCGAACACCTCGGCGAACTCGGACTCGCTGGCCAGGGCGACCTTGTCGCTGCCGGTCGCCTCGCGCAGCGATTGCAGGTCGACCTTGCGCGTCGCCGGCAGCACCACCATCGCCAGCTCGTCGTCCATCCGGACGATCACGGTCTTGGCCAGCTCGTCGCCGGGGATGTGCGCCGACGCGGCGACCTCCTGGGCCGTGAACGCCTGCGAATGGCTGATGCAGACGTACTTGACCCCGTTGGAATCGAGGAACTGCCGGAGCTTGTTGAGGGGCATGGCTCGCTCCTTTCTCACGCGGCGCCCGGAGCGAACCGGACGCCAATAGGTTGGCAGGCATCCAGAACGGACACCCTTATTTTACCCCGGTCGTTGGGGGTGGGGCGAGGGAAATCGAGTCTTGAGTCTTGAGTCGTGAGTCGTGAGGGGCCGTTTCTTGACGGCGGGCGGGCGTGGGTTGAGGATACGGCCGACTGGCTCGCCCACTTATCCAACTTTAGCGGGGATCACGCCATGAAGCGGAAGTCGATCGGGTTCGTGGAATCGAAGCAGCCCATCCGCCAGCCGGTGACCAAGTTCGGCGGCCAGCCGGTGTGGCTCGACACCCCGCAGTGGCCGACCAGCGCCGAGACGGGCCAGCCGATGCGCTTCATCTGCCAGATCGCGCTGGAGCCGGAGCTGTTCGGCGAGCTCGAAGCAAAGATGGCGTACGTGTTCATGACCGACGGCGACGAATACGTCGACGGCACGTGGGAGCCCGACGCCGAGGGGCCGACGCTTTACCGGATGGTCAAGAAGATGTTCAAGAAGAAGCTGGTGCCCGAGCCGTACGAGTTCGCGGTGCAAACCGAGCTGTCGGAAGACCCCGAGTTCGTGCCGCAGGACGAGCGGGCCGACTGGTCCGACGACCAATGGGGCGAATACGCCGAGGCGCTGGACGGCAACAAGATCGCCGGCAGCCCGATCTTCATCCAGGACGACGAGTTCCCCGGCCCGGGTGAGTGGAAGCTGCTGATGGAACTCGACTCGACGCGCGTGCCGTTCTCGATCAACTTCGGCGACGGCGGCATCGGCTACGCGTTCATCGCCGAAGACGGCAAGACCGGCAAGTTCCTCTGGCAGTGTTGTTGAAAGAGTCTTGAGTCTTGAGTCTTGAGCTTTGAGTCTTGCGGGCGGCGCGCCTATTTAGCGACGGCACTGGGTGCCGTTTTCGCCGCGCAGCGGCGACGCGTCGTTCGGGCGCCGGCGGGCGCTTTGTTCGCGCATGTAGAAAACGAGCATCAGCGCCGGGCCCAGCGCGATCAAACCGTACGGCAAGTGCGTCGACGCCCACGTGGGCTCGCTCGGCGGTTCGCTGTGACCGCGCAGGTTCACCACGACGATCACCGCCGCGGCGACGACCGAGAACACCAGCATCAGGCGTTGCAACGCCGCGTAGGCGTTGAGCTTGTCGCGGCGGGCCCACAGGTAAAACCCCCACGCGTTGATGAGCAGGAACCCGCCGAGGCACAGCCCCGCCGCGAGCGGGTCCTTGCCGAGCCAATACACGCCCATGACCGCTAACCACGCCGAGCTGCCGCACTGGCTGCCAAACCACGCGCCCGCGTTCCACACGAACGCGCTGGGTTGGGGTTTTTGGGGGTGGCCCATCGTGGCCCTCCTGTGCAGCCGAACGGTAAGACGTGGAAAACACGCGTGCGTTACACGCGAAAACCCCTGATCGGGCGGCGTCTGTACTTGTATCGGGCGTCGGTGACGAACTCGTTGGTTTTCGCGCACAAGGAGCATGAGCCATGTTTCGACTCGCCACGGTTGTGCTTGCGTTGATGTTTGCGTTCGGCTGCTCAACCCATCGTGACCGGGCCGCGGCCGCACCCGAGCCGGGCGGCTTGGCGGAACTTGTCGTGGGGTCTTGGACGACGGGCCGGGGCTTTGTGCCGGTCGTGCAGACGTTCGGGGCTGGCGGCGTTTATGAAGAGTCGGTCGGATCGCGGGTCGTCGCCAAAGGCGAGTGGGTGTTGAGCGGTCGCACGCTGCGATGGACCACGGAGCACGGGCAACGATCGGTTGAAATCCGCGGCATCGATGCGACGGGGATCACGATCGCGCTTGATGAAGAGCCGGCCTTTGCGCACGGCGCGTGGGGCGTGCGCACGCAAATACTCAAGCCGGCGCCAGCCGCCGCACGCTGTGGTTAAGCCGCCCGCGAGCGGCCCGGGCCTTCGGCGATGCTTCAGAGTCGGGTTTGGTGGCGCGTGGCGGATTGTGGTCGGTGCGTTGAAAAAGATGGCCGGGCCGAGCGTCTTGTGGGTATACGCCGAGTTCCCTTTTTGTGTGGGAGGTATCCCTAGTTGGATCGGGCAGAAGTCTACTTCGCATCGATCGTGCTGGCCGTGGTGACCCTGTCGATCGCGGTTTTCATGGTATTGATCTTTTACATGCCCAAGTGGGTGGCGCATTGGGCTTCCCTCGATGTCGCATTGCCGTTGTGGAAGGCCTGGTTGGCGAGGTTCAGCATCGCGGCCCAGGAGCATCACCGGGTGTTGTGGGTCGTGTTGGGTTTGGGGTTTGTGGCCAGCGCCTCGTGGTGGGTCGTAGCGAAAGCCCGGTGTGCGGAATCGCGGGCGACACTCCCTGATTAGATCCCGGTCTTCGGCTGCGCCTCAGAACCGGGCTTTAGGGCGTGTTTTTTAGTTGAACAAAACGTGTGTTCCGGTCGTCTACAGGGGGGAAGGGTTACGCGAAAGGGTTGGGTCATGCCTTGGTACATGGTCATCCTGGTTTCCGCCGGCGTGGCGTGGTTGGTGTTGGTCGTGTGCCTGCTGGTGGTGATGTGCTCCGTGACGAAAAACACGGGCGGCTTCGCGCCCGGTTGGCAACTGCGCTGCACGCGGTGCGGCCGAACGCGCGACGCGGGCGAGGCGGGTTTGGTGCGCTACAAGGCGGCGTCGGCGAGCAAACGCACGCTCGGGTTCTGCCGCGGGTGCCGCGGGTTCCGCTGGCTGGCGGTCGAACGTGTGCCGGACGAAGCGGAGCACCACCACGGCGCGCAGGTGCAAGCGTAAACGGCACGGAGTGCCGTCGCTAAATGTCGCGCCGTGTATTGGTGATTCCGGATTCCGGATTCCGCATTCCGGATTTACTTCAAGCGTGATTTGTCGCGGTTGAGCGCCACCTTGCCGGCGACGATCGTGGCGATGGCGCGCCCGTTCACAGACCAGCCGTGGAAGGGGCAGTTGCGGGCTTTGCTCGCGAAAGCGTTGACGTCGATGGTCCACGACTCTTTCGGGTCGATGACCGTCACGTCCGCGTCGGCGCCGGGGGAGAGGTGGCCTTTGGCGTCGAGGTTGCACAGCTCGGCGGGGCGGACGGTCATCATCTCCACGAGGCGGGGCCAGTCGATGGTGTCGGTTTCGATCAGCGCCTTGATGTAGAGGGGTAACGCGCAGTCGAGGCCGAGGATGCCGGAGGGGGCGTTGGGGAAGCCGACCTCTTTCTCTTCGCGGGTGTGGGGCGCGTGGTCGGTGGCGAGGATGGTGATCACGCCGTCCTTGACCGCCTTGAGCAGGGCTTTGACGTCGCGCTTGGTGCGGAGCGGGGGGTTCATCTTGTAGTTCGAGTCGTAGGTGGCGCAGTCGTCTTCGGTGAGCAGCAGGTGGTGGGGGCTGACCTCGGTGGTGACGGGCTGGCCGGCCTTGCGGGCGCGGCGGATCAGGTCGACGCCGAGCGCGCTGGACAGGTGTTGCACGTGGTACCGGCAGCCGACCGATTCGTTGAGCAGGATGTCGCGCTGGATGACGAGGGCTTCAGCGACGGCGGGTCGGCCGGCGAGGCCGAGACGCGTGGCCAGCGCGCCGGCGTTCATGGCGCCGGCGTCGGTCAGCGCGGGCTCTTCGCAGTGCTGCATGAGCACCTTGCCGGTCATCTTCACGTAGGCCAGGGCTTTGAGCATCATCGCGGCGGAGGCGATGGCGTCGCCGTCGTCGGTGAACGCCACGGCGCCCGCCTCGCTCATCAGGCCGACCTCGGCCAGCTCTTCGCCGCGGCGGCCCTTGGTCACGCAGCCGGTGGGGTAGACGTGGCACGAAGCGGTTTCTTCGGCCTGTCGGTAGATGAACTCGATGCGCGAGTCGTCGTCGATGGCGGGGGAGGTGTTGGCCATGCACACGACGGTGGTGAACCCGCCGTGGACCGCCGCGGCCGAGCCGGTGGCGATGGTCTCCTTGTCTTCCTGACCGGGCTCGCGCAGGTGCACGTGCGGGTCGATCAGGCCGGGCGTGACGATGCAGCCGGCGGCGTCGAAGACCTTGCCGGCGGGCTTGGCGATCTTGCCGACCTTGACCACCTTGCCCTTGTCGAGGGCGAGGTCGGTTTTCGTGTCGACGCCGTTGGCGGGGTCGATGAGGCGTCCGTTGGTGATGGTGAGGGTGGGCATTGGGTGTTAAGGATAACGAGAAAATCGAAATTCGAAAGGCGAAGGACGAAACGGTGAAACCCGGCCCTGCGGGCCGTCGCTAAACGAAATGCTAAGATGTGGGGATGAGTGACACGGCGAAACATCGACCGACCATCGGCATCACCATGGGCGACCCGGCGGGGGTGGGGCCCGAGGTGGTGGTCAAGGCGCTGGCCGACGCGGGCCTGCGGCGGCGGGCGAAGTTTGTCGTGTACGGCATGAACGAGCTGCTGGCGTACGCGGCGGACCTGGCGGAGGTCGAGCCTTACTGGTGGCGGGTGCAGCACGACAGCCCGCGCGTCGGCTTCGAGCTGCGGCGGGACATCGTCGTGCTCGACTACGACGAGTTCACCATGCTCGGCCAGGCGCACCCCCAACCCTCGCGGCAGGGCGGGCTGGCGTCGCTGGCGTTCTTGAAAGACGCGATCGCCGATGCGCTCAAAGCGCCCGACGAGCTGGGGCGGGTCGACGCGCTGGTCACGGCGCCGATCTGCAAGGAGTCGTGGCACGCCGCGGGCTGCCGCTGGCCGGGGCACACGGAGATGCTGCAGGCGCTGACGCACGCGAAGCGCAGCGTGATGATGTTCGCCTCTTCGAAGCTGAACGTGGCGCTGGCGACGGTGCACCTGCCGTTGATGGATATCCGCAACGTGCTGACGATCGGCAGGGTGTTCGACCCGATCGACCTTGGGTACCAGGCCTGCCGCGCGATGGGCGTCGACGAACCGAAGGTTGCGGTGTGCGGCTTGAACCCGCACGCCGGCGAGAACGGTCTGTTCGGCGACGAAGAGCAGCGCCTGATCGAACCGGCGATCAAGATGGCGCGGGAACAGGGCATCGACTGCCACGGGCCTTTCCCGGGCGACACGATCTTCCGCGACGCGGCCGCGGGGCGGTACGATCTGGTGGTGGCGATGTACCACGACCAGGGGCTGATCCCGGTGAAGCTGCTGGCGTTCGACGAGGCGGTGAACCTGACGCTGGGGTTGCCGATCGTGCGGACCTCGCCGGACCACGGCACGGCGTTCGACATCGTCGGCAAGAACAAGGCCGACCCGTCTTCGCTGAGCGCGGCGATCGACCTGGCGATCAAGCTGGCGCAGCACGGGCCGATCCAACACGGCGCGCCCCGGGCCAACGGGGTCGACCGCAAGCGCTGACCCGCCGAAAGCTTGGCGACTGTGGTACACTCGTGCCGCCTGCCGCGGGCGATTGGGCGTCCGCGCACATTGGGGCAGCGAATATGAAGCTCGAACCATTGATCCAACCGGAGCTGACGCTCGTGCTCGACGGCATCGGCTCGCGCGACGAACTGCTGGGCAAGGTCGCCGACCACGTGGCCGCGACGATCGGCCAGATCGACCCCGCCGCGCTCGAGTCGGCGCTGGCCGCCCGCGAGAGCCACATGCCCACCTCCACCCCCGAGGGCGTCGCCTTCCCCCACGCGATGTACGACGGCGCGCCGAAGACCTTCGTCGCCACCGTCCTGCTGCGCAAGGGCGTGGGCTTCGGCAACGACAAGCACCCGGCCAGCGATGTGGTGTTCGTGCTCGTCGGCGCGCCCGAGTCCGCCTGGCAGCACGTGAGCCTGCTGGCGCGGCTGGCCCGCATCTGCCACGCGCCCGGCGCGCTGAAGTCTTTGCGCGCCGCCGCCGACCCCAACGACCTGTACGACCGGCTGCTCGCGGAGGACGCGCGCCATGGCTGATGCGCCCGAGGCGAAAAAACTCGTGGTCGTCATCATCGACCGCGCCGAACTCGTCGACGAGCTGCTGACCGGCTTCCTCGACATCGGCGTGCCCGGGGCCACCGTGCTCGAGTCGCGCGGCATGGGCTCGATCATCCGGCAGGAGATGCCCATGTTCGCCGGCCTCGCCAGCCTGTTCCCCGAGCACACCGGCAGCCGCGTGATCCTCTCCGTGCTGCCCGAGTCGGTCATCGAAAAGGTGTACGGGGTGCTCGACGAACTCGTCGGCCAATACGAAGACATGCAGAGCGTGCTCTGCGCGACGTTGCCGGTCGAAGATTTCCACATCAAACGCAAGCCGTCCGAGTGACGCGAGCACAGGAGCGAACCGCTTGACGATCCTCGCCGCCGCTTCCGAGGCAAGCTCGGGCCTGCGCATCCTCATCGGCTTGGCCCTGCTGGTCACGCTCGCGCTGGTCGGCTCCAGCCGGCTGCTGTGGTCCTGGCGGCGCAGCGCCCTGGGCGCCACGCTCACCACCGGCGGGTGGATCGCCGTGGGCATCGGCATGATCGTCGGCCCCCATGCGCTGAAACTCGTCGACGCCGCCCACGTCGACGTGCTGCGGCCGCTGATCCTGTTCTGCCTCGGCTGGGTCGGCCTGATGGTCGGCCTGCAGCTGCGCGGCGATATCCCCAGGCTGCTGCCGAAGCACACCATCCGTGGCGCGGTCATCGATGCGCTGGCCAGCATCGCCGCGCTCGGCGGCGCGGCGTTCGCCGTGTTGTGGTTCGTGTTCGGCGAAAGCTCGGTCGCGCCGTGCGTGGTGTTGGCCGTCGTGCTCGGCGCCGCCGGCGTCGGCTGGTCGGCCGAGACGCGCAGCCTCGCCAGCCACCAGCCCGCCCTCGCCCGGCCTGCCGCGGTGTTGCGCGCCGTCAGCGGCCTGGCCTCCGTGGGCGCGATCGTCGCCTTCGGGTTGATGACCATGGCCATCCGCCACGGCGACGGCGGCGCGCTCGCCCTCGCCGGCGACGCGCTGGGCCTCGGCCTCGCCGTCTCCGTCGTCGCCGCGCTGGTCTGCGGCCTGCTCGGCTACTGGCTGATGAACCTCGCCGGCCGCGGCCACGGCGAGTTCCTCGTCGTGTTGCTCGGCCTCGTCGCCTTCGCCGCCGGCGCCGCGGCGACCATGGCCGTCAGCGCCCTGTTCGTCGGCATGGTCGTCGGCATCGTCATCGTCAACCTGCCGGGCCAGACGCTCACCCGCTTCCAACGCGTCATCGTCGACGCCGAGCAACCCATCGGCATGGCGCTCATGCTCACCGCCGGCGTCGTCGCCGACCCCACCATGGGCTGGCGCGCGTGGGTCATGGTCGGTGCGCTGCTCGTCGCCCGGCTATTGGTCAAAACCCTGCTCGGCCCCAAGCTCGTCACCGCCGTCGAACCGTCGGCGCGACGCACCAGCGTCATGGTCGGCCCCCTCCGGCAGGCGCCACTCGCCGTCGCCCTGGCCACCGCCTACGCCATCGGCGGACACGAAGCCGCCACGCACCCGCTGCTGCCCGGCGGCCAGCTGGTCATGATCGTCATCGCGCTCGGCCTGGTCAGCGACCTGACGCCCATGCTCAGCCGCGTCGCGCAACCCGAACGCTGGCACAGCGAATCGCAGCAAGCCCGCGCCGCGACCGCCGAGGGGGGTGAGGCGTGAGGCTGCTCATCTGTTGGTTGCTGCTGATCCTCCTGTGCTTCGTGGTCGACCTGGTGAGCGACCGGGTCGCGGCGCAGGCGGCCCTGCCTTACATGGGCGTGGCGATGAACGTCGGCCTGCTCATGCTCGGCGCGTGGCTGACCGGCCTGCTCGTCAAGCGCATCAAGCTGCCCAAGGTCAGCGGCTACCTCGTGTTCGGCATCCTCGTCGGCCCCTTCGCGCTGAGCCTGATCGACCGCGACCAGCGCGACGAGCTCCGGTTCGCCGGCGACCTGGCCGTGTCGCTGATCGCGCTGACCGCCGGCGGCGAGATGAAGTGGCACTGGCTCAAAGACCAGATCGGCAAGCTCTTCACCATCGCGGGCGTGATGATCGTCATCGTCTGGCTCGTGGTCGGCGGCGCGGTGTTCGCCGGCAGCACGCTGATCCCGTTCCTCGCCGAGCAACCGACGGCGGTCCGCGCCGTCGCGGCGGTGCTCATCGGCGTGGTCGCCGCGGCCAACAGCCCCGCGATCGTCATGGCCGTCATCAACGAGACGCAGGCCGACGGCCCCGTCGCCCGCACCACGCTCGCCGTGACCATCTGCAAGGACATGGCGATGGTCGTCGTCTTCGCCGCGACGCTCACGTTCTGCAAGGCCTTCACCGACGAGGACGCGACGCTGTCGGGCGGGTTCTTGTTGGCCGTGGCGGTGCAGCTGGTCGGCTCGCTCGCCGTGGGCGCGGTGATGGGCGCGGCGATGGCGCTGTACGTCCGCAAGGTCGGCGCGCACCTGGTGATCTTCATCATCGGCTCCTGCATGCTGATCGCGCTGGTCGGCGAGCAGGCGTTTTCGATCGCCGGTAAGCCGATCCATTTCGAGCCGCTGCTCATGGGCTTGGCCGCGGGCCTGATCATGGAGAACCTGTGGTCGGAGGTGACCGACCCGCTGTTCCACGAGATCGAATCGCTGAGCCTGCCTGTGTTCTGCCTGTTCTTCGGCGCCGCCGGCGCCGGGCTCGAGCTCGGCGTGTTCGGCGAATGGCGCGTGCTGTTGGTGCTGCTGGTGATCGTGCTGCTGCGCACCGGCTCGGTGTGGGCCTCCTGCCGCATCGCCGGGCCCATGGTCAAGCTCGACCCCGCATGGCGCGGCCGCGTGTGGCTCGGTTTCATCCCCCAGGCCGGCGTCGCTTTAGCGCTGGTGATGCTTGTCAAAAACGCGTTCGATTCCGCCCCCTGGGCCGACCAGACCGCCGCGCTGCTGTTGGGCGTCATCGCGATCAACATGCTCCTCGGCCCCCTCGGCTTCCGCTGGGCCCTGGCGAAAAGCGGTGAGGCAAAGGGAGAAGAGTAGTTGATTGGTGAATTGGTTGATCGGTTAATCAGTTGATCGGTCAATCGGGTGCTTCGAGTCTTCGAGGCGCGCCCAGCTAGAACGGACTTGTTTCTGCCTTTGGATGAGGGGTTCTGACATGAAATTCTTCAAGTTCATACAGGTACTTGACCAGGAGTTACTCCCTGAACGCTGCAAAATTCATCTTGCTACAACTAACGACGATGGTGAAAACCCACTCGATGTTTACCTTGCTGGTGAGTTCGACGACTGGCAGTCTTGGCAGACGAGGAAGAACTTCAAACGAGACTTTGTGATTTCCCTGATTAAGCTGACCCGAAATCGATGGCTGTTTGCCGGAGTCTACACCGTCCAAGGCTGTGATCGGGTAGATCAAAAAACTCGTTATCGCTATCGCTTAGACAGACGTATCGCATCAGAAGAGCTAGACGGACGGCTGATCGTTGCCTTTGAACGCCGTGGCAGGCAACCCTATCTCGACGCCGAGCAATGGGAGTCCTCGCTACAAGTCGCAGAGATTCGCGCCGAACGTATACGGGTTGCCGAATTCCCAGGCTACACTCAAACGCTACTCACCAAACAGCAACTCGATCTGATTGTCAAACAACAGAGCACTTCTTGGAGAAGTGCTCTGTCTAGTGTTGCTGGTGTATACATCATCGCCGACCAAAAAACCGGCAAGCTCTACATCGGAAGCGCCACGGGCGACGAGGGCATCTGGGGCCGTTGGTGTGCTTACGCCCAGACCAGCCACGGTGGCAACCATGAGCTGTGCCTTCTGCTCGACGAGCAGGGTTCCGACTACGCTGCCAACTTCCAATACGGCATCCTCGAAACCGCTGACACACGATCAAGCAGCCAAGACATCCTCGCCCGCGAGTCTCACTGGAAACAACTCCTGCTGACGCGACCACATGGACATAACCGTAACTGAGGTCAAATCAGTCAGTAGGGGACATCGAGCAGATCAGTAGCATTCGGCGCATGACGCGCCATGCCGGATATGGCTGACCGATTGACCAATCGACCGGTTGACCAATTAACTGATTCACCAATTCACCAAAAAAGCCCACCCATGGCCATGGGTGGGCTTTGGTGTATCGGTGCGATCCAAGTTCAGTTGCCGTTGTTGCCCTTCACCTTGAGCAGGTAGCCGGCGACGATGGCGATGAGGCAGATGCCGCCGGAGAACAGGGCGCCCATCTTGGAGGCGGCCATGTTTTGGGCGAGCACCTCGCCGGGGCCGAGGAAGGCCTGGCCGGCGACGAAAAGGGCGACGGTCAAACCGATGCCCGCGATGATCGAGGCGACGAACAGGTGCTTGGTCTTCATGCCCACCGGCAGGGGGGCGCCGAGCTTCGTGCCGATCCAGCTGAGTCCGGTGATGCCGACGATCTTGCCGAGCAAAAGGCTGAGGAACACGACCCAGGTCAGGTTGTTCATGGTGGAGAAGCCGACGCCGGCGTTGGCGAAGGCGAAGAAGAACAGGCCGAAGTCGACGAGGGCCTTGAGGTCGTGCTCGAAGTTTTCGAGGGTGGAGTGCTCGTGTCCCTTCTCTTCGCGTTCTTCGTAGTCGGCTTCCTCGGCGTACATGCCCAGGTCGCGCGGGGCGGCGGGCAGGAACGGCACGATCGGCACCAACGCCAACGCCGGGTGCAGGTGCGCGCTCTTCAGGCCCCACCAGCTCAGCATGCCGCCGAACAGGATGTAAGGCCACCACTTTTTCACCCCCAGCCGGCGCAGCGACCAGGCGATGGCCATGCCGGGCAGGATCCAGATGGTGTTGGCCCATTCGGTGGGGTTGGTCGGGTCGGGGTAGCCGAAGGCGATGATGCCCAGGCCGATCGCGTCGTCGGCCACGGCCAGCAGCAACAGGAAGCTGACCGCCGGGTGCCCCTGGCCGAACACGAAGCGCGCGACCAGCCAGGCCAGCGCGATGTCGGTGGCGGTGGGGATGCCCCAGCCCTTGTTCCACATCGGCTCGCCCATGAAGTAGTTGAGCGCGAAGAAGGCGCCGACGGGCCCGACCACGCCGCCGATGGTGCCCAGCAGTGGGTTGACGGCCTTGCTCGGCGGGTTGAGCGCGCCGCCCGGCAAAACCGACTCGGTGATCTCCTTGGCGGCGATGCCGAAGAAGAGCACCATGAAGATGTCGTTGATGAGGAAGTGCAGGGTCAGGTAGTGGTCGAACCACGGGCCGTGGTGGTCGTCGTGGCCGGCGTGGGCTTTTTCGTCGGCGTGGTGGGTTGAGTCTTGAGTCTTGAGGCTTGAGTCTTGAGTGACGGGCGCGGTGGGTTGGGGGTGGTCGGCGGGCGCGACAGCTTGATCCTTTTCCACGTGCGGCGCTTCGGCCGGCTTGTGCTTGGCGTCGGCCTTGTCGAGTTCGGCCAGCGCATGGGGCAGCTTGTAGATCGGCGTCTCGACGAGCGTTTCGTAGAGCTTGTGGTTCGTGTTGGCCACGAACAGCGCCACGAACACGCCGGCGATCAGCGGGATCGACCATTCCTGCAACAGGTTGATTGCTTTTCTCATGGGTCTCGGTCTGCTCCGTCAGCCCACCCCTTGGTGGTGTATCGGCCCAAATTGGAGGCCGTACCATACGTAGCGGAGCGTTTTGGCTCAACTGTCGGTTATTGGCCTAAATCGGCGAGCACCGCTTGGGCCGTGCGGCGGACCAGCGCCGGCTCGGTGCTATCGGACGCGACCCGCTGCACGCGGGCCCGCAGCGCGGCGTCGGGGTATTGCCGCAAATGGTTGCCCGCCACGATCAGCGCGTTGCGCTTGATCATGTCGAGCTTGGCCCGCTTCATGGCGGACTTGACGAACGCGTCGCGCCGGGCCTGTTCGTCCCACCCGAGCACGTCAAGCAGGGGCAGGCTCGCGCGATGCCTGTCATAACCCGGCGGCAACCTTTCCGGGGGCTGGGGCTGCTGCGGGGGTGATTCCGGGGGCGGTTCCGGGGGCGGGGGGGTGGCCTTGGCGACGTAGGGGCAGACGTCCTGGCAGATGTCGCAGCCGTAGAGCCAGTCGCCGATGGGTTGGAAGAACTGCGGGTCGATCTCGCCGCGGTGCTCGATGGTCAGGTAGCTGATGCACCGGGTGGCGTCGACCGAGCGGGGGGTGATCGCGTCGGTGGGGCAGGCGTCGATGCACCGGGTGCACGTGCCGCAGTGGTCGACGGCGGGCGGGTCGGGGGGCAGGGCGAGGGTGGTGACGACCTCGCCGAGCAGCAGGTGCGAGCCGAGCTTCTCGTTGAGGGTGAGCGTGTGCTTGCCCGTCCAACCGAGGCCGGCCCGCTGGGCGTGCTCGCGCTCGAGCAGCGGGGCGGTGTCGACGCAGACCTTGAACTGGTCGTCGGGGTGTCGCTCGCGCAGCGCATCGGCGAGTTGGAACAGGCGCTTCTTCATCACCTTGTGGTAATCGCTGACGTGCGCGTAACGCGCGATCCGGCCGGCGGGGAAGGTTGAGGCTTGAGGCTTAAGGCTCGAGGGCAGAAGGTCGGCGACGCAGATGATCGACTTCGCGCCTTCGAGCAGGCGCGTCGGGTCGAGGCGTTTGTCGAGGTGGTCGGCGAGCCATTTCATTTCGCCGTGCTGACCGGCGGCGAGCCAGTTGCGGACGGCGTGCGCGTGGTCGCTGGGTTTGGCCTCGCAGATACCGCACAGGGCGAAGCCGAGCTCGGCGGCGAGGGCGTGGGTGTTGGTTCGCGTGCCGGTCACGCACACAGTTTACCGCGATTGTCTGCGGGTTCGCCGCGGCGCGGCGATCGCGGCACGGAGTGCCGCCGCTAAATAGGGGTGATTCCGGATTCCGCATTCCGCATTCCGGATTCGAATCAATCGCCGCGGTAGTGGCAGGCGGTGGTGCAGGTTTCGTGCACGACGACCTCGTCGAGCAGGGGCAGGGTGGGCTGGAGCCGTTGCCAGATCCACCGCGCCAGCACCTCGGCGGTGGGGTTCTCCAGGCCCTCGATCTCGTTGAGCACGTAGTGGTCGAGCTGTTTTTCGACCGGGGCGATGGCTTGCTTGATGTCGCCGTAGTCGATGAGGAAGCCCGCGGCTTCGTCGACCTCGCCGGCGACGATGACGTCGACGTGGAACGAGTGGCCGTGCATCCGCCGGCACTTGTGGCCCTCGGGGAACGTCGGCAGCCAGTGCGCAGCTTCGAAGCTGAACGATTTGGTGAGGCGAACCTTCATAGGTGCGATCTTCGATCTCCGATCTGCAATCTGCCAATCATATCAGATCGCACATCGCACATCGCCGATCGAACATCCCTACACCCCCCGCGCGCTCGGGTGCCAGATGAGCTTGTGCAGCTGCGTTTGCAGGCGGACGGGCAGGGCGTCTTCGAGCACCCACCCGGCCAGGTCGCTGAGCGGCAAGCCGCCGGAGCCCGGCAGTTCGTCGGTCGCGGGCGTCGCGTGCGCGGCGCTGAGCAGCACGGCGTTCACTTGTGCGGGCAGGTCGTGCTTTTGGATCACGTCGCGGGCCCACTCGTAGTCGGCCCGGCTGGTGAGCACGAACTTGACCTCGTCGCGCGCGTTCAGTTTGTCGAGGTTGGCCCAGTTGTTTTTTTCGACCTCGCCCGAGCCGGGGGTTTTCAGGTCCATGATGCGGATCACGCGCGGGTCGCACGCCGCGATGTCGCACGCGCCGCTGGTCTCGATCAGCACGGTGTAGCCGGCGTCGGCCAACCGGGCCATCAGCGGGTGCACGTTCGGTTGCAGCAGCGGTTCGCCGCCGGTGATTTCGACGAGCCGGGTGCGCGGGCCGAGTGTTTCGATCTGTGCGACGATCTGGTCGAGCGTCGTGCGCTCGCCTTCGTGGAAGGCGTACTCGGTGTCGCAGTAGCCGCAGCGCAGGTGGCAGCCGGTGAGCCGGACGAACACGCACGGCAGCCCCGCCCAGGTGCTCTCGCCCTGGATCGAGTGGAACAGCTCGTTGATCATCAAGGTGGGTGTGTTCATGGGTTCGTTTGGCGTGGTCACTTCAGTGACCACGCCGTGAGTGCGGGGTCGGTCATGCCCAGTTGTTCGAACGCGTGGGTGCGCAGCAAACACGAGTCGCAGCGCCCGCACGGCCTGCCCGCTTCGTCGGGGTCGTAGCACGAGTGGGTCAAGGCGTAATCGACGCCGAGTTCTAAGCCCCGGCGGATGATGTCCACCTTCGGCAGGTCGATCAGCGGCGTGTGGATGGTCATGCGGCGGCCCTCGACGCCGGCCTTGGTCGCGAGGTTCGCCATGCGCTCGAACGCTTCGATGTACTCGCCCCGGCAGTCGGGGTAGCCGGAGTAGTCGACGGCGTTGACCCCGATGACGATGTCGCTCGCCCCGAGCACCTCGGCGTAGGCCAGGGCGTAGCTGAGGAAGATCGTGTTGCGCGCCGGCACGTAGGTCACGGGGATGCCGCGGGTCATGTCGGCCTCGTCGCGGTCCTTGGGCACGGCGATCTGGTCGGTCAGCGCCGAGCGGCCGAACGTGCGCAGGTCGATCTGCGCCCAGCGGTGCTCGACCACGCCGAGGTGCTCGGCGATGGCTTTGGCGGCGTCGAGCTCGACGCGGTGGCGTTGGCCGTAGTCGAACGACAGGGCGTGCAGGTCGAAGCCCTCGGCCCTGGCGATGGCGGCGGCGGTGGCGCTGTCCAGGCCGCCGGACAGCAGCACGACGGCGGGTTGGCGGGGTTCGTCGGTCATGGCCATATTCTAGCTCACGCGCGCGGGGCCCTGAAAAAACAAGCCCCGCCGGCGTCGACGGGGCGTGGTGGGTTTTGCCAGAGACGGGGTCACTCGGCGGGCGCTTCCTCGGCTTCGAGCGCGGCCTCTTCGGCGGCTTGTTGCGCCTGCTCGTCTTGCCACGCTTGCAGGTTCGCCTTGGCCTCGTCGAGTTTTTCCCGGTAGGCCAGCTCGCCCGACAGGTCCGCCAGCGTGGTGTACAGGTCGACCTGCCGGACCAGCGCCTCGGTCTTCTGCTCGTCGCGGGCGTTCTCGGCGGCGTGGTCGATGGGGGCGGCGGCCTGCTCGTAGGCCTCGACCGCCGCGTCGTTGGAGGCCTTGGCCTGCTCGCCCAGCGCCGCGTGCATCTCGCGGATGGTCGCGGCGGTCTGCGCGGGCAGCGACTCGTCGGCCGCGTCGGAGATCAGCTCGACGACGTACGCGAACCCCGCGTCGGCCCGGGCCGCCTCTTCGTGCAGCCGGGCGTTGGCCATGGCGCGCAGGGCGTGGGTGGCGCGGGCCGAACGCTTGGCCAGCCTGGGCGCGCGGCTCGCCCCGGCCTTCGCCGCCTCGCCGGCGCGGCGGGTGTAGCCCGTCGCCTCCGCGTACGCGGCGCGGACACGGTTCTTGTGGTCTTCGTTGAGCTTGCCGAGCTGCTCGATCAGCTGCCCGGCCAAAGCCTCGGCCTCGTCGCTCGAGCGCGCGGCGTGGTCCTGGTACGACTTGCTGTGCCCGGTGACGCTGGCCATCGCGCGCTGGATGCCCGCCAGCCGTTCGTCCAGCCACCGCAGCTGGTGCTGGTGGTCGCGCCGGTCGCTCTGGAGCTGGGCGATGTCCTGGCCGAGCCGTTCGGCCTGCGCCCCGAGGTTGTCGGCTTCGAGGCTGAGGTTCGCCGACTTGAGGTACAGCTCGTACCGCAGCTCGCCCTTGGCTTCGTAGCTGCGGTTGCGGTAGTCGTTGCTCTCGAGGGTCAGTTCCTTGCGCTTGGCGTCGAGCTTGTCTTTTTGCCGTTGCAGGTCGCGCAGCTTCAATTCGATTTGGCTCACCTTGCCGAGCAGATCGTTGCGCTGGCGCGAGGTGGTCTGTTTCATCTCCGCCAGCTGCTCGCTGTTGGCGGAGGTGTCGATGCTGCCGTAGGTCTGGGCCAGCTCGCCGGCGAGCCCCGAGCGGGCGAGGGTGGCGCGGACCTCGTCGCAGGCCTGCTGGTGCCGGGCCCAGGCGGACGCGGCGCGCGTCGTGGCGTCGGCGCCCAGCTCGCTGAGCACGAACGACAGCGTCATCGAGGCGTTGGACTTCTGCGCGTTCGAGCCCTTGTTCTTGATCTTTTCGAGCTTCTTCGCCGCCTCCGTCAGCTCCTTGATGCGGAACGCCTCGTAGTCCACGTCGGGCGCCTGGCCTTGGCCGGCGGGGTAGCCGGCGCTGGCGTTGCGGACGTGGGTCATCGCGTCGTTGAAGGCGTCGGCCGCCTCTTTTTGCGCTTGGGCGTTCTCGTCGGGGCTGCAGGCGGCGAGGGCCAACAGGGCCAGCATCATCAATAAGCGTTTCACTGGGTACATCCTGCCTTTCCCGTGGTGCGTCGCGTCACGAGTATAGCGGGGGGCGCTGGCGGCCGCACACCGGCGGCCGGGCGGGTCAACCGGCGGGCTGGGGGGTCTGGGCGGGCGTCTTGGGCTGCTCGCCCTCGGCTTGCGGCTCGGCCTCGGTTGCGTCCTCGGGCTTCGGTGGCGCAAACTCGATCGGGAACGACGTGCCGAACGCGTAGAACGACTCGACCCACGCCACGAACTCGCCGACCCGCGGGTCGTCCTTGCCGCGGAAGATCGGCCGCCAGCGCGCCGCCTCGGGCGCGGGGAAGTCCGCGTCGTCGCGCGGCAGCGCCCACTGCAACAGCAGCGACTGACGCGGCTGCTCGGGGTCGATGAACTTCTGCCCGTCGTGCGTCGCGCGGTGCAGCATCAACAGGTTGGTGTACGCGTAGGCCTCGGTGGTGGCCTTGGCCTTGTCGGTCAGCAGGTAGACGCCCTTGGTCTGCTCGGGGAAGTGGCGGAGGTTGCTGAGCACCAGCACCCGCTGCCACTTCGTGCGGTACTCGCGCAGCGGCGCCGGCTCGTTGCGCACGATCACCTTGCCGTAGTAGTCGCGCGCCTTGGCGTCGAACATCAACATCAGCTGCTCGTGGGCCTTGAGGTTCTTGAACCGGTTCTTGCCGGCCCGGCCCCCGTACTCCGACAGCGCCGGGTTCGCGCGGTACTGCTCGTAAAACTCCTCCAACACCTTCGGCGCGATCGACAGGCGCGGCGGCGGCCTCGAGTCCACCTCCAGCACGTACACCTTCAGCGTGTTGCACTGCTCGCGGTCGAGCGTCGCGGGCGCCTTGGGCTTGTCGGGCTTGTCGCCGTTGGCCGGCGGGTCCGGCTTGGGCCTGTTGTGGTCGTTGTCCTGGGCGTTGAGCTGGTCGGCCTTGCGTTTTTCCACCCGCGCCACGACCAGGCCGTGCAGGGTCTTCGCCGGCTTGTGGTCCGGCTGGGTCAGCATCAGGCTCTCGAGCTCACGCTTGGCCAGCGCGTCGCCCTCGGCGGTGTTCTGGTCGTAGGCCCAGCGCGCCAGCTTGTAGCGGCCGGCCCCGTCGTCGTCGGCGATGGCCTTGCGCTTCTGCTCGTACTGCTCGGTGAGCGTCAGCTCCCACTCGATCTTGCGGATCTTGTTTTTGGGGATGGGGATGTTGATGCCGCTCTTGGAGCGGATGATGAACCGGTCGGCGGTCTCGTTGACGAACTCGCCGCGGTAGGGGGTTTCGCGGTCGTTGGTGTAGACGATGGCCGTCTTGGCCGACGCCGCCGACACGGCGAGCAGCACGATCGCCACGGACACCAAGGCCAGGCTTCGCCAGCAGGGTTGCAACTTCATGGATCGCCTCCAGATCGTTCGGCCGGGGCGTGCGTTCACGCCGGGTTCACTATAATTGGCCCTACAGGGGCGGGCAAGGCGGAGGGGGCTTACCCCCGACGCCCCAAGTATTTAGACGCCCCACCCCGGGTCAGGGGTTCGACACTGCAACGCTTGCGCAGGGCCTTTTCATGCACGTGCTGATCGCGCCGGACAGTTTCAAGCAGTCGCTTTCCGCCCGCCGGGCCGCCGAGGCCATCGCCCGGGGCGTCCGATCGGCTTGCCCAAACGCCACCGCCGACCCCTGCCCCATCGCCGACGGCGGCGAAGGCACGGTCGACGCCCTCGTCGCCGCGACCGGCGGGGCCTTCCACACCCATCGGGTCACCGGGCCTTTGGGTGAACCGGTTGACGCACAATGGGGCACGCTCGGCGACGGCGCCACCGCCGTGATCGAGATGGCCGCCGCCGCGGGCATGCACCTCGTGCCGCACGACCGCCGCGACCCGACCGCCACGACCACGTTCGGCGTCGGCGAGTTGATCCGCCGCGCCCTCGACGCGGGCTGCCGCCGGGTCATCGTCGGCCTCGGCGGCAGCGCCACCTGCGACGGCGGGCTCGGCATGGCCCAGGCGCTCGGCGCAAACGCCGCTTGCGGCTTAGCGCGGCCGCTGACCGGCGGCGATTTGATGCAGGTCACCGCGATCGATCTGGGCACGCGCGACCCGCGCTTCAATAAAACCGAACTCGTGGTCGCCTGCGACGTGACCAACCCGCTGGTCGGCCCCGACGGCGCGGCGCACGTCTACGCACCGCAAAAAGGCGCCACCCCCGCACAGGTCGCGCAGCTCGACGCCGGCCTCGCCCACCTGGCGCAGCTGCTCGGCGTCGACCCGATGCAAGCCGGCTTCGGCGCCGCCGGCGGGCTGGGTTTTGGCATGGTCGTGTTCGCCGGCGCCACCATGCGGCGGGGCGTCGAACTCGTGCTCGACGCGGTGGGTTTCGACCAGCGCGTGCAACAAGCCGACCTGGTCATCACCGGCGAGGGCCGGCTCGACGCCCAATCGCTGAACGGCAAAGCCACCATCGGCGTCGCCCAACGCGCCGCTCAGTTCGGCGTGCCCACCATCGCCATCGCCGGTTGCGCCGGCGACGGGGCCGAGCGCTGCCTGCAGCACGGCTTGAGCCGCTACGAAACGCTCGTCGGCGCCGGCGTCACGCTCGAACAAGCGCTCGCCGACGCCGAGGCGCTGCTCGTCCAGCGCGCCGCGGCGGTCATTTCTGATTGGCGGGCATGAACTCGAGCGACGCGACGTTGTGGTGTTCAAAATGGATCACCAGTTCGCCGGCGATCGGCTCGCACGGCACGCGCCACACGCTCGCCGGGTCGAACGTCGCGTACGGGGTGTACGCCGTGCGCCGTCGCCAATCGCCGAACAGCGCGTCAAGTTTCTCCGTGAGCGTCGGCACGCCGCGGCAATGATCGAGCCGTGCTTTGAGGTTGTCGACGGAAAAAGTGTGGGTCACCTGCGTTCGCTGGTCGACCCACGGCAGCGTGCGCAGCGCCTCGAGCTGGTGCCTGCCGACCAGCTCGTCGCGCAAGCGCGCGGCCTCCGCCGCGTTGCGGATCGTGAGGCGTTCGGGGAACACCTCGCTGTGTTGCCTGGCGTGGAACAGGCGAACGGTTAGCAGCGACAGCGCAACCAGCAACAGCGCAAGCACGGCGGCGATCACGGTGCGCGAACGTTTCACCGCACCATTCTATCGGGGCGCGGCCGTGTTTCTGAGCACGAAACCGGTTGTTTACAGGGCGATCTCGCTGCCGGGTGCGATCGACGCGGGCAGGTCGGCGGCCTGCAAGTCGTCGGGCTCGATCGCGGTGAGGTGGCTAAGCTCGATCACCGCGTCGACCGAGCCGTCGGCCTTGCGGGGCACGCTCACGCCGGCCATTTCGAGCCAGCGCGCGGCGCGCTCGGTTTGAAGCCGCTTGCTCGACACGGCCGAGTCGACGCCCTCGGCGTTCTTGATCGGCGCGAACTCTTCGACCCGATCGGTCTCCAGCACGATTGACCGCTCACCGAACGGCAGGGCGTCGAACACGAACTGCTCCAGCTTCACGCCGTTCGGTTCGGCGGGCTCGACGGGTTGGCCGGTCTCGAAGTCGAGGTGCGGCACCTTCTTGTCGGCGCGGTGGAAGGGCAGGTTCAAATCGCCGCCGGCGTTGAGCTGCTCGACGAAGTCGACGGCGATCACGTGGATCGCGATCGAGCCCGCGAGGAAGCGCAGCGAGCCGTCTTCGAGGCGTTGTTCAGCCAGCTCGTCGGGCAGGTCGGAGTACTCGACGACGGTCATCTTGCCGTCGATGAGGCAGAAGTTGCCGAGCTTTTCTTTGGGCTCGACCTTGGGCAGCATCTTGCTGGACATCTGCGCGCCGTCGATTGCGTGCAGGCCGACGAACAGCGGGTCGACGCACTTGACGTTGGGGTTGTCGACCTGGAAGTAGCTGATCTGTTCGACGCCGCGGCGCTGCATGTCGGCGATCGCGCCGCTGCGGTAGAGGGCCTTGAGCGACCCGCCGTGGCCGTCGGCGTTGAGCACCATCGAGTCTTTGTCGGACATGAACAGCCTGCCGTCGTAGGCGATCGAGGGCATGGTGCCCTGCTGGAAGAACATCACGCCGTCGGCGCTGAGGCCGAAGTAGTGGTTTTGTTCGAAGGCGGCGCGGGTGTCGGCGTCGTTGGCGGGGCTGGTCATCACGTACCACGGCGGGGTGACGCCGTACTTCTCACCGACCTTCAGCAGGTACTCGGCGAACACGTGGAACAGTGTTTTTTCGCGGATCGGCGTGCCGGGGTACGTGCCCTTGGGGCCGGGCCAGCCGAGGCGGGTGCCGCTGCCGCCGGCGACGACGAACGCGGCGACCTTGCCGTCGCGCAGCATTTGTTCGCCGAGCGCGCGGGCTTCGGCGTACTTGCCTTCCAGTTCGGTCGTGGGTTGTTTGGGGTAATACGAGGCGGGCTCGACGTCGTCGGGCAACTCGAACAGCGGTTTTTGTTTGACGTATTGGTCGATCAGGCCGTCGATCCGGTCCCAGTTGATCGCGTCGACCTGGTCGAGCAGCTTGGCCTGGCCGGCGTCGTCGAGCTGGTCGAACCAGGTCAGCAGGTGGCCCTGGCCGTGGTCGGCGAGCAGGGCTTCGGTGGCTTGCTTTCGGTCGGTGGTGGTCGTCATGACTCCGCTCCGTGGGTGCTTGGGGAACGGGGTAGTCAATCGGTTGGGTGGTCGGTTGTCAACCTGCCGAGCGGTGGGGCGGGCTTGAGGCTTTTGCATCACGGAACACGAACAGCAGCACGAGGACCGCGACCCCGGCCAGCACGGACGCCGCGGCGAACGCGGCGCCGAGGGAGGTTTCGCCCAGCCGGCCGCCCCAGACCGAGCCGACGATGCGCGCGATGCCGAACACCAGCACCGCCTTGAGGCCCTGGATCGACGAGCGGTAGCGTTCGTCGGCCTGGTCGTTGATGAACATCGGCGGCAGCAGGTACAGCGCCACCACCGTCGGGCCGTGGAAGATCTGCGTGCCGATGGCGACGAGCGGCGTGGGCCAGGCGGCCATGAGGATCAGCCGCACTTGCACGCACAGCGCGCCGAAGATCATCACGCCCTTGAAGCCGAAGCGCCGGATCATCCACGCCGAGGCGATCATGAACGGCAGCTCGACGAGCACGCCGAGGTTGGTGATCAGGCCGATCAGCGCCGTGTCGATGCCGAGTTGGTCGAGGTAGAGCGGGTAGAACATGAAGTAGATGCTGGAGGCGATGAACAGGGCGCACAGCGCCGTCATGTACGCGGCGACCGGTGGCCGGGCGAACACGCGCAACGCCTCGACCGTGGGCAACGCCGAGGCCTTCTCTTTCGTGGCGCGCCGCTGCGGCAGGGCGAACACGGTGGCCAACCCCAGCACGCAGCACGCGACGCACAACCCCATGGCGGTGTAGCTGACGGTCAGGTCGGCGACGTGGAAGGCGACCAGCGCCGCGAGCAGGAAGCCGGGGATCATCCACCCGACGCTGCCGAAGATGCGGATCGACTGGTAGGGCGGTTTCTGCGCCACGGCGCCGGCGGGGTCGCCCTCGTCGGCCGGGGCGTGCAGGACGCTGAAGGTCAGGCCGTCGAGCATGGGGATCATGGCCGTGAACCCCAGCGAGAACAGCAGGTGCGCGGCGAAGATGGCGGGGAACGTGCCCCGCGCCGCCAGCGCCGCCACGGCCACGGCGGCCACGGCGTAACACAAACCGATGAGCCGGCGGTTGTTGGCCCAGCGGTCGGCCAGGGCGGTGTAGAGCGGCGGGCTGATCAGCACGGCCACGCCGAACACGCCGCTGACCAGGCCGATCTGCGAGGGGCTGAGGCCCATCTGCCGGCAGTACACGGGCAGGTAGGGCATGAGCGAGCCGAGCGTGCCGTAGACGAGCACGTAGTGCCATTTGAGCCAGCCGAGTTTCATGGCGAGCATCTTAGCGGCCCGCGGGCGTCTTGTTGGTAACGCTGGAGGTGACTTATGTGGCAACATGCTGTGGTCGTGATCGTGGCGGTGGTCTGCTTCGCTTCGTTTTGTTACGCCGATGCGCCCAAGGTTGCGGACGATGGGCGGATGGGCTGGTGGCGTGAGGCGCGGTTCGGTTTGTTCATCCACTGGGGCGTCTACGCCGTGCCGGCCGGGCGGTACGACGGCAAGGAGGTGCGCGGGATCAGCGAGTGGATCATGACCCGCGCCAACATCCCGCGCGACGAGTATGAAAAGTACGCCAAGGATTTCAACCCCACCGAGTTCGACGCCGACGAGTGGGTGCAGCTGGCCAAGGACGCGGGCATGAAGTACCTGGTCATCACGTCGAAACACCACGACGGGTTCACGATGTTCGACAGCCCCGCGACCGAGTGGGACATCATCGACGCCACGCCGTTCGACCGCGACCCGCTGATGGAGCTGAGCGAGGCGTGCGCCAAGCGGGGCATCCGCTTCTGCACGTACTACTCGATCATGGATTGGCACCACCGGTCGCAGCTTCCGAACAAGCTGAACAAGGCCGGCCGGCCTGTGTGGAACCCCACGAAGATCAAGCCCGAAGAAAAACAAGCGTACATCGCGTACATGAAGGCCCAGCTCGAACCGCTCGTGCGCGACTACAAGACCCACGTGCTCTGGTTCGACGGCGAGTGGACACCGTGGTGGACCGAGGCCGACGGCAAGGCGATGTACGAGTGGTTGCGCAGCCTCAACGACGACCTGCTGATCAACAACCGCGTGGGCAGGGGCCGCAAGGGCATGGAGGGGTTGACCAAAGAGGGCGACCACGTCGGCGACTTCGGCACGCCCGAGCAGCAGATCCCCAAGACCGGCCTGCCCGGCGTCGACTGGGAATCGTGCATGACCATGAACAAGTCATGGGGTTACAAGGTCGACGACCACCAGTGGAAGTCGACCACGCAGCTGATCCGCAACCTGATCGACACCGCGAGCAAGGGCGGCAACTACCTGCTGAACGTCGGGCCCGACGCCAAGGGGCGCATCCCGCAAGCGTCGGTCGACCGGCTGCGCGCCATGGGCGAGTGGCTGAAGGTCAACGGCGAAGCGATCTACGGCACGCAAGCCGGGCCGATCCAGCCCGAGTGGGGCCGCAGCACACGCAAGGGCAAAACCGTGTACCTGCACGTGTTCGACTGGCCCGGCGACGGCGAGCTGGTCGTGGCGGGCCTGGGCGGCGTGACGAAGAGCGCCCGGCTGCTCGCCAAACCAGGCCAGCCCTTGCCGGTCGTGTCGGACGAAGCGGGCATGGTCACGATCACCCTGCCGAAAGAGGCGCACGACCCGCACGCGACGGTGGTGGCTGTCGAGTTGGAATAACCACGCCGAGTAAGCGCGGCCCGGCCGTGCCGTGTGTGCGTTTTGTCGGGCGCATGACAAAAGTGCGCGCCCCGGCGCGCACTTTTAGTCCCGGAATCCAGATCCCCGTGTTTGACCTTACGCGGCTCGGCCGCTGTCGGCCTCGCCTGAGTGATGGATTTTGAATTGCCCGACCAGGCGTTGTAAGTCGCCGGAGCGTTGCGACAGCTGCGACGCGGCGGCCGCGGCCTGCTCGGCGCCTTGGGCGGCCTGGTTGGACACGGCGTTGATCGACTCGACGGACTTGGCGACCCGCTCGACGGCCCGGCGGGTCTTCTGGCCCGACCAGAGGGCCACGGCCGCCATGACGGCGACCAGCACAACCACCACGCTGAAACCCAGGGTCAGCCTCTTGGAAATGGTGAGGTTCATATCGATTCCTGTCCGGTCGTGCACACAGCCCAGGTGCTGAGCTCTTGCGACCCCTTGCGACAAACACAAACACACCGTTCAACGCCCCGGTGTGTTCGTCCCTGAAGACCGTTGATTGTCTTTGGGGTATCGGCCGGTTCCCGAGTCTAATAAAGACGACATGGTTACGTATTTTCCGCAGGGGCCGACCCGCCCGTTCCCGCCGCACGCCCGGTGCGCAACACAAAAAAGAGGCGCAGCCGCGCGGGCTGCGCCTCTGTGCAGTTGGGTTGAACGACCGAGCGCGTTTACTCTTCGGTCTTCTCCGCGTCCGCGTCCGCGTCGGTCTCGGCCTCGGCCGGGGCTTCTGCTTCTGTTTCTGCTTCTGCTTCTGCTTCTGTTTCTGTTTCTGTTTCTGTTTCGTTTTCACCTTGAGCGGGCGAAGCGCCGCCGGCGCCGAAGGTGATCTTGTCGGTGCCGAGGGCGCCGGTGTCACCGAGGCCGCCGAGCGCCGGGCCCGCCTTCTCGGAAGCCGACTCGGTCGCCGCGTCGGCTTCGGCCGACCACTGGGCGCGCTTCAGCGACAGGCCGATCTTCCGCTCGTCGATGTCCACGCGCAGGATCTTGACCTCGAGGTCCTGGCCCGGCTTGACCACGTCCTGCGGGTTCTCGACCTTCTGGTCGGACAGCTCGGAGATGTGCAGCAGGCCTTCGAGCTGGTCTTCGAGCTCGACGAACACGCCGAAGTTGGTGATCTTCGTGACCTTGCCCTGCACGATCATGCCCGGCTGGTAGTGGGTGGGGATCGCTTCCATCCACGGGTCCTCGGTCAGCTGCTTGATGCCCAGCGAGATGCGCTGCTTGTCCTGGTCGACCTCGAGCACGACGCACTTGACGTCGTCGCCCTTCTTCAGGCACTCGTTGGGGTGCGCGACCTTCTTCGTCCAGCTCAGGTCCGACACGTGCAGCATGCCGTCGATGCCCGGCTCGATCTCCACGAACGCGCCGTAGTTGGTCAGGTTCCGCACCTTGCCCGCGACGACCGTGCCCGGGGGGTACTTCTCGGCCACCAGCTCCCACGGGTTGACCTCGGTCTGCTTGACGCCCAGCGAGATCTCCTGCTTGTGCTTGTCGATCTCCAGCACGACCACGTCGATCTCTTCGCCGATCGAAACCATCTCCGACGGGTGGTTGATCCGGCGGGTCCACGACATCTCCGAGATGTGCACCAGGCCCTCGATGCCCTCTTCCAGCTTCACGAACGCGCCGTAGGACATGAGGTTCACCACCGCGCCGGTCACGCGGCTGCCGACCGGGAAGCGGGCCTCGATCGCGTCCCACGGGTTCGCTTCCTTCTGCTTGAGGCCCAGCGAGATCTTCTCGTTGTCGCGGTTGATGTTCAGCACCACCACCTCGATCTCGTCGTCGATCTTGACCATCTCCGACGGGTGGTTGATCCGGCCCCAGCTCATGTCCGTGATGTGCAGCAGGCCGTCGATCCCGCCCAGGTCCACGAACGCGCCGAAGTCGGCGATGTTCTTGACCGTGCCGGTGACCTTGTCGCCCTCGCCCAGCGTGCTCAGCAGCTTGTCGCGCGCCTCGGCACGCTGCTCCTCGATCAGCTTGCGGCGGGAGATCACGATGTTCCGCCGGTCCGTGTCGATCTTTAGCACCTGCGCCTTGATCTCCTTGCCGATGTAGATGCCGATGTCCTGCGGGCGGCGGATGTCGACCTGCGAAGCGGGCAGGAACACCGGCACGCCGATGTCGACGAGCAGCCCGCCCTTGATCTTCCGCATCACCTTGCCCTCGACCTCGTCGCCCTCGGCCTTGGTCGCGATGATGTTCTCCCAGCCGCGGATGCGGTCGGCCTTGCGCTTCGACAGCTGGATCGTGCCGCTGACGGCGTCGATGCCTTCGAGCAACACTTCGATCTCGTCGTCTTCCTTGACCGCCGAGAAGTCGTCGAACTCGCCCTTGTTGACCAGGCCCTCGCTCTTGAAGCCGACGTCGATGACCACGTCGTCGCCGGCGAACCCGACGACCTTGCCGGACAGCAGCGTGCCCGGCTTGAACTCCTTGGCCTCTTCCGCGACCAGCACGTCGAGTTGGTTGTCGCCGCCGCCGAGCGCCTCGGCCAAAAGTTGATCGGCCTCGGCTTCGTTGAGCTCGAGATCATTGATGAGGTTGTAATCGACCATGAATACCTTGAGGGGTATTGTTCCACCCGACCCGCCGCAGGACGCGAGGGGTTCGGGCCGGCCAAATCCGCGTGGTACGACTTTGCGGAAAGACCGTTTCCCATCCCGCCCGCTCGGCCGACCCACACGGGCCGATCCACCGCTCGGGCGAAGACCCGAAAGTGTACCGAAAACCGCCCCCACCATGCAAACCCGCCCCCGGCAAGCCCCCCGGGTGAAACCCGGGGCTAACGGCCAATCCTTCGCCGCGCCCATTAGCCCCCGGTTCCACCGGGGGTTCCTAAAACTTGGGACTTGAAACCTGAAACCCGGAACTCACCCCCACGTCACCTTGCCGCTTCCGGGGGTGATCTTGCCGATCTCGTAGACCGTCTCGCCGGCTTTTTCGAGTTGCTGCTTCACGCTCGCGGCGAAGTCGGGGCGGACGATCAGCGTATACCCGATGCCGTTGTTGAACACGCGGTCCATCTCGTCGGGTTCCACGTTGCCGTGTTTGGCGAGGAAGTCGAACACGGGGGGGATGTCCCACGAGCCGCGGGTGAGCTTGGCGTTGCAGTCGTCGGGCAGGGCGCGGTTGACGTTGCCGACCAGGCCGCCGCCGGTGATGTGCGCCATGCCGGAGACGACCTTCTTCACCCGGTAGTGGCGGAGCACGCCGAGCACGGGCTTGACGTAGATGCGCGTCGGTTCCAGCAGCACCCGGCCGAGCGTGCGTTCGCCGTCGAGTTCGTCGTATACCTGGTTCAAGTCGAGCCCGGCGGATTCGACGATCTTGCGCACGAGCGTGTAGCCGTTGGAGTGCACGCCCGACGAGGCCAGGCCGAGCACGATGTCGCCTTTCTCGACGCGCGACGGGTCGATCGCGCGGTGCAGTTCGACCACACCCACGGCGAACCCGGCTAGGTCGTACTCACCCTCGCCGTACACGTCGGGCATCTCCGCGGTCTCGCCGCCGAGCAGGGCGCAGTCGGACATCTCGCAGCCGTCGGCCACGCCCTTGACGATGTCGGCCATCCACCGCGGGTCGCACTTGCTCGTGCCGATGTAATCCAAAAAAAACAACGGCTCGGCGCCCTGCACGATCATGTCGTTGACGTTCATCGCCACCACGTCCTGGCCGACCGTGTCGTGCACGCCCATCTCGATGGCCAACAGCACCTTGGTGCCCACGCCGTCGGTGCAGGACACGAGCACCGGGTCGCGGTAATTGCGTTTGAACAGGCGTTCGTTGTAGTCCAACCGGAACATGCCGGCGAACGCGCCGTGTTGGCCGATCACGCGCGGGCCGTAGGTGCGCTGCATGTGACGGCGGATCAGGTTCACCATCTGGTCGCCCGCCTCGATATCGACGCCGGCGTCGGCGTATGTCATGCCTTTTTTAGCCATGTGCGGAGTTTAGCGGGGGGCGTATACTCACGCCATGGCGACGCAGCGCATCTTTCTCGGGTGGGACGCCCCGGCCCTGGTTTCGGCGGCCGACTGGCTGGTGGGTCGCGCCGGTGGTGACGGCCCGATCGACCTCGGCGGGTGGGTCGTGGTCGTACCCGGCCGGCGCGCGGGGCGGCGGCTGACGGAGCTGTTGCTCGATTGCGCCGAGCGGTTGGGCCGGCCGTTGACGCCCCCGCGGACGCTGACGGTCGGTGCGTTGCCCGAGCTGTTGTACCGCCCGGCGGTGCCGATCGCCGACGAGTTGACCTGTCGGCTGGCGTGGGCCGCGGCGCTGCGTGGAACGGATGCGCATTTGTTGCAGCGTGTGCTGCCCGAGCCGCCCGCGGCCGGCGACGCCGGGCAGTGGGATGCGCTGGCGGCGATGGTCATGCGGCTGCACCGCGAACTGGCGGGCGAAGCGCTGACGTTTGGCGACGTGGCGCGGTTGGGCTGCCAGATGGACGGCTTCAACGACGAGCCACGCTGGCGTGCGCTGGCCGAGGTGCACGGGCGTTACCGGCAGCAGATGCAAGCGATCGGACGCTGCGATCGCTCGGACGCCCGGCTCGACGCGGCGCGCGGCGGCGAGCTGTGCTGCGAGCGCAAGTTGTGTTTGGTGGGCCTGTCGGATATGCCGGGTGTGGTGCGGGCGATGCTCGAACGCGCCGAGTGCGAGGCGCACAGTTTGGTGCAAGCGCCGGAAACGCTAGCCGACCGGTTTGATGGATGGGGCGCGGTGATCAGCGACGCTTGGCTGGATGCGCCGATCGACATCGACGAAGACTGTTTGCGTGTGGCCGAGCGCCCGGTGGACCAGGCGGTGGAACTGGTGCGTTGCCTCGACGGTTTCGAGGGCCGGTACAGCGCTGAGCAGATCACGATCGGGGTGGGCGACGATCAGCTGGTGTCGTACCTCGAGCAGTTGCTGCCGGAGTTCGGGGTGCCGATGCGTTACGCGGCGGGCCGGCCGGTGGCGCGGACGGGGCCTTACCGTTTGCTGTCGGCGTGCGGCGAGTACTTGCGCGATTCGAGTTACCGCGCGTTCGCGGCGTTGCTGCGTCACCCGGACCTGTCGGGCTGGTTGCTGACGCACGGCGGGGAGGGCGGGGCGTTGGCGCCCGACGCGGTCGATTCGTGGTTGACGTTGTTGGACCGCTACTACGCCGATCATTTGCAGGGGCGGATCACGGAGCGCTGGTTGGGGGCCGAGCGTGTGCGCGAGCCGTTGCGCCGGGTGTACGAGGCGGTGCACCGGCCGGAGCTGCTGGGTGGTTTGAGCGGGCGGGGGGCGCTGAGCGCGTGGGCGGAGCCGATCGCGCAGGTGCTGCGATCGGTTTACGGGGCGGAGGCGATCAACCGGCACACGCCCGAGGGCCGGGCGGTGGTGGCGGCGTGCGCGGCGTTGGGCGACGGCTTGCAGCAGTTGCAGGGCTTGCCGGAGGCGTTGGACGGCGTGTGCGGCGCCGACGAGGCGATCGCGTTGGTGTTGCGTTTGGCCGAGCAGGCCGCGGTGCCGCCCGAGGCGGACGAGGCGGCGGTGGAGATTTTGGGTTGGCTGGAGTTGGCGCTCGACGATGCGCCGGCGATGGTGGTGGTGGGTTTCAACGAAGGGGCGATACCCGAGTCGCGGAACGCGGACGTGTTTTTGCCGAACGGCTTGCGCAGCGTGGTGGGCCTGCCGGACAACGACCGGCGGTACGCGCGTGATGCGCACGCGCTGAGCGCGATCGTTCGGTCGCGCGATGATGTGGCGCTGATCGCCGGTCGGTGTACCGCGGCGGGCGACCCGTTGACGCCGTCGCGGTTGATGTTCGCGGTGGACGATGAGGCGGCGGCGCGGCGTGTGGTGCGGTTTTATGGCGATGAGCCACGGGCGGCTTCGAGTTTGGTGCCGCCGGATGCGACGCCCGCTGCGCGCAGCGCGTTTGTGTTGCCGCCGGAGCGTGTGGTGCGAGCGGAGCGACCGTTCGAGTACTTGCGTGTGACGGATTTTCGGGCGGTGTTGACCGACCCATATCGGTTTTGCTTGGCGCGTGGGTTGGGGTTGGAGCCGTTGGACGACCTGGCGGTGGAGATGGACGGCGGTGTGTTCGGCGGCTTAGCGCACGACGTGCTCGAGCGCTTCGGGCGCAGCGAAGTGAACGACGCGACCGAGGCGGGGCGGATCGTGTCGTACCTCGACGGGGCGCTGGATCGGCTGGTGGTCGAGCGCTTCGGCCGACAACCGCAGCCGGCGGTGCGCGTGCAGTTGGCGCAGATGCGCGAGCGGTTGCACCGGTTTGCCGAGTGGCAGGCGGGTTGGGCGGAAGCGGGTTGGCGGATCGCGGGCGTGGAGGTCAGGTTTAGCGAGCGGGATGCGGCGCTGGTGGTTGATGGCGAGCCGATGTACTTGCACGGCAAGATCGACCGCATCGACCATCGGCCGGATACGGGTGAGTGGGCGGTGTTTGATTACAAGACGTCGGACAAGGGCGCGGGGCCGGACGAAACGCACCGAACCAAGTCGGGGCGTTGGGTCGACTTGCAACTGCCGTTGTACCGGCACTTGTTGCGCTGCTGGTTTGACGAGTCGGGTCGGCCGAGGGTTGCGCCGGAGTCGGTGGATGAGGTGAAGCTCGGTTATTTGTTGTTGCCGGGGCGCGGGGAAGCGGACACGCTGGCCGAGGCGTCGTGGGGCGCCGATGTGCTGGCGAGCGCAGACAACGAGGCGGCCGGGGTGGTGCGCTTGGTGCGCGGCGGCGCGTTTACGTACGACCCGGAGCGGCGCGTGTCGTTCGACCCGTTCGCGGAGTTGTGTGGTGTCGAGCAGTTTGCCGACGATGCGGAAGCGGGGGGCGAGGGATGAACGGTTACAAGCGTGAGTTGATCATCGCGTCGGCGGGGTCGGGTAAGACCTTTGCGCTGTCGACGCGGCTGATTCAACTGCTGGCGTGCGGCGAGTCGCCGGAGCGTATTTTTGCGTCGACGTTCACCCGCAAGGCGGCGGGCGAGATACTCGACCGCGTGCTCACGCGGCTGGCGGCGGCGGGCTTGAGTGATGGGGCGGCGAGCGAGCTTTCGGAGCACACCGGTGTGCCGTTGGATCGGGCACGCTGTTTGGAACTGCTCGGCGAGCTTGTGCGGCGTGTGCACCGGCTGAACATCGGCACGTTGGACAGCTTTTTTGTTCGCGCGGTGACGAGCTTTACGCTCGAACTCGGTTTGCCACCGGGCTGGCGGATCGCCGACGAGGTGGCGCAGCGGGTGCTGCGCAGCGACGCGGTCAGCGCGGTGCTCGACACCGACGACCCGCAGCCGGTGGTGACGCTGATGCGTTTGCTCAACCGCGGCGACCTGTCGCGCAGCACGCACGAACGGTTGATGCGGCTGACCGGGCGGATCGGCGCGGTGCAACGGCAGGTCGAGCCGGGGGCGTGGGGTTGGCTTGCGAACGACGGGGGCGGGTTGCTCGATCGGCCGGCGATCGAAGAGGCGTTGACTCGGTTGAACCAGGTCGATCGGCCGATGACGAAGGCTGGCAAGCCGAAGCGGAACTGGTTGAACGCGGTCAAGCACGCCGTCGATTGCGCTTGGGTTGGTGACTGGTTCGGGTTTGCGGAGAACGCGCTGGTTACGCGCGTTGTCGCGGGCGTGGGGGTGTACGACCGTGCCGACATATCGCGTGAGTATGTGGAAGCGCTAGGGCCGTTGATCGCGCACGCGCGTGCGGTGGTGCGGCGTGGTGTGATCGATCAGGCCCGCGCGATGGGCGAGCTGGCCGAACGGTTTGCCGAGCAGTATGCGCGGCTTCAGCGAGAGCGGCGGCAGTACCGGTTTGAGGACGCGACGGCGGCGCTGGCGGGGGGCGATGGCGTCGACCGCACGGACCTTTTTTACCGGCTCGACGGGCGGATGACGCACGTGCTGCTCGACGAGTTTCAAGACACGTCGGTCGAGCAGTGGCGGGCGATGGCGCCGTTGTTGGACGAGGTGCTTTCGCACGCCGACGGCAGCCGGGCGACGCTGATCGTGGCCGACCCGAAGCAGTCGATATACGGCTGGCGTGGGGGCGAGCCGTTGCTGGTGGAGGCGATCGGCAGGCACTACGCGCTGGGCGGCGCAACGCTGAGCAAGAGCTGGCGTTCGTCGCAGGTGGTGCTCGATGCGGTCAACGCGGTGTTCGGTTCGATCGCGGAGAACCCGGTGTTGGTCGGCGCGGGGCTGAGCGGTGAGGCGGGTGAGTGGGCGAACTCATTTGCAGAGCACCGGGCGCATTTTTCAAAGCTGTCGGGCTACGTGTCGATCGAGGTTGCGCCGAAGGGTGATCGTTCGACCCAATCGAGGCTGACGCTGCAGCGCGCCGCCGACCGGGTGGCGCAGCTTGCAAATGAACACCCGCACCGCGATATCGGCGTGCTCACGCGCACCAACAAGTCGGTCGCGCGGCTGATTTACGAGCTGCGTCGGCGGGGTGTGGCCGCCAGCGAAGAGGGCGGCAACCCGCTGACCGATTCGCCCGCCGTGATGGCGGTGTTGAACTTGTTGCGGCTGGCCGATCACCCGGGCGATAAGTTGGCGCGTTATTTTGTGGCGCACACGCCGCTGGGGGGCGAGGTCGGTTACCACGACCACCACGACGAGGGAGCGGCGCAGCGGTTGGCACACGACGTGCGGCGAGGGCTGTTGGTCGAGGGCTACGGCCGAACGATTCGGCGTTGGGCCGAGTTGCTGGCGCCGCATTGCGACGCGCGTGACTTGGCGCGCGTGTACCAGTTGGTCGAGCGTGCTTACGACTACGAGGCCGAGGCGACGCTGCGGCCGGGCGATTTCGTGGCGTTGATCGCGACGCTTCGTGTGGAAGACCCCAGCTCGGCGCGCGTGCGCGTGATGACGGTACACCAGTCGAAGGGGTTGGAGTTTGACATCGTCGTGCTGCCCGAGCTCGACAGCACGATCGGGCAGGTCGACGGTGAGGTGTGGTGCTACCGCGACAACCCGATCGGGCCGATCACACGCGTGATGCCGGCGCTGGCCGAGGCGTTGCGCCCGCTGGTGCCCGAGTGTGAGGCGGTGTATCAGCAGGAGCGCGGCCGGCGTGTGCGCGACGACCTCAGCGCGCTGTACGTGGCGATGACCCGGGCGAAGCACGCGCTGCACATGGTCGTCAAGCCCGCCGGTAAGAGCGAGTCGGCGTTGTCGTTCGCGCGCGTGGTGCGGGCGGCGCTGGTCGGCGACGAACCGCCGCAGCCGGGTGACGACGTGTTCTACGAATCGGGCGATGCGAACTGGTCGACCGAACGCGGCGATGCGCCGGTGCACGCCGAGGCAACGGCGCTGCCGCGCGTCAAGCTGGCGGCCGACGCGACACGCAAACGCATGCTCGCGCACGTCAGCCCGAGCAGCCTCGAGGGCGGCACGCACGTCGACCTCAACCACGTGTTGCGCCTGCGCAGCGGCGGCGGGCGGCAGGTCGGCTCGCTCGTGCACGCGTGGTTCGAGCTGATCGAATGGCTCGACGGCGACGTGCCCGATCGCGCGGCGCTTGCCGCCGCGGCCGAACGCATCGGCTTTGACGGCGAGATCGATCGCTGGGCCGACGAGTTCGAGCGCACGCTCGGGCGTAACGAGGTGCGGCGCGAGCTTAGCCGTGACGGGTTTACGCCCGGCGCGACGGTTCAGCGTGAGCAGCCGTTCGCGGTGCGGCTCGGCGACCAGGTCGTCGAGGGTGTGATCGACCGCCTGGTCGTCGAGCGCGAGGGCGATGCGGTGACGCGTGCCGTGGTGATCGATTACAAAACCGATGCCGTGGGCGACGACCCGCAACTGCTCGACGCGGCCGTCGCGCACTACCGCCCACAGATCGAAGCGTACCGCCGGGCGGTGGCGGCGATGCTCGGCATCGACGTCGAGCGGGTCGCGAGCCGACTGTTGTTCACGCAGCCGGGCAAGGCCGTGGCGGTGTGAGCGGGCGGCGGATGGCGTATCATGCCCCGCATGATCGATCTGCTAAAACACATCGAATGGGTCGGCGACGCCGCGACCGGCCACCTGCGATTGCTCGACCAAACGCTTTTGCCCGGCGAGGTGGCGTACCTCGACTGCCGCGACGTCGAGGCGGTATGGCGTGCGATCAAGCGGTTGAGCGTGCGCGGCGCGCCGGCGATCGGCATCGCCGCGGCGTACGGCTGCGTCATCGGCGCACAACATGGTGAGTTTATAAAACAAGCCGACTACCTCGCCACGAGCCGGCCCACCGCGGTCAACCTGTTCTGGGCGATCGACCGCATGAAGTTGCTTGGCACCGACGACCCGGCGCAACTGCTTGATGAAGCGAAAACCATTCACGCGGAAGACGAGGCGATGTGCCGCGCGATCGGCGAGCACGGCCTGCCGCTCATGCCCGAGGGTGGCGGCGTGCTGACCCACTGCAACGCCGGCGCACTGGCCACCGGCGGCATCGGCACCGCGACCGCGCCGATGTACCTCGCCAAAGAGCGCGGCGTCGAACTCGCCGTGTTCGCCGACGAAACCCGCCCGCTCTTGCAGGGCGCACGGCTGACGGCGTGGGAACTCGGCCGGGCGAGCGTCGACGTGACGCTGATCTGCGACGACATGGCCGCGACCGTCATGCGGCAGGGCAAGGTCAACGCCGTGATCACCGGCGCCGACCGCATCGCCGCCAACGGCGACGCCGCCAACAAGATCGGCACCTACAACCTCGCCGTGCTCGCGAAACACCACGGCCTGCCGTTCTACGTCGCCGCGCCGAGCAGCACGTTCGACCTGTCGCTGTCCACCGGCGACGACATACCCATCGAGCAGCGTGCCGCCGACGAGATCATCAGCGGCTTCGGCCCCGCCACCGCGCCCGTTGATGTGAAAACCTTCAACCCCGCCTTCGACGTGACGCCCGCCGAGCTGATCACCGCGCTGGTCACCGAGCGCGGCGTGATCGAACCGGTCACCACCGACCGCGTCGCCGCCGTGATCGGTGCCGCTCAAGCCTCAAGCCCCAAGCCTCAAGCCTCGAAATGATCGACACCCACTGCCACCTGACGTTCCCGCAGCTCGCCGACCGTGTCGACGAGGTCATCGCCGATGCGCACGCCGCGGGCGTGGGGCGCATGATCACCGTCGGCACCACACCCGCCGACGCTTACAAGGCGCAGGCCGTGGCCCGTGCGCACGACAGCGTGTGGTTCACGGTGGGCGTGCACCCGCACTACGCCGACGAATACGACGCCGAGGCGTATGCCGCGTCGCTCGAACTTCTGGCCGACCCCAAGTGCGCAGCGGTCGGCGAGATGGGCGTCGACTACCATTACGACGACCCGCCGCGCGACGTGCAGCACGCGCTGTTCCGTGCGCAGCTTGAAGCGGTGAACGCACGCCGCATCGACAAGCCGATCGTGATTCACTGCCGCAAAGCCGTCGACGACACGCTCGCGATCATCGGCG
Source organism: Phycisphaeraceae bacterium (assembly GCA_028282805.1). GTDB lineage: Bacteria > Planctomycetota > Phycisphaerae > Phycisphaerales > Zrk34 > JANQHD01. The sequence goes on along the minus strand of JANQHD010000010.1, from coordinate 140,001 downwards.
AGTCGGGCCTCGACCCGTCGCGCTTCGTGTTTCACTGCTTCACCGAGCCCCCGGCCGACGCCCGCAAGGTGCTCGACGCGGGCTGCTGGATCAGCATCACGGGCATCGTCACTTACAAGAACGCCCCCGAGGTACGCGCCTCGGCCGAGCTCGTGCCCGACGACCGGCTGATGGTCGAAACCGATGCGCCGTACCTGTCGCCCGAGCCGCACCGCAAGGTCCGCCCCAACGAACCGAAGTTCGTCGTGGCCACCGCCCGCTTCCTCGCCGACCTGCGCGGCGTCGAGTTCGAGGCCTTCGAACAACTCACCGACGCCAACGCCGAGCGTTTCTACGGGTTGTATGAACCCCCGTTTAGCCGCGACCCGCAGGGGAGCGCTTGAGCACGTAATACAGGTTGCCCGTCTCGCCCGTGATTTCGGTGTCGAGGTCGATCGGCTCGTGCTCTTCGCCGTAGATCGCGACAAGCTCGAAGCAACCGCAGTCGGCCACCAGGCGTTTGATGTCGTCGTAGGTCCACACGCGCATCGTGTGGTCTTCGGTGTATTCGTAGTGGTCGTCGCCGTGGTCGACGACGAGCTTGCTGCGGTGGTGGGCGAGGCGGGTGTCGACGTCTTCGGCGACCACTTCCCACGTCAGGTCGACGGTCACGCCGTCACGGATCGTCGTCCACTGCTCGGGCTCGAACTCGGTCAGGTCCTCGTACACGCTCGACAGCTGGATCACGTACACGCCGCCCTTGCGCAACGACTCGCCCGTGCAACGCAGGTGCGCCGCGATGTTCTCGTCGGTGATCAAGTGCCCCAACGAGTTGATCGGGCACAACGCCGCATCAAACGGCTCGTCGAACGTCGCCGACGTCATGTCCGCCTGAACGACCACAACGTTTCCGGGGGTGTGCCGCTGCGCGAAGTCGACCATGGGTTGGTTCAGGTCGTAGCCGGTCATGGCGTAGCCTTGCGCCGCCAGCGCCCGCAGCAACCGCCCGGTCCCGCACGCCGGCTCGAGCACGCGCAAAACCTCCCCGTCCGCGTGCTCGGTGAACACGTGCTCCAGTATCGCCACCTCGTCGCTCGCGTCCCAGTCGAACGCGATGTCGTAGTACAGCGGCAAGTCGTAAAAATGCTCGGTCACCTGGGTCATGGTTCCTCTTCGTCGAGCGGCCAGATCACGGCGGAATCTGCTCCACCGTATCTACCATAGATAGTGTAGATGATCTTTCCATCCCGCTCTTCCAGCGTGTAGTTGCCGGGCGAGTCCTCTTCGTGGATGGGGCCGAATCGCTCGTATTCCTCGTCGTCTCGCATCGCTTCTTTGATCCAGACCCTGATTTGGTCGAGGTCGACGGGGATGTCGGGATTGTTCTTGATCCGCCGTTCGATGTCGTCGCCTAAGTTCCTTGTCATTGACATCCGGATCGAGTCTTTGAACCAGTTTGTAGATCGAGTGTGGATCGTTGGCAGGGCGGCGTAGGTGACGGCAACTAAAGCCGCCGCGATCACGATTGTGGGGCCTAGCACTCGAAGCGACACCTTGGGCAACGGCTTTCGCATCAACCAGATGATGCCAACGGTGAGCAGGAAGCTGAACGCGACGTTGAAACCCAGCTCGAGCGCGGCGCTGCGGGTGAACTTCAGCAGCTCGTGGTGTCGGTACGGTTCCCAGCCGATGGTCAGGTCGTCGGTCATCTCCTTCGGCGAGAGCGTGGCGTTGAGGCGGGTGATCACGGCGGCGCCGTCTGTCAATTCGCGCATGGCCGGGTGATCGCAGTAGATTCGGTCTTTTCTTTCGAACTTTCTGCCCCGATCCAACTTGCCGCAGCGTTCTACCGTGAAGGGTGGCGCTGCAGCCCGCCGTGCGCCGGCGACATGCAGGTCGATCCGGCAGTCGTCGTTGCCCACGCCCGTCAGCCGAAGCGGGTAGACCGGCTGGTCGGTCTTGAACTTGAACGTCAGCGGGTGGGGGGTCAGGCGGTCATCGCTCGTTGATTCCTTGCGCAGCCTCGCCGCGGTGAACACCCAGCCGTTTTTTATGTAGCTGTCGATCACGGCCACGTCTTCATCGGCGACCTTGAAGCCCTCGCGGTTGCGTCAGTTGCTGCAACGTCGGGAACAAACCCTTTGTCGCCGGTGACACCTCGGGCACGCTCGGCGTCGGCACGACCCACGCGAACTCGCTCCCTTCGCCGACGAGGTTCGTTTCGACCACGAGCGTTTCGACGCCCTCGTGCCACACGAGCAGCGCCTGCTGGTCGGGCGTCTGCACCACCGGCACGGCGATGGAAAAAGCCTTGCCATCACCGAACCCGGGCAGCGCGGGCAACACGGCGAGCATGAAACCGATAACGAAGGGGCGCAAACGCATGGCGATGTCCCCAGGTGCGAGGTGGTCGCCACAGTTTAACCGCTTATGGGCAGTTGCGGCAGGGGTGTTTGACCTTCTTCGCGTCGTGCCAGCCGTCTTCGCCGGTGAGCTTGACCGAGACGTTGGTCATGTAGAGCTTGAACTTCGTGTCGGGGTTGCCGTAGTACGAGCAGAGCGTCAGCGGGCCGGCCTGGATGTCCTGCACCCAGATGCACGTGAGGCTGGGCTTGTCGGCGCCGGCGCGGTGGAACGCCCACTGGTGGATGCGCCACTGGTCGTCGACGTAGAGCTTGTACACGTCGCCGGGCGTGTAGCCGCCGCCCTGCTCGGGGTAGGTCACGGTGATCTCGCGGGCGATGACCCGGCCCATCGGCGCGAGGCGCATCGGCCCGTCGGTGAGCTTGACGTCTTGCGACCACTGCAAGTGCAACGGCAGCAGCAGCCAGAACGAATCGTTGATGAACCAGCGGTCGATCTTGCGGATTTCCCTGGGCGTGTCGCCGTCGAGCTCGTCACGGTCGTATTCGACGACCTTGGTCTCGTCGGGCTTCGGGTCGTACATCAGCTTCACGACGTTGGTCTTCGGCGACCAGGTCCACACGCGTTTCAACTCGGACTTGGGGCGTTGGACGTGGAAGGTGAAGCGGAGGGTTTCGACCTTGTCCCACCGGTCGATGCCGTGGGACTCGACGAGGTTGGTGAGGATCTGGTCGTGGGTGAAGGTCTCGGCGCTGGCGGGGGTGCACGGGCAAAGGCTCAGCAGGCACAACGTCGCGAGGGCTCGACGCATGGGGCGCTCCGTGGCGGGTTGGCATCAATCCGCCGGCTGCGTGGCGGCCGCGGGTTCGTCGAACACCGACAAGTCCCACCGCTCACGGTAGCGCACGACGATGCGTCCGTCCACAAACTCGACCGGCAGCCAGACGTATCGGCCGTCGATGGCGTTGCGCGGCCGCCACTGGTCGAACATCGCGATGAACGCGCCGTCCTTGCCCGCCACGGGGAGGATGAACGTGCTCTGCGCGCCGAAGGTTTTTTCCGGGCCCAGGCCGTTGGCCGGGTTGACGCCCACGGCGGGGTTGCCCAGCGGCTTCCACGGGCCCATGACCGAGTCGGCCACGGCGCTGCGCGCGGCGTTGGGCGCCCAGCCGGTCAGCCCCGAGGTGATCATGTAATACTTGTCGTTGTGCTTGCAGATCGCCGGGGCCTCGTTCGCGCCGCCGGGGAAGACGCGCACATACTGGTCGGTGAAGTCGAGGTAGTCGTCGGTGAGCAGCGAGATGTGCAGCGTGCGGTTCTCTTCCGAGGCGGTGATGTGGTACGCCTTGCCATCGTCGTCGACGAACAGCGTCATGTCGCGCGACATCTGCCCGCCGGCGAAGTCGCGGCGGAGGTATCCGTTCTGCGGCCCACGCCCCTCGACGGCGTTGGTCGGCCAGACGCCCGCGTGCGGCCGCAGCGAGCGGAGGTACGTGTACGGCCCGGTCACGTGGTCGGCGACCGCGACGGCGGTGCGCGCCGCGGCGTAGCCCTGGCCCTTGAGCTCGAGGTGGAACCACATGACGAACTTCTTCGTCTTTTCGTTGTAGATCACCTTCGGCCGTTCAAGGACGCAGCCGCGCTCGATGTCGTGGCCCGGCTCGTCGACGACCTTCAGCGCGATGCCCTCGTCTTTCCAATTGTAAAGGTCGGTCGAGCGATAGACGTGGACGCCGACGTTCGCCTGGTTGCCGCCCCGGCCTTCGGTCTTGTGTTCGCCGAACCAGTAGTAGACGCCGTCGTGGTGGAGGACGCCGCCGCCGTGCGCGTTGATGTGCACGCCGTGGTTGTCGGGCCAGATTTCGCCGGGGCGGAACACGTTTTCAGCTTGTGTGCAGGGCATAAGCGTGCAGAACGACAACAGCGCAATGAAACTCGCAAGCGGCCTGTTCATGCGGACACTCCTTCCGCACGAAAGACGCCGGCGCGGCCATTGTAGTGCATCGATTGTCGATCTGTTTGACCGGGGAAGCTGGCGTGGGTTTGATCACTCGTCGTTCACCGGCCGGTACGCGTACTTCCACATCGGGCACGGTTGGCCCTCGCTGGTCAGGTACAGCGACCGGCCGTCCGCGGCGAAGCACAGCGCTTCGAATTGGCGCACGGCGGGCAGGTCCAGCTTCGCCGGCTCGCCGCGCAGCGCCTGCGCCCACGTCTGATCTTCGTGACGTTCGTACAGCAGGATTTTCAGACCGGAAAGCACAGCAAAATATTTGCCGTCGGGGCTGAGGTCCATCGCCATGGTCACCGGCGTGGGCAGCGTGGCGACCGGTTCGAGTTCGTGGACGCGGTCGGTGGGCTCGTCGGGCAGCTTCAGCGCGTACACCTTCGCGTGCGTGCCGGGTTGCCGGAAGTGCTTGGTCGCCAGGTAGATCGTGCGCGTGGCCGGGTCGAAGGCGATCGATTCGCAGTCGTGTCGGCCGTCGGCGAAGCGGTACCGGATCGTCTGCTCGGCGCGCAGGCGCACCTTCTCGCCCTTGACGACTGGCTTCTCGGGCACGAGGTACAACTGGAGCGGGTCGCGGTTGCGGCCGTTGTTGCCGCAGTCGGCGACCAGCAGGTACGCGGTGTCGTCGAGTTTGAACGAACACATGTCTTCCCAGTCGGTCGCCTCGGCGCCCGTCACCTCGAAGCGCCCCAGCGCCTCGCCTTGCTCGTTGGTCGCGTAGAGCACGGGCTTGTCGCCCGAGTCGTTGTGCATCCAGATCACGCCCTCGCTCAGCCGGCTGACCGCCACGCCGCTCGACTCGGTGATGCGCCGGTCGGCCAACTCGGCGAGCGGTTCGGCCTTGCCGTACTGCGGCTCGCCCGCCCCGGAAGCGGTGCAACAGATCAACCACACGATCAGCCCGGTGGGTTTGTTCATGGTGTGGGGGGCAGCACGATGTCGAACGTGCCGACTTTATACGTGCCGTGCTCGATGGTCACGGCCTTGGGTTCGATGATCAGCGACGGCTTGATGAACGGGTCTTTGTCGTTCATCGGGTCGCCCTTGAAGTACAGCTGCGTGACCAGTTGCCGATACCCCTTGACGCGCACGAGGTAGTGGATGTGGGCGGGGCGGTACTGTCGGCCGTTGAGGTACCGGCCGGGGTGGATGGTTTCGTACTCGTAATAGCCCTGCTCGTCGGTGATCAGCCGGCAGCGGTTCTTGAACACGCCCTTGGCCGGGGGGTTGCGCCGGTCGTCGTTGTCGTAGCGGCCTTTGGCGTTGGCCTGCCAGATGTCGATCACCACGCCGGCGATCGGCTTGCGCGTGTCCAGCGCCCACACCCGCCCGTTGACCACGAGCGTGTCGCCCGGTTCGAGCGGCGGCGTGACCTTCGCGCGGAACGGCGCGCCCTCGCGGTGGTAGGGGCCGAGGATGTTGTCTTCCGTCGCCGCCCACTTGCCGGTCGGGGCGGGCGCGGTGGTGGTGGTTGCCTCGCCCTTGAGGAACTCGGCGTAATCACCGAGGTCGCCGCTGGCGGGCGTGGGTTGGGCACCGGCGGGTAGCGTCAGCCCGCCCGCCCCAAGCACGGCCAGGCCCGTCGTCGCGCGGCGCAGAAAGTCCCTGCGGGTGTGTGCGGCCATCGTGTTTTGCTCCTCGAAGAGCGGCGTATCGTCACCATCACTACGGATGGTCAATCCTATATGTTCGGCGGCGACGGGTTGAGCGTGAAAAACGAGATGGGCCCAATGTGTCGTCTCAGGATTATCAACGCTCGGGTGACCAGCCGGGATCGGTAACCGAGCATCGATAAACCCACTTGGGGTCGGCCGGGTTCAATGTGGCGAGTTCCAACTCTCCCGTCAGGCAGTACCGCAGGAGCGGGGCACGACCGTCCCGCTCTGCGCCCGGTATGTGAGCGTAGTGTAGGATGCCGGCCCCTCGATCATTCGTTGACCATGTGTGTGTACCGAAGGGCGAGTCGAAGTTCATTGCGGTACGTCCGTCATACCGCTGGACCTTCGGATTCTCGGGATTGAGGTCGCCGGTTTCCGGATCCGCGATGTAAACCTCGTAGTCGGTAACGGATTGCAAAGACTCGACGCGCCGAAACACGATCGCGCCGTATCGGCCGTCTCGCTCGACCAACACCACTTCACCCGCTTGCAACGGCTTCGGGCACGCGGTCACGTAACCGGCCTTCCAGGCGTGCGTGCAACCCGGGTATCGATCGGATTGAAACGTGAGCACATTTGTGTCGGGCAGGCGGACCACGGGCAGTCCAAACTCACCGAACACGACTTGGTAATAGTGCTCGCGCGTCGAATAACATCGAACGCAGCATTCGACGTGGGTGTCATGACCGATCGGTTTCTCAAACCGTTCGTAGGTCAGGGCGGCGAGGATGAAGACGGGGAGCACGAGGATGCTGAGCACCATGGCGAAGACCACAAACCGCCGGCTCCGATTGGGCTTGCCGGGTTCAGCCCTCATCGAACAGGTCGCCTTCCGTCGCTTGGTCCGACAGCGAAAGCCCCAGGTGTTCGGCGGCGCGGCGCGTCAGCTGCCGGCCCCGCCGCGTGCGGGCGAGGAACCCGATCTGCAAAAGGTACGGCTCGACCATGTCTTCGAGCGTGCCGGCGTCTTCGCTGAGCGTCGCGGCGATCGCCTCCAGGCCGACCGGCCCGCCGCGGTACACGTCGCCGATGGTTTGCAGGTACATCCGGTCCAACTCGTCGAGCCCGAGCGCATCGACGCCCTCGAGCTCCAAGGCTTCAACGACCGTCTGCCGGGAAAACTGCCCCTCGCGGCGCATCATGGCGAAGTCGCGCACGCGGCGCAGCAACCGGTTGGCCACGCGCGGCGTGCCCCGGCTGCGCGACGCGATCACCGCCAAAGCTTCTTCGTCGGGGTTTTCGATACCCAACAGACCCGCGCTGCGCCGCAAAATCGTCTGCGTCTCGTCGGTGCCGTAAAAATCGAGGTGGTGCGTCAGCCCGAACCGGCTGCGCATCGGCCCGCTGAGCAATCCGGCGCGCGTCGTCGCGCCGATCAGCGTGAACGGCTTGAGCGGCAGGGTGATCGTCTTGGCGTGCATGCCCGAATCGACCACGAAGTCGATCTTGTAGTCCTCCATCGCCGAGTAGACGTACTCCTCCACCGCCACGGGCATGCGGTGCACCTCGTCGATGAACAAAACGTCGTGCGGCTGGAGCTTGGTCAGCGTGCCCACGAGGTCGGCGCCCTTGGTGATCGCCGGGCCCGAGGTCACGGTGACCTGGGCGGCCATCTCGTTGGCGATGACGTGGGCGAGGGTGGTCTTGCCCAGGCCCGGCGGGCCGTGCAGCAGCACGTGTTCCATCGCCTCGTCGCGCTGCTTGGCGGCGCCCAGCGCGATGCGCAGCTTTTCCACGAGCTTGGCCTGGCCGATGTACTCGTCGAGCGTGGCCGGGCGCAGCGACAGGGCGGCGACGTCCTCGGTGTCGTGGGTCGGCTGACCGGAAACGATGCGCTGCTTGGCCATGGCATGAGTTTAACCGCCCGCGGTGGAAATGGCATCATCGCGATCTGCTAGAATCCGTCGCCATGACCCGCTGGTTGCGCGCCATCGAGAGAAAGCTGGGGCGTTTCGCGATCCCGCACACCACCGTCGCCCTCGTGGCGGTGCAGGTGGTCATGTACATCGCGGCGCAGACGAACCCGGACCTGATCCCCTCGCTGGCGCTCGACCCCGAGGCGGTGCGCAAGGGCGAGGTGTGGCGGCTGATCAGCTTCGTGTTCATCCCGCCGCCGATCCACCCGCTCTGGGCGTTCTTCGCTTGGTACCTGTTCTGGCTGATGGGCTCCGCCCTCGACCACACCTGGGGCACGTTCCGCTACAACGTGTACCTGCTGGTCGCGGTCGTGATGACCTGGGTCGTGTTGTTCGCGTTCAACGTGCCGGGCGACAACCTCTACATCGGGGCCTCGGTGTTCCTGGCTTTCGCGGCGCTGTACCCGGACTTCGAGCTGCGGTTGTTCTTCGTGTTGCCGATCAAGGTCAAGTGGCTCGCGTTGTTGCAGTGGCTGATGATCTCGTGGGTGATCGGCCGGGGCCTCGCGGCGTCCGGGCCGGAGATGTGGGACCACCGCACGGCGGCGCTGATGGCGGCGGCCGCGGTGGTCAACTTCTTCCTGTTCTGCGGCGGGGACGTCGTGCGCTGGGCCCGCACCAGCCACCGCCGCATGTCGCGGCGCATCGAGGCGATGCAAACCGACGACCGCGAGCCGTTCCACCGCTGCGTGGTGTGCGGCAAGACCGACCAGACCCACCCCGACGAACACTTCCGCTACGACCACGACGAGCACGGCGACGCGCAATGCTATTGCGAACAGCACCTGCCGGGCGGCGCCGACAATCCTGTGCCATAAACCGTTAGGCACGTTTAGCCGCGACCCGCAGGGGAGCGCTTCCTAATGCCCCAACCCACGCGCTCCCCTTCGGGTCGCGGCTAAACGGTGTGTGTGACATGAATGGCGTGGTCACTTAAGTGACCACGCCGTACGATTCAGATCGGCATCAAATCCAGTTCCATCTCCGCGGCGACCAGGTCGTCGTAGGTCTCGCGTCGGCGGATCAGCTCGTAGCCCTTGCCCGACACCAGCACCTCGGCGGGGCGGGGCATGGCGTTGTAGTTCGAGGCCATGACCATGCCGTAGGCGCCGGCGGCGAAGATCGCCATCAGGTCGCCGCGCGCCACCGGCGGCAGCGGGCGGTCCTTGGCGAAGCAGTCGCCGGTCTCGCAGATCGGGCCCACCACGTCGGCCGGGTCGAGCCCCTCGTTGGGCATCGTCTCCAGCCGCTGCGCCGGCTCGTGCGCCGGCGCGACGTTGGTCGGCCAGATGAAGTGGAACGACTCGTACATCGCCGGGCGGACCAGGTGGTGCATGCCCGTGTCGAGTATCACAAACTTCTTCTGCCCGCCGACCTTGATGTACTGCACGCGCGACAGCAACACGCCCGCGTTACACGCGATCGTCCGCCCCGGTTCGATGATCACCCGGCCCCCGCCGTCCACGAACGGCTTGAGCAGCGGCACGATCCGCTCGGCGTACTCGGCGTAGGGCGGCGTCTGCTCGTGCACGTAGTTCGCGCCGTAGCCGCCGCCGATGTCCAGCGCCGTGATCTCGAAGCCCATCGCCCGCAGCTCGTCGATCAGCCCCAGCGCCTTGGTGATCGCGTTGACGTAGGGCTCGGCCGAGTACACCGGCGAGCCGATGTGCAGGTGCAGCGCGTTGAGCCGGATGAACTTGTCGCGGCCGTAGCGCTCGAAGAACCGCTTGGCCCGCTCGATGTCCACGCCGAACTTCGACTCCTTCTTGCCCGTGGTGGTCTTGGCGTGGGTCTTGGGGTCGACGTCCGGGTTGATCCGCAGCGCCGCGTTGGCCGTCATCTGCATCTTGTTGGCGATGTGGGCGATGTTCTCGAACTCGGCCTCCGACTCGATGTTGAAGTAGCCGATGCCCCGCTGCAGGGCGAACTTGATCTCGTCGTCGGTCTTGCCCACCCCGGCGTACACGACCTTCGCCGGGTTGGCGTTGGCCTTGATCGCCCGGTACAGCTCGCCGCCGCTGACCACGTCCATCCCGCTGCCGCGTTCGGCCAGCAGCTTGACGATGTGCACGTTGCCGCAGCTCTTGATCGAGTAACACACCATCGGGTCGAGCTCGGCAAACGCCTTGGTCAGCTCGTCGTAGTGGTGTTCCAGCGTCTTGCGCGAATAGACATACAGCGGCGTGCCGAACTCGGCCGCCAGCTCGTCGACGTTTACGTCCTCACAGAATAACTGTCCGTCGCGGTAGTTGAACCAGTCCATGGCCGTGCTCCGTTTAAGCGGCCGCGCATTGTACGCCGCGAAACACGGAGCGTCACGACGGGTTGTCCCCTGTCGTTTCCGGCAGGTTCGGCAGCGGCGCAAGCACCATCGCCAACCCCGCACGCGCATCATTGGCGATCGCCTGCCATTGCCGCTCGAACGCCGCCTCCGCCGCTTGGTTCGTCGCCGCCAGCAGCGCGGGCGGGTTCAGCTCGCTCAGCGCCGCGGTATCCAGCGGTGGCCCGGCCGGCGCGTCCTCCGGCAAAAACCGCAAGCCCACCGTCACGGCGATCAACACCGCCGCCGCCATCGACAGCGCCCCCAAGGCGTAGGGCAGCCTGTAGCCCGGCGCGGGCTCGGCGCTCGGCTGCGCCCCGCGCCGCTCGGCCCACGCCGCGCGGTCGTCGCGCAGCCGCTGAGCCACCGCGTCGTGAGCCGCGCGATCGCGCTTGCGGGTGAACAGCCAATTGAGGTAGTCAACGATCATGTCACACCCCCGCTCAGTTTCATCGCGGGCTTAGGGTTGTCGGTCGTCACCCCCGCCAGCTCCGCCACGTGCGGCGCCAGCCCCCGCCTCGCGCGGTGCAGCATCACCCGCACCGCCAGCGTGGTCTTCTTCATCACCCTCGCGATCTCGTTCGGCGGCATGTCCTCGCCGTACCGAAGCCAAAGCGCCGTGTAGTACGGCTCGCTCAGCTTACGCTCGGCGACCGCCCACAGGTTGTCGTTCGCCTCGCGCCGGGCGCTGGCCTCGGCGGGCGTCGGTTGCTTCGCGTCGGCCGCGTCGTACTCGCCCAGCGACACGGTCGGCTTGACCTTCCGCCGCCGGCTGATGTCCAGCCGGAACGCGATCGTGAACAGCCACGTCGAAAACCGGTACTTCCCGTCGTGCAGGTGCAGCTTTTCGTGCGCCCGCACCAGCGCGTCCTGCGCCACGTCCTCGGCGTCGGCCTCGCTGCCCGTGCGTTTCCACAGCGCCGCGACGAGGCGCGGCCGCCAGCGCCGCGCCAACTCGTCGAACGAATCCGTGCAACCCGCCTTCGCCCGCGCCACCAGCGCTTCGTCGACTACCGCGGCCGGGTTGTCTGTGCGTGCTTCCAAAACCAAACCCTTCGTTGCCTTACTCCGACGCGTGGTCGCCTTCGTCGTGATCGCCGTGTTCACCGTGGTGCCAGCCGTGGCGACCGGCCGTCTTCATCTCGTGCAGCGCCTTGATCTTCGCGTGCAGTTCCTTTGCGTCGTGCGTGAAGCGGACGGTGACCTCCGCGCCCTCGCCGCCGATGGTCACGTCCTGCAACAGCGCCGAAAAGATCGGCCCGGCCTCGCCGCCGTTGCTGTTAACGTGCATGGCGCCCATCGCGAGCATGCCGTTGAGGAACACGCGGGCCTGGTTGGCCTTCTGCTCGTTGATCGCGCCGCCGGTGACCTCGACAAACGACTCGCCCTCGTGCTCGCCCATCTGAACCACCAGCGAGTTCAGCACGTTCAGCACCGGCGTGTGCTGCTTCTTCTGCTTCATCTGCTCGGGCACCGACTGCAGGTTGTCGACCGCGATGAACACGGTGCAGCCGGGCTTCGGTGTCGTGCCCAGCACCTCCGATCCCGTACGCCGCAGCGTCGAACCCTGGCCTTCGAGCAGGTCCACCGCGCCCTGAACCGAGCCCTTGCTGTGGCCGAACACCAGCAGCGTCTGCCCGTCGGGCCGGCCGCCGACCTCGGCGCAGTACTTGCGGACCTCCTTGCCCTTATGATTATCGAGCCACGAGTGCACGGCGTGTTTGTTGTATTCGCTCTGCTCGTACTCCTTGGCCAGCGTCGCCAACTCGCGCAGCTTTTCCAGGTTCCCGTTCATCCGCAGCAGCATGACAAACTCGTTCTCGTCCCACGTGCGGGTGTAGATCGTCGCCGAGTCGAAATCGACCAGCGGGTCCAACCCGAGCTGCTGCTTCATGTGCTCGACCTTCTCTTTCAGGCCCAGCTGCTCCAGGTCCGCGACCACCAACTTGCCGAACTCGCTGGCGAGCATGGCTTCGAAGTCCAGGTGCATCACGACCTTCGCGTCGGCCGGCACGATCTGCTTGTCCAGGTCCCCGGCCCATGCGGTGCTGCCGCTGATAGTCATTACGAGGGCCACGGTCATCATCATCAAACGGTTCATCACGCTACTCCGTGTCTGTTAATTGTTGCACGTCCGGTGGGGTCTGACCCGTTCGCCCTCTGATACGAATGACGCACCGCGATCGTTACAGATTCATCTTGACCCCGAAGCGGGGCGGTGTTACATTGATCGCGATATCCAAACATTTACCAAACATCATGTGAAAGGAGTTTCCATGGCCAACGAACAGTACTGCGGGTGGATCAGCAAGATGCAGGAGTTTTTCAACCGCTCGACCAGCGCCCTCGACGAGGCCGATTCCGCCTTCGCCCCCGCCGAGGGCATGTACACCGCCGCCCAACAGGTCGCGCACGTGGCCGACACGATCAACTGGTTCATCGAAGGCGGCCTCGAGCACAAGCCCTGGAACATGGACTTCGAGGCGCTCGATCGGCAGGTCCGCACCGTCACTTCGCTCGCCGCCGCCCGCGCCCAACTCGACGCGGCCTTCACGCGCCTGCTCGAACTGACCGCCGGGTACAGCCCCGAAGACATGATGGCCCCCGTGCCCGACGGCCCGATGCTGCCCGGCATGCCGCGTGTGGCGATCCTCAGCGGCATCGAGGAGCACACCGCCCACCACCGCGGCGCGCTCAGCGTCTACGCCCGCCTGATCGGCAAGGTCCCGCCCCTGCCCTACATGGCCACCGCCGAATAACGTTTAGCGACCGCCCGCAGGGCGGTGCTTCCGGTGTTGATGGTTCACGGGTGGGTTGATGCGCCTGCGCGCGCAGGGTGTGTGTCAAACCAACGCCCACCGTCACACATTCGGCGGCGCCGTTGGCGTCCGGTACGTCACCGCCGCGTGGTGCAGCGTCGGCGTCGGCAACGAGTCAACGTACGCCCGCGCTTCTTCTTCCGTCAGCAGCGCACGGAACGCGCCCACGCGCACCGCTTCCGGCAGCGCCGCCAACCGCGGGCGGTGTTCGGTCTCGGCGTAGTCGGTCACCAAACCCCGCCGCACCAGTTCGCGCTCGGGCACCGCGCCCAGGTCGCCCGCCTCATCGAGGTGCCGGTCCAGCGCCGCCCGGTGCTCGGCCAACGCCGCGCCGTGCGCCGGGTCGTCGGCGAGGTTGTGCACGTTGTCCCGGTCCGCCTCGCAGTCGTACAACTCCTCGACCGGCTTGCGCTCCGCCATGAACAGCGCCGCCGGCCCGTCGAGCTCGCCCGCCGCGTGCAAACGCCGCATCTCCGCCAGCGTCGGCTCCTGCTCCATGTACGGCTGACACTGCGCGTAAGGCAAGTCCGGCCAGAAGTTCCGCACGTACAGGTAACGCCCCGAACGCACCGCGCGCACGCGGTCGAACGCGCAGTCCATCCGGTCCCGCCCGGCGAACACGTATTCGCGCGGCGCTGCGCGGTCGTCGCCCAAAAACACACGCCCGTCGTAATCACCCGGCACGCCCACGCCCGCCAGCGAAAGCATCGTCGCCGGCACGTCCACCCACGACACCAACGCGTCGCACACCGCGCCCGGCTCGATCCGCCCCGGCCAGCGCACGATCAGCGGCAAGTGCACCCCCGCGTCGTACACCCACCGCTTCTCACGCGGCAGGCCCCGCCCGTGATCCGCCAGGTAGATCACCACCGTGTTCTCCGCCATCGGCGAACGGTCGATCGCCTCCAACACCCGGCCCACGCGAATGTCTTGCAACGCCAAACAGTCGAAGTACCGCGCGAGGTCCCGCCGTGTCACCTCGTTGTCCGGCAGGTACGCCGGCACATCTACCCTCGCCGGGTCGTGCCGCAACGCATCCGGCAACCCCGCCGTGCGCGACGCGAAGTCGTCGGCGAGCCAGTTCGGCACGTCCCAAACCCCCGACTCGTGCGTGATGTCGAAGTTCATGAACCCGAAAAACGGTCCTTGCGGCTTGCCGCTTAGCGCTTCTCCAATCCAATCCTCCGTCGTGTCCGCAAACCCGCCCGGTGGCTCGAAGTTGAAATCCGTCTTCGTCGGCCACGCCACGCGGTACCCCGCATCGCGCAGCTCCTGCGTAAACAGCCGCGGCGGCCGGCGCAGCACGCTGCGCATGTGGTGCGTGCCGATCGACCACGGGTAGCGCCCCGTCACCAGCGAGCTGCGCGACGGCGCACACACCGGCGCGCAGCTGAACGCGTTTGTGTACCGCGCCCCCTCGCCGGCCAGCCGGTCCAGGTTCGGCGTCGTCGCGCAGCCGTGGCCGTAACACCCCAGGTGCAGCCCCGTGTCCTCCCCGCACAGCAGCACGATGTTCGGCCGTTGGTCCGGCATGCCCCCGATTGTACCGCCGTGGCCTACGCCGGGCTTGGCGGCTACACTTGACCAGCGATGACCGGCAAACCGATCCATGACATCTGTGACATCGACGCCGTGGTCGCCGGGCGGGCGAGGCTCACGGTCGAGCAGGCCATCGAGCTGTACCGCCACGCGTCGATCCACGACCTCGGCGAGTGGGCCACGACCGCCGCCGACCGCATGCACGGCAACAAGGTCCGCACCTACGTCATCGACCGCAACGTCAACTACACCAACGTGTGCAGCGCCAAGTGCACGTTCTGCGCCTTCCGCCGCGACGACGGCGACGACGACGCCTACGTGCTCAGCAAAAATGAGCTGCGCACCAAGATCGGCGAGCTGGCCGACATCGGCGGCACGCAGGTGCTCTTGCAGGGCGGCATGCACCCCGACCTGCCGATCGCGTTCTACGAAGACTTACTCGGCTGGCTTTCCGACGAGTTCCCGCAGGTGCACCTGCACGCGTTCAGCCCGCCGGAGTTCGTCGAGTTCGTCGCCGTGTTCGACATCGACGGCTTCCCCACGCCCGGCGCGACCCGGGCCGGCGAACTGCCGCGCGACGTGTTTGTCGCCAAGCTCGAAGCCATCATGAAGCGTTTGCGCGACGCGGGTTTGAAATCCCTGCCCGGTGGGGGCGGCGAGATACTCGTCGAACACGTCCGCCGGCGCATCGGCTCGACCAAGGCCACCGGCACCGAGTGGCTCGACGTGATGCGCGTCGCGCACCAACTCGGCATGTTCACCAGCAGCACCATGATGTTCGGTCACATCGAGGGCGTCGCCGACCGCTTCATGCACATGGGCATGATCCGCGATGCGCAAGACGAGGCGATGAAAAACCTCTGGCCCGGCCGGTACGTCAGCTTCATCAGCTGGCCCTTCCAGCCCGACCACACCCCCCTCGGCCGCGTGCCCCAGTGGGACCCCGAATCGAACGAACCGTTCGCCGGCGACGCGCTGGCCGACGCCGTGCTGCACGGTGAAGTCGACCCGTTTGACAAAGCCGCTTGCGGCTTAGCGCATAAACAGGCCGGCAAACAACTCCGCCTCGCCGGCGCAACCGACTACCTGCGCACGCAGGCTTTGAGCCGGCTGTTCTTCGACAACATCCACTCGATCGGCGCGTCGTGGGTGACCATGGGCCCGAAGATCGGCCAGCTCGGCCTGAAGTTCGGCGCCAACGACATGGGCAGCGTGATGATGGAAGAGAACGTCGTCTCCGCCGCGGGCACGACGTACTGCCTCAACGAGGCGGAGATCTGCCGGTTGATCCGCGCCGCCGGCTACACCCCCGCGCAGCGCGACAACACCTACGACTTCATCGCGGTGCACGAAACGACCGGCCCCGACCTCGACGTGGCCGACTGGTCCGCCCACCGCCCCGCGTCCAGCGCCTTCGCCGAGCCCGACCACGACGGCAAGGTCGAGCTGACGATCAGCGAATCGGTCGAATATTGAGCCTGAAAAACAAAGGTTTCGCTGGCCCCGCGCGATCTGCGGTTTACAATTAATCTTGCCGCCAACTGGAGTCACGCGATGCGCCTCGGTTTTGTCATTTTCGTGGTGTGCTGCGCCGCCGGTATCGCGTCGGCGCTGCCGGCCGGCAACCCGATCAACGCGACCATCCCGCAGTCGAGTTGGACGGTGACGGTCGAGGACGTGGTCACCATCCCCAACAGTTTTGGTTCGACCGAGCCGCGCATGGAGGTGATGGCCAGCGCGCCCGACGGCACGGGCCGGCTGTACGTCGCCGACCAGCGCGGCAAGGTCTGGCGCTTCGACCCGGCCGCGGCAAATCCCGCGTCGACGCTGTTCCAGTTCGGCGACCTGTCGACGGCGGTGGCGGACTTCAACAGCGGCTTCCAGACCGGCGTGCGCGGCTTGGCGTTCCACCCCGACTTCGACGACAACACGAAGGCCGGTTACCGCAAGGTGTACACCGCGCACAGCCGCAACGGTTTTGCGCCGCTCGTGGGCAACCCCGTGATCTACCCCTCGCCGCCGGGGTTGAACCACGACTCGGTCGTCGGTGAGTTCACGGTGTTGGCCAACGGCACGATCGACCCGACTTCGTACCGCGAGCTGATGCGCATCGGCCAACCGGCCGGCGACCACAACATCGGCCAGATCACGTTCAACCCCAACGCTTCGCCCACCGGCGACGACTACGGCAACCTGTACATCACGCTCGGCGACGGCGGCGGGCCCAACGACCCCAACGGCCTCGGGCAAGATTTGTCTGCGCCGCACGGTGCGATCCTGCGCATCGACCCGCTGGCCTCGGGCGGCGACCCGTACACCATCCCCGACAACCCGTTCGTCGGCCAGGCGAACACCGCCGAAGAGATATGGGCCTACGGCCTGCGCAACCCGCACCGGCTCACGTTCGACACCGGCGGCGAGGGGGCGATGCTCATCGCCGACATCGGCCAGGCCAACGTCGAAGAGATCAACCTCGGCGCGGCGGGCGCGAACTACGGCTGGTCGGATCGCGAGGGCGCGTTCGTGTTCAACACCTCCGCTGCGCTCGACCCGCTGCCGGCGGGGCACGCGAGCGATGCGTACACCTACCCCGTCGTGCAGTACGACCACGACCCGAACAACGACAACGCGATCACCGGTTCGTGGGCCGTGGCCGGCGGGCCGGTGGGGCGCGGCGCGGGCGTGCCGCAGCTCAACGGCATGTACCTGTTCGGTGACTTCGGCACGAACAGCGGCCCGGTCTTCGCCGTCGACATGGACCACATCCAGCAGCGCGATGACTTTTCGAACCTGTCGAGCCTCGACGACGGCACGCTCGCGCCGGTCGTCGAGTTGCAGCTGGTGCACAACGGGCAGGCGAAGTCGTTCTTGCAGATCATCCGTGACGAGCTGGGCAACCCCGGCCAGAGCCGCACCGACCTGCGCTTCGGGTTCGGCGATGATGGCACGATCTACCTGATGAACAAGCACGACGGCGTGCTGCGGCGGCTGTCGCTGGTCGGCGGCCTGGTCGATGGCGATAGCGACCGCGACGGCGACGTCGACCAGTTCGACCTGTTCCGTGTGGCGGCGCACTTCGGCGCGGCCGACCAGAGTTGGCGTCACGGCGATTTCAACGGCGACGGGGTGATCGACACCATCGAT
The DNA here is from genome assembly GCA_028282805.1 of Phycisphaeraceae bacterium. Lineage (GTDB taxonomy): Bacteria > Planctomycetota > Phycisphaerae > Phycisphaerales > Zrk34 > JANQHD01. The sequence goes on along the minus strand of JANQHD010000010.1, from coordinate 122,254 downwards.
GTGGGTTTGCTCGCGGGCAACTGGCCTGGCGGGCCGAGCTCACCGCAGCTGGCGGGCTTGTTGGATGACCTGGGGCTGCCGGTGCCCGAGCCGGGCGCGGGGGCGTGCGTGTTGATGGCTGCGGTTTTGGCCGTGCGCCGGGCGCGTCGTCGGGGTTAGTTTTTCTCAGCCAGCGAGAGCAGTTCCCTTGCCTGCTTGCGGGTGGTGGCGGATTTCGATTTGCCCGCGAGCATCTCGGCGAGCTCGTCGATGCGCTGCTTGTCGAGCAGCACGTGCACCTCGGTGCGGGCCCGGCCGGCGTCGACGTTTTTGAGCAGCTTGAGGTGGTGGCCGGCGTAGGCGGCGATCTGCGGCAGGTGCGTGATGCACAGCACCTGGTGGTGTTGGGCGAGGGCGCGCAGCTTGCCGCCGATGACGGTGCCCATGCGCCCGCCGATGTTGGCGTCGATCTCGTCGAACACCAGCACGCTGATGCGGTCGGACTGCGCGAGGATCGACTTGAGCGCGAGCATGACCCGGCTCAGCTCGCCGCCGCTGGCGATGCGGCGCAGCGGCTTGGGCGATTGGCCGGGGTTGGTGGCGATGAGCAGCTCGACCTCGTCGAAACCGGTCGCCAGCGCACCGCCTTGCGCGAGGGTTTCGAAGCTGACCGCCAGCTTCGCGTCGGCCATGCCGAGCTCGCCGAGCTGGGCTTCGACGGCGGGGCAGAGCTTGTCGGCGGCGGCCTGGCGCGCGGCGCTGAGCTGCCCGCCGACCTCGTTGAGCTGCGCTTCGAGCGGGGCGAGCTGGTCTTCGATCGAGGCCAGGTCGTCGCTTTGGCTGCGCAGCTTGGCGATCTCTTCGCCGATCTGGTCGCGGTAGGCGAGCACGTCGTCGACGCTGCCGCCGGCGGCGCTGCCGTACTTTTGAATCAGCCGGTTCAGGGCGTTGAGCCGGTCCTCGACCTCCTCGATCTCCGCGGGGTCGAGGTCGAGCCGGCTGGCGTACCGGCTCAGCGAGAACGAGGCGTCCTGCACCTGCGCCAGCGCCCCGCGCAGGTCTTCAACGATCGGCGCCAGCTCGCCGTCGAGTTCGCTCAATTCACCGAGCAAACCGACGACCACCTGCATGCGCTCGGCGACCGAGCCCTCCGACTCGTACATGACCGAGTACGCCTGGCCCGACTCGCGCTTGATGCGTTCGAGGTTGCTCAGCACGCGGTAGCGCGCATCGAGCTCGGCGTACTCGCCGACGGTGGGCTCGACCGCGTCGATTTCTTCCGCCTGAAACTCGTACAGCTCCAATTGCTGGCGACGCAGCGTGGCCGAGGCTTCGAGCTCCGCCCGGCGCTGCCGCAGCTCGTGCAGCTCGCGGTGCAGCGAGCCGAACCGCTTGCGCAGCGGCTCGCACTCGGCGAAGCGGTCGAGCATCACCAATTGGTTGTGCGGCTTGAGCAGGTACTGGTGGTCGTGTTGGCCGTGCACATCGACGAGCAGCTCGCCGAGCCGGGCGAGCATGCCCAGCGTCGCGGGCTGGCCGTTGACCGACACGCTGGTCCGCCCCGAGGCGAACAGCTTGCGCGTGATCAGCAATTCCTCGGGCGCGTGCGCCGGGTCGAGCGACAGGTCGGCGGTGGCGTTGACCTGTTCGATCATGTCCGGGTCGTTGAGTTCGAACACGCCGCTGACCCGCCCCTCGGCCGCGCCGTCGCGCAGCAGGTCGCCGGCCGAGCGCATGCCCAGCAGCACCTCGAACGCGCCGATGAACAAACTCTTGCCCGCGCCGGTCTGCCCGGTGATGCAGTTGAGCCCGTCGCCCAGCTCCACGCGGGCGTCTTCGATCACGGCGAGGTTGTTGATGTGCAGTTCGCGAAGCATGGGTGAGGCTTGAGGCTTGAGGTTTGAGGCCTGAGGCTTGAGTTGCGAACCAGTGTCCCCGCTCCTGCCTCAAGCCTCAAGTCTCACGCCTCACGCCTCAACCAACATTCGCGCGGCGACCATGCCCAGGTAGGCCAGGGCCAGGCCCGCGACGACGCTGCCGATCAGGTTGAGTGCCGCGTAGGCGTATTGCTTGTCGCCCACCAGGCTCAGCGACTCGATGCAGTACGTGCTGAACGTGGTCAGCGCCCCGATCACGCCCACCTGCACCGCGGCACGCAGGTGCGGGCTGGCGATCCGCTGTTCGAACCACACGAAGCAGAACCCGATCGCCAGGCAGCCGACGAGGTTGGCGATGAGCGTGCCGACGGGGAAGGGCGTGGCCAGGCGTTGTTGGGTGAGCTGCGCGATCGCGTACCGCGCCACGGCTCCCGCCGCGCCGCCCACCGCCACCGCCAGCAACATCAAGGGTTTCATGGCCCGCGAAGGTACCCCCCGCGACCCGGCCGAGCAAGGTTGATCGGCCGGAGGCACTTCGTCGCAATCATGCCAAGCCGATTCGGCGTATAATGAACCGTCATGAAACGATCTGGGGCCCATCCCGTACCGTTTAGGCGCCGCGCCGTGGCGTTGGTGGCCCTGTTGCTTGCGGCCGCCTCGCTGGGCGCCGCCGAGCAACCCGAGCCGGCCGACACCAAGCCCGCCGTGGCCATCGTGCCCATCACCGGCGTGATCACCGATGTCACGCACGACTTCATCGTCGGCAGCGTCAAAGACGCCCGCGCCAAGGGCGCCGAGGTGATCGTCTTCGAACTCGACACGCCCGGCGGCCTGGTCTCCAGCGCGATGAAGATATGCCAGTACATCAAAAACCTCGACGAGCGCACCGTCGCCTGGGTCAACCCCAACGCCTATTCCGCCGGCTCGATGATCGCCGTCGCGTGCAACGAGATCGTCATGGCCAAGTTCTCCAGCATCGGCGACTCGGCGCCGATCATGGTCGGGCCCGGCGGCGTGCAGGAGATCGGCGAGACCGAACGCGCCAAGCAGGAGTCGCCCATCCTCAAGGAGTTCCGCGAGTCCGCCGAGCTCAACGGCTACCCCAAGGCCCTCGTCGAGGGCATGGTCCGCCTCGGCCCGGCGATCTACTGGATCGAGAACCCCGCCACCGGCGAGAAGGCGTTCGTCAAGGAAACCGAGCTCGGGTTCTACGGCTTGGAGCCCGCCGACATCGTCGACAAGACCGACAAACCGGCCGAACCCAACGCCAGCGGCTGGCGCATGATCCGCAAGGTGCACGAAGCCAGCGAGCTGGTCACGCTCGGCCGCAAAGAGGCGATCGAGTACGGTTTCGCCAGCCGCGTCGTCAACGACTACGGCGAACTGGCCGAGCACCTCGGCGTGAGTGAAGACGCGATCGTCCAATACCAGCCGACGTGGTCGGAGCGGTTGGCCGCGGTCCTGAGCAACCCCGTCTTCCGCGGCCTGCTGCTGATCATCATCCTCATCGCCGGCTACATGGAGCTGCAAACCCCGGGCCTGGGCGTGGCGGGCGCGGCGGCGTTGATCGGCTTGGCGCTGTTCCTCGGCGGGCCGATGGTCGCCGGCCTCGCCAGCGTGTTCGACGTGGCGCTGGTCATCGCCGGCATACTCCTGCTGGCGATCGAGCTGTTCGTGATCCCGGGCTTCGGCTTCATGGGCGTGGCCGGTCTGTTATGCATGTTCACCGGCATCGTCATGAGCTTCGTCGGGCCCGAGCCCGGCCGGCCGCTCGTGCCGCAGCTGCCGTACTCCCTCAAGCAACTCGAGACCGGCGTGCTGGTGGTGCTCACCAGCGGCGTGATCTCGGTGATCATCATCGCGGTGCTCGCGCGGTTCCTCGGCACGCTGCCGCTGATCAACAAGCTGATCCTCTCCACCGAGCAACAGGCCGGCGGGGGGCGGGCCGTGGTCTCCGCCGGCGTCGGCGGCACGGGCGAACCGGTCACCGACCTGTCGGTGGGCGAGACCGGCGTGGCGCTGGGCGACCTGCGGCCGAGCGGCAAGGCCGAGTTCCACCAGCGCGTCTACGACGTGAACACCGCCGGCGGGTGGATCGGCACCGGCGCCGAGGTGCGCGTCGCCGAGGTCACCGGCAGCCGCATCGTGGTCGAGGAGGTTTGAGTCATGGGCGACCCGGTGGTATGGGCTTTCATCTTCGCGGCAGGCATGGTCATCCTCTTCGTCATGGAGGTGTTCGTCCCCTCCGGCGGCATCCTCGGCACGCTCGCGGCGGTCTGCCTCGCCGGGCTCATCGTCACGCTGTTCATGATCGACCAGCTCTACGGCGTCATCGGCCTCGTCGCGTCGGTGTTCGTCGTGCCCGCCGCGATCGCCGGGGCGCTGAAGGTCTTCCCCCACACCCCCATCGGCCGGGGGCTGATCCTCTCCGACGAACAGAAAGCCGGCGCCACGCGCTACAGCTCGACCGGCGTCGACGACACGTCCGACCTGCTCGGCAAAGAAGGCGTGACCGCCACGCCCCTCTACCCCGGCGGCATGGTCAAGATCGACGGCAAGCCGGTCCAGTGCCTCGCCGAGCACGGCGCCATCGAGTCCGGCGTGCGCGTAAAGGTCGTGCACGTGGCCGGCATTGAAGTCAAGGTCAAACCCGTTTAAAACTACCGGCGCGCCGCACACACCGCGCCCCTTCACACAGGCGGTCGAGCATGCTCACCCACACACTCGCAGCGAACAACGTCTTCTGGGCGGTTGTCATCGTCGCGGGCGTGGTCTGCCTGATCGTGTTCGCATTTTTGCAGCAGTTCTTCGGCCTCTGGCTCCAGGCCCTGCTCTCGAACGCCCCGGTGAGCTTGTTGGAACTGGTCGGCATGCGGCTGCGGAAGGCCGACCCACGGATGATCGTGCTGTGCCGCATCCGCGCGGTGAAGGCCGGGGTCCCCCTCACGTCACACCAACTCGAATTGCACTACCACGCCGGCGGTAACCTGCCGCGCGTGGTCGATGCGCTGGTGACCGCACAGACCGCCGGCATCGAACTAACCTGGGAAGAGGCCTGCGCGATCGATCTGTCGGGGCACGATGTCCTCGAAGACGTGCGTTCGGCTACAGACTTTAAGGCTCAAACTGTTTAACATGACCCGTGCGGCACGACGCCGCGACTTTTTACAGACAGGGGACAACGCATGTTCATCACCACCCTCGCCCTCCACCCGCTCGTCTGGGCGGGCATCATCGTCGCCGGCATCCTCGCGCTGGTCCTGTTCGCCGTGCTGGCCCAGTTCATCAGCTTGTGGGTGCAGGCCTACCTGTCCAAGGCCAAGGTCCGCATGATCGACCTGATCGGCATGAAGTTCAGGAAGGTCAACCCGCGGGTGGTGACGCTCAGCCGCATCCGCGCGGTCAAGGCGGGCATCGCCATCTCCACCGACCAGCTCGAGACGCACTACCTCGCCGGCGGCAACGTGCCGCGCGTGGTCGATGCGCTGATCGCCTCGGACCGCGCGAAGATCGACCTGCCCTGGGACACCGCCTGCGCGATCGACCTGGCCGGCCGCGACATCCTCGACGCCGTGCAGACCTCGGTGAACCCGAAGGTCATCGACTGCCCCAACCCGCAGTTCGGCCGGCCCACGATCGACGCGGTCGCGCAGGACGGCATCCAGCTCAAGGCGCGCGCCCGGGTGACCGTGCGTGCGAACATCGCCCGGCTCGTCGGCGGTGCGACCGAGGAGACGATCATCGCGCGTGTGGGCGAGGGCATCGTGACCACGATCGGCTCGGCGACCAGCCACAAGGCCGTGCTCGAAAACCCCGACAACATCTCGCGCGTCGTGTTGAGCAAGGGCCTGGACGCCAACACGGCGTTCGACATCCTCTCGATCGACATCGCCGACATCGACGTGGGTGAGAACATCGGCGCCAAGCTCCAGGCCGACCAGGCCGAGGCCGACAAACGCCGCTTCCAGGCCGAGGCCGAGAAGCGCCGCGCCGCGGCCGTGGCCAGCGAGCAGGAGTTCGTCGCCGAGGTGCAGAAGAACCGGGCGCTGGTGGTGCTCGCCGAGGCCGAGGTGCCCAAGGCCATGGCCGACGCCTTCCGCTCGGGCAACCTGGGCATCATGGATTACTACCGCATGAAGAACATCCAGGCCGACACCTCGATGCGCGACAACATCGCCGGCACCGACGAACGCGACGACGCCCCGAGCTGATCGGCGGCAACCCGAAACCGATCCAACCCAGCCCCGCACCGGCGTGCGGGGTTTTTTGTTTTTGCTCCGCCCGGCACTTTGCGCTATATTGTCTGGCCCCTCGTCGCGAGGGAATGTGGGCGGGCCCGGTGCACGGGTGGCTCGTGAACCGGGTCAGACCTTGATCGGAGCAGCCCTAAGCGACCGTCATCCGGTGCCGCCGGTGTCCTGCCCGCCTTTCCACGCGACGAGGGGTTTTTCTTTAGCCAAGAGCCAACAGGCATCAGGCAAGAGACCTTCGGGTGGTGCGACGAACTTCTACGGGCGCGACGTGGTTCGGCCACCCAAACGTTTCGCGACGGCCCGCAGGGCCGGGCGCTCCGAATCCCGCGTTTAAGGGTTTTATTGTTGCATTGCGGTCACTTGGCAACTATTAATTGTAGTACACAGCGCGATATAGAGAACCGATATCGCAACCATGTCCGTGCCCGCGCCGGCCGTGAAACCGGGTAGGTCGCGTGGCAAACCCAAGGGTAGAGCGTGCGAGTCTGGAGAGGCCATCGCGGCCTCGGTTGTGCGGTGGTTGCCGGCACGGGATGGCGTTTTGCCGCCGGCGGCACGCTGCGGGTTAGGGTTGCGCTCATCAAAAGCTTGTCACGAACATAACTCGTCACCGCGCCTTGGACGGCCGCGTGGGCCTCGGCTGAAGCGCCACGTCCCACGGTCGTTCGCCACGGCGCCTTGAAATGAAAGGTGGTCACGAATGCGTTTGGTCAATGAGATGATGCAGGAAATCATGGGCGCCACACCCCCGGCCCGAGTGCTCCGGCAGGGCAAGCGATGCCCGGGCCGCAAGCCGGTTGTGCTCGGTCTCGCGATGGCGGTGTGGCTCGGCGCGGCCGCGCCGCTGTGGGCCGCCACGGGCGACCCGTTGCCCGGCATCGACGTCCTGATCAAAAGGAAGCCGAGTCAAAAACCGACGCGGGCCGTGTTCGGCACGCCGGACCTGCCGGCGCTGCCGGCCGGGTTCTTCTTCTCCGGCTCACCCGCTTTCAGCGGCGACGTGTTCTTCGAGTGGGTCGACCCGACCAACGACAACGACGCGATCGACCTCGATTTTGTCGAAGGCGCCACGCCCAACGTTTTCGACGTCGAGCTGGAGCCGATGACGCTGACCTCGGTCGAGCCGGTGGACATCGGCGGCGGCTCGTTCTTCGACGTGACCTACGAACTGGCGGCCGACGGCTTGCCGCCCGGTGAGCCGGTTACCGGCACGATCGCGATACCGCCGGGGGAAACCCTGGCTCCCAACCTCAGCCACCCGATCGTGGACATGGCCTTCAATGTCAGCTACTCGATCCAGTTCTTTGAGACGGGCACCGGCAACCCGGTCGGCTCGCCGGTCACCGGCACCACGACGCTCAACGCCGTGGACGTGGAAAACCAGGTCTTTCGGCAGGACTTCGGGCCCGTACAGATCCGCAACGGCACCGAGCCGTTTACGCCGGTCTCGTTCGAGAGCCCCGGCGGCGGGCACGTGTTGACGGTCGCCAACGTCCCCGAGCCGGCCTCGCTGGTGCTGCTCGGTCTGGGTATGCTCGGGCTTGGGCGACGGTCAAAACCGTCCCGCGCCTGACCCGGGATTAAGGTTCGCATCGCTGAGACCTCGGCTTCTGATTATCATGGCAGCTTAAAGCCCCCGGGCATTGATGCCCGGGGCTTTTCGTCAAGGCGTTCGTGCTTTGCCAGCCCCCGCACCCCCCTTTATGATTGACCGACCGAGCCACGACCCCGAAACCCCCGGCGCTCTGTGCGACGTCGCACGACCCGCCGATCTGTTGGCTTTTGGCTGATGGCTCTTGGCTAACAAAACCCCATGGCGTACACCGCACTAGCCCGTCGCTACCGCAGCCAGTCGTTCGGCGATGTCATCGGACAGGAGCCGATCGCCCAGACGCTGCGCAACGCGATCGAGGCGGGGCGGGTGCACCACGCGTACCTGTTCACCGGCACGCGCGGGGTGGGCAAGACGTCGATGGCCCGCCTGCTCGCCCGCGCCCTCAACGCCCCGGCCACCATCAGCGACTGCCCCCCGGCGACCGACGCCGACGGGTATCCGCCCGAAGAAGTTCAGCGGCGCATGGCCGAGGCGATCATGCGCGGCGACGACCTGAACGTCATCGAGATCGACGGCGCCTCCAACCGCTCGGTCGAAGACGCCCGCCAGTTGATCGCCAACGCCGGGCTCGCCCCGACCGACAACGCGCGGTTCAAGGTGTACATCATCGACGAAGTGCACATGCTCACCAAGGACGCGTTCAACACGCTGCTGAAGGTGATGGAGGAGCCGCCGGCGCACCTGAAGTTTATTCTGTGCACCACCGAGCCGGAGAAGGTGCTGCCGACGATCCAGAGCCGGTGCCAGCGGTTCGACTTCCGCAACATCCCCGCGGGCCGGATCGCCGAGCACGTCGAGGCGGTGCTCAAGACCGAGCAGGTCGAAGCCGAGCCGCAGGTGGTCTTCGAGATCGCGCGCCTCGGCAACGGCTCGATGCGCGATGCGCTGTCGCTGCTCGACCGGCTGCTGGCCATCGGCGTCAGCCCTTTGACCGGCAAGCTGCTCGAGCAGATGCTCGGCCTGCCCGACCGGCAGGTCGTCGTGCAGCTCGGCGACGCCATCGCCGGGGGCGACGTGGCCGCGACGCTCGGGGCCGCCGACGAGATGATGCGGCGCGGCATCAGCCAGGACCAGTTCACGCAAACGCTTATCGAGCACCTGCGTGAGCTGCTGGTCGTCGGCGCGTGCGGGGCGCAGACCGAGCTGGTCGAACTCGACGAGGCGACCAAGCAACAGCTCGCCGAGCAGGCAAAGAAGTTCGACACGCCCGCGTTGGTGCACGCGATCGCGCTGATGGAGAACGTGGCGCGCAACGCGAAGGGCTCGAGCACGCCGCGCGCGTTGCTCGACGCGGCGCTGGCGCGTTTGGCGCTGGCCGAGCACTACGCCGACGCCGCGGCGCTGGCCGCCGGCGCGCCGGGCGCGGTTAAAAAAAAAATAGCCGCACCGCCCGCTAGGCGGGCGGAAAACCAAAGCTCAAATGACAAAACTCAAACCCCCGCGCCGGCTGCGCCCGCCGCGAAGGTCGACATCGGGCCGGACCTGTGGCGTGCGGCGATGCGGTGGGGCGGCGACAACCCGCGTTACGAGTGGATGGGCAAGCTGCAATACGTCGCCGTCGCCGGGCAGACGGTAACGCTGCGGCTGTTGCCGGGCCACCGGTCGTTGTTCGGTTTTGCCAAGGGGCAGAGCGAGCCGCTGGCCAGCCTGCTCAGCGAGCTGGCGGGTACCGCGGTGAAGGTCGCCATCGAGCCGCCGGCGGGCGAGGAAGACGAGCCCGCCGCGCCGGCGCCCGCTGCGCCCGATCGGCTGTCGCCGCAGGCGCGCAACGAGGCGATGAACCTGCCGCTGGTCAGGCAGGCCGCGGAACTGTTCGACGCGCGCGTGGTCAAGGTGCAGGACGAAGACGCGCCGCCCGCGCAGGGCGAGCCCACCGAATAATCACCATGCCGCACGTGCTCGTGACTGGTTTCGAACCGTTCGCCGATCACGCGGTCAACCCGTCGGCGGTCGTGGCCGAGGCGTTGGGCGGCACGCCGGGCGTCGCGGCGCACGTGTTGCCGGTGGCGTACGGCGGTGTGATGGGGCGGCTCGAACCGTTGCTCGCAGGCGGGCCGCGCGCGGTGGTGATGCTCGGCGTGCACCACGGGCCCGAAGTGCGGCTCGAACGCGTGGCGCGCAACACCATCGCCGCCGACACGGCCGACAACCTCGGCGTCGTGCCCCGGCAGCGCCGCGTGGCGCCGGGTGGGCCGAGCGAGTACGCGTCGACGCTGCCGTTGGATGCGATGGGCGCCGCGCTGGCCGGGGCGGGCGTGGCCGTGAGCTTCAGCGACGACGCGGGCGGGTACCTGTGCAATTACGTGTTTTATGCGGCCCGGCACTGGCTCGAGCCGCGCGGGCGGCGTGTGCCGTGCGGCTTCGTGCACGTGCCGACGTTCGATCACGTCGACGAGCCGACGCAGGTCGAAGCGCTGCGCCGGTGCCTGGAAACGCTGGATTGATGCGCCCCGCAACCGTTGGCGGCCGGCGGTGTATACTGGCGATGGTGACCGCTTGATTAGGTGAAAGAAACGGCATGTTCGAACAGTTCAAAAACATCGGCAACATGATGAAGATGGCCGGCGAGGCCAAGGCGAAGGCCGCGGAGATGCAGGCCGAGCTGGAGCGGCGGACCGTGACCGGCGAGTCGGGCGGTGGGGCGGTGCGCGTGACGCTCAACGGCAAGGGCCGGTGCCTGCGCCTCGAGACCGACCCGGCGCTGTTCACGGGCCTGGTCGCCGACGACAAGGGCATGGCCGAGGAGCTCATCGCCGCGGCGTTCAACGACGGCATGGAGAAGGTGCAGCAGGTCGTCGCCGAAGAGCTGAAGAAGGTGACCGGCGGCATGGACCTGCCGGGCCTCGAAGGGATGACGGGGCAGTGATGTGCGATCGTCGATCTGCGATCTGTAGATCGGACATCGCCGATCGGAGATCGAAGATAACCCATGGCCGACAACGCCGCGTATACCGAGAGCATGAACCGATTGATCGACGAGTTTGCGCGCCTGCCGGGCATCGGGCGGCGGACGGCCGAGCGGTTGGCGTTCCACGTGCTCAAGACGCCGGGCGAGGAAGCCCGCAAGTTGGCGCGCGCGATCGACGACGTCAAAACTTCCGTCAAGCACTGCTCGCGCTGTTACAACCTGACCGAGTCGGACCCGTGTCTGATCTGCGCGGCGGGCGACGCCGGCAAGCGCGACGGCCGACAAATACTCGTCGTCGAGCAACCGAAGGACGTGATCACGCTCGAACAGACGCACTCGTACAACGGCGTGTACCACGTGCTGCTCGGCCACATCGCGCCGCTGGAGGGCGTGGGGCCGGGTGATTTGAGCATCGGGCCGCTGGTCGAGCGCGTCACCGGTTTGGCGCAGTCGGGCAAGGTCGAGGTCATCCTCGGCACCAACCCCAACCTCGAAGGCGACGGCACGGCCCTGCACATCGCCAAGCGGCTCGAGGGCGTGGCCGACGTGTCGGTCACCCGCCTCGCCCGCGGCCTGCCCGCCGGCACGCAGCTCGAATACGCCAACAAGTCGGTGCTCGCCGACGCGATCAACTCCCGCCAGCACATGGGCGGTTGACCGGTGGGGGTTGTAGCGATTAGGTAAGAACGACCTGTTGGTCCGACGCAACAAGCAAAATCCTTGCCAAAACACGGGCGGCCTTGTTGTTTTTTAACGCGCATGCGATAGACTTGCAGCGGTTGGGGTGGCGTTCTGGTGAGCGGCACCCTTTTTTTGCCCCGAGAGCCCCGATTCAGGACGCCATTGATGCGGATCGACACCGGCCAATACATGCGGATGGACCAGCGGATGAAGCTGTCGCCGCGCATGATCCAGTCGATGGAGATCCTCCAACTGCCCGCGCTGGCGCTCGAGGAACGCATCGAGCAGGAGCTCGAGGAGAACCCCGTGCTGGAGCTGCTCGAGCACCGGGGCAAGGAGAAGGCGACTCGCGACGACGACCGGCCCGAGCTCAGCGCCGACGAGAAGCCCCTGATCGCCCACGACGCCGACGCCGGCGAATCGACGAGCGACGACTTCAACCGCCTGGCCGACTTAAGCGAGTCGGTCGGCGAGTCGTGGCAGTCGAACATCAACGAGTCGTCGGAGTACCGCCCGACGGTACGCGCCGCCGCCGGCGAGCGCGACGCGAAGATGGACGCCATGGCCAACACCGCCGCGCGGGCGTTGCCGTTGCCCGACCAGCTGCTCGACCAGTGGCGTTACGTCGAGTGCGACGAAACGCACCGCGCCGCCGGCGCGCACCTCATCGGCTTCATCGACGACGACGGCTACCTCCGCACGCCCGAGCTCGACATCCTCAACCAGGCCCCGACCGGCATGACGCGCGACGACCTCGACGCGGCGCTCGAGCTGTTGCAGCGCAAGCTCGAACCGGCCGGCGTCGGCGCGCGCGACGTGCAGGAGTGTTTGCTCTTGCAGATCGATGCGTTGCTGGCGAACAACGACGAGGACGACGACCTCGACGAAGCGGCGCTCGACGAGCTGCGCGTGGCGCGGGCGCTCGTCGCCGACCACCTCAAAGACATCGAGATGAACCGCCTGCCCAAGATCGCCCGGCAGACGGGCCTGACCATCGAGCAGATCAACGCGGCCATGGCCCGCATGCGCCGCCTCGACCCCCGGCCCGGCCGGCAGGTCGCCCCCGAGAACGCGCAGGTCATCGTGCCCGACATCACCATCGAGTACGACCCGGTCAACGACCGCTACGTCGCCGGCCTCAACCGCGGCCGCCAGTCGTCGCTCCGCATCAGCCCCGGCTACCGCAAGATGTCGAAGGACCGCACGCAAGAGAAAGACACCCGCGAGTTCCTCGCCAAGAACATGCACAACGCCCGCTGGCTGATCGACTCGATCGAGCAGCGCAACAACACGGTGCTGCGCGTGGTCAACGCCGTGCTCGACGTGCAGCGCGACTTCCTCGACCACGGCGAGCAGTTCCTCAAGCCCCTGCCCATGATCCAGGTCGCCGACCAGCTGGGCATCCACGTCGGCACGGTCAGCCGGGCGGTCAGCGAGAAGCACATGCAGACGCCGCGCGGCATCTACCCGCTGCGCATGTTCTTCTCCGGCGGCACCGAGTCCGACGACGGCCGCGAGATGTCCTGGGCCGCCGTCCAGGCCAAGCTCCAGCAGATCATCGACGAGGAAGACAAAGCCAAACCCTTCTCCGACGACGCGCTGGTCGAGCAGCTCAAGAGCCACGGCATCGAGATCGCCCGCCGCACCGTCGCCAAGTACCGGCAGCAATTGAACATCCCCCCGGCCCGCCGGCGCAAGCAGTTCGATTAAACAGAAAATCTTGGATACCATCCGTGGCATTGTTATGATGATTCATATCGCACGGGTTCTTGTGCTCGTGCTACGGGGATCACTCGGCATGACGGGTAAGGGATACAAGAAGTTCGGTATTCGGGCCTACGCTTGGGCGTCAATGTTGATCGTGATCTGGATCGTCTGGATAATCTATGATCATGAAACGAATGTTGCGCCGGTTGATGACTACGGCCTGACTTATCCGCTGATCGGCGCGATGGTGTGGGCGTTGGCGATGTTCTTCTTATGTCCGCTGTACTTTTTCTGCATCTGGCCACACCACGTCATGACGAGAAACAGATTTCTGCTCTTGATGCTTCCCATGATGATCGCGATTGGTGGCGCGGTGGTTCTTCTTTGGTGAAGTACCGATCTCACAGGACCGATGTTCTGCCCGGCCCGCCGACGCAAGCAGTTCGACTGAATCATAAAGCCGCGGATGTCATCCGCGGCCTTGTGTGTCGTGTGATCAATACGGTTGACGTGCGTTGCTCAATTTGCGGGTAAGACCTCGATTCGGTGTGACTCAGACCTTGCGGTGTAGGTGACCACGTTCCCTGAGAGCAACGGCTCGGGCAAGAAGCCGCGTGTTGCCTGTGCGGCGATGATTGGTGATGAATCCAATGCGATGCGGCACTCCCACGGGCCGGGTTTCAGCGGGACGTGGATCAATCGGTAAACGGTGACCTTGTCACCGGCCGCCAGATTAATCTCGTCCGGTGGTTCCACCACGATCTCAACCGTTTTTCCGCCTTGATCCGTGAAAACGATCCGGCAGTCAACGACGTTGAAACCAAAGAAGTAGTCGGTGTCATCGTGTTCCCAGATCGTTGGTCTGCGAAAGCCCCCGCCTTTGCCAGCGAGCGCCCTCGATGGGGTCGCCAACGCCTGGTTCGTGCGATTTTCTAATGCAAAAGCAATCCAGGCGTGTTGTCCCGCCACCACGCCGTTGCCGTCGGTGCCCATCAATCCGACCAATTCGATGCTGATGGAACGCGAGTCCACCTGGCGTTGGAAGCGCGCAATGTCCCGTGACTCCCACTCGATCATCTGGTGGCCGGTTCTTGTCTGTTCGCGAGTGTGACAACTAACGCAGATCACGCACACGGCAATGGTTTGAATGTGTTTCATGATCGATCACCGCAAGCGCTTCAATTCACACAAAGCCGCGGATGTCATCCGCGGCTTTATGCGTCGGTGGGTACGTCCGCTTCGCACAACTCTTTCAGCTTCACGAAGCTCTGCTCCAGTTGTTTGAGCATCGACTTGCGGATCGCCGAGGCGAACAGGCGGAAGACCAACTTCACGAACCAGCGCTTGACGCGGATCTCCGTGTCCTGCGTGAGGCGCGTGTTGCCGTTGGCGTAGTCGAGCGTGTAATCGATGGTCAGCTCGAACGCGTCGCCGATGATGTCGCACGTCAGCCGGCGGTTCGGTGCGTACGCGGCGACCATGCCGTGCATCTCGATGCGCTTGCCGTTCTCGACGTACACGTGCCGGAACGTCGAGCCGACCTTTTCGGGCGTGAGTTCGAGGTCTTCGCTTTCGACGAGGTTGGGCACCCACCGCATCACGCGCTCGTTATCTTCGAGCCAGTGGAACACCCGTTCCGGCGGTGCGGCGATCTCGATGGTGTACGTGGTCTTCATGGCGCGGCCCTCGCAACTCAGAAGTTAGCCAGCATCATACCTGATGCGGTTTCGGACCGGGCCGGACCGGCACCTGTAAGGTGCCGGCTGTTATTGGCGGGTGGGGGCGTCACGCGCGGCACTGCATGCGGTACTCGCGGGGGGTCAGGCCGGTGGCTTCCTTGAAGGCGGTCGACAGGCGGGGCTGGTAGCGGAAGCCGGTGCGGAGGGCGACGTCGGGCAGGGACATGTCGGTGTTGGCCAGCAACTCTTTGGCCCGTCGGATGCGCGACTCGCGGATCTCCTGGGCGGCGGTGTGGCCGAGCGTGGCGAGGAAGCGTCGGTCGAGGGTGGCGCGGCTGATGCCGACCTTCTGCAGCACGGTTTCGACGCCGATGCTCTGGTCGACGCTGTCGCGGATGAAGCGGACGGCGTCGGCGACGAGCGGGTCGTCGATGGCGATGACGTTGCTGCTCTCGCGGACGACCACGCCGCTGGGCGAGACGGTGATCGGGTCGTCGGGGACGATGCGGTCGTTGATGATGCGGTCGAGCGTTTCGCCGGCGCGGTAGCCGACGTTGTCGAACATCAGGTCGACGCTGGAGAGGGTCGGCCGACAGAGTTCGCAGACCATGTCGTCGTTCTGGGTGCCGACGACGGCGACCTGTTCGGGCACGCGCAGGCTGCGCATGTCGCAGGCCTGGAGCACGGCGCGCCCGCCGTCGTCGCAGGCGCACAGCAGGCCGATCGGCTTGGGCAGCTGCGCGATCCAGTCGGCGAGGTTCTGCGGGGCGTCGGTCGGGTCGAGCCGGTCGTCGAGCGGCAGGTCGGCGGGCGCGAAGTGGCACTTGATATCGTGCACCGACAACACGCCGAGGAAGCCCTCGCGGCTGAGCTCGGCGCGGTAGAGCGGGCGGCGCTGGAGGAAGGCGAACTCCTTGAGCCCGCAGGCCAGCAGGTGCTCGGCGGCCATGCGCCCGGCCATGACGTAGTCCGGCTGGACCGAGGGCAGCACGTGGTTCCTGCGGTGGCGCGAGACGCAGATCGCCGGGACGCCGAGGTTGGCCAGGCGTTGCTCAACGACGGGGTCTTCGATGCGTGCGATGATGCCGTCGAGCTTGGCCAGCACGTCGAAGGGGAAGCGTTCGGTCAGCGGCTGGTAGAAGGGGTTCAGCGCCCAGTCGGTGATGTGGCGGGCGTACTTGACCAGGCCGCGGAGGATCATGCGGTCTTGGGAAGACGCCGTGGCCAGCAAGATTCCGATTTTTGTTTTTCCGGACACTAACACCCAACCTGAACTAAGCGGTCCGACCCCGCTGGTCCGTCATGTCGCAAAGAGATTGCTATGGGGGGCCATGTTACGATTCTGGGCCTGTTGCCGCTAGTTGAAAACCATAAAAATTGTTGTCGCAATTCAGTAGATCGCTTTAAGCGATTCAAACGCGGCTGTCGGGGGCGACCTTGACCGGGCGTAATGCCCCAACTAGATTATGTTTGTGCTAGCCCGTCCCCAGTTCGGGGGTCCGACGGGTCTTGGCCAGTAAAACTCGGCGCGCCAGGCAATCGGCCGGTGTGAACCGTTCAGTCTCGCAGCGGCGAGACGCCCGCGAAGAGCCGGGCGAATAGATTGAATCACGCTAACCCTTTGATCGCCGTGGCTTTTAACCGCCCGGCTAACAGGCATTCGGAGTCCGGGACCCGACGGAACGCATCATGAGCATCGACAACACGTGCAACATCTTGCGTTCACCTGACTTGGCTCCGTAAAGCGGATCAATCCTATTCCGTTCGTGCGGCTCAGTCGCGCGTTTCACGCCGTCCACCCGGCTCACGATGAGCCGCGGCGGTCGTTGCCTTGGCGTGCCCTGATCAACCCGGCGTGACGCGGTGGCGAGTGTGATTGCCGCCGTCGGCCACGCGTAGAAAGGGGTATGCCATGACCGGGTTCTTCCAACCCGCAGCGACGTTGGCGGTCGCCGGCTGGCTCACGGGCCTGCTGGTGGTCGTGGCGCTGGCGGCGGGCGTCGGCCTGGCGTTCCTGTTCCTCAAGGTCGCCGGCGGCCAGACCCTCGCCCGCGCCAAGGAACAGGCCGACCAGCTCATCCGCGACGCCCAGCGCGACGCCGAGACCAAGGCCAAGGACATCGAACTCGCCGCCCAGCAGGAAACGCTCAAACGACGCGAGGCCTACGAGGCCGAGACCAACGCCACCCGCAACGAGCTGAAGGAAGCCGAGCGCCGGCTGTCGAAACGCGAGGACAACCTCGACCGCAAGCTCGACGTGTTGGCCACCAAGGAAAAGAACCTCGACGAGCAGGACGCCAAGATCGCCCAGCGTGAGGCCGACGTCGCCGACAAGCAGGGCGAGCTGGAAGGCCTGCTCGAAGAGCAGCGCAACCAGCTGATGCGCATCACCGGCATGAACCAGGAGGAAGCCAAGAGGCTTTTACTGGAACGTGTCGAGCGCGAGGTCAGCCAGGAGATGGGCGAGGTGATCCAGCGTGAGCTGGTCAAGAGCGAGGAAGAGGCCCGGGACAACGCCCGCCGCATCACCTTGCAGGCGATCCAGCGCTTCGCCGCCGAACACACCGCCGCCAGCACCGTGACGGCGGTGCCGATCCCGTCGGACGACATGAAGGGCCGGGTGATCGGCCGCGAGGGCCGCAACATCCGCGCCTTCGAACAGGCGACCGGCGCCGACGTGATCGTCGACGACACGCCGGGCGTCGTGGTCGTTTCGTGCTTCGACCCGATCCGCCGCGCGGTCGCCGCCGGCTCGTTGCAGCAGCTGATCGACGACGGCCGCATCCACCCCGCCCGCATCGAAGAGGTCGTCGAACAGATGACCGAGGAGATCCAGGAAAAGGTCGTCCGCTTCGGCAAGGAGGCGTGCATCGAGGCCAAGATCCAGGGCCTGCACCCGAAGATCAGCGAGATGATGGGCCGCCTGCACTACCGCACCAGCTACGGGCAGAACATCTTGCGCCACTCCATGGAGGTCGCCTACCTCTGCCAGATCATCGCCGAGGAGCTCGGCCTCGACGGCCAGATCGCACGACGCTGCGGCTTCCTCCACGACATCGGCAAGGCCATGGATCACGAGGTCGAAGGCGGCCACCCGTTCATCGGCATGGAGTTCTGCAAGAAGTTCAACGAACGCGACGAGGTGCTCAACGCCATCGGCGGCCACCACGGCGACATCGAGGCCACCAGCCCGTATACCGTCATCGTCATGGCCGCCGATGCGATCAGCGGCGCCCGCCCCGGCGCGCGTCGCGAGACGCTCGAACGCTACGTCCAACGCCTCCAGCAGCTCGAAGAGATCGCCACCGCTTTCGACGGCGTCCGCGAGGCCTACGCCATCCAGGCCGGCCGCGAGGTGCGGGTCATCGTCGACGCCGAGAAGATCGACGACGGCACCAGCCACAAGATCGCCCGCGACATCGCCAACCGTGTCGAGGAAGAAATGACCTACCCCGGCGAGGTGCGCGTCACCGTGCTCCGCGAAGTCCGCACGATCGAATACGCCCGCTAACCCCCGGGACCTCGGAACCCCAGAACCCCAAGCCCCGGCCCGAGTCATCGAGGGCCGGGGTTCTTTTTTCACCCGCGCAGTTCCTTGTCATTTGACCACCCGCGCTGTTCACCCACCCCCATTCACACCCCGCAATCGCCGCCTGCGCGCTCCATGCGCACGCGCGCCCGTGCGCACGGCACCGACCGCACCGCTATTACGCGTTGTGCCAAAGTCGCCTGTGCGGCCGTCATTATTCTAAAGTTCTTGAGAACATTAGAATAAATACGCGCCCCGCGCCCCGCGCCCCGCGCCCCGCGCCCCGCGCCCCGCGCCCCGCGCCCTCGCTCGCGTTACGGTTAGCGTCGCTGCGATGTCGGCGCGTTCAGCCGGGCTTCCGGCGGTGCTTCACCGCCGCTGCCCACGCCCGCAGGTAACGTTTCTGTTGGAATTGGTGCTCGTTGTTCGCCCTGCAATTATTCTAGAGTTCTCAAGAACATTAGAATAAGATCGCCCACGGCGAAGCGGGGTGTGAGGTTGCGGTATGATCGTGGGGCGGGCACGTGTACCGAAATGGGGTGTGACATAAAACCAGCGATTCGAAGCGCCGCGTTGCTGGTGGTCGGCCTGTGCGCGATCGCGGGTTGCGCGCGCAACACACCGCCCGCTTGGCGCACGCACGGGGCCGAAGAAGACGCGCTCAAGCGCGAGGTCGTGCTGATGAGTGATGACCTGCGCATCATGGATCGAGGCTCGCCCAACTACCGCAAGGTGGAGGCGGGTCGCGATCGGCTGCTGGCGCAATTGGGCGCCGAGGCCGTGCGGTGGGGCCTGCCCGGCGACCTGGAGGTCGTCGACCACGCCGACGGCGACCACGCGACGCTGGTGAACCGCTCGCGCGACCTGATCGGTTTGAGTTTCGGGCTGGGCGAACGGCCGGCGGCCCGGTCGCGCGGCCCGGTCGCGCGAACCGGTCGGCCGGGCGACTTGCCAGCGGGAGTTCTACCTCGCCCCGGGGAAGGCAGGCGTGTGCGGCGGGGCTGCGACGTGTGCTACGGGCCCGCCCTGGACTACGACAAGCTGCGCGGCCTGCCGGCGTGCGAGCGGTTGCGGTGGGAGTGAACGCGGTTGAGGTCGGAACAACCTGCGCTGCGCTCCGGTCCGGCGTGGGGGCCAGACGGGGCGGGACGGCTGCGGCCCATCGTTATTCTAAAGTTCTCAAGAACATTAGAATAAGCACGGCGGCCGACGGTTGATCTGATCTCTGCAGGAACACATACTGGCTGTGAGCGACGGCGGACCTCTTGCGGGAGCGCGGCATTTCCAAACGCATCATCAACGTGTCGAACCGTTTGCCGGTGCAGGTCGGCCGGACGATCACCAAGTCGTCGGGCGGCCTGGTTTCCGCGCTGGAAGGGGTGGCGGACCGCTGCGACCTGCACTGGATCGGCTGGACCGGGGAGGTGGCCGAGGATGCCGCGGAGCGGCGCCGCGTCCGCGAGCAGCTGGCGGGGATGAACTACGCGCCGGTGTTTCTCGACGCGCAGACCGCCGACGACTACTACCTGGGTTTTGCCAACTCGAGCACGTGGCCGCTGCTGCACTACATGACGATGTACGCGGAGTTCGAGGACCGCTGGGAGCGGGCGTACGTCCGCGCCAACGAAGCGTTCGCCGAGGCGGTGGCGGACGTGGCGCGGGACGGCGACCTGGTCTGGGTGCACGACTACCACCTGATGCTGCTGCCGTCGATGCTCAAGCGGCGCAACCAGCGGTTGAAGGTCGGGTTCTTCTTGCACACGCCGTTCCCGTCGTTCGAGGTGTTCCGCGGCCACCCCAGCCGGGAGCTGTTGTTGCGGGGGCTTTTGGGGGCGGACCTGATCGGGTTCCACACGTTCGGTTACCTGCGGCACTTCCGCTCGTCGCTGCTGCGGATTCTGGGCCTGGACTCGGAGGTCGACAGCGTGGTGCACGACGGCTACGAGTCGCGGATGGGGGTCTACCCGATCGGGATCAACGCGCCGGCGTTTGTGAAGGCGCTCGAGACCGAGGCCTTCGCCGAGCAACTGGCGGAGTACGAAGGCGTCTACGAGGGCAAGCGGCTGGTGCTCTCGGTCGAGCGGATGGACTACACCAAGGGCATCCCGCGCAAGCTCGCGGCGATCGAGCAGTTCCTGGAAAACCACCCCGACGAACGGCAGACCACGACGTTTGTCATCATCGCCGTGCCCAGCCGGGAGGGGGTCGAGCAGTACCAGCAGCTGATCGAGGAGGTCGAGCACGCGATCGGGCGGATCAACGGGGCGTACTCGACCATGACCCACGTGCCGATCCACTTCGTGCACCGGGGGGTGGCGTTCCACGAGCTGTGCGCGTTGTACCGCCGGGCGGACGCGGCGCTGGTCACGCCGCTCATGGACGGCATGAACCTGGTGGCCAAGGAGTACGTGGCGTGCCAGGGCGACGACCCGGGCGTGCTGATCCTCAGCGAGACCGCGGGCGCGGCTCAGGAGCTGTCCAACGCCTGGATGGTCAACCCGTACCACGTGCAGGGCGTGGCGGAGGCGATCCACGGCGCGTTGCGGGTCGGGCGGTGGCAGCGGCGGTCCTGGATCGCGCCGATGCGCGACCGCGTGCTCGAACAGGATGCGGCCTGGTGGGCGAACCGGTTCCTCGATGACCTGGACCGCACGGACCCGGTGGCGCGGATGGTCATGACGACCAAGCCGTTGACACCGGAGGCGGTCGAGCCGTTCCGCGCCCGGGCGGGGCGCAAGGCGCTGTTCCTCGACTACGACGGCACGCTGACGGAGCTGGTGCGGGACCCCGAGGCGGCGGCGCCCGGCGCGGCGCTGCTCGAAACATTGGAAGCGTTGATCGGGCGCGAGGACCTGCGGGTGTTCGTGGTGTCGGGGCGCGACCACCACTTCCTCGACAAGCACCTGGGCCACCTGCCGCTCACGCTCGTCGGCGAGCACGGCTACACCGTCCGCGAGCCCGGCGAGGGCTGGCGGCTGTTCAACGAGCAGGTCGACCTGAGCTGGAAGGACAAGGTGCGCGACATCTTCGAGCTCTACGCCGAGACCACGCCCGGCAGCAGCGTGGAGGTCAAGACCTCGGCCATCGTCTGGCACTACCGCAAGTCCGACCCGGAGTTCGGCAAGTGGAAGGCGGCGGAGCTGGTCGGCGAGCTGATGGAGTCGATCTCGAACCTGCCGGTCGGCCTGCACCAGGGCAAGATGATCGTCGAGGTCTCCAGCCAGCAGGTCAGCAAGGGCGAGGCGTTGCGTGCGTACCTTCAGGCCGGCCGCTTCGACCGCGTGCTGGCGATCGGCGACGATCAGACCGACGAAACGATGTTCGCGCTGCGGGCCGATGCGGTGGTCACGGTCAAGGTCGGCTTGGGCGACACCAACGCCGAGTACCGCGTCGGCTCTCCGGCCCAGGTCCGCAAGGTGCTCGCGGACATCGCGCGCGGGGGCGCTTGACCCAACCCAAGCCCCGGCCCGAGTCTTCGAGGGCCGGGGGTCTTCTTGCGTTTACGCTCACGCGCAGGTGACGCCGTGCGCCATCCGGACCTGCGCTGCGCTACGGTCCGGCTTGGGGGATCAGGTGGGCTTGATCGGCAGCTGGATCTCGGTGAGGTACTTCTTCGGGTTGCCCTTGAAGATCATGCCCGGGCCCTTGAGGTAGACCTCGCGCGAGGGCAGGTCCAGCTCGTAGCCCTTGTCCTTGGCGTAGGCCAGCGCCCGGGCGTAAGACCGGCTGAGGGTGTCGTACGGGCCGCGGTGGATCAGCGTGACGCAACGCGCGGCGGGCAGCTCGCGCACGTGCAGGCCCTCGGCCTCGACCGCCTTGCGGATCGGGAAGCAGGGCTCGAAGTCGGCGCCCTCTTCCTTGTACTCGCCGTCGTAGTACAGGCACATCGCTTTGCCGGCGATGTGTCGGCCGACCTTCCTGGCGACCTGCCCGAAGCCCTTGCCCATGTCGCAGTAGCGGCCGGTCATACGCAGCCCCGCCACGAGCATCGGCTCGGTCTGGCGCTCTTCGATCTCAAACGATGCCTGGTTCATGGCCACGTCCTCCCGTGTTTGTTGTTGCTGGGTCACGAGCCGGTCGATCTTGTGGATCAGGTCGCGGTAGTGGTCGAGTTTCTCGGCCAGTTGCCGCTTGTGGTTTTCGAGGTAGGCGACCGCGTCCCGGTCGTCGTCGCAGTTTTCGAGGACCTGGGCGATGTCGTCGAGGGAGAAGTCGAGGTCGCGCAGGGCGCGGATGACGTGGGCCGTCTCGAGGTTGTGCTCGTCGTAGTAGCGGTAGCCCGAGTGGGGGTCGACCTTGGCCGGGGTGAGCACGCCGCGCTCGTGGTAGAAGCGCAGCGCCTTCACGGTCAGGCCGCACGCCTTGGAGAACTCGCCGATGCTGAGCACGATGGACCTCCTGCTTCGGCGTGTAGTGTAAAGCCTCCCGTAGCGGGAGGGTCAAGCGTTGATTTGATGAGGGGGCCGGACCCGCGCTGCATCCGTGCGCTGGGCGGCGCTGAAGTTGCCTCCCGCACGGCCGCCGTGCCAACCGACGGTGGGTTGAGCGCCACGACAAGGTTGTCTATTCGAGAGGCCCGGGCTTGCGCTGCGCTTCAGCCCGGCTGGGGGCGTTGCGCGACAAGCTCAGCTCGACGTCGTAGCGGTCGGGGTGGTCGGCCTGCTGCCAGAAGCGGACCTTGAGCATGCCCCGGTCGTCGTGCAGCAGTTCGATCGCGTAGACGCGGCCGTCGTTGTCGCGGTGGGTCCCGTGGCGGCTGTGCAAGGTGGCGTGGTCGCCGTGGCGCTCGTGCATGTGCAACTGCACTTCGCCGGGCTGGTCGGGGTTCGGCGCGAGGTACAGGTCCACGGCGTGCGTCTTGCCGTTCAGCTCGCGCACGATCAGCACCGGCTCGTTCAAGCCCACGGTGCGCGACACGCCCGCGAGCTGTTCGACGGTCTGGTAGCCGAGCTTGGTCAGCGCCTCGGCGGTGATCGGCGGATCGACCAACTCGTCGAAGCCCATCTCTTCGCCGGCCTTTTTCAACGCGTCGGCCATCTTCGCCACGTCGCGGGCGCGGTGGCGGTTGGCGTAAGCGGCGGCCAGTGTTTGCTCGGCCTTTTCAACGCGGCCGTCGCGGTGGTAATACCTGGCGAGTTCGAGCAACAGTTGCGGGTCGGTGGGGTGGGTCTCGGCGACGGCCTGGTAGAAACGGTTGGCGCGGCCTTCGTTCAAGCTGTGCGTCAGCAGGCGCGCGATGTCGAGTTGATCGTTATCGAGCAGTTGGTCGAACGCCGCGCCGATCTCGGGCCGATCGAAGCGGTGCTGGTAGCGCACGCAGATGCGGCTGACCTCGCCGGTCTCGCGCTTGCCGGAGCGCTGGCGG
Organism: Phycisphaeraceae bacterium; assembly: GCA_028282805.1. Lineage (GTDB taxonomy): Bacteria > Planctomycetota > Phycisphaerae > Phycisphaerales > Zrk34 > JANQHD01. The sequence continues at coordinate 98,661 of JANQHD010000010.1, read as the reverse complement.
ACCTCGAAGACCTCGATCTCGATCGGGTAGCCGTTGCGGGCGCGCAGGTGGTAGCGTTGGATGAACTTCGGGTCGTCTTCGAGGACCGCGCCGGGTGTGATGCGCCAGCCGGCGTCGGTGCAGGCCTGGTGAAACGCCTGGACGATCGCCTTGGGCTTGTTGGTGCGCGTGGTCCACATCGCGTGGCGGTGGCGCATCAGGCCGTAGCCGTCGACGAGCGGTTCGAGCTCGAGGCCGGCGGGCCAGGGGATGTCGAGGTCGTCGGGGTAGTCGCCGATGAGCGCGTCGGGCCACGTGAAGTCGACCGCGTGCAGGCCGTGCCACTCGTTGAACTTGTCGGTGACCTGTTTGACCAGTTCTTTGCTGATCTCCGCGGCGATCGCCTGGTCCGTGGACTTGTCACCGGCGCTGGTGCTGGCGTGTTCGACCTTGCCGTCGATTTCGAAACGCAGGCTCGGCGGCGTGAGGTGGTCGAAGTAGCTGGAGTGGCTGACGTACGGCATCGATCCGACGAACAGGTGTACGGTCGCCTTGAACTCACGCGTGCCGGCGGTGGTTCGGTCGTGGGCCACGTCGATGCCGAGCGTGAGGTACGCGTCGTGCAAGCGGGCGCCGGGCTCGGGGCGCCGGCCGGGCGGGTAGACGTCGACGGCATCGACATAAGGAAGGGCGGTCAGCCCGTCGCGCAGCGTGGCGTGGGCCGCGTCGAGCACGGGGTGGGCATCGGTGAGCATGACCGCGAGGCGCCGAGGGGCGAACGCGGTGTAGGCCGAGGTGGACGACGAGGTGCTGAACGAGGTCTGGTGGGACGACTCGATCGCGCCGCCGGAGAGGGTGATCTTGTCGGCCAGCAGCCGCCAGCCGACCAGCGCCGTGGCGATCAGGCCGACCGCCACGATCAGGCTGCCGATGAGGACTTTGCGTTCGGTCGCGGGCAAGGGATAACTCCTTCGGGGTCGTTCTGAAAGTGTAGACGAACGCTGCGTATTGGTGTTTCAGGACGCCTTTGAGATCCCGGTCTTCACGGCGGACCGCTGGGAGCCGGGCTTGGAGGGGCGGTGGGGCGGTTTCGTTGACACTGGGCGGGCCCAGCGGTACATTTTTGCAGCAAAGGGATTTACGTCATCCACCCCCCTTGCTTGAGCGCGTCGCGCTCATCCGTTTGCAAACATCGGAGGCGTCCATGTCACGATTCTCAGTCGCGTTGGCCGTAGGCATCACGCTGCTGACCGCGCTCGTTTTCGCATCGCCGGCCTCGGCGTTGGACGAACAGGGCTCACAGCACTGGAAAGACTTCATCCACTACTCGCGCGTGGCCCGGCTCGACCTGGCCGCGGCGAACGGCCAGGCCCTGGTCGAGATGGCCCTCGCCCCCGAGGCGCTGCTCGAGGTCGTCGAGGAAAGCCCGTACGCCAAGGGCTTCGCCAAGGACCTGGAGCGGATGAAGCGGATGTCCGGCGAGGGCACGCACGGCGTGGCCGACGTCGCGGCGCGGGTCGAGAAGGCGATCGACGACGCGAAGATCGCGGTGATCCGCAACATCGACCGCATCGCCGGTGAGATCGACAAGCTCGACACGGGCCTGCGGGCGCGCACCAACGCGGTGCGTCGCCTCAAGGAAGCCGGCGAGTACGCCACGCCCCAACTGCTCAAGGTCGTGCTCGCCGAGTCCGACCGCGACAAGCAGCTCCGCCCCTACGCGATCGAGGCGCTGGCGGCGATCGGCCGGCCGGTCGTGCTGCCGCTGAGCGAATCGCTGCGCGACCTTCCGGCCGCGACGCAGCAGGACGTGGCGCGCATCCTCGGACGCATCCGTTACCCGTTGGCGCTGCCCTACCTCAAGCAGCTGGCCGAGGACCCGCAGACCGACGAATCGACCCACGCGGTGGTCGTCGAGGCGCTGCTGAGCGTCACGCGCGGCCGGGAGCTCGACCCGCAGACCAGCGCCGCGTCGCTCTACCTCAAGCTCGCCCGCGACTACTACGACAACACGCCCTCGCTCACGCTCGAACCCGACGCGGAGACCAACCTGCGCTGGATGGTCTCCGACGGCGGCAACCTGACCTACCAGCGGGTGCCCACGGCGATCTACATCGACGTGATGGCCATGCAGGCCGCCCGCCGGGCGCTCGAGCTCGACGCCGACCTTGGCGATGCGCTGAGCGTGTGGATCACGGCCAACTTCCGCCGCGAGAACCGCCTGCCCGAGGGCGTGAACGACCCGAGCTACGGCGAGGAGATGCGCAGCCCGCGGTTCTACGCCACGCTCGCCGGGCCCGACCACGTCACGCCCACGCTCGTCAAAGCCCTGGCCGCGCACGACGCGGAGCTGGCGCTCGACGGCATCCGCGCCCTCGCGGCCACCGCCGGCGGCGAGCTGCTCGTCGAGGCGCCCGAGGCGCTGGTTCAGGCGCTGAGCGCCAGCGACCGGCGTGTGCGTTACGAGGCGGCGTTCGCCATCGCCCACGCCAAGCCCGCCGAAGACTTCGAGGGCGCCGGCCGGGTGATCCCGGTGCTGGCCGAGGCCGTCCGCCAGACCACCAAGCCGGTGGCGCTGGTCGTCGCCGAGCAGCGCGAGACGCTCAACGGCCTGTCCGCCGCGGTGCGCGACGCCGGGCAGTTCGAGGTCATCCAGGCGACCGACATCGTGAACCTCGGCGACGAGCTGCTGACGGTCACGGGCGTGGACCTGGTCGTGATCCAGGGCCCGGTGTCGACGATCAACGCGTTCAACGTCGGCCGCGCCCAGCAGTACAAGGTCGCCTCGGCCCCGATGGTCGCGGTGGCCGGCGCCGACCAGATCAGCGCGGTCAACCGTTTGTTTGCCGACGACACCCGCACGGTGGTCACGCCCGCCGACGGCAAGCCCGCGCAGCTCGCGGCGGCGATCAACCAGGCGCTGGCGACGATGCGCGGCGGGGCGATCGACGAGGCGCAGGCCGAGGCCTACGCCACCGAGAGCCTGTCGCTGCTGGAAGACCTGGCGATCGCCGAGTCGCAGGTGCTCGACGCGTCGCTGGCCAAGGCCGCGGTCATCGAGGCGCTGGACGACCCGCGCACCGCCGTGGTGATCGCCGCGGCCGCGGTGCTCGCCGAGGTCGGCGGCCCCGAAGGCCAGCAGGCCATCGCCGACGCCGCGCTCGACGCCGAGCGCGACGAGGGCCTGCGGATCACCCTGCTCGGGTCGCTCGGCCGCTGCGCCCGCAACCACGGCACGCAGATCTCCCTCCGCCAGGCCACCCGCCTGCGCCAGTTGGTCGACGGCTCGTCGGGCGAGATGGCCGACGCCGCGGCCGCCGCGTACGGCGCGCTGAACATGCCCTCGGCGCACAGCACGAAGCTGATCGTCGACTGAGCCGCGGCCCACAACCCAAGCCCCCACGAAGCGCGATCTACGGATCGCGCTTTCTTTTTGCGCGCTGAAAACGCGCAAGGCGGGGCGGGGTCTGTAACGGCTGGGCAAGGCCTGACGGTTGTCCGGCCGACCCGCGAGTGGGCCGAGGCGGCAATCTTCAACCGGTGTTTGCGTCCCGTTGGGTTATATCGTGATTTCAGCGGAGTCGTTTGAAAGTCACCGGCAAGGAGTGCCGAAGATGAGTTTGCCGGTCGAACAAGCACAACGCCCCGCTAGCGAACGAGCGACCCGTGGCGCTGCGCAGATCGATTGGATGCTTGGATTAAGTCCGTCTCCGGAACGGACGACTAAGCGGATAGCAGAAAGCGGAGGGGAGGAAGGTGGTTGTGTGACCCCCTTCCGCGAATCCCCCCGAGAAAGTACATGGAGCCTAGGTCAGGCGTAGGGCCACGCCTGGAGCACCGTTAACTTCCAGCTTCGGAGGTCTCAGCCATGCAATCGCGCAAACGTGGTGGTTTCACTCTTGTCGAAATCCTGATCGTCGTGGTGATCCTCGGCATCCTTGCCGCGATCGTCATCCCCCAGTTCACCAACGCCAGTGAGTCGGCGAAGGCTTCTTCGCTCACCACCCAGCTGTCGACGATCCGCGCCCAGCTCGAGCTGGCGCAGATCCAGCACCAGGGTGAGTACCCGAACCTGTCGGCGAACTGGGACTTCCTGACCACCGTCACCGATCCGATGTCGGACGCCAGCGGCAACTACACCGCTGCCGACAGCGACACCGATGACGTCGGTCCCTACCTGCAGCAGCCCCCGGTCAACCCGTTCGAGAACAGCGCGACGGTCTCCGGCACCGCCGCCGCGGGCGTGGGTTGGGTCTACAACCAGAGCACCGGTCAGATCACGGCCTGTGTCTCGAACGCCAAGATCACCGAGCTCGGCCTGCCCGCGAGCGACGTGACGGGTTACGGCAGCTAAGCCGACCGAAAACAACCTTCTTCCGGTCGTCTTGGCTGAAAGGCCAAGACGACCTTTTCTGAAAACGGTGAGGGGCTCGACGTGGCACGGAAGCGGCCGGTCTCCTCGCCTAACCGCGGATCGGGGCGCAGACAATGGTCTACGGACTCAGACGCAACTCGCGACGCCGACGCCCGGGCTTCACGCTCGTGGAAATCCTGATCGTCGTGGTGATCCTCGGCATCCTCGCCGCGATCGTCGTGCCGCAGTTTTCCAACGCCTCGGCCGTGACCCGCGAGAACGTGCTCAGAGAGGACCTGCGCTTCCTGCGCAACGCGATCCTGACCTACCACGTGCAGCACAACTCCGTGGCGCCCGGGTTCCCCGGCGGCGACACGAGCCAGGCGCCGACCGAGTCGGACTTCGTGGCGCAGCTGACCTCGCCGACCAACGCGTCGGGCGCGGTCGGCGGCGCGAGCAGTGCGCTGTTCCCGTTCGGGCCTTACCTCCGCGAGATGCCCGACAACCCGGTCAACCAGCTCAACACCGTGCGTATCGTCGGGCCCGGCGCGTTCCCGGCCAACCCGGCCGGCACGCACGGCTGGGTGTACCAGCCCTCGACGAAGAAGTTTGCCGCCGACTGCGAGGGCACCGGCTTATCGGGCACGCGGTACTTCGATTATTAAGGGGCCGCGATGATCGCCGGTCTGCCCATCACCCGAACTCGACCGCGCCGCACGCCCCGTGCCCGGCGCGGTTTTACGCTGATGGAGGTGCTGATCGCCTCGGCGATCCTCGCCATCGTCGTCGGCGCGTTGACCGTCCCGCTGTCGCTCGCGGCCAAGCAGCAGCAGATCGACAGCGACCAGACCACCTCCGCCGCCATCGCCACGCAGGCCATCGAGCGCATGATGACCATGAGCCCGGCCGACGTGTTGGCGCTCAACGGCACCAGCGAGTCGGGCCTGAACATCACTGACTTCGCGGGCGCCGCGATCAACGACCCGTCGCTCGAGGGCTTCGTGCTGACGATCTCCGCGAGCGAGGTGCCGCTGGCGACCGGCAGCGAGACGCCCGCCGAGGCGCCGCGTTACGTGTTGGCCACCGCGACCGTCACCCACCCCGACACCACCGCCGTGATCGTCAGCCGGCTGTTCCCCCCGCAGTGAGGTGACCCATGCGTGCACGCGCCGGCATGACCTTGATGGAACTGACGTTCGCCCTGTTCAGCCTGTCGATCTTGGGGCTGGCCATCGCGTCGCTGATGGCCGCCACGGGCGACGCCTGGCAGACGCGCGACGACCACCGCGAGCAGAGCCAGTCCGTCCGCGCCATCTCCACGCAGCTGACCAACTGGGTGCGCCAGTCGCAGCGCGTCGTGGCGCTGCACAGCTCCGCCGACCACGCCGACTTGCTGTTGTGGGTCGACAACGACCAGTTCAACGCCGAGGTCAACCTCTCGGAGTTGAAGCTGTTGTCGTACGAGCGCGCCACCGGCAAGCTGACGCTGCACACCGCCGACCTGACCGACACGCAGAAGCTGTTGCCCGGTGTGAACGTCGCGTTCGCCCCGGCGACGGTGTCGTCGACCGCGTTCGCCGCCACCTTCCGGGGCCGGCCCGACACCGCCGGCTACGACATGGCCGTCGACGTCAACCGCTTCAAGGCCACCGTCGCCAACGGCCCCGACACCAACCAGCCTTACAAGTACGTCAACCTCGAGCTGTGGATCGCCGGGCCCGACCGCGTCGGCGACCAGGTCGTGATGGTCGGGGCGTGGGCCCGTGCGCCCGACTCGGCCGTCGACTTTGTCAACGACCTCGACGGCGACGCGACGGAGTCCGTCGACGTGACCTACACGGGCCCGTAACCCGCAGGAGCGCCCCCATATGCTCGACCCACACCCGACACACCGCCCCGCGTCGCGACGCGGCATCGCCATGATCATGGTCATGGTCGCCGTCACCGTCGTGTTCATCGTGGGCATGAGCCTCGTGTCCAGCCTCCCGGCCACCGCCCGCGCCTCGAGCAACATGATCGACCGCGACACCTCGGTCTTCCTCGCCGAGTCCGGCTTGACCGAGGGGCTCTACCGCTTGGCCAACCCGCCGGCCGGGCAGACGATCTGGTCCGGCGTCGCCGGCCGCACCCTGCCCGGCGTGCCCGGCAGCTACGACGTGGCCATCGCCAACATCTCCGGCGACACCTACCGCATCACCGCCACCGGCTCGATGATCGGGCGCAGCGGCCAGAGCCTCACCCACGCCATCCATATGGACGTCACCGTCGTCGTCGCCGGCGGCGGCATGAGCATGCAGCACGCCATGGTCATCGGGAACTCCGGCTTCATCCCCTGGAGCCTCGACGTCGAAGGCGACCTGCACGTCAACGGCAACGTCTTCAACCTCGGCAACATCTCCGGCACGCTCAGCGCCTCGGGGAACATCACCAACCTCGGCTCGACCGGCGGCACCGACCCGGGCGCCGAGGCCGTCGAGATGCCCACCGTCGAACTCGACGACTACGAGACCTACACCTACAACGGCTCGACCTACGCCGCCGAGGTGCTCACCGAGGCCCAGGCCAACAGCCTGCCGCCCAACTACTACCCCGCCTCGCCCACCAACCCCCTGGGCGTCGTCGTGGTCGAAGAAACCCTCAGCCTCGCCAACGACCTGCACATCCACGACGGCATCTTCGTCGTGCGCGGCCACCTCGTCGTCAACAACAACGACCTGGAGATCGACGGTCCGGATAACCAGATGTCGCTGCTCGTGGAAAACAACGTCTACATGAACCGCAACGGCTCGGACGTCGACGTCAGCACCGGCACCGCTTACGTCGGAAACCGCGTGATCAGCTCGTGGGGCGCCAGAAACTCGACATTTACCGCGCGCGAAGGGTTAATTGCCGTCGGCGGACTGCCGATCTTCTATCCGGGAAACCTGGACGTCAGTTTCCAGGCTGTCCAAGACGACGGCTCATCCCAGGTTTCTTATTTCGGCGCGGCCGGCGGGGGCGGCTCGGGCCAACAGACCGTGACCGTGCTCGATTACCTGCACGCGGCGACCGCGAACTGAAAGGAGCTTGCCATGAGCTCGATCAAGTACCTGAACACGATCCTCACCGCCCTGGCGGTGCTCCTGGCGTTGCAGCTGTGGACGTCGTGGAACAGCGGCGCCGAGCTGGCGAGCCCGGCCTACGGCCAGGGCATCCCCGACGGCGGCGCGCAGCGCCAGCAGATCGTCGACCAGCTCAAGCTGCTCAACAAGCGCACCGACGAGGTCAAGGCGATCCTCACCTCCGGCAAGATGCGCGTGCTGATCAGCGAAGCGCCGGAAGTGGAAGAAGAGAAGAAATAAGCAAGCAAGAAAGTGGGTCGGTGTTGGACATGAACGCACACACGACATCACGCTATGCGGCGGCACGCGGTGAGGGGTTCACCGTCGTGGAGCTGTTGGTGGTGATCGTGATCCTCGGGATCGCCGCGGCGCTGGTCGTGCCCCAGATGGCATCCAGCGACACGTTCGAGGCCCAGGGCGCCGCGCGCACCCTGGTCTCCGACCTCTACGCGGCGCAGAACACCGCCATCGCCGAACAGACCACGCGGAAGGTCATCTTCAACGTGGGGGGTAACTCGTACCGGCTGACCGACAGCACCGACACCACGCTGCCCGCGGCCTGGCTGGGGGGCCAGTACCAGGTCAACTTCGGGCCGACCTCCGGCTTCGGCCAGGTCACCATCGCCTCGGTGGACTTCGGCGGCGACACGGAAGTCAGCTTCGACGAGTTGGGGACACCAAGCAGTGGGGGAACGATCGATCTGCTCGCCGGGTCCGTGCGATACCGGGTCACCGTCACGGCCTTCACCGGCCGGGTCACGGTCGAGCAGGTCGCGGGAGGCTAAGGTGATCGGGTCGATCTTTCATTCAAACTACTCGCCGATCGGGCTCGACATCGGGGCGCGCTCGGTGAAGATGCTCCAGTTCCGCGGCGTCGGCGACAAGCTGGCCGTCGCGGCCAACGGGCTCTACGAGCTGCCCCGCGCGATGCCGGACGACCCGGCGGCGCGGCAGGAGGTTTACGCCAAGGCCGTCGGGCAGCTGCTCGACAACGCCCCGTTCCACGGCCGGCGCGTGGTGACCGCGATCTCCTCGGCCGAAATCACGTTCAAGAACCTGCGCCTGCCGCAGATGCCACCCAGCGAACGCGCCGAGGCCGTGCGCTGGGAAGCGATGGACCGGCTCGGGCTCAAGCCCGGCGAGGCGCACATCGAGTTCATCGACGCCGGCGAGGTCAGCCACGGCGACGACGTGCGCGACGAGCTGATCATCATGGCCGTGCCCGACACGGTCCTCCAGAACCACATGACGATGCTGACCGACCTGGGCCTGCGCCCGGTGGCGATCGAGACCGAGCCGACGGCGTTGTGCCGGACGTTCGCCCGCCTGCGCCGCCGCGAGGACGACCAGGACCAGGTCCGCGCGGTGATCGACGTGGGCTTGGTCAGCTCCAAGGTCATGATCCTGCGCGGCAACCGCGTGGTGTTCTACAAGCCCGTGCAGATCGGCGGCCAAGACCTGAACCAGGCGGTCGCCAAGAGCCTCGACCTTTCCCTGCAAGACGCGTCGGCGATGCGCACCAAGGTCGCGCGCGGCGGCGACGAAACGGAACAGGACAACCAGTTGTTCGGCTCGACCCGCCGGGAGAACGTGCAGCGCGCCGTGCTCGAAGCGACCCGGCCGATCGTCGCCGAGCTCGCCAACGAGGCCGGCCTGTGCTTGCGGTACTACTCGGTGACCTTCCGCGGCGCCCGCCCGGCGTCGATCGGGCTGGTCGGCGGCGAGGCGTACGACCCGCAGCTGGCGTCGGTGATCGGCGAGCACCTGGAGATCGAAGCCGCGCCCGTCGCGCCGTTGGGCGGCATCGACCTGACGCCCAGCCAGGTCACGATCGAACGACGCGGCACGCAGAGCGAGTGGGCCCTGGTCACGGGCCTGGCGCTGCGGAGCCTGCCCTCGGCGGCCGAGAGACTGCGGGGTGCGGCATGAGCGCGTCCCGCGTCTACGAGAACATCAACTTCGTGCCCGAGTGGTACGTCAGCCAGTGCCGCCGGCGCATGCAGAACCACCGCATGACCATGCTGTTGCTGTTGCTGATCGGCGGGCTGAGCGTGATGCAGGTGTTCACCTGGAAACGCGTGAGCACCCTCAGCTACCACCGCGATGCGCTGAGCGAACAGGTCGTCGAGGTCAACGGCAAGCTCACCGAGGTGCAGAAGCTCCAGGCGGCGCGGGCCACCCTCGGCGAACAGGTGCGGCTGTACAACAAGTACGCACGCCCCGTCACCTTCAGCCGGATCGCCTCCACGCTCGCGGCGATGACCCCCGATTCGGTCTTCCTCGCCGAGCTGACCAGCGACACGCACTCCAAGTCACGCACACGCGTGGTCACCCCCGCCGACCAGTCGGCCACGGGCCAGGCCATCACCAAGACCGAGCACTACCAGGTCGTCCGGGTCGCGGTCTCCGGCACGGCGCCGACGAACGTGGAGATCGCCAACTACGTCGGCCGGCTCTCCGAGACCCGCCTGTTCCGCAACGTGAAGATGGTCTACTCGCGTGAGGGCCACGTCGGCGACTCGGTGACGCGCGAGTTCCGCATCACCATGGAGGTGCCGCTGGACCGCGACTACCGCGTGGTGGAACTTCAGGAGGTCGCCGATGCGCATTGACCGAAGCCAGATGGTGTGGGGCTCGATCTTCGCCGGCGTGATCCTCGTGTTCGGCGTGGGCCTGTGGCTGCCCGCGTCCTTCAAGATCCGCAAGCTCAAGGCGGAGATCGTCAAGACCGAGCACGACCTGGGCATCACGCGCGGCCGGACCAACGGCCACGCCCTGCTCAAGGTCCAGGTCGACGACCTGCGCCAGCGCGTCGCCTCCAACAACAAGGTCATCTCCTCGGTCGGCGAGTCGGCCAAGCTCCTCCGCGAGCTGTCGCTGAAGCTCGAGACGGCCGATCTGATCGACCAGGGCTACAGCGCCCTGAAGAACGTGATCGAGGAAGACGTGATCGCTTCGCCCGTGGAGCTGACGTTCCGCGGCAGCTCGGTGAAGGTCTTCGACTTCATCGAGCGCGTCGAGCGGATGCCGCGCATGATGCACGTCGATTCGCTCGAGATGGAGCTGGATCGCGAGACCGGCGACCTCGAGGCGAAGCTGCTGTTGACGATCTACTACAGCGGTGAAGAGGGGAGCGAGCTGTGAGTTTCCAGAGCTTCAAACAACAACTGCTCGCCGACAAGCGCAAGCTCGGCGTCGTGACGACGCTGCTGCTCGTCGGGCTGTTGCTGTGGGGGCGGTTGTTGCTGAAGAACGTGCCGCGCACCGCGGTCGCCGAGCCCGATAAGCTCGCCCAGCAGCAGCCGGCCGACGGCGGCGCGGCGGTGTCGGCGGTGGCCGGCGCGTTGCGGCCGGAGGTCCTGATTGCCGATTACGGGCCGGTCGAGCGTGACCTTTTCGTGTTTGACCCGGTTTATTACGCCTCGGCCTCGGGTTCTTCAGTTGATCCGGGTTCGTCAGGAAAGTCGGGCCTCGATCCGACCGATGAGCAAAAGCAGCAGATGGCGCGTGAATTGGCCGTACTTGCCGCAGCGGGGAGCCTGACGCTTCAGGCGACGCTGCTCGACGAGCCGAACCGCGCGTTGATCAACGGTGAATTGATCGAAGAGGGACAGGTGATCCAGGGCTTCGAGTTGCGCAACGTGGAAGAGCGCAAAGTGACACTTGTCAGGGATGGCGTTGAAGTCGTGCTCGAAATGAAAGGCGCGAGCGCCCCGTAAAGAGCACACAACAGGAGAGTTTGGTTATGTCGCCCAAACAACGCTGGATCGTGGCCGGTTCTTTTTTTATGGCCTTGGGTACCGTTTGCAACGTCTACGCAAGCGAGGGTGATGAGCCCACCGCGACCGATAAGGCCGCCGGGCTCGTGCAATCGCTGTTCAACGAGGGTGGCGGGGCCCCGACCGAGGTGACGCCCGTCGCCGACGCCACGGCCGCTTCTGCGCCCGACGGCGGCGCCGACGTGTCGGTCACGAGCTTCGACACCGTCTCGCTGAACGTGCAGAGCACCGACCTGGCCGACGTGCTGCAGGTGCTCAGCGTGCAGGGCAAGCGGAACATCGTGCCCAGCCCGAACGTCACCGGCTCGGTGACGGCCAACCTGTACGACGTGACGTTCTACGAGGCGCTCGACGCGATCCTCCAGCAGAACGGCGCCGGGTACCGCGAGCAGGGCAACTTCATCTACATCTACACGATCGAGGAGCTCGACCGGATCAAGGAGGCCGAGCGCACCATCGAGTACAAGGTCATCACGCTCAGGTACATCACGGCCGCGGACGCCTCGGCGTTCGTCACGCCGCTGCTGTCCAGCGCCGGCCAGATCTCCATCAGCAGCAACGTCGCGCCCGGCGTTCAGCCCTCGCTGTCCGACGCCGGCGCCGACAGCTTCGCCCACCCGCACACCATGATGGTGCGCGACTACGCCGAGCAGCTCGCCGAGATCGAGAACGTCATCGCCCAGATCGACGTCAAGCCCATGCAGGTCATGGTCGAGGCGACGATCCTCAAGGCCGACGTGACCGACACCACGCAGTTCGGCGTCGATTGGTCGATCCTCACCGACGAGGCCCTCGACGCGGTCACCAGCCCGCTCAACCCCGTCGCCGACCTGATCACCGGTGCGGTGACCGACACCGTCGCCATCCAGAACACCGTGCCCCAGGGCGACGACGCGACGTTCAAGATCGGCATCTCGACCAACAACGTCGCCGCGTTCATCAGCGCCCTCGACACCGTGACCGACACCACCATCGTGGCCAACCCCAAGCTCCTGGTGCTCAACCGCCAGCGGGCCGACGTGTTGGTCGGTGAGAAGATCGGTTACCTGTCGACGACCGCCACGTCCACGGCCACGACGCAGACCGTCGAGTTCCTCGACACCGGCACGCAGCTGACCGTGCGCCCGTTCATCACGCCCGACGGCTACGTCCGCATGGAACTCAAGCCGCAGATCTCCTCGGCCCGCATCCGCGACGTGGTGCCCGGCACCTCGACCGCCGCGGTCACCATCCCCGACGAGATCACGCAGGAGCTGACGACCAACGTCAACGTCAAGGACGGCCAGACCGTGATCCTCGGCGGCCTGTTCAAGGAAGAGACCACCATCAGCCGCGACCAGGTGCCTTACCTGGGTGACGTGCCGCTGGTCGGCGCCGCGTTCAAGGGCAAGGACTCGTCCACGGTCCGCAGCGAGGTGATCTTCCTGATCACCCCGCACATCGTGAAGGACAACTCGCTGTACGAGGCCGGCCAGGCGACGTTGGACGGCGTGGAGATGATCCGCATCGGCAGCCGCGAAGGCCTGCTGCCCTGGAGCCGCTCGAAGCTGACCGCCTCGCACCTGCGTGACGCGCTGCGGGCGATCGAGGCCGGCGACCGCGACAAGGCGCTGTGGGAAGTGGACCTCGCGCTGGGCTTGGACCCGCGCCAGGTCGAAGCGATCCGCCTCAAGGAGAAGCTCACCGGCCAGCGCACCTACTGGCCCGGCCGCAGCATGCTCGACGAAGCGGTCGACATGATGGTCGAGGACGCCACCAGCCAGCGTAAGTTCCGCGCCCGCCCGATGGTGCCGAACCCGCGCCCCTCCGAGGTGATCTCCGACGACGAGCCGCTGCTCGGTTGGAACAGCCAGCCCGTGCAGATCGACGAAGAGCCCGCGGTCGAGCCCGAGCTCGAGCCGACGACCACCGTCACCGAGCAGGCCGCCCAGGTCGAGCCCGTCGAGTCCGTGACCGTGACCGTGACCGAGACCGAGACCGAGGCTGAAACCACGACCGAGTTCGTCGCCGAGACCGAACCCGTCGAGACGGCCGAAACCGAGACGGCCGAGCCGATCGAGGTCAGCGAAGCCGTGACGGAAACCGAAACCGAAACTGAAGCGCCCGCCGAGTTCGAGGGCGATTCGATCACGATCGTCGAAGGCGACGCGATCGAGATGACCTTCGAGGAAGACGGCGAAGCTTTTGAGGAAGCCGAAGCCGGCGTCGAGACCGCCGAGGTCGAGACCGAGACGGAGTTCGTCGACGAGACCGAGGCCACCGAGGTCGTGGTTGAGGAAACCGAGATGACCGAGGCCGAGGTTTTTGAAGGCGACGCCGAGACCGTCGAGGTGGCCGAGGAGACGACCGACGAGGTCGCCGAGGACGTCACCGAAGAGACGGCTGACGCCGAGACCGAAGCCGCGACCGAGACGGCCGACAGCGAAGAGCCGACCGACGGCGAGACGGAAACGGAGACGGCGGAGGTGGCCAACGAGCCGCTGCCGCAGGTGCTCCAGGACGCGATCCGCGCCTACTACGAGAAGACCGAGGGCGAGGAGTCCGTCGACACGGCCAACGCGGAAACCGAAGAGTAAGAACACGGTCCACCGGGATCAAACATCTAGAGAGAGACGCAGAGGTGAAACCATGACTTGCATGAGTCACAAAGCAATCGTGCTTGCGGTGGGAGGGTGGATGATCGTGTTGGCCGGCTGCTCGCACACCTCGTACGAGCAGGACAAGGCCGCGGCGATGGGCCGTTACAACGCCGCCCGCTCGGGCATCACGTACTCGCTGGCGCTGCAGCAATACGAGTCCGGCGACTTCGACAAGGCCGAGCGCACGATCGAACAGGCGATCTCGGCCAACCCCAACGCGCCGGTGTTCTACGTGCTCGCCGGCCGCATCGCCATCGAGAAGGGCGAGCTGGAGCGCGGCTACCTCGCGATCAAGCGCGCCACCGAGCTCGACCCGAACTACGCCGACGCGTACTACCGCATGGGCGTGATCCTGCAGCGCTGGCAGCGCTACGAGCCGGCCTACCAGGCCTACACCAAGGCGTACGAGAACGAGCCGGACAACGTCAACGGCCTGCTGGCCAGCGCCGAGATGCTCGTGGCGATGGATCGCACCGAAGAGGCGATCGCCAAGCTGGAAGACAAGCTGACGTACTTCGAGCACAACGCGGCGATCCGCGTGTCCGTCGCGCGGATGTACATGATGAACCACGACAACGACCGCGCCCTGCGGATGTTCCGCGAGGCGCAGCTGTTGGCGCCGGAAGACATGACCCTGCTCGAGCACCTGGCGTTGGCCGAGTACTCGGCGCAGAACTACTCCGAGGCGATCTACTACCTCGGCAAGCTGACCGAACTGCCGCAGTTCAAGCACCGCCGCGACCTCCGCACGGCGTTGGGCGACTGCTACCAGGCGACCAGCAACCACAAGAAGGCGCGGCTGCTGTTCCTCGAGCTGACGCAGCAGCGGCCGACCGACATCGACGCGTGGGTCCGCCTGGGCCAGGCCGCGTGGATCGTCGGCGACGACACGCGTTTGGGCATGGCGGCGCGCCAGGTCACCTCTTTGGCGCCCGATCGTTACGAGGGCCAGCTGCTGACCGGCATGGCGCACGTCCGCGCCGGCCGCTCGGACCAGGCCCTGGTGAGTTTTCAGCGGGCGTCCGCGTTGGCGCCCGACAGCGCGCTGCCGCACATCATGCGGGGCATGACGCTGGAGAAATCCGGGCAGATGGAATTAGCCGGTCAGGCGTACGGCGTGGCGTTGCGGGTCGACCCGCAGGACGCGCGGGCCCAGCGCCTGATGGCGGGAGTCGTGACAGAGTAAGCGCAGATTGGGAATCGGGGGCCCGATCGCACGCGGATTGAAGCAGGTGGTGCGTGGGGATCGGCAGGACCATCTCGTTGATCGTGTTCGCATTGGTCGCGATTCAGTTCGCGGCCATTTCGTTCGGCGAACAGTTCGGGCTGTGGGACATCCCGCTGTCGGAGCCGGCTGTCGCCGTGCCCGTGGCGGCGGTGGCCGCGGGCTTCGTGGCGTTGGTGTTCTGGGTGACCGTGGGCATGGGCCTCGACTTCGCGATCGGCCGCATCGGCGACCGGATCGACGGCGACGGCGACGACGACAAGCCCGACCGCTCGCAGCCCCTGTGGTTGCGTTCGCTGAACAAGCGGATCGACCAGCACCGCAAGGCGTTGCAAAACGAGATCGACCAACTCCGCGCCGAGCGGCGCGAGCTGGAGATCCAGGTGCGCGTGGTCGACGCCGAGCGACAGCACGCCGAGGCGATCCTGCAATCGATCTCCGACGCGGTCCTCGTCACCGACGCGTTCAACGAGGTGGCGATCGCCAACGAGGCCGCGGCCGAGGCGCTGCGCTTCTGTTTGGAAGACGCCCGCCACCAGCCCATCGACCAGGTGGTCGGCGACCAGTCGCTGGTCAAGCTCATCCGCGACACCCGCGAGAGCGGCTCGCTGGCCAACCGCCGGCACTTCGAGCACCGCGTCCAGCACAACGGCCGGTCGAGCGTGTTCGACGTGTCGCTGTCGTGCGTGGCCAACCAGCAGCACGAGGTCGCCGGCGTGGTGACGATCTTGCACGACGTGACCAAGGAAAAAGAGATCAGCGCGATGAAGAGCGACTTCGTCTCGTCGGTCTCGCACGAGCTGCGCACGCCGCTGAGCTCGATCAAGGCGTACGTCGAGATGCTCGTCGACGGCGAGGCCGAAGACGAGCAGACCCGCACCGAGTTCTACAACATCATCCAGAGCGAGGCCAACCGCCTGTCGCGGCTGATCGACAACATCCTCAACATCAGCCGGATCGAGTCCGGCATCCAGAAGGTGCAGCGCGAGCACATCTCGCTGCCCTCGGTGATCCGCGAGGTGGTCGAGGTGATGCAGCCGCAGGCGCGGGCCAAGCGGATCGAGCTGACGGTCGCCGACTCGCCGCTGTACTACGAGGTCTACGCCGACAAGGACATGGTCTACCAGGCGATGCTGAACCTGGTGGGCAACGCGTTGAAGTACACGCCCGAGGGCGGGCGCGTCTCGATCGACACGGTGATGGACGAGCACGGGCGGACGGTCGAGGTCAACGTGCACGACACGGGCGTGGGCATCCCCGCCGACGCGCTGCCGCACCTGTTCGAGAAGTTCTACCGCGTGGCGGACCACAAGAACATCGCCAAGGGCACCGGGCTCGGGCTGAACCTCGTCAAGCACATCGTCGAGACCGTGCACCACGGCCGGCTGACGGTGCGCAGCGAGGTCGGCGCGGGCAGCACGTTCACGATGAGCCTGCCGGTCTCCGACGGCGCGTACGCATGAATGGAATCGAGGTTACGTGATGAGTGAGAAACCCATGAAGATCCTGGTCGTCGACGACGAGTCCCACATCCTGCACGTGGTGAGCCTGAAGCTGAACAACGCCGGCTTCGAGGTGATCACGGCGCAGGACGGCGAAGAGGGTTTCGAGCTGGCCCTGCGTGAGCGGCCGGACGTGGTGATCACGGACTACCAGATGCCGTTCATGACCGGCCTGCAGCTCTGCGAGAAGCTCAAGGCCACCGAGGCGACGGCGGACACGCCCGCCTTGCTTTTGACCGCCCGGGGCTTCGGCCTCAACGAGGCGGACCTTGCCAACACGAATATCGCCGGGGTATTGACCAAGCCGTTCAGCCCGCGTGAGGTGCTCGGACGGGTACACGAATTGGTCGGGGGTAAGGACGTTGTGACATGAGTGCGTACACGGGGACAATCGAGACGGGGGCCGAGGACCGCTACATCGTTGAACGGTGTGGGGCGCTCGGTTTGCCGGTGGCGTTGGTCGACCTTTCGGGTCGCATCCGCGCGCGGCATTGCGACGAGGCGAACTGGTTGACGCACACGCTGTTGAACAGCGGTTTGTTTGCGCAGGGCCTGCTGGGCGTGGCGCCGCAGTGGCACGACCGGGCCCCGGCCGAGCCGAGCGAGCTGTGGCCGGGTTGCTGGGTGGTGCCGCTGGCGATCCAGGAGCGCCGGCGCGTGATCGGCTACCGCGTGGTGGTCGTGCTGACCGAGCGCCTGCTCGACAGCGAGCAGCTGCACCGGCTCGTGGCGTCGGCGCGGCTCGACTACATGGTGGCGTGCAGCCAGATCGGTCCCGAGTCGCTGTGGAGCGAGCGCGACCTGCCCCGTTTGGCGCAGATGCTCAACTGGACCGCCCACGACCTGCACGACAAGAACCGCCACGCCGAGGAGATCAACACGCTCAGCCAGCAGCTGGCCGAGGCGTACGAAGAGATCTCGCTGGTGTACAAGCTGTCGGCGAAGATGACGGTCACGGCGGACCCCGAGCCGTTTTTGGAGTACGTGCTGTCCGAGATGCAGCAGGTGATCGGCCTGCGCTGGATGGTCATGCAGCTCAACGACACCGACGACCGTTTGCAGGAGCTGCGCGGCCGGACGTTCGTGGCCGGCGACCCGCCGTTCGACGAGCCACGCCTGGCCCGCGCCGCACGCAAGGTCGGCGCCCTGTGGTGCGGCAAGGCCGACTCGGCGCAGGTCGTGTTCAACCCCGCCGACCTGGGCGACCCGGACCTGGCGGGCGTGGTCGGCACGACGCTGCTGGTGCCGCTGGTCCGCGACGACCGCCCGCTCGGCATCATCATCGGCACCGAAAAGATCGACAGCTCGGACCTGTCGTCCGTCGACAGCAAGCTCGCGACGAGCCTGGGCCAGTCCGTCGGCATCTTCCTCGAGAACGCGATGCTCTTCGAGGACGTGCAGGACATGTTCATGGGCACGTTGCGCACGCTGGTCAGCGCGATCGACGCCAAGGACACCTACACCTGCGGCCACTCGGAGCGCGTGGCCTGGCTGGGCCGGGAGCTGGCCGAGGCCGCGGGGCTCGACGCGCAGTCGACCCAGCGTTTGTACCTCGCCGGCCTGCTGCACGACATCGGCAAGATCGGCATCCCCGAGTCGGTGCTGGCCAAGCCCGGCCGGTTGACCGACGAGGAGTTCGACATCATCAAGACGCACCCGCGCATCGGCGCCCGCATCCTGCAGGACATCCGGCAGATGCAGGACCTGATCCCCGGCGTGCTCTACCACCACGAGCGCTTCGACGGCGGCGGGTACCCCGACGGCCTGTCCGGCGAGAACATCCCGCTGTTCGGCCGCGTGCTCTGCCTCGCCGATTCGTTCGACGCCATGAGCTCCACCCGCACCTACCGCGCGGCGATGGACCGCCAGGCCGTGCTCGAAGAGATACTCAACTGCGCCGGCAAGCAGTTCGACCCGAAGCTCGCCGAGGTGTTCGTCAACATCGACTTCGCGCTCTACGACCAGATGATCCACAACCACCAGCAACGCCAGTCGCCGCTGATCAAGGAGCTTGGAGGCCTGTCGGGATGAAGCTGACCCACGAGAACTACGACCGCATCACGGTGATCGGCATCGAGGGCGACCTGACCGTCGACGAGCTCGACGCGTTCCGCCGGCTCGTCGAGCAGCGGCTCAACCAGGAGACCCGCGACTTCGTGCTCGACCTGGCCGAGACCGAGTTCCTCGACTCCGGTGCGCTGGAGACGCTGCTGTGGTTGCAGGAGCAGGCCGACGAACGGCTCGGGCAGATCCGCCTGGCCTGCCCGAACGAAACCGTGCAGAAGATCCTGACGATCACGCGGCTCGACAAGCACTTCGACACCCACGAGGACGTCGACACCGCGCTGAAATCACTGAGGTAACCGGACGATGGACAACCCCGCCACGACAACCGACAAGCCGAGCCAGGGCCAGACCAAGCCCCTGGGGCTGCTGTTGCAGGATCGCGGGCTGATCACCGAAGAACAGATCGGTCAGGCCCTCGAATCGCAGCGCACCTCCGGCCACAAGAAGCTGCTCGGCGAGGTGCTGGTCGACATGCAGTTCGTGACCGAGGAGCAGGTCGCCGAGACGCTGGCCGACGCGTACGGCGTGCCGTTCGCGCGCGTCAACCCGAAGATCGCCGACCCGCGCGTGATCGAGGTGCTGCCCCGCGAGTTCCTCGAGAAGCACACCGTGCTGCCGCTGTTCCTCATCGAGAACAAGCTCACCGTCGCCGTGCCCGAGCCGGCCAACCTCTTCCTCATCGAAGAGATCGAGAAAGAGTCCGGCCACCAGATCCAGGTCGTCGCCGCGACCGCCAACGACATCAAGCAAACCCTCCAGGCCTACCTGCCCAACGCCAACGTCTTCGTGATCGACGAGATCGTCGACGACCTGCAGACCGGCGACTTCTCGCTGGTCGAGCAGGAGGTGACCGACCTGGGCAACCTCGAGGCGGTGGCGGGCGAGTCGCCGGTGATCAAGCTCGTCAACTTCCTGATCTACTCGGCGGTGCAGGACGGCGCCAGCGACATCCACATCGAGCCCGACGACAACAAGCTGCGCGTGCGCTACCGCGTGGACGGCAAACTCTTCGAGAAGCTCAGCCCGCCTTACCAGATGCACCCGGCGGTGGTCAGCCGCATCAAGATCATGGCCTCCCTCGACATCTCCGAACGCCGCATCCCCCAGGACGGCGGCATCCACGTCATGCTCGACGGCCGGCCCATCGACCTCCGCGTGAGCACCTGCCCCTCCAAGCAGGGCGAGAAGGTCGTCATCCGCATCATCGACAACAACAACATCCTCGTCTCGCTCGAGAAGCTCGGCTTCAGCTACGACATGCTCCAGGACTTCAAGCGGGTCATCCACTCGCCCAACGGCATCATCCTCGTCACCGGGCCCACCGGCTCGGGCAAGAGCACGTCGCTGTACTCCATGCTCGCCGAGCTGAACACCGAGGACGTGAACATCTGCACCGTCGAGGACCCCGTCGAGTTCAACCTCTCCGGCGTCAACCAGTTCCAGACGCACGAGAAGGCCGGCTTCACCTTCGCCACGGCGCTGCGCTCGCTGCTGCGGCAGGACCCGGACATCATCATGCTCGGCGAGATCCGCGACGGCGAGACCGCACGCATCGCCACTCAGGCGGCGCTGACCGGCCACGTCGTGCTCTCCACGCTGCACACCAACGATGCGCCCAGCGCCGTGACGCGTTTGTACAACATCGGCGTCGAGCCGTACCTCGTCGCCGCGTCGCTGCGCGGCGTGCTCGCCCAGCGCCTCGTGCGGAAGATATGCACCAACTGCAAGCGGCCGGTCGAGCTGGCGCCGAACCTGCGACGGGCCGTCGAGAAGGTCGTCGGCCCGGTCGAGACGTTCTACGAGGGCGCCGGCTGCGCCAAGTGCCGCGACACCGGTTACGCCGGGCGGATCGGCATCTACGAATTGCTGGCGCCGTCCGACACGCTGCTGGACATGATCGCCGAGGGCGCGGGGCTTCAGGCCATCCGCGAGAAGGCGGTGGAAGAGGGCTTTACCACGCTGCGCCACGACGGCATGGACAAGGTCAAGGCCGGCCTGACCAGCGTGGAAGAGGTCATGCGGGTAACCGCCGGATAAGGGAGCAGGGCCATGCCAAGTTTCGCCTACCAGGCGCGTGACGCGACGGGACAGATCTGCAGCGGCGTGCTCAGCGCCGCGACGGCGTCCGACGCCAGCCAGCAGATCCGCGCCGAGGGCAAGTTCGTCGTGAAGCTCAACGAGACCCGCGCCGCCGCCCAGGCCGAGCAGGGCCACGCGATCCAGTACCGCCGGATCAAGCGCGACGACGTGATTCACTTCACGCACCAGATGTCGGTCATGATCGACACCGGCGTCACGCTCGGCGAGGCGCTGGAGTCGATCTGCGAGCAGACGCCCAACGAAGACTTCAAGGCGGTGCTCGAAGACGTCAACGAGCGCGTGCAGTCGGGCCAGCCGTTCAGCGTCTCGCTCGAGCAACACCCCAAGGTGTTCCCCAAGCTGATGATCTCGCTGCTGCGGGCGTCGGAAGCCTCGGGCACGATGGGGGAGATGCTCGAGCGCGTCAGCGCCTACCTCACCAAGGAACGCAACACGATCAAGTCCGTGCGCGGCGCGATGATCTACCCGGTGATCATGATGCTCGTCGCCGGGGCCGTGACCGTCTTCCTGCTCACCTTCGTGCTGCCGCGCTTCGGGAAGATCTACGCCAACCGCGGCGCGATGCTGCCGGCGCCCACGCGCCTGCTGCTCGGCGCCAGCGAGGTGCTGACGACCTTCTGGTACGCCTGGGTCGGCGGCGCCGTCACGCTCGTCGGCTCGTTCATGTACTTCCGCCGCCAGGAGTTCGGCCGGCACGTGATCGACAAGCTGAAGATCAACGCGCCGGTCATCGGCGGCATGTTCCAGCAGCTGTACATCACCCGCGCCACACGCACGATGGGCACCATGATCTCGGCCGGCGTGCCGATGCTCGACATGATCGCCATCACGCGCGACGTGACCAACAACATCCACTACGAGGAGCTGTGGGACGAGGTCGACACGCAGCTCCAGCAGGGCGTGCAGCTGTCGGCGGCGTTGTTCGAGAGCCCGCTGATCCCCAACTCGGTCAGCCGCATGATCCACTCCGGCGAGAAGGCCGGCCGGCTGGGCATGGTCATGGACAAGATCGCCGAGTTCACCGAGCACGACTTCGACGAGGCGGTCAAACGCACCACCGAGTTCATCGAGCCGGCCATGGTCGCGTTCATGGGCGCGTTGATCGGCTTCGTGGCGATCTCGCTGCTGCTGCCGATCTTCAGCGTCGGCCGCGTGATGGCCGGCGGCTGAACCGCACTTTCAATCCGACACCGATTCCCGGAAGGCGGCGCGCTCCATGTGCCCGCCTTTCTTTTTTCATGCGCTTCAAGGGGCGCGGCGGGGCTCGAAGATCGAATCGCCGTCGACCCCATCGCCGAAGATCGAACCGCCCTCGTTCTGGTGCGCTGCGCCCGGTGGCCCGGCCGGCACGAACAGTTCGTCGTTGGCGACCCAGCACGCCAACAACGGCTGGTTGGATCGGCGGTTGAGCACCAGCACCAGGTGCGGCCGGTTGAAGTCGAAACGGCGGGGCTCGGCATCGAACACCGCGCCCGCGGCTTCACTCTCGACCATCGCGCCCGTGCGATCCAGGCGGAACCGGATGCGCTGCGCCGCGAGGCCGATCGGCTGACCCGCCCACGCGAAGTCCGGGTTGGTGATGCTTCGGCCGACCAGGTCGCCGAAGCGATGGGTCAAATCGAAATCGATCACCGGCACGCGGAGCGACTCGCCCTCCATCAGGCGGCTGTTGTGATTCAGTTGCTTCGCGATCGCGGCCATCGTTTGTTCGCGCTGACCACGCGGCGCGTTGTTCTTGTCGAGTTGAGCGAACGTCGCTTCAATTTCTGCCGGGTCAACAAGTGCGGTGTTTGGCTCCGTGAGCTTCCGGCGCACCGAGTCGATGGTTTGCCCGAGCGTGCGGTGCCGTTCTACCGCGGCCAGCACGAGGCGGTGGTCGGGGTCATCCGTGAGCAACTCGACCACGTACATCAGTTCCGGTTCAAGGCCGGTGTCGTCACTGTGCAGCCACCGAATCGCGACCGCGTCAGCCAGCCGTTGGTGGTGCGGCAGGCCTTCGTGAAACGAGTCGACCCCGAACGCGGCGAACCGCGCGTCGCTTTGGGTGAACCGCATCGGATCAAGTTCATCGAACGGCTGCGCAAACGCCATCGCGTGACGCAAGTAAGCGTAGAACACGAACCCGTCTGCCGGCGCGCCGTCGAGCATGTCCAGCAGCGGCGTGTCGGCTTGCTCGCCGAACTTTTGCGCGACCTGCCGGCGGGCCTCTTTAACGGTGCGGCCTTGAGTCCCGGCCAGCGCTACAAAGCTCCGCGCCTCGAACTGATCGCGCGTCACTTGTGATCGGTTCAACGCCTCGGCGGTGGTCGACGGTCGGTCCAGCGCGATCGGCCCGCCGACCTGTCGCATCGCTTCGTTCCACGCCAATTGCATCGACGCGCACCACAGCACGTTGGTGTCCGCGGGGATCGGGTGGTCGAGGTCCGCCGTCACGACCGTGCGCGACAGGGCGGCGGTGTGGGTAGTGAGCCGCGCTTCGGGCAGCGGTGATGTGGTTTGGCTTCGACCGCAGCCGAGCGGGGCAAGGGTCATCAACAACACGAGGCATAATCCGCGCATGCGATTCTCCCGGTGGGTGTGCGCGTGATTATACCTCAGCCCGCGGCGGCGGGGCGGCGGAGGTGGTGGGTGAGGAACTGACCCGTATAACTGCCGCGCGTGGCGGCGACCTGTTCGGGGGTGCCCTCGGCGACGACGGTGCCGCCGCGGTGGCCGCCCTCGGGGCCCAGGTCGATGATCCAGTCGGCGCACTTGATCACGTCGAGGTTGTGCTCGATCACGATGACGGTGTGCCCCTTGTCGACCAGGCGGTTGAGCACGTTCAGCAAGTTATGGATGTCGGCGAAGTGCAGGCCGGTCGTCGGCTCGTCGAGCACGTAGACCGTGTGGCCCGAGGCGTTCTTGCCGAGCTCGGTGGCGAGCTTGACGCGCTGCGCCTCGCCGCCGGACAGCGTGGTGCTCGACTGGCCCAGGTGCACGTAGCCCAGGCCCACGTCGCGCAGCGTGCGGAGCATCTGCACGACCTTCGGGAAGCTGTCGAAGAACTCCAGCGACTCCTCGACGGTCATGTTCAGCACGTCGGCGATGCTCTTGCCCTTGTACAAAATCTCCAGCGTCTCGCGGTTGTAGCGCGAGCCCTTGCACTGCTCGCACTCGACGTAGACGTCGGGCAGGAAGTGCATCTCGATTTTTTTAAGGCCCTGGCCCTGGCACGATTCGCACCGGCCGCCCTTGACGTTGAAGCTGAACCGGCCGGGCTTGTAGCCGCGGATCTTCGCCTCGCGGGTCTGGGCGTAGAGCTTGCGGATCTCGTCGAACACGCCGGTGTAGGTCGCGGGGTTGGAGCGGGGCGTGCGGCCGATCGGCGACTGGTCGACCTCGATCACGCGGTCGACGTTGCCCAGGCCGTTGACCCGCAGGTGCTTGCCGGGCTTCTCGCGGGCGCTGTGCAGGTAGCGCTTCATGGCGCGCAGCAGGATCTGGTTGACCAGCGTGCTCTTGCCCGAGCCGCTGACGCCGGTGACGCAGACCAGGCCGTTGAGCGGGAAGCGGACGTCGATTTTTTTCAGGTTGTTCTGCTCGGCCTTGCGGACCAGCAGGGGGTTGTCGAGGTCGACGTCGCGGCGTTCGTTGGGGATCTCGATGCGGTACTCGCCGGTGAGGTACTTGGCGGTGATCGAGTCCTTGTTGGCCATGAGGTGGTTCAGGTCGCCCTGGCCGATGACGCGCCCGCCGTGCCGGCCGGGGCCGGGGCCGATGTCGACGACCCAGTCGGCCGAGCGGATGGTGTCTTCGTCGTGTTCGACGACGAGCACGGTGTTGCCGATCTCGGTGAGGTGGCGGAGCGTGCGGATGAGCCGGTCGTTGTCACGCTGGTGCAGGCCGATGGTCGGCTCGTCGAGCACGTAGCAGCAGCCGACCAGCCCGCTGCCGACCTGGGTGGCCAGGCGGATGCGCTGGGCCTCGCCGCCGGACAGCGTGGCGGTGGCGCGGTTGAGCGTGAGGTAGTCGAGGCCGACGTCGGCCATGAACCCCAGCCGGCTGCGCACCTCCTTGACGATGGGCTCGGCGATCACCCGCTGCTCGGCCGACAGCGCCAGCCGGTCGAACAGCCGCAGCGCCTCGCCGATGGTCATGGCGGTGATGTCGTTGATGTTGAACCAGCCGGGCTTCTTGAACCGGGCGCCGAAGCCGGGGGTCTCGTGGCCCTTGGCTTGGATCATCACGTGCAGCGCCTCGTGGCGGAGCCGCGCGCCGTGGCAGGTTTCGCAGGGCGCCTCGGAGAGGTAGCCGTGCAGGCGTTGCTTGACGTACTCGCTGTCGGTCGACTCCCACCGGCGTTGGAGGTTGTTGATCACGCCCTCGAACGACGTGCCGAACTTGCTGGCGTCGCGCGTGGTCGTGCCATGCATGAGGATGCGTCGGGCGGTGCGCGAAAGCTCGCGGTACGCCACAGCGGGGTCGACGTCGAAGTCCCGGCAGAAGTGGCGGATCATCCGGTTGTAGTAGATGTTCATCCGCTTGCCGTGCCTGCGCCACGCCTCGATCGCGCCGTCGTCGAGCGACAGGTTCGGGTCCGGCACGATCAGCTGCTCGTCGAACTCCATGATCGTGCCCAGCCCGTCGCACGCCGGGCAGGCGCCGTAGGGCGAGTTGAACGAGAACAACCTCGGCGCCAGCTCCTCCAACGCGCACTCGGGGTGCTTGGGGCAGGCGTACTTCTCGCTGTACAGCTGGTCGACCCACTTCTCGTCGTCGCCCGCGTGCGTCTCGTCCATGACGGTCACGATCAGCAACCCCTCGCTGAGCTTCAGCGAGATCTCGATCGAGTCGGCGAGGCGCGAGCGGATCTCGTCCTTCACAATGATGCGGTCGACCACGGCCTCGATCACGTGCTTCTTCGTTTTGCTCAGCGTCGGCGGGTTGCGCAGGTCGACGACCTCGCCGTTGATGCGGGCGCGGACGAAACCTTGGCGTTGGATCGATTCGAGCACGTCGCGGTGCTCGCCTTTCTTGCCGCGGACCAGCGGCGCGAGCACCATGAGCTTCGTGCCGGTCGGCAGCTGCATGACCTGGTCGACGATCTGCGTGGCGCTGGTCGAGGTGATCGGCTCGCCGCAGGGCTTGTCCGATTTGCTGGTGTGCCAGCAGTGGGGCCGGCCTGCGCGGGCGAACAGCAGGCGGAGGTAGTCGTAGATCTCGGTGGTGGTGGCGACGGTCGAGCGGGGGTTATGGCTGGCGGAGCGCTGCTCGATGGCGATGGTGGGGGGCAGGCCCTCGATCTCCTCGATGTCGGGCTTGGCCATCTGTTCGAGGAACTGGCGGGCGTAGGCGCTGAGCGACTCGACGTACTTGCGCTGGCCCTCAGCGTAGATGGTGTCGAAGGCGAGCGAGCTCTTGCCGCTGCCCGACAGGCCGGTGACGACCACCAACTGGTCGCGCGGGATATCGAGGTCGATGCCGCGCAGGTTGTGCTCGCGGGCGCCTCGGATGCGGATGCACTTGTCGCTCATACGGGCGATCACCCTTCTACCGCCGTAGCCCGTTGGACGCGGGTGCCCGTGGGCAATTGCTCTGGGTCCGGCGAATCCCGAATCATAGCAATCACTGCCGACGCTAGCCAGCGCCGCGGGGTTAGGGCCAAAACGCCGATGCCGTGCGTTACGTGGGGAAGTCGTACTCTTTTGAACGCTTGTTTGTGCCCAGCGCCGACTTGATCGCCCAGCCGATCACCATCGCCACGCCGATGGCTCCCACCACACCGATCAGCTTGCCCACGCCCAAGTCGAAGAAGCCCAGCTCGCGGTATGCGGCCTGCGGGGTGAGTTGGAAGCTGTCGAAGATCGCGGCGCGCTCGCCGGCCGCGGCCGCGTCGTCCCAGTTGCTTTCCAGGTCGCAGTACAAGACCTGGTAGATCGCCTCGTTGCCGAAGTAGCCGATCAATACGGAGCGGACCTTGCCGACGCCGGCGACCATCATCGAAGCGTTGTGGACTTGGAACTGTTTCCGCTCGGCGTCGAAGCTGGCGCTACCCAGTTCGTGGTCGCCGAGTATGGTCTTTGCTTCGTCGGTCAGCATCTCATCGGCGTCCTTGATGCGGAAGCCCGACAGCTCGTTGACCAGTTTCCTCATCGTCCTTTCGCTCGGCCGACGCCTAAGCCCGATCTTATCGTAGTCCATCCGCTGCACCGTCACGTACGGGTAGGTGAACGGCTGGTCGTGGTTGTCGCGCTGGAAGCAGGCGTCGTAAACGATCTTCGAGGGGTCCGACACCATCACGCGCTTCGCCGCTTCGATCTCGGCCCGGGGGATCGGTTGCCAGGTGCCCGGCAGGTCGACCGACCACGCGTCACGGGTGATCTGTTGTCCGGCCGAGGCCTCGGCGGCCATCACGACCGCGCAAGCGAGCAAGGTGGTTTCCAACGCGTGTGGCCTGAGCATGATCGGTCCCCTTGGATTTGAATCGCCGTCGCCGGCCCGCACTGTACGCTCACCGGACGGTGGCGGGCAAACCCAGCGGTTATTTGCCATGGGGCTGGGGGTTCGATAGATTCGGCCGTTTTGACCGCGAGAGCCCCATGCGCTTCGACTTGGTAGACCAAATCCTCGAGCGGGCCGACGACCGGATCGTGACGGTGAAAAACGTCACCGCGGCGGAGGAATACCTCGGCGATCACTTCCCCGGCTTCCCCGTGCTGCCGGGGGTGATGATGCTCGAGTCGCTGGTGCAGGCGTCGCGGGTGTTGCTCGAAAAGCGGGGGCCTGGGCCGTGGGTGCTGGCGGCGGTGCGGAACCTCCGCTACGGTAACATGGTCCGCCCCGGCGAACAGCTGCGGGTGACGGTCGAGCTGATGAAGAGCGCCGACGGGCAGTTCACCTTCAAGGGCACCGGCGAGGTCAACGGCTCGGTCGCCGTGCAGGGCCGGTTCGTCATGCGGGCGGCGCAGTAAGACAAGCCAATCAACAGCCTTCGGAGATATGACATGGCTGCGATGAGCCGAGAAGAGATCCAGGAAAAGGTCACGGAGGTCCTTGTCGAGGCGCTCGGCGTGGACGAGGACGAGGTCGAACCCACCGCCGCGCTCGGCGCGGACCTCGGGGCCGAGAGCATCGATTACCTCGACATCTCCTTCCGCCTCGAAAAAGCGTTCGGCATCAAGATCGAGCAGGGCGAGATGATCCCCGAGTCGGCGTTGCAGAACCCGGACTACGTGTCGGACGGCCAGGTGACCGACGCGGGCCTGGAAGAGCTGAAGAAGCTGATGCCCTACGCCGACTTCGCCGTGATGGAAGACGACCGCTCCGTGAACAAGGTGGTCGACGTGTTCACCGTCGACGCGCTGGTGAAGTTCGTGGAGCTTAAGCTCGCGGGGTAAAACCGCGATTAGCCAACCAGCCATCAAGCCACCGAGCCACCGAGATCGATCGTTGGTTCTGGGTGGCTCGGTGGCTTGATCCCTTGGTGGCTCTATCATGCGTTGGATGTGGATCGATCGGATCGTCGAGTTGGACAAAGGCGCGCGTTGCGTGGCGCTGAAGAACATCTCGATGGCCGAGGAGCACCTGCACGACCACTTCCCCGCGACCGACGATCGGCCGAGCAAGCCGATCATGCCCGCGCCGCTGATCGTCGAGGGCATGGCGCAGACCGCCGGCATCCTCGTGGGCCACGCACGCGACTTCGCCGAGAAGGTGATCCTCGCCAAGGTCGGCTTAGCCGAGTTCGACCGCGAGGCCTACCCCGGGCAGACGCTGATCTACGAAGCGACGCTCGACCGCATCGACCCCGCCGGCGCCGCGACGAGCGGTGTGATCCACCAGATCGATTACGCGGCGGGCGGCGAGAAGCAACCGTTCGGCCGGGTCGACCTGATGTTCAGCCACATCGATCAGAACATGCAGGGCCTGGCGTTCCCCGAACACAACTTCGTGTTCACCGACCAGTTCTTCGACCTGTTGCGCAACAGCGGGTTCGCGGTGTAAGCGACCGCGTCACGCCACGTTTTGGGGACCGACATGAGAGCGCTGAAGATCATCGGGATCGTCGTGGGGTTCGCGATCGTTCTGCTGTGTTCGGGGGTGCTCTACATCGGTGCGGTGTCGCCGGAGAAGAGGGTCGTCTCGGGCGCGCAGCTGCCCACGCGGTTCGTGGACACGATCCGGCAGCTCGAGCTGATCGACGACGACGAGCGCATCCGGCTGTTCTATTCCGACGGCTTGATCGGCATCAAGGAAGGCATGTACTTCGTCACCGACCGCCAGCTGGTGATCTACAGCGAGAGCTACGAACAGCCGGCCATCCGTATCGCGTTCGACCAGATCAAGGCGATCGACGCGGCGTATAGCGACAGCTGGCTGAGCGATTCGTCGGTCTGGGTCACGCTCAAAGACGGCGCGGCGTACGTGTTCCCGCTGGGCATGGAGGCCGGCGGCGACCGCCGGTTCGTCGAAACGCTGCGCGAATCGGCGGGCGAAGACGTGACCTACACCGAATCCGAAGCCGGCTGAACACACAACACCGCCCCGCGCGCAACCCCAACCACGGTACGCTCCTGGCCGTAACTGAATATAGTTTATAGACTATAAACTATAATCAGCTCGCGTTGCGTTTTGTGTTTTGAGTGGGTCGGGTGGCGGTCGCGGCGTGCATGAAAAAACCGCCGGGGCGTTGGGCGGGACGCGTCGAGTCGGTCATCAAAGGTAGCGCGATGCGGTAGCGTTTGGCCAATGTGGTCGAAAACGACCTGAGTAAGTTTAACTAGCCGTCGGCAAACCCTTGATTAAGTTGACCTGTCCGAATCGTCCCGCCGAGCGTCGCGGCGGTACTGTCTACATCGGTCAACCTACCACAACCCATTTAGATTTCGTTAGCGAATTCGGTCGGCCTAAACCGCGGGCGGGCCGGGCGGGCTTTTATCAGACGGGCAGCTGGCCGAGCGTCTGTTCGAGGCGTTCTAGCGCGGCGTGCACGTGCTGGGGGTTGCCCTCCTGGTGCAGGTAAGCGGGGGCCGCCGCGGCGAGCAGGGCCCGGCGGATGTTGGCCAGGGTCGGCCAGTCGCGGGTCATCTTCAGGCCGTGCGCCTTGCGCTGCTCGGCGATCGTTTTGACGAGTTGTCGGCCGGCGAGCCTTTGCGGCGCGGCCCAGTACAGGTGCTCGATGTACACCGCGTCCTCGACCCAGTGGCCGGCGTGCACCTCGGCGAGGTCGAACAGCAGGGCGGGCCCGTCGGGCGCCGCGTGGCGGGTCATGGCGTTGGCCAGGTGCACGTCGCCGTGGCACCAGTGGTTCACGTCGCGCGCGTCCCAGGCTTCGAGGGTTTTGGTCAGCTTCTTTTGCAGGGCCTTGATCGCCTTGTTCCAGCGCTGCTCCTCGGCCACGCCGTGGGCGCGCAACGCTTGGCGGGCGCGCTTGACGATGGCGGGCCAGTCCTCTTCGCGCGGTTCGCGGTCGACGGGGATGGCTTCGCAGGCCGCGTAGAACCGGCCGAGCGCTTCGACGAGGTGGTCCCACTCGCGTCCCTGCCACGTCGAGTCGAGCGGGCCGTGGGGCATGCGCTCCATGACGATCCACGCCAGGTCGTAGCCGTTGAGCGCGGTGCCGCTGGCGTAGAGCTTGGGCACGACCTCGCCGGCGTCGTGCTGGTCGGCTTGCAGGCGTTGCATCCAGCGCAGCTCGCGCGGGGGCACGGGGAACTTGAGCACGACGGGCCGGTCGCCGGCGGGGGTTTGAAACTTGGCGTACCCGGTCATCGCGCCGCCGCGCTGCCAGTCGGTGCGGAACCAGTGCAGGTCGACCAGGCGGTCGTCGCACGCCCGGATCACGGCCGGCGCGAGCGTCGCACCGAGCATGTGGGTGTCGTTCGGGTTCGGCCCACACGCCGCGTTGGTTTCGGGGTTCGCCGATCCGTTCGGCGCCCCGCGCGACGGCGGGCCTGTGCGACCTGAGGCCTGGTCGGACATGCCCATCTCCGTAAAGGAACTCGACTCACTGTATCGGCGCGGCGGTGGGGCGGCAAGGAAGACATTTAGAAGTCAGGGCTTCTGTCTTTTGCTTTCCGACTTCTGTCTTCACTGGGTGCTGGCGTAGCGGTTGACGGCGATCTCGAGCAGGGCGTCGACCATCTGCGGCACGGGGGTGTAGTTGCCGCCCTCGCGGAGCTCGTCGATCTGTTCGACGAACAGCTTCGAGGCCTGGCGGTTTTGCAGGATGCGTTCGATGTTCAGGTACGCGTCGGTGAGCGTGACGTTTTCGCCGGGCTCGTACGATTCGAGCTTCAACCACCACGACGAGCCGTCTTCGCGGTCGATGCGTTCGGTGCGCTGGCCGACGGAGAGCGGGCGGACCTTTTCGTCGACGTCGTCGGGCAGGGCGTCGAACGATTCGAGGCGTGCGACGAAGTCCCACACGCCGCCGGTGCTGCGGCGGGCCTCGGTGTGTTGCTCGGCGATCGACTTGTAATCCTCGCCGGCGGCCAGCGCGTCTTGCACGGCGTTGGCCTTGGCGGAACTGGTCACGCGGATGATCCGCAGCACGAGCTTGCCGGGCTTCTGGTACTCGTCGAGGTGTTGTTCGTAATAGCGTTCGATCTGCCGGCGGGTGACGAAGACCTTGGGCCAGACCTTGCGCTGCTTGTAGTGGCGGATGAGCATTTCCTGGCGTTTTTCTTCGACGTACTGCTCGAGGTCTTTGATGCCTTGTTTTTGCAGGGCTTCCTCCGCGAGCGCGTCGACGCCGAGGAACCCGGAGACGAACTTCTCGCGTTCTTTCTTGAGGGCCTGGTAGAGGCCGAACTGCTGCTGGGGGGTGAGCTCGGCCTCGGCCTCGGCGAGGATGAGGTTGCTGGTGACGTGGGCGTTGACGATGTTGGTCAGGTCGACGCGGACGTCGCGGCGGAACTGACCGCTGCTGAGCCGGTTGCCGCGGTTGATCAGCGATTCCTCGCCGAGCTCGTCGAAGATCGCCGAGGCGTAGACGGGCTTGCCGTTGATCTGGCCGACCATGGCGTCGACGGTGTAGGCATCACCGGCGCGGTTGGCGGTGGCGGGGGCGGTGTCCTTGACAAGCTCCGGCGCTTCACCGGCGTTGATCGATTCGGTGTAGAGGGCCGAGGCGTCGCGCTCGGTCGGTTGGTCGATGATCGGGGCGACGACCTTATCGTCCTTGCCGCAACCGGACATCGCCAGCGTCCAACCGATCGAAAGCGAAATGATCCACGTCCGTGTCCACATGGCCTGTGCTCCAAACAAGCGTTAAACAAGAGTTTACGCCTGCGGTGCTTGTGGCACAATATCGCGTTCGCGGCGGCCCGATCCAGCGCGTATACTCAGCGGTTCAACCCAATCACGCACAAGGCGATCGACATGAGCGAACCAACCGACCCGCAAGCCCCGAAGATCCAGGTGGACGACGACTGGAAAGCCCAGGCCCAGGCCGAGAAAGAGCGCCTCGCCGCCGAGGCCGAGGCCCAGCCCGCCGGCGCCGGTGGGCCCAACCGCCTGCCCCCCGCGGACTTCAAGACCCTCGTTTCCGAGATGGTCACGCAAGCGATGTTCGCCATGGGCATGATCCCCGACCCCCAGACCGGCCAGCGCTACGCCATCGTCGACCTCGCCAAGCACCACATCGACATGCTCGGCGTCCTCGAGGAAAAAACCAAGGGCAACCTCGACGAGGAAGAGGAAAAGCTGCTGACCACGGCCCTGCACGAGCTGCGGATGAACTTCGTCGCCCTCAGCCAGGAGGCCATGAAACAGGCCGCCGAACAGCCCGCCGGCGACCCGGACGCGGCCGAACCAACCCCACCGGCCCCACCCGCGGGCGACCAGCCCAACGCCGGGGGCATTGTCACCCCGTAAGATTCTTCTTGAGCGGCCCGGCCGCTCTTTTTAATTTCAGGGGGATTGACTGGCCGCAGGCAGAGAGTATGATTCGACTCCCCCTAATTGGACAAATGTGTCCACTAAATGGCATTGGAAAGGCTTCCCCCCCGTGAGCACCACCGCATCCCCATCCCCCGCAGGCGGGCAGGTCCCGTTCCTGCTCCGCCGGCTCCACTCGCTGGCCGGCATCGTGCCCATCGGCGTGTTCCTCATGTTCCACTTGTTCACGAACATGCAGATGGCGTTCGGCACCTTCCAGCACGAGGTCGAATGGATCCACAGCCAACCGGCGCTGATCTTCATGGAAATCTTCGTCCTCGCCGTGCCCATCGGCTTCCACGCGATCCTCGGCCTGGTCTACACCTTCTGCGGCGCCAAGTCGAACACCACCAAGTACCCCTACTGGGGCAACTGGCGGTACACGCTCCAACGCGTCACCGGCATCGTCGCGCTGGTGTTCATCGTGCTGCACGTGCTCACGCTCCGCGGGAGGATGAACATGTTCGGCTGGTTCACCCCGTTCTTCGTCCACGGCGAAGGCGGCGTCGAGCTGGCCAAGGCCTCCACCGCCATCGCGCTGCAGGCGAGCTGGCTGGTGCTGGTGTTCTACATCGTCGGCGTCACCTCGGCGGTGTACCACTGGTCCAACGGCCTGTGGACCGCCGCGATCACCTGGGGCGTCACGGTCAGCGCCGCGGCGCAGAAGCGGTGGGGCGCGGTGTGTGCGGGGGTGTTCGCCACGCTCATGCTCTTCAGCGCCCTGGCGATCTACGCCGCGGCGACCTACACGCCGACCGCCGAGGAACAGGCCGCCTATGACCACGAGATGGCCAAGCTCACCGCCGCCGTCCAGGTCGACCACACGCAGGCGGCGGCCGAGTAAACCATTTGAACCCGACACAGCAACCCAGCTGAGACTGATACAAAGATGGCAACGAATCAAAAACGTGTGATCGTGGTCGGCGGCGGGCTCGCCGGTCTGGCCGCGACCGTCCGCATCGCCGAGGCCGGCCTCGACGTCGACCTGTTCTCGCTCGTGCCCGTCAAGCGCTCCCACAGCGTCTGCGCCCAGGGCGGCATCAACGCCTGCACCGAGCCGGTCCGCCAGGAAGGCTTTTCCGAGTGGAACCACTTCGACGAGACGCTCTACGGCGGCGACTTCCTCAACCACCAGCCGCCCGTCTACGAGATGACCCACTGGGCGCCGAAGATCATCGACCTGATGGACCGCATGGGCGTGCCGTTCAACCGCACCGCCGAGGGCAACCTCGACCGGCGCTACTTCGGCGGCTCGCTGTTCCGCCGCACGCACTTCTCCGGCGCGTCGACCGGCCAGCAGTTGCTCTACGCCCTCGACGAACAGACCCGCAAGTACGCATCGGCCGGCAAGGTCAAGACGTACGAGTTCTGGGAGTTCCTCTGGCCCGTCATCGACGAGGTCGGCGCGTGCAAGGGCATCGTCGGCCAGGACATCCGCACGATGGAATTGCGCGCCTTCCCCGCCGACGCCGTGGTCATGGCCACCGGCGGCTGCGGGCTGATCTTCGGCAAGTCGACCATGTCGGTCATCTGCAACGGCGGCGCGGCCGCCCGCTGCTACCAGGCCGGCGCATGGCTGGGCAACCCCGAGATGATCCAGGTTCACCCGACCGCGATCCCCGGCGAAGACAAGTGCCGGCTCATGTCCGAGTCGGCGCGCGGCGAGGGCGGCCGGGTGTGGGTGCCCGCCGTGAAGGACGCCGAGGGCAACTGGCAGCCGCACCCCGATGCCGGCCGCGACCCGCGCCAGATCCCCGAAAACGAACGCTGGTACATCCTCGAGGAGAAGTACCCGGAGTACAAGAACCTGGTGTCGCGCGACGTGGCGACCCGCGAGATCTTCTTCACCTGCCGCGACGGGTTCGGCGTGGGCGGGGGGCGCATGGCGTACCTCGACATCACGCACCTGCCCGACGAGACCAAGAACAAGCTGCACGCGATCCTCGAGATCTACGAGAAGTTCACCGGCGACGACCCGCGGCAGGTGCCGATGAAGATCTTCCCCGCCGTGCACTACTCGATGGGCGGGCTGTACACCGTGTACACCGCCGAGCAGCGCGCCCCGGTCTCCGGCGACGAGTCGGACGGTAAGAACATCCTCGGGCTCAAGCACGGCGCGCCGAACAACATGATGACCAACGTGCCGGGCCTGTACGCGTTCGGCGAGGTCAACTACGCCTACCACGGCGCCACGCGCCTCGGCGCCAACGCGCTGCTGAACTGCATCTTCGACGGCATCTTCAACGGCCCATCGGTGGCGAACTACGTCAACGACCTCGAGACCGCCGCGGCCGACCTGCCCGACGCGCTGTTCAAGAAGTTCGTCGACCAGGAAGACGCCAAACAGAAAAAGCTCATCCGCAACAACGGCGGCGAGAACCCCTACACGCTGCACGAGGAGATGGGCCAGTGGATGAACGACTTCTGCACGGTCATCCGCGACGAGGAGAACCTGCTCAAGCTCGCGGAGAAGGTGCAGGAGTGGAAGCGGCGTTACGAGGAGGTCTCGCTGGCCGACACCGGCATGTGGACCAACCAGAACCTCAGCTTCACGCGGGCGCTGGGCGACATGATCATCTACGCCGAGGCCATCGTGCTCGCCTCGATCCAGCGCAAGGAATCCCGCGGCTGCCACTACCGGCCCGACTACCCCGAGCGCATCGACGAGCCGTACCTCAAGACCAGCCTCGTCAAGTACGACGCGGCCGGCGACAAGCCGGTGCTGGAATACGAGGACGTGCCGCTGCCGATGGTCCAGCCCCGCGTCCGCAGCTACGGCAAGAAGTAAGGATTATTTAGCGCCGCGGCTTGGCCGCGTTTATAGAATCGTTCGAGGAAAACCCATGATCGCCCCCAACGACAAGCCGAAAACCTTCCGCGTCAAGGTCAAGCGCCAGGACACCGCCGACAGCGCGCCGTACTGGGAGACCTTCGACGTCGCCTACAAGCCGAGCATGAACGTGATCAGCGTGCTCCAGGCCATCGCCGCCAACCCGACCACCGTCGAGGGCAAGGCGACCACGCCACCGGTATACCTGTCGGCCTGCCTCGAAGAGGTGTGCGGCTCGTGCACCGCCGTGGTCAACGGCCAGGTCTGCCAGATGTGCTCGCGCCTCGTCGACGACCTGCTGCAAGAGGGCGGCGACATCGTCATCGAGCCGATGACCAAGTTCCCCGTCACCCGCGACCTGATGGTCGACCGCCAGCGCATGTTCGACAACCTCGAAAAGATCGCCGGCTGGGTCCCCATCGACGGCACGGTCTCCCTCGGCCCCGGCCCCAAGGAAGACCAGGACAACCAGGACGTTCGCTACGCGCTGTCGCGCTGCATGACGTGCGGCTGCTGCCTGGAGGTCTGCCCGCAGTTCACCAAGGACAACGCCTTCGTCGGCGCCCAGATCATCAGCCAGGTCCGCTACTTCAACCGCCACGACACCGGCGCCCAGCTCGCCGGCGAACGCCTGGACACGATGATGGAACCCGGCGGCGTCGCCGACTGCGGCAACGCCCAGAACTGCGTGAAGGTCTGCCCCAAGGAGATCCCGCTCACGGAATCGATTGCCGAGGTCGGCCGCAAGACCACCTGGCACGGGGTGAAGAAGTTCTTCACCGGCAAGTAACCCCCCGCCCCCGGAAGTATAAAACCTTACAACCCCCCGCCTCACGGCGGGGTTTTTCATTCCGAGTTTAGCCGCGACCCGCGGGGGGAGCGCGTCAGAAGGAATCTCATCAAATCGAATCCTTCTCAAACTCACTTAACGCTTTTTCCAATGCCTTTTGCACTCTCTCCCGCTTGCTCTTGTGTCGAAGGTGTCCGGGCAGCCGTTCGAACGGACTTTGGCCATCGCCAACCGATGCGGCGGGACCATCTGAAAAAGGAGAGGCTCCAAAGAACCTGGATGTCGGCAAAGTCTTCCGACTGAAATAGTCGATGTACTGCCGGATCATGTCGAGCGAGAAGAAGCCAAAAGTAAAGCCACACACGCGAACGTAATAAATCCACTTTGCATCTGTATCACCCAATACGAGTGAACCTTCGCGATGGTGAATGCCGACCGCTTCGGCCGCTTCTTGGGTGTATGTTTCTTTCCAGTGCTTGGACATTCCTGCAGTATACCACTCAGTTCAATCGCAAAAAAAGCCCACGGGTTGCAATCCGTGGGCTTCATAAGTTGCGAACATTGTGCGGCGTTCACTCCTCCGGCATCGCGTAGAAGAACTCTTCGCGCACGATCTTGCCGTCGGCGACGGTGTACAGGCCGACCTCGTCCATCTGGTAACGCTGGTTCGTTTTCTTGCAGGTCGCGTCGTAGCGGAAGAACACGGCGAAGCGGTCGTCGTTGGGGAACGGGCCAATGCACTCGCCGCTGTGCACCTCGTTGTGCTCAAACCAGAACTCGTTCTTGGCGCGAATGGCGTCGATGCCCTCCGTCACCCGGTGGAAGCCCTCTTCCGGGCAGTCCATCGCCTCGACGCTGACCGCGTGGTCGGCGTAGAGCGTGTTGATCGCTTCGAGGTTCTGGCCCTGGCTACACAACGCAACGAGCTGCGCGCCGATCTCTTGTGTGCTGACTGCGGTGCTCATGATCTGCTCCCTGTTGAATGAATGTGTATCCGGCACTCCCCGGCCCGTGGCGCCCGGGCCGACCCAAGGGTTGCATTGTACCCAGTGCCGAACGGCGAGCGGTTTATTCGCGAATAAATTCGCGCCGCCGCGCCGTTCAATCCATGTTAAACTCGGCCTCGTGACGCAGAAGAACGATTATGACGGCATGCTCCGGCTGCAAGACGCGGCCGACGCGGCGGGCGTCACCGTGGCGCAGCTCCAGTACTACCTGTCCATGCAGGTCGTCGAGCCCACCGCGATCAGCGACGGCCAACAACGGCTGTTCGACCGCACGGCGGTCAAGCGCATCCGCATGGTGCGTCTGCTGAACGCGGGCGGTTATTCGCTGCGCGACATCCGCGAGATTTTTATGGCCGGACCGTCGCGCCGGTGAAACCAAAATGGCTGTGGGTGTGTGTTACTCGGCGACGCCGGTGCGGTAGGCGGCGACGAGGGCTTCCATCCGGCCGAGCGTGCGGTCGATCTGTGCGCTGAAGGCGTTGTAGGGGAACAGCACGACCAGGGCGACGACCAGGCCGACGACGGTGGTCAGCAGCGCCTCGGCGATGCCGCCGCCGAGCTTGGACGGGTCGGTGACCACGTCGGCCTCGCTGAGCACGTTGAACGAGGCGATGATGCCGGTGACGGTGCCGATGATGCCGAGCATGGGCGCGGCGGTGATGAAGGTGTTGAGCGTGGGCATGAAGCGTTCCATGCGCGGGCGCTGGTTTTCAACGGCCTCGGTGACGACGGCGTCGGAGGCGTTCTCTTCGAGCATGCTGCTCACGAGCCGGCCGTAGACGGACCGGTCGCGGGCCACGAGCTGTTGGGCCGCGGCGTGTTCGCCGGCGCGCAGGTGTCGGGCGACGTGCTGGTAGCGGGTGAAGGAGCGGATGTTGTTGGTGCGCCACCAGAACCACAGGCGTTCGACGATGAGCGTCAGGGCGACGATGCTCAACGGCACCAGCAGGTACATCACCCACCCGCCACGGTGGAAAAGATCGGCGATGGTTTCGATCATGGCGACATGTTACCCGATGTCGGGCCACGGCCAAGCCGCCCTGCTAACATATGAGGGCAACCGGCGGCGGGATTGAAACCGTCTGCCCCGGGCGGCATCTAAACACTAAGCCCGATGCCAAGGGATGAACGTGCAGACCACACAACCCGAACCTGACTGGTTTATCACCGCGTTCGGTGAGCATTACCCGTTGGTCTACCACCACCGCGACGACGCCTCGGCCCGGCGGGAAGCGGCGGGTGCGGTCGAACTGCTGGGGCTGACCGGCGGCGAGCGCGTGCTGGATATCTGCTGCGGCGCCGGGCGTCACGCCGAGGCGATGGCCGAGGCGGGTTTTGATGTGATGGGTGTGGACCTGAGTGAACCGCTGCTGGCTGAGGCGGAGCGGCGGCCGCGCTTGGCCGGGCGGCTGGTGCGGGCGGACGTGCGGGCGCTGCCGTTTGAAAACGAGTTCGACGCGGCGACCAACCTGTTCACGAGCTTCGGTTACTTCGAGTCGGACGACGAGAACCGCGCGGCGCTGCGGCAGATGGCGAAGGTGCTGCGGCCGGGCGGGCGGCTGTTGATGGACCACGCCAACCGTGACCACGTCGTGGCGAACCTCGTGCCGGAAGACACGCGGGCCGTCGGTGGCATGGCCGTGCACAACCGGCGCAGCATCGAAGGCGACCGTGTGGTCAAGCGCACGACCTGCACGCACGCCGACGGCTCGATCAATGAGTTGATCGAGCGCGTACGGTTGTTTACGCCCGACGAGATCGCCGCGTGGTTCGCCGGCGCGGGGCTCGCGGTAACGGGTATTTTCGGATCGATGGACGGCGAGCCGTTCGATGAAGGCAAGCCGCGCATGATCGTGGTGGGGGTGCGGTCGTGAAAGGTTTGCTGAGCAGCACGTTGCGGCGGCACGCGTTGCCGTACGACCGAACGCCGATCGGCGGGGCGTTGTGGCAACGGCTGGGCGCGGGCGACGTGCCGACGGGCTTGCCGTTGCTCGATTGCGCCCGCCCGCCACGGCGCGACGAGCCGGCCACGGTTGATCGGGCGCTGATGACGCAGCGGCTGGTCGAGTACAACGCATCGGTCGGCAACCCGCTTGGTGACGAAGCGGTCGATGCGCTGCGCACGAACGGGTGGTTGATCGTGGCGGGTCAGCAGCCGGGCTTGCTGCTCGGGCCGCTGTACACGGTGTACAAGGCGGTGACGGTGCTGCGGCTGTGTCGATGTATGAGCAGCGATGCGTTGCCGCTGGTGCCGGCGTTCTGGGTCGCGAGCGAAGACCACGACTTGGCGGAAGTCGACCACTACCACGTCGGCTCGCACGAGTTTCGGGCGGATCACAACGAGTTACGCAACGCGGCGCAGCGCCCGCCGGTGGGCGGGGTTTCGCTGCGGGCGCAGCGCGACGCGGTGATTGCAGACTTGCAGCAGCACCTGCCGCCCACGGCGGACCGGCGGTGGGTGATCGACGCGGTGGCGCAGGCGGACTTTACGAACTACGCGACGCTGTTCACCTCGTTGTTCGTGCAACTGTTCGGTGAGGGGCGGTTTGTGTTAATCGACCCGATGCGGTTGCGCGACGTGCTCGCGCCGGCGCTGGCGCAGGTGGTGGACCGGTTGGACGCGGCCCACGAGGCGTTCGCGCGGGGCGGCGAGCGGCTGCGGGCCGAGGGGTTCGAGCCGCAGTTGGAGAAGCTGACGCTGTTCGAAATAGTCGACGGCGTGCGGCGGCCCGTGCGTGACAAGGTTGGCGGCGACGACGTGCGGCGCGAACCCGAGCGGTACAGCGCGGGCGCGGGGCTTCGACCGATTGTGCAGGACAACGCGTTGCCCGTGGCGGCGACGGTGGGCGGGCCGAGCGAGATGCTGTACCAATGGCAGATCGACGGCCTGTACGACGCGGTGGGGCTGACGCGCTCGGCGCTCTGGCCGCGGCTGAGCGCGACGTGGGTCGACCGGTTTGCGCTGAATATCGCCGAGCGTTTGGGGCTGTCGGCCGAGCGGTTGTTCGAGGTTTGCGCTGCGCACGATCGGGCCGGGGCGTTGGACAGCGATTTGAGCGACATCGAGGCGATGGGCGACGAGCTGTCACGCCGCTTGGGCGAACTCGACGACGGGCGTAACCGCAAGCTGATCGCGCGGGCCCGGCGGTCGATCGCGTACCAGGTACGGCGCGTGTTGCGGCGTGTGCAGGCCGACCGCTTGAACGACGCCGGCCGGGGCGAGCGCGACCGGCGTACGCTGTGGGAAGCGATCATGCCCGGCGGGGCGCCGCAGGAGC
The DNA here is from genome assembly GCA_028282805.1 of Phycisphaeraceae bacterium. Classification (GTDB taxonomy): domain Bacteria; phylum Planctomycetota; class Phycisphaerae; order Phycisphaerales; family Zrk34; genus JANQHD01. Next base: position 58,091 of record JANQHD010000010.1, on the reverse strand, counting down.
GGGTGATGAACGTGTTTGAATTGATCGCGCGGCACGGGCGCGGGGCGCTCGATCAGTGGATCGAGTCGGCCGACCCGACCACGATCGCGCACGAGGTTGTTGTAGTGCAAGGAGAAGAAACATGAGCGTGGACGTGCTGGCGATCGGCGCCCACCCCGACGACGTCGAAATGATATGCGGCGGGACCGTGGCGAAGATGGTCGACCGCGGTTACCGCGTGGCGATCATCGACATGACACGCGGCGAGATGGGCACACGCGGCACCCCGGAGACGCGCGAGCAGGAAGCGGCGGAAGCGGCGCGTGTGTTGGGTGTGTGCGAACGCATCAACCTCGAACAGCCGGATGGGCGCATGGAGAACACGCTCGCGGCGCGCGTGGCGGTGGTCGAGCAGATCCGCCGGCTGCGCCCGAAGCTGGTGCTCACGCACTACTGGGACGATTTGCACCCCGACCACTCGGCGACGGGCATGATCGTGCGCGACACGATGTACCCTTCGGGCTTCGCGAACTACCCGGCCAAGGGCACGCCGTACCGGCCGCACGAGTACCTGTATTTCATGGCGCACACGCCGTTCGAGCCGAGCTTCATCGTCGACGTGACCGACTACTGGGAGCAGAAGATCGAGTCGGTCAAGTGTTACATGTCGCAGCTGCACGACCAGACGGTCGACGGGTTGGAGACGCTGATCGCCGAGCCGACGTTCATCAAGCGACTGGAAGGGCGGGCGCGGAACTACGGCAACATGATCTACCGCGAGTTCGGTGAGCCGTTTTTGGTGCGCCGGCCCGTGCCGATCGAAGACCCGGTGGCGGTGTACGAGCCGTTCGGCAAGGTGCACGCGTCGGCCAACACGCACCCGGAACTCGGCGAGCTGCCCGTTCAGTAACCGTTTAGCGCGGGCCCGCAGGGCCCGGTTGGTGATGCAGATGAAGATCGCGATTTCATGTCACCCTACGCAGGGCGGGAGCGGCGTCGTCGCCACGGAGCTGGCGGTGGCGCTGGCCCAGCGCGGGCACCAGGTGCACGTGGTCAGCTACGAGCGGCCGTTCCGTTTGGGCCGGCACGACAACCTGCACTTTCACAAGGTCAACGTGACGGAGTACCCGTTGTTCCGCTACCCGCCGCACGACTTGAACCTGGCGAACAAGCTGGCGCAGGTGGCGGCCGACGTGGGGCTCGACGTGATCCACGCGCACTACGCGGTGCCGCACGCGGTCAGCGCGATGCTGGCGCGCGACATGTTGTGTTCGTGCACCACGCCGGTCAAGGTCGTTACCACGGTGCACGGCACGGACATCACGCTGGTCGGCTCGCACCACGACTTCTACCGGGTGTGTCGCTACGCGATGACGCGCAACGACGGCACCACGGCGGTGAGCCAGTGGCTGGCCGACCGCACGCAGGAAGAGTTCGACCTCGACGAGCCGCCGGCGGTGATACCGAACTTCGTCGACTGCGCGCGGTTCACCACCGACGAGCGTTTGCGGTACCCCGAAAACGGCGAGCCGTTCGAGCTGTTGCACGTGAGCAACTTCCGGCCGGTCAAGCGGGTGTACGACGTGATCCGCGTGTTCGAAGCGGTGCAGCGCGAGCTGCCGGCGCGGTTGACCATGGTGGGCGAAGGGCCCGAGCACGGCTGCGCGCAGGAACTGGCGGCGGAATTGGGCATCGCCAACAAGGTCGACTTCGTCGGCCGGCGCGACGACATCGAGCGAGCCTACCGCGACAGCCACCTGTTCATGCTGCTCAGCGATTACGAGTCGTTCGGTCTGAGCGCGCTCGAGGCGCTGGCGTGCGGCACGCCCGTGCTGGGCACGCGCAGCGGCGGCCTGGTCGAGGTGATCGAAGACGGCGTCAGCGGGCACCTGTGCAAGGTCGGCGACGTCGCCTGCATGGCGAAGAGAGCGATCGCTTTGCTCGGCGACCGCGACGCGTGGGTGAACATGAGCGTGGCCGCGGAGCACCGGGCGCGCATGCGCTTCTGCAAGGAACTGATCATGCCGCGCTACGAGGCGTTTTACGAACAGGTCGCCGCGGCGCCGGTGCGGGGGTGAGGCATGCGGTATCGGTGGTGCTTGTTGGCGGTGTTGTGGGCGGCGACCGCGTCGGGCGCGGCGGATTACGTGTGGTGGGAAGGCGAAGCGGCCACCGACACGAACTTCCCTGAAAAAACGTGGTTCAGCCCGCAGGGCAACGAGGCGGCGAAGCTCAGCGGCGGCGACTGGCTGACGAACGACAAGGGCCGCAAGCCCGGTGAGGGCGAGGCGTACGCGCGGTACCGCATCAACGTCGACGCCGACGGCGAGTACGCGCTGTGGTGCCGCAAGTTCTGGAAACACGGCTCGTTCAAGTGGCGCTTCGACGACCAACCCTGGCAACACTGCGGCAAGGGCGTAGCGCTGGCCGACAGCGTGCCGCTGCGCACGCACGTTTCGGCGAACTGGGTGTACCTCGGGCAGGTCAAGCTCGCGAAGGGCAAGCACGATTTCGAGCTGCGGCTCACGGTCAAGGAGCGCGAGGGCAAGGTCAGCGGGTTTGACTGCTTTGTGCTGACGCCGCACCTGTTCGTGCCCAACGGCAAGCACAAGCCGGGCTTCCGTTCGGGCCGGGCGGACAGGGGTTATTTCGCGTGGGAGCCGGGCGTCGACACGTTTGGTGACGATGCGCTGCTCGACCTGCGGCGCCTGAACGAGACCGAGGCGGGCGTCAACGGCTTCGTGCGGCGCGACGGCGAACACCTCGTGTTGGGCGATGGGAAGCGCGTGCGGTTCTGGGCGGTGAACCTGAGCGCCGAGAACGCCGGGCAGAACCGGCAGACCGTCGACTACCTCGCGCGCAAGCTCGCCAAGCTCGGCGTGAACATGGTGCGTTACCACTCGCCGCTGTTCGAAGACGCCGGCGACGGCGAGGCCATCGACGCCAAGCGGCTCGACGACCTGCACTACCTCATCGCCGCGATGAGAAAGCAGGGCATTTACACGACGGTGAGCTTTTATTTTCCGCTGTGGTTCGACGTGCGCGACAGCCAGGGCATCGAAGGTTACGGCCAAAACCAAAAGAGCTTCGCGCTGATTTACTTCAACCCGCGCATGCAGGCGATCCACCGCGCGTGGTTGAGGCAGATACTCACCACGCCGAACCCGTACACCGGCCGGCCGTTGGCGACGGAGCCGGCGTTGGCGATGGTGGAGTTGGTCAACGAGGACTCGCTGTTTTTTTGGACGTTCGCGAAGAAGCACATACCGCCGGCGCAGTGGCGCACGCTCGACGCGGGTTTCAACGCGTGGCTGACCAAACGCTACGGTTCGCTTGGCAGGGCGAAACGCGCGTGGGGTGGTGCGACAGACACCGCTGTGCTCGAGGCGTGGCACATGACGGGCGCGGGTTTGAACCAGGGCGGTCAAGCCAAGCGCAAACGCATGGCCGACCAGGTGCGCTACCTCGCCGAGTTGCAGCGCGGGTTTTACGAAGGCGCTACGCGCTACGTCAAAACCGACCTTGGCTACGGCGGGCTGGTCGTGGCGGGCAACTGGCACACCGCCGACCCGAAGCTGCTCGACGCGGTCGAGCGCTACACGTACACCACGGCCGACGTGATCGACCACCACGGCTACTTCGGCGGCAAGCACGAGGGCGACGGCAGCGCGTATTCGGTGCGCGTCGGCCACACGTTCCGCAACAACACCACGACGCTGCGCCCGTTCAAGTCGCCGCTGCGCGTGCGGCAGGTCGCAGACTACCCGCAGATCGTCAGCGAACTCGGGTGGACGAACCCCAACCGCTACAAGGCCGAGGGCCCGGTCGTGTCGGCGGCGTATGGGGCGCTGCAGGGCATCGACGGTTTGTATCTGTTCGCCTGCCACAGCAACTACGTCGACGACAAGCAGATGCACAAGTTCGCGTGGTCGAGCCCGGCGATCGCCGGTTCGTCGCCCGCCGCGGCGCTGATGTACCGGCGGGGCGACGTGCGCGAGTCGCCGCCGGTCGTGGTCGAGCGTTTGTCGATCGATCGTGTGCTTGCGCTCGAAGGTTCGGCGGGCGGTGTGCCGGCGTTCGATGCGCTGCGCCAGGCCGACGTGCCCGAAGCGCACGAGCACAAGCCGAGCATCGACGACTACCGCGCGATGAGTTTTTGCGTCGGCAAGGTGCAACGCGCGTTCGACAACCCAAAAGCCGCTCGTGGTTTAGCGGACTTGAAACAGTTCATCGACCCCGCCGCCAAGCGTGTCGAAAGCGTCACCGGCGAACTCAAACTCGATTACGCCAAAGGTTTGCTCACCATCGACACCCCGCGCGCCCAGGGCGCGGTGGGCTTTCTCGGCAAGGCCGGCGTGATCGAACTGACCGACGTGGCGATCAAGCAGACCAACGCGTTCGCGACCGTGGTCGTGGTGTCGCTCGACGACAAGCCGATCGCCGAGTCGAACAAGCTGCTCGTGCAGGCGATGACCCATGAGCAGCCCTACGGCTTCAAGGTCAACGGCGAGCGCATCACCGACATGGGCGGGGCGCCGCTGGGCGTCGAAATGATCAAGCTCGGCCTGCGGCTCAAGGGCTCGCGCTGGGCCAACGCCAAGGCCACACCGCTCGACGAGAACGGCTACGCCGCCGACAAGCCCGTCACCGTCAAGCGGGCCGCCGACGGCGGCTCGGTGATCATCGGCCTGTCGCCGACCAGCGTGTACCACGTGATCGAACGGTAACCACCCGGCGCGTTCTTGGCAGGCCCGCCCGCGCCCGCTACCCTGACCGGCATGTCGGACGCACAATCGGAATCACATTCCGCCTCGGGCCTGCGCTGGGTCACCTGGGCGATCGCCGTGGCGCTGCTGCTCGGCGCGCTGGCGGGCCACGGCCTGTATCAGATCAAAGACTCCGCCGCCTACGAGTCGTGGCGCACCGGCCTGTGGTTCGTGGGCAACGACATCTTCATCCGCTTATTGAAGATGCTCATCATGCCGTTGATCATCTCGTCGGTGATCGTGGGCGTGGCGAGCGTGGGCGACTTCCGCCGGCTGGGCAAGATCGGCCTGGCCACGCTCGGTTACTACATGGTCACGATGCTCATCGCGGTCACCATCGGCCTGACGCTGGTGACGCTGATCAACCCCGGCAAGTACATCAGTGACGATGCGGTCGCGCAGGCAGAGAAAGACTTCGCCGCCGCCGAGAAGGTGCAAAAGAAGATCGAGGAAGGGCCCAGCGGTTTCGGCGCGGCGCTGCTGAAGATCTTCCGCTCGATCATCCCCGAAAACCCGCTCGGCGCCGCCGCGTCGGGCCAGGTGCTGCCGATCATCTTTTTCAGCATCTTCTTCGGCATCGTGCTGACCACGATCGGCCCGCGCGGCGAGCCGGTGATCCAGTTCTTCGACGCGGTGTTCCGCGTGATGATGAAGATGGTGGTCGTGGTGATCTGGCTGGCGCCGCTGGGCGTGTTCTGCCTGCTCACCTGGACGATCGGCGCCAAGGGCTTGGGCGTGTTCCTCACGGCGATCGCGGTGTACATGTCGACGGTGATCGCGGGCCTGGGCATCCATGCGCTGGTCGTGCTGCCGTTGATGCTGTGGGTGTTCGGCCGGGCCAACCCGTATCTGTTCATGCACCGCGTGCGCAGCGCGTTGATGACGGCGTTCGGCACGGACTCGTCTTCCGCCACGCTGCCGGTCACGTTCGAGGCCACGACGCTGCTCGGCGGCGTGTCGAAGCGTTCGGCGGGCTTCGTGCTGCCGCTCGGCGCGACGATCAACATGGACGGCACGGCGTTGTTCGAGGCCGTGGCCGTGGTGTTCATCGCCCAGGCGTACGGGTTCGACCTCGGCCTGGCGGAGTTGGTCATCATCGCGTTGACCGCGACGCTCACGGCCGTCGGCGCCGCGGGCATCCCCTCGGCGTCGCTGGTGCTGATGCCCACCGTGATCATGGCCGTCAACCAGTCGCTCGGCTTCACCGGTGAGGGCGCGGGCGAGACCAACGGCATCCTCGTCGCGGGCATCGGGTTGATCATCGGCGTCGACCGCCTGTTGGATATGTGCCGCACCACCGTGAACGTCTGGGGCGACGCGGTGGGCGCGAAGATCATCACACGCATCGCCCCGGATGAAGCTGTGCCGCCATGAACATGCCCTTAAACGAACCCGAACCGCTCGACCTTTCCGAACACGGCGCCAAGGGCGCGACGTCCGACCGCCGGCTGTTCATGCAGTTGCAGGCGTTCGGCGGTTGCTTCGACACCGCTGCCGCGATCGAGGCGTTGGAGATCACCGGCGTGCGCGGCGTGCTGTACGAAGACGTGGCCGACCCCACCGGGATCGCGGTCGTCACGTACAGCGAAGACGAGAACTACTTCGTCGAAGACGTCCGCCGGCTGTACAAGGGCACGCCGTTCAACAACCTGGAGATGAAGCCGGAGCTGACCATGTTTGGCCGGTCGTACGCGATCGGTTACGAGGCGGACCTCGACGACGTGCTGGTCGAGCGCCCCAGGCGCACGCTGCGCGACGAGGGTTGGCCGTGGGCGGTGTGGTACCCGGTGCGGCGCAAGGGCGGGTTCCAGCAGCTGCCGATGGACGAGCAGCGCGCGATATTGATGGAGCACGGCACGCTGGGCATGAAGTACGGCCGGGCCGACGCGGCGCACGATATCCGCCTGGCGTGCCACGGCATCGACCGCCACGACAACGACTTCGTGGTCGGCCTGGTCAGCGGCACGCTCGCGCCCTTGAGCAAGCTGGTGGAGACGATGCGCAAGACGAAGCAGACGAGCCAGTGGATCGCGAGCCTGGGGCCGTTCTTCGTGGGCAGGAAAGTGTGGCAGAGCGCGGAGTAAGGAACCCGGACTTGCGCTGCGCTACAGTCTGGCTTGGGGGTGATGCGATGTCGCGTGCGACGGGCAAGGCTCAGCGGTGGGGGCGGCGGGCGGTTGTTTGCGGCGCGGCGCTTGGGGTGTTGCTCGGGGTTTACGTGGGGGCGTACCTGTATTGCCGCGACGTGAATGCCGGATCGGGTTGGATTCACTTCGAATATGGGGGTGTCTCTCGCGTTTACCCCGCTTCGGTTGAGGCCGCGGGCGATATCGAGAACTTGCTCGTCGTGTTCGGACACGGCATCGAGATGCATACGAGCGGTCGGGGGTATGTGTATTTCGAACTCGGTCGGTATCAACATTGGCACCAGCTTCACCTGCCGCGGCTGTTTGGGCCGCTGGAGCGCTTGGAGTTGAAGATGAAGGGCTACGAGCCGGTTGAGGTTCGAGCCTATCAGCAGTGGCGGGCATCACAACACGACCCGATCGACCTGCTCGACGAGCCCGCGGGGGACATCGGCGATGAGATACTCGACCTCATTGAAGGATTGGAGCCGTAGGCTTACTCGTTGTGCTCAATCGTTTGGCACGCGATCGATGACGATCAATGTGTCGCCTTGGCGTTCGACGGTGTAGCGGCGGCAGGGTTCGGAGGCGGGGGGTGAGGTGGGTTGGCCGGTGCGGACGTCGAAGGTGGCGCCGTGCCAGGTGCAGACGAGGTGGCAGCCTTCGAGGCCGCCGGGGCTCAAGGGGGCGTCGGCGTGGGTGCAGCGGTCGTGGATGGCGTAGAACCTGCCGTCGACGTTGCACACGGCGACGGGTTCGTCGTTGAGCATGACGCGCTGGACGGTGCCGGGCGGCAGGTCGGCGACGGGGAGGGTGGCGTGGGGCTCAGGCATGGGCGTTGGTGGCGTCGGACACTTGGGCTTTGCTGGTGACGGCCGCGGCCGACTGCGGGCGGTGGACGAAGCGGAAGACACACACGGTCAGCGTCACGACCAGCGCGAGCAGCGCGGCGCCGACGGACTGGTGCAGTGTGGTGAGGAACGCGTCGACCGGGTCGTTGACGGTGTCGGAACCGACGGGGGGTGCGACGGGGTTTTTCTGCCGGGCGAGCAGGGCGACGAAGCCGAGCGCGATCTGCACGACGAGCGTGAGGCTGACCCAGCCGGCTAAGCGTTTGAGGGTTTGCACCTGGCTGTAGTACGCCGAGACGCGGATCGCCAGCACGATCGCGATGCCGGCGACGACGAAGGCGAAGACGATGTGTTCGAGCAGTACGTTGTAGTTTTTGCGGAGGAGGACACCGAGCGCCAGCTGGAGCATGAGCGCGACGATGGCGACGATGCCGAGGACGCGGTCGGTCAGGGCCTTGGGCGCGGCGAGGCGTTGTTGCTTGTCGGCCCAGGCGGCGGAGGTCATGGCGAGCAGGGCGGCGAACAGCGCGAGGATGATTTGGCCGAACGTGCCGTGGAAGAGGATGTAGCCGATGCCTTTGAGTTCGACCCACAGGCCGCCCATGACGCCCTGCACGACGACGGCGACGAAGGCGACGGTGGTGAGCGTGCGCACGGCGCGGCGTTGGGGGGTGGCCCAGGTGTAGGCGAGCAAGACGAGCGCGTTTAGGCCGACGAGTGTGCCGAACAGGCGGTGGGCGTGTTCGTAGTAGATGCCGCCGGTCATTTTCGACAGCGGGTAGAGGAACATGTTGGACTCGAAGCTGGTGGGCCAGTCGGGCACGGCGAAGCCGGCGTCGTGGCCGGTGACCAGTCCGCCGGCGATGACGACGAGCGCGGTGGCGGCGAGGGTAGCGATCACGAACGGGGGTAGCCAGTTTTCGCGTGTGGGTGGTTGGCTTTGGGTTTTTCGGCCGATCGCGTGGCCGAGGAGGAACAGCGCGGTGTGGGCGAAGAAGTAGCCGGGCAGGGCGATGGAAAGTGTTTTGCGGGCTTCGGGGTCGGCGATGACCGAGCCGATCACCAGGAGGTTGACGGCGGCGGTGACCAGCGAGGCGACGAGTGCGCCGCGGAACGTGCGTCGGGTGGTTTTGCCGAAGAGGAAGCCGCAGGCGGGCACGACGGCCATGAGCAGGGCGAAGACGAGTGCGCCGGGCAGTTGTTTTTCGAGCACGGGCAGGTGGGTGACGTAACCGACGGCCCACATGGCGACGGCGGTGAGGAAGCCGAACGCGAGTACGTCGCCGCCGCGGGCGTGGGGTGGGTTGTTGTCGGGGGCGGTCATGGGCGGGGCGGCTCCGTGAATTGGCGGTGGGCGACGCATTTTAGGGTTGGCCAGGGCGTGTCACAATCGTCGGGCCGCGGCGTTTGCCGACGGTGGGGGCGATGGTCTAGTATGCCCGGCCGACGGAGCCGCTATATGACGACCGCGACGACCACCAACCTTGCGGCGAACGAACGCGCCGGTCTGATCGACCGGGTGCGCGAGCTGCGGCGTGTTTACGGGCAGTTGATGAAGCTGCGGCTGAGCACGCTGGTGGTGTTGACGGCGATGGTGGGCTTCGTGCTGGGCAGCGCCGGGGCGATCGACTGGCTGCGTTTCGTGGTCGGTTCGCTGGGCGTGTTGCTGGCGGCGGGCAGCGCGAATGCCTTGAACCAGGTGCTCGAACGGCACCGCGACGCGAAGATGCGGCGCACGATGGGCCGGCCGCTGCCGTCGGGGCGTGTGGGGGTGTTGCACGCGACGGTGTTTGCGATCGCGATCGGCGCGGCGGGCGTGGTGTTGATGGCGGAATACGTCAACAACCTCGCGGCGTGGCTGACGCTGGCGAACATTTTGTTGTACGTGCTGGTGTACACGCCGATGAAGACGCGGTCGACGCTGAACACGCTGGTCGGCGCGGTGGTCGGCGCGATACCGCCGGTGATCGGCTGGACGGCGGCGACGGGGCGGGTGGATGCGGGGGCGTGGGTGTTGGCGGCGATATTGTTCGTGTGGCAGATGCCGCACTTTCTGGCGCTGGCGTGGATGTACCGCGACGATTACGCCAAGGGCGGGTACCGGATGCTGCCTTCGGTCGACCCGACGGGGCGGCTGACGGCGACGGCTTCGCTGATGTACTGCCTGGCGCTGCTGCCGGTGGGGCTGACGGCGACGCTGGTCGGCGTGACGGGGTGGGTGTACCTGGTCGGGTCGCTGGCGTTGGGCGGTTGGATGACGTACCTGGGCTGGAAGCTGCTGCGGCAGCGCGACCGCGCGGCGGCGCGCAAGCTGTTTTTGGCGTCGGTGCTTTACCTGCCGCTGCTGATGGGGTTGCAGGTGTTCGACCGCAGCGACAACTGGCTGAACCACGCGGCGCAGCTGACGGCGACGACGCAATTGACCGAAACATCGGCGGGGCCGACGGCCTACGATCAGCCGTGACCGAAACCATTACCGTGAACAACGCGAGCGACAAGCTGACCGACCGCCGCTGGAACCGCGCGGGCGTGCGCAGCTTTTTGGTGTTCGGCGGCGTGGCGCTGGCGTTGTTTGTGGTGTCGATGGTGGCGCAGTACCACATGATCGCCAAGGCGCGCCAGTCGGTGGTCGGCGACGGGCGCCACGTCGAAACGTACGGCTTCGACCTGTCGAACTTCGAGCTGAACCGCGCGGTGCTGGTCGCGTCGGGCCAACCGAAGGGCGCGATGCGGACGCTGGACGGGCCCGACGTGGCGGACGCGGAAGAGGTTGAGCAGCGCAACAACCCGCGCATCGGTTCGTGGGCGCGGTTCATCGTGCCCAGCGACAACGTCGTGGGCGTGGTGATCAACGGCGAGGCCCGGGCGTACCCGCTGCGCACGCTCAACTGGCACGAGATCGTCAACGACACGGTGGGTGGCGTGCCCATCACCGTGGTTTACAGCTCGCTGACGCACACCGCGGTCGCGTTCGAGCGCACCGTCGGCGGCAGCGAGCGGTCGTTCGGCTTCAGCGGTTTGCTGTACAACTCGAGCCCGGTCGTGTTCGATCGGCAGGCGGGGGCGGCCGACGAGAGCCTGTGGGCGCCGCTGCTCGGCCGCGCGATTGCCGGCCCGGCGAAGTCGAAAGGGCAGGCGCTGAAGCTGTTGCCGTGTTCGTTGGTCAAGTGGGGCCGGTGGCACGAGGCGCACCCCGACAGCTCGGTCATCATGGGGCTCAAGGCGTTCAAGAAGCACTACAAGGGCGGCAGCGGTTTTCAGGGCAAGCTGCCTTACTCGGAAGAGTTCGAGCGCATGTACCCCGCCTTTGCGGTCGAGCGAACCGTCGAGGTCGAGCACCCCTCGGGTTACAGGCCGTTGGACACGATCGTCGCCACGCGGGGCGACGACGGCGCGTGGCGCGTGCACGGGTTGGTGTTCGACGAAACGGTCGCGGTGCCGACCGATCGGCCGACGGTGCACACGCGCTGGTACGTGTGGTACGCGCTTTACGGCGACGCGGGCGTGGCGGTTTCGACCGGCGAGTGATCGGCCTTCAGGCTCATCAGCAACAACAGGGTCACGGCGAGCACGGCCGCACCGAACCAGTAAGGCGCGGTGGGGTTGAGCGTGTCGTAGAGCAGGCCGCCGCCGGCCATGCCGATCGCGCGGCCGAGCGAGGTGGCCGACTGGTTCAGGCCGTGCACCCGACCCTGCTTATCGGCGCTGGCGCGGTGGGTGAGCATGGCGATGACGGGCGGGCCGGCCAGGCCGCCGCCGATGCCGATGGGCGCCATCGCGGCCCACATCTGCCATTCGCTTTGGTGCGCCGCGAGCCACACGAAACCGCCGATGAACAGCGCGTAGCCGATCAACGCGGTGTTTTTTTCGCCGAGGTGTTTGACCATGGGGCGGATCAGGCCGCCTTGCGCCACCACGCCCGCCAGGCCCCACACGGCGAACACGTAGCTGGCCGTGCGTATGTTGTACTCGTGCTTGAACTCGGCGAGTGAACGCAGCGTGGGGATCATCACCGAAGCGCCCAGCCAGCTGATCACGGTGATGGTCAGCAGCGTGCCGACGCCGGGTTGGCTGGCCATGGCCCACAGCTCGCGCAGCTTCGGCTGTGTGGGGGCGTCGGTGGGCCGGTGCGTTTCGCGCAGCAACAGCAGGGCGGCGATCAGCGCGGCCGACTCGAAGGCGGCGCACAGCCAACCGACGTAAGCGAGGCGGATTTCGCCGACGATGCCGCCGAGCGGCATGCCGACCAGCAGGCCCGTGCCGAACGCGGCGCCGAGCAGGCCCATGGCGGCGGCGCGCCTGTCGGGGCGCGAGGTGTCGGACGCGATCGACAGGGCCACCGTGGCCTGCGCCGTGAAGCAACCAACCACCAAACGCGACAGCGCCAACACGGCCAACCCGCCGGCCGACAGCCCGCCGATGACCGGCGCCAGCGCCCACAGCAGCGAACCGGCGATCGTGCCGGCGAGCAGGATGAGCAGCACGGGTTTGCGGCCGATGCGGTCGGAAAGCCTGCCCCACAGCGGGTTAAGCAGCACCTTGGGTGCGGTGACCAGCGCGAATAGCAGGCCCGCGATGAACGTCGAGCCGCCGAATTGCTCGGTGTACGGTTCGAGCGTGGGGAAGATCGCGCCGAGAGCGACGATCTGCAAAAACACAACCAGTGCGGCGGCGATCAGGGGCGGCATGGCGGGCAAGGTAACGGATCGGCGCGCTCATGGCACGCAGCGCCGACCACACTCGTTCGGCGGGTGCGCTTTGCCAACGGCGGCGCGAACATGCAAACCTGTCGCAATATGTGTATTTAAGCCCGTTTATGCGCTTTGACGTTCGTTTTGCAGTCATTACAATGCCGCCACGCTCGGGTGAACTGAATATGGCACGTCCATTTGCGTGTCGGGAGTAGCTGAAAGCTCATGGACGCGGACAAGGATCCGTCCCACAAACATTTCGTATTCCCCAAGTGGTCGAACCTGTTGCTGCCGTTGATCGTGATCAACGCGGTCGGCGCACCGCTTTACCTGCACGTGCTGGTGCCGCTGGCGGCCAGCCCGACGACGTTGAACGTCGGTTACCAGCCGATTCAGCCGGTGCCCTACAGCCACGACGTGCACGTCGGGCAGCTGGGGATGGATTGCCGGTACTGCCACAGCTCGGTCGAGAACGCGAGCTTCGCCGCGGTGCCGTCGACCGATACGTGCATGAACTGTCACCACGCGGTTTACAGCGGCGGCGACCAGCTCGGCAAGCCGCCGAGCGAGAAGCTGTTGCCGGTTTTCGAGTCGTACTACCCGTACAAGAACGCGGTGACCGGCTACCCCACGCCCAAGCCGTACGTGCGCCAGGCGGATGGCAAGGGCGTCGACGAGCCGGGCGAGGGGATCGTGCCGAACGAGCCGAACCCCAAGGCCGGCATGCCCGTGCAGTGGGTGAAGGTGCACGACCTGCCCGACTACGCGTACTTCAACCACGCGGTGCACCTGGCCGGGGGGGTCAGCTGCGTCGAGTGTCACGGCCGGGTCGACCGCATGGGCGAAGACGGCGTGTACACCGTCGAGAACCTGTCGATGAGCTGGTGCCTCGATTGTCACCGCAACACCGAACGGTCGCTGCGGCCGCGCGACGAGGTGTTCAACCTCGCGTGGGGCGACGCGCTTAGCCAAGAGCAAGTCGACGCGCTGAACGACCTGAAGATCGAGGGCTTGCAGCTCGCGGTGGGCGACCGGTTAACCCCGGCCCAACGCAAGCTGATCGGCGAACGCCACCGGGGCATGCACCACGTGCCGTCGGCGCGAAACCTGACCGACTGCTCGACGTGCCACCGATAGAGGATCGACGATGTTCGATCTGCGATGTGCGATGTGAACCATCGTGGGCAGGTCAAACGAAGACGGAAAGACGCAACCAACGTGAAGATCGAAGATCGCACATCGCAGATTGAACATCAGGCCGCCACCGGCCCGACCTACTGGCGCAGCCTCGACGAGCTGGCGGACACGCCGGAGTTTCGGCGGTTCGTCGAGAACGAGTTCCCCACGTACGCGCCGTCGCTGATCACCAAGCCGACGCGGCGCGCGTTCCTCAAGCTCATGGGCGCCTCGGTGGCGCTGGCGGGGCTGACCGGTTGCCGGCGCTGGCCTCAGCGCAAGCTCGCGCCCTACAACGCCCGCCCCGAGGGCCAAACGCCCGGCGAACCGGAACACTACGCGACCGCCTACGAGTTGGGCGGCGTGGCAAAGCCGCTGCTCATCACGGCTTACGACGGCCGGCCCGTCAAGGTCGAGGGCAACGCCGAGCACCCGGCGTCGGGCGGCGCGGCCGAGGCGTTCGCCCAGGCTTCCATTTTGGACGTGTACGACCCGCACCGCAGCCGGGCCGTGAAGCGCGACGGCAAGGCCTCGACGTGGGCCGCGTTCGATCAATGGGCCGCCGAGCACTTCAAACGGTTCGAGGCGACCGAGGGTGAAGGGCTGGCGTTCCTCATGGAAGCGACCGGCTCGCCGACCGTTTTGCAAACCATGGTTCGCAAGGGCACGAGCAAGTTCCCCAAGGCCAAGGGCTGCTGCTTCGAGCCGCTGGAAGACCGCAACGCCGTCAAGGGCGCCAAGCTCGCGTTCGGCCAGCCGATGCGGGCGCACTACGACTTGTCGGGCGCGGACGTGATCGTGTCGCTCGACAGCGACTTCCTTTCCGATCACCCCGACCACCTGCGTCTGGCGCGGCAGTTCACCGACGGCCGACGCGACGTGGATGCGACCGGCAAGATGAACCGCTTGTACGTCGCCGAGTCGGCGTTCACCGTCACCGGCGCGGCGGCGGACGAACGGTTGCCGGCCCGCGTGGCTGATATCGAAACGCTTGCGGTGCTGGTCGCCGCCGAGCTCGGCATCGGTAACGCCCCCGCGGGTGCGAACGATGCGCTGACCGAGCACGCCAAAACCGTCGCCGCCGACCTGGGCAAACACAAGGGCCGCGCCGCCGTCATCGTCGGCGCGACGCTGTCGGCCGAGACGCACGCGTTGTGCCACGCGATCAACGAAAAGGTCGGCGCGTTCGGCAAAACCGTCACCTTCAGCGAACAGGTCGACCTATACATGCCGGACGACCTCGAAGGCGCGCAGACGCTGGTGATACTCGGCGGCAACCCGCTGTTCGACGGCACGCCCGCGGTCAAAAAGGCAATCGAATCCGCCCAGACCGTCGTGCACCTCAGCCACTACGAGAACGAGACGTCGAAGGCCGCCGCCTGGCACCTGCCGCGGGCGCACTACCTCGAGGCGTGGGGCGATGCCCGCAGCTACGACGGCACGGTGTCGATCGTGCAGCCGTTGATCATGCCCCTGTTCGGCGGCCGCAGCGTGATCGAACTGCTCGCGCAGCTGACCACCGACGCCAAGCCCGACGGCTACGAACTGGTCAAGCAGACGCACGGCCTGGGCGAGAAGGCTTGGCGCAAGGCGGTGCACGACGGCTTGATCGCCAACAGCGCGTACGCCACGGCCACGCCGAGGGTGACGCGCGTGACGCAGAAACCCGTCGAACCGGCGGATGGCGTCGAACTGGTCGTCCGCCCCGACAGCAAGATTTACGACGGGCGCTTCGCCAACAACGGTTGGTTGCAGGAGCTGCCCGAGCCGATGACCCGCATGACGTGGGACAACGTCGTGCTGGTCAGCGTGCCCGACGCCAAGCGGTGGGGCGTCAAGCACGGCGACATGCTCTCGATCACGGTCAACGAGCAAGCCGTCGAGCTGCCCGTGTTCGTGCAGCCCGGCCACCCGGTCGGCACGGTCGGCGTCACGCTCGGCTACGGCCGGACCAGCGCCGGGCCCGTCGGTGACAAGGTCGGTTTCGACACCTACCCGCTGCGGGCGGGCGAGGGCTTCGTGTACCGCGCCACGGTCAAGCCGACCGGCGAGTCGCACAAGCTGGCCAACACCAACGACCACTTCGCGATCGACGCGATCGCCGCGAAGCGCCGGGAGAAGCTCGCCAAGGAAGAGCTGGTCCGCTCGGCCACGTTGGAGCAATTCAACCACGACCCGAAGCACGCGCTCGGCCACGCGCACACCGTTGCGCTGCCCGTCATCACCAACGAGGACCTGCAAAACAAGCCCGGCTTCAACGCCGACAGCCAATCGGTTGTGCCCGGCGGTTTCAGCAAGGACCGCGGCCCCCAGCAGTTCGTCAACCCCCTCGACACCGCGGCGATGGAAAACGACTCGACCGCGCCGCAGTACCAGTGGGGCATGGTCGTCGACCTGAACACCTGCATCGGCTGCGGCGCCTGCGTCGTCGCCTGCCAGGCGGAGAACAACATCCCCATCGTCGGCAAGAGCCAGGTCATCATGAACCGCGAGATGCACTGGCTGCGCATCGACCGGTACTACACCGGCGACCCCGAGAAGCCCGAGCAGATCAAGTCGCTCAGCCAGCCGATGATGTGTGTGCACTGCGAGACGGCGCCGTGCGAACAGGTCTGCCCCGTGGCCGCGACCGTGCACGACCACGAGGGCCTCAACGTCATGGTCTACAACCGCTGCATCGGCACGCGGTACTGCTCGAACAACTGCCCGTACAAGGTGCGGCGTTTCAACTACTTCGACTGGAACGCGCGCGACCCGCGCATCACCGGCTCGACCCCGCCCTACCTCGGCATCCCCGACCAGCAGCAGCTGACCGACGTCGACCCGGTCGCCCGCATGCACTTCAACCCCGAGGTCACCGTGCGCATGCGCGGCGTCATGGAGAAGTGCACCTACTGCGTCCAACGCATCCAGCTGGCCAAGCAGAACGCCCGCGTCGAGAACGCGCAGGGCAAGCGCGACGAACCGCGGGTCGGCGACGACGAACTCCAGACCGCCTGCCAGCAGACCTGCGCCACGCACTCGATCGTGTTCGGCAACCTCGCCGACAAGGACTCCAAGGTGGCCCGGTTGCAGTACGAGAGCCCCCGGGCTTACGGCGCGCTCGACCACCTCAACCTCCGACCCCGCACCAAGTACCTCGCGAAGATCACCAACCCCGCACACAGCGACAAGGCAGAGAACAAACACGCCCCCGAGAAAAAGGGCGGGCATCACTGAGCATGATCGGCGATCTCCGATCTGCGATGTGCGATCGAACCCGCACGGCGACAGATCGCAGATCGAACATCGAAGATCGAACATAGAGATATGGCCACACTCACGACCGACAACCTCGACGAACGCCAGGCCCTCGACAACACCTGGGAGGACCCGGCGAAGCGCGCGCCGCTCGTGCTCGGCGACAAGAGCTTCGGCGAGGTCACCTCGGCCGTGACCGACATCGCGCTCAAACCCGTCAAGCAGACGTCCTTCGGCTGGTTCGTCGGGCTGGCCATCGCCATCAGCCTGCTGGGCATGCTCGGCACGCTCATCCTGTACCTGCTGCTCACGGGCGTGGGCGTGTGGGGCAACAACCAGCCCGTCGCGTGGGGCTTCCCCATCGTCAACTTCGTGTTCTGGGTCGGCATCGGCCACGCCGGCACGCTCATCAGCGCGATCCTCTTCCTGTTCCGCCAGAACTGGCGCACGGGCATCAACCGTTTCGCCGAAGCGATGACGATCTTTGCGGTGATGTGCGCGGGCCTGTTCCCGGGTATCCACGTCGGCCGGGCGTGGCTGGCGTACTGGCTGGGGCCGATCCCCAACCAGATGGCGATGTGGCCGAACCCGCGTTCGCCGCTGCTGTGGGACGTGTTCGCCGTCAGCACCTACGCGACCGTGTCGATGCTGTTCTGGTACATGGGCATGATCCCCGACCTCGCCACGCTGCGCGACCGGGCCAAGGACCGCCCGCGTCAGATCATCTACGGCCTGCTCGCCCTCGGCTGGACCGGCTCCAACCGCCATTGGCAGCGCTTCGAGAAGGCGTACATGCTGCTCGCGGCCCTCGCCACGCCGCTCGTGCTCTCCGTGCACTCGGTGGTGTCGTTCGACTTCGCCACCTCGCAGCTGCCCGGCTGGCACACCACGATCTTCCCGCCGTACTTCGTCGCCGGCGCGATCTTCGGCGGGTTCGCCATGGTGCTCGTGCTCGCCATCCCCGCACGCAAGTGGCTCAAGCTCGAGCAGATCATCACCAAACGCCACATCGACAACTGCGGCAAGGTCATGCTCGCCACCGGCATGATCGTCGGCTACGCGTACATCACCGAGATCTTCACCGCCTGGTACTCGGCTGCGTCGTTCGAGCAGTTCGCGTTCAAGAACCGGCTCAACCCCGCCTCGCCGCTCGGCTGGTCGTTCTACGTGATGTTCTTCTGCAACGTGGTCGTGATCCAGTTCCTCTGGTTCAAGCCGCTTAGGCAGAACATGATGTTCCTCTGGTTCATCGCGGTGCTGGTGAACGTGGGCATGTGGTTCGAGCGCTTCGTGATCATCATCACCTCGCTGGTGCGCGACAACGTGCCCAGCTCGTGGGGCGCGTTCGTGCCGACGTGGGTGGACTACGCGATGCTGGTCGGCAGCTTCGGGCTGTTCTTCACGTTCTTCCTGTTGTTCTGCCGGTTCGGGCCGGTGGTGGCGATCGCGGAGGTGAAGACCGTCATGCCCCAGGCCCACGCCGGTCACTCGAAGCACAAGTACGACGACGTGCCGGCGTCGGAGGGCACCGCCGACTACCGCGTGCCGGGCGGCGAGGAGAGCGAGTAAATGGCAAAAGCCAAAACTCAAATGCCGGTGCATTTTGAGCTTTGCCCTTTGAGATTTGGATTTCACACGAGACACGGTCATGACAGCGACGACAACCCAGACCGAAACCGCGGCCGATCGGGCGACCCAGCCCGACGCGCAGCCCTACGCCGTGCTCGCGGAGTTCGAGGACGTCGACTCGCTGCTGCACGCGGCGATGGCGGTGCGCGACCGCGGGTTCACGCGGTGGGACTGCCACACGCCGTTCCCGGTCCACCACCTCAACGGCGCGATGGGCATGCGGCCGACCCGCCTGCCGTGGCTCGTGCTGGGCGCGGGCATCACCGGCGCGCTGGCCGGCATCGGCTTCCAGCTGTACACCATGGCCACGACCATCGGGGGCCTGCCGTCGCCCTTGCAGGGTTACGAGATGATCATCTCCGGCAAGCCGTACATGTCCGGCCCGGCGTACGTGCCGATCACGTTCGAGCTGACGATCCTGCTGGCGGCGCTGACCGCGTTCGGCGGCATGCTGCTGCTCAACCGCCTGCCCTGGCTTTACAACCCGGTCTTCAAGTCGCAGCGCTTCAAGCGCGCCACCGACGACCGGTTCTTCGTGGTGATCCGCGGCGACGACCCGGTGTACGAAGGCGATAAAACCATCGAGATGCTCAAGGGCCTTGACGCGGTGAGCGTGGAAACGGTGGAGGACTGACGAGGCACATGGCACGCTCTGTGAAAATGTTCCGCTGGATGCCGCCGATCCCCATGGCGCTGATCTACCTCGGCTTGATCGGTGTCGTGCTGTCGTGGGTGCCGTTGGCGTTGGTGGCGCTGAAGCGGACGAGCAAGACCGAAAAGCCGCCGATCCACATCTTCCAGGACATGGACGTGCAGCCGAAGCTCAAGGCGCAGGCGTTCAACGAGACGTTCGCCGACGGCCGGGCGATGCGGCCGCGCCTCGAAGGCGCCGTCGCCCGCGGCCGGCTGTTCGCCGACGACCACATGTACCGCGGCTACCGGCCGGGCCAGACGATCAAGAGCGCCGCCGGCGCCGACGAGCCCGCGTGGTACGTCGGCTACCCCGACGGCGTCGTGGTGGACATGGCGCTGCTGGAGCGCGGCCGCGAGCGGTACAACATCTTCTGCGCCCCGTGCCACAGCGAGACCGGCGACGGCCAGGGCATGATCAACCGGCGCGCCATCACCGTCGGCGCCGCGGGCACCGGCTGGGTCCAGCCCACCAACCTGCACCTGGTCGACGAGAAGACCGGCAAGCGCTCGTTCGGCGAAGCGCTGTACCCCAACGGCAAGCTGTTCAACACCATCACCCACGGCGCGCGGACGATGAAGGGCTACGCCTCGCAGGTCCCCGCCGAAGACCGCTGGGCGATCATCGCCTACGTGCGGGCGTTGCAGATCTCACAGGGCACGAAGCTCGACGAGCTGCCGGCCGAGGACCGGGCGAAGATCAAGCAATAGGCATCGGCGCATTGGAGACAAGCATTGGCTTTTCACGAATCGGCCATCCTGGATAGCGAACCGCGGCGCACGCTCGGCGCGATCGGGCCGCGCCTGTTCAAGCTCGGCGCGGCCGCGGCGCTGGTCGGGCTGGCGGTGGCGGGGGCGCTGGCGTTGTTCGGCGGCGACCACGCCCTCGAGCGCGTGCTCTACGCGTACGTGACCAACTTCGCTTTCGTCGCGAGCATCGCCTTTGGCGCATTGCTGTTCGTCATGGTGCACTTCGTGACCAAGACCGGCACCATCACCACGTACCGGCGGATCGGCGAGCTGTTCGCCGCCACGCTGCCCGTGCTCGGCGTGCTGGTGCTGCCGATCCTGTTCGGCATGGAACACATTTACCACACGTGGGTCCACCCCAAGGCCGGCGACGCGCTCGTCGCGGCGAAGCAGTCGTTCCTCGACCCCGTGTTCTTCGGCGCACGCATGGTCGGCTACTTCCTCGTGCTCGGGCTGTTGGCGCTGTCGTTCCTGCGCTGCTCGACCAAACAAGACGAGACGGCCGACCCGGCCATCACGCTCAAGCTCCAGGGCCGGGCGACGTGGGGCATCCTGCTGTTCGCGGTGGGCATCACGTTCTTCGCCATCGACCTGCTCAAGTCGCTGGACCCGCACTGGTTCAGCACGATCTTCGGCGTGTACTACTTCGCCGGCGGGTTCATGGCGTTCCACGCGCTGTTGGCGCTGACGCTGATCCGCTTGCAAAAGCGAGGCCTTTTGACCGGCTCGATCAACAAGGAGCACTACCACGACATCGGCAAGATGATGTTCGCGTTCGTGGTGTTCTGGACGTACATCGCGTTCAGCCAGTACATGCTGATCTGGTACGGCAACATCCCCGAAGAGACCGTGTGGTACATCCGCCGCGGCGCGACGACCGACCCCGACCACGAACTGGTGCGGGGCTGGATGTGGGTGTCGATCGTCCTTTTGGTCGGCCACTTCTTCATCCCGTTCCTCGGCATGATCAGCCGGTACATCAAGCGCGACACGTCGAAGCTGGCGTTCTGGGCGGTGTGGCTGCTGGCGATCCATTACCTGGACATGATCTGGCTGGTGCGGCCGGAGCTGAAGGACCACGCGACGCACGCGACGATCGGGGTGAACTGGGTGGACGTCGTGTCGCTGGCGGCGTGCCTGCTGGTGGTCGGCGGGGTGGCGTTGGCGGCGTTCGCCAAGCTGGCCGAGAAGCGGAACCTGATCGCGATCAACGACCCGCGCCTGCCCGAGGGGCTGGCGTTCGAGAACATTTAAGGGCAATACCCGTGGCCGACAAAGACTACGCCAAGATGAACACGCCCCTGATCGTCACCATCGGCATCGTGACGACGATCTTGGTATTTGGCGTGATCGTGCCGGGCGTGCGGGCGCTACTTTACTACATGGAAGACGCCTACGATTACGAGCACCGCGTGACCGTGGTGGACAAGGAACTCGACGCGCACCGCAAAGATTCGACGAACAAGCTGAGCCACTACCGCGTCGTCACGCCGGAGAGCGGTATCGCGGCGATCCCGATCGAACGCGCGATGGAACTGTACGTCGAGCAGCAGAAGAAGCAACCATGAACCGCCGAACCCACATCACGCACCTGTTGCTCGCCGCGGCGATCGCGTCGGCGCTGATCGCGTCGCTCGCCCACGGCCAGCGTTACCAGTCGCCGCCATTGATGGTCGAGTCGTCGGAGAAGCTGCCCGAGAAGTTCAAGGACGTGGGCATCACGCAGAACCTCGACGCGCAGCTGCCGCTCGACGCGGAGTTCGTCGACTCGAAGGGCCGGGCCGTGACGCTCGGCGAGTACTTCAACAATGACAAGCCCGTGATCATCGTGCTGATCTATTTCCGCTGCCCGTCGCTGTGCGGCATCGTGCTCAACAGCACGCTCAAGAGCCTCCAGGACGTGCCGGCCACGGCGGGGGAGGACTTCGAGATCGTGGTGATCGGTTTCGACCACCGGGAGGGCCCGTACCTCGCCGAGCAGAAGCGCATCGGCTACCTCGCGGAGTACAACCGCAAGGGCGCGGAGAAGAGCTGGCATTTTTTGACCGGTGACGCCGAGAACATCGCGCGGGTGTGCGAAACGATCGGCTTCAAGTTCAAGTGGCACGAGCCGACCAAGGAATACATCCACGACGCGGCGATCTACGTCGCCACGCCCGAGGGCCGGCTCAGCCGGTACCTGTTCCCGATGGGCTTCAGCGACCCGAAGACCGTCCGCCTGGCGCTGACCGAGGCGTCGAGCGGCAAGGTCGGTTCGCTGGTGGACGTGCTGACGTGGCGTTGCAGCCATTACGACCCGGCGACGGGCACGTACGCGGCTTCGGTGATGAAGATCGTCAAGCTCGCGTCGATCGTGGTTGGGCTGGGCGGGCTGTTCAGCCTGTTCGCCGGCATCACCCTCGTGAAGATGATCAAACACCACCCACCCGCCCGCGAGGCCGCGGCGGACACGCAAGAGTCAGGGAAATGAACGCGATTCACGGATTGCTTACGCTCGCTAACACGGCCCCGGCGGCGACGGCTTCGGCCGATGGCGCCGACTCGCTGCTGCGCACGCTCACGGGGCTGCCGGAGCAGGCGTCGGACCAGGCCGAGGCTTCCGACCCGTTGTTCGTCTTCATCATCGGGCTGTCGGTGTTCTTCTTCGTGCTGATCATCGTGCTGATGGTGTGGTTTGCGCTGAAGTACCGCCGGCGCGAGCCCGGGCAGGAGGCGATCAGCCAGGCCAGCCACTCGAACCTGTTGGAGATCGCCTGGTCGCTGCCGCCGCTGGTGATCGTGATGATCATCTTCTTTGTGGGCATGAAGGGCTTCGTGACCATGGCCAACCCGTCGGCGAACACGATCCGCGTGGACGTGCTGGCCAAGAAGTGGAACTGGTCGTTCAGCTACCCGGGCACGGCGTTGCAGAACCACCCGGAGCTGCTGCTGCCGAAGGGCGTGCCGGTGGAGGTCGTGGTACGCAGCGAGGACAAGGACGTGATCCATTCGCTGTTCATCCCGGCGTTCCGCGTGAAGAAGGACGCGGTGCCGAACAAGTACAACGAGCTTTACTTCACGCCGACGCGCAGCGGCACGTACCCGGTCTTCTGCGCCGAGTACTGCGGGACGAGCCACTCGACGATGCTCTCGCGCGTCACGGTGTACGACACGAAGGCGCAGTGGGCCAAGGCGGTCGAGGACGCGGCGCGGCTGCCGTTCAAGGAGCTGCCCGACGAGCTGTTCGCCGAGTGGCTGGCGATCGGCAACGCCGAGCAGTTCGAGCAATTCCGGGAGAAGGTCGCGGCGATCGACACTGAGTGGGAGGAGAAGGCCGGGAAGATGATCCAGCCGAGCGTGCGCGGCGAGATGCTGGCCACGTCGCACGGTTGCATGCAGTGCCACACGGCCGACGGCGAGCGCTCGACGGGGCCGACGTGGAAGAACCTGTACCGGCTGGAGCGCACGTTCACCGACGGCACGAAGGCCGTGGCCGACGAGAACTATTTGCGTGAGTCGATCCTCCAGCCGAACCGGAAGGTCGTGGCGACGTACGCCTCGGGCCAGATGCCGCAGTTCCAGGGCAAGATCCCCGAGCGTGAGATCGCGGCGATCCTCTCGTACATCCGCAGCTTGAAGGACTAGGCACCCACCGCCCCAGTCACCGGGCGAGGCGACCGATTATGACGACGACCCCCACCCAACCGACCGCACCGACGCCGACGCCGCGGGCCCCCCAGCCGCTGCCGGCGGAAGAAAACGCGCCGATCAACTACCTCAACGAGACGCGGGGCATCTGGAGCTGGATGACCACGCTCGACCACAAGCGCATTGGCGTGATGTACCTGGTGGGTGTGATCGTCTCGTTCTTCCTCGGCGGGGTCATGGCGATCCTGCTCCGCACGGAGCTGTTCAGCGCCGGGCCGGGCGTGGCCAAGCTGATCGGCGACGCGCTGGGCCACGACAAGTGGCAAGACACCTACAACCAGATGTTCACGCTGCACGGGGCGTTGATGGTGTTCCTGTTCATCATCCCCGGCATCCCCGCGGCGTTCGGGAACTTCGTGCTGCCGATCATGCTCGGGGCCAAGGACGTGGCGTTCCCCCGGCTGAACCTGTTCAGCTTCTACCTGTGGTGCGGGGGGGCGGTGTTCTTCATCGCGGCGATCGCGCTGGGCGGGCTGGACACGGGCTGGACGTTCTACACCCCGTACTCGACCGACCCGGCCAGCTCGACGTTCGGCGGGGTGATCCCCGCGGTGTTCGGGGCGTTCCTGCTGGGCTTCAGCTCGATCCTCACGGGCGTGAACTTCATCGCCTCGATCCACATGCTGCGCCCGAAGGTGATGGGCTGGTTCAAGATGCCGCTGATGCTGTGGGCGCTGTACTCCACGGCGATCATCCAGATCCTCGCCACGCCCGTGCTGGGCATCACGCTGCTGCTGCTGATCGCCGAGCGCGCCGGGGACATCGGCGTGTTCGACCCGTCCAAGGGCGGCGACCCGATCCTCTACCAGCACTTCTTCTGGTTCTACAGCCACCCGGCGGTGTACATCATGATCCTGCCGGCGATGGGGGTGGTGTCGGAGGTGATCTCGGCGATGAGCCGCAAGCACATCTTCGGCTACTCGTTCATCGCCATGAGCTCGCTGGCCATCGCGCTGCTCGGGTTCCTCGTGTGGGGCCACCACATGTTCACCTCCGGCCAGAGCGACACGCTCAACGCGATCTTCAGCTTCATCACGTTCTTCATCGCCGTGCCGTCGGCGATCAAGGTGTTCAACTGGCTGGCGACGATGTACAAGGGGGCGATCCTGCTGAAGAGCCCGATGTTCTACGCGATGAGCTTCATCTGGGTGTTCTCGATCGGCGGGCTGACGGGCCTGCCGCTGGCGGCGATCTCGACCGACATCCACCTGCACGACACGTACTTCGTGGTCGCCCACTTCCACTACGTGATGGTCGGCGGCACGGTGTTCGCGTTCCTCGCGGCGCTGCACTACTGGTGGCCGAAGATGTTCGGCAAGCACTACGACGAGAAGCCCTCGCTCGTCGCGTGGTTCTTCATCTTCATGGGGTTCAACGTCACGTTCTTCGTGCAGTTCATCATGGGCGCCCACGGCATGCCCCGGCGTTACGCCGACTGGTCGGTCGAGGCGTGGAAGGCGTCGCAGATCGGCAAGGGCCTGGACACGTCGTTCATCGAGTCCAAGGTCCAGCTGTTCGAGGTCTGCCACAAGATCTCGACCATCGGGTCGTACGGCATGCTCATCGGGTTCCTGATCCTGTCGTACGTGCTGGTGCGTTCGCTGATGGCCGGCAAGCCCGCGTCGCGCAACCCGTGGGGCGCCAACACCCTCGAGTGGCACTGCTCCAGCCCGCCGCCGCACGAGAACTTCGCCACCCAGCCGCAGCCCAACGACCCGTACAACTACTCCGGCTGGACCTACGAGCCCACGCTGGAGGGCTACAAGGCCTGCGAGCCCAAAGAACCCGAGCATTGATCACCAAAGGACCGCACCACGATGAGCCAGGCTGACGCCGACCATCAACATCACGACGAGCACGTCGCCCACCACTTCGAGTCCGCCGGGCAGCAGGTGTCCTCCGGCAAGCTCGGCATGTGGGTCTTCCTCGCGACCGAGATCCTCATGTTCGGCGGGCTGTTCGTGCTCTACGCCGTCTACCGCCACAACAACCCCGAGACCTTCGAGTACGGCCACCTGCTGCTCGAGACCAAGTGGGGCGCGATCAACACGCTGGTCCTCATCGCCTCCAGCTTCACCATGGCCTGGGGCGTCCGCACCGCGCAGCTGAACAAACGCAAGGCCACCTCGGTCCTGCTGACGCTCACGCTGCTCGGCGGGCTGGGCTTCATGTGCATCAAGTACATCGAATACTCCGGCAAGTTCTCCCACGGCACCGGCCCGGGCAAGTTCTTCGACGTGGTCGCGTACGAAAAATACTACAACAAGCACCAGGCCGATCACGCCCACGATCACGACGCGAAAGGCGAAGCGCACGACGAGCCGGCCGAGCCCGCGCCCGTGCTGCACGGCACCACGCGCGCCGCGGCGATTGCGCCCGCCGTCAACTTCCACAGCGACATCGCCGACCCGGCCGCGGGCCCCGCGGGGCTGGTCAAGCTCGACCCGCCTAAGCCCAAGGGCTTCCACATCCCGTGGGTGCACGACAAGCCGACGCCCGCGCAGGTCGTGCAGAGCCGCAACTTCGTCGACATCTACTTCGCCATGACCGGCCTGCACGGCATCCACGTGCTGGTGGGCATGGGCCTGATCGGCTGGATCCTCTCCCGCAACATGCGCGGGCACTTTTCCAGCAAGAACTACATGGCCGTCGACCTGGTCGGTTTGTACTGGCACCTGGTCGACCTGATCTGGATCTTCCTGTTCCCGCTGCTGTACCTGATCCACACGTAACCCCAAGCCGCGCGGCCGAGCGGAGCGAGGCCCGCGGGGATCGAGACAACGATGTCCGACACCGCCCCCCACACCGAAGACCACCACGACGAGCCGCACGTCGTGTCGTTTGGTTTGCTCGCCGCCGTGTTCGCGGTCCTGCTCGTGCTCACGGCGCTGACCGTCGGCGCGTGGATGGTCGACCTCGGCCCGCTGAACATCGCGATCGCGGTCGGCATCGCGGCGGTCAAGGCGTCGGTCGTGGCGCTGTACTTCATGCACCTGCGCTGGGACAACCCGTTCAACGGGGCCGTGCTCTGCTTCTCGCTGGTGTTCGTGTCGCTGTTCATCGTGTTCGCGCTGGTCGACACCAGCCAGTACCAGCCCTCGCGCACCGAGACCGGCCCGACGCCGTTCGAGCAGGAGTCCGGCGAGGCGTTGAAGAATAAAACAGCGGAATAGCCCGCTCACCCGATCTACAATGAGAGCGGCAAGGGCGCCCCACACCCTGGCCGACGAGGAGGTTGGGCCATGTCACGTTCCGAGCCGTCCGACACCGATGTTTTCAAGGCCGCCCGCCCGCCGCTGCCCGACGTGAGGAAGACCGGCACGTTCGGCATGCTGCTGTTCCTCGCCTCGCTGACCATGCTCTTCGGCGCGACGATGATCGGCTACGTCGTCATCCGCCTGCAACTGCTCAACCCCGACCGCGACCCCAACCCGCCGCTGGGCGAGATCGCGATGCCCTTGCTGCTGTGGCTGAGCACGTTCGTCATCCTCGCGTCCAGCGCCACGCTGCACTACGCGGGCATGTCCATCGCCGTCGAGCGGCAGCGGCCGTTCCGCCGGGCGATGACCATCACCACCGTGCTCGGCTACGCGTTCCTGCTCATCCAGATCCCCGCCCTGACCATGCTCGCCAAGAGCCAGGCTTCGCTGTCGGAGGTCGACAGCCGGCTGTACGCGCTGATCATCTTCATGGTCATCGTCCACGGCCTGCACGTCGTCGGCGGGCTGATCCCCCTGACCGTGATCACCCGCAAGGCCCGGCGGGGCGCCTACGACCACGAACAGTTCACGCCCGTGACCCACATGGCGATGTACTGGCACTTCCTCGACGCCGTGTGGCTGGTGATGTTCGGCACGATGATGTTCCTGCGGTGAGTCTTGAGCAACGCCCGGGCATGGCTATGCCCGGGTTGTTCATTGTCGCGCCCGTGTGATGAGTTTGGCGCCCATCGCGTCGGGCTGCTCGCTGTCGATACGCAGCTGGTCCAACCGCTTCTCGGCCGCGGTCAACTGTCCGCGCAGCGAGGTGAGCTCGGTTTTCAGGCTTTCCAACTGCCGACCCCACTTGTCCTTGTCTGCGCTTTGTTCAGCGTTGGCGTGATGCCGCGACAGCGCGTCGATCTGGTCTTCGAGCAGGTCGATCCTGCCGAGCAGGCGGTTGCGCGTCTTGGCCAGCGGCTGCTCCTTGCGGTGCACCCGGTCGATGTGTTCCTTGCGGAGCCGGTCGAGGAACGCGTGGGCGATCGCGTTGGCGACGGTGGGGTGTTGATCCGTGTCGAGCCGGGTGTTGACCTCGATCAAACCTGAATCTTCACGCACGGTCACCTCGGTCACGCTCACCAGGGCGGCGCGTTGTTGGGTGGGGCGGGCGGCGGTGTCGGTTCTTCGCATCCGCACGCGATGACCGTGATGACCGCGATCGTTGCGGCGAGCGACAACGACACGAAACGGACGCGGGTAGCTCGGTCCATGGGTAAACCCCTTTGCGGTTTCGTTGTGCCCTGCCTGCCGCCGGGCGTGGTTGGTCTGGCCCGGCGGGGTTGCTATCTTACCCGAACTATGGAAACCAAAGCACAGATCGGGTTTGCGGACTTCATGAAACTGGACCTGCGTGTGGCGACGGTGGTGGAGGCCGAACCGCACCCCAACGCGGACCGGCTGCTCAAGCTCCAGATCGACTTAGGGCCGCTGGGCCGGCGTCAGATCTGCGCGGGCATCAAGGCGTTCTACAACCCCGAGGACCTGGTGGGGCGGCAGATCGTGGTCGTGGCCAACCTCGCGCCGCGCACGATCCGCGGCGAGCAGTCCAACGGCATGCTCCTCGCGGCCAGCGCCGTCGAGGTCGTGACCGAAGGCGAGGGCGAAGACGCGGCCGAGAAGGAGGTGGTGCAAGACGTGATCCTGCTCCGCCCCGACCACGAAGCGCCCGCCGGCTCGACCGTCGGTTAACCCGCCCGCCCCCGGAAGTGAATGACCGGGGGCGGTTCGTGCGTGAACATAGTTGGATGAAAAAAGGCCCGCCGATCGGCGGGCCTTTTCGTGGTCGGGTCGTGCGGGTTTATTCGGCCGGTTGCTCGGCGGGCGTTTGGGCGTCTTCTTGTGTTTCTTGGTCGGGCTTGGATTGGTTGTTGCCTCGGACGAAGCCCAGCCGTTCGGTGATCGCGTCCGCGGTGAAGGGGTATTCGCCGGCGGCGTAGAGGGCGCCGCGCGCATCCAACTCGTTGAACAGGAACGCGAACGAGGCGCGGTTCTGGGGCTCGGCCAGCTTGTCCGCCGTGGTGGGGCTGAAGCCGACGTACTCCACGATGTACACCTTCATCTCGCCGTCCACGCCGATCGCCGCGTAGCGGTCGGCCTGGGCGATCTTGTCCAGTTGGCCGGCGTTGATGATGTGCGCGGCCTTGTCGAAGGCACCGTCCACGAACTGCTTGGTGGTCTGTTCCTGGTTGAAGCGGAGTTTCTGGAAGGGCCCGAGCAGCTCCACGGCCGCGCCCTCACCGAGCGACTCGGCGAGCTTGTCCAGGCCCTCGGCCTTGGCTTGTGCGATCATCTTGTCTGCGGATTGTTGCAGGAGCCGGTTGTAGGCGTTCAGCCGCTTGGCGTCTTCGGCGATGTCGTCTTTGACCTCGTTGATGTCGGTGGGGACGTGGCCCTTCTCGGCGGCGATCAGCCGGAAGACGTACTTGTCGCCGGTGGCCGGGGTGACGGTGGCGTTCGACGCGACGCCGACCTGCAGGCGGTCGACGCTCATCGGGTACAGCTCGCGGCTGCGCGCGATGTAGCGCCAGACGGGGTCGGGGACGTTGGTCGACGTGTCCGCCAGTTCCGATTTGCCGAAGCCCTCGAGGTTGTAGACATCCTCGAGGGTCAACCAATCGTCCTCGAAGCGTTTGACGACGGGCAGCAGCCCGTGGGTGGCCTGCGCCTCTTGCTGGATCGATTCCAGGGTGACCCACTGCGCGATGTCGGGGACCTGCTTGGCGCCGTCGTCGTTCCGGGGCCAGCGGTTCGAGTCGTTGTCGAGCGCGTGGGCGATGGCGTTGATCGCCTCCTGCTGCTTCTTGATCGCGTCCTGGCGGATGAGCTGCTGCTCGATCTCGCGCTGCACGCGGTCGAAGGGCTGGGGCATGATGCGGGTCAGGTCGATCTGCTGCTCGGCCACGTCTTCGGCCGTGGGGTCGAAGGCCTCTTTGGGGATGAACTGCTTGGGGTTGTTGGTGTAGTACTTGTGGGCCCGCTGGTAGAGCTCGTCGTCGTCGGTCTTGGCCTTGACCGCGGCGATGGCGCTGTCCAGGGTGACGGCGATGTATTCGAGCTTCACGCGGGGCGGCAGGCGGTAGTCGAGGCGGTGCGGGTTGTCGACGCCGGGCTTCGGGTCGGCGAACTTGCCGAACAGCTCGTCGAGCTGGCCGGCGGTGGGCTCGTCGTCGTCGGTGAGGTGGTCGTTGGCGTCGAGGACCACGTAATTGACCGTGAGGAACGACTCCATGTCGCGGGCGAAGAGGCGCAGCTGCTGTTCGCTGATGGGCGCGGGGTACCGCAGCCGCTTGTACCATTGGATCGGCAGGTACCGCTGGTTATCGAGTCGGGGCGCGTTGGATACCTGGTGCAGCCGACTGACCATCTGGAAGTGGCGCAGCGCCTGGTAGAGGTGCGCCTTGCTGGCCTTCGCGTCGCGCAGCGCCGTGGCCTGCTGGGTCAGGTCGATGCCCATCGCGTTGAGCAGCTCCGCCGACTCGGCCTCGCTGGCGTACAAGCCCTGCTGTTGGGCTTCGTGGATCATCAGGTGCCAGACCAGCGCGTTTTCGTCTTTGCGGTTGGGGATGATGGCCTGCAACTCGTCGACGAACCGCGGCGAGAGCTTGCCGAGCAGCTGCATCTCGAAGTCGGCGTGGTGGACCTGGCCCCAGGTCATCTTCTGGTCGCCGAGCCAGCCGTAGGCCTGCTTGGACGGGTCGCCCTGGAACATGCTGCCGGCCTGGGGGATCAGGAAGATGACCATGAGCAGCGAACCGCCCACGGCGAGGATGATCTTGTTGTACTTACGGAAGAACGTAAAGGACATCGGTTGCTTGCCTCACTGGTCCGCGATTGACGGAAAAGCGGGCAGTATAAGCACTTTGAGGCGGTCCGGCCATACGGGCCCCGAAAGGTTGGCAAGGCCATTTCTGCCGCCTGGGAAGGGGCCGCAATGACCAATGCTCAATGCCCAACGACCAATCAAAACCCAATGACCGAATACCCAATCCGCGCGGGCCCTTTGAGCATTCGGGCATTGGTCATTGAGCATTTCGTCATCGGCTGCCGTGAATAGAGGGAACGATGGCTCAGTGCGTCCCTCGGGCGCATCGGACGACTAGCGGAATGAGACCAAAACGCCCGATAACTGTTCTGAGGGGTGAAACGCCAGCAGAGGCGAGTGCGTCTATTTAACTAAGTGGGTCAGGCTTAATTCATGCCAGATTACACTGATTTTGCATGGATTTAGCAGCACGCCGCCTAGAATGTATTGACCGGCTGGGGCGGAAGTGGTTAATTTGACGTATCGCGAAACCACGAATCAGGGCTTGGAACGGATCAACCGATCATATTCCTGTACAGCCGGTGCGGCCTGACGACGTGGCTTTCAGTGCGCGGTAAGCCGAAAGGGTATCGGGAATGCGGCACAAGATCCGACTCAACCTGAGCATCGTGTTCTATCAGGAAGACGGACGCTGGTTTGCACATTGTCTCGAGACCAGCATCGTTGGCGACGGTGCCACGCGCGAGGAGGCGTTCGAGCAGATGAGTGCGGCGATGGCGTGCCAGGTGGTCGCCAGCATCGACAACGGCAATCCCGACAACATCTTCATGCCCGCCGAGCCGCACCTGTTCGCGATGTTTGCCAAGGGTGAGGACGTGCTGACCGGGCGGATCAACCTGAACGTCGACGAACTGCCCCCGGACACCATCGAGGATGAGGCCGAGTTTGAGGGGCGGCAGTTCATTGTCGACAACGTCGACGGCCGGATGACAGCCTGCTGCTAACATCATTGGCAGACCGGGGTGGCAGAATGAGTTGCGCGTTACGCGTGGCCTGTTAAAATGCGGTCATGGGCGAACGGTTGCTCAAAACCCGCACGCTGCTCAAGATCCTTCGTCGCTACAGCGTCATAGTCGTCGCGGAGGGGCGCGGCAAGGGCACCACATCGTACTCGCCAAACAGATGAGTAGGGGAGTCGCCACCTATACCATCCCGAAACGCAAGGAAACGTTGGGGGTCTATACTCGGCAGGTCCGGCGCAAGTTTGAGTTGACGCCCGAGGATGGTGTCACGGACGAAGCGTTCTACGGCAAATGATCGTGGTGTGGAATACCGGATCCACGCGAGCCCTTTGAGCATTCGGGCATTGGTCATTGATTGGTCATTGAGCATTGGGCATTTCGCCATCGGCTGCCGTGAGCAGAAGCAACGATGGCTCAATGCGTCCCGCAGGCGCACCACGAGCCATGGTGGCGGGGCTCGGCGAGAGCGGCCTGCTGGTTGGCCGGGTCGTGCTTCGGCGGCGGCAGCTTCGACAGCCGGTTGAGCACGATCGACTTGAAGCGATCAGCGTTCCGCGCGTAATCCGGGTTGTTCTGGGTCTGGGCGTAGGTGGTGGCCAGTTCCTGCTCGATGCGGTCGATGCGGGTCTGGGGCAGCGGGTGGGTCGAGAGGAACTCCGGCGGCCGGGGGCCCTCGCTGGCGTCCTGGAGGATCTGCATCACCTGCAATTGCCCGGCGGGGTCGTAGCCGGCCCGGGTCATGTACCGCATGCCCAGGGTGTCGGACTGGATCTCCTCGTCGCGAGAAAACTTCAACTGGCCGATGCCCGCCACACCGCCGGCGATGGCGGGCGCCCAATCGTTGTCCGTCGCGGCGCCCACCGCCACGACGACGCCCGCCGCGATCAGCGCGTTGGTCATGCGGTTGTTGGCGTGCTTGGCGGTGACGTGGCCGATCTCGTGGCCGAGCACCCCGGCCAGCTGCGCCTCGTTGTCCATCTTCTCCAACAAGCCGCGCGAGATGAACACCTTGCCACCCGGCAGCGCGAACGCGTTGATCACCGACGAGTCCAGCACCGTGAACTCCCACGGCAGGCTCGGCCGCTCGCACTCGATCGCCAGCTTCTCGCCGATCAAGCTGACGTAACGGTTGATCTTCTCGTCCGGCAGCTGCCCGCCCGATTGCTTGATGAACTCGTCCTTGCTCTCCAGGCCGATCTTGATCTCGGCCTCTTCGCTGAGCAGGTTCAACTGCATCTGGCCCGTCGCCTCGTTGCGTGAACAGCCGGCCATCGGCCCGGCCAAGCCCACCGCGACGACCAGCACGAGCCACGTTTTAGTGATGCGATTGGTCCACATGATTCAACACCCCTTGGTTTGCGACCGGTCTATTCTAGCCGCTCGCCGCGGGCGGTGGCGACGCGACCTGCGGATGATGCAGCCGGTGGGCAATTGGCGTTGGCGGGGGTAAGCCGGTGGCCTATCATGCGGGCCCCGATGCCGCCCGACGCCGAAAAACACGACGAACTCGCCTGGAAATCGGACCAGCTGGCCGACCCGCACGCCGCGGCCGACAAGGCCGAGCGCGTCCGCCACATGTTCGCCGCCATCGCCCGCAGCTACGACCTGAACAACCGCGTGCACTCGCTGTGGCGCGACCAGGCCTGGCGTCGCAAGACCGTCAAGCTCTGTCAGGTCAGCCCCGCCGACGTCGTGCTCGACGTCGCCTGCGGCACCGGCGATTTGGCGATGGCCTTCCGTGACGGCGGGGCTGCGCAAGTCATCGGCGTCGACTTCACCCACGAAATGCTGCAAGTCGCCGAGCACAAGCAGTCCGGAATCCGGAATCCGGAATCCGGAATCGTTTATGCCGATGGTGATGCGATGCGGCTACCGATCGCCGACGCTTCGGTCGATGTCGTGTCGATCGCGTTCGGCATCCGCAACGTCGCGCTACCGGCCAAGGCGATCGGTGAGTTCGCGCGTGTGCTGCGGCCGGGCGGGCGGTTGGCGATCCTCGAGTTCTCGTTGCCGCGCAACGCGTTGCTGCGGGGGCTGTACAACTTTTATTTCAAGCGCGTGCTGCCGCGCACCGCCACGTGGATTGCGCGCGACCGCACCGGGGCTTACAAATACCTGCCGCAGTCGGTCAGCACGTTCATCGAGCGCGAGCAGATGCTCGAACTTATGCATGACAGCGGGTTCGGCGACGTGCGTGCCGTGCCGCTGACCTTCGGCATCGCCGTGACGTACATCGGGCGGATGGCCTGAGCGACAGTCTCCTGTCGTGTGTTTCATGTTTGGCGCACGGGTGCGGGTGTTTCGGTGGTCGTGAAGTTGCTCGGGGACTTTTCGACGTGGTGACCCGTGAATTGACTGGCTAACGAGTGGTTGTGGTATATATTTGGATATCGGGGCCTATCCGGAGGAGGCGGAGAGGCTTTTCACCTTATTGCTTTGTAACGAAGGGCGATGTGATGCGTTTGAAGCTGGCGGTAGTGTCGTTCATGGCGGCGTTCCTGGCAGCCGGTACGGCCCGGGGGCAGGCGAGCCAGCCGAACATCCTGTGGATCATCGGCGACGACTGGGGCGCACACGCCGGGGCTTACGGAACCGCGGCGGTCGACACGCCCCACATCGACCAGATCGCGGCCGAGGGCGTGCGGTTCACCAACATGTTCACCACTTCGCCGGTCTGCTCGGCGATGCGCTCGGCGCTGATCACGGGGATGTACCAGACGTCGATCGGGGCGCACCACCACCGCACGCGCACCAAGCAGCCGCTGCCCGGCGGCGTGGACGTGATCACGCAGTACTTCAAGGACGCCGGCTACTGGACGGGCAACGGCAATTGGAACATGAGCTCCAACGGGAAGACCGACTACAACTTCCAGTCTTCGTTCGGCAACGTCTACGACGGACGCAACTGGTCGCAGCGGCCGGCCAACACGCCGTTCTTCCAGCAGGTCCAGCTCTTCAGCCCGCACCGGAACTTCAAGGGCGAGAACACGGACCCGAACCGGCCCAGCAACCTCGACCTGCCCGACTACTACCCCGACCACGAGCTGGCGCGGACCGATTACGCCGACTACCTGGCGGACGTGGAGAACTTCGACGCCGGCGTGGGGCTGATCCTCGACCGGCTGGAGATCGACGGCCTGGCGGACAACACGATCGTGATGGTCTTCGGCGACCACGGCGCGCCGCACGTGCGCGACAAGCAGTGGTTGTACGACGGCGGGATCCACATCCCGCTGCTGATCCGCGACCCGACGGGCACCCTCGTGCCGGCCGGTTCGGAAGGCACGACCGACGATCGCATGCTCAGCCACATCGACATCTCCGCGACCAGCCTGGCCCTGGCGGGCGCGACCATCCCGTCGCACGTTCAGGGCGAGGACTTCTCCGACCCCAGCTTCACCGGTCGCGACGCCGTGTTCGCGGCGAAGGACCGATTGGACGGCGTGGTCGACCGGGTGCGCAGCGTGCAGGTGGGCGACATGAAGCTCATCCGCAACTTCGACCCGGCCACGCCCTACATGCTCGGCGACGTCAAGGAGAGCGCCTACAAGCACAAGCAATACCCGGTGCACACGCTGATGAAGGTCATGAACGGCCGCGGCCTGCTCACCGAAGACCAAGCCAAGTTCCTCACCGACAGCCGGCCCGAGTACGAGCTGTACGACCTGTCGGCCGACCCCAACGAGTTCAACAACTTGGCCGACGACCCCGCCCACGCCGCGACGCTGGCGGACCTGCAGTCGCGCCTGGATCAGTGGATGACCGACACCGGCGACATGGGCGGTAACCCCGACCCCGACGCGGTCAGCGAGTACAACGCGATGCGCAACACGCTTCAGAACACACTGACCAACCGCGTTGCGCCGGATGCGACCGACTACGAGTACCTGCAATGGTGGGCGAACGAGTACGGCGTGGCGTTGAACCTCGCGCAGACGAAGCCGGATCACGAGCAGGTCAGGCTGCCGAACAGGTCGTGGGAGAACACGCCGCTGAACAACGGGCAGTGGGACACCAGCACACCGCAGGGCTGGACGGAGTCGAGCTCGACCGTGGTGCAGGACCTGACCGCGAGCCAGATGGCCGACCAATCGCACGACGGCAGCAACATCCTGATCCTCAACTCGGACAACGGTTGGACGCGCTGGGCGGTGGACGACAACTGGGGGAACCTCGTGGAGTTCGGCGAAGCGCTGGGCTGGCAGATCGAACTGGAATTATGGGTCGGCCGGCGATCCGACAGCCAGGGCGATGACCCCGGCGTCCTGGAGGTCTCGCTCCAGAACGCGGCCGGCGACAAGGTGCTCAGCGAGGTGTTCGACCTGGACGGCGCGGTGGCTCAGGGGACGTGGGCGCAGCAGGTTTACTCGTTCCGCCTGTCGCCGGACGTGATCGCGGCGGCCGGCGCGGGCGAGCAGCTGTACCTCGCGGTGGGCAACATCGTCCAGGGCACGACGAGCAACAAAGATGCCCGCGTCTTGCTGGATGACCTGAGCATGTCGGTCACGTTCCTTTTTGACACAGACGGCGATGGCGACGTTGATGCGCACGACATCGATTTTCTCTACGACAACCTTGGGTCGCTGGATGACGCGTTCGATCTTGCGTTTAACGGCGGGCCCGCGGACGGCTCCGATGTCGATGCGCTTGTCCATGACGTGCTCGGCACCGAATACGGCGATACCAACCTTGATCGAAGAATCAGCCTGCTTGACCTGAACACGCTCGGAAGTCGTTTCGGACTGTCGGGCGGATGGGGCGACGGCGACTTCAACGGCGACGGGATGATCACGTTGTCGGACTTGAACACACTGGGGCTGACCTTTGGGTTTGATCAATCGGCTTCGGGGGCGCCGTCGAACGTGCCCGAACCGTCAAGCCTCATCTTCCTCGCGCTCGCCGGGCTGTCGCTTGGCCGGCGGGGTCGGTCCAAATCCATGCGCAGCGTACGGTCCTGAATCCTCGGTGTAGCCCCTTGCCACCGACAGGAATGGGCCAGTGAAGTGCCCGCCCGGTCGGGGCTGCCCACACGATTCGCTCATTTCTGCGTTATCGGCCTTGACGTAGATTCACACACCCTCGCACGCCCCCGCGTTTTTGGACCGTTTCAGGCGATACAACCGTCACAAATGTTAAATTGGAAAAGATGGGTGAAATGGTGAAGAGAAAATCGTATACTTTCCGATCAAGTGGGTGTTGGCAAGAGAACACCGCCCGGCACGGATCGCCGGGCACCAAAGAGAGAGTTGGCAGGCCGATCAGGGACGAGCGGGCCGGACCACGCAGTCGAAAGGCAGCAACCCATGAGCAAGCAGGTCCTGATCGAGCGTTTCTTCGAGAGCCTCATCTCCGGCGACCGCGCCGAAGCCCGCAACGTCGTCGACGAGTGCGTCATGGCCGACGCCCCCGCCGAGCAGGTCATCGAGCAGCTGTTCTGGCCCACGCTCGAACAGATCGAAAAGATGTTCCGCAACGACCAGCTGTCCGTGCTGGCCCACAACTGCGCCACCCGGTTGCTGCGCATGCTTGCCGACCAGATGCAGATGCGTCTGCCCCAGCAGGAACCCAACGGCCGATCCATCCTCTTCCTGTGCGGCCCCAACGAACCCAACGAACTCGCCGGCCAGATGGCGTGCGACATCCTCGAGGCCGGCGGCTACCACGTGACGTTCGCCGGGGGCGGCGTGGCCAACGACGAGATCGTCTCCACGCTCAGCGAGACCGAACCGCATGTGCTAGTCGTCTTCTCGTCCACGCCGCAGGACCTGCCGCACATCCGCCTGCTCATCGACCAGTTGCACGACATGGGCGTCTGCCCGAACCTCCAAGTCGTCGTTGGCGGCGGCGTGTTCAACCGGGCCGAAGGCCTGGCCGAAGAGATCGGCGCCGACCTGTGGGCCAAGAGCCCGACCGAGCTGATCGCCATGATCAACGACCACCCGCAGCGTCGCATGGCCTCCGACCAGCGCACCGTCGGCCGCCGCCGCCGCCAGGGCAAGGCCGCCTGACCCGCGATACCTGATCCGCCCAAACCACCACCAAGCCCGAAGCTGGTGATGCTCCGAAAAAACCCCGCACGGACGCGGGGTTTTTGGGTAGTCAATCGGTCAATCAGTCAGATGGCGAGGCCCGCTTCAGCGGGCCGGGTTGGCCGAATACAACCTGATCGACCAGTTAACGCTTTCGCGATTCACGTCTCCGGCATCTGCCGGTCTTCCGGCGTTGTCGGGGGCGCCTTGCCCAGCAGGTGGTGCACGATCCGGTCCGTGTGGATGTGACAGTTCTCCAAGAACACCGTGTAGCGGTTCTGCGTGCCGGCGGTCGCGGTGCCGGCGACGTACACGCCGGGCACGTTCGTCTCCATCGTGTCCTCATCAAACGTGGGTAGCTCGTTGTCGCCCAACAGCTCGACACCCAACCGGCGCAGCAGCGACATGTCCGCCACGAACCCCGTGGCCAGCAGCACGAAGTCGGTGTCGAGGTTGAACCGCGCGTCGGTCTTGACGTGGCGCATGACCGCGTGGGTGGGCGTGATCTCGACGGGCTCGACGCCGAAGTGTGCGGCGATCTCGCCGCGTTTGATCCGGCCGATCAGCTCGGGCCGCAGCCAGTACTTCACGTGCTTGGCGTCGATGCCGTCGGCGCGGCAGGCCAGCGTCACCTCGACGCCCGCGTGCCAGCACCGCAGCGCCGCCTCGACCGCGCTGTTCTTGCCGCCGACGATCAGCAGCCGGCGCTGAAAATACTTGTGCGGCTCTTCGAGCACGTGCGTCACGTGCGCCAGGTCCTCGCCGGGTATGTTTAGCCGCTTGGGCATCTCCGTGTCGCCCACCGCCAGCACCAGCTTCCGCGCCCGGCAGGTGTGCGTCCGTTGCCCGTGCTTCGAGGTGATGACGAACCCCTCGCCGTCGCGTTCGACGTCGGTGACCGGCTCGTGCGTGCGAACCTTCAGGTCGAACGTCCTCGCCACGGTGCGCAGGTACGCCAGGTACTCCTCGCGCGTGGCCTTGCGCTGGTCGGTGGTCAGCAGTGGCACGCCGGCGATCGCGATGCGCTCGTTCGAGCTGAACCACTGCGTCTGCGGCGGCCACCAGAACATGGTCTGCCCGACCGTGCCCTTGTCGAACTGCACGTAGTCGATGCCCGCCCGCTTCAATGCCACCGCCAGTTCCAGGCCCACCGGCCCGGCGCCGACGATCGCCACGGTGTGTTGGTCGTGGGTCTTCTCGCCGCTCATCCCCGTGATTCTAATCGCTGGCACCGCCCGCCGCTGTAGCCCGCTTGTTTTCTTTTGAAAACGACAGACGCCCGGCGTCATATCGATTGGCCGCCTTGAACCTTCAGCGAAGGAGCCCGATATGCCGGCGTATCGAACCGTGATCGCGACAGCAGCCGTTCTCTTGTTTGCAACTCACGTGTCGGCCGAGCCCGCCGTGTGGCGGTCGGACCACGTCGCGGTCAGTTACCAGGGCATCGAACAGGTGCAGGCCGAGGCGATCGGGCGCGTCGTCGAAGCCGCACGGCAGGCGGCGATCGATCAATACGGTTTTGACATGCCCAAAACCGTGACCGTCACCGTGACCGCCGACCCTGAGCTGAAACACGTGCGTCTGTTCACCGACGGCCACGACCGCATCACGCTCCAGCTGCGCCGGCCCGATGACCTGCGCCGCCCCGAGGTCACCGGCGCCTACCACGTGTACGGCCTGTGCCACGAGGTTGGCCACCTCGCGATGTACCGCCCGATCACCGAGCGCCGCTGGCTCAGCAGCGCCGCGGCCGAGGGTTGGGCCCACTACCTCGGCTCGCACCTGGTCGACGCCGTGCACGCAAAGCTCGGCGACAAGGGCTGGTGCGACCCGTACGACTACCGCGCCGACGGCACCCAACGTTTGAACAAGCAGTTGCAAAACGACGGCCGACCCCGGCCCGGCAGCACCGTCGAAGGCGCGGCGCTGTGGCAGCAATTGGTCACGCTGATCGGCAAAGAGCGGGTGCCCGGCCTGTTCAAGGCGTGGCAAGAAACGAAGATCGATTTAGCCGACCCCGGCGCGGCGTTGCGCGCCACGCTCGTCGAGCGCCACCCCGACGAGAAGGTCGCCGCCTGGTGGAACCGCGCCGAGCCCGTGCTTGTCGTCAAACGCCCGTCGAGCGAGTTCGACGCCCGCACCGCCAAGCCCGCGGCGATGATGAAGCAACCCCGGCAACTTTCGCACGACGACGGCAAGCCGACCGGCAAGCGCTCGATGGCGGGCAGCGGTCACGTCGTGGCCTTCGACTCGCCGGGCGTGGGCTGGTACCTGACGAAGGTGCGCATCCACGGGGCGCGTTACGGTTCGCCGCGCCCGCCCGCCGACGACTTCCGCGTCACGCTGTGCGACGAGCAGGGCAAGGCGATCCGCGAGTTCGCGTTCCCCTACGCCAGCTTCCAACGCGGCGCGGCGCGCTGGGTCGACCTGCCCATCGAGCCGACCGAGGTGCCGGCCAAGTTCCGCGTCTGTGTCGACTTCAACCCGACCGGCACCAAGGGCGTGTTCGTGTTCTTCGACACCGCCGGCTCGGGCCGGTCGCGCTTCGGCCTGCCGGGCGGCCGGTCGCGCGGCTTCAGCAACGGCGACTGGCTCATCCGCGCCGAGGTCGACCAGCTCCGCTCGGCCGACGCGCTCAAGCCCACGCCGTAGCACGAAATAGCCCCGCCGCACACCGTGCGGCGGGGCTTGTCCCTTTCCAAAGCCCGCGAGGGTTACGGCCTCTCGCCCAGCGCCGCGGCGATCGTCTCTTCAAGCTTCGCAACTTGCAGGTCCGTAGCCACGATCTTGCCCTCGCCGTCGATGAGCACGATGTGCGGCACGCCCTGCACCGAGAACTGGCCGGGCACCCGCGTCTCGTCCCACGGCCCGAGCGAACCCTGCGGCCAGGCCAGCTTGTTCTCCGCGATGTGCTTGCGGGCGGGCTCCGGCTCGTCGTCGAGGTTGAGCGATATCATGGCGAACTTCTCGTGCTCGCCGAACTTCTCGTAGACGCGCTTCAGGTGCGGCGTCTGGTCGAGGCACTGCTCGCTCCACGTCGCCCAGAACACCAGCAGCACGTGCTTGCCCTCGTGGTCGCGCAGCTTCACGGTCTTGCCGTCGAACGTCTTTACCTCCAACGGTGGCGCGTAGTCGCCGACGCCGGGCGGCACCGTGCCGGCCAGCCCGACCTCGCCGATGTCCATCGGCTCGTCGCTCGCGCCCCCCGCGATCGGGCCGACCGTGAACTTCTGATTCGCCATGGCGAGCATCGTGTCGAAGCCGCCGAAGTTCGACTTGGGCGGCGCGTAGATGTACACGCTGACCTCGTATTCGCCCGGCTCCACGTCCGGTATGGTGAACTTGCCGTCGCTATCGGCACGGAAGTTGTAACTGCGCAGGTTCGCCAGTTTTTCCCGCATCCCTTTGAGCCACGCCTTGCCCGCTTCGCTCTGCATCCACTCTTCCTGCGTCATCTGCTCGGCGCCGTCCGGGGCGACGGGCACGGGCGGTGGTTCCTGCTCGTGCTTCTCACGGACCCAGCACATGCTGTGGGCGAAGCCGTGCACCTCGACACCCCGCGGCGCGACCAGCCGGCCGGTGATGGGCCGACCCTTGCCGCCGAGGTTGACGGTCAGCGATTCGCCGGGCTTGGCATCGCACGGCTCGCCGCCCGTCGTCGAGTACATGCCCGGCCCGGTCTGCATCATGCGGCTGACCCGGCCCTTGCCCGCGGGGACGTGGTTGAACACGTACCGCCCGTTTTCATCGGTGCTCGCCGAGTTGTGAAAGTAAGCGCGGGGCTCTTCGCTCTCGGGCGCATCGTTGCGCGAGTACGTGACCCGCGCGTTGGGCACTGGTTTCTTGCCGACCTTTACCACACCGCGGACGGTCGCCCACGGCAGCAGTTCGATGCGGCCGTCCTCGCCGAGTTCGTCTGCGGGCGCCGTCGCGTACCCCGCTTGCTCGTGCACAGCCACCAATATGAACGCGTCGATCTGCGGCGGCAGCGCGTAACGCCCCGACGCGTCCGTCTTCGACATCGGCATGCGGGTGTGCCGCTGGCACTTGCCGTTTTGTATGTGCGGGAACTGCGCCGCGGTCGCGACGTACACCTCCACGCCCTCGACCGGCTGGCCCTTGGCGTCGACGACGACGCCCTCGATGTTGGGCGCCGCTCGCAGCTTGACGGCGATCTTCTGCCCGCCGCCCTCGCCGGTGAACCGCTCGCTGACGAACGGCGCGTAACCGTCGGCGTCGATGCGCACGCGGTGCCCGAACCGCGGGTAGCTGAACGTCGTCTCGAACGTGCCTGCGCGGTGCTCCTGACCGGCGTGG
The DNA here is from genome assembly GCA_028282805.1 of Phycisphaeraceae bacterium. Classification (GTDB taxonomy): domain Bacteria; phylum Planctomycetota; class Phycisphaerae; order Phycisphaerales; family Zrk34; genus JANQHD01. The sequence continues at coordinate 16,115 of JANQHD010000010.1, read as the reverse complement.
TATTCCCAGTGGGTCGGTCGCGCCTCGTCCCAGTCGATGCCCGGCACGACCTTGAACTTGTCGACCGCCTCGCCCGTCTCCGCGTCGACCACCGTGCCGGCGATCTTCAGCAGGGGCCGCATGGTGATCACCACGGGCTCGTCGCCGCCCGCGGCCAACGACTGGTTCCGCACCGACATCCGATCTTTGGCCACGATGTCGTACGCCACCTCGTCGCTCGGCGCGCCGGTCCATTCGGCTTCGCCGGCGGGATCGGTCTCTGCCCGCCATTCGATCGACCGGAACCCGCGCCACGTGTCGGCGACGATGGTCGCGCCGCTGATCGGCTCGCCCGCTTCGTCGATCAGGCGGATGCGGATCGTGCTCGGCTTCTCAAGCTTGAACTCGACCGGCTCGCTCTCGGCCGACACGGTGAGCCGCTTGAGGTCGGGCGCGTGGCCCGCCGCTTGAACGGTCAGCACCACCGGGCCGGGCCGGGTGTTTTCAAACACGAACCGTCCGTCGCGACCCGCCGTGGCCGTGGGGTAGTCCGTGCCCCAGCGGTCGGGGCCTTGCTTGACCTCGGCGCCCGCGACGGGTTTGCCGTCGGCGTCGAGCACGCGGCCGGCCAGCGTCAATCCGCGCTTCATCACCGACACGGCGGTCTTCTCGCGCAGGGCTTGCGGCGTGTGCGTGCCCGATTCGCCGAACCTGGTGTCGTTGATGTAACGCTTGTGGCTCAGCTTGAGCGAGGCGCGGGTGAACCCGGCCGGCGCCTTGCTCACCGCCCAGCGCCCGTCGCGGTCGGTCTTGGTTTTCAGCTCGCTCACGTCCGGGTATGCCACGCCGTTGGCCGGTTCTTGCCGCGTGATCGATAGGTGCACGGCGACCTGTGCGCCCGCGACGGGTTGGTCGTCTTCGTTGATCACGCGCCCGCCGATCTCGGCGCCGTCGGCCATCTCGTAGGTAAACGATTCGGGCAGCGGGTCGTCTTCGGTGATCTTCAACCAGTGCACCCGCATGTCGATCTTGCCCTTGGCCTTGCAGACGCTGCCGAGGTACGCCGGCAGGGGGCCGACGATGCGCAGGGTTGCCTTGCCTTCGGTGTCGGTGGTGGTGGGGCTGTAGTTGTAACAACCGCCGCGGAAGCTGACCTTCACGCCCGGCATCGGCTGCTTGCTTTGCTTGTCGATCACGCTCACGGTCAGCGTGCGCAGCCGGTCTTGTTCGCCGGCGTTGAGCTGCTCGATCCGTTTCAGCGCCGCGCGGGCGCGGTCGGTGCCGATGACTTGCAGCACGTGCGCCGTCATGTGCGCCTGGCGCTGCTCCTTGCCGCACAGCAGGTTGAAGTGACCCTCGTCACTCTCGTCGCGCATGATCGTGACGGTGTGCGGCTCGGGCTTGGGCAGGGCGATGGGGCGGGTCAGCTCGCCGCGGGCGATCGCGGCCTCGACGTGTTCGACAAACCGCTCGTTCGCCGCCACCGCTTGCCGCACGGCCTTGGTCGGGTCGTCCGCGCGCAGCGCCGCCCACGCCTTGTCCAGGTCCGCGTCGGCCCCCGCGGGCGGCTGGGCGTGGGTCGTGACCCGCACGTTCGACAAGCCCCAGAACTCTTTGCCGATCGCTTCGTCGGGCGCCCCGTCGAAGTGCAACGCGAGCGCATCGCCGGTGTGCGGCAACAACACGTCGATCGCGTAGGTCGAGTCGGCCGCCTGCTTGCCGTGGCGGTAGCCCAGTGTGTTGCGCTCTTTCGCCCCGGCGCGCGGCTTCGAGCGGTGCACGCCGATCACGCCCGGCCACGACTGGCCCTTGCCCTGGGTAAACGCGTTCGCCCACCCGTTCGAGAACGTGGTGTCGATCAGCGTCCGCTCGTCGCCGGTGGTGAGCTTGAAACCGTCGGGGCCCCATTCGGGCGAGTCGCCGTCCCAGCTGCCGCAGATGTGCAGGTCGAACCGCACCCGCACCCACGCGTGGTCGGGCAGCGTTTTGAGCGACAGCGTCACGCGCTGCTTGCCGAAGCGGCCGAGCATCGGCTCGCCATTAGCGGGGGTTTTTTCGACCGTTCGGTTCGACCACGCCGCGCTGGGTTGCCCGGCGAGTGCTTCCTCGAAAACGGTCGTCTGTGCGTCCAGTGCCGTTGCCGCGATCAGCAACACGCCTACCGCCATGCCATACCGCATCCCGTGGCCTCCTTGGTCCGCAGACCGGGTTTACCAGTAAAGACGGCCGCTGAAACGAAGTTTTCAGCGGCCGGTGGCGTTGGCGTGATTTCGATGAAACCGCGGCGGTCAGATCATGCCCTGCTGCTTGGCGTAGTCGAACACGCCGCCGGCGTCGATGATCGGCTTGACGTCGCCGAGCGGGGCGAGCTCGTACGCCTTGCCCTGCGTGTGGTTGGTCAGCGTGTTGGCTTCGACGTCGATCTCGCAGTCATCGCCGGTGGCGATTTCTTCAACGAGGCGTTGGGTCGCTTCGCAGGGCACCAGGTACCCGCCGTTGACGCAGTTGCGGAAGAAGATGCGGGCGTAAAACTCGGCGACCACGGCCTTGGCGCCGGCCTCGGCCAAAGCGAGCGGGGCGTGTTCGCGCGACGAGCCGCAGCCGAAGTTCTTGCCGCCGATGACGATGGTGTATTCGCTGTTAAACTCGCCCTCGGGCACGAACGGGATGTCGCCGTCGGGCAGGCCGCGCTGGCCGGCGGGCACGCCCACGTTGGCATACATACCGAAATACTTGCGTTCTTCGGGGTCGGCCGGGTTATACATCAGGTACTGGGCGGGGATGATCTGGTCGGTGTCGATGTCATCGCCCAACACGTAGGCCTTGCCGCGGATCGTCGTGCTCATCGTGCAAGCTCCTGCAAAGACCGGAGAGTATAGCCATCGACGGCGGGTTTGAGCAATTTGAGCAAAAAACGGCGGTTCTTGGCGCAAGTTGTTTTTCGGCAATAGTTTATAGCTGGATATTTGACACCGGATGGCGTTTTTTCTACAATAGCCCGTTCGTCCGACCCCGCCCGGCCTTGTCCACCCCCTAGCAGGAACCACGATGTCCCCCACGACACGCAAACGCCCGACGACCAGCAAGAAAAAACGCACCACCACCAGCCGCAGTCGGGGCGCGTCGAGCGCATCTTCCATAAAAATAACAACTTACAACACCGCTCTCCGCTGGCTCTTCAGCCACACCGACCACGAGCGGATGCGCAAGGTCCACTACAACAAGACCACCTTCGACCTCGATCGCATGCGCAAGCTGCTGCGGGCCATGGGCAACCCGCAGGAGCAGTTGAAGATCGTGCACATCGCCGGGTCTAAGGGCAAGGGCTCGACCTGCGCCATGCTCGAGAGCATGCTCCGCGCCAGCGGGTACACCGTGGGCCTGTACTCCTCGCCGCACCTGGTCGACCTGCGCGAACGCATCAAGGTCAACGGCGAGATGATCGGCCAGACCGACCTGACCCACATCCTCAAGACCGTCGCCGACAAGACCAAACGCTGGCGGGTGTCGGATCGGCCGAGCTTCTTCGAGATCATGACCGCGGCCGCGGCGGTGTACTTCGCCGAGCAGGCCGTGGACATCGCCGTGCTCGAAACGGGCCTGGGCGGCCGGCTCGACGCGACCAACGTCTTCGAGCCGCTCGTCTGCGGCGTCACGCAGATCAGCTACGACCACGCCGACATCCTCGGCAAGGACCTGCCCACCATCGCGCGCGAGAAGGCGGGCATCTTCAAGGAAAACGTGCCGGCGATCACCGTGCAGCAGACCGACGAGGTCACCGCCGCCATGCGCGAGGTGGCCGAGGAAGTCGGCGCACCGTTGCAGTTCGCCGGGCAGGACATCGAGTTCTCCTACCGCTTCGAGGCCTCGCGCGACCTCGGCCCGCACACGCGCGTCTGCATGACCACGCCCATCGCGCACTACGAGCACCTGCCCGTGCCCCTCAAGGGCGAGCACCAGGCGCTCAACTGCGGCCTGGCCATCGCCATCCTCGACAAGCTCCGCGGCGTCGGCTTCGAAGCGCCCGACGCGAAGATCATCGAGGGCCTGGCCGAGACCGCCATCGAGGGCCGGATGGAACTGGCCTGGCCCGAGCCACGCATCTTGTTGGACGGCGCCCACAACGCCGCGTCGATGACCGCGCTGATCAAGGCCATCGGCGCGCACATCCCCTACGATTCGCTGGTGATGGTGTTCGGCTGCGCCCAGGACAAGGACGTGCGGGGCATGCTCGAGCAGGTGAACCTCGGCGCCGACAAGATCATCTTCACCCGCGCCAAGAAGAACCCGCGCGCCGTCGAGCCGGAGGACCTGCTGTCGGAGTTCGGCGAGGTCTCGGAGAAGATGGCGCAGCTGGCACCGAACCTGGAAGAGGCGCTCAACCTCGCCGCCCGCGCCGTCAGCCGGGAGGACCTGATCTGTGTGACCGGCAGCTTCTACCTCGTGGGCGAGGCCAAGCAGTTCCTCAAGGACCTGGCCGCGAAACGCGCCGCCGCCGCCGAGGCGAACTGAGTCGCAGTCAATCGGTCGATCGGTCAGTCAGTCAAACGGCGAGGCCCGCTTCAGCGGGCCGGGTTGACCGAATACAATCTGATTGACCCGTTGACCAATTCACCGAAACCGCTTGCCCTTGGGCATCTCCGGCTCGCGCTGCGGGGGCATCTCGGTCCGCATGCTTTTTGTCAGCGCGTCGAGTTCCTTGACCAGTTGCGGGTGCTTGGCCGCGAGGTTGTTGTTCTCGCCGAGGTCCTGCGACAGGTCGTACAACTCCCACGGGTCGCTGTTGCTGTGGCGTGCGATCTTCCACTTGCCGCGCCGCAGGCCCTGCATCATCTCGCCGGTGTACTTGCGCTTGCCCCAGTCGTAAGCGGGCCATTCCCAGTACAGCGCGCGCTCGCGCTGGCCGGTCATCGTCTGGCCGACCAGCTCGGGGCCGAAGTCGATGCCGTCGATGCCACCCGGCACGTGCGCCGAGCCGCCGGCCATCGCCGCAAGCGTGGGCATCACGTCGGGGAAGTAGATCGGCAGGTCGCTGACCGCGCCCGCCTCGACTTTGCCCGGCCAGGTCACGATCCACGGCACGCGCAGCCCGCCCTCGTACATCGCCCGCTTGCGCCCCTTGAACACACCGCTGGAATCCAGCTCGCCCTCGAACCGGTTCGACGCGCCGTTGTCCGAGCAGAACATCACGACCGTGTTCTCCGCGATGCCCAACTCGTCGAGCAGCGCGTACAGCTCGCCGACGTGGCGGTCGACCTGGCTGACGAACGCCGCGTGAACCCTGGCGTTGATGCTCCACGGCTTGTCGGCGTACATCTGCCACGCCGGGTCGCTGGCCGGCAGGCGGTACTCGGCGTGCGGCGGGGTCCACGGCGCGTAACAGAAGAACGGCCGATCCTTGTGCGCGCGGATCCAGTCGAACATCTCCCGCTTGACCAGGTCGTGCGTGTACTGCCGCTTGTGGCCGTGGTCTTCGTCGGGCTGGCCGCCGGCGTGCTTGTTGTGCTTGTAAAAATCCTTGTTGCCGGGCAGCGCCACTTTCTTACCCGTGTCGATCACGTAGTCGGGGTAGAACCGGTGGGCGTGGATCTGGTGGTAGTAGCCGTAGAACTTATCGAAGCCCTGCTTCTCGGCCGCACCCTCGGTGTCGAGGTCGCCCAGGCCCCACTTGCCGAACCCACCGGTGGCGTAGCCGGCTTGCTTGAGCACCTCGGCGGTGGTGACGGTCTCGGCGGGCAGGGGGATGCCGCCGGTGTTGCCGCGCAGGGGGGTCTTGCCCATGTGCATGCCGGACATCAGCGTGCTGCGCGCCGGGGCGCAGACCGTGCAGCCGGAGTAGGCGTCGGTGAACCGCATGCCGCGCTTGGCCATCGCGTCGAGGTTCGGCGTGGCGATCGCGGTCGAGCCGTAGCAGCCGGCGTCGGCGTAGCCCATGTCGTCGACGATGATGAAGATCAGGTTCGGCCGCTCCGCCGCGTGCGCGGTGCAGGCCAACAGGGCCAGCGACATCAGGCAGGTTAAAAAGCGTGTCATCGGTGCCTCCTGGTTATGGGTCAGCGTACAGACGCCGCTACTTGATCGAATCTGCCAGCGAGGCGCTCATCGATGCGGGAAACGCGACGACCACCACCCGGTCCACCGCCAGCAGCCAGTCGGTCTGCCACGGCGCTTTCTGGATGATCGTCAGCAACACCGCCACCACCGCGGCGCTGATCAGGTACGTCGCGAACACGCGCTTGATGAAATCGAACACGTGGCCCCGCAGCACCTTGCGGTAGAAGTTGAAGAACACGAACACCCCGATGAACACCAGCGACAAACCCGCCAGCATCGCGATGTTCGCCTGCGGCAGCTGCTCGGCCACCTCCCACGCCTCGGCCGTGAACGCCACCGGCACCGCCAGGATCGACGAACCGATCACCACCTGCGCCGCGTCGCGCGCCTTGAACTCCACCATCAACGGTTGCACGGCGTAGTTGATGACCTTGCCCGCGTCGTCGAGCACCGGCACCACCTTGTGCAGGTAGCCGCCGATCCGTTTGACCGCTGTTTCCAGGTCCGAGGTCTTTTTCATGACCGCATTTTACCCGCGATTCGCCCGTTGGTCAGACCGCCCCGACCGCATACAATCTGCCCACCATGACCAAAGCGACCGAAGACACCACCGCGTTCCGTTACGATTTCCACGCCGTCGAAGCCCGCTGGCAGCGGCGCTGGGCGGAAGACAAGACCTTCCGCACCGCTAACCCCGGCGACGCCGACTTCGACCCTTCAAAGCCCAAGTTCTACGTGCTCGACATGTTCCCCTACCCCTCGGGCGTCGGGCTGCATGTCGGCCACCCGCTCGGCTACATCGCCACCGACATCGTCGCCCGATACAAACGCACGCGCGGGTTCAACGTGCTGCACCCCATGGGCTTCGACGCCTTCGGCCTGCCCGCCGAGCAGTTCGCCGTCGAGCACGGTGTTCACCCGGCGATCACCACGCAACAGAACGTCGACAACATGGTCGCCCAGCTCAAACGCATCGGCCTGTCCTACGACTGGGACCGCGAGCTGGCCACCACCGACGCCGACTACTACCGCTGGACGCAGTGGGTCTTTTTGCAGCTGTTCAACAGCTACGTCGACCCCGCCGACGGCAAAGCCAAACCGATCGACCAACTGGTCGCGCAGCTCGAAGCCGGCGAAGTCGACGGTGTCGACTGGTCGTCGCTCGACGAAGCGGGGCGCGACGCGTACCTCGCCAACCGCCGCCTGGCGTACCTCGCCGAGGTGCCGGTCAACTGGTGCCCGGCGCTGGGCACGGTGCTCGCCAACGAAGAGGTGACCAACGAGGGCCGCAGCGAGCGCGGCAACCACCCCGTGTTCAAACGGCCGCTGCGGCAGTGGATGCTGCGCATCACCGCGATGGCCGACCGCCTCGCCGGCGACCTCGACGCCGTGTCGTGGCCCGAAGCCACCAAGCTCATGCAACGCAACTGGATCGGCCGCAGCGAGGGCGCGCAAGTTGATTTCCCGTTAGCCCCCGGTTTTACCGGGGGGCATCCCAACACGGACCCCCCGGACCCCCCGGTAAAACCGGGGGCTAACGGGGATCCGATCACCGTGTTCACCACGCGCCCCGACACGCTGTTCGGCGCGACCTACATGGTGCTCGCCCCCGAGCACCCGCTGGTCGACCGCGTCACCACGCCGCAGCAGAAGGACCCGGTCAACCGCTACAAGGCCGCGGCCGCCGCGAAGACCGACGTCGACCGCATGGCCGATGCTAAAACGAAAACGGGCGTGTTCACCGGCGCGTTCGCGATCAACCCGGTCAACAACGCCGAGGTGCCCATCTGGATCGCCGACTATGTGATGATGGGCTACGGCACCGGCGCGATCATGGCCGTGCCCGCCCACGACACCCGCGACCACGAGTTCGCGCGCACCTTCGACCTGCCCATCACGCAGGTGATCGACTCGCCCGACGTGGTCGACATCCGCGACGCCGCCTACACCGGCCCGGGCACCAACATCCGCAGCGCCAACGACGAGGTCTCCCTCGACGGCCTGCCCACACCCGAAGCGAAAAAGACCATCACCGACTGGCTCGAAGCCAAGGGACTCGGCAAGGCGCAGGTGCAGTACAAGCTGCGCGACTGGCTGTTCAGCCGGCAGCGCTACTGGGGCGAGCCGTTCCCGGTTTTGCACGAGCTCGACGCCGCCGGCCAACCCACCGGGCGCGTCATCGCGCTCGACGAAAGCGAACTGCCCGTCGAGCACCCGCAATTGGACGACTTCGCGCCGCACGCGACCGACGACCCCGAGGCGCCGCCGCAGCCGCCACTCGGCCGGGCCGGCGACGAATGGCAGATCGTCGAACGCGATGGTAAGAAGTACCGCCGTGAGTTGAACACCATGCCGCAGTGGGCCGGCTCGTGCTGGTACTACCTGCGCTTTATCGACCCCCGGAACGAAGAGCGCTTCGTGGGCGCCGAGGCCGAGCGTTACTGGATGCTCAGTGAGAAGGCCTCGGGCGGCACGCACGCCGGGGGCATCGACCTGTACGTCGGCGGCGTCGAGCACGCGGTGCTGCACCTGCTCTACGCCCGCTTCTGGCACAAGGTGCTCTTCGACCTCGGCCACGTGTCGACGCCCGAGCCGTTCGGCCGGCTGTTCAACCAGGGCTACATCCAGGCCTACTGCTACCGCGACGACCGCGGCATCGCCGTGAACGCCACGGAAGTGGTCAACGCCGACGGCAAGCCCGCCGCGGAAGTGCAGGGCCAGCCGGGCCAGCGTTTCTTCCACCACGACGTGCCCGTCAAGGAAGAGTACGGCAAGATGGGCAAGTCGTTGAAGAACGCCGTGAGCCCCGACGAGGTTTGCGCCGAGTTCGGCTGCGACACGCTGCGCCTGTACGAGATGTACCTCGGCCCGCTGGACCAGTCCAAGCCGTGGGCGACGCGCGACATCATCGGCGTCCACCGCTTCCTGCAGCGCGTCTGGCGCAACTTCGTCGACGACCAGACCGACAAGTTTCTTGTCACCGACGATGCGCCGGGCGACGAACTGCTCCGCCTGCTGCACAAGACGATCGCCCGCGTGACCGACGACATGGACCGCATGTCGTTCAACACGGCGATCGCGGCCCTGATCGAGATGAACAACGCGCTGGTCAAGGCCGACGCGTTGCCGCGCGCGATCGCCGAGCCGTTCGTGCTGATGCTCGCGCCGCTGGCGCCGCACATCGCCGAGGAGCTTTGGGCGCGGTTGGGCCACGACGGCTCGCTGGCCTACGAGCCCTGGCCGGCGTGCGACGAGCGGTACCTGGTGGAAGACAGCGTCGAGATCGTCGTGCAGGTGCTGGGCAAGGTGCGCGGCAAGGTCGCCGTGCCCGCCGACGCGGATCAGAAGGCCGTCGAGGCCGCGGCGCTGGCCGACGAGAAGATCGCCTCGCTCATCGCCGGCAAGACCGTGCGCAAGGTCATCGTCGTGCCGGGCAAGCTGGTGAACATCGTGGCGAACTGATCGTACCGGCGGGGCTGGTGTTTTGAGGTCGCCGCTTCGCGGCGAGAACGGGCCGAAGGCCCGTCGCTAAATACAATGCCCTCGAACTCCCTTAAAAACAGTGCCCGCCGCAGGCTGAGCCTACGACGGGCGACCCCGACCCGGGGTTCTATTTCATCGGCGCCCGGCCGACGAACTTGTGCAACGGTTATGGCGTGCTCAGATCGCGTCGCCGCCTTCCTCGCCGGTGCGGATGCGGATGCACTTGTCGAGGCTGGTCACGAAGATCTTGCCGTCGCCGACCTCGCCGTGGCCGTGGCGGGCGGCGTTGAGGATGGCGTTAACGGCCACGTCCACGAACTCCTCGTTGCACGCGATGTCGATGCGGGTCTTCGGCAGCAGGTGCGGCGCGACCTTCTGGCCGCGGTAGAGCTCGAGGTCCTCGGCCCGCCCGCGCCCGGCGCAGCGGCTGACGGTGATGCGGTAGATCTCGGCCTTGACCAGCGCCTCGCGCACGGCGTCGAGCTTGTCGGGCTGAATGATTGCGGTCACCAGTTTCATGGTGTGTATCTCCTTCGCGCTGGGTCGCGCGATGCGTTTGGTTTATTCCGGGTTCAGCAGGCCGTAGCCGTGCTCGCCGTGCAGTTGGTGGTCGAGGCCCGCCATCTCGCCGTCGTCGTGCAGCTTCAGGCCGAGCGTCTTGTCGATCAACACCACGAGGACCAGCGTCACCACGACCGCGATGCCGCAGCTGACCAGCACACCCTCGAACTGCGGCCAGATCTGGTCGGCCCAGCTGCGCGGCTCCCCGTCGTCGGGGCGGAGGAAGAACACCAGCATGATCGCGCCGATGATGCCCGCCACGCCGTGGATGCCGAACACGTCGAGCGTGTCGTCGTAACCGAGCTTGTTTTTCAGCGCGATCGCGAGGAAGCAGAACACGCTCGCCAGCGCCCCGAGCACCAGCGCGCCCCACGGCACCACGTCGCCGGCGGCGGGGGTGATCGCCACGAGGCCCGCGAGGATGCCGGAGACCATGCCCAGCGCCGAGGCTTTGCCGTACCGGATGCCCTCGATGACCATCCAGGTCACCGCGCCGGCGGCGGCGGCGATCTGCGTGACGGTCAACGCCTGCGCCGTCTGCATGCCGCTGGCCACCGACGAGCCGGCGTTGAACCCGAACCAGCCGACCCAAAGCAGGCCCGCGCCCATCATGGTCATCACGAGGTTGCTGGGGTGCATGGCGACCGCCGGGTAGCCGCGTCGCGCCCCGAGGTAGATCGCCGCGACCAGGCCCGACACGCCGGCCGAGATGTGGATGACCGTGCCGCCGGCGAAGTCGATCGCCTCGCCGGTCAGGTAGCCGCCGCCCCACACGATGTGCGCCAGCGGGTTGTAGACCAGCAGCGACCACAGCGCGATGAACACGCAGTAGCCGCGGAAGCGCACGCGCTCGGCGAACGCGCCGGCGATCAGCGCGGGCGTGATGATGGCGAACTTGCCCTGGAACATCGCGAACACCAGCTCGGGGATCGCGGTCGTTTTCGCCTCGTCGAGGTAGTAGTAGTCGCCGTCCGAGCCTTGCAGGAAGAGCTTGGCGGTGTCCCAGCCGATGATGCCCTTGATCGTTGAGCCGAACGTCATGGCGTAGCCGCAGATCATCCAGATCACGCCGATGATCGCCATGGCGGCGAAGCAGTGCATCATCGTGCCGAGCACGTTCTTGGTCCGCACGAGCCCGCCGTAGAACATCGCCAGCCCCGGCACCATCAGCAGCACCAGCGCGGTGCTGGTCAGCATCCACGCGGTGGTGCCGGTGTCGATCGTCGGCGCGGCGGCCGCCTCGAGCGCGGCCTGCCCGGTCTCGGCCGGTGGCGCGGTGGGGTCTTCGTTGGCGAGGGTCAGCCCCGCCAGGCCCAACAGCACGACCGCTGCCAGGCCAAACGTCAAGCGTCTGGTCATCACGCGTCTCCTTTGGTTGTCGGTCTTCAAACCTGATCGCGATGGGCGCAAGTTCCCTGTTGATGAGAAGAACGCCGGCCTTGCTGTCACAAATGGGATGCCGAACCGCAAGCGGTTTCTAAAACACGCACGGGAAGGTGTTTAGGTCAAATCTCGGCATGAACGCGAGTGCACAAAAACCGTGCAATCTGCCGTTTTGGTGCGGCAAATGCTTAATCCTTAGGCGGTTTGTGCAAGGCCGCCACCTTCATATAATCCGCCCCCGGGTAGTCCGTCGGTGGCTCGATCCAATCCACCACGGTCAGGGCCCGCGGCAGCCATCGGCGAAAAACCCTGCGGTCGGTCTGGGCGTGGTTGCAACACGCCAACGCCCACCCGCCATTTCGCAAGACCCGTGCCAGATGCGGCGTCATCAACCGGTACCCCTCTTCGATCGTAAACCGCTTGCCCTTTTTCGGGTTCGCAAAGCTCGGCGGGTCGCTGATGATCAAATCAAAGCTCGCCGTGTCTTGCCGTTGCAAAAAACTGACCGCGTCGTTACGGCGTTGGCGCACGGCGTCGACGCCGTTGAGCTGCTGGTTGCGCTGCGCCCAGGTGAGCCACTTCTTCGTGGTGTCGACCTCGATCACGCGCGCCGCGCCGCCCAACGCCGCAGCCACGCTGAACGCGCCGGTGTAGCTGAACAGGTTCAACACCGTTTTGCCCTGCGCATGGTCGCGCACCCATCGCCGGCCCTCGGCCATGTCTAAAAACAGGCCCGTGCCAAAACCCGCGTCGGTGAGCGAAACCTCGAACCGCACGCCGCGCTCCGTGATCGCGAAACGCTCGGGCGGCATGCCGCCGGCCAACAGCTCGACGTGTGAGTCTTGCGCGTGCTTCGAAAGGTCGTCGGGCCGGGCTTTGCACACCGCCCCCCGCGCCGGGCGGCCCGCCTCGCGCAAGCCGGCGAGCGTCGCTTCAGCGACGCGGGCGAGTTCATCGCGCCCATGCCCCCCGTAATCCGTCAACAGCACCCACCCCCCGTAATCGTCGACCGTCAGCTCGCGCACCGCCTCGTGGTGCGACAGCCTTACCGCGTCGCGCTCGGCGTACAACGGCAGCCGGCGCTCGATCAACGCGCGCATGCCGGGGTCGTTCACGCGCCCAGCACCTCGCAAAACGCCTTCAACCACGCCGGGTGCGCCGGCCAGGCCGGGGCGGTGACCAGGTTGCCGTCGACGTGCACCGAGTCGATCGGCACCTCGACGTAGGCGCCGCCGCACGCATCGACCTCGGGCCCGCACGCCGGGTACGCCGTCGCCGATCGGCCGGCGAGCGCACCGGCGGTCGCCAGCAGTTGCAACCCGTGGCAGATCGCCGCGATCGGTTTGTCGGCTTCCACGAAGTGTCGCACGAGGTCAAGCACGCGCTGGTCCAGCCGCAGGTACTCCGGCGCACGGCCGCCCGGCACCACCAGCGCGTCGTAGCTGGCCGGGTCGACCTCGGCGAACGTCGCGTTCAGCGCAAAGTTGTGGCCGGGTTTTTCGCTGTACGTCTGGTCGCCCTCGAAGTCGTGCACCGCGGTGCGGACGCTCTGGCCGGCCGACTTGTCGGGGCAGACCGCGTCGACGGTGTGGCCCACCACCTGCAACGCCTGGAAGGGCACCATGGCCTCGTAGTCTTCGACGAAGTCGCCCACGATCATCAGAATCCGTCTACTAGCCATCGCTCGCCTCCGCTCGGGTGGAATGGTTGAAGTTTGGCCCTATCATAAGCGACCCGAAACCAAACCGCCCCCGGAATAAAAACCATGACGCAGGTCAACGAAAACTTCCTCAAGCTCAAGGCCGGCTACCTCTTCCCCGAGATCGCCCGGCGGGTGAGCGCCTTCAGCGAAGCCAACCCCGCCGCGAAGGTCATCAAGCTCGGCATCGGCGACGTCACCGAGCCGCTGCCCGCCGCCTGCCGCAAGGCCATGCACGACGCCATCGACGAGATGGGCGACCGCGCCACCTTCAAAGGCTACGGCCCCGAGCAGGGCTACGCCTTCTTGCGCGAGGCCATCGCCGCACACGACTACGCCGCGCGCGGCTGCGACATCGCCGCCGATGAGGTCTTCATCTCCGACGGCTCGAAGTGCGACACCGGCAACATCCTCGACATCTTCGGCCCCGACAACACCATCGCCGTCACCGACCCGGTGTACCCCGTCTACGTCGACACCAACGTCATGGCCGGCCACACCGGCGCCGCCAACGACGCCGGCGAGTTCGCGGGCCTGGTCTACCTGCCCGTCACCGCCGACAACGATTTTGTTGCGCCCCTGCCCGAGCAGAAGGTGGATTTGATCTACCTGTGCTACCCCAACAACCCCACCGGCGCGGTCGCCACGGCCGAATACCTCGCCCAGTGGGTCGCTTATGCCAAGCAGCACGACTCGATCATTCTGTACGACGCGGCTTACGAAGCCTTCATCACCGACCCCGACATCCCACACTCGATCTACGAGGTCGACGGCGCACGCGACTGCGCGATCGAGTTCCGCAGTTTCAGCAAGAACGCCGGGTTCACCGGCACGCGCTGCGCGTTGACGGTCGTGCCCAGGTCGCTAAGCCGCAAAGCGGCCAACGGCACGGGCGTGTCGCTGCACGGCCTGTGGAACCGTCGTCAGTCGACGAAGTTCAACGGTGTGTCGTACATCATCCAACGCGGCGCCGCGGCGGTGTACACCGACGAGGGCCGGCAACAGACCGGCGAGTTGGTCGCGTTCTACCTCGAAAACGCCCGGCTGATCCGCGAGGCGCTGACCGAGGCGGGTTACGCCGTGTACGGCGGGGTCAACTCGCCGTACGTGTGGATCAAAACGCCCGACGGGCTCAGCTCGTGGGACTTCTTCGACAAGCTGCTCGGCGAGGCCCACGTCGTCGGCACCCCCGGCTCGGGCTTCGGCGCCGCGGGCGAGGGGTACTTCCGCATCAGCGCGTTCAACAGCCGCGCCAACGTTGAAGAGGCGATGCAGCGCATCACCACCGGCGTGGGGGTTTGAGCGTTAAGGCCCGCACCGCTGAAGCGGTGCTCGCCCGTGTCGCGCACAGACCCTGCGCTATTCAAAACGGCGCGCCGCCCCACCCTTGATTGCGTGCGATAAACACGGGTCGCGCGGTTCGTGCGACCCACCTGCGCGCAACGCGCCCCTCGCGTGCGCACGCGACCGCGCACCGCAGTGTCGCCGTGCGCACGGCACGACAAAAACACCCCCGCTCACGCGCTGCGATCGCCGATTGTCATTCTGTGCGCACGGCGCACCGGCGTGACCGCTCTGATCGGTCCGCTATTACGCGTTAGATGTGTTGGGATCATCTTTAGGCAATGAATCTAGCCAAGATTGAGATTGCTTGGCTTTATGAGATATTCCGATTTTCGTAAATATATCTCGTGATTTTGTCCAGAACTTACGTGCGGCATTATGGTTTCCTTCCTGCGCTGCTATGATTCCCATATTGCCGCTAGCGCAAGCAATTCCTTCTTGGCTACCAAGTTGCTCATGGATCGCAAGTGATTCTTGTAACATTTGCTGCGCTTCCTTCAGATTGCCTTGCTTTCCATATATCTGACCTAAGCTGCCGTACTGGTTAGCCATGCCCTCCTGGTTGCCGAGATCTTGGTTGATAGTTAATGCCTTGCGATACATTTCTTCCGCAAAATCATAGTTTTCGTGTGCTTCATAAACAAAGCCAAGATTACTATGCTGCGTAGCTATGCCTTCTCGGTGGCTAAGTTGCTCATAGATCTCCATAGACTTGCGAATCATCTGTTCTGCTTTATCAAGCACACCGCGTTTCCAATATATTAAACCCAAGTTGCCATATTGATCAGCTGCCCCTTTTTGATAATCAAGTTGCTTGTTAATCGATAACGCTATCTGGTACATACGTTCCGCTTCGTCAAGCGCCCCCCCGTTTCATGTATATGACTCCAAGATTACCGTAATCACAGGCTACACCTAAATACCGATCCAATTGTTCATCAATAGCCAATGCATTGCGATAAGATTTCTCAGCTTCGTCTAATTCTCCACGCAAGAGATAAATTATCCCCAGATTGACGTACTGGACAGTCACCTCTTCCTGCCGTTTGTATTGTTTATTTATTGCTATAGACTTGCGGATTAACCGCTCTGCTTCTTCTAGCTCTCCTCGCGTCATGCTGATCAAACCTAAATTGCTAAGAGCGACAGCCTGATTTAGCTTGTTATCGCCAGCAAGGGTAAGCACACGGTTGAATTCTACCTGTGCTTGCTTGAGCTCCCCTTGCAACAGGCAGATCGTACCAAGCCTATTAATTGCGTCGATGTCGTCGGGATTAACGCGCAAAATGGCGTCAATGCGCGATCTTGATTCATTAATATCGCCACGAATAAAGGCCACCTCTGCGATCTCGCGGCAAAGCCTAATGTAGTCGATCATGTCTGCCTTGATCTCATCACTCTTGCAATCGGCAATGTCGATTAGAACTTTCTGTAATTGCTTGGCATCGCCTGACTCACGGGCTTCGGCGAGCGCTTGTTTGGCGTCGTCGGCCAAGCTACTCTTAGAACTTGCTTTGCTCAGTAGAAACCATTTGACGGGTCGTGTCTGTTGCGCTCCACTGTTGGGATGAGCAAGGATGCGACCGAGCGGGCGGGCCGGGTGAACCTCTTG